>CAZFCE010000032.1:0-58361 GCA_964517605.1 uncultured Caldilineaceae bacterium | reverse complement strand
CCCCTGCGCGACCGTTGCAGACCCCTGCGCAACCGTTGCAGACCCCTGCGCGACCATTGCAGACCCCTGCGCGGGGGCGACCACAAGGATCGCCCCTACTTTTCGGCCAGCAACAACGCCGATTCTGCCGCCCGGTGGCCGTTTTCGGCGGCAAGCGGCTGCTTTTTAAACTGGATAATCACCGCCACCTCATCACAGGCGTGAAAAACCGGGCAAAACACGCAATCGCGTTTTATTTTGCGCGGCAGTTTTTCTATTTTGGTCAGTTCAAACCCCATCTTCAAAAAGAAGCCCGGCTTGCGGGTAAGCGCAAACACCCGGGTTAGCCGTAACGAGCGCGCTTCTTCTAGCAATAGCTCCACAATTTTGCGGCCCAGGCCGTACCCCTGAAAATCCGGGTGAATCACCAGCGACCGCACTTCGGCCAGATCATGCCACATTACCAGCAGCGATCCCATCCCCACCACGCGGGTTTCGGTTTCGGCCACCACCCACTCGCGGATGGAGCGGTACACATCCTCCTCGGTGCGGGGCAAAATTTCGGCCTGCCGCGCGTAATCCTCTAAAATTGGCATCATCTGGGGCACGTCGGTTAGCCGCGCCCGGCGAATATTAATCATTGCCACCTCCTGCAATGGGCCACCCCTATTCCATCTTTACCACAACCGTGCCGGTGCCGTTTTTCAGGCCGTCGAGGTTGGTAATGCGCACCGCCGCTACTCCGGCGCGCACCGCCTCTAACGCCGATTTGGCCTTGGGAATCATCCCGCCGGTGATAACCTGCGCCTCAATGAGTTGTTCCACATCGGCGGAGGTAAGCCGGGGCAAAACCTGGCCCTCTTTCAGCACGCCCGGCACGTTAGATACAAACACCAGTTGGTCGGCGTGCAGGGCAATGGCAATGGCCACGGCCACGTGGTCGGCATTAACGTTAAAAATGCTGCCATCGGCCCCGTAACACAACGGCGACAGGGCCGGAGTGATGCCGTTATCCAGCAATTGCAAAAACACCTCGGTGCGCACCCCCACCACCCGGCCCACCTGGCCCAAATCGCCGCCGGCGTGCTCCAGCTTTTCGGCTTTTACGGCGTTGCGGTCAACCCCCGACATACCCAGCGTGTCTACCCCGGCCTGCAACAGCGAGGACACCAGCCGTTTGTTAATGCGCCCCACCAGCACCATTTGCACCACATCCAAAGATTCGGGGTCGGTTACGCGCAGGCCGTCAATGTATTGCGGCTCCAACCCCAGCCGGGTTTGCAACTCGCGGATTTCTTTGCCGCCGCCATGCACCAGCACCGGCGGTTGCGGCAGCGCGGCCACAGCCTCGCCGATGCGCCTCACAAAGTCGGGGTCGTCCAGTTCTTGCCCGCCAATTTTGAGAACAAGCATAATTTTCTCCTGTGGATGAGTTACAGCAGGCCGGTGGTTTCGTCCAGCCCAAACATTAAATTAAAGTTTTGCACGGCCTGCCCCGCCGCGCCTTTGCCCAGATTATCAATGGATGAACAAATGATGAGCTGGCGCGAGTTAACCGGCGTTACGGAGATAACGCTCTGGTTGGTGTGGCGGGTGTGCGCCATTGAGGCCAGTTGGCCCGCCGGTAAAATATGCACCAGCGAAGCCGCCGCGTAAAACGATTCAAACAAATCCTGCGCCGCCGCCGGTGATAAATCATCGCTTAGCGATACGTAAATGGTTGAGAGCATGCCCCGGTTAACCGGCACCAAATGCGGCGAAAAAATAAGCTGGCGGCCATCACCGCCCAACCGGTTAATGGTTTGGGCCATCTCCGGCACGTGGCGGTGCACCTGGCCAATGCTGTACGGCGACAGGTTTTCGTTGGCCTCCACAAAATGGGTTTTAAGGCTGGGTTTGCGCCCGGCTCCGCTCACCCCGCTTTTGCTATCGGCAATAATGGGCGCGGTAAGGCTAAGCAGCTTTTCCTTGAACAGCGGGGCCAACGCCAGCAGCACGCTGGTGGGGTAACAGCCGGGGTTGGCCAGCAAATCGGCGGCGGCAACCTGGGCGGGGAACAGTTCGGGCAGGCCGTACACGGCCTGGGCCAGCAGTTCCGGGGCTTCGTGCGGCGCGTTGTACCAGTGCTGGTACACGGCGGCATCGGTTAGCCTAAAATCGGCGGATAAATCAATCACGCGCACGCCGGCCTGCCGGGCGGCAATCACGGTGGGCATGCTGGCTCCGTGTGGCAGGCAGCAGAACACCGCCTCAACGCCAGCCAGCGAGGCGTCGGTGGCCGCCACCAGCGGAATGTTCCAGGTAACGGGGTAAATATCGCTAATGTTCTGCCCGGCGGAACTCTCGGAGGTGGCAAAAGCCAGCCGCACCGCCGGATGCCGGCGCAAAATTGCCAGAGTTTCGTAGCCGGTGTAGCCGCTGGCTCCGTACACGCCAACGGTAATCTTTGGGGATTGAGTCATTGGGTTGCTCCTGTTAAATAGTAGTCAGTCGTCAGTAGCCAGAAAGGTGTTTTATCGGTGATGGGCAGTAGCTGGTGACGACTCCTGCAAAAACAGCGAATTGGTGTAGGGGCGACCCTGGTGGTCGCCCAATGGGGGCAGGCGCGAGGCCTGTCCTTACAATTTTCAGGTTTGAAACGCAGCCTGCGGCTAAAACAGGCAAAAGTGATGAATATCACCAGAGAACAAAAAAGGCTAACCCCTATGTCTGGAGTTAGCCTTTTAGCGGCAGTCAATACCGGCCAAAATACCCCTATCCAGACAACTGGTCTGGCTGGATACGCGGGCTCCTGGGTAGTACAAGAAAGTTTTTCATCAAAGTTAGGTATTCGCTCGGTGCGATAATATGGGCGAGTTTAACACAGTTGCAGGTCGCTGTCAAGTGGTTTTTTGATGCCGGGGGCAAACCTGCCGGTAAACAGCCTGGGTTAACGCGGCAATTCGCTTCCAGGTAAAGTTTTCATCTACCCATTGCTGGGCGTTATCCACCTGCTTGTGGGTTTGTTCGGGGTGGGTAAGAACGCGCACAACGCCCCAGGCAATCGAATCCGGGTTATCGGGGTAAACGGTGGTGCCGGTTTTTTCATGCGTAACCACTTCGGACAGGCCGCCCACGTCGCTCACCACCACCGGGCAGCCCAGCGCCATCGCTTCCAGAGCGACAATGCCAAACGGCTCGTACAGGCTGGGGAACACGGCGCAATCGGCCACTTTAAACAACCGGTTGCGGTCCTCATCGGGGACAAAGCCGATAAATTTGATGTGCTCGCCCGCCGGCCCCAAATGCTCCACCCGCCGCTTCAGGTTGTCGGACTCCGGCCCTTTGCCGGCGATGATAAATTTTACGTGGGGACATTTGGCCAAAACCAGCGGCGCGGCGTCAATCAGCCGGTGAATGCCTTTTTCGTACACCAGCCGGGCCACGCTAAAAACCAACTGTTCGTTGGTGGCGGCGTACCTGGCCCTAAACTGGGTGAGGTCGCGCTCAACCAGGTGATTCAGGATTTCCAGGTTTACGCCGTTGGGCACCACATCCATTTTGGCGCCATCAACGTGAAAAAACGTTTGCAACTCTTTGAACATGTGGCTGCTGCACACAATCACCCGGTTGGCTTCGTGAATGAGTTCGCGCTCGGCGGCATCAATATCCCATTGCAGGTTGCTCATCAGGTGGCCGCGGCCCCGGCCCCGTTCGGTGGCGTGGATTGTTACCACCAACGGGCACTGCCAAACCTGGCGCAGCCCGCGCGCCGCAAAACCGGTTAACCAATCGTGGGTGTGGATGATGCCGCAGCGGCCGTAAATATTTCTGATTTGGAGCGCGTAATCCTGCAACACCCGGTTTACTTCTAAAACGCGGGCGTAAATATCGGCGGATTTATTTTTGTGCTCGGTGATAACCCGGTGCACCACCACGCCATCTTCCACGCTGACCATAACGTGGTCGGGCGCGTATTCTTGCCAGTATTGGCTGGATACGGCATCTTGCCCGCGTATTTGGGTGATGGTGGGTTCGCCAACCGGGGTGATTACATGCACGTCAATGCCCAGCGCCACCAGCGCCGGGGCCAGTTCGGCCACGTGCCGGCCCAAACCGCCCTCAAGGTGAGGCGGATACTCCCACGACAACATTAAAACCCGCGCAACTCCGTCGTTATCGCTCAATTAAACTTCCTGGATACCTCACTTCGGCAATTTTATAAACCCACACCGGCGCGTTTACCCGCCGGCCAGCCCCATCGAAACTAATCAGGCCGGTCAGCCCTGGCCAGGCCGATTGGCTCAGCATGTGGCTGATTTCTATACGAGATGGAGCGTAATTATACCACTTCCGGTTAAGATTCATAGTCTGTTCAATGGAGTTAAGCAGCACCTGGGTGGCATCGTAGGCCAAAATGGCGCGGGGCGAGGGCGGATAACCGGCAGCGGCCTGATACGCCCGGGCAAACGCCAAATCGCCGGGCAGGTTGGCCGCCGCCGGCCCCGGCGACACAAAAACCAGCCCGTTGGCCGCCGGACCGGCAACCTGCACCAGTTGCCCGTTGCCGGCTTCGGCCTGGCCAAACACCGGCAACATGTTCCCCGCCGCCTGCAATTGCAGCAAAATATTGCCGGCGGTTACGGCATCGGTGGCCAGTTGAATGGCCTGCGCGCCGGCAGGGATGCTTTTTACGCCGGCAGGTGTGGTTATAGTAGCAATTTGCGCCGCGCCCTGCCGCTCCATTTCGGATTGCAACCGGGCGTTGGTTTCGGTGGTGGAGGCGGCCACACTCACCACGCCGGGCTGCCCCACCGCCGTGGGCGGCAAACTCCACGGCGATATCACCGCCAGCCCGGCCTGCCGGTACACCGGCAACGCCGCCAGCGTGGCCTCCGGCGAACTGTGACCCACCACGCCCACAATAGCGGGGTCGGCGGCCAACGCTTGCGCCTGCCGGGCGGCCTCGGCGGGGGTGTTAAAATCATTGAGCGCCACTAATTCTACGCGGAATCCGGCCAACCCTTGGGCCTGATTGCGCTCGGCGATGGCCTGTTTAACGGCAAACAGCATTTCGTAGCCGGTGGTGCGGTACAACCCCTCAAACGGGGCCACCAGCGCAATTTTTATAGTGGGCGGCGCGCTGGCGGCCCGCAGTTGGGTAATGGCCCAGCCGGCCAGCAAAATAATAATCAGCAGGCTAACGCCGGTAACTACCAGCGCCCGTTGGGCCAATTCCGGCGGTAAATTCAATTTTAACCAGGGATTTGATTTGATTGGTGAGCAGGGTTGGCTTGAGTTCATCATCTTTGGTATAATTTTGCGCTGGATTGTTAAGTTTGACAATTTGAAGGGATGCGCGTGATGAATTTTAGTCAATTAAAATTAATAACCGTTGGAGTGGCCCTGAGCGCCGCCACGCTGGCCTGCGGGCCGGCTTTTTTGGCCCGCGTTCAACCCACGGCTACTCCCACCAAAACCCCCAAACCGTCGCCTACCGCTACGCCGGACCCGGCGCTGATAACGCCCTCGCCCACGCCAACGCTGCCGCCCACCGATACACCCATACCGCCCACCAACACGCCTTTGCCAACGCCCACCAGCGCCCCCACCGAAGCGCCAACCGCTACCCCCGTACCGCCCACCAACACGCCCAAGGCGGCTCCGGCGGCAGCGCCCGCCGAACCCACCGCCGCGCCGACGGTTGCTCCCGCCGCCGCCACAACCGAGCCAACAGCCGCGCCCGCGGCGGCAGTGGCCTACAAAATTGTCCACTTTAAAGTGCTGGGCGATGGCGAAAACAACGGCGGCGTTTTTAACAAGGGCGGCATGCACATGATCTTTTTAACGGTGCAGGATGCCGCCGGCAACGGCGTTGACGGCGCGGTGGTAAAAGACGCCAACGGCAGCAAGCTGGAGGCCGTAACCGGCAACAAAGGGCCGGGCAAAACCGAAATTGATATGGCCTACGAGCCGTACAAATTATATGTAGCGTCTGACCCCGCCGGCCCCACCACCAGCGAAACCTCGCACCAGATGAACACGCTTTACCCGGAAGTGCAGGACGTGGTGGGCAAACTTGGCCCGCTGGAAAACGAAACCTCGGTGTGCCCCACGCTAGAGGTGCGCTGCACCCCGCCGTTTTACAACGTTCACTTTTCGTATGAAATCACCTTTCAAAAGGCGAACTAAAAAAGAGCCGGTCATTTACCTGACCGGCTCTTTTTTATAAAAGGCGATTGCAACGGCTAATTATTGGGCGCGCCGGCAGCCACCCACTCGCTGATGGTTTTGATGTCCGCATCCGATAACCGGCTGGCTTTTTTGGGCATTTCGCCCGATGCAATCAATTTTACCAGCGGGCTATCGGCGGGATTGCCGGCTTTAACCACCGGCCCATCCGACGCTCCGGCCATTACATTGGCGTAATTGGTCAGCGACAGCCCTTTTTTGGTTTGTTCACCGCCGTGACATTTTACGCAATTATTATTAAAAATGGGTTGCACGTTCTGGGCAAAGCTAACTGCCGCACCGGCAGCAACGGGCGCTGTTGCCTCCGGGAGCGACGTTGCGGCGGGCGCGCTGGTCGGCGCGGCTGCCGGCTGTTCTTTTGTGGGTTGAGGCTGGGAAGCCGGGGCGCTGGTCGGCTGGGCGGGCGGCGGAGCCGGCGGCTGGCTGCCACAGCCGGTGGCCAGTACCACCAGCGCCGCCAGCGCCAACATCTGCCCAAAAACAAACCAACTTTTTGCCAAAACCAAACCACTGCCAGATTGCTTGTTTTGTGCCATCAATTCACCTCGCTAAAATACACTAATTGACCACCATTTAACCGTGGCCTGCCAACGAGCCAAATTTTTAGCGATCAAGCCCGCCAACCGGCCATTCCCAAAAAGAATGGGAGGGATTGTACCACAAACCGGTCGTATATAAAACGGCAATTTTATTTTCAACTTTGCAATTAAGGCCGTTTAGAGTATACTGCCGTGTTGCACGTTTGTTCTATTCCAGAGTTCAGATGTCAGAAATAGTAATCTGAACTCTGTACTCTCCCCGGAGGTTTTTATGCCCGAATTTAAAGTGGTGTCCGATTACCAGCCCACCGGCGACCAGCCCACGGCCATTAAACAACTCACCGAAGGCATTGCCAATGGCCTCAAACACCAAACGCTGCTGGGCGCTACCGGCACCGGCAAAACCTACTCCATTGCCAAAGTCATCGAGCAGGTGCAGCGCCCTACTTTAATTATGGCCCACAACAAAACCCTGGCTGCCCAGCTTTACAGCGAGTTCAAAGAGTTTTTTCCCGATAGCGCCGTATCCTACTTTGTGAGCTACTACGATTACTACCAGCCCGAAGCCTACATTCCCCGCAGCGACACCTACATTGAAAAGGATGCCCAAATCAACGACGAGATTGACCGGCTGCGGCTGGCGGCCACCCAATCGCTCTTTTCACGGCGCGACGTGATTATTGTGGCCAGCGTCAGCGCCATTTACGGCCTGGGCAGCCCCGAAGATTACGGGCAGGTGGTCATCAATTTTAAACAGGGCGATATCCGCAAACGCGACAAAGTGCTACGCCACCTGATTGACATTCGCTACGAGCGCAACGATTACCAGCTAAAACCCGGCGCGTTCCGGGTACGCGGCGACACGCTGGAGGTGATGCCCGCCTACGGCCAGCAGGTGTACCGCGTAGAATTTTTTGGCGACGAAATTGAGCGCATCACCGAGGTGGACGCGCTCACCGGCGAGGTGCTCAACCGGCACATGGCGCTGGACATTTACCCGGCCAAACACTTTATCACCCCCGCCGAAAAGCTGGAAGAGGCGATTATTGACATTGAGCAGGAATTGGAAACGCAGTTGGAACTGTTGCGCTCGCAGGAAAAACTGCTTGAGGCCCAACGGCTGGAGCAGCGCACCCGCTACGACCTGGAAATGCTGCGCGAAGTGGGCTACTGCTCCGGCATCGAAAACTACAGCCGGCCACTGGGCCGCCGCGAACCGGGCAGCACGCCCTGGACGCTGCTGGATTACTTTCCCGACGACTACCTGCTGGTGATTGACGAAAGCCATATGACCATCCCGCAAATCCGGGGCATGTACGCCGGCGACCGCAGCCGCAAAGAAGTGCTGGTTGATTACGGGTTTCGGCTGCCCAGCGCGCTGGACAACCGCCCGCTCAATTTTGAGGAGTGGCAGGAGCACATCCACCAAATTATTTACACCAGCGCCACCCCCGGCCCGTTTGAACTGGAACAAAGCCAGCAGGTGGTGGAACAAATTATCCGGCCCACCGGCCTGGTTGACCCCGAAGTGGAAATCCGGCCCATCAAAGGCCAGATTGATAACCTGATTGGCGAAGTGAACCAACGGGTGCGGCAGGGCGAGCGCGTGCTGATTACCACCCTCACCAAACGCATGGCCGAAGATTTGGCCGATTACATGCTGGAACTGGGCATTCGGGTGCATTACCTGCACAGCGACATCCAGACCTTTGAGCGCATTGAAATTCTGCGCGACTTGCGGTTGGGCATTTACGATGTGGTGGTGGGCATTAACCTGCTGCGCGAAGGGCTGGACCTGCCCGAAGTATCGCTGGTGGCTATTTTGGATGCCGACAAGGAAGGCTTTTTGCGCTCGCGGCAGGCGCTCATCCAGACTATTGGCCGGGCGGCGCGGCACGTTAATGGCCGGGTGATTATGTACGCCGATAACGTCACCGATTCGATGAAGTTTGCCATTGACGAAACCAACCGCCGCCGGGCCAAACAACAAGCCTACAACCGCGAACACAACATCGAGCCGCGCTCCATCATCAAGCAGATTAAAGACATTACTCTGGAAGTAGCCGAAATGCGCGGCGAAGACATTCAGGAAAAAATAATGGCCGAACAAAAAGCGGCCTACAATATTACCGGCGCAATGCCCGCGCCCGAAATTGAAAACCTGATCAAACAGCTTGAAAAACAAATGAAGGCCGCCGCCGCCGAACTGGAATTTGAAAAAGCCGCGCTGTACCGCGACCAGATTACCGAACTGCGCGAGCAACTCAACCTTATCCGCGCCGCCGCCGACCCCCGCCCGGAATGGGAAAAAATCCGCTAGAAAAAGTGGGGTGAGTTCTGTGAGTTGGATGAATTCACACCAAAAGATGCGGCAAAGAACTCGTAATTCGTAATTTTTTGGGAGAGCGCCATGAGAATACTGGGAATTTTTTTAGCCGTGGCGTCGCTGCTGATGGGCATCCGGCTGATTTATCTGGCCGCAATGACCGCCTTTACCGGCAAAATACTGGCGCGAGGCGGTCTGCGCACTCACTGGGAACCCGCCCCCAGCCTCAGCCACGCCTGGAAACTGGCCTTCCGCGATGCGCTGTTGGGGCTGCTGTTCATCATTTTGGGCGTGGTGTTACTGGTTTAAAAACAACGCCTGTCAAAGAAAGACTTTCTTTAATTTGAACATTAAATTTATGGGTTGCCCCACCTACCGGCTGGCAACTGCCGCCGACAGCGACATCATTATTGATTTCAGCCGCCGCCTTAACGAAGAAGACCCCAACTTTACCGGCGAATTTCACTTTGACGAAACCGGGGTCTGCAACGCGCTGAACCAACTGCTTACCAACCCGGCGTTGGGCCGGGTATGGCTCATTTGCGCCAACGAATCGCCCATCGGTTTTGTAATTTTGTGTTTTGGCTTCAGCCTGGAATCTCACGGCCTTGATGCGGTGATTGATGAAATTTACCTGGCCGCCGACCATCGCGGGCTTGGCATTGGCACGGCTGCCCTGCAATTTGTCGAAGCCGAAGCTCGCCGGCTGGGCGTTAAACGGCTCTACATGGAAGTGGAGCGAGCCAACAGCCGCGCCATCACCGTGTATCAAAAACTTGGTTTTGAGGATTTGGGCCGCTCTCTGATGAATAAACGATTAAAGTAGCGAATTCTTTGCGGCCCTTTCCCAATTGTGCTAGAATCCACCCCGTTGGCCCGGTAAAAAATTAAATTGTTGAGCCAAAACCGGGCCGGAGCCGTTCACTAAACTTTTTGAAAGGAAACTAAACAGACAATGGCTACCATACAAGAACATATTCGTTTTGGGGAAGATAACAAAATTGGCAATATCACCGCCGAAGGTGAAATTTACGGTTATCTGGAAGACACTGGTGAAGAAGAATACATTGGCCGGGTGGATTACGAAGAAGGCGTAGTTTACCTGATTGACGAAGACGGCGAATTGGCTCTCGGCTGGGTAGATGACGAAGGCCGGGTAATCAGTTCACTGGAAGATGACGACGAGTTTGAAATTGGTTACGTTAAAGACAACGGCGACCTGTTCTACTACGTAGATGAAGACGAGGCCCAACATGTGGGCCAGGTAGTAGATATGAAGGACCCGGTTGAAGGCGCGGCGGCGCTGCTCATCTTCTTTGATTACGAAGAAGACGATTTCGAAGACGAAGAATAATCACCCCCAAACCCGGTACATCCCCGGAGTCTCGCCAGTTTGCCGGCAGAGACTCTTTTTTAAAAACCAACACGGCCCGGTTGGGCAAGAATTAACCTGCTTGCCCAACCGGCCTTTCACCCAAAATTATTCATCAATTATGACCGAACCTGTCTGGAAAAAATACCTCACCGATTGGAACGAAGGGCTGGGCGTAGTTTACGAGCGCTTTGTTTTAAACGATTATCTGGATACGCTGGTGGACCGCTACCACCTGAAAACGGTGCTCGAAGCGCCGTTGTACGGCATGGCCGGCGTGAGTGGCATCAACTCGGTGCGGCTGGCCGAACGCGGCTGCGCGGTAACGCTGGTGGACAACAACCGCGAGCGGCTGACCGGCGTGCAAAATATTTGGGCCGCCCTTAACCTGCCCGCCAACTTTCTGCTTCACCACGATTACGCTCACCTGCCCTTCCCCGACAATCATTTTGACCTGGCCTGGGAGTGGGCCGGGCTGTGGTACCTGCCCAACGCCGCCGGCCTGCTGCGCGAACTGGCCCGCGTATCGCGCCAACTGGTGTTTGTGGCCATGCCCAACAACATTCAGGTGGGCTACCAGATGCGCAAATACATTATTGACCGCGACTTTTTCCCCACCGTGGATGAACGCTGGGTAGAGATGAGCCGCATCAAGCCCACCCTGGCTGCCGCCGGTGTGCAATTTATTGACGAAGGCGTGCTCGATGTGCCGCCCTGGCCCGATACCGTTATGCCCGCCGCCGAAGTGCTCAAACGGCTGGGCATCCGCAGTAAAAAGCTCGATGCCCAATTTACCGGCGAAGGCTGGACGTGGAACAGCATGGCCTACTACCTGGGCCAACAGCCAGACCTGCGCGACCGGGTAATGAAATACGCCTGGCTTGACCACGCGCCCATCCCGTGGCAACTCAAAACCGTGTGGGCGCATCACCGTTACGTTTTGGGGCAGGTATTAAAATAAGCCGGCCCCAAAAGGAGCGCCAATGCCAGTATCAACCGAAATCATTGAGCAAATACGGCAAAATATAATTGCCGCGGCAGACCCGCAAACCCAAATAAAAGTATCAAAATTGGTATCTGGAGCCAAAGCGATTGGAGTTACGGTTCCCAATTTGCGCCAACTGGCAACAGATTTTCGACGCCAACATGCCAAACTTACGCTGGCCGAAGCCTGTGATTTAATGGATGCGTTATGCAGTGAACAATGCCGTGAAGAGATATTATTTGGCGTTTTCCTGTTGGGCAGGTATGGCAAAAAGGCAAGCAGCATAGAATGGCCGCGCTTGAGCCAATGGGTAAAAGCCGTAGACAATTGGGAAACCTGCGACCAATTAGCCAGCATTGTTGGCGGGCCAATGGTGGCGGCTAATCTGCGCTATGTGGAATATCTGGACCAACTGGCGCACTCGGATAACCTCTGGGAACGCCGTTTTGCTGTGGCTACCGTCTGTGAAATAAACCATAAAGGGCAATTCTACCCGGCAGAAACCTTCCGGGTTTGTTCAATTCTACTGGCAGATTCAACGCCAATGGTCTGGAAAGCCGTGGGCTGGGCAATCAGAGAAATCAGCAAAAAGGATGAATTGCTCGCTTTTCAGTTTTTGCAAGAAAATCGGGCTAAAATATTTCCCAGATTGTTACGCGAAGCCTCGGAAAAACTGTCAACAGAACACAAACAGCAATTACTCAATGATTAGCAAAACCTGGAGCAACAGGCATCCATTCAACAAACCAATTGTAACGGGCACATCAATTGTTGCGCCACAAATTGTTACGCCGAAACCTGTCGCCAGCAAATCCAACTATCTCCCTTTTCAGGAGTGATGATTATGACCATTCTTGTTACCGGCGCTGCCGGCTTTATTGGCAGCAACCTCACCGAAACGCTGCTTAACCAGGGCAAAACTGTGGTGGCCCTGGATGACTTTAACGATTACTACGACCCGGCCCGCAAACGCGCCAACATTGCCCCGCTGCTCAAACATCCCAACCTGTCCTTTTACGAGCAGGATTTTTGCGATGCCGATGCCGTGCTGCAACTTTTTGCCAAACACCGGCCCCTCGCCGTGGCCCATTTGGGCGCTTACGGCGGCGTGCGCTACTCGATAGGCCGGGCCGGGCTGTACACGCAGGTTAATTTTGTAGGAACCGTCAATTTACTGGAAGCCGCCCGGCTGCACGGCGCCGAAATCTTTGTGTTCGCCTCCACGTCGTCGGTGTACGGCAACACCACCCAGATTCCGTTCATCGAAACCGATGCCTGCAACCTGCCGCTGGCTCCCTACCCTGCCAGCAAAAAAGCCAGCGAGGTTATGGGCCACACCTACACCAACCTGCACGGCCTCAATTTTACCGCGCTCCGCTTTTTTAGCGTGTACGGCCCCAAAGGTCGCCCGGACATGATGCCTTTTATGGTGACAGACCGGATTATGAAGGGCGAGGAAATCAAACTGTTCGACGGCGGGCAAATGTACCGCGACTGGACTTACGTGGCCGATATTGTCAGCGGCATTACCGCCGCACTGGAACGGCCACTGGGCTACCAGGTCATCAATTTAGGGCGCGGCGAGCCGGTGCTGATGGCCGATTTTGTGACCATCATTGAAGAATTAACCGGCAAAAAAGCGGTGCTGTCCACCCCGCCGGCTCCCGCCAGCGAACCCAAAATCACCAACGCCAACATTGATAAAGCCCGCCGCCTGCTGGACTACAACCCGCAAACGCCCGTCCGCGAGGGGCTGGAACGGCTGTGGGCCTGGTATCAGCAGGAAATAGGGAATAAGAAGTAAGGAATAGGGAAAATAATTCGCTATTCCCTATTCGTAATTCGTCATTCGTAGTTCGTCATTCGTAGTTCGTCATTCGTAGTTCGTCATTCGTCGCTATGAAATACAAACGCCTCTGGATAATTCTGGCGCTGAGCCTGATTATGATTTTTGCCCTGTTCCGGCTGGGCCACATCGAGCTAAGTTGGGCCACGCTGGCCCGCGTGCGGTGGGGCTGGTACGCGCTGGTAATAGTTTCGTATTACGCCAGCGTGATGGCGCGCGGCTGGCGCTGGCAATCCATTTTAAAGGCGATGGGCTGGCCCGTTGGTTTTGTGTACGCCAACACCCTGCTAATCGCCGGGCTGTTTCTCAACGCCATTCTGCCGGCCCGCGCCGGCGAGATTGCCCGCGTGGTGATGCTCAGGCAGGATCACCGCGTTCCCGTGGCGCAAAGCCTGGCCTCCATTGCCGGCGAGCGCGCACTGGACGTGTTCACCCTGCTAACGCTGGCTATGGTGGGCGCGGGGCTGGCCCTGCCGGGCAAAATTCCGCCCGAAGTGCTGCAATTTATGGTGATTATGAGCGTTCTGTTGGGGCTGGGCGTGATTGGCCTGCTGATTGTCCCCGGTATAGAACAGTGGCTACGCGAATGGACTTTATTTAAAAAACTACTGCCCAGCCAACTCTGGCCTATTTACCACAAAATTCTGGATTTTGGCTTTGCGCTTATCAACGGCGTGCGGGTGCTGGCCCAAAACCCGTTGCGGCTGGCCTTTATCATCGGCCAAAGTTTTTTTGTGTGGATTTGGGACGCGCTGATGGTTTATTTTATTTTGCTCAGCCTGGGCCTGTGGCAGCCGTTCAGCGTGAGCCTGTTCGGCTCGATGGTAGGCGCGCTGGCTACCGCCGTGCCGCTCACGCCCGGTGCGCTGGGCCAGTTTGATGCGGTGCTCATCAGCCTGTTAACCCTGTTTGGCCTCTCCACCGGCGATAGCAGCCTGACCGTGCTGTTGTTGCGGCTGGTGCAACTGTGGACATTCATCCCCGTGGCCGGGCTGATTACTTATGTTTTTGGCTTTGCCCGCGCCCTCAATCTGAAGCCGGGTGATTTGCCCGCCGGCGCAACCCAGCCGGCGCTTGGCTTGAGCGAATGAGCGAGGCGGCGCAATGACGAGTGACTCCGGCCCCCGCAACAACGCCGCTCGCCTGGCGGATTACGGCTTGCGGCTGTACCGCGCCCACTCCGATTTTATCCTGCTGCTGCTGCTGTTCATCACCTTCCGGGTGCTGGCGATGGCGGCGTATCGCCCCGGCGGGCTGGTGCTGGACTTTTCGGACTTTTACTGGTACCGCAGCTTTGCCGAGCTAACCCACCAGGGATACTACCCCTACGCCAATTTGTGGACAACCTACCCACCGCTCTTTCCGGTGGTGATGATTGCCATTTATCAGGTTAGCACGCTGTTGCCGCCGTGGGAATTTCCTAACCTGTGGTTTACGCTGCTGCTGGGCGGTTTCTTTTTGTTGTTTGAAATTGGCAACTTTGTGTTGCTCTACCTCTTTGCGCTTGAAATCGGTGAGCCGGCGGCAGATGGCGAAACCGTAACCCCCAACTCCAAAATCCAGAATGCCCTGCGCCCCGCCTGGATTTACGCCGCGCTGTTTGTGCCGGTGTACACCGTTACCGGCTGGTTTGAAAGCTACCCCATGTTTTTCTTTTTGCTCAGTTTGTACCTGCTGCTTAAAAACCGGCCCTACCTCAGCGCGTTTTTCACCGGCATCGGCTTTATGATTAAGCTCATCCCGCTCATTTTGATGCCGGTGGCCGTGCAGCTTTTCTCGCGGGAGAAGTACCGGGGGGTGTTTCGCCGCGCCAGGCTGAATATGGTTAAAATTTCGGGCCGGTATTCGCCCCTGGCGCTGCAAAAATCGCACTTTATCATCCCCTTTGATGTGCGCCGCACGGCCATCTACCTGCTTATTTTTGTGGCTACCGTTATTATTGTTGGCCTGCCGTTTTATATAATGAACCCCCACCTGATTCTCGGCTCGCAGCAGATTACCGGCGCGCGCCAGCCGTGGGAAACCGTGTGGGCGCTGATTGACGGCAACTACGATTACGGCGTTATCCCGCTGGACATGCGCAACCTGGCCTGGCAGCCCGGCGACGCCCCGCCCACGCGCATTCCGTGGCTGCTGGTCACGGCCACGTTTGGGCTGGTGTACGCCTGGTTTTACACCCGCCCGTTCGATTGGCGGCGGGTGCGCCACAGCCTGGCCTTTGTGGGCTTTACGCAATGCCTGTTTATGCTCTGGTCCAAAGGCTACAGCCCGCAGTGGTTGGGCTGGGTGCTGTTTTTTATCGCGCTGCTGCTGCCCAACCTGCGCGGCGTGGTGTACGCGGTGATTCTTAGCCTGGCCAACATCATCGAAGCCAATTTTTATTTTATTATATTTCCGCAGGAACGCTGGCTGTTTGCCGCCACCGTGCTAATCCGCACGCTGCTGATGGCGGTGCTGGCGGCAGAATTTTTGGGCTGCATCTGGCCGCCCGCGCCGCGCTGGAACCGGGCGTTCAACTGGGGTTTGGCCGGGCTGGTGGCGCTGCTGCTCATTGGCCTGTTGCCCGCCGGGGTAACGTTGGGCCGCAGCTATTTTGATACGCGCCTGCAACAAAGCCCCTATTCCGCCACCATCACCCGCTTGCAAGGCGAAAAGGTGCGCGGCACGTTGCTGCTTAACAGCCATAAAACCTACGATTGGTTTTACCCCTACCTGCGCCACAGTTACCAACTGGCCATGCTGGATGACTACGCTCCCCCCAACGATTCGGTGGAACGGCGCACCCGCTCGCTGCTTGACGGGCTGGCGGCGCAAACCGATGTCCTCTGGATTTACGACGCCGACGCCGGCGTGACCACTCCCGCCGAAACCACGCTGACCGCCTGGCTGAACAATCGCCCGCCGGCCCACATTCAGGATATTGATGGCGGGCGGCTGTACCTGTTCATCCTGAAATAATCCCGGAGACGCCGCGCTTGAATTTTAACCACCGCCAGCCGCCCTACAATCTTCGTTTGTGTCTGGCCCTGTTTTTGGCCCTGCTGGCCTTTTACCTGCTCACCTACACCCCGCGCATCAATTCCAGCGACGGGCTGGCCATGTTTGCCACCGCCGAAAGTTTGGCGCGGCGCGGCGCGTTGGACGTGGAACAAATCCGCTGGATGGATTTGCAACAGGGCACTTACGGGCTGGATGGCCTGCTCTACTCGCGTAAAGGCGTGGGCGTGCCGGTGGGCTTGCTGCCGCTGGTGGCGCTGGGGCTGGCCGCGCCGGGCCTCGGCCCGGTGAGCGCCGGGCTGCTGTTTAATGCTATTGTCACCGCGCTCACCGGTGTGCTGCTGCTTGTTTATGTGCAGGCGCTCGGTTTTGCGCCCAAAACCGGGCTGCTCACCGCGCTGGCGTTTGGGCTGGCCACGCTGGCCTGGCCCTACGCCAAATCGCTCTTTAGCGACCCGTTTTGCGGGTTGTTATTGCTGGCGGCGGCGCTGACACTGTTTAAATTTCGGCAAACCCGCCAACAACGCTGGCTGCTGCTGGCCGGGCTGCTGTTGGGCTGGAACGTGGCTACCCGTTACGCCGAGGCCGTTTTTTTGCCGGTGTTTGGCCTGCTGCTGCTCTACTATCTGTTCACCATTCACAATTTACGGCTCACAATCAGCGCGGCGCTGGCGTTTGCCGCGCCGCTGGCGCTGGTGGGGCTGGCGCTGGCAGCCTTTAACCTGTCGCGTTACGGCAACGCGCTCAACACCGGCTACCTGCCCACCGAAACCTTCAGCGCCGTTTGGATTGATGGTTTGGCCGGGCAACTGGTCAGTCCGGGCCGGGGATTGTTCCTTTTTTCGCCCATTTTTATCGTTAGCGTGATGGGGTTGCTCCCGTTTTTGCGCCGCCGCCGGGCCGAGGCGCTGCTGGGGTTGAGCATCATTCTTATTCACCTGCTGCTGTACGGCAAGTGGTTTATGTGGCACGGCGGTTTTGCCTGGGGGCCGCGCTTTTTGGTGCCGACCCTGCCGTTTTGGGCGCTGTTTCTGGCTCCGGCGCTGGAATTTGCCGCCGCGCCCGGCGCTCGGTTGGCGGCGCGGCTGGCGCTGGCGGCGCTGGCCGGCCTGAGCGCCCTGGTTCAACTGCCATTTTTGCTGGTTGATTTTAGCCCTTATCAGGGCTGGCTACTGGATACCGGCCTGCCGTTGTTTGCCCGCGATACCTTTTTTATGGCGCGTTACTCGCCGTTTGGGGCGGTATGGCGGTTTATTACCCCAACAACGCTGGATGTGGCCTGGGCCTGGCAAGGGCAAATCAACTGGCTGCTGCTGGCGGCGCTGGCCATAAATCTGGCGGTGTGCGGCGCGGCGCTGGGGTACATCAGTCAAACCGAAAAAAACGGCGCGGGCTGGCTGCTGCTGCCGGCGCTGCTCACCACGCTCATCGCCGGGGCGCTGCTGCTGGCCCACGCGCACACGCTGCCGCCGCTGCCGTTGCAAACCGCCGTGGCGGCGCTCAACCAGAATGTGACCACCACCGATGCCGTCATCACCAACACCCCCGACGACACCGCGCCCTTTGCCGAGCGTTACGCCGGGCGCGCGCCGGTGCTGGGGCTAAACTCCGGCGGTTTTCCCCTGCCCACCGATATCACCCGGCGGCTCAACGAAACAATGGCCGCGCACGCCCAAATCTGGTGGCTGCCCAACTGGCTGCCGCCCGACCAGAGCGCGGTAGAGCAAACGCTGCTGGCTACTATGGTGCGGGTTCGCAACGAGGATTTTGCCGGGCAACGGCTGGCCCTGTTTGCCGCCCCGCCCACCGGCCCCCAAATTCCAACGGCGGCGCTGTTTGGTACCGCCATCCGGCTCACCGGCGTAACGTTGCCTCGCCACGCTGCCGGCGGCGCGGCCTTTACGGTTGAACTGGCCTGGCAGGCCGCCGCGCCGGTAACGGAGGATTACCGCGTGTTTGTGCATTTGCTGGATGCGGCGGGGCAGCGGTTGGCTCAAGCCGATGGGCAGCCAGCGCAGTGGACGCGACCCACGTTCACCTGGGCTGCCGGCGAAACCGTTACAGACCGGCACGGCCTGTGGCTTAACCGGAATACGCCGCCCGGCGCGGGCTATCGGCTGCAAGTGGGGTTGTATCGCCCCGCCGATGGCCAACGGTTGCGGTTGGCCGATGGCTCGGATGTGGCGGAACTGGCGGTGACAATCTATTAATAAAGACAGGCCACGCTAAAAACGTGGCCTGTAATACCAAAATATTGAGTTGTAACGGCGGGAGACTACAGCGGTTTTACCGGCACGTAAATATCCACAATGTGTTTGTGTTCCGGGTGATTTGCCGGGTCGTTTACCATGCGCTCAAACGAGGGGCGGTCATCGGGTTGATAACCGCTTTGTGGCAACCACTCGCCGTAAATCAGTTGCCAGGCGGCTGCATATTCCTGATCCGAAAGCTCAAACCGGCCCACGGCGTACTGCCCGCCGGGAATGGTCATTTTGCCGACCTCCCCTTCAACAGGCGTGTCTGCCGGCACGGTGATGCACACCTCTACCCGCAGCCGGTCATCCGCCGTAATCTCCGGGTCGTCGTGATACACCGCCAGTACCTGCAAATCCGGCTGCTGCAACAACCCACGCGGCCCGGCCCATTTCCAGAGTTTATCAAACAACCCGGCAAATAGCTGGCTATCGCCCTGATAACGGCCAATGTGGCGCACGTAAGCCACCGGCATATCCGGCACTTTTTTAACTTCAATTTGAACTGCGGTTTTGTTGATCATATTGATCCTCCAGATAAGATTATTGGATACGGGATCAATATACAACAAAGAAACGTTGGCGGCTTGCCAAATATTGCCATCCGTTTTGCGAATCTTGCGGTGATGTTGCCGCCAGCCCCCAACGCGCCAAGCGGTGGCGCTCATTTGAAATTCCTCTTTAAAGGCTCTGGCAAACGCGGCTGAACCGGAAAAGCCGCAATCGAGCGCAATGGCCGTGATGGATTTTTTGGGGTTGTAAACAAGCTGGTTGGCCGCCTTTTCAACCCGCAGGCGGCTGATGAACTGATTTAACGTTTCGCCCGTCATCGCGCTAAAAATGCGGTGAAAGTGAAATTTGGAGAATTGGGCCACATCGGCCAGGGTTTCCAGCGATAACTCCTGGCCGATGTTTGTTTCAATGTAGTCAATCACGCAGTTCAGCCGGCCAATATACTCCTGGTGCAACTGCGTCTGTTTGGGATCGCTCGGTATCAATGGGCAACCTCTAGTGCAGTTCCAGCGCCACGCCTTCGAGCGAATATTTGATAGCAGCGATGATTTTTTGGGTTGAAGCCATCACCAGCAAATCGCCTTCCAAGTAGGGTTCTACCACGGTTACGCCCCACCGCTGCAAATTTTTAAGGCTTTGCGCCACCTGCGGATGGTTAGCCAGCGCGGGATTCATGGAAGGAGCTACAATTACCGGCCAGTTTGCGCCAATCGCCTCGGCCACCAGCGAGTGAGCCAGCGTGTCGGCAATGCCCTGCGCAATTTTGTTGAGCGTGTTGAACGTGGCCGGCGCAACCAGGGTAAGGCCGGGCGTGCGGCCTTCGGCCAGCGCGTGGTGAAAGTAGCTGTCTATCAATGTATGCCCTTCCAAATCGGCCAGGTGGTAGGGGCTGAGAATGCGTTGGGCGTTTTCGGTGAGCAGGGTGTAAATTGGCAGCTTAAATTGGGCTAATTCTTTGATGAGTTGGGGGGCGGAACGCGCCGCACTCGCGCCGGATACAATCAAATAAACGGCATTGATGTCAGTCATTGGCAATCAACACTCCTTTTTAATTTTACATTTGGTTCTATTGGACTGATTCTCTAACCGCCACCCGCACCGATTTGGCCGCCTGAAAGCCCAGATTGCATTCCGCGCCGGCAATGTTAAGGGTGAGCGGCCCGTTGAACGGTGCCCGGTGGCATAATTCCATTTCGGTGCCGGGGTAAATGCCCAGTGCGCCCAAATACCGCAACAACTCCGGGTCTTCGTCGTCAACTTCTACCACCACCAGCCGGCAGCCGGCGGCTACCTCAACCAGCAGGCCGCTGCTGTCTTTGCGGGTAACTACGCCCGCCCGCGAGGGAATAGGCGCCCCGTGCGGGTCAAACTGCGGATCGCCCAGCGCGGCAGCCATCCGCTCCTCCAAATCCTCGCTGATGACGTGCTCCAGCTTTTCGGCCTCGTCGTGCACCCTGTCCCACGGCACCCCCAGCGCCTCGGCCAGATACAGTTCGATGAGCCGGTGGTGGCGCACAATTTCCAGCACCAGTTTGTGGCCCGCCGGCGTAAATTTTACGCCCTGATAGGGCGCGTACTGCACCAGGTTTAGCTCGGCCAGCTTTTTGCACATATTGGTAGCCGAAGCCGGAGCCACACCCAGCAGATCGGCCAGCGCCGAGGTTGACGCATGGTTGTTGCATTCCAGCAATTTGTAAATTGCCTTGAGGTAATCCTCCATGGCCTGGCTGATCAGAGTTCTGTCTAACACGCTCACCCTTCAATCCTCAAGGTAAATAATGTGGAAGGAGTGTATCGCAGATAACATGAAGTGTCAAACAAAATCAAAAGCCATTGACAATCAATCCACTCCATGTTATCCTCACGCCATCTTAAAAATTACCCCCAAAGGAGGAATGTTGCCATGTCTGATAAGCCTGTAATCAATTTTACCAGAGGTGTGCCCGCCACTGAGTCTTTTCCAATTGAAGATATGGTCTCTGCTTCTGAACGGGCGTTGCGCAAATACGGCACCATTATTTTGCAGTACGGCAGTTCATACGGATTTTTGCCCCTGCGGGAATGGCTGGCCGAATGGCGCGGCGTGGGTGTTGACCAGGTTTTAACGGCCAACGGTTCATTGCAAATTGTTGAGTTTTTGTGCACCTATTTTCTAAAACCCGGTGATGTGGTCTTTACCGAAGTGCCCACGTATGACCGCACCATCACTACCCTGCGCAAACACGGCGCTAATATTGTGGGGATTCCGCTGGAACCGGACGGCCCCAACATTGAGGCGCTCGAAGCCGCGCTGGCCGAACACGCACCCAAATTCTTCTACATTATCCCAGACTTTCAAAACCCGTCCGGGGCAACCTGCTCGCTGGAAAAACGGCAAAAACTGGTAGAACTGGCCGACCGCTACAATTTCTGGCTGCTCGAAGACGCCCCGTACCGCCCGCTGCGCTTCAAAGGCAAAGAACAACCGGCGCTGTTTGATCTCAACCCGGAGCGCACCCTCCACATGCTCAGCTTTAGCAAACTGGTTGGCCCCGGCCCGCGCGTGGGCATTTTATACGGCCCGGCGGGGCTGCTCACCGGCGTGAGCAAAATTGCCGAAGACACCTACATTACCCCCAGCCTGTTAGCTCAGGGGATTGTGTACGAATATTTGGCCGCCGGCAACCTGCCCGACCAAATTGCCAAGTTGAAAGCTCTGTACGCGCCCCGGCTGCAAGCCTGCCTTGATGCGCTGGACAAACACCTGGCCGACGCCGAAGCCACTCGCCCCGATGGCGGCTTTTTCCTGTCGGTAACGCTGCCCCAGGGCACCACCACCGCCCAGGTATTGGCGCAAGCCAAAGCCCACAAACTCAATCTGGCGGTGGGCGAGGCCTTCTTCCCCAGCGGCGGCGGCGAACGATTTTTGCGGCTGCCCTACTGCGCCCTCAGCCCGGAAGAAATTGACGACGGCATTGCCCGGCTGGCTGCCGCCGTGCAAGAAGTGCGGGGCTAATAACCGCAGGTCGCGTTAAAAAAATAAAAGAGGGGGTGAGTTTTTGGACGCAAATTGCCCAAAATCCACCCCCTTTTTTGTAGGGATACGTGAGGCCGCCCCGACGCTCATCCGTTTATTTTCAAAGGATCAATTTTATGAGCCAACACCCTTTCCCAATTCCGCCGAAGTTGATTAACGCTCTTCGTTCAGTCAGAGCGGTGACAGTTTTAACCGGGGCCGGCACCTCCGCCGAAAGCGGCGTGCCCACCTTTCGAGATGCCCAAACCGGACTGTGGGCCAAATATCGCCCGGAAGAACTGGCCACGCCCCAGGCGTTTCGGCGCAACCCCCAACTGGTGTGGGAATGGTACGCCTGGCGGCGAGAACTGGTGGCTCAGGCCGCGCCCAATCCCGGCCACCTGGCCCTGGCCGAACTTGAGCAGCGCGTGCCCAAATTTACGTTGATTACCCAAAATGTAGACGGGCTGCACCAGCGGGCCGGCAGTCGCAACGTCATCGAGTTGCACGGCAACATTAATCGTACCAAATGTTTTGACGAAGGAACCGTCATCGCAACGTGGCCGCCCACCGCCGAAGTTCCGCCGCGCTGCCCCCGCTGCGGCGGCTATTTGCGGCCCGATGTGGTCTGGTTTGGCGAGGAACTGCCGCCGCAGGCATTGCAGGCGGCTTTTGAAGCCACCCAACGGGGCGATGTCTTCATCTCCATTGGCACTTCGGGGTTGGTGCAGCCGGCGGCCTCGCTGCCCTACGAAGCCCTGCGGCGGGGCGCAACCGTGGTTGAAATCAATCCCAATGAAACGCCGCTCACACCCAGCGTTACCTACGCGCTGGCTGGCCCATCCGGCCAGATTTTGCCCCGGCTGGTGCAGGCGCTCATCAATTTGTAGCCGCTTGTTTACAAACAAAAAAGGGCGACGGAAAACCGTTGCCCTTTTGGGTTCTTGGTTAGATTACGCTCTAGACAATGCGTACATCTTGGGCTTGCAGGCCTTTTTGTCCCTCAACAACGGTAAATTCCACCCGTTGACCTTCTTCCAACGAGCGATAACCGTCGCTGCGGATGGCACTGTAATGAACGAAAATATCCTGTTCATTGTTGCCACGGGTAATAAAGCCAAAGCCTTTGGTGTTGTTGAACCACTTCACAGTTCCAACTTCCCGTTCTGCCACGATTATGTACCTCCTTTCTTGCGTTCTAATCGCGATAGAACATTCCGTTAGGAATGACTGCCAACGACGGCACTTAATCTACCACACTTTTGGCCGCTTGCCAAGTTCTGCAAGTTGGAAATATTTGGTTATGTTCAGCTTTGCTGCCGAAGTTGGGTGGATGAAATATCCATTCTAAAGTCGCCTTCGGGGATTTCCTCAAATAAATCCTGATACCCCGCCGGCAACGCCAAATCTTTAAGCGAGATAAAGCCGCCGGCCTGAGCGCGACCCGCCACCAAAAAACGGCAACCGGCCACGCGGATTTCTTCCAGCGCGGCCAGCATGGTTTCGTGGCTGTGGCCGTAAAAACGGGGCTGGATAAGCCGGGAAGCGGTATCCACGCCAATTACAAACATGCTGTGCGGAAAAAGTTTGGCCTTTTGCCCAAACAGGGGCGCGGTGGTAAGCAACACCGGGGCCAGCCCGGTAAACTGGCCAAGCCGCCGTTCGGCCTCGGCGGGGTTAATGGGGGATTTATCGGCGTTAACCAGCGGCAGTTCAAAAAATACCGGCTGCCCCAGCCGTTGTTCGGCTACCACGGCCAACTGCCGGTGCCCCACATGCAGCGGGTTAAACGAGCCGGAGAAAAGGGCAATTTTGGGAAACTGTTTGGCGGGCGTTAAATAGCCTTCCGGCCAGGCGGTAATCAACGAAAACTCGCCCGCTGCCAGCCGCGCCAGCAACCCGGCGGCATCGGTAGAAGCGTGGAGCGTTTCTGGCGGCAGCAGCGGCAAATCCAGGTTAAAGTTCAGATTGCAAGCCTCGGCGGTGGCGCGCAAAATGAGCAAACTGGCAATGGCGTCCTCCTCGGCCCGCGACCGCCCTTTTTGCAGCGTTATGTTGTAGGCCACCACCTGGCCGGCGTTGCACCAGGCCACGCAAATGCGATGGTCGCCGCGTTTGGTGCGGTCGGTGGCAATGGTGGCGGTGCAACCCACCCCGGCTACCGGCGTGCCTGGCTCGGTAAGGGCGCAGGCGCGGATGTAAGCCTGGGTAGCCATTGCCCGGGCCACAGCCGGCACGGTAAAATGCTCCGGCTCAAACCCAATCAATTCAATCAACGCCCGCGCCGAGTAGCAATCGGTGGCCTCAAGCACGGTGCGCGATGAGCCGCCCACGCTGTGCAGCCAGGCCAAAGCCTGCACCCCGGCCCCGGCAAAATTAATCACCACCAGTGGAGCCGTGGCGTGAATTTGCGTAACTAACGGGTCAAGATCGGGCGGATAGGCCGCCATTGCTCCCCCTTTATAAACCAAACGCGGATCATGCGGAGGAGAACAACGGCCAAAACGCCTGTTCAATCCGGTAGACCCGCGTTATATCAAAATTTGTCCAATGGAAAACGGTTACTACATTGGGGGCGGTTATTCGCTCTGGGCTTCGGCCTTTTTAGCTTTGGTTTCGGCTTTGGCCTGCGCCTTGCGCTCTTCGTATTCCGCCACCAGTTTGGCAACATCGGCGGCAACGGCATCCAGTTCGGCTTGCATTTGTTGAACCGAAACCTTGTTAACCGCCCGGCAGGCCGGGCAAACCGCCTGGTAATATTGAGGCCGGCTTTTCTTTAGCTTTTCCAGTTCAAACCCAACAAATACCGGGTCCAAATCTAAACGACGTTTGCATTTAAAACAGGCGTGGTGAATCAAGATCAGTCTCCTTAAATAAGGTAATTTGATTGTACTTTAGCGCCTTCATCTCGTCAATTGCCCCAACCAACTTATCTTGGCCAAAAGTTTTTCCGGGTTACAGAAAACAATCCAAAAATCACTTGACACAGCCCTAACCGGTGGCTATGATACCTATGCTGGCTGGCGAAGCCGCAACTATGCTCTGGCCGGTTTGAAACTAAAGCGAAAAATAAATATTAGAAAGGAATAAATAATGGCTTTTGTATTATCTCCACTACCGTATCCAGAGGGGGCGCTTGAACCCCATATTGATGCTCGCACCATGAGCATTCACCACGATAAACACCACGCCGCCTATACCAACAACCTCAATGCTGCGCTGGAAGCCCACCCCGAGTTGGGCTGGATGAGCATTGAACAGTTATTGAGCGGTTTAGACAAAGTACCAGAAGCCATTCGCACCGCAGTGCGCAACAATGGCGGCGGGTACGCCAACCACAACCTTTTTTGGTCAATTATGGGGCCTGACGGCGGCGGCGAACCCGCCGGCGAACTGGCTGCCGCCATCAACGCTGCGTTTGGCAGCTTTGCCGCCTTTAAAGATGCCTTCAGTAAAGCCGCCGCCACCCGGTTTGGCTCCGGCTGGGCCTGGCTGTATGTTGACGGCAGCGGTAAACTGGCGGTTAGCTCAACCCCCAACCAGGATACCCCGTTGATGGACGGCAACACCCCCATTCTGGGCCTGGATGTGTGGGAGCACGCCTATTATTTGAACTACCAAAATCGCCGCCCCGACTACGTTTCGGCCTGGTGGAACGTGGTAAATTGGGATCAGGTGGCCAAAAACTACGCCGCCGCCAAATAACGCCGGGCATTAAATTTAATCCGTTGCCGGCTGGCGCGGGCGCTTTTCAGGGCGCGAGTTACCCCGAACAATTCGGGGTAACTCGCGCCTTTTAATTTGCCGCCCGGCAGCGTTCGCCTGAAAAATTATTGACAATTACATCTCTTGGGACTAAAATGGAAGCGTTCTTCAGCCGTACCGAATTACCCTGCATGTAACCATAAAAAACTTAGGAGGCTTTTTAATGACACACGTAATTTCTGCATTATGCACCCGTGAAGGGGACTGCGTAGAAGTCTGCCCGGTAGATTGCATCATCCCCGGCCCAACCGGCGATCCCGAATGGAACGACCTCTTCTTCATTGACCCCGATACCTGCATTGACTGCGGCGCTTGCGTTCCCGTTTGCCCGCCCGAAGCCATCTTCCCCGAAGAAGAACTGCCTGCCGAATACGAAGCCGATACCGCCCGCAATGCGGCTTACTTCTCCGAAGGTCCCGGTTACTGGGATTACGACTTTGAAGAAGAACGGCATACTTACAAAGGCAACCCCAAATAATCTCGATTGGGCTATATTGCAGTTGAGATACCGGTTTTGCTTTCAATAACTAAATCAAAAAGCGGTCTGCTTAGCTCAACTAAGACCGCTTTTTATTTTTTGTGGAGGAATGTAGCTTGACTAATCAATCGCCAGCCCGGGCCATGGTTATTATGGCCCACCCCGACGACCCTGAATTTTTTTGCGGCGGCACTATCGCGCTGTGGGCGGCTGCCGGCTGCGAAATCACTTACGTTATTCTCACCAACGGCAACAAAGGCAGCGACGACCCGCACATGACCCCGGAACGGCTCATTGACATCCGGCAAAAAGAACAACGCGCCGCCGCCGATGTGTTGGGCGTAAAAAATATTGTTTTTCTGGGTGAACCCGATGGCGAATTGATGTCCACGCTCGAACTACGCCGCCGGGTTGTGGCCGAAATCCGGCGTTATAAACCGGAGATTGTCATTGGCCCCGATCCCACCCGCTACTATTTTGCCAACACCTACATTAACCACGCCGACCACCGCGCCGCCGGCATGGTCACCATTGACGCGGTGTTTCCTGCCGCCCGCAATCGCATGTACCACCCCGAATTGCTGGAGCAAGGGCTGGAGCCGCACACCGTCAAAGAAGTGTACCTGGCCGGCACCGAACAACCCGACCGCTGGGTAAACGTTACCGGCGTTTTTGACACTAAAATCAAGGCCATCCTGTGCCATGTAAGCCAGGTTAGAGAGCCGGAAAACTTGCCCAACCGGCTAAAAGAACGCGACAAAACTGTTGACGAATACGGCAACGAGGTTTTCCGCGAGGGCTACCGAGTTATGCATATCGGCTAGCGCCGGGTAAATTACCCCGGCACGCCTTAAAATATAGAATTTTTTTAATTTACGGAGAACAACATGGAATATCGAATTGAAACCGACACTATGGGCCAAATCAACGTACCCGCCGACAAATATTACGGCGCGCAAACCGCCCGCTCAGTCATGAACTTTAAAATCGGCGGCGACCGCTTTCCGCGTGAAATGATTCGGGCGTTGGGCATCCTCAAAAAAGCTGCCGCCCTCACCAACCAGGCGCTCGGCACCCTTTCTGCCGAAAAAGCCAAATTGATTGTGCAAGCCGCCGACGAAGTTATTGCCGGCAAACTTGACGAACACTTTCCGCTGGTGGTGTGGCAAACCGGTTCCGGCACCCAAACCAACATGAACGCCAACGAAGTCATCTCCAACCGGGCCATCGAACTGGCCGGCGGCGTAATTGGCAGCAAAAAACCCGTTCACCCCAACGACGACGTGAACAAAGCCCAATCCTCTAACGATACCTTCCCCACCGCCATGCACATTGCCGCCGCCGAACAAATTGTGCGCCACCTGCTGCCCAATGTTAAAGTGCTGCGCAACACCCTGGCCCAAAAATCTGTCGATTTCAAAGACATTATCAAAATTGGCCGCACCCACCTGATGGACGCCGTGCCGCTGACGCTGGGGCAGGAATTTTCCGGCTACGTGCAGCAGCTTGATAACGACATCAAACGGATTGAATTTGCGCTTGATGGGCTATACGAACTCGCCCTCGGCGGCACCGCCGTTGGCACCGGCCTCAACACCCACCGCGACTTTGCCGAAAACGCCGCCGCCGAAATTGCCAACCTCACCGGCCTGCCCTTCCGCAGCGCCCCCAACAAATTTGAATCGCTGGCCGCCCACGACGCGATTGTGTTTGCCAGCGGCGCGCTCAAAACCCTGGCCGCCAGCCTGATGAAAATTGCCAACGACGTGCGCTGGCTGGCCTCCGGCCCTCGCTGCGGCATTGGCGAACTCTCCATCCCCGAAAACGAGCCGGGCAGTTCGATTATGCCGGGCAAGGTTAACCCCACCCAATCCGAAGCCATGACCATGGTTTGCGCCCAGGTTATGGGCAACGACGTAGCCGTGAACATTGGCGGTCTCAGCGGCAACTTTGAGCTGAACGTCTTCAAACCGGTGATGATTTTTAACCTGCTCAACTCCATCCGGCTGCTGGGCGACGCCTGCGAATCGTTCAACGAACACTGCGCCATCGGCATTGAACCCAACCTGCCCGCGATCAACGGCTACCTCTCAAACTCGCTGATGCTGGTAACGGCCCTCAACCCGCACGTGGGCTACGATAACGCCGCCAAAATCGCCAAAAAAGCCCACGCCGACCACAGCACCCTGCGCGAAGCCGCCATCGAACTGGGCATTCTCTCCGGCGAAAAATTTGACGAAGTAGTGCGCCCCGAACAAATGATTGGCCCGGACTGATTTTAGTCCCCGCCCGGTAAAAAAAAAACGCGATGAGTAACCACCTCATCGCGTTTTTTTTATTGGGCCGATTGCCCGCTAAAAATCGGTGTTGGCGCGCAGGGCAACCTCCAGCCGCCGCCGGTACTCGCGGCGCGGAATTTCATACGCGCCAAACCGGCGCAAATGGTCGGTGGTAAACTGGGTATCCAGCAGTACAAATTTTTGGCGGCGCAAATGCTCCACCAAATAGACCAGCGCAATTTTGCTGGCATCCGGCTGGCGGCTGAACATGCTTTCGCCGGCAAAAAAACCGCGCAAGCTCACGCCGTACAAACCGCCAGCCAATTCGCCGGCCAGCCAGGTTTCAACACTGTGGGCAAAGCCCAAATCGTGCAACTCGCCGTAGGCGGCAATAAATTCGGCGTTAATCCAGGTGGTTTCGCGGCCCGGCGCAGGCGCGGCGCAGGCGGCCATCACCTGGCGAAAGCAGGTATCCACCCGCACCTCAAACCCGCCCTGCCGCAGCCGCCGGGCCAGCGAGCGCGGCACGTGAAAAGTATCCAGCGGGATAATGGCTCTGGGGTCGGGGTCGTACCAGTAAATCGAGCCGTCCGGGTCGGCCATGGGGAACAGGCCGTGCGCGTAAGCGTTTAACAGCAAATGCGGCGTTAATTGCGGGCCGGGCATGGTTATCGCCACCAATCCTTTTGCGAGCGCGGGTCCATAAACGTGCCCACATCGCGCACCGCCACCCGAATTTCCGCGCCCAGCGCCGTGCCCAACGCCTGGTTATTGCGTAGCGCGGGCAAATGGCCGCTCACGTGCCAGCCTTCGGCATCCATTTGCGCCCGGTACAGCGCCACCAGATTGGGGTTAACGCACATATTTTCCAAATGGACGGTGTAGCCGGCGCTTACCACATCGCGGCGAGTGTAGCCCAGCGTAAGACGCTGCTCCTCGGCGTAAAGCACCATGGCAATGTAGCCGCCGGGGTAAATCTCCGGCCCGCGCTCCGGAATGTAAATCGGTTCGCCGGGCGTGGTCGCCAAACCCACCAGCGTTACCGGCCAGTAATCTTTGTCCGAAGGCGGCGCGGGGCAGCCCCGTGGATGGCCGCCGCACTTGTCGGGGTTCCACTCCCAATCATTTACCCGGTACAGGCTGGTAATTTGCGCCTGCCGGTTGGGTTCAAACAAACCGTGCAGCCGGGGAGCGTTGTCGTCGGTGCTGCCGTTGTAGTCAATCCGCTCCAGCGGGCCGCTCGCCGGAATGTAGCCGCGCAACGCCAAATTCAAATCGCCGTGCACATTATCGGGATAATCGCGGGTAGCCGGCCCTTCAATGGGAATCAAATCAAACTGCGCCGTAGAACTGATGGGGCAAACCGGCGTTGGCATTGGCGGCGCGGTGGGTGTGGGGCTGGCGGTGGGCGGCGGCGCAACCTGCGCGGTTGAGGTGTAGGATTCCACCGCCATCACCCGCTCCGGTGACGGCGTGGCCGTGGGGGTAATTGTGGGCGTGCTGGTAGGCGTTAGCGCAACCGTGGCGGTAAGCGGCAACGGCTCGGCCAGCGAACGCGCCGGCGCGATACGGGTGGGGCTGATGGTGGCGGTGGCCGTGGGCGGCGGCGTGGGCAATGCCTGAAGGGTGTACCGCACCGGCTCCCGGCACGGCGAATCGCCACAGGACGCGGCTGTAGGCGTGCTGCCGGCAAAAATAAAGCGGGTGAACACTGTTGCGCCGATGAGCGTTAGCCCCAACGCGCCCAGCCCAAGCCCCGCCGCCACCAAAAAAATGCTAATTTTTAAAGCCAACCGTGAAATGAGTCAATCTCCAGAGTGGAATGGGCCATCAGCCGCCGGCCAGCTTGGCTTTGTAGCCCAGCGCCTTTAACTTTTCGGCCACTTTGTCGCGGTGGTCGCCTTGCACTTCGATGGACTGCTCCGCCCCTTCGATTTTGGCCGTGCCGCCCGCGCCGCACAAGTTTTTTAACTGCTTGGCCAGTTCTTTTAAATCGGTTTCGGTGAGCGCAAAACCGGTAATCACGGTAACGGTTTTGCCGCCCCGCCCTTTGCGGTCGCGCATAATTTTGAGGTTATGCTGTTGCGGCGGCAGCGATGCGCGCGGCCAGCTTTCCGCCGCCACCGATTTGCGCTGGTCGCCGGTGCGGGTAGAAAACACCAGTTTGTCTTTGGATTGCGCCATCGGCTTACCCCGTGTGAGTATTAATACGCGCCCAACTCGCGCAGGCGGTCATCGCTAAGGCCAAAGTGATGAGCCAACTCGTGCCGCACGGTGCGCTGCACCTGCCGGATGATGGCGGCGGGGGTGTGGCATACCTGCTCGATTGGCCCCTGAAAGATGCTCACCTTGTCGGGTAGCACCATGCCGTAGTGGCTGCCGCGCTGAGTGAGCGGCACGCCCTGATACAGGCCCAGCAGCAGTTGGCCCGGCTTCAGCCCCACCGAAGCAAGCTCGGCAGCGGTGGGCCAATCGGCCACCACCACTTCAATATTTTCCAGCGCGGCGTGAATCTCGTCCGGCAGGTCATCAAGCGCCTGCACCACCAGTTGTTCAAACTCTTCGGGCGTAAATCGGGTCATGGTTAATCTCCGGCTACTCACCGTAATTTTACGTGTTTGAGCACCTGGCGCAAAATATCATCCGGCAAAACGCCCTCGGCCTGGCCCTCAAAATTAAGGATAAGACGATGGCGCAGCGCCGGCAGCAGCGCCGCCTGCACATCCGGGTAATCCACGTTGGGCCGTCCGTCTATCAGCGCCAAAATTTTGGCGGCAATGATAATGGCTTGCAGCCCGCGCGGGCTGGCTCCGTACCGCACCAGGCGGCGCACCATATCCGGCGCGGCGGCATGCTGCGGGTGCGTGGCTTCCAGCAGATTAACGGCATACGCCATTAACGGCTGCGCGATGGGCACCTGCCGGGCCAGTTTTTGCATGGCCACAATCTGCGGGCCAGAGGCAGCCACCGCCGGCGCAACTTCGTCCGCGCCGGTGGTGCGCCGGGCAATCTCCACCAACTCGGCGTGAGTGGGAAACTGCACCTGAATTTGGAAGAAAAAGCGGTCAAGCTGGGCTTCGGGCAGCGGGTAAGTGCCTTCCATTTCCAGCGGATTTTGGGTCGCCAGCACGCAAAATGGCCGCTCCAGCGGATAGGTGACACGCGCCACCGTAACCCGCCGCTCCTGCATAGCTTCCAGCAACGCCGATTGCGTTTTGGGCGTGGCCCGGTTGATTTCATCGGCCAGCACAATGTTGGCAAAAATTGGCCCCGGCTCAAACCGAAAATAACGCTGGTTGCGCTCGTCGGCGGCAATCACCGTGGCCCCGATGATGTCGGCGGGCATCAAATCGGGGGTAAACTGAATGCGGCTAAAGGAGCAATCAATTACCTGAGCCAGCGTATGCACCAGCAGGGTTTTGCCCAGCCCCGGCGCGCCTTCCAGCAGCGCATTGCCGCCGCCCAACAGAGTAACCAGTAATTGCCGCACCAAATCCGGCTGGCCCACAATTACCCGGCCAACCTCACGCTCAATGGCCACAACCGCCTGCCGAAAGGCATCAACCGTGATGGCCGGTTCGGCGGGCGGGGTAGAGGCAGTGGTGGTATTCATAATCCCTTCCTTTTGCAGAGTGCAGATTTACTGAATGCGCAGGCGGCCCCACCGCCGCAACGCAATTTCCAGCGGCCACCCAACCAGCGCCATGAGCAGCAGCCACGGCCACAACTCAACCGGCTTCTGCGCTGCCACCGGCTGGCTGGCCGACCAGGCCGCTACGCGCTGGCCCCAGCCAAAGCTGCTGCCGCCGGTAAGGCCGGCAATCCGGCGTAACAGCGATGCGCCGCTGCCCGCTGCCGGGCGAGCGTATTCAGCCGGGTAGGGTACGGCCAGCCCAACCGCCGCGGTGATAACGCCGCCGGCAATCTCCGGCCCGGTTTGCGTAACCACCAAACCGTAGCCGCCCGCAGCCGGCAGGCGCAAACGGCGCTCGTATTGGCCGGGCGCAACCTGGCGTAGCGCCACCGGCTCGCCGCCATCCAGCGATGCTTCGGTGCGAGCCAGATCAACCGGCCAACCGGCGGCGGTAAACCCCTCGGCCCGGAGCGCCACGGTTTGGCCCGTATCCGGGGTGACGGTAAGCTGCAACCCGGCGGGCAAACCGGGCGCGGGCAAAGTGTAGCCCACCACCTGCGGCCAAAAACGGGCCACGGCAGGCCAATCGCGCCAGGCGGCGGCCCATTCCGCGCCGGTATCGGTATTCCACACGGCCACGCGCCCCAGCCCGTAGCCCCACACCGCCAGCAGCGGATCGCCCGGCCCCACCTGCAACGCCACCTCGGCTTGCGGGCGCGGTGTGGTAGCCAGGTAGCCGGTTACGCGCGGCGGCAATTGCGCGGCGAACAAATCGCCTAAAATGGGCGGCGACCCCGCCACCGTAACGCCAAAATCGCCCGTTTGCAGCGCCGCGCTGCGTAACATGTCGCTTTCGGTCAGCAGCAGTTCCGGCAATTCCGCCGGAGATTTGGCAAAATAATACCGCCCCAACCCGCGTTTGGCCAAATGAGCCAGCAGGTCGGTATCGGCCCCGCCGCCAATGGCGATGGTTGACAGGGTGATACCGGCGGCGGTGGCGGTATCCACCATTTTATCGTAATCGGCGCGGGTGCGGCCATTATCAAAGGATTGGCCATCGGTGAGCAGCACCATGTGGCGGCGCATGGCCGTATTTTGCCGGAGCATGGCCGCCACGCCGGTTTCAAGCGCCGGGAGAATGCGCGTGCCCTGGCCGGCGTCGTTGGGTATTTGGGTAATGCGCTGTTGAATGCCAAGCAAATCCGCGCCGCTGCCCACCGGCTGCACCGGCACCACCCACTCGGCCCGGTTGTCAAACATCAACACCCCCACCGAGTCGCCCGGCCCCAGCCCTTCAACGGCGCGGATAGCCGCTTCCTGGGCCAGCGCCAGCCGGGAGGCCGGTTGGCGTTTTTGCTCCATGCTGCCGGAATGGTCAATAATCAGCAGCAACGCCACCGGCGGGCGCTCGGCGCGAGGTGGCGGCTCCAGCGACACCGGCAGCGCGGCGGCCAGCGGCGTGCCGGCATACCCGCCCAGCGCCAAACTGTTGCGCCCGCCAATTACCAGCACGCCCCGGCCCAAAGTGCGGCTAAATTCCGGCACGGCCTGCAACTGCTCCGGCGAAAGCGCCGCCGCCGGCACGTTAACCAGCACCAGCCCGGCATACGGCTGCAAGCCGGATAGTTGGCCGGGCAACTCGGCGGGCAAGATGACGCGGGGTTGATAACCGGCGGGCAGCAACCACTCGGCCACAGCGCGGCCCTGCGCCGGATCGGTGGCCGCCACCAAAATTTGGGGCGGTGAGAACGCCTGCGCCACCGTCGTCACCGTGTTGTTTTCAGGCTGATGGTCATGGCCGGGCGGGGCGCTCACTGCCGCGCGAAAAACGCTCAGCCCCGCCCAATTAGCCACCGCCGGCACCTCCCAACGATTTTCGCCCGCTGCCAGCGCCAGCGTCGTTTCGGAGATAACATGTTGCGCCTGCGCCAGTTTCAAGGTAACGCTGACCGGTTGTTCGGCGTCAATCACCGTGGTGATGGTAAACCACTGGCCCTGGCGCAGCGCCGCCGGAACTGTTACCGCCGCCAGCCGCACCTCGTTTTGGCTGCCGCGCCAGTTTTGCAAATCCTGAGCGGTGGGCAGCAGCACATCCACCGGGATGTTTTGCGCGGCCAATCGCCCGGCGGCAGCCAGCGCATCGCCGGTAGTAGGCACGCCATCAGATAGCAACACCACCCGGCCCGGCGGCAAACCGGCGGCCAGCGCCAACTGCCGGGCCGCGTCCAGCGCCGCCGCCAAATCCGATGCCTCCGGGTTGAGCCAGCCGCCGGGGGCGGTTAGCGCCGGTTGGCCGGCAAAAAATAGCGTTTGGGCGCGATAATCCTGAGCCAGCCGGGTGGCCTCGCGGCGCAACGCCAGTTGGCCCGCCGCGCCCACGCTGGCCGATTGATCCACCAGCAGCACCAAATGTTCGGCGGGCGGCGGCGCGGGGGCGGGGATGATCGGCTGGGCCAGCGCCAACGCCGCCAGCACCGCCAGCAGCAACCGCGCCAAAAACGCGCCAAACGGTTTAAACCGGCGCGGCCAGGCCGCCAGTACCAGCAGCAACCAGCCCACCGGCACCAGCAGCAGCGCCGCCGGTTGTTGCCACATTATTTGCGCCATGCCAGCCCGCCTTCCAGCAGCACCAGCAGCAGCGTCGCGCCCGCCAGCCAGGGCCAATATTCAACTAATTCGCCGGGCGGCGCGGGCAAATCCGCCGGCGTAACCGCCAGCGCCGCCAGTTGCGCCGGTAACGCCGGGCGGCTCAGGTTTGATTCTTCCGGTGAGCCGGCGTGAACGGCAAATCCGGCCACCGGCTCGTTTTGCCGGTTGTAAATTTGGTACAGGCCGGGTTGTTGGGTGCGGGCAAACATTGCGGCGGCCATCGGCTCTAAAAACAACCGGCGACCGGCGGGGGTTTCAACGCTGAAGTCGCCGGGCAATCGCACCGGGCGGCCCGCTGGTATCACTGCCGGAGGCGGCGGAACCAGCAGCGCCGCCAACGTGTTGGCCGTGAGCAGCGGCAGCGCCAACCGGCCCGGCAGGTTGCCCGCGGCCACATCAAACGCCCACACCGCCACCGGCGCATCGGGGCGGGGGCTGCCGTGAAAAATCAGCGGGAGCGTTTGGCCACCGGCAGCCGCCAACAAATCGAGGGCAGCCCAGCCGGGCAACGGCACGGCAGAAACGCAGCCAAAATCCACCCCGGACAAATCAACCCCGGCCAGCACCGGCGACGCCGCCACCGGTTGCGGGCGCAAATCACACGCCGGGGCAGCGCCGTTCAACAGGGGATGACCGGACGGCGGATTAACCACCAGCGCCGGGCCGGGCGGCCAGTCGGTTAGTTGCGATGGCAACCCATCAAAGACCAGCAAATCGTAACCGGCCAGAGCCGGTGGCCACGGCTGCGGCGCGGCCACGGTTAATTTTACGCCGGGCTGGGCTTGCAGCGCCCGCGCCAACGCCGCCGGATTGTCCGAAAGCAGCAACACCCGGTACAGTGGGCGGGCGGCCAAAAACAAATCGGCCCGATTATCGGCGGGGAGCGCGTCATCCGCCGGATTGGTAAGCTCCACCGCCGCCGTTTGCGCCGAGGCGGGCAGCGTCCACAGCCGCACGGCCTCGGACTGGGCGGTCACAAGCACGGCTTCTTCGGCAAACGGCTGGCCGTTGGCCAGCACCCGGAGCGTGGGCTGCGCCGGGGCAGCGCTGTAGTTGGCCAGCCGGGCCAAAAGGCGATGGTCGCCGGTGGGCAGCGTTTGGGCCGAGACATCCAGCAGCGCCAGGTTGGCCGCGCCGGCAGCGGGCAGCAGCGGCCAGTCAATTGGAGCCAGCGCTGGCGGCAACTGCTCCGGCTCAACGGCAAAATTGCCATCGGTGAGGGCCACAATGGTGGTGCGGCGCTCCGGGTTGACCAGCCCGTTGGCCAGCGATACCGCCAGCCCCAAATTTACGCCGGTTGCGCCGGGCGTCAGGTTGGCCAACACCGTTGGCAGCGCCTCCGTTTGCGCGGCAGTGCCGTTGAACAGGATTTCCGGCTGCGGCCCCAAACTGACCACGGCCACGCTATCGGCAGCGCCCAGATTTTGCAGGTGGCGCTGAATTACCTGCCGGGCGGCCTCAAACCGGCTGCCGCCCGAACCGGCGGCGGCCATGCTGGTGGTGGTATCTAATATAAAAATGGTGTGGCGGGGCAACGGCAGCGTTGCCAACCGCGCCGGGCGAGCCAGCGCCAGCGCCAGCGCGGTAGCAGCCAGCAGTTGCAACGCCAGCAGTAGCGACGCCGGGATACGGCGCGGCGCGCCGGCAGCGCGGGCCGGCGGCAAATCCTGCCACCAGCGCAGGCTGGACACCGTTACCTCGGTGCGGCGGTGGCGCAGATGCAGCGCCAAAATAACGGGCAGAGCCAGCAACCCCAACAACGCCGGCGGCCAAAGTAACGTCATTGCCCGGCTCCTCGCCGGCGCAAATAGGGAATAACCGCTTTTTCCAGCGGCCATTCGGCCAGCACCGGGGCGTAAATGGCGGCGCGCCGGGCGGCATCGGTTTGCAACTGATGCCGCCAGCTTTTTACCCGCAGCCGGTAACGAGCCAGCGCGGATTCATCCAGGTGAACCGGCAAAATTTGCCCGGTTTCCACATCGCGCAGGTTGTAATCGCCGGTGAGGGTGGGGTTAACTTCGGCCTGGGTGAGCAGATGGAGCACCAACACCTGCCAGCGCGGCGGCGAAAAAAAGCGTAGCGCGGCGGCTAACTGCTGGTCGGTGCCGGCGGCGGGTTCCAACAAATCGGAGATGAGCGCCAGCAAGCCGCCGCGCGGGTGGCGGCGGGCGTACTCGGCCAGGCTGACGGTCAGCCCGCCCGCGCCGGTTGATGCCGGCGGGGCGCAGGTAAGGCCGCCCACAAATTTTAACAGCGGGATAACCTGCCGTTGGCCCTGCACCGGGCCAAAACTGCCACGCAAACCGGCGGCAAAGGCGGCCACCTCCACCCGCTCCCCACCCGACAGCCCCAAGTAAGCCAGCGCCCCGGCCAACCGGCGGGCCGCCATCCATTTAAGCGAATTGGCCGGGTTGGCGCGTTCAGGCTGAAAAGGATCACAGGCCATTGACGGGCTGGCATCGAGCAGAATATGCACGTTCACGCTCTGGTCGGCTTCACCCAGCTTGACAAAAAGCTCGTCGTGGCGCGAATAGGCGTGCCAATCCACGTGGCGCAGGTCATCGCCGGGGGCGTAGGGGCGGTGGTCGCTAAAATCCTGAGCCGGGCGCAGGCGGCGGCTGCGCTGCTGGCCGTTGGCCACGCCCCGCAACGCCGGCGCAACGCGAAAACTCAGCCGCTCCAGGCGACGAAAAAATTCTTCATTAAACAAGGGCAGCAAACTTGCGGTAGAGTTAATGGGCCTGCTCCGGCGTAAAATACCGTTTGATAATATCGCGTTTGTCCCACGGATAGACCAGCGGGTCGGCCTGCGCCGCGCCGCCGGAGTTGAACGGCTGGCGCGATGGCGGCGCTCCGGCGGCCTGGGCCGCGCCGGGTTGGGCCGGCCGGGTAGCGGGCTGCAACACCCGATCCGTTAGATTAGAATCGCTGTCCAGCACCAACGATTGGCCATCACCGGCAAAAGGCCGGGCGGCGGTGGGTTGGGGCGAATCAGTAGCGGATTGAGACGACGACGGTGGTGGCGGTGTGGCGGTGGGCGGGATAGCCGGCGGTGGAGTTGGGTTTGAGGTTGGCGTGGGCGTGGCGGTGGGCAGCGGCGGCAATTCTACCGGCGGAACATGCGGCAGGTCGGCGGTGAAGGCATCAAGCCCCAACAGCGCGACCAAAACCATACAGACTACCGCCAACGCCTGCACCTCAAGCCAGAAGCCGCGATTGAAAAACCTGACTTTCGGCTGGGCCGCCACGGCCAGGCCGGTTGCATCGCGGAGTAGTTGCTCGGCCACCGGGTTGAGGGCCGCCGGAGCCGGCTGTTGGCTCAATTCGAGCGCGGTGATGAGGCGGGATTGGGCGCGTAGCTGGCGGTCCAACCGCTGCGCCATCGCGTTGAGGCTGAGCGGGCGCAACGCCCAGCCCAACGCCGCCCCGCCGAGCAGCGCCGCACCGCTCAACCAGGCAAACCACGGGATTGGCCGGCCCCACCCCAGGTTAACGGCCAGCGCCACGGTGGGCGACAATAGCGCCAGCCACAGCGAGCGCACCAGCCCGCGCGCCAACCGCCGCCGCCAGAAAATGCGGCGCAGCCGGGCCAGAGCGGGGATAAAGGACGACGACGCGGTGGGGGTCACGGGTAGTCCAGCTCCGGCGGGTTGGCGTTGAATCTGGCGACCAGCCGCCGCACCGCATTGGCCAGCAGCAACAGCGCGCCGACGCCGGCCACTGCCAGCGCCAGCCACCGCTGCCGGGCGGCCAGTTGCCGCAAAAGTTCCAACCCGCGGTTGGCCGCCACCTGATTATCGAGCGCCTGCAACGCGCCGGTGGCAGTGCGCAGGGTTGGCCCGGCGGCCAGCAATTGCCACGACTTGAGCAGTTGCGCCCCGGCATCCAACTGGTTGAGCGCGGCCTGCCCGGTTTGGGCGCGGCGCATGTAAATTTGCAACTCCGGGAGGCGGCTGGAATAGCCCAGCGTGGCGTAGGCGCTGCCGGCAGCGCCGGCCTGCGAAACGGTTTGGGCGTAGTTGCCGGCCACCAACGCCTGCCGGGCGGAATCGGCCAGCAAGCCGGCGGCTTGCACCTGCCGGGCGCGGGCCAACAGGTGTTGGGCCTCGGCCAGTTTATCGGCTTGATGGGTGGTTTGAAGCAGGCTGATCAGGCCGGCCAGTTCGGTTTCGGCGGCGGAAAAATCGCCGTTGTCAACCCGTTGGGCGGCACGGCTTAAATCCGCCGAATAGAGGGCATTCACCCGCCAGCGCCCCTCAAAATAGGCGGGCAGGTAGGCCGGCCATTCGGCTTCGAGGGCGGCGGCGGGGCGACCATAAACGGCGACCAGCGCGGCGCGGTAATCGGGTTGAACGGCGGTGGCCTTGATAAACTCGATGAACCGGGGAAAGCCGTAACGGTCAACCAGAAAAGCCACCACCGCCAGCGATTCCGGGTAGGCCACCTGCGGGTTTAACCAGACCTGTTCGGCCTGGGCCAGATCATCCCAATTAAGCAGTTGTTTTTGCGCCAACGCCGACTGCAACGCGGTGAAATCGCGCCCGGCGGCGGGGTCGGGCTGCTCAAAATACTGGGCCAACCCTTCCTGAAAGCCGATGGGGAGCCGGCCCGCCGACAACTGCGAGGCGAAAATGTGGGCCAGTTCGTGGCGCATGGCGTTCACCACGGCGGCGTGGGCAAGCGGCTGGGTATTGGGGAGCGCCACGGCAATTTCCGGGCGGTTGTTCAGGGCGTGCGCCATAACGCCGGGCAACTGCCGGGCCAGCGGGTTTACCTGGTAGTAGCTTTCGGCGGTGGGGAACAGGCGCAGGTTAATGGGCGGGTTGAGTTGAACGCCAAAAATATCAACCAAATTTTGGTAAACATCATCCATAAAAGCGGCGTAGGTTTGGGCCTGGCCTGGGCCGCAAGCGCAATTAAAAATGGTGCGCCCCGCCACGCTATCGGCGTAGATGATGGTGAAATATTTGGTTTTGAGTTCCCGCCACTCAATTTGGGGGGATGGCTCCTGGGCAAAAGCCGGCGGAGCCAACGCCAGCAACAGGCCGATGGCAACAAAAACAAGCAGTTTTGTCCGCCGGCGCATCATCGGTTTAAACCGCGGGGTTTGGCGCACCCAACCGCAAAATTTTGGCGCGATCACCGGTAACCCGGCTGGTGGCGTTCACCGCATCAACCACCAGGCGGCTGTGATCCACCAGCCATTGATAATCAATATTTTTGTGGCCGGTAACAATCACCACGCAATCGGCTTGAGCCAGCGCCTCGGCGGAGAGCGGCACGTTGGTTAACGTAACCTGATTTTTGAGCACCACGTCGCCGCCCACGCGGAATTTGGGCACGTAGGGATCGTGATAAGTTACATTGACGCCGTTTTTGAGCAGCAGTTCGATAACCCGTTCAGCCGGCGAGTTGCGAGCGTCATCAATGTTGGGTTTAAAGGCCACGCCAATAACCAGAATTTTAGCCTGGCGCAAACTTTTACCGGCGCGGTTTAATCCCTGCGAGATGATGTCAACGGTGTGGTAGGGCATGTCGCCGTTTACTTCGGCGGCTAATTCGATGAAGCGGGTGTAAAAATCGTACTCGCGGGCCTTCCAACTGAGGTAGTAGGGGTCAACCGGGATGCAGTGACCGCCCACGCCGGGGCTGGGATAAAACGGCATAAAGCCAAACGGCTTGGTTTTGGCCGCCTCAATGACTTCCCAAAAATCAATACCCATACGCTCGGAGAGGACGGCCAGTTCGTTAACCAGGGCAATGTTCACGCTGCGGAAAATGTTTTCCAGCAGCTTGGTCATTTCGGCGGCGCGGGGCGACGACACGTAGTGAATGTACGGCGTAAGTTGGGCCAGCAAATCACCGGCCAGTTTAGCCGATTCCGGGTTGATGCCGCCCACCACTTTGGGCGTATTTTCAACGGTAAAATCAACCCGACCGGGGTCAATCCGCTCCGGCGAAAAGGCCAAAAAGAAATCGCGCCCGGCGATTAGCCCTTGCGCTTCGAGCATGGGCTGCACCACTTCTTCGGTGGTGCCGGGGTAGGTGGTGCTTTGCAGCACAATCAACTGGCCGGAACGGAGGTGTTGGGCGATGCCGGCGGCGGCCTGCCGCACGTAGGTTAAATCGGGCGCTTTCATCGAATCAAACGGAGTAGGCACACAGATGAAAATCACATCAATTTCTTTGAGCGCGTCGTAATCGGTGGTGGCGGTGAGCAATTTTTGGTCAACCAACTGGCTCACATCGCTGGTGAGCACATCGGGGATGTAGCTAACGCCCTGGTTGAGCAAATTCACTTTGTTGACGCTGGCATCCAGGCCAACCACATTAAAACCGCATTTAGCCAGGCCGGTAGCCAGCGGCAGGCCCACATACCCCAGGCCAATCACCCCGACGGTGGCGGACCTGGCTTGAATTTTAGCTAAAAGTTGCTGGTACATTATTTAAACTCCAACGGGTTTACTTTTTCACACCGGGTTGATTTTGAAGATTCTGAATAAACTGCGCCCAACTGGGTTTTTCGGCCTCCGGGGCGGCTTGCTGGGCTTGCTGGGCGTATTTGAGCGCCTCGTCCCACTGTTGTTTTTGCTGCAACAAGATGGCCAGGTTTTTCAGGCTGTCGTAATCGTTGGCGCGTTGTTCCAGCACTTTTTTATTGTGGAGGATGGCGTCGTCAATCCGGCCCTGCTGGGCGTAGATATAAGCCAGGGCGCTGTTGGCCTCGACATCATTGGCGTTTTGTTCGAGAATGAGCCGGTAATTGGTTTCGGCCTGATCAAATTGTTTGGCCGCCAAATAAGTGTTGGCCAAACTGCGCAGCGTTTGATCGGAATTATCGCCCAAAGTGTGCGCCTGTTCAAAATAGGTTACGGCTTTATCACGCTGGCCCATCAGCGCGTAAACCTGGCCAATGGCGCGGATAATATCGGTGGCGTCGGGCCGGTTGGCCAAAACCTGCTGCATTACGGCAATGATATCGCTGCCCCGCCCCGCCGAAGCGTAAAAGTTGAGCCGTTGGTTTAAAAACTGGTCAGCAAAGGTTGACCAGCCATCGCCGCCGGATTCGCCCATAATGCCCTGTGTGTGTGCGGTCAGCGCCTTTTCAACATCGCCCATTGCAGCGTAGGTATCGCCCAATAAAATCCAGGTGGGCGGGTATTTGCCATCAATTGAAATAGAGGTTTGCAGCCGGTCCACCGCCGAGGCGTAATCTTTGACAATATAGTTGGTTTGCGCCCACAGGTTGTGGTAAATAACGTTTGATGGAGCCAGCACCGTGGCTTTGTGGAAGAAATCCAGAGCGTTTTTAAACTTGGCCGGATCAAACACCTGCCCCAACGTAAAGTAGTAACGGCCCATATTGCCGGTGTTATCGGGGTTGTAGGGGTTAATCTGGCGGGCATCCAGCGCGATTTGCTCGCCCTGCAACCAGGCCCGCTGGCGGTCTTCCGGTTTGAGGTTGCCATCTTGAGCCATCAACTGGTAATCGAGCGCCAGCATGAGGTAATAAAAGTCCTCATCGCTGTCAATGGAACGGCCTAATTCGTGCAGGGCCACGACCTCGGTCCACTGCCGGTTGCCCCGGTAGCGCTCGCCCTCTTTGAGGTAAATATCGGCGCGCACCACATCAACATTTTTAAACCAGATGGCCGCCGCAATAAACAACACCAAAGGTGGGTACAGCCACCAGTTTTCGGCTCGCCACATGGCCAAGCCGCGCACCTGCCGCCAGCACAGCGTAACGGCGATGATGACCATCAGAATAAAGACAAAGATGTAAAACACAATCAGGCCGTTGACCAGCACGTTGGCGGCCTGGATTACGTCATCAAGAGAGGTAACGGTGATGCGGCGGCTAAAATTGATGCTGTGCGCGATGGCGTAAAAGAAAAAATAGCTGAGCGAGGTGATGGAGTACAACAGCACGGCGCGCGGCCAACTGAGTTGCCCCGGCCATTCGGTGCGACGCACCGCCAGCGTTGAAAACGAAATAGCCGCGCCAATGCACCAGGTAATAATCACCAGCCAGATAAAACTACCGCTGCTTTTATCGGTGAGGGAAAGCGAAAATTGCGGCGTGATAAAATCAAAGGCCAGAATAATTAAAATGATGGCCATGGCCAACCCCTGGCTGCCCAACCAGGTTTCCCAGCTTTCGGGGCGAAGCAGCCACAGGCCGGACGACGCGGGCGCGCTCACCGAAGGCGACTTGCGCCGCACGGCGGCAGCGCGGCGGCTACGGGTTTTGCGGCTGCGAGCGGCAAACTCTTCCACCGGCTCGTCGCTGTTTGCCGGATCATCGGGCGATTCGGTCGCCGTTGCTGCCGGCTGGCTCTCTGCCGGTTCAACGGTGGGCGTCTGTTCGAGTTGATCAATTTTTGAGAGCGCCACCATCAGCCCCAGGTAAGCCCACAGGTAGGTGTAAGTAACGGCAATGGAAAACACAAAGTGAACTTCGATAAAGTGGCCGATAATTGCGCTTAGCAGCCCAATCAGCAAAACGTTGTAGGTAGACAATTTGGAGGCAGCGTCACCGGTTTTTTGGGCCACCACTCCCTGCGAGATCAGGTACAGCACCAACCCGGCAATCACCCCAAAGGGCAACCCCACCGGCATAAACGTAAACCGACCTTGCAGCAAATAGGGCGTAATTGCGCCAATCGCGCCAAAAACAACCAGCAGCGCCACCAACCTAACTTTGGCCGCATTGGTGGGAACCAACCCCAGCCAGCCCAGCCCGTAGTAAAACACGCTGATCATCAAAAAGTAAAACGCCAAAAAGCCCAAGCCGCCGGTAATCACCAGCGAGTCGATGGTTTCGTTGTGAGAGCGGTCGGCGGAACTGCCACGATTTTCAACGTGAGCCAGACCGGGCGGGTACACGTAGGCAAAAGCATTAAACATCGATTCTGGGCCGTAGCCCACCAGCGGGCGGATAATGTTGAAGCTATCGGGTTTGACCAGCGGGTCATCGGTAATGCCCAACGGCTCGTGCGGGGCAATCAACTCCATGGCTGCATCCCAAATTAACGTGCGGACTTTACCGGAGCCGTCCTCGGCTTGCATAACGCTGGCCAACCGGCTAATCTGGGGTAGATTGCGAATGGGGTCGGTGTAGGGGTCCGTGGCCGGGTTTTTAATGTTCAACAAAATCATAAACCCAATGGCCAACGCCGCCACGCCCAGCCAGCTTAACCACACCCAGCGCCAGCCTTTACCGGCAGCGGCCATAAACACGTACAGCCCCAAAAAGCCCAGCAGCCCGCCCAGCACCGCGCCCAGCAGAAAAATGTTTTCAAACGAGATTACTTTTTCCAGGCCCAACCCAATAAAAAAGCCGATGCCGCCGCCAATGCCGGTTACTAACCCCAGCGGCAGCACAAACACCAGCCCAAACAGAACCTCTTTTACCGACAGGCGCGATTGGTCGGCGGCGGATTGACGCAACAACAGCAGCACTAAAATTCCCATTACAAAGGTGCTGCCCAACACCCCCAACATAGGCCCACGGCTCTGGCTAAAAATCACAGTGATTATCTGGATGGCCAGCGCAAAAATGTACACCGCCGCTAAAACCGTATGGCCCCACGAGGCTTTTTCCTCTTTCACAATCACCGTCATCGATTCGATGAGGCGGCTGATGGTAACGGGGATCAGCATGGTTAAATACGAGGCCACAAAAATGGCGTTGCCCATGTTTGAAGCCACCCGGCTGGTTACGTCGCCGGCCCAGGGGAGGGGGTCAAGCCCAAAGTGCTGGATGATGCCGTACAGGCTCACCGGCACGCTGGCAGCGATGATAATGGTAATCAGGCGGTCAACCTGCTCGCGGGCGCGCAGGTTGCTGGCCAGCAGCGCAAATATGGTAATGTAAGAGAGCATAGTATATGCGCCCTGCAACCGCTGGTACGATCCCCAAAAACTGACGGCGGGCGAAATTGAAAAGATGGTGCTGATCAGATAAACGCTCACAATGCCTAAAGTCGGCAAAAACAGCGGCGTTTTTAACCAGGCTTGCGCCTGCGCCTTAAACGGCAGCGAACCATCGCCCACCCGGCCATGCTCCACCACTTTTACCACCCAGGCCAAAACCATCACCATAGCGATAATGCGCAACAGCGTAATTTTGTCGGGTTCAAAAGTGCGGGCGGTGTAGATATTAAAAAACAGCGGCACCGCCACCACGGCCACCAGCCAGCCCGCTTCGATAATTTTTCCACAAAAAATGGATAGTTTTGTTCTCATATTTAACCACTCATCCAAAAATTTACCGCAAGATTATAACACAATTCAGTTATTTACCTAATGCGCCGGCCTCAACCAATTGCACCAACTGCCCCAGTTGAGCATTCACCTCGAAATCCGGGGCCAGGTTGCGCGCATTTTGGCCCATTACGCGCAACCGGTCGCGCTGCGTACAGGCAATGTTGATGGCTTTAGCCACCGCCGCCGGGTCGTCGGGGTTGGCGACCAGGCCGCAATTGTGGCCGGTCACAATCTCCGCCACATCGCAAAAATCGGGCGCAACCGCCAGCACCGGGCGACCCGCCGCCAAAATGGGGTAGAGTTTACTGGGCACAATCACCCCTTCGGCGCCCCGTTTAATGGTGACAACGTGCAAATCGGCGGCAGCCAGCACATACGGCACCTCTTCTGCCGGGCGAAAGGGCAAAAACCGAATGCGCGGGCAGCCGCGAGCCAGTTGTTCAAGCTGAGGTTTGGCCGCGCCGTCGCCAATAAAAATCAGGCCGATATTGCCCTCAAACCGCCGGGCGGCTTCAATCAGCGTGGCCCACGCGCCATAAAACCCCAGGTTGCCGGCGTGCACCACCACAAAATCAAACCCGGCCCGGATTTCGGCAATCACCGGGTGGTTGGCGGCGGGCAAAACCGCCGGCACCGGCGCGCCGCTGCGAACCACCTGAATCCGCTCCGGCGGGATGCCTTTGGCAGCCACCAACCGGCGCATATCGGCGCCCAGCACCACAATTTGGGCGGCCTGCCGCAACACCCAACGGTGCAGCTTTTCCCAGCCGTTAACCCAGCCCGCCGGCGCAACCATGCCCGACGCCAGCGCCATATCCGGGTGTAAATCCTGAATATAGTAAATAAAAGGCTTGCGTTTTAGCCGGGCGGCCAACGCCCCCACCAGGCCGGCCAGCGGCGGGTCGGTGAGGCTGAGGATAACATCGGCGTTAATGGCCAGGGCGCGGGGCAGCGCCAGCGCCAGGTAGGTAAAATAATTAATAAGCCGCCGGCGCATACGCCCGCGGTAATAGCCGGTTGAGCCAACCCGCTCCACCGTAACGCCGTTGGCAACTTCTCGCCGCCACACATAATAGGGATGAACTTCTGTGGGGTTGTACGAAGGCCGCCCGGCCAGCACTGTAACCTGATGCCGCCCGGCCAGCGCCGTTGCCATTTGCTGCGCCACTCTGGCCGTGGCCGAGGTATCGGGCGGGAAGTATTGGTTAATTAACAAAACCCGCAGGGGTGAGGCACTCATCAATAATTATGCTAATCCTGGGCAAGACCCATCGTTTGCCGCAACAACTTTTCCCAGTGGTCTATATGCGTGTTGTACAAATACCGCCGGTTAAAAAGCTCAAGCCCGGCTTGAACCATATTTTGCCGCCGCGCCGGCTCGTGATAGAGTTGTTCAATGGCGGCGGCGATGGCCGCGGGCGTGGCCTCGTTTAACAAAATAGCCGCCTCCGGCTCAACCATCGCCGGGATTTCGCCGACGGTGGTGGAAATTACGGCGCAACCGCTGGCCAACGCCTCGATGATGACCGCCGGTTGCGCCTCAACCTTGTAGCGGCTGGGCAACACAAAAATGTGTGCCGCCCGAAACAACTGTTCTTTGGCTTCACCGGCAGCGCCGTTAAGCCACTGCAACCGCACCCGCGCCGATTGGTTAATGCGGGCCAGTTGGGCTTCAACCCAGGCGCGGGCGGCTTCGTGGCTGGCAAAGCGGCTGTCGGCATCCATGGCCACAATTTGCCCGCACAAAACCGCCTCAATAGGAAAACTGGCGGTGGTCGCCAGTTGCTCAATGGCCGCTATAAACTCAAGATACCCTTTGGCCTCAATCAAGTTACTAAGATAAAGGATTTTCACCGGCTGAGAAGGTAGAAGTTGCTGTTTGGCCTGGCATTGGGCCGGGGTTAACGGCGCCAGCAGACAGGTATTATCCACAATCACTACTTTTTGGGCGGGCAGGCCCAACGCCATCAATTGGCGCTGCTGGTTGGGGCCAAGCACGGTAATGTAGCGGGCCGGCCCCGCCACCGCCCGCAGCAACCGGGCCTCCACCGAATGCTGCTCCCAGGCCATAAACAGGCTGCCGTGCAGGGCAATAGCCGCCCGGCCATTACGCGCCAACACCCACCGCACCAGCAGCGGAAAACCATCCCGCACCAGCGCAAACCGGGTTTGGCCCAGGTTAACATACAACGGGCCAAAGCCCACCGCCGCCCAAAAACCTTTAAACCAGGCCGCCAGTAACCGCACCGCCAGCATAATTTTGGCCAAAAACGATTGCGCCCGGCTCTGCGCGGCCACCCGGTTAAAGGTGGGCGTGTTGATAACCCAGATTTGCCAGCCGCGCTGGCGCAGGCCGTTAACCAGCAGACCGGAGGCCAGGCTTTGCCCGGCAAAACCGGGGCCGCTGCCGTAAAAAAAGGTGGCTTTGAGAGATGGCTTCATAAATAATCCATCAAGCTGATGCCGTCCGCCCCTCAACCGGCCTGTTTTTGGTACACCACCGTTACCGAAGCGCCATTGGGCAAAAGGCGCGGGTCAACCAGTCCCGGCGACAACACCACCCCGGCGGCCAGAGCGGCGGCATTTAAAACTTCGTAGCCCGGCGAGCAATCCAGCACCGCATGGTTTAAATGCAGCCAATTTCTAAAACTGGCCAGCGCCATTGTCGAAGCGTACCAGCGCCGGTGCCGTGCCGCCAGCTTTTCGTGTTGAATGGCCATCACCTTTAAATTGAAAAGCCGGGCCACGTAGTTAAGCGCCTGATCCGACCACCAACTCATGTGGTGAGGCGGCATGTTCAAAATATAATTAGTAACCAGAGAGATAAAGGAATCGGCGCTGGGAATAGAATAAATCAGCAAACCGCCTGCTTTAAGGCAAGCCAGGTTGGCGCTGATAAACGAATTGATTTCGGCCACGTGCTCTAATACCTGAAACGCGCAGACCACATCGTACTGGTTGGGATGGGTTTCGGCGTGCGCCTGAATTGACTGGCGCAAAACCGTAACGCCCGCCGCAGCCGCCGTATCAATGGCCTTTTGGTTAAACTCAAGGCCAAGATATTGGCCGGTTGAAATTTTTTGGGCAAAAGCGCCTTTACCGCAGCCAACTTCCAGCACCGAATCGGTATTTTTGATAAAATCGCCGGCAAAGGTGTACTCGTACTTTTCGTCCAGATAATACCAATCAAATTTTTGCAGCGTTTCATAAAACGTATCGGAGCCGGTGAGCATGGGATAAAAAAAGCGCAAATCAGAATCCAGGCAATGGTACAGGCCAAGCTGACGGGTAGTGCCGTACTCGGCGGCAACATTTACGCCAAATTTGCGGCGGTATAATTTAACCAGATCAACCGTATTAATTGTAGCCAGCGACGTTACATTTTGGCTGCCGCTCAACGGGCAAATTATAGACATTAGTTACCTGCAAGAAGTTTTTAACCCCACCGCACCAAAAACTTTTTGGCAATCTCTTTAATGCTTTGGGGAATTAAATTTGTTTTGGATTTAAACCGGATAGCATGCGTGTATTCGTCGGCCAGCGCGTTGCGCGAAACATACGGCGGGTGCTTTAAGGGAAACTCCACCGGCACAATGTCCATGTTGGCAAAACGGCTCCATTTGTTAACGGTGTGGGTGGCATCAATGTTAAAACCAATATTGGTAATGAGGTTAACCGAAGGGATAATGGTTAGCCCGCTATTTAACAAACAGGCAAACATCCACTGCGCGTCCCAAACATCGTTGCGTTTATCCCGCGATTCATAAATAAGTTGAAAAATATTTGCCCAATATCGTTCCTGGTCGGCTTTGGCAAAATAATTGCGCAAAAAGCCGCTGGAGCGCACCTGGGGCCACAGCGACATCTCCGCATCAAAATGCTGCCAGGCGCGCCGCCAACTGGCCCAACCGGTGGGATGGCTAAAGCAGGAGAAAAAGTAACTGTATTCGGTAAAGCGTTTGCCAAAGTGAAAATTATCCCCAGAAATTACCATCACCCGTTCATCATCGCGGTATTTGGCCAGCAATTCATCGCAAAACCGAAAGAATGTGGGGTGAGGCACGCAATCATCTTCAAAAATGATGGCTTCCGGCACGGTCTCAAAAACCCAGTCTAACCCGCTGGCCACCCGCCGCTGGCAGCCCAGGTTAGTTTCGGCGTAATTGGTTAACACCTCACAATCCCACGTCACCTGCTGCTCAATAACCGCCCGCGTTTGGGCGCAGCGTTCGGCGTCGGTGGGGTGATTAGGGCGGGGACCATCGGCAATTACCAACAGTTTGGGCGGTTTGGCTTTGGCTATTTCGGCCAAAACCTGAGCGGTTGGATCGGGGCGATTGAATATGATTAACACAACCGGGGTTGAGAGTTGCCAGTTGTCCATAGTTATAACCTCTGTTTGAGTGTGGCGAGTTGCGCGCGCAACCCCGGAAAATGGTGAGAAAACCAGGCGTTAGCCCGCTGCCGAAAATGCCTAAGGGTTAACGCCGGGCCAAGCCCTTGCGGCGTTAGCAGCCAATTGGCGGCATCTAACGTGTAAATGTGGCAAAAAGGGCCGGCCAGCGCCAGGTTGCGGTCGCCTTCGGGGCCTTGCCACTGCGCGCCGGTGCGATTGGGCACATGCCCGTAGCCGTGGTTTTGATGCACAGCCAGCACCGCCGCCGTGGCATCAACCACCGGAATGTTCAAATCCAAAGCGTGACGAATCATCCAGTTATCCCAACCGGGCCGCCCCACCGCAAAAGGCGGCAATTCATCGCCCATGCCTTTAACAAAGGTGAAGTAGTCAATGCCGCCCACGCCCTGCATTTGGCCGTGTTGAGTGGCAAGAGCGCGCAGCCGGGGTTCCCAGGAATCATCAAACTCCCACAAATGTTCCAGGTTGATGTTGCACCGCTGGCCCACCAGCAAAAACCGGGGATGGCGTTGCGCTACCTGTTGCACCGCTTGCAGGTAATCACTCATCAAAATAATATCAGAATTGATGTAACAAAGCAGATTATGCCGCGCCAGCGATTGGGCCATTTCAAAAAAGGCGTTAATTAGCGGCGTGCCGTATTCGTTGCAGGGAATATCGGGCACGTGCCGCGCGCCCACGGCGGCGGCCATTTCGGCCACGCCGGTTTCGTTGCCCAGCAAAATCAAATCGAGTTGCGGATGCAGCCGCGCCCAACTCTGGATGGCGTTTTGCTGAATAATACCAATATGCCCGTGAAAGGGTTTTGGGGTGGCAAAAAAAGTTAACATAAATTGATTTCACTCTAAGAATTGGATTTGGAACCGGGCCAGCCATCTAAAATTTCGGCGTACCATTCCAAAAAATCACGCACCTGGCGCTCAAGGCCAAACCGTTGTTGAGCCGATTGAACGGCGGCCTGGCCAATTTTGGCAGCCAATTCGGCATCATCCAGTAATTTTTGCAGCCAGTGGGCCAGCGCCGGCGCATCCTGAGGCGGCGTTAAAAAGCCGGTGCGCTCGTGCTCAATCTGCTCAGAAATGCCGCCCACCGCTGTGGCTACCACCGGAATGGCGCAGGCCAGCGCCTCGGCCACAGATTTGCCAAAGGATTCATCAAACGCGGCGTGTAAATACACGTCGGCGGCCTGGTAATAGAGCGCTATTTGATCCGGCTGCCACAAAAAACCGGGGTACAACATATGGCCCTGCCCACAGGGAGCGTTAGCACCCCGCCGCCCCAAACAAACAAAAAGCAGAGGCGCGGTTGGGGTAGTAGCCCGCAAAAGCGCCACAGCCTGCTTCATGGTGGCGTGATCTTTAAATTCGTTGTGCGCCGTAAACAGCACAATTTTGGCCTGCGGTGGCAACCCCAGTGATTGACGCGCCTGTAATTTAGCACCGGGCCGATAAATGTCAAGGTTGATGGCGTTGGGAATCACCCGGTAATCCACCCCCCGCACCATTGAAGCCCGCACCTTGTCCATAAGCCACTGCGAAATAGTGGTGATATAAAAACGCCCGCCGGCAAAAATAGATTGTTTACGCTGCCAGTTAAAAGCGGTAGCATCGCGCATAACCGCCGGATAAGTGCCTAAATGGGGGCATTGCCCGCAACCGGTGCGCCAACGCTGGCAATCCAGCGAGTGCGCGCAATGGCCGCTCAACAACCAGGCATCCCTTAAATTTAGGATAACCGGCAGCTTTTGGCTTAATCCGGGCAAACAGGTCAGATCAAAATAGCCACCGTGCAAATTATGACAATGCAAAATATTGGGGAGAACCGGCGGCAAGTCCAGCAAATGCTGCGTGCCGGGGTAATCAAAATCTTCCCAGCCGCGCAACCAGCCGGGGATGCGGCGCGGCTCTCCCAGCAGGCGCAGGCCGGTGTATAACCGCCCCAATCCTTTTATTTTGCCCAGATAAGGTTTTAATTGATTACTGCGGGCAAACCAAAAACGCGTCCAGGCGGTATGGTATCGCTGGTTGGGAATGAGAAAAACGTTGGGATTGGTGGTACGTTGGCGACCCACCGCCAGCCAGCTTTGATGGCCGTGCGCCTGGTACGCCTGGAACAAATTCCAGGTTGAGCCTTCGGCGCCCCCGCCAGCGTCCTCGGTATTTACTTGCAAAATTCGCAACTGTTGCTCTGGCATTTTATCCCGGTAATTTTACAAAACGCATTGCTGCGCCTGTAGCCATTCAAGCAGAATGATGTACGCCCAGAGTTTGGTCTGGGCGCGTTGGGGCGCACCCAAAGCGGCTTTGGCCCAACCCAAAAACTCCGGTTGGAACAGGGTTTGCGCCAGAGGCGTGGCCAACGCCGTCTGAGCGCGAGCCGCCAGCGGGCCACTCAACCAGGCAAAAAGCGGCAGTTCAAAGCCCATTTTAGGGCGATGCACAATGCTGGCGGGCAAAATATCGGTTAGCGCGTCTATAAAAATGCGCTTGCCGGTAGTGCCGTTAAGTTTATAAGGGGCGGGCAAGCTAAACACAAACTCGGCCAAAACGTGATCCAGCAGCACCGGGCGAATTTCCAAAGCGTGGGCCATACTCATCGTGTCGGCATCGCGCAGCAGCGTATCAACCATGTAACTACCCAACTCTACATAACTTAGTTGGGCAACGGCATCAAGATTGGAGCGCAAATAGGGCTGATAACGAGCCGATACGGCCTGGGCCGCGAATTTCTGTTGAAAACCGGGGGCAATCGCCTGTTGTTTTTCGGCGTCGGACATTAGCAGGCGCAACGAGCTGAGCCGCTCCAGCGGCGAGGCCAAAAGCATGGCAGTTGGCGAGCGCCAGCGGCCCGGCAAATATTGGTTGAGTTGCAGCAGTTCGGCCTTAAACCGATTAACGCCGTTGGGAGCCAGAGCGTTACCACGGGCAAAATGCCTGAAATGCGGATAGCCCGCCAGCAATTCATCCCCGCCCAACCCGGACAGCGAAACTGTAACCCCCTGGCGGGTAGCCTGCGACACAAAATAAGTGTTGGTGCCATCCAGGCTGGGCTGGTCAATGGCGGTAATCAGGCGGTCAAACGTGCCGGCAACCTCATCGGCGGTGATGATAACCTCGGTGTGGTCCGTGCCAAACCGTTGCGCGGCAATTTTGGCCCATTTCAGTTCGCTCAGGTGGCTGTGCCGGGTTTCAAAACCAATGGAGTAAGTTTTGATGGGCTGCCGCACCAATTGGCTCATCAACCCCACCACAGCGGTGGAATCAACGCCACCGCTGAGAAAAGCGCCTACCGGCACATCGGCAATCAGGTGGTAGCGGGTGGCGGTTTCAAGTTGCTGCCGGAGTTGTTGGACCGCCTGGGGATACGGCAGTTGGGCCAGTTGGGAACGCAAGCTGGCAGTGTCCTCGGCAATATCCCAGTAACGTTGAGTGCTGACGCGGCCCGGCTGCACCAGCATGGTGTGGCCCGGCAACAAGGCTTTAACCTGGGCCAACATGGTGCGCGGCTGAGGCACCGCACCAAAAGAAAGGTAATCCCAAATAGCCTGGTAATCCACCTGCCGCGACACCAGATTGCTGGCCAACAGGCTTTTGAGTTCCGAGGCAAACAGAAACACGTTATCCAGTTGGGCGTAAAGCAGCGGTTTAATGCCAAAACGGTCTCGCGCTAAAAACAGCGATTGCTCCTGCTCGTCCCAAATGGCAAAGGTGAACATGCCGCGCAACCGGGGCACAGCCGCCGCGCCCCACTGGGCATAAGCGGCCAAAATCACCTCGGTGTCGCTGGCCGAGGAGATTTGGCGACCAAGCTGCTGCAAATCGGCTTTGATTTCCTGGTAGTTGTAAATTTCGCCGTTAAAGGTAATCCAAAAACGACCATCGGCGTAGGACATAGGTTGATGCCCCGCTGGCGACAAATCAATAATTGACAGGCGGCGATGCCCCAGCGTCACCTGCTGAGCCGGGTTAACGTAATACCCGCCGTCATCCGGCCCGCGATGGGCCAGAGCGATGGTCATCCGTTCAATAAGTTGGTTATCTGTTACGCCAAGAGCGCCGGCAATGCCACACATAAAATTTACCCGTTATAGCTAAACTCACGCAACCGATCTTTTTTTACAAAAAACACTAATGGTTCATCAACAAAGTTACGCTCTGGTATTACACCATCCGGCGTGATTTTACAAGAAACATAATCAAAGGTCTCTAGAAATTCTATAATAGCAATTGGAGTTACATTTTGCTCGGCTAGAGTATATGAATTTATTTCGATGTAAAGTAATGGCCCATTTTGTTGCGAAAGTGTTTGTTCTGCACCCTGCAACACCAATAGCTCGGCTCCTTCCACATCGATTTTTATCAGATCAACCGCTGTGATGGCCCTACTTTGCAAATATTGATCAACCGTGGTTACTGTGACTACTTCGGCGGTTGCTTGTGAACTTAATTGGGCAAAGCTAGACATCCCTGTATTGTCGCTGGCGTTAAAGAATATTTTTTGCTGACCAGCTTTACTAGAAAGAGCCAATCGGTTACAAACAACATTAGTTAACGAGTTCAGTTCAACATTTTGGCTCAAAAGTTTATGATTATACTCAATTGGCTCAAAGGCATGAACTTGCCCCATATTACCAACCCGCGATGAAAATTGAATGGTGTAGTAACCAATGTTGGCCCCAATATCTAAAATTTGCATTCCTTTTTTTATTTGCTGCAACATATGAGTTTCTACTAGCGCTTCAAAATCATAAGCGCCGGTTATAAATACTCTAAAAGGAATCCAATCATCTAAATATAGCCTGATTACTTCACCACCGGGTAAATTTACTACCGTAAAAAAATTTTTACCGCGAAGTCGTTTGGCCAACCAGGTTTGTATTCTTGTTTTACCTCTAAAAGGGGGTGTTCGTCTTAAAAAAATTCCGATAAGGCTATAAATTATCGGCAGTTTTTTTGCCTCTTGAGTATATGACATAACGTCTGAACATCCTGTTTGATTATTTTGACAAATTAATAAACCTGCTGGAATAGAATTGTTACATTCACTCCAAACCAAAATTTAGATTTACAAATATCCATAGCTTATTTACATAAGGCTGCCACAATTCTTTCAGCAGCATGGCCATCACCATACAAATTAGTAACACGAGCCATAGTTTGATAGTATTGAACATCGTCAAGTAAACGAGCAGCTTCGTGGACAATTACATCTCTATTTGTGCCAACCAATCGGGCAACACCGCATTCAACGGCTTCGGGTCTTTCGGTAACTTCTCGTAAAACAAGCACCGGAATTCCCAAACTGGGGGCTTCTTCTTGAATGCCGCCGGAATCCGTTAAAATCAAAGTGCTTCGTTTCATTAATTGAACCATTGTTGAATAATCCACAGGTTCGAGCAAGGACACGTTTGGTAGGTTAGTTAAAATTTCATGAACCGGGGTTTGAACATTGGGGTTGAGGTGAACCGGATAAACAAAATGGCAATCATCTTTATAACGCAAAGCCAAATCACGAATGGCAAAACATAAATTTCTAAAGCTCTCGCCAAAATTTTCCCGGCGATGAGCCGTAACCAGAATAAGGCGTTTATTTTGGGGGACGTTTCTGATTGGACTTTGTTCCCAAATGTAATCTCGTTTTGAGATTAAATGTAAAGCATCAATACCTGTATTACCCGTTACATAAATCTTGGCGGCAGGTACATTTTCCGAAAGAAGGTGCTGGCGGGCGGATTCGGTTGGAGCAAAGAACAAATCACCCAAAAGGTCCGTTATTCGCCGGTTTATTTCTTCGGGAAATGGTTGAAATTTATCGTAGGTGCGCAAACCGGCCTCTACGTGACCAATTTTTACTTTGTGGTAAAACCCCACCAAAGCGGCGGCCATAACCGTGGTGGTATCACCCTGCACTAATAACCAATCCGGGGTTTCACGGCCAATTACTGTATCTAAGTTGGCAATGGCGTGAGCAGTAATTTGCGCCAAGGATTGATTTGGGCGCATTAGAGCCAGATCGTAATCAGGCTGAATGTCAAACAGGGCAAGAACTTGATCTAACATTTGCCGGTGTTGCCCTGTAACACACACCACCGATTGTATTTGTTCGGGGTGTTTTTTTAAGTTGTAGATTACGGGTGCCAATTTTATAGCTTCGGGTCTAGTACCCAAAAGAGTAAGAATTTTAACCATATATGCTCTATTTTAATACTCTACTATATTTTGCGAACCGCCCCGACAATTGTAGAAACGCTAACTTGAGCGCACGTCTAGCCAGAATAGTAGCTGTAGGTTCATTTTGGGCATCCAAAAGATAAACTAACCTGGCAAGCCGAGCTTCTTCGTCGGGGTCTAACTTTAGCCTGCTCACCGACTCTAAAAGGGGAAGCAACGCTTTAGCGTTATCGGCCCAAGAACGGTTACTTTGAGCATCTTGATGCGCATTTTGCTGGTGGCGCAATAACATAGCACGGTCATTAACATAAGTTTGCATTGTTACGGTTAAATCTGGTGGCCGGCATGATGCTTCTGGCCAATAGTATCCATCGTAACGAGCTATATATTTATCTACCGGCAATAAGAGGCCGGTTTTATTTTGGGTTATAAATTCATTCATCGGCGCGTTATCGGTAGTAATTACAGGCAACCCGCTGGCTAATGCCTCAAGAATAGTTAACCCTATCCCTTCTAACCGCGATGGATAAACATAAACATCGCCCAAATTGTAATACCCTGGTGGTTTGGTAGTGCCTTCAATCAACCGAATCCGGGGATCGGCGGCAATCCAAGTTTGCCAGACTTTGGGTAACTGCGCCAGCGAAAGTTGAGAGTGAACAACTAACTGTGCTGATCCCTTTACCTCTTGAAAAGCCTGGATGGTTGCCCCGGTTCCCTTACGGTCATTAGGGCCACCCATTCCTGCCGAGTGAAAGAATATTACGGTTTCTTGTTCTTGTCCCCACCGTTCACCAGGCCGAAATAAGGTACAATCCGTTCCCCAAGGCACAAACCAGACCTGGGGGTGACTCTCAAAGACAGAATAATGGCGACGAGTATTGCAGATTAACACATCGTACAAGCCAAACAGTTCGACTGTTTGGGCAGTATAATAGTCTACATAGGCGGCGGTTAATATTCCGGCTTGACGAGTGCGTAACACCACTTGCCAGTAACGCTGTTCGTTAAAGAGAACCAAATCTATTTTATTTTCAACTAGCCACCGTTCGTAGGCATTCCAATCTACCTGGGTTATTCCTCCTACAAATGGATCCCAGGTAACATTAGGGGTATCCCAATAAGGATCACCACGCCCAGAAGCGTAACTCCCTCGGCTATAAATAAAAACGTTGTGTTGTTGGGCTAATACTGTTTCGTAGGCTTTTGATACATAACCGGCTCCACAATCGGCCCAAACCGTAACTATACCTATGTTCATTAAACACTTAACTCTTGCTCCCGCCACACACGGTAAAATATGTTTGCCAACCACCAAACTTTACAGATTTACAGCCAATATCGCCCCCTTTGGTAAGCTTGTAGCCCGGCAACAAGCTCTGTTGCGGGTGAAAGGGGCGCGGGAAATACAAGATGCGGCAAATAGTATCTAAAACGAGGGATAATGGTACGTTGCAAGCGCATTTCAACACTATTAAAATCAAATTGTCTAAAACCACTCTGTTTTAGTTTTTTATGCCCATCATTGTTTATATCGCCTAACACCCATAGCAAGGCACGAGGATTCAGGCAGTGAATTAACTGCGCCACGTTACCGCCGTCCAAAGTGGCAGCATCTACAATCCCTATATCAAAAGAATCCGGTTTTACATTATCGTCTACAGTTAGCAACTCTACCTGTTTTAGAATACTGGCTTGCTCAAACACATCACGCCACTCATTATAGGATTCTGGCGATGAAAACGTGCAACTAAGCTCTAACCGGGGTAAATCCACCAGATCAGCAACCGGAGCGTTATCATGCAATTGCCAACTAATAACCCGCAACCGTTTATGAACCCGATGAAGTTCCTGCATGTTCTCGTATAAGCAAACCCGGCGTTTAAACTCGCTTTTGTTTTTGCTGCGTATCACCCTACAACGGCGATCAATCTCCGGGCGGAATTCGGGAGGCAACTTATCGCTCACCGCAAAATCAAAAATCGCCCGCCCTTCCAGCCGGTTTGCCGGAAAGCATTCTTCGGCGCGTTGTTGGCCTGCCTGCGCAATTTTTTCTGCTTCAGCGGGATGACCAACGTAGTAACGAATTTTTTCTACTAAATCGTTATAATCACGCCAGGTTACAAAATGCCGGTCTGGTTCAAAAAATTCGTACATGCCAGTTTGAGGAGATAATTCATCGGTTAAACATAAACTTCCGGCATGCATAATATTAAAAACCTGCGGGGTAAACTGCCCATTTAAACTGGAACAAACCGTAATTAAAGAGCGAGAAACAACGTCTAACCACTCCTGGTGGCTGCAATAGGTATGAATATAGAAAGGGATACCAAACTGAGGCAGAGTTCTTTCTAGATGCTGAACCATCCAATTGCGATAGGGGTGCGCATGGCTCCACTTTCGGCCCACGTAAGTAACCGGAAACTCTTTTTTAGCGCTTGTGGGTTTTATATTAGACGGTGGGCCAGAACGGGGCAACGATGCTATATGTTGGCAGCCAGCCTCAAGAAAAAAATGAATATGAGCATGTTGAGCTAAACATAAAACGTGATCTATTGGCTCTTTTTCCAGATAATCTATCAAAGAGCCGATAGGGTGATATCCATGATGAGTAGATAACATTCACAATAAGTAAAAACAGTGTAAAATAGATAAATGATCTTAC
>CAZFCE010000031.1:0-58491 GCA_964517605.1 uncultured Caldilineaceae bacterium | reverse complement strand
CCGTCTCGATTTCGCCCCAGTCGCTTTGCAGTTGTTGCCCCGGTTTCGTTTCAAAGCGCACCGTCGCCCGCCCCGCTCGCATGGCCCGTTTGGGGGCAATGTACTCCCGCAGGATGCTCGTTTTGCCGCGCCTTGATCTCGCTGTAGATTACCGCCGCGTTCCAGACCCCTGCCTGCAGCAGTTGATCAATCTGGCTTTTGTAGTTATCCGGCTTACTGCTCCGTTTTTTGCGCTTTTTGACCGGCGCTTCTCCTCGTTCTAAGGCGCGGCTGACCGTTTTGGGATGTACCCCTAATTCGGCCGCAATGTCTTTAACGTACCCCCCCCCGTTTCTTTAAGGCTTTGATCATGGCATAGTCCTCCTTCGTCAGCATTTTCTGTACCTCCTCGCTTCCGCTTGAGGTACATTTTATCCAATTTTCAGTGGACTTTTTATTCCGTTGTTTTCGGTACTTTTACCACCGTTACTGACACATTGCCCGTATCGGCGATGGTTACATAGTTGCCGGCTACGGTAATCCCAATCGGGCCGTTAAATTGAGTATTGCCAGCCCCTTGTGATCCCCAAGTGGTTACAAAGCCGCCAAAGAGGTTAAATTTTACAATCCGGTGGTTAGCAGTATCAGAAACGTAAACATAAAAGGAGCTATCCACCGCCACCCCGGCTGGCCGTTTTAACCCACCGGGCGCAGTTGAACCAAAGGTCATAATGGCATTGCCGCCGGTGCTGGTAAACTTTTGCACCCGATTATTAACCGAGTCGGCGACGTAAACGTAACCATTTTTGTCAATAGCTATTCCAATGGGGTGGTCAAGTTGATTGCCAGCGCCCCCTTTTTTTCCATTCACCTTGATAACAGTTGTTGTTGATAGCGTTACCACTAGCGTTAAATTTAGTGGGGTCAAAATAGACAATTCGGTGGAAAAAAGTATCGGCCACATAAACCCTCTGGTTGACTGTGTTGAAGGCCACGCCGCCAGGGCCTGCAAATTGGTTAGGACCTACCCCCGCCGGCCACCAGTATTTCAATTGGGCTACATATTGGCCCTGGCTGGTAAATTTTTGCACCCGCTGGTTCAGGGTATCGGCTACGTAAACATAACTGGTAGAGGCGGCGCTGAGGCCATCAAGGGGATTGTCTACGGCAATACCGCCCAGCAGGTTAAACTGACCATCGCCGGAGCCGTATTCGCCAAAGGAGAAGAGATAGCCAGCGGGCGCGGCCTAGCCAAATTTTACAATGCGGTTATTGCCGGTATCAGCCACATACACGCTGCTGTCGGCGGCACAGCCACGCCGCGTGGCTTGCTGAGCGGGCCATTTGCGCCCATAGTTGTGGCGTCAATCGTGGAAACATATTCGTGGCTGTTGCTAAATTTTTGGATGCGGTTGTTGTCGCTATCGGCCACATAAACAGTTGTGCCAGTAACGACGATTCCGCCGGGACTGTCAAACTGGCCATCGCCAGTACCGAGACTACCCCAGGTTTGGCTAAAAACACCGCTACTGGTAAATTTTTGAATGCGGTGGTTGTTGGTTCGGCTACATAAACAAAGCCGCTGCTGTCAACGGCAACGGCGGCAGGTCGGTTGAATTGCCCCGTATTGGTGCCGCTGATGCCCCAGGTGGTAATAAAAACGCCGCTGCTATCAAATTTTTGGATGCGGTTGTTGTCTCGCTATCGGCCACATAAACATTACCGCTGCTATCAACCGCCATTCCCGAAGGATTATTGAAAAAGGAGCCGGGACTCGAACCAAAAGCCCCTCATTTGAGCAGAAAGGACGGTGCTGTCGTCAAAGCCGGCATAACCGCGAATAGTCCCCCGGTCATCGCTCCGGCTAACCACAACGCCACGAGGAATTGTCTGAGCTTTTGGATAGTCATGTTAAACTCCTTTAAGTTTGAATTTGCTATGTAAGGAGAAACTTTTTAGGGACTATACTCAATAATTCTGCAATTTGACAATGGGGCATAGGGGCGGAATGCAAGAAAACGAGCTAAATTCCGGCTTCTTATCCTGGCAACACAACAAGGATAAGCGGTGGCAAAACCGACCAGAGTTCATTGCTGCTGAAACTCGATATTGGAGGGGGGATGTTATTGGAGTGTTTTTTGTTGTGGTTTTACAGGTTTGATTATACCGCTTTTTGTAGTGTATGCTCGACAGAGCCTCATTACTGGAGGTTAGTCAACAACATCGCCAACCTTACCGCAGATGGTGCAAACAAGCTCAAACCAGTCGTGGTCGTAATCCCAGCAATTCCATTGCCGTTGCCAGCTATGGGGTTGGCTTTCGGTTGCGGGGCAGCGGCGGCAGGCCCGGTTGTGGCATTCTTCGTCAAAAACCCATTCGCCCCAATCGTGGAAAACCCGCTCAACCGTGTTTCCGCAATCACGGCAAATGCCCACCTGAAGGCAACTGCCTGGCTCCTGGTAACTCCAATCCCTATTGTGCGGGGGGTAGCCTTGTAGCACTTGCCAGGCCGATTTAACCCGGCACAAAATTTTAAAACTGAGTTTGGCCGCCATCACGTTACCTCCTTGCCGGCAAAAAGTAGCCAATCTGGTTGAGGGTACGTTTTTTATTCAAATTATACAACAAAGACGTTGCTTCGGGCCGCGAAAATCTTGATTATCGGACAAACACCCCGCCGGGGAATTTTGCTCTCTTTTTTGGTATTGAACCATGGGATGTGGTATAATCCAAACGTCATTCCGTTAGAGAAACGGAAGGAGGTTATCAATGATTGAAGTCAAGATTGATAGCATCAGAGTAAGCCTGATGTCTCAACACCGGGTGGTGGTTCTCCGTGAAACCGATTCCGACCGGTACTTGCCCATCTGGATTGGCCCCTTTGAGGCTGATGCTATTACCCTGCAACTTCAGGGGGTGCAAGTTGCCCGCCCGCTCACCCACGATCTGCTCAAAAGCGTTATTGACCAGATGGGGGCAAAAATATCGCACGTTGTGGTATCTGAACTGAAAAATGATACCTTCTTTGCCCGTATTGTGATGGATATGAACGGCAAAAGCATTGAAATAGACGCCCGCCCCAGCGATGCTATTGCGCTGGCGGTGCGCGTAAACGCCCCTCTCTTCGTCGCCGATCAAGTTATGGCCGAAGCCGCCATTGTGCCCGAAACCGGGCTGGAAGATGTTGACACCGAAGACGTGGAAAGCGCGCCGGTTTCCGAGGAAGAAGAAGAACAATTGTCGGCCTTCCGCGATTTTATCAACGAGCTTGATCTGGACGATTTGGGCAAAAATTAAACCACTACTTGCCACCCTCGCCCACACCTCTGTTGTAAAAATATCCAAGTTAAAATTGATGGTTACGTGCGCGGTCGGTTCACTCAAAAATTATATTGACGGAACCCCGCGCACGTGTTATTATCTATAGAACTTTTGTTCGGATGGGCAGCTCATGACTAACAACGGCACGGCCAGCACCGTTCCCGATAAATTACAACCGCACAACATTGAAGCCGAAGAAGCCGTGCTGGGGTCGCTGTTGATTGACCCCGACGCGATTATTCAGGTTTCTACCTTTCTCAAACCCAACGATTTTTACGTGCAGCGCCACGGTTGGGTGTTTGAAGCCGTGCTCAACCTGCACGAGCGCCGCCAGCCCGCCGACCTCATCACCCTGTCCGACGAACTGGCCCGGCGCGAGCAACTCAACGAAATTGGCGGGCCGGCTTACCTTACCAGCCTGATTAACGCCACGCCCACCTCCATCCACATTGAATATTACGCCCGCATTGTGGAGCGCACCGCCGTGCTGCGCCGCCTCATCGAAGCCGCCGGGCAAATTGCCCAACTGGCCTACCAGGACACCGAGGACGCCAACGAGGTGGTTGACCGCGCCGAAGAGATTATCTTTGGCATTTCCGAGCGCCGCGTAGACCGCGACCTGCGCCCCATTCGGCAGGTGCTGGAAAGCTACTACGACCGGATTGAATATCTGCAAGAACACCAGGGCGAAATCATCGGTATTCCCACCGGCCTTACCGACCTGGATAAACTGCTGGGCGGCCTGCAACGCTCCGACATGATTGTTATGGCGGGCCGGCCCGGCATGGGTAAAACCAGTTTGGCGTTGAGCATTGCCCTGCAAGCCGCCCGCCGCTGGCAAAAACGGGTGGCTTTGTTCAGCCTGGAAATGAGCGACGAACAGTTGGTGCAGCGGCTGGTTTCTGCCGAAACCGGTATTGACAGCCAGCGGTTGCGGCTGGGCAACATTAAACCCGATGAATGGACCACCTTTTACCAGGCCATTCGGCTGCTCTCCGAAACAATGGTGTTTATTGACGACACGCCCGCTATTTCGGTGCTGGAACTGCGCACCAAAGCCCGCCGCCTGCATGCCGAACACGGCCTGGATTTGATTATTGTGGATTACCTGCAACTGATGCGCGGCGGCACCCGCAACGAAAACCGCCAGCAGGAAATCAGCTTTATTTCGCGCTCCATCAAGGGGCTGGCCCGCGAGTTGAACGTGCCCATTCTGGCGCTCAGCCAGCTTTCGCGGCAGGTAGAATCTCGCCACGACAAACGCCCCATGTTGAGCGACCTGCGCGAATCCGGCTGTATCACCGGCGACACCCCCATCTACCTGCCCGATAGCGGGCAGTACCAGCCGATCAAAACCCTGGTAGGGCAAGCCGGCTTTCAGGTAACGGCGCTCAACCCGGAAACCTGGAAGCTGGAAACCGGGATTGTCTCCAATGCCTTTTGTACCGGCGTTAAACCGGTATACACTTTGACTACCCAAACCGGGCGAAAAATCCGGGCCACGGCCAACCATAAATTTATGACGATCCACGGCTGGAAACGCCTTGATGAACTGACCGGGGCTGACCTTATTGCCACCCCGCGCCGCCTGAACAGCCCGAATCAGGTTTCGATGAGTGAGGCTGAACTGGCCTTGCTGGGGCATCTTATTGGTGATGGCTGCACGCTGCCCCGGCACGCTGTTCAGTACACCACCCGCGAAGCCGATTTGGCGGAGACGGTAGCCGGTTTAGCCAAATCGGTATTTGGCTCTAAAATTACGCCTCGCATTCAACCGGAACGGGATTGGTATCAGGTTTACCTATCGGCCACCGAACACCTCACCCATAATACCAGAAATCCGGTGGCGGCCTGGCTGGATGAACTGGGTGTTTTTGGCCTTCGCTCTTATGATAAACGTATTCCGGCTAGGGTTTTTGAGCAAGATCAACCCGGTATTGCCACCTTTTTGCGTCACTTATGGGTTACGGATGGTTGCATAAACCTCAATCACGGCAAAAAGCACTATGCAAGTGTGTATTACGCTTCCAGCAGCGAGCAACTCGCCGAAGAAGTTCAATCGTTGTTGTTACGGCTGGGCATCAATGCCCGGCTAACCCGGCATAATCAGGCGGGTAAAGGGCGAAGCCAATATCACGTAACCGTCAGCGGCAAACCCGATCTGGAACAATTTACCAGAATGATTGGCACGGTTGGCAGTTACAAACAAAAACATCTGGCGATGATCAACGATTACCTGGCGGCGCGTTCGGCCAATACCAACCGGGATGTTATTCCCGCCGCCGTCTGGCGTATGTACGCGGTTCCGGCCATGCAAAAAATCGGGTTGACCACCCGCCAGATGCAGGTTGAATTGGGTAACGCTTATTGTGGCACGGCGCTATATCGCCAAAATATCAGCCGCGCCCGCGCCGACCGGTTGGCGGAAGTAGTGCAATCGGACAAGCTCAATCAACTGGCCCGGAGCGAAGTTTATTGGGACAAAATCGCTTCTATCAAACCGGACGGAATGGAAGAAGTGTTCGATTTGACGGTGCCCGGTCTGCATAATTTTGTAGCCGGTAACATTGTGGTTCACAATAGCATTGAGCAGGATGCCGACGTGGTGCTGTTTATCTACCGCGACGACGTGTACAACCCCGACAGCGAATTTCCCAACATTGCCGAAATTATTGTGGGCAAGCACCGTTCCGGGCCAACCGGCATTTTCTCGGTGTACTTTAAAAAGCATTTGGCCCAATTTGTTGATCTGGAAGTGCGTACTCAGCCCTTAAATCAATGAAATTTGGTAACTGATGGAAAAATTTAAAGGATTTCCCGCCGGCGAGTTACGCTTCACTTCGGTGCCGGATTTGTTTTTTGCCCGGCTGTTGCCGCAAATAGACGATCTGATTGAGCTAAAAGTGACGCTGCACTTTTTTTGGGTGCATTACCGCCACAGCAAACACGCTATTGCCCAAACTGAACTGCTCACCGACGACACGCTGGTGCAAAGTCTGGCGTTGCTCACCGACGACGTGGACGCCGCCATCACCGCCGGCCTGGAGCGGGCGGTGGCGCGGGGCACGCTGCTGCACGTGCTGCTAGAAACCGATGCCGGCCCGCAGTGTCTTTATTTTCTCAACAGCGAGCGCGGGCGGCAGGCGCACGAGCGGGTTCAGCAGGGCGAGGTGGGCGTGGTGGCCGTGAGCGGCCTCGAAGCCGCGCCGCCGCAAAAACGCTCTAACATTTTTGAGTTGTACGAGGACAACATCGGCCTGATTTCGCCCATTCTGGCCGATGAACTAAAGGATGCCGAAGCCACCTACCCGCCCGAATGGATTGCCGACGCCTTTAAAGTTGCGGTTGACAACAACGTGCGCAAATGGAGTTACATTCGCGCCGTGCTGGAACGAATGGCCACCGCCGGCCGCGACGACAAATCCCAAAAACAGGAGGGCAGCGGCAAATCCTGGTTTACCGACGAGGAACGCGCGCTCATTCAACATTAACCTATGGCTATAAAATCGTTAGAAGAAATCCTTAACCAACAATCGCCCGATCCGATTGAACCACCGGCGGCCAACTCCGAGGCCGAAGCCGCCGAATACCTGTGCCCCGTTTGCGGCGGCACCGGCTACCTGCGGCAAGATGTGCCGGTAGGCCACCCCGATTTTGGCAAACTGGTAAAATGCGATTGCCAGCTTCGTCAGCAGGAAGAAAAGCGGCTCAAAAACCTGCGCACCATCAGCAACATGCACATGATGACCCGCTTTACCTTTAGCGCCTTTGTGCCCGACGGCATCGGCTTAACCGATGAGCGCCGCCGCAACCTGCGCATGGCCTTTGAAGTAACCAAAGAATTTGCCCACCACCCCAAAGGCTGGCTGGTGTTGCTGGGTGGCTACGGCTGCGGCAAAACTCACCTGGCGGCGGCCATTGCCAACCACGTCATCGAAACCGGTAGCCCGGCCCTGTTTGTGGTGGTGCCGGATTTACTGGACCACCTGCGCAGCACCTACAGCCCCACCAGCAACGTTACTTACGACCAGCGGTTTGAGGATATCCGCACCGCCTCGCTGCTGGTTTTGGATGACCTCGGCTCGCACAACACCACGCCGTGGGCGCAGGAAAAGCTGTTTCAACTGTTCAATTACCGTTACAACGCCCAACTACCCACCGTCGTTACCACCAACTACGAACTGGAAGAAATTGATATCCGCATCCGCTCCCGCCTGATTGACCCCGACCTGGCCCGGATTATGACCATCCTCGCCCCCGACTTCAGGCAGAGCGGCGTGGCGCAAGGCATCTCCGAACTTTCCAGCCTCACCTTGCACGCCGACCAGACCTTTGACACCTTTGACCTGCGCCAGCACGAACTGGACCGCGAAAAGGCCGAAAACCTCAACCGGGCCTACAACTTTGCCCGCAATTTTGCCGCCAGCCCCAAGGATTGGATCACCTTTACCGGCGCTTACGGTTGCGGCAAAACTCATTTGGCGGCAGCCATTGCCAACTACGTTATCAAAGCCGGCGAGCCGGCCCTGTTTGTGGTGGTGCCGGATTTACTGGATCACCTGCGCAGCACCTACAGCCCCAACAGCCTCACCTCTTACGATAAACGCTTTGATGAGGTGCGGAAATCGCCGTTGCTGGTGCTGGATGACCTGGGCACGCACAGCGCCACCCCGTGGGCCGAAGAAAAATTGTACCAGCTATTTAATTACCGCTACAACGCCCGCCTGGCAACAATCATCACCATGGCCAAAGATGTTGATTTAAAACCGCGCCTCAAATCGCTCATTCTCGATGTGGGCCGCTGCACCCCGTTTGAAATTTTAGCGCCCAGTTACCGGGGGTTGCCCACCCGCAACCTGCCCCCAACCCAACCCCGGCGGCGAACCACCCCCCATCCCCCCCGAAAGTAACCGGCCCATGCAAATTACCGCGGCTCAACTGGCGCAGATTTACGCTCACGCTCAGGAAACCTATCCGCACGAATGCTGTGGTTTTTTGTTGGGTGAGTTTGCCTTTGGCGGGCAGGTGCGCCAGGTGCGCCGTGCCGTCAACCAAACCGCCCATCACCCCGACCAGTTTCTCATCAGCGCCGAGGAATTTAGCCAGGCGCAATTTGCCGCCGAAGCCGCCGGGCTGGAGCTTATGGGCATTTACCACTCCCATCCGGATTGGCCGGCCATTCCCTCGCAAACTGATCTGGACAATGCCTGGCCCGATGCCTTTTTTTTGATTATCACCGTGCACCGGGGCGCGCCGCTCAATACCGGTGTGTGGCGGCTGGCCAATCAGCCGCCGCGCCGGTTTGAAGCCGCGCTGCTGGCTATTGTTGATTCAACCAACGTAACGGAGGCCGCATGACTTTACCCAATCTGGCGCGTTACCTGCGCCAAACCATTTTCCCCGGCATTGGCGTAGCCGGCCAGCAAAAACTGTTGGCCGCCCGTGTGCTGGTGGTGGGTTGCGGCGCTAACGGCACCAACATTGCCAACCATCTGGCGCGGGCCGGCGTGGGCCACCTTACCGTGGCAGATCGGGATTTCATCGAACTGAATAATTTGCAGCGCCAGATGTTATTTGATGAGCAGGATTTAGCCGATAACCTGCCCAAAGCCACCGCCGCCGCGCGCAAACTGCGGGCCATCAACTCGGAAATTGAGGTGCGTGGCCTGGTAGCCGATGTGAACGCCGAAAACATTGAGGCGTTAATCAGCGGGATGACGCTGGTGATGGACGGCACCGATAATTTTGAAACCCGCTACCTTGTGAACGACGCCTGCGTAAAACACAACATCCCCTGGATTTACACCGGCGCGGTGGCCGGCTACGGCATGAGCCAAACCATTATTCCCGGCCAAACCGCCTGCCTGCGTTGCCTGTTAGCCGATATGCCGCCCGCCGGCAGCACCGTTACCTGCGACACCGCCGGAGTTATCGGCCCGCTGGTGAGCGTGGTGGCCGGCATCAGCGCCGTTGAAGCCATTAAATTGATTGTGGGCCAGGGCGATATTAACCGGGGCATCATCCACGCCGATGTGTGGTACAACACCTACGAGCAGTTTGCCACCGGCGGCCCCCGGCCCGATTGCCCGGCTTGCGGCCAGCGCAATTTTGAATTTCTCAACCAGGAAATTGGAGGGCGCAACGTGAGCTTGTGCGGGCGCAACGCCGTGCAAATCCGGCAGCCGGGCGGCGGTCCTCTGCCCCTGGCGCAACTGGCCGAGCGGCTGGCCGCCGTGGCCACCATTACCGCCCATAACGAGTATCTGCTCCGGTTTACGGTGGATAATCAGTATGAGATTACGCTGTTTGCCGACGCGCGGGCCATTATCAAAGGCACGCCCGACGAAAGCGTGGCCCGCAGCCTGTACGCCAAATACATCGGCGCATAAAAATCAATTTTTTAAATAGGGAGATTGTGACCTTGAATTTTTTGAAGCGACTATTTGGCCAAACCGAAGCGGCGGCAAAACCGGCGACAGCATCCAAACCAAAGCCTGAACCCGTTCGCATTGCCGAAATTTTGCCGGAGCAACTCAAAGCCCGGCTGGATAACAACGATGAGCTGGTGGTGGTGGATATGCGCCAGAATTGGGAATATCAGGCCGGCCATATTCCGGGGGCAGTTAATATGTTTGTGCATGAGATTCCGGCCCGGTTTAACGAACTGCCCACCGACCGCGATATTGTGTTGCAATGCTGGCACGGCAACACGAGCCTCAGCGCGGCGGCGTACCTTATTGAGCAGGGTTGGCCGGCCCGCCGGGTGCTAAGCCTGAGCGGCGGCATAGCCGGTTGGACCAGCGCCTTTGGCAAAAAGGGGTTGAGCAAATAACCGGCTGTTACCCAATTCGGGTGTCTACCAGCGGAAACTGTTCAACTTCGCCCAGTAGTTGGCGGTAAACGGCTACCGTGTTGTGAGCAATGGCCGCCTGGGTGTATTGTTCGGTAACGCGCCGGCGGCCTTTTTGACGCAAATCCCGGCGCAGCGGCACATCATCCAGCAAAAGCTGCAACTGCGCCCGGAGTTCCTCGGCGTCGCCTTCGGCAAAGGTTAGCCCCGCGTCGCCAATCACTTCGGGGATAGCGCCGGAGCGCGCGCCCACGGTAATCACGTCGCAGGCCATGGCCTCAATGAGCACCCGGCCAAATTGCTCCTTCCAGTTGGCCCGCGCCACCGAAGGCAGCACCAGCACATCCAGCCCGCTAAAATAATGCGGCAGGTGGCTTGAGGGCATTTTTTGGTCAAACGTTATCCGCGCCGAAATTCCCAGCCATTGGGCCATGTGTTCCAGCCGCTTGCGGTCCGGGCCATCGCCTAAAATTTGCAGGTTCCACGGGCCTTGCAATTTGCTAACCGCATGCAGCAAAATCTCCAGCCCTTTTTCTTCGACCAGCCGGCCCACATAACCAATCACCAGCGCCGGCTGGCTGGGCGGGCCAACACTTTTCCGTTTGAACACGCTCAATTTGCCGCGCTTGGTTACGCGTTGGCGGCGGTAATAAATGGCCGGGTCTACCCCAAATTGGGGGATAAGGTGCATTGGCCCCTGGTAGCCTTTGCGCCGCCATACGCCGGCGGCTTCGCGGTTGCCCACCAGCAGGGCGTTGGCGTGCCGTAGTACGTAATTTTCCATCCAGCTAAAGGGCGGCGGGTAACGGCGCAGCAGGTTTTGCCAAGTAAACACCACCGACTTTGCCCCCACCGATTGCGCCAGCCACATAGCGTGAAAAGTGGCCAGGTTGTACGGCTCTTCATCAATGTGAAAAATATCGGGGCGCACCTGGCGGATAATTTTACGCAAGCCGGGGTAAAAATGCAGGTGAAAATTACCGTTAAACGCAATATCGGCCACAATCAGTTCGTAGCCCTGGGTGTGCATTTTTTCCAGGCGGGTGGGGTTGGTGGGTTCGGCCCAACTGGGCGGCACCACCACCGTTAGCTCAACATCGCTGATGGCGGCCATTTCTTCGAGCTTTTTTTGATACACGCCCACAATCAGGGCTTTGGAGAGCATTAAAACTTTCATATCAGCGCATCTCGATAGGCTTGCAGGGTTGCGGCAGCCGTTTTTTCCCACGTAAACTTTTCGGCCTGGGCCAAACCGCGTTCCGCCAGTTCGTTATTAAAATTGGCCTGGGTGCATAGCTGCAAAATGGCGGCAGCCAGATGTTTGGCGTCGTTGGGGTCAACCTGAAAAGCCGCCGACCCGGTTAATTCCGGGATTGAGGCGGCGGTGGTAGTAACAACCGGCGTGCCGCAGGCCATTGCTTCCAGCACCGGCAGGCCAAACCCCTCGTACCGCGAGGGATACACAAACACGGTGGCGGCGGCGTACAACAACGGCAAATCCTCTTCGGCAATCCAGCCGGGCGTAATCACAAACGGGTCTACGCCCAACTCGCGGGCCAGCCGCACCGGGTCGGGAAAGAGCGGCGTTTCTTGGGCCGGCAGTTTGCCGCCCAGCACCAGCGGAAAATCATGGTGCAGGGTGTGGCTAACCCAGGTGTAGGCGTGCAGCAGGGCGCTAACATTTTTACGCGCATCGTAACCGCCCAGATACAACACAAATTCATCCGGCAGGTTGTACTTTTTTTTAATGGCGGCTATGTCCGCCTCTGGCTGCGGGTACCGGTAGCGCGGCGACGCCGCCAGGTACACCACCCGCACCTGCTGATCGGGCCGGTTGAGCCGGCGCAGAATATCGCGTTGGCTGGCCTCGGAATCGGCCAGAATGATGGTAGCCTGCGCCGCTGCTGCCGCCGCCAGCGCGGTGTACAGCCGCACCCGCCAATCGCCGCGATACTCCGGCAGCACCATCGGAATCAAATCGTGAATGGTGACTACGGTGGGCAGCCCCGGCGACAGCGGCGAGCCGAAATAAGGCACGTGGGCCACATCCGCGCCCAAATGACGGCAGGCGCGTGGAAACGTGATTTGCTCAAACCACACTTTGGCCAAATTAGAGGCCGGGTTGGGCAGCTGCGGGGCGGCCACGTAAAACTTTAGCCGGGGGATTGTCGTTTCGGGCTGGATAGGGTGAGGCAAAACCAGCGTAATTTCCAGCGCGTTATCGGCGTTGAGCAAAGCCGGCGCTAAATATTTAAGGTACTGCCCGCTCCCCACCGAAGGGTTATCCCAAAACCAGGCATTAATTGCAACTTTCAAAGCGATGTTCCATCTCCGGCAATTGTATACGGAAAGCGTATTATACTTAAGCCCGCCCGCGCCAGCAAAGCCGCCGTCAGCCGCGCAACAACTCAAAAAAACTGCCCGGCGCAAAAATTTTCTGCGCCGGGCAAGGTAAAATTTATGGCTGCAAATCTTTGTTAATTGGCCGGCGGGTTATGGGCTAAAGGCGTCATCGGCGTTGGGCAGGCTGGCGTAGATTTCTTGCCGGGGGATGGAATTGGGCAGCGTGCCGATGGTTTTGAGCTTTAACTCCACCACTTCGCGGGCAAACAACAGGCATTGTTTTAACGGATAGCCATCCAACAGCGCCACCAAAAAACCCGACCAGAACGCATCACCGGCGCCGGTGGCGTCCTTCACTTCGATGGCCCGGGCCGGCAAATGGCCCAAAATCCGGCCATTCTCCGACACCAGCGAGCCTTCTTTGCCCAGCGTAAACACCACCGTTTGCGGCCCCAACTCGTGAAACCGCTGGATGTACGCCTCCGGCGGCAGTCCCTCGCCAAAAAACCGGCGCGAATCATCCAGCGAGGCTTTGGTAATGGTCACGTACTGGTAAATATCGCGCATTACGGCTTTGGCTTCCTGATAATCGGGCCACACCACCGGGCTGTAGTTGGGGTCAAACGAAACCGTTTTGCCCTGTTCGTAGGCCAGTTTTACCGCTTTAAAGGCCGCCGCCCGGCTGGGCTGGCGCGATAACGGCCAGGTGGAGGTGTGCACAATGTTGGCGCGGGCCACCGCCGCTTCGGGCAGTTCTTCGGGGGTAATGCGGTAGTCGGCATCGCGGGATGGCTCAAAATCGGGCGTGCCGCTGGTGCGCGACACAAAAATAAAGCTGGTGTGCGCCCGGTGGTCCATCAGCAGGTAATCGGTATTTACGCCGTTGTAGCTCAGTTCGCCTTTGAGAAACTGGCCAAAAGCGCCAATGCCGGTTTTGGCCACAATGGCGCTGTGTTTGCCCAGGCGAGACACGTTAACGGCGATATTGGCCGGCGAACCGCCCAAATAACGCCGAAAAGTGTGGGCGTCGCGCAAATTGTCGGAGCGTTCGGTTGAAATAAAATCAACCAAAACTTCGCCTACGGCGAGAACGTCAATATCGGTTTGAGATGCCATCATACCACCTGCCTTGTTTATAAAAACAGATCGGCCAGCGCCGCCAGCGGAATTTCGGTGGCCGGGCCGGGTTGCGTAAAGTAAGCCGGAATGGGCAGGCTGCCCGCTGCCGGGTTGGCCAGCGCCCGCTCAATTACCGCCAGGTAGCCGGCGGCGGTGCGATCCCAGGTGTAGCGCGTTACCACCCGCTCAATGCCGGCCTGCTGAAAATAGCGCCAGTCCGCCGGAGTGGCCAGCACTTCCAGCAGCCCGCGGGCAATATCGGCGGGACTGGCCGGGTCCACCAGCGCGCCGTATTTTTTGCCGGTATCGGCCTCGAACATGCTTTCGCTGGGGCCGCCGTTGCGGGTAACAACGGCGGGCAGGCCGCAACTCATCGCTTCGAGCGGAGCCAGACCAAACGGCTCGTAGGAGGCCGTGAGCGAAAACACCGACCCCCGCGCCGCGGCCACGCGATAAGCGGCGGCCAACTCGGCCTGGTTGTTGAGCGAAAACGAGGTGACGACGGACCACAAATCGTTGGCGGTGAGCAGGCTGGCTACTTCGTCCAGAATGGCGCGTTCTTCGCCTTTGAGCTGGCCGCGCTGTTGCAACGGGTTATCCAGCCCGCGAATGGCAATGGCCAGGTTGGCTTTTTGCCGCAATTCGGCATTTTCCACAAAAGCCTCAACCAACCCCACATGATTCTTTTTCTGATCCAGCCGGCTGGAACACAGCACCAACGGCAGGTGGCGGCGTTCGGCGGGTAAATCGCGGGCCAGTACGGCCTCAAACCGCTCGCTCACCACGGCGTCGGCCTCGCCCGGCTCCGGTGAAAAAACGCGCCGGTTAACGCCGGGCGGAACCACCGCAAAGCGGGCGTGGTCGGCCCCGGCGGGATCAACCGCGCCGTGGTAAGCCCGGTGGCCGTATTGCTCCAGTTGTTCTTGCCGGGTACTGGTGATAATGCCATCGGCGTGATGCGTGGCCATACGCTCGGCCATAATTCGCTCTTTAAAACTGAACCGCTGGTTAATTTCGGCCAACGTAGCCGCCGTGGGATGCAGTTTGTCCAGCTTTTGCGCCCCCAGCGAATGGCCGGTGAACGTAAACGGGATGCCGGTTTTTTGTTTGAGCACCGCGCCCGCCAACCCGCCATCGCCGTAGTGAGTGGTAAAAAAGTTGGGCAGGCCGCCATCGTTTTGGTAAAACTGGATGATGCCGTTCACCCAATCAGCGCCCAGGTAGGGCCACAACTGCTCTTTGGGCAAAAAACCGGCGGGACCGCACGGAATCCGCACAATGCGCACGTTGGCGTGGCCGGGGTAGCCATCGAGCGGAGCGGCAAACTCAGGCCACTTGGCGTCAACAATCTGGCGGGTGATGATGTCTACCTGGTGGCCCAGCGCGGCCATGGCCAGCGCCACTTCTTTTACGTAAACCAACTGCCCGCCAAAATCGGGGTGTTCGGTCCAGTAGCTATCGTGGGCATCAAAATTGCCCTGCGGGTTGAGAAAACCAATTTTCATCGCCTTGCCTCCTAACCTAACTTTAACCAAAGATAATCAAAGGGTTCAAGCTCAATTGAATACGGCACAGTGCTGATTTGGGGCAGAGGTTTGGCCCGGCGGCCCAGCAATTCCTGGGGGCTGCGCCCGGCGTACTCGGATAAATCAAAAGTGGCGGTTTGCGGTTGGTTGGTGAGGTTGTGTACCGCCAGCACGACTTCGTGGTTGGCGTGGCGCAGGTAGGCTAGCACCGCTTTGTTGTGCAGCGGCATAAAATCGCACTGGCCCCAGCCCAATACCGGCGTGGCCTTGCGCACGCGGATAAAATGTTTGATGGCGTTAAACAGCGAGTCCGGGTTGTGTTGCTGGTCGGCCACGTTGAGGCGCTGGTAGCCAAAAATTTCGTCATCAATGAGCGGCGCCCACGGCTCGGCGGTGGAAAAGCCCGCGCCGGCTTCGCCCGTCCACTGCATGGGCGTGCGCACGCCCATGCGGTCAAACAGGAAAATGTTATCGCCCATGCCAATTTCATCGCCGTAGTAAATAATGGGCGCGCCGGGCAGGGTGAACAAAATAGAGTTGGCCAGCTCGATTTTATGCCGGTCGTTATCCAGCAGCGGGGCCAACCGGCGGCGAATGCCCAAATTGAGCGGCATGCGCGGGTGCGGCGCGTATAGTTGCCACATCAGGTCGCGGTCTTCGGGTGAAACCATTTCCAGGGTTAGTTCATCGTGGTTGCGTAAAAATACGCACCACTGGCTATTGGCGGGGATGGCCGGGGTTTTGGCCATAATTTCAACCACGTCGGAGGCATCGCCCAAAGCCAGCGCCTTAAAAATGCGGGGCATCACCGGAAAGTGAAACGCCATGTGGAATTCGTTGCCGGGAACGGCGGGGTTGGTGTCATCGCCGCCAAAGTAGGGGCGCAAATCCCACGGCCACTGGTTGGCTTCGCCCAGCAAAATTGCGCCGGGGTAGTGTTCATCGAGCATGTGGCGCACCCGCTTGAGGTAATCGTGGGTTTCGGGCAGGTTTTCGCAGTTGGTGCCTTCGCGCTCAAACAGGTAGGGCACGGCATCGGCCCTAAAGCCGTCAATGCCTTTGTCCATCCAAAAGCGCAGCACGTCAATCATTTGATCGGCCACAGCCGGGTTATCGTAGTTAAGGTCGGGCTGGCTGGCGTAAAAGCGGTGCCAAAAATACTCGCCGGTGGCCGGGTCGAGCGTCCAGTTAGAGGGTTCGGTATCCACAAAAATAACGCGGGTGTCGCGGTATTTCTGGTCGGTGTCGCTCCACACGTAATAATCGCGGTAGGGATTGTCTTTGGCCTGGCGGCTGGCCACAAACCAGGGGTGCTGATCCGAGGTGTGGTTGAGCACCAAATCGGTGATGACCCGGATGCCGCGGGCGTGGGCTTGCTGCACCAACTGCTCAAAATCTTCTACCGTGCCGTAATCGGGGTGGAGGTGGTAGTAATCGGCAATATCGTAGCCATCGTCTTTGAGCGGCGAGGGAAACATGGGCAACAGCCAGAGGCAATCTACGCCCAAATCCTGCAGGTAATCGAGCTTGCTGATTAAGCCGGGCAGGTCGCCTTTGCCGTCGCCGTTGCTATCGCAAAAAGAACGGATGTGAGCCTCGTAAAAAATAGCGTTTTTGTACCACAGCGGGTCGGCGGTGATAGCCATAAGTCACCTCTTTTTTGGGTTTATAGTTGCAACAGCAACCCTTCGTTGGGGCCAAGTTGCAGGCTGGATAAATCTACCTGGCCGTGGCGTTGCATATCGGTGGCCACGGCAATTTGAGCGTTGGCGGCCACATGGCTCAGGTTTAGTTGATGCGTTTCGGCGGCAAAATTCAGCGCCACCAAATAGCGGGCCGCTGCGGACGCGCTGCGGGTGTAAGCCAGCACGTCGCCCGCGCCGGTTTCGACCACGGCAAAATCGCCGGAGTGGAGCGCCGGTTGGTCGCGGCGCAGGCCGGTGAGCGCCCGGAAAAAGTTAAGCGCCGATGTTGGCTCTTGACTTTGGGCGGCCACGTTGCGCGTGGCAACATCGGCGGCCAGCGGCAGCCACGGCTGCACTCCGGCGGCGGCAAAACCGGCGTTGGGGCCGGCCTCCCACTGCATGGGGGTGCGTTCCGGGTCGCGGCCAACAATGTGGGCAATCTCCGGCTGAATGAGCGCGGGCGGGTCCTGCACAAATTCGGGCGGAATGGGCACGTTTTCCATGCCGATTTCATCGCCGTAGTAGCAGGTGGGCGTGCCGCGCAGGGTAAGCAGCAGCATGGTGGCCACTCGCGCCTGAGCCGGACCAACGCGGGTAGCCAGCCGGTGTTGATCGTGGTTGCCCAACACCCAGTTAGGCCAGCCGCTAGCCGGCAGCGCGGCTTCGTAGGCGATGATGGCCTGGCGCACCACCGGCGCTTGCCACGGCAGGTGAATCAATTGAAAGTTAAAGGGCAGGTGGCATTCATCGTTATTTTGGCCGTAATACTCGGCCAGTTCCTTGTTGGGCAGGTAAATTTCGCCCACCATCATGCGGTCGTTGTAATCGTTGAGGATGGCGCGCATTTGGCGGATAATATCGTGCACGCCGGGCATGTTTTGGGTGTAAATGTGCAGCAGGCTGTTGTGCGGCGTTACGCCATCCCAATTGGGGTTGCGGGGTTCGTCGCGGAGCAGATCATCTTTGACCATCAGCCAGATGACATCAACCCGAAAACCGTCTACCCCGCGATTGAGCCAGAAACGCATGTTGTGCAGCATGGCCGCCAGCACGCCGGGGTTGCGATAGTTAAGTTCGGGCTGTTCTTTGGCAAACTGGTGCAGGTAATATTGCCCGGTTGTTTCGTCAAATGTCCAGGCGGGGCCGCCAAAAAAGCTTAGCCAGTTGTTGGGCGGGCCGCCGTTGGGGGCGGGATCGGCCCAAATGTACCAATCGCGGCGGTAGCTATCGCGGCTGCGGCGGCTTTCAACAAACCAGGGGTGCTGCCAGGAGGTGTGGTTGGGCACCAAATCGAGGATGAGTTTTAGCCCCCGGCGGTGAACCTCGCTCAGCAGCCGGTCAAAATCGGCTAAATTGCCAAACATGGGGTGGATATTGCAGTAATCGGCCACGTCGTAGCCAAAATCGGCCATCGGCGAGGGGTAAATGGGCGATAGCCAGATGGCCTCAACGCCGAGGCTCTGCACGTAATCCAGCCGCTCAATGATGCCGGGCAAATCGCCAATGCCATCGTTGTTACTGTCTTGAAAAGACCGGGGGTAAATTTGGTAGATTATACCGGTTTGCCACCAGTGATGTGTTTGTTCCATAAGTTCTTTCTTGATCCCGATAGTTTAGATTTAGATATTGACGGCTGCCTGGTTAGCATTTCTAAATAACCGCTCCAGCGCCAGGCCGGTAATCAGGCCAATGGCGGCTCCGGCCAGCGTTCCACCCAAAAAGCCGGTAAAGCCCACCGCCCAGGCAACGGCATTAACGGGAATCCAGAGCAGCGCCGGCTTTACCCAGTTTCTAAGCAAAAACCACTGGGCCAACCCCACCAGCCCGCCAGTGATTGCCCCGGAGACTATACTGGTGAACAAATCCGCGCCGGGGGCGAGCAGCGCCCCGGTGGCTACCAGCATAATCCCCGCCAGCCAGCCCACAGCCGTGGCCACAATCCACCAACTGGCCTGGGGCGCAACCCGGCGTAACACTACCCACTGCGCCAGGCCCATTACCGTGCCCAGCCACAATTGGCCAAAAATTACTAATCCAACCAGCCAGCCCAGAATGTTAATTAGTGTCCATTGCCACAGAAAGTTCCAATCCAGTGGCGGTATTTTATTTTGAGGTTTTAAACCGTGCAAAAGATTATCCTTAGCAAAAAAACGACCACTCGCGGCCAGGCTTCCCGGCGCATGCGGTCGTTCTTTTGGTATTGCGGTTTTACCCACAATTTAGCCCTTTACAGAACCGGCCAACATCCCTCGCACAAAGAAGCGTTGCAGCGAGAAGAATACCACCAGCGGCAAAATCATGGTAACAAACGCGCCGGCGGTGAGCAGGTGCCAGTCGTTGCCACGCGAGCCAACCATGTTGGCCAGCCGCATGGTCACAACCATGGTGTCGCGGTTGCCGCCCAAGAAAATCAGGGCCACCAGGTAGTCGTTCCACACCCACAGAAATTGGAAAATGGCAAACGAGGCCAGCGCCGGCACCGACAACGGCAAAATCATCCGCACAAAAATGGTAAAGTGCGACGCGCCATCAATAAAGGCGGATTCCAGCATTTCGCGGGGCAGCTCGCGGATGTAGTTGTAGAGCAGGTAGGTGGCCAGCGGCAACCCAAAACCGGTATGCGCCAGCCATAAACCCAAGAATGTGCCGTTTAGCGCCAGTTTGGTGTAAACATTTAAAATTGGCACCAACGCAATTTGCAGTGGCACTACCAGCAACCCCACCACAATAATAAAGAAGATGCCGCGCCCCGGAAACTGCATCCAGGCAAAGGCGTAGGCGGCAAAGGCGGCAATTAAAATGGGGATAACCGTAGCCGGAATGGCTACCGTAATGCTGTTAAGCAGCGATCCCCAAAAGTTATCGCCGGGGATGGTTTCTACGGTGCCATCGGGGTTGGTGTAGGTAAATTCTTTACCCCCCAACACCTGCTGGTAGTTGGCCAGGCTAAATTTAAAGTTGGTAGTCCAGGCGTATTTCTGCACCTCAATTTTGCCGAGGCGCTTGTTGCCAATCCAGATAGCCCGTGTTGAGCCATCGGCAGAAGTTACGCCCTGGCGCAGTTGCTCAAATGTGGCCGAAATTGATCCAATTTGCATGGTGCTGTTGGGATCAAGCCCTTGCTCACGGGGATTAATAGTTTGGGTGGTTGCCCAGGCTCGATGCGGAAAGACTGTCCACCAGCCGGAGGTTTGGATATCGGTGCGGTCCCGGAATGAGGAAACGAAAAGCCCGATGGTAGGAATAGTCCAGAGCAAACAGATTAAAAACAAAGAGCCATTGACCAGTATATCACCGAATAGTTTTTGTCTTTTTACGCTGCCCATGTTAGAACGACTCCGATTTAGGCCCAAATTGTCTAAGGTTGTAAATCATTACCGGGACAACGGTAAGCAACAACACAATTGCCACCGCCGACCCCAGGCCGGAGTTTCTGGCCACAAATGATTGCCGGTAAAAATTGGTGGCAATCACTTCGGTGCCAAACTGCCCGCCGGTCATTACCCAAACAATATCAAATATCTTTAAGGCGAAGATAACAATAGTAGTGGTTACGGCAATAATAGTTCCCTGAATAGTGGGAACCATTATTTGGAAGAAAATGCGTATTTCGCTGGCGCCATCTACCCGCGCGGCTTCGATAATTTCGGTGGGGATGCCTTTAATGGCTGCCGAAAAAATAACCATGGCAAAGCCGGTTTGCAACCAGACCATAATTACAATCAAAAACAGGTTGTTCCACGGCATGATTTCGGGCCACACGTACCAACCTTTGGGGTCGCCGCCCAGCGTCACAACCAGCGAGTTGAGCAACCCAATTTGGGGCACGTCGGCAGAGCGAATAGCGTAAATAAACTTCCAGATGACGCCGGCACCCACAAACGAGATTGCCATTGGGAGGAAGATGAAGGATTTGGAGGTGCGCTCGGCTTTACTGCGGTCGGCCAGCACGGCCACTAACAGCCCGGAAATCACTGAAAAGGCGGTGCCAAAAACAATCCACAAAAGGTTATTGCGAAAGGCTTCCATCATCTGCCGGTCGGAGAACACCGCCGCATAGTTGGCAAAACCTATAAAATTTTGGCCGGTGGCATCGTACACGCTAAACCGCAAGCTTTGCAGGGTGGGGATGACCAAATACCCAAACAAAAAAAACAGCGCCGGCCCCACAAAGATAAATGGTTGCAAGCGAGCCGTCCATTTGTCGGGGAATTGTTCTACCACCCAGTTCATGGCCCAAAAAATTAGCGCCGCCCCGCCAACCCCCCAACCAATGGCAACAACAGCAACTATTGTTTGGGGAGCCGTAGAATCGCGCAGAAATATAAAACCCGAATAGAGAAACAGGAACACAAAGCCAACCAGCACCAGACCCAAAAGTAACCGGCCAATTATGTTAGGTGCGCTGGCCTGCTTCCGTACCGCATCTACCTGCTGCATACATATCCTCCTTTAATTAACTTGCGCCAAAAATTACACCTTTGGCCAAGTTTGCCCTCTTACCTTATCAGTGGGGCCGCCAGTAAAACTACTGGCGGCCCCGGGGTTACATCAGGTTATTTTGGTTATTTCTTTGCTGGCCAGGATTTATCAATTTCTTTGAGGACGGTGTCGAGGTCGGCGGAGCCGCTGACGTAGTCGGTCATGCCTTTCCAGAAGGAACCAGCGCCGACTTCACCGGGCATTTGGTCAGAAGCGTCAAAGCGGAAGGTGGTGGCTTCTTGGACCAGTGCGGCAATGCCTTTTTCCAGTTCGGCCCCGTACATATCGGGGGTGGCGGTTTTGTGGGCGGCCAAAGCGCCACCTTGTTGCAAGAAACCAGAGGCGGATTGCGGGGTGGTGAAGTATTCCATCAACGCCCGCACTTCGGGCCGGTCATTGAACATGGCCATAATATCGCCGGCGACGAGCCAGGGTTTGCCGTACTTGTCGCCCATGGGCGGCAGGTAGAAGAAGCCGTAATCCTTGCCGGCGACTACACCTTTGGGGAAGAAGCTGGTGATGAAGTTGCCCTGGCGGTGGAACCAGCATTTAGGCGGATTGGCGAACATCGGGGTGGGCGAATCGCCAAAGAAGGTGGTGACAATGGATTTGCGTCCGCCAAAGACGAACTTGTCATTGAACCAGATTTTGCTCCAGGCTTCGATGGCGGCTTTGACTTCGGGGGAATCGAAGGGTAGTTCGCCTTTAACCCATTTGTCATAGTTTTCGGGGGTGGTGGTGCGGAGCATCATATCTTCGGTCCAGTCGGTGGCGGGCCAACCGGTGGCGGCGCCACTTTCAATGCCGATACACCAGGGGGTGTCGCCATCGTCAGCAATTTGCTGGGTGAGGGCTTCCAGTTCGTCCCAGGTTTGGGGCACTTTGTAACCGGCTGCGTCAAATTGGGCTTTGGGGTACCAGACCAGGCTCTTGGCGTTGTAGCGATGCCAGACGCCGGCGGTTTGTTGGCCGTCTTTGCCGGGCATTTTGGCCATATCGAGCCAGCTTTGGTTGTATTCCTGGGTGAGCCAATCGGCAGACATCCAGCTGGTGGGGTCAACCACTTTGCCTTCTTTCACAAAGCTGGCCAGCAGACCGGGTTGGGGGAAGTCGGCAATGTCGGGAGCGTTACCGGCGCCAACGCGCACCGAGATGGAGGCTTCAAATTCTTTGGAACCGATGTATTCAACCGCAATCCCGGTATCCTTGGTGAACTGCTCCATGCTCTTGTTGAACTTCACTTCGTCTTCGTCGGTGAACGGGCCATCTACTACTACTTTTTTGCCCTTGAATTCACCGGCTTTGGCCCGGGCCAGGAAGCTGTCGGCGGGCAGTTCTGCGGCTGCGCCGGCGGCGGGTTTTTCGGCTTCGGCAGCCGGTTTTTCTTCGGTGGTGGCAGCGCCTTTAGCGGCGGCTGGCCAGGATTTATCAATTTCTTTGAGGACGGTGTCGAGGTCGGCGGAGCCGCTGACGTAGTCGGTCATGCCTTTCCAGAAGGAACCAGCGCCGACTTCACCGGGCATTTGGTCAGAAGCGTCAAAGCGGAAGGTGGTGGCTTCTTGGACCAGTGCGGCAATGCCTTTTTCCAGTTCGGCCCCGTACATATCGGGGGTGGCGGTTTTGTGGGCGGCCAAAGCGCCACCTTGTTGCAAGAAACCAGAGGCGGATTGCGGGGTGGTGAAGTATTCCATCAACGCCCGCACTTCGGGCCGGTCATTGAACATGGCCATAATATCGCCGGCGACGAGCCAGGGTTTGCCGTACTTGTCGCCCATGGGCGGCAGGTAGAAGAAGCCGTAATCCTTGCCGGCGACTACACCTTTGGGGAAGAAGCTGGTGATGAAGTTGCCCTGGCGGTGGAACCAGCATTTAGGCGGATTGGCGAACATCGGGGTGGGCGAATCGCCAAAGAAGGTGGTGACAATGGATTTGCGTCCGCCAAAGACGAACTTGTCATTGAACCAGATTTTGCTCCAGGCTTCGATGGCGGCTTTGACTTCGGGGGAATCGAAGGGTAGTTCGCCTTTAACCCATTTGTCATAGTTTTCGGGGGTGGTGGTGCGGAGCATCATATCTTCGGTCCAGTCGGTGGCGGGCCAACCGGTGGCGGCGCCACTTTCAATGCCGATACACCAGGGGGTGTCGCCATCGTCAGCAATTTGCTGGGTGAGGGCTTCCAGTTCGTCCCAGGTTTGGGGCACTTTGTAACCGGCTGCGTCAAATTGGGCTTTGGGGTACCAGACCAGGCTCTTGGCGTTGTAGCGATGCCAGACGCCGGCGGTTTGTTGGCCGTCTTTGCCGGGCATTTTGGCCATATCGAGCCAGCTTTGGTTGTATTCCTGGGTGAGCCAATCGGCAGACATCCAGCTGGTGGGGTCAACCACTTTGCCTTCTTTCACAAAGCTGGCCAGCAGACCGGGTTGGGGGAAGTCGGCAATGTCGGGAGCGTTACCGGCGCCAACGCGCACCGAGATGGAGGCTTCAAATTCTTTGGAACCGATGTATTCAACCGCAATCCCGGTATCCTTGGTGAACTGCTCCATGCTCTTGTTGAACTTCACTTCGTCTTCGTCGGTGAACGGGCCATCTACTACTACTTTTTTGCCCTTGAATTCACCGGCGTAAGCGCGTTCAAGGAAACTGCCCGCCGCTGCCGGAGCTTTAGCCGAAGCCGCGCCGGCTTCTTTAGCCGGTTCTTCGGCTTTGGCTTCTTCTTTGGGGGCTTCGGTGGGTTTGGCTTCTTCGGCTTTAGGAGCTTCGGTAGCTTTGGCTTCCTCTTTGGGAGCTTCGGTGGGCTTGGCTTCTTCTTTAGCCGGAGCTTCCTGAGCTTTTTCTGCGGGTTTTTCCGCCGGTTTTTCGGCGGGGGCTGCCGGAGCGCCACCACAGGCCGCCAGCAGCGCAATCACTACAAATATAGCGAATAAACGCCAAATTTTCTGATTCATGGTGTAAGTCTTTCCTCCTTACTTAAATCAACAAACAACAATTTTTTCAAAAAACTACCAACTACGGCTTACCAACGTTTTAATCTGTCACCTCACCCCCTTTCAAAAGGTTGTTATTTCAAAAAGACATTATGCGCGGGGCCGCACCGCCGGCGGCGCAGTGGTTTGCCGCACAATCAGTTCGGTGGAAATTTGGCGGTGAATGGGTGTTTCAACCGGGTTTTCAATGAGCGTTAACAGCAACTCCACCCCTTCGGCCCCGGATTCAAACAAAAATTGTCTAACGGTGGTTAACTGGGCAAACTCGGCCAGCCGGATATCATCGTACCCCAACACCGACAGGTCGCCGGGAACCGCCAGGTTTTGCTCGCGGGCGGCTTCAATGACTCCCAGCGCCTGCTCATCGCTAAAGGCAAAAATAGCGGTGGGCGGATCGGGCAGGTTCAGCAATTCGCGCCCCATTTCCCGCGCCTCGTTGCGATCTCGCCAGCCCAGCCGGTGGTATTCGGGCAAAATGGGCAAACCGGCGCTTTTTAACGCATGGCAATAGCCCTGGTACCGGTTTCGGCTAAAGTAAGTGCCAAAGGGGTCGTCCAGATAATCGCCTACGTAGGCAATTTTTTGGTGGCCCAAACCAATCAAATATTCAACGGCGTGTTGGGCCGCCGTTATATCATCAACTGACAGGCAATATAATTGAGGGTGATAGCCCTCAACCAGCACGGTGGGAATGTTACCTTGTTGAATGCGATGGAAGTCGTCTTCGGTGGGAGTTAGCGAAAAGATTAACAGGCCGTCAATCCGGCCACGGCGCGCAACCTGTTGGAAGATGGTGTGGCGCTGGGGAACTGTTTCGATGGTGTACAGGGTAATATCGTAATCGCTGCCGGCAATTACCGACATCACCCCGCGCAGGCGTTCTACCTGAGCGGCAATGGTAAAAAATGGAATAACCACCCCAATGGTGTGGGTTTTTCCAATAGACAGGCGGCGCCCACTGGGATTAGGCACAAAATCGAGTTCGGCAATAGCCCGCAAAACTCTTTCGCGTGTGGCTTTATTAACCGGGCGGCTGTTGTTCAGCACGCTCGATACTGTGCCAATGCCAACGCCTGCTTTCTTAGCAACGTCGTGAATAGTAGCCGGCACCATCAACCTCTTTGTTGCGAATTAATCCTAATCTACATAAATGGGAAACGTTTCCGCCTAGATGTTCCCATTATACACCCCACAAATATTTTGTCAAAAACCGAATCGATTCTTCGGAAGCGTTTCCGTAATCTTTCCGATTAAGCCATAATCACCCAAAATTCAAACCAAAACATCGGTAAAAAGCAGAATTTTTTGCCAGGCGGCTTCCAAAAAACGCTTAAAAAACCAAATTTTTACCCCAACCAACGCTGCAACCCGCCCAAACGTAGGGATTCCGTAGAGTATTCAAGGTTGACAACCCCTATTAGCGCGGTTATACTACCAAGAAAGCAAAGCTGCTTGGCTGGAGCTATCCCATTATGAGCCTGAAGTTTTCTACTAAACTTAATAAATTGCGGTATCAAAACACCTGAGTGTCTGTTTGCGCGGGTGTTTTTTGTTTTAAAGGTTAACCACTATTTTTCAGGAGGTCAGCAAGTTAATGGACTCAAGCATGATTGGCAAGATTGAAAAGGCAATGCTTTACGCGCATGAACCAGAGCGGGTAAAATTTGAACAGTTTGAAGTGTCTTTTACCGGTGATCACAAAACCCACAAAATTACATACCAGCAAGGCGCGTGGTCCTGCGACTGTAACTTTTTTGAAAGCCGGGGCGTTTGCTCCCATGTAATGACCCTGGAACGGCTTCTGGTCGGCTCGGTTCAGCCCGCCGAAGCCAACCCCATGCCAGCCTAATTGAATAGCGTTTAATCCCCAAAAAAGGCCGCTTAAACGCGGCCTTTTTTTATAGAAGCTCACTTTTGGTTTGCCTAATCTACGGGCAATGGTAAAATACTGCCCATGTTGAAAAACTGGCGATTCTGGCTGGGCGCTGTTATTAGCGCCCTTTTTCTTATAATTGCCCTGCGCGGCCTGAATTTACGGCAACTTTTGCTTGATATGCAAGCGGCCAATTACTGGTGGTTGCTGCCGGGCGTGGCGGTTTATTTTGTGGCCGTTTGGGTGCGAACCTGGCGCTGGCATTACCTGCTGCGCCCCATAAAACCCATCCCCGTGCGGGCCATGTGGTCGCTGGTGGTGATTGGCTACATGGGCAACAACATCTACCCGTTCAGAGCCGGCGAGGTGATCCGCGCCTACCTGCTCAAAAAAAGGGAGGGAGTGAGCGTTAGCGCCAGCATTGCCACCATTTTAGTAGAGCGCGTTTTTGATGGGTTGGTAATGCTCATTTTTGTATTTGTGGCTTTGCCGTTTGCGCCGGGGTTGCCGGCCTGGTTGCGGCAAACCGTAATTATGGCCAGCCTGGCTTTTTTTGGGGCGCTGATTATTTTTTTGGTTATGGCGATGATGCCCGCCACCAGCCAAAAATTTTACCGTTGGGGCATTGCCAAATTTGTGCCGGGCCGGCTTCAAGCGCCGCTGTTGGGGCTGGCCGATCGGTTTATGGATGGCCTTAGCAGCCTGAGCAATCCCCTTGATGTATTTATGGTGTTTTTCACCTCGGTGATTGTGTGGCTGCTGGAAACCGTAAAATATTGGTTTGTCATGCACGCCTTTTCATTTTCCGTTAGCTTTTTTGCGCTGATGCTGATGAACGGCGTGGTTAACCTGGCTACCACCCTGCCCTCGGCGCCCGGCTACATTGGTACCTTTGACGGGCCGGGCATTGAGGTATTAAAAGTATTTGGGGTAACGCCGTCGGTGGCGGCGGCTTACACGCTGGTGCTGCACGCCGCGCTGTGGCTGCCCGTAACCCTGTTGGGGCTGTGGTACATGCTCCGCGCCAGTCTCAGTTGGCACGAATTTTTTGATCAGGCTGAAGAAACCACTCCCACCCCGGAACCCGCCGAAAACCGGCCGGTGCAATTTTTACCTCAACCGCCTAAAAACGAACACCTTTAAATTTTTAGAGAGATTTATCCATGAAAATAGCAGTGATTGGAGCCGGCATTACCGGCCTGGCGGCGGCGTTTGACCTGGCCGGCGCCGGACATGATGTGACCATTTTTGAAGCGGCCTCGTATGCCGGCGGGTTGGCCGCCGGTTTCAAATCCAGCCGCTGGGAGTGGCATTTAGAGCATTACTACCACCACTGGTTTGAAACCGACGAAGACATCCTCACCCTAATTGATGAAATTGGCGAACGCGACAAGGTGTTTTTTCCGCGCCCAACCACCTCCATGTACCTCGGCGGCAAAATTTACCCCTTTGATAGCCCGTTGCGGATGCTGTTCTTTCCCAAACTGCCGCTCATTCCCAAACTGCGGTTTGGGCTAACCGGCTTGTACCTGCGCCTGACCAAAAATTGGCAATCGCTGGAAAAAGAAACCGCCCACAACTGGCTGATCCGCACCATGGGCCAAACCGCCTACAAATTATTGTGGGAACCGCTACTGATTGGCAAATTTGGCGAATATTACCAGGAAGTGAACATGGCCTGGTTTTGGGCCAGAATCCACAAGCGCAGCATCCGGCTGGGCTATTTTGAAGGCGGCTTTCAGGCGTTTATTGATGCGCTCACCCAAAAAGTAATCGAGCGCGGGGCCAAAATTAAATTCAACGCCCCCGTTTCGGCCATCAACCCGCAACCTGGCGGCGGCTTTAAAATTGAACTGGCCGATTCCACCGAGGATTTTGACCAGGTGTTATCTACCGTTTCGCCCCAATTGTTTGGCCGGCACACGCCCAGCCTGCCCGCCGATTATTTGGCCGCGCTGCAAAACCTAAAATCAATGGGCGCGGTGGTGGTTATTCTGGCGCTCAAGCAGCCCCTCACCACCGAGCACTACTGGATTAACCTGCCTAAAGAAGACGGTACACCCTTTTTGGCGCTGGTTGAGCACACCAATTTTGTTTCGGCCAGCCATTACGATAACGACCACATTGTGTACTGCGGTGATTACCTTAACCCCGACCACGAATTTTTCAGCCTGTCCAAAGAAGAAATCCTGGCCAAATTTTTGCCCAGCCTCGCTCGTTTTAACTCCAACTTCAGCCCCGATTGGGTCAAGGAAAGCTGGCTATTCAGAACCAAATACGCTCAGCCCGTGCCGCCGGTTAACCACAGCCGCAACATTCCTGGCTTGCAAACGCCCATTCCCGGTTTGTACTGGGCCAGCATGAGCCAGGTTTACCCGTGGGATCGCGGCACCAACTACGCCGTAGAAATTGGCCGGCGGGCGGCCAAACTGATGCTCGGTAATAATTAGCCGGCGCTTGGTAGATTCAGCCCGTAACGATTATAATTGGCAAAAGCTGTATTTTGGGCGTTATTCCCCCCAATTTTAAATTAGGAGACTTACTACTATGAAAGTAATCGTTGTTGGAACTGGTTTTGTGGGCCTTACCCATGCGGCGGTGCTGTCAGAATCAGGCCACGAAGTTTACGCTTATGATATTGATAAACAAAAAATTGCGGCTTACAACAGCGGCGAACGCGCCAAAATTGAGCATTACGTTAACGAGCCGGGATTGTCGTCAATTATTCTTGAAACCTGCGGGCGTTACCTGTTTTTTGTGGATCAGGACAGCATCGAAACGGCGATTGACGGCACCGACGCCATTTTTCTGTGCCTGCCCACCCCGCCCAACCTCGATGGTTCAACCAATTTAACATACTACACCGATGCCGTTCGCTACCTGGGCGCGTTGCTGGCCAAACGCCAGGATCACCGGCGCGTGGTGATTATCAACAAAAGCACAGTGCCCATTGGCACGGCGCGGTTGTTGCAAAACCTGCTCAAAGAACAAAACGTGTCCAATTTTGGCGTGGCCTCCAACCCGGAATTTTTGCCCGAAGGCGATGCCGTTGAAAAATCGCGCAAGCCGGATCGGGTGGTGGTGGGCGCAGACACCGCCGAAGACTTTGAAATTCTGCGGCATGTGTACTCGCAATATGTAAAGCACGTGCGCATTGCCTACACCGAAACCACCCCCGAAACCGCCGAAGCCATCAAATATGTTTCTAACACGCTGTTGCTCACCTACATTTCCTTCTGGAATGGCGTTGGCGCCCGGCTGGGCGAAACGTTTGACGGCATCGTGATGGAAGATTTAAAACGCGGCGTTACCAGCGATGACCGCATCAGCACGTGGGGGTCTTATGTAAGCAACGGCGCGGGCGGCAGTTGCTTTGGCAAAGATATTCAATCGCTCATTTACCAGTTGCGAAAAGAAAGCCAGCCATACGGCCTGCTCAAAGATGTGTACGAAATTAACGAGTACCAAAAAACCTATCTGATTGACCGGGCCGTGAACGAAGCCGGCTTTAATTTTAACAACAAAACCGTGGCGCTGTTGGGGCTGGCGTTTAAAAAGCGCACCAACGACATGCGCGATTCGTCGGCGTTAAAAGTGGTTGAGGCGCTGCTGGGCCGGGGCGTCAAAGCCATTCAGGCGTATGACCCGCTGGCCGTTGACGAAGCCAAACACTATTTTAACCCCAGCAAAAACAACCTGTTTGAAAAAATCAGCTACACCGAAAACGCTCAGGATGCGCTGCTCAACAGCGATGCCCTGTTCATCACCACCGACTGGGAAGAATTCCGGGGCATTGCCGGCACCATTGAAAAGTTGGTAAAACCGCCTTATTTAATAATTGATGGCCGTCGCATGCTGGCCAATTACGCCTCGCTGGTTAAAAAAGGCTACGGCTATCTGGCGGTGGGGTCAAAATATATGACTCCCCGGTAAACCCGCCGTTTCAACCGCCATCGAGTTGGGGGTTTTTCCGCCTCCAACTCGATGACTTGGCCGCGCTGTTGCCATCAACATAAACAGAAAGGAACCGCGGCGTGAAAATTAGGTCTGTTACCTGCTTCATTCCGCTGTCATGGCCCTTTGCTGACGGCACAATTATCAGCGCGGCCCGGCTGCTCACCGACGCCCGCCATCGCCTGTCTAACGCCGGTTTCGAGGTGCAATCGGTTGGGGTGGCCACGCCGCCATTTTTGGATGTGCTGGGCTACCCGGACCCGGCGCTGTTGCTGGAATACGCCCTCCGCCTGGATGATTTAGCCCGCCACTGCAACCTTGATTTTATTTCGATTGGGCCGGTTACTGCCGCCACCCCGCTGTCGCTGCTGCTTCCCATTCACGCATTGCCCAAAATCATCACCCAAACCGAGCGCATTGTGTCGGGCGTGCTCTTTGCCGATGCCCAAAGCGGCGTTAACCTGGCTGCCGCGCACGCGCTGGCCCACTCGGTTTTGGAGATTGCGGCGGCTACCCCCAACGGCAGCGGCAATTTGCGGCTGGGCGCGCTGGCTAATGTTCCGGCGCACCGGCCTCACCTGCCCGCCGCTTACCACCAGGGCAGCGTGGCCTGTTTTGCCCTGGCCACCGAGGCCGCCGACCTGGCGGTTTCGGCGGTAAATAACGCCCGGTCGCTCAACGATGTGCCGCGCAACCTCGGCAGCGCCATCGAAGGCAACTGCGCCCAAATTTTAAAAATAGTTGATGGCCTGGTAGATGACCATCAAATTGAATTTGGCGGGCTGGATTTTGCCCTGACGCCGTTTCCACAACCGGCGCGGAGTATTGGGGCGGCGGTAGAGCGGTTGGGCATTACCGCGTTTGGCGGGCACGGCACGCTGTTTGCCCTGTCGGTGCTGGCGACCGCCCTGCGCGCCGTAACGCTGCCGCGCGTGGTTTTTTCTGGGATTATGCTGCCGGTGCTGGGCGATAGCATCATCTCGCAGCGCCAGGTGAGCCTTGATGATTTGTTGCTCTACGCCGCCGTGTGCGGCGGTGGGATTGATCTGGCTCCGCTGCCCGGCGCTGCCCCAGCCGATGAACTGGCGGCCATTTACCTGGATGTGGCGGCGCTGGCGCTGGCTACCGGTCACCCGTTCAGCGCCCGTTTGTTGCCCATCCCTTATGCCCAACCCGGCGATAATATTGAGTTGGACATGCCCAACCTGGCCGGCAGCGCCGTTTTACCGCTTAAAAATTTGGGCAGCGCCCCGTTGTTTGAGCGACATTCATTTTTTGCGCTAAAAAATCCCAAACCCGCCAAAAAACGATAATCGGTTTAAACTAAAAAACGGGGGCTTCCAAACCAGAAGCCCCCGTTTTGATTACGGTTTAACCCAAAATTACTTGGATTTGACGCCTTTTTCTTTTAAGGCAGCTTGCGCGGCGGCCAACCGGGCGATTGGCACGCGGAACGGCGAGCAGGAGACGTAGTTGTTACCGGCAGCGTGGCAGAAGGCGATGGATTCAGGATCACCACCGTGTTCGCCGCAGATGCCAACTTCGAGGCTGGGGCGCGCCCGGCGGCCATTGTCAATGGCCATTTTCATAAGCTGGCCCACGCCGTCAACGTCAATGGTCTGGAAGGGGTTCTTGGGCAGAATGCCATCTTCCACATATTTCAGCAGGAAGCCGGCTTCGGCGTCATCGCGGGAGTAGCCAAAGGTCATCTGGGTCAGGTCGTTGGTGCCAAAGGAGAAGAACTCGGCCACTTCGGCAATTTCGTAGGCGGTCAGCGCGGCGCGCGGAATTTCAATCATCGAGCCGAATTTGTACTCAACTTCCACGCCTTGCTCCTCCATCACCGCTTTGGCCACGGCTTCCAGTTGCGGCTGGATGAGTTTCAACTCGTTCACGTGGCCGGTCAACGGGATCATGACTTCGGGTTTGGGGTTGAAGCCTTGTTTCTTCACTTCGCAGGCGGCTTCAAAGATGGCGCGCACTTGCATTTTGACCAGGCCGGGGAAGACCACGCTCAGGCGGACGCCGCGCAAACCCATCATGGGGTTGCTTTCGTGCATTTTTTCAACGGCTTCCAGCAGGGCTTCGTCTTCGGCCAGACCTTCGGTTTCGCCTTTAACCCGTTTGGTGATGACGCGCTCAAAGACCATGTCGTGTTCCGGCATAAACTCATGCAGGGGCGGGTCAATCAGGCGGATAATGACGGGCAGGTCGGTCATGGTGCTGAACAGGCCGGTGAAATCGCCTTTTTGATAGGGCAGCAGTTTGTCCAGGGCTTCCTGGCGGACTTCTTCGTTTTCGGCCAGAATCATTTTCTGGACGATGGGCAGGCGGGCTTCTTCAAAGAACATGTGCTCGGTGCGGCACAGGCCAATGCCCTGCGCGCCATAGCTGCGGGCGCGTTTGGCGTCGGCGGGGTAGTCGGCGTTGGCCCACACTTGCAGGCGGCGGAACTCATCGGCCCAGCTCAACAGGGTGATGAGGTCGGTTTGTTCTTCCAGTTTGGCTTCCACGGTGGGAATCTGGCCGGCAAAGGCTTCGCCGGTGGAACCGTCGATGGAAATCCATTCGCCTTCTTTAATGGTGATACCGTTAACGGACATTTCGCGTTTTTCGTAATTCAGGCTGATGTCGCTGGCACCAACCACGCAGGGCACGCCAAATTGGCGGGCGACCACGGCGGCGTGGCTGGTGGCCCCGCCTTCGGTGGTGAGAATACCTTTGGCGGCGAGCATACCGTGCACGTCATCGGGGCGGGTGAACTGGCGGACCATAATCACGGCTTTGCCTTCTTCTTTGCCCCATTTTTCGGCCAGGTCGGCGTCCATCGCAATCACGCCCACGGCGGCACCGGGGGAAGCGTTGACGGCTTTGGCCAGCCGTTTGCCTTCGGCGACGGCGGCTTTTTTGACGGCGGGGTCAAATTGCGGGTGGAGCAGGGTGTCTACCTGATCCGGGGAGACGCGCAGCACGGCCTGTTCTTTGGTGATCAGCCCTTCGTTGGCCATGTCCACGGCAATTTTGATGGCCGATTTGGCGGTGCGCTTGCCATCGCGGGTCTGGAGCATCCACAGTTTGCCCTGTTCGATGGTAAACTCCATGTCCTGCATATCTTTGTAGTGATTTTCCAGAATGCCGCAGATGTTCACAAATTCTTTGAAGGCGGCGGGCATTTCCTGCTCAAGTTTGGCAATCGGTTCGGTGTTGCGGATACCGGCCACCACGTCTTCGCCCTGGGCGTTGATCAGGTAATCACCGTAGAGGACGTTTTCGCCGGTGGCGGGGTCGCGGGTAAAGGCCACGCCGGTGCCGGAGGTGTTGCCCATGTTGCCAAAGACCATCGTCACAATGTTGACGGCGGTGCCCAGGTCATGGCGGATGCCGGCGGCGTTGCGGTAATCGCGGGCGCGGCGGCCGTTCCAGCTTTTGAAGACGGCTTCGGTGGCCAGTTTAATTTGCTGGGTGGGGTCTTGCGGGAAGGGGAAGCCGGTTTCTTTTTTGAAGATTTCTTCAAATTCAACCACTACTTCTTTCCACTGTTCAGCGTTGAGTTCGGGGTCGGTTTTGACGCCGGCTTTTTTACGGGCTTCGGCCAGCACTTCTTCGAACGGCTCGTCATCAATGTTCATGACCACGCTGCCAAACATCTGGATGAGGCGGCGGTAGCTGTCGTACACAAAGCGGGCGTCGCCGGTGAGTTTGGCCATACCTTCGGCTACTTCATCGGTCATGCCGATGTTGAGCACGGTGTCCATCATGCCGGGCATGGAGAATTTGGCCCCAGAGCGGCAGGAAACCAGCAGCGGATTTTTAGGATCGCCAAATTTTTTGCCGGTTTGTTGCTCAAGAATTTTCATGGCCTCAAGTTCTTGTTCCCAGCAGCCTTCGGGGAATTGTTCACCGGCAGCCAGGTAGCCGTTGCAGGCTTCGGTGGTGACGGTAAAGCCAGGGGGTACCGGCAGGCCGGCGCGGGCCATATCGGCCAGGTTGGCGCCTTTACCACCCAGCAAAGCGCGGACGCCGTCCCAGCTACCGGTGTACTGTTCGGCTGCCGCTACTTCTTCGTATAAGTATACCCATTTTTTACTCATAAAACGTTCCTCCAAAAAATATAACAGAATTGTGTGTGTTAGGAATTAGACATAAAAAACCTCCACAACCCGTGGAGTAGGGAGGTTAGTCATCATTGAACGGCCATTTATTAGCCTTTGTTACTGTGGATTTTAATGGAATAACTTGGCAAAAAATGCCATCATCGATTATACGCAGGCGTTAACTTTTGGGCAAAGTTTAGTTGTAGCAATTATTTTGTCCCCAACAAAAAACGCTCCGTTCGGATGCCAGGCGTACTCATTCGTCTGGGGGCAGCAGGCGGTAGCCAGCGCCACGCACCGTGTGGATTAGTTTGGCCGCAAACGGGTCATCGATTTTGCGGCGCAGGTTGCGAATGTACACATCCACTACGTTGGATTGATTGTACACGTCGTAATTCCAGACCGATTCGGCAATTTCGGTGCGGGTCAACACCCGGCCCGGTTCGCGGAGCAGGCATTCCAGCACGGCGTATTCTTTAGTCGTCAGTGGTAGCAGCAGCCCGGCGCGAGTAACAGCGCGGGTGCGGGTATTCATCGTTAAATCGGCCACGCCCAAAACGTTGCCGGGAGCAACCTGTTCGCAGCAACGGCGAATCAGGGCGCGCAGCCGGGCCAGCAGTTCCTTCAGCACAAACGGCTTCACCAGATAGTCGTCGGCACCGGCATCCAGCCCGGCCACCCGGTCATCAACGGCATCGCGGGCGGTCAGCATCAAAATGGCAACCAGATTGCCCTGCTGCCGCAGGGTGCGACACACCGTCAACCCGTCCAGTTCCGGCAGCAGCACATCCAGAATAATCACATCAAATTCGACCACATCTGCCCACGCCAACGCCTCGTGGCCGGTGTGCGCCGTATCAACGGCGTAGCCTTGTTCCTCCAGGCCCCGCTTCAGGTAGGCCGAAATTTTGGGGTCGTCCTCCACAATTAAAATACGCATTGAAATTCTCCGGTTTAGGCAGGATTTACAGAATTAGCCGAATTATTTCTTCGCCTGGTAATCTGTAAATCTGTTAATCCTGTCAGTTTTGCTTTTACTGTAGCAATCACAGGTAAAGTGGAGTTTAAATGCGCCCGACCTCAAAAAAAAGCCAGTGCGAACACTGTGTTCGCACTGGCTTGGGGTTATCGTGCCCGTAGATTCCGGTGGTTATTGACCGGCGGAATTTTCCGTGCCGGGTGCTTCAGCGGTGTCATCGGCCTGATTTTCCTGTTCATTCTGCGCATTGTCGTTGGCGTCGTTGCCGTCCTGCGTTTCAACCCCGGCGGCTTCTTTGTCGCCGTCAGCCGGCTCGGTGTGCAGCACGCTACCGTTACCGGCATCCACTTTTACATCAAGGCCGTTGTCCAATTGCACGCTGTAAACCAGTACACCATTTTCGTTATCCAGTTCAACCTGGGTGGCTTTGGCCCCGGCGTTGGCGGCCTCGGCAGCGGCTTTGGACTGGTCGGCGGTGACGGTGGCCTGCCCCTGTAGTGCCGCGCTTTCATCGGCCTCGTTCATGCCCTCGGTTTGGGCCTGAGCAACGGTGATGCTGCCGGTGTAGACCGGCGTCTCAATTTGGTCTTGCCCGCTGCCGGTGGGTGACTGCGCCAGGGCGATGCCCCCGCCGATAGTGCCGACCAGCAGGGTTAGCCCAGCGGCGGCTCCAATTAAATAATGCTTGATGGTCATAGTTACATGCTCTTTCTGTGATAGTTTGTTTGATAGATTTGAACGGGCGTGTTATCCGCGTTCCTGACCCCAGTCTATCAAATTGATATGAAGGCGGCATGAAGTGGACGTGAAGAAAAAATTCATTTATTGGCCGGCAGGGTAACGGTGAACGTTGCACCGCGCCCCGTCTGGCTCTCCACCGCGATGCGCCCGCTGTGGGCCTGCACAATGCTCTGGCTGATGGCTAGCCCCAGCCCAAAACCGCCGGTGTCGCGGGCGCGGGCGCTATCCACCCGATAAAAGCGATCAAACAGGTGAGGCAGGTGCTCGGCGGGGATGCCGGGGCCGGTATCGCTGACGGAGACGGAGATTTCTTGCCAGGTGCGATTGACGCTGACCGTAACCTGCCCGCCGGGAGGGGTGTATTTGAGGGCGTTATCAATCAGGTTGGTGAAAACCTGCCGCAGCGGATCGGCCTGGCCCGGCACCGATAAATTGACCTGTGCCGGCAACGATAGCGCCAGCACCACCTGCCGCTCGTGGGCGACGCGCTGTAACGGCTCAACCACGCCGGCCAGCAGCAGCTCCAAATCGAGCGGGGGCAGGTCGGCCAGCCCCTTTTGCTCCGCCCGGGCCAGTGTCAGTAACTGCTCAACCAGGCGGGTCATGCGGTCCACATCGCCTTCCATCTCGGCCATCATTTGCCGCAGGGCGGCGGCCTCGCGGGGGCGGGAGCGGGCCAGGCTGAGCTGCGTTTTGAGCAGCCCCAGCGGTGTGCGTAACTCGTGCGAGACATCGCTGGTGAGTTGCCGCTCCCGCTGAAAGGCGGCTTCCAGCCGGGCCAGCATGGCGTCAAACGTTTGGGCCAGTTGCCCGATTTCGTCATCCGGCAAGGCCAAATTGAGCCGCTGGCTCAAATCGGCGGCGCTGATCTGGCGGGCGGTGGCGGTGATGGTGGCCACCGGAGCCAGCGCCCGGTTGGCCAGAAACAGGCCACCCCCCGCCGACAACACCAGCACGATGGGAATGGCCACGGCCAGGCTGAGCAAAATCTGGTTGATGACGTTCCGGCTGGCGGTCAGCGGCAGGGCCGTCACAATGAGGCCGAGCGTCCGGCTGCCTTCACGCAGCGGCGTGAGTAGCAGCCGTACCGGCGCGCCGTTGTCAATCGCGGCGTCGGTGAGTTGCTCCGGCGTGGGCAGGGGGGTGGGCAGCGGGTGCACTTCGGCCTGGCCTACGGTTAACCCGACGTTGCCGGCGGGGGTCAACACCCAGGCCAGCACACCCCGGCTGCGCAAGTCGGCGGTTTCGGCGGCGGCGGCATGAAAGCCGCTGTCACTGGCATCAACCACCGCGTTGAGTTGGGTGGCGCTCAGGCGCAGGGTCTGCTCGATTTGCTGGGCCTGGGTGTTGCGCACAATGACCACCAGCACCACGGCAAAAACCAGCAGCAGCAGCGCCTCCAGCGCCACCGTCCATAGCACCAGCCGGACGCGCAAACTACGCAGCGGATTCATCGCGCCCAATCCGGTAACCCAGGCCGCGCACCGTTTGGATCAGTTTTTCGGCGTGGCCTTCATCGATTTTTTTGCGTAGCGAGTGGATATACACCTCGATTAATTTGGAGCCGGACTCAAATTCCATATTCCAGACATGGTCAATAATCTGGTCGCGGGTGAGCACCTGGTTGGGGTGACGCATCAGCGTTTCCAGCAGGGCGTACTCTTTGACGGTCAACTCCTCCAGCACGATTTCGCTCCGGCGGGCGCGTCTGGTGGTGGTGTCCAGCACCAAATCACCCACGCGCAGTTCGGTGGTTTTGCTGGGGCCTTCGCGCCGGGCCAGCGCCCGCAGCCGGGCGGTCAACTCCTCAATGGCGAAGGGCTTGACCAGGTAATCATCGGCACCGCTGTCAAGGCCTTGCACTTTGTCGGGTAGGGTGTCGCGGGCGGTCAGCATCAAAATGGGCATGGTGTAACCTTTGGCCCGCAGCAGCCGGCACACCTCGAGACCGTTCAAGCCGGGCAGCATAATATCCAGCAGGATGAGGTTGTAGCCGGCGGTTTCCACCCAGTCCAGCACCTCGGCCCCGTTGCCCACCACATCCACAGCGTAGGCTTCTTCTTCCAGCCCCTGCCGAATGAGCGCGGCCATGCGGGTTTCGTCTTCAACAACCAAAATTCGCATCCAAGATACTCCTTGTCGCCGGTCGCTGGAGTCCGAAGGCGCAGCTTTCGGTTTAAAAAGCTGCGCTCCTGACTCGGTTGGTTAATCGGTGCCGGTTTCGGCGTCGCCGGCATCTTTTTTGACACTGGCGGTTTGCGGCGCAAAGCCGGCAGCGTGCAGGGTAACATCCACCTGCAACTGATTCTGGTTAGTATAATATAAACTGTTTGGATTAATACTGAAATGATCTGGCGCGCCGGTATTATCAAAGTGCAACGCTTTGGTTTCGCCGGCCTTCAGGCTGAAGCCCGACAGTGTGCGGTAGGTGGCCTGACTCTCCTGCGTGGTCAGATCGGTGATAGTGTAATACACATCAAAGTTGGTCAAATCGGTAGCACCGGTGTTGGTCACATGTAATTCCAGGTGATCGGGCGCGCCGCCGCCGGTGGCATCCACGTTATTTTCCACCAGGATGCTATCAATTTTAAAATCGGTCTGCGTGCCGTTTTCTTTAATCGGATTCTCGGCAAAGGTGGGGTTTTTATCAACCGGATCATTCTGGCCGTCGCCGTCGGTGTCGGCGTTGTTGGGATCGGTGCCCAACAGCTTTTCGGCGCTGTCGGGGATGCCGTCGCCGTCGGCGTCGGGGCCGTTGGAGGTGGCGGCGGGCTGGTTGCCGCCGTTGCTGGCCGGCGGGTTCGATTGGGCCTGAGTCGCGCTGTCACAGCCGGCCAGCAGCAAACTGCCAAAAATGAGGGTGATTAACAGGGTGTAGAATTTGTCAGACATTTTGAATCTCCTTGAATTTTAGTCAGGTGAGTTTGGGAGTTTGATGGGTTGGGTGAGTTAATTTTCCTGTCGCAGAAAGACGGCGTAGGAGCCACTGAGTAACAGGACAATCGGCACGAGTAGCCCCACCAGGTTGACCGTTTTCAGATGCAGGATTTCTGACCAGGTGTTGGCGGCGAACTCTTTTTTGATGCCGAGCAGGGCAAAGCTGATGCGCTCGTAATGTTTTGTGGGCGATAGTTCCTCTACGCCGTCGCGCACGGTTTCGTACCATTTGAATTGGGCCAGCGCGGCGGACTCACCGGCGCGATCCAGCCCCAGCGAGGCGAAGAAACCGCCGGGCAACTGGTTGTCCAAATCCATCGTGTCCCCAATTTGGGGAAAGATAAAGGCGAACACCAGCCAGACAATCACCGTTAGCAGCAGAGCGTGGTTGCCGTGGCGCACCCACAGGCTCATCAACAGCGCCAGCAAGAAAAAGGTGAGCAGATACAGCCACGACATCGTCATGGTCAGGGTCAGTTTGATGACCTGATCGGTGGTCAACGATACGCCGCCGATCACGCCCAGCGCCAGCCATGTTACCAGCCCAACCACGCCCAGCAGCAGCGCCAGCAGGGCGGCGTTGCCCAGCACCTTGCCGCTGAGCAGTTGGTCGCGGTAAACCGGTCGGGACAAAATCAGGTTAAGCGTGCCGGCCTGCCGCTCTTTGTTAATGCTGGTGAAGCCCAAAATCATCGCCAGCAGCGCCCCTACCATGGCCAGGTAGTTGATGAAATTTTTGGAGACGGCGATGGGGTTGAGCGGCGGCATCGGCGGGATGTCAGTGCGGCCCAAACCTTTGAGCACCTGCACCGATTGCTGGTACTCGGCCACGCGGGTGTGCACGGTTACTGCGCCCAGCCCGATGGCTATCAGGCTCAGGCTGACCAGCATCACCAGCGCGGCCAGAAACAGCCGGTTGCGGAAGGCGTCGCTGATTTCTTTGCGGCTGATCACCGCCAGGGTTCGACCCCAGCCCGGTTTGGAGGCGGTGACAGATGGTACGATGGCGGATATTTCTGCGGTGGTCATTTTTTGCTCCTATAATGAACGTGCAAATTTACGAATGGACGAAAATACGAATGGGGCGATCACTACCGGCGACCTTTCATATTAAAATAGATAAACACTCCGGCGACAGCCAAAACCATTACCACCCCGGCCCCAATCAGGTAATCGGGGCTTTTCTGCACCCGCACCAGCAGCGTGCTCTCCGGGCTGCTGACCTGATCGCTGCTCAGGCTGAGCGGCACCGGCTGGTCAATCGTTACCTGCGAGGCCGGCACCATCACCCGCACCTGAAGGGTGGCTTCCGCGCCCGGCGCGAGTTGGTCAACGCTCGGCGGGTCGATTTGGGTGACCCACTTGGCCGGCGCGCCGACAACCAGCCTCAGGTTGGTGAGCGGGGCCGCGCCGGTGTTGGCCGCGGTTGCGCTAAACGTAAACTCCTGCCCGGCAAACGCGTTGATGTTGACGTTCTGGCTGGCGATTTTGAGGGCGTAGGTATTGGCCACGTTCAGCGTGACGGGGTGAGTCAGGGTGTTGCCATCATCGCGGGTGGCACTGAATTTGGCGGCGTAATGGCCCACCGGCGTCTCGCGTGGCACCTGCACCCGCAACATTACCTGCCCGTAACTGTCGGCCGGCACGTCCACGCTGTTTAGCACTGGCCCGCTCTGGGTGAAGGTCGCTGTCAGCGCGTCCGGCAGCCCGGTCAGGGCCAGCGAGTAGCGGTGCTCGACGGCGGTGTCGTTGTGGATTTCCAGCGGCACCTCGGCCATCTGCCCGGCCGGCACGGTTTGGGCCAGGGTGATTTCATCGGCATGGGCCAGCACCGCGCCAAAACCGAGCATGGCCAGGCCGAATAGTAACAGGGATAACAGTTTTTTCATCGATAAAATCCTTGTGTGACAGGCTACATAACTAATAGTTGCAGCTTTATTCCAGCGTCAGGGTTTCGTTGCGCAGGAAGCTGGCGTACCCGGCGGCAGTAAATACAAATGAAGGAACCAACAATACCAGCAGCGTGGTCAGCCAGTGGCCGAGGAGCGTGCCAGCGTTCAGCAGCAGGCTGCCGGGAACCACCTCCAGCAGTTGCCCGCCGATATTGCGCAGGTGCCAGGTGGGCGACAGGTAATTGAGCGTTTGCGAGGCCACGGTATCCTGCGGAATCTGGTTGGTCGCCCCGCTGATACTGTTGATGACGGTGCTGTTGGCCATCATCGCTTCGGCCATTTGCGGCAGCACAAAGCTGAGCAACATCCAGACCACTAACGATACCAGAAAGACCGTGGCGCTGTTTTGCAGGCGGATGCTGAGCAGCATTGACAGGGTTAGAAAAATGAGCATGTAGGCCCAGGCCAGCAACACAAAGCTGAACAGCCGTAGCACCTCGCCGGCAGCGGGCCAGATGCCGCCCACTGCCACCAGCAACACCAGATTGAAGACAAACACCAGTCCCAGCAGCGCCCCGATGACCGCGGCGTTGCCCAACAACTTGCCGGTCAGCAGATGGTCGCGGTAGACCGGACGGGAAAGAATGAGTTTCAGGCCGCCCGATTCTTTCTCTTCGATGAGGGCGTTGTAGCCCAGCACCACCGCCAGAATGGCCCCAACGATGCTGACGTACTCGGTCAGGTTGGACAGGATGGTCAGGGTGTGGATTTCTGGGGGCAGCGGCAGGGCGGTGGCCCCTTGCGCGGTCAGGTTGGCGATGGTTTCGTTGTACACGCGCAGCTCGGCCCGTTTGGTGGTGCTGCCGATGTACACCGACAAAATCGACAGCGCCAGAAACAGAACGGTGATGGTGATAAACAGCCGGCGGCGAAACGCGGCCTGAAACTCCTTGCAGGCAATGATCGTGACCGGGTTCATGCGGTCACCCCTTCTTGCTGCTCCACGGCCAGGTAAATTTCTTCCAGCGAGGTGTGCTGCGGGAAGCGGGCCATCACTTTGGGTAACTTATCGGCCATCACCAGCCGGCCGTGGTTCATAATGCCGATGCTGGTGCACAGTTTGGTTACTTCTGATAGTTGATGGGTGTTCATAAAAATGGTAATGCCGAACTCGCTGTTGAGCCACACCATCAAATCGCCGATGGCGCGGGTGCCTTCGGGGTCCAACCCGGAGGCCGGCTCATCCAGAAACAGCACCGCCGGCTGGTGCAGCAGCGCCTGAGCAAGACCAACGCGCTGGCGCATCCCTTTGGAAAAGCCGCCGACGCGCCGGTTGCACCACTCGGGGTGGCCCAGCATGGTCAGCACCTCACTGATGCGGGTGGGGATATCGCTCACGCCGGACAGCGCGGCGAAAAAGTGCAGGTTCTCGGCCACGGTCAAATCGTTGTAGAGGCGCACATTTTCGGGCACGTAGCCGATGTGCTGCCGCACTTGCAAATTTTGGGCCACAATGTCGCAGCCGTGGACGGTGGCACTGCCGGAGGTGGGCAACAGCAGTGTGGTCAGCATGCTGATGGTGGTGGTTTTGCCAGCGCCGTTGTGCCCCAAAAAGCCGAAGATTTCGCCCTGCGGCACCTCCAGCGTCAGTTCATTAACGGCGAGCTTGTCGCCGTAGCGCCGGGTTAATTTTTCTGTTTGAATTGCCAGGCGGGTCATCAGGTTGTCCTTTCAGTTGAGTATTGCGGCAGCAATCAACTGCCGTGATAGCTCTATTTACAACCCTTCAGGTTAATTGAGGTTTAAGTGGAAAAATTTGGATGGGCGGTGCGCCAGCCTTGACCCCGTTGACGACCCCGCGCCGTAACGCCAACAGAAATTCGCCCTGGTCGCCGGCACGGATCAGAATGTGGCCAATAGCCTGCTGTTCATCTCGGCCAGAATCGGCTCCGGAACGGCGGCCAGAAAGGGGACGGTTTTATGGCTTTAATGGCTTTATAAGGAAAAACAGACAGTCAGTCTATAGAACCATGTCATTGCGGGCGACGAAGGGGGCCAACAAAACCGGGGGTTCGGCACCAAAAAAAGAAAATGGGGGGATTACTCTCCCCCCAAAAAAAGCCACTACCCCTGCGGGGCGCGACGCTCTATTTTCATCGAAACACACGCTTACGAAGTTTTAGTCCAGCAGACGGCATCAAACCCAATTTGCAAGGGGGCGGCGGTGATTTCGCCGGTGAGGTTGGTGAGCCGCACGTAGCCTCTGCCGGGCGCAAATTGATAAGCGCCCAGGTTTTCCCATTTGCCGTTATTGGCGGCCTGGTTTACGGGGATTTCGGTGTGGCCATCCAGGTGGATAATCTGGTAGCGGGCGTAGGTGGTGGTGGCGTTGTTTTTGGGAATGTACACCCACACTTCCCACCAGCCGGCGGTGGGGATAGCCGGACGCCATTCGCCCCAGTAGGTTGCTTGCTGGGCCGAGGCCGTAACCCAGAGCGCGTTTCCCTGAAAGCCGCCGGGAGACTGGTTCCACACCTCGGTTTGCGAGGCGGCAAATACGCCGGCCTGGGTGTTGCCGGGTTGGGTATTCAGAATGATTTGTACCGGAGCCGCTGCCGGTTTGGGGGTAACAACCGCCGGCTGCGCGGTAACTGCGGGCGTAACGGTGGCGGGCAGTTCTAGTTTGCGGTGGGCATTAATAAAATCGGTGGGCGCGTAGTAGTTGGCCAGCACGGCATCTTTATCCTTAACCATAGGCGACCAGTTGTTGATGGGCAGCCGGTTTTTGCGGATTTCAAAATGCAAATGGGCCAGGTAGCGATCTTGATCGCCTTTGCCAATAGCGCCAACCTGCTGGCCGCGGGTTATTTTATCGCCCACTTTGTTAACCAGAATTTTTTGCAGGTGCGCATACTGCGACCACACCCGCGTGCCATCGGGCAGGGCGTGTTCTAGCAGCACCAGATTGCCCCACACCGAGTAAAAACCAAATTCAACCACTTTGCCGTTAGAAACGGCGTACACCGGGTCGCCCAGGTCGGTATCGCCGCCGCCCTTGCCGTTCCAGTCTTCGCCGGGGTGCCAGTATCCCAACGATTTGAAGTAGGCGGGGTCCGCCAGAACTGTGTCAACCTTGTGGGTTTTAAATACGTCAACATTATCGCCGCGCGGGCCAACCGGAAAGTCAAAACCATCAGAAATCGGCACGCCGTCGCTGGTTTCTGCTGCCATCGGGATACCCCCTGCTTGTAAAGTGTAAAAGTGTAAAAATTCTAGCATACGGGTGCGCCGGGGTCAACCTGCAAACCCAAATTGACACTCATTCCCGGCGAGAGTAAAGTACACGGTTCTGAGTGCGGCAGTTTTGCCGCCGGTTTTTTGTTATAAAGATTTATGGAGACAGGCCATGCTCATGCTACGCCGCTTGTTACAACTTGATCAACCCGCCCCCGTCCGCACCAACAATGACCTTGCCGCCGAAGTGGAGCGCAATTATCGCTGGAATTTTACCGTTAACCTGCTCGATGGCGCGTCTTTTTGGTTTGGGTTAAACACAATTTCGGCCACCACTATCATTCCGTTGTACGTGAGCAAACTCACCGATAACACCGTTTTGATTGGGCTGATTGCGGTGCTATCGCAGGCCGGCTGGTTTTTGCCCCAGCTTTTTGTGGCCGGTATTACCGAGCGAATGGCGAGAAAAAAGCCAATGGTGATCAATGTGGGCTTTTTTACCGAACGGCTGCCAGCCTGGTTGTGGCCTATTTCGGTGGCGGTGGCTCCCTTTTCACCAAAATTGGCGCTGGTATTGTTTTTTACCAGCTTCGCCTGGCATCATTTGGGCGGGGGGATTATTGCTCCGGCCTGGCAAGATTTGATTGCCCGCTGTTTTCCGGTGCAGCGCCGGGGGCGTTATTTGGGCACTACCACCTTTACCGGCACCGGCATGGGCGCGTTGGGCGCAATTGTGAGCGGCTGGTTGTTAAAAGAGTACCCGTTTCCGCTTAATTTTACGCTTATTTTCTTTGTGGCGGCGGTTGCCATCAATATGAGCTGGTTTTTTATCTCGCTTACCCGCGAGCCGGTTCCGCCGGCGGTGGTTTGGCCCACCGAACAACCCGGCCTCCGGGCCAGGCTGGCTCAAATTGTTAAAGCCGATGTGAACTTTAGGTGGTTTTTGCTGGCGCGGCTGCTGCTGGTTTTTGGCTCAATGGGGGTGGGCTTTGTAACCGTGGCCGCCGTGCAGCGGGTGCAGGTATCCGATAGCGTGGTGGGCCTTTTTACGGTGGCGCTGCTGGTGGGGCAAACCACCGGCAATTTGCTCTCCGGCTGGCTGGCCGATCACTTTGGCCACAAATGGCCCATGGAAGCCGCCGGTTTGAGCGCGGCGGCGGCGTTTGGGTTGGCCTGGTTAGCGCCGGGCGTGGGTTGGTATTATTGGGTGTTTTTGCTGTTGGGCATATCGGCGGGGGTTAACCTGGTATCGGGCACGTTGATTGTAATGGAATTTTCCCGGCCCGAACAACGGCCCACTTACGTGGGGCTGGCCAGCACCGCCGTGGGGATAGGCAGCGTAATTGCGCCGCTGTTGGGCGGCTGGCTGGCCGGTTTTAGCTACGGCTGGTTGTTTGCGCTGAGCTGCGGCATCAGCCTGTTATCTATGCTGGTGATGCGCTTTTACGTGAGCGATCCCCGCGCCGAGTAGCCGGTTAGCCAGCCAGGGCGTTGACAATTTGGGGCAACACCGTGGCCACATCACCCCGAATCACCAAATCGGCCCGCGAATCCAGGTAAGTGGGCTGGTAATTTACAATGATCAGCCGCGCCCCGTGAGCAAGCGCCGTTAACGGCAAATCCGAGGCCGGCGTTACCTCCAGCGATGAGCCGGCCACCAGCATTAAATCCGTGGCGTTAATGGCCATCTGCGCCGATACAAATTCTTGCACGGGCAACTGCTCGCCAAATAAGATGATGTTGGGCTTGAGCACGCTGCCGCAATCGGGGCAGGCGGGCAGGTTGCCATCGGCTACAAAGTTAGAAACAATGCCATCGGCCATTTGCAGCCGGTAGCAGCGGGTGCAGGTAAATTGGCGCATGTGGCCATGCAGTTCGTACACCGTTTTAGAGCCGGCCCGGTTGTGCAGGTCGTCAATATTTTGGGTAATAACGGCCTTTAATTTGCCCCGGCGTTCCAGTTCTACCAAAGCCAGGTGAGCCGGGTTGGGTTGGGCCTGCAAAAACAGCCGGGCCAGCGGGCGAATCCAGGCGTAAAACCGGGCGGGGTTCTGCCGAAAGGCGTAAATGGAAGCCACCGTCATCGGGTCGGCGGTGTCCCACACCCCGGAGTTGGGGCTTCTAAAATCGGGGATGCCGGAAGGCGTGCTGATGCCGGCCCCGGTCATGGCCACCATATTTTTGGCCCGGTTAATGAGTTTGGCCGCCTGTTGAATTTGCGCGTTCATTTCCATAGAGTTTTCCAGAAGTTTCTCAAAAATCAGGCCAAAACGGGCAGGGTAAACCAAAAGGCGCTGCCGTGACCGGCTTCGCTTTCGGCCCAAATGCGCCCGCCGTGGGCCTCTACAATTTGTTTAGCAATGTGCAGCCCCAGCCCGGTGCCCATTGCCGACCGCTCGCTGTGGTTGCTCACCTGGTAATAGCGCGAAAAAATGCTGTTCAGCGCCTCCGCCGGAATGCCGATGCCGTTGTCTTTAACGCACACCAGCACCTCATCATTTTTAAAACTGGCCGAAATAAGCACCTGCTCGCGCGCCGCCGAAAATTTAATGGCGTTGCCAATCAGGTTGGTGAGCACCTGCTCTAACCGGCGGCTATCGGCCATAATCAAAGGAATGGTGGCCGACAGGTTGGGCACCAGTTTTACCTGTTGCTGGTGGGCGTACCCTTGCAGCTTGAGAATAGTCTGGTTGATAACGTCAACCACCAACAGCGGAGTTTTATCCAGCGCCAGCTTGCCATCCTCAAACTTAGAAATATCCAGCAGGTTGTTCACCATTTCGCTGAGTTGGGTGGCTTGCCGGTGGATGGTGTTTAAAAATTCGGCGCGGGTGGTGGGGTCAAGCTCCGGCTCTTCGAGCATAATCTGGGCAAAGCCCTGGATTGAAAACAGCGGCGTGCGCAGCTCGTGCGAGATGGTGGAGAAAAAGTCATCCTTTAGCTGATCCAGTTCCCGCTCTTTGGTTACGTCGTGCACCACGCGCACCTCGCCGGCGGGCTTTTTGGCGTCGTCGGTGAGGGTGGTGGTGAATATTTGCAGCACCCGCGGCTGGGGCGCTTCGATGGTTACTTCCTGGGCCAACACGCCGGTGCGCGCCACTTGCTGGGTGGTTGAGGCCGTAACTTTGGCCAGCGACGGGTGCAAGCCGGCCGAGTTAACATTTTGCCCCACAATTTGCCCCCGGTGCAGCCCCAACATCATGGCCAGGGTTGAGTTACATGTGATAATCGCGCCCTGCCGGTCAATTAACAGCAGGCCATCGGCCATGTGCTGAATAACGGCCTGCATCTGCTTTTGCTCGGCAGAAATGGTGGTGAACAGCCGCGCATTTTCAATACTGATGCCTACCTGCGTGGCGGCAATAGTAAGCAACCGTTCCTGATTGTGGCTAAAGGCATCGGTGCGGCTGTCATCCAGGTTAATTGCGCCAATAACTTTGCCGTGAGCCAGCAACGGCACCACCATCAATGATTTTACTTCTTCATCAAACACCACGTAGTTGGGGTCTTTGGCGGTATCGGGAATGTAAATGGTTCTGTTTTCGGCGGCGGCCCGGCCCGACGCGCCTTCGCCCAGATTGAGTTTGGCTATTTTGCGCCAGTGCGGTTTTAGGCCGGCGGCGGCCTTGATTTCCAGGTATTGCCCGGTTTCATCCAACAGGAAGATGGCGCACGCCCGGCAGCCGGTTACATCCTGCATTGAGTTAACCACGGTATTTAACACTTCATTGAGGTTTAGCGTGCTGGCAATTTGCTGGGCCATGGTGTAGAGCATGCTCACCTCGTTGAGACGATGCACCATTTCATCGAACACGCGCGCCTGCTCAATGGCCATGGCGGTTTGGGTGGCCAAAATCCGGCAAAATTGAATATCGTTGGGCGAAAAGTTGCGGTTGGGGTTTTTGTCGTAAATCTCAATCAGCCCCACAATTTTTGATTTTAGCTCATACGGAATGGCCAGCACCACGTTCCAGCGCGAATCGGTGCCGGTTTTTTGGCCGCTGGGCACGCGCCAAACCAGATTTTTGGTGGTGGTTTTGCTGTTTTTTTGCGCCCGGCTAATGGCCGGCCTGGCCACCTTGAGCGTTTGCTGGGCGATGGGGTCTTTGGCAATAGGCGTGGCCACGTTTAGCTGCCGCCAGGTGTGCGCCGGAGTGCCGGGGTGGCGCACCACGTATTCGGCCAGGGCGGTAATGGTGCCAAAACTTTCATCAATCTGGCAGATGACGCACGCGCCGGCTTCCATCACCAGGGTAATTTTTTGGCTCATTTGCTTTAAAACTTTGTCCACATTTGAGCCGGTGCCCAGGCTGAGGATGGTATCGTAAATTAGCGATTGCTCGCGGGCGTAACGCTGGAGCGTGGTTTGCAACTGAATATTTTCCACGGTGATGGCCAGATAATTGGCCAGCGCCTGCAAAATCTTCAGGTCGTCATCAGAAAAGCTGTTGGGCTGGTCGCTTTGCACATCGAGCACGCCAATCAGCCGTTTGCCGGCCATGAGCGGCGCGGCCATTTCGGCGCAAACGTTTGCCAGCGCCGGGTGCGGCGCAACAATGGCACTTTCGGCCACGTTGTTGACCAGCAGCCCTTGTCCCGTGGCTGCCACCCGGCCGGGCACGCCGTGGTCCAGGTCAATCGTAATCATATCGGCGGGCAAAAATTCTTTGGCCAACCAGGCGGCGTGCTGCAACACCAGTTCCAGTTTGGTCAGCGGCACCACAAATAAATTAACATAGGTAAAATTAAAATTCTGTTGAATCAGCCGCACGGCCAGGTCAAACAGTTCGGCCTGGTCAATGCCGCCGCTGATTTTTTTGTCCAGTTCCGAAATGGTTTTCAGGTACAACGCCTGCCGCAGCAGCGAGCCGGTAACGGGGTGCGCCCGCCGGTCAACCGCAGTTTGGGCGGCGGCGCGCAAAATTCGCTGTTCCACTTCGATGATGCTTTGCCAATCGGTGGCGGTAAGCTGGTCGGCCTGGGCTTTGGCCGCGGTAAAGGTTACGCCCAGCAGGTCGGTGAGCAGCACCCAATCGCCGGGCGGCGGAATGGTGGCTTGGGGCAGGCTAAAAAGCTGGCTCAAATAACCGGGCAGTTTTTCGGGCGAAACAGCGGCGGCGTGCAGCAAAATTAGCCAATCGCTCAGGTTGGGGGTGGATTGATTGGCCGGAAAGCTCAGCACGTAATCGGCCCAGGCCGTTCTGAGCGGCACAATCACTTTGGGCACCCAGGCTTCAAGCGCCGCGCTGGCGGGTTTTGTTTTGCGGAGAATCGGCTCGTTGGCGGGCATTGGTTAAATCGTTCACCACATTTTGCAATCAGCCCAAATTTTACCACACATACAGCGCGATACCAAGCCGGTGGTTTTGTATCAGGTTGCTTTATTTAAAGAAGACCATTCGGTTTGTAACACTTTGGACGAACTGCCCACACGTATGTTATAATCCCCGGCACTAAAATAGCAGGCAAAAAATTTTGGCCAATGGATTGAGCCTTGGTTTGGCCGCCAAATTGATTAAAATACAAGAGAGTTTTTAGAAAGATGAAGAAGTTTTGGTTGTTTGTAGTAATTATGATGTTGCCGGTTTTGGCCTGTGGGCCATCGTTGAGCGCCCAGATAACGCCCACGCCCACCAAAACCCCCAAACGGATCAGAACCGTAGCGCCGTTAGAAACGCCCACGCCGGTGGTGATTGTGTTGCCCACCGATACGCCCGTGCCTACGGCTACATTTACCCCAACCCCCATCCCCACCGATACGCCTACGCCGCCGCCCACTCCCACCGAAACCCCCACGCCACCGCCGCCAACGCGTCCGCCCGCACCGCCAACGCAGCCGCCAACCCCGGTACCCACCCAGCCGCCCGCCCAGCCCACTCAACCGGCGGCTACGGTGCAGCCCACCACGCCGCCCAGTTCGGGGCCAACGGTGGTCATCTCGCTGCCGGATGGCGATACCTATAACCAGAATGATAAAGTGAACTTTACCATCACCGTTTCGGACCCCGATGGTGTGGCCACTTTTACCTGGGGCGTTTTCACCGAAAACCAGTCGCCGGTGGGGTTGGGTGACGACAAAAATTGCGGCAATGGCAACGAGTGCAGCCTGAGCGGCAACTTTAAAGCCAAATTGACCGGGCGCTTTATCTTTGGGGTAGACGCGATAGACACCAAAGGCAACAAAACCCGCACCATCCAAGGGATGTACGTAAGTTAATCATCGTTTTATGTAAATGCACAAGTTTGCTTATTATCTGTACCGCTTTGGCGGCCTGATTGTGCCCAATACGCCTCCGGGGGTGGGGTATGCGCTCTGCCGGGGGCTGGGCGCGTTACTTTACCAATTTAACCGGCCGACCCAGGCTACGGTTCGGGCTAACCTGAGCAAAATTTTAGGCCCGGATTGCCCGCCCGCCGAGCTTCAACGCCGAACCCGGCTGGCCTTTAACTACATTTTGTACAACTATTTTGACCTGTTCCGGTTGCCAACGCTCACCGATGCCGCAGTGGAGCGGCTGGTTACGGTTGAGGGCTGGGAAAATGTGGAGGCCGCGCTGGCCGAAGGCAAAGGTTTGGTGATGACCTCGGCCCATCTGGGCAACATCGAGGTGGTGCTGTACGCCATGTTGCACCGTGGCTTGCAAATTACCATTCCGGTTGAACGGGTTGAACCGCCGGAACTGTTTGATTACCTGTCGCAATTGCGTATGAGCAAAGGGCTAAAACTCATTCCCATTGATGGCCCGCTGCTCGATTTAATTCGCACCCTGAAAAAAGGCGGCGTGGCCGGTTTAGCCGGTGATCGCGACATTACCGCCGCCGGGCCGGTGGTCAATTTTTTTGGTAGCCCGGCCCGCCTGCCCGACGGCCACATTCGGCTGGCGTTAAAAACCGGCGCGCCGCTGGTGGTTGGGTTTAGCTACAGAAACGCCGACCACACTTACCGCGCCTGTTTTTTGCCACCCTACCACCCGCCGGCAGCCGGCACGGAGGAGGAGCGTGTGACCGCCGGGCTAAATTACGTGCTACGGCAAATGGAAACCGCCATTGCCCGCGCCCCCGAACAGTGGGCCGTAACGGTGTCAATTTGGGCCGGGCAGTAAACCACCAACCACCATCCCGCCCATGAAGATTGCGTTGGTATCTCCCTATGATTTTGCCTATCCCGGCGGTGTTACCGAACATGTGGCGGCGTTGGCCGGCGAGTTACAGGCACGGGGGCATCAGGCGCATATTTTGGCACCCTGTTCAAAGCCCACTGGCCGTAATTTGGCCCAATTGCGCCCCGTTACGCGCCGCGTGATCACAATTTCAACCGGCGAAACAATGGCCCGGATTGGGGTTTCGCCGTTGAGTTACTTTAAAATTCAAAAGCTGCTCCGGCAAGAAAAGTACAACGTCGTCCACCTGCAAGAGCCGCTTACACCCGGCCTCACCTGGTGGACGCTTTTGCAAGTTCAGCCTTGCCCCAACATGGTTACGGTGGGCACGTTTCACGCCTACCACCACCAACCGCCATGCGGTTATTATTTGGGCCGGCCTTTCCTGAGTAAACTGTTCCAAAAATTAGATAGCCGGATTGCCGTTTCGACGGCGGCGGGCCAATTTGCCAACCGGCTGTTTGCCGGCGACTACCAGGTTATCCCCAACGGCATTGATTTGAACCGGTTTGCGGGCGACCTTCGGTCTGCGGCCCAAAACCGGCAGACCATTCTGTTTGTGGGGCGGCCCGACAAGCGCAAAGGGTTTGCCACGCTGTTCGAGGCATTTTTGCGGCTCAAACCGGCGCACCCGCACCTGCATTTATTGGTGGTGGGGCCGTTTGAGCCGGGTCTGTGCCGGTGGTATCAAACCGAGGCGCGTCGCCGGGGGGTAACGGACTTAACTTTTGCGGGTTATATCTCTCCAGAACAATTACCGGCTTACTATCATCAGGCCGATATTTTTTGCGCTCCCGCGCTGGGGTTTGAAAGTTTTGGCATTGTGCTGCTCGAGGCCATGGCCGCCGGGCTGCCGGTAGTGGCTTCGGATATTGTGGGCTACCGGGCTATAGTTACCCACAACCGGGAAGGTCTGCTGGTGCCGCCCGGCCAACCCGTCCGGCTGGCCGAGGCGCTGGCGGGCCTGCTGCAAAATCCGCAGCAACGGCGGCAAATGGGCCAGGCAGGCCGCAGTACAGCCGCCCAATATAGCTGGAATCACGTTTGTGATAAAATTATCGAAGTTTATGTAAATACGCTAAACCGGGCTGCGTCTCAACCACAGGCGCAGCCCGCGCCGTGTGCGCGCAGCACACAACGGAGGCAATCCATACATGTTAAGCGAACTGGTACGCAAGCATAGCCGCATATTTTTAGAACCGCTGGCCCGGCTAATCAGCCGGCTCAATATTTCGCCCAATGTGATTACCGTCATTGGTTTTTTGTTGATGGTTGGCGTGGCCTTTGTGCTGGCTCAAGGTTATTTTTTGCTGGGCGGCGTTCTGATTACCGCGTTTGCTATTTTTGATGCCATTGATGGCACGCTGGCCCGCATGATGGGCCGCACCTCGCGGTTTGGCGCTTTTCTGGACTCTACGCTGGACCGCTTTTCTGAAGCGATCATCTTTTTGGGCATTTTTGTTTACTTTATGATGCAGCAGGGCCACAACCTGGAACTGGTGCTCATTTACGCCACCGTGGTGGGGTCGTTGATGGTGAGTTATGCCCGCGCCCGCGCCGAAGGCATCGGCGTGCCGTTAAAAGATGGCTGGTTTACCCGCTTTGAGCGCATTTTGGTGCTGGTGGTTGGGTTGTTGTTCAACCTGGTTACGGCGGCACTGTTGCTGCTGGCTGTTTTTTCCAACCTCACCGCCTTTCAGCGGATGTACCTGGTGTGGCGCATTACCGGCGGCGAAAAAGGCGGTTGATAGCCTGATATATTGACAATCACGGTTATCGTTTTTAGAATATTGAGCAAAGGTATAACCCGTTCTTGGAAGCCAGGTCATGATTTCTGCCAAAATAGTGATTGAACTATATCCCGCCGAAGGCAAACAATGGGCCATTGTTTCAATTGATGGCGCCGACGACCCGGTGCGGGCTTTAGCCGAAACCGTAAAAGCGTTGGGCCTGGAAATCTCCCGAAAATACGAACAGGCGGATGCGCCCAGCCTGCCGCTGAATTTGGGCGATTTGCCTCAATTTCACCTGGCGGCGGGGGCCGAAGGCCAGCCGGTCACGGTGAACCGGCTGCTGAACATGGCCGAACCCGATCTGGCCGACCCCGGCGACCCCTTGCCTGTGGAGGCCAGCCCGGATGAACGCCGGCAACAACTGGCCCAGGTGTTTAACTGGCAGGCGGCGGGCGCGGCGCAATCGCTGCGCGAGTTTGATTTATCCGGGCAGGATTTGAGCGGCGTTAATCTGGCCGGGGCCGATCTGAGCCGCTCTAACCTGGAAGGCGTCAATTTAAAACAGGCCAACCTGGAAGGGACCAATCTAAGCGAAGCCATTTTAAGCATGGCCGATTTACGCGAGGCTAACTTGCAGCGGGCCAACTTTTGTGACGCCACTTTAATCGAAGCCGGCCTGAGCCTGGCCAACATGGCCGGGGCCAACCTGGAACGCGCCAACCTGGCCGAAGCCAGTTTAACCCACTCCAACCTTAGCCGGGCCAATTTAACCGATGCCATTTTAAGCCAGGCCAACCTCAGCGGGGTTGATTTGCGGGCGGCGCAACTGGTAGAAACCAATCTGGGCGAAGCCAACCTTACCGAAGCCAACCTTGCCGGCGCTAATTTAACCCGCGCCTTTTTGTACGAGGCCATTGCCTGCCGGGTTGATCTGACCGGAGCCAATTTAGAGCAGGCCAACCTCAGCCGGGCCAATCTTACCCAGGCCAATCTTTCCGGGGCCAACCTGTTGTACACCGATTTGAGCCTGGCCAATTTAACCGGCGCTAATTTAGATGACATTATGTTGCATGCCGCCGATTTTGACGGCGCTATTTTGCCGGAGTAAAACCGCTTCTCCATGCCGGTAAAACCACCCACGTTTATGGTAAAAAACATCCCGGTTTACGGCGATGTCATCCTGTCGCCAATGGCCGGTTTTTCCGACCTGCCCTACCGGCTCATTTGCCGCGAGTACGGCTCGGCCATGAGCTACACCGAGTTTGTTTCGGCGGACGGCATTTTGCGCCACAACGACCGCACCTGGGAAATGCTGCGCTTTGCCCCCACCGAAAGCCCAATGGTGTTCCAAATTTTTGGCAGCGACGAGGACAAGCTGGTTGAGGCCGCCCGCCGGATTGAGCAACTTGGCCCCGATATTATTGATATCAACCTGGGCTGTTCGGTGCGCAAGGTTTCGGCGCGAGGCGCGGGCGCGGCGCTGCTGCGCGACCCGGCCAAAATTGGCCGCATTTTTAGCCGGCTCACCCGGGCGCTGGCGGTGCCCGTTACCGGCAAAATCCGGCTGGGCTGGGATGACGCCTCGCTCAATTACCTGCAAGTGGCCAAAGTGCTGCAAGATAACGGCGCGGCGCTGGTGGCGGTGCACGGGCGCACCAAAATGCAGGCGTACAACGGCGCGGCCAATTGGGATGCCATCGCCGAGGTAAAACAGGCGGTTTGCATTCCGGTGGTTGGCAACGGCGATGTGAAAACCGTGGCCGATATTGCCCGGCTAAAGCAGCACACCGGCTGCGACGCGGTGATGATTGCCCGCGCCGCCATTGGCAACCCCTGGATTTTTCAGGGCAAGGATATTGAGCAGGTAACGCTGGCCGAAAAAGGGGCGCTCATTGAGCGGCATCTCAATTTAATGCTGGAATTTTACGGCGAAGAACGCGGCCTGGTGTTGTTTCGCAAGCATATTGTTAAATACGTGCGCGGTTTAAGCCACATTGCCCAGGTAAAAACCCGGCTGATTACCTGCACCCGCCCGGCGGAATTCATCAATTTGATGAACCAGTACGAAGCCGACACCGCGCACCGCGCCGCCGCCCGAATTACCCCCCACCCCGGCGACGAATCGCTGTAAATTGGTTTATTTTCCCTCTTGACTCTCTCCATTTCGGCTTATAGGGATAGGTTATTAAGTAACGGGCGGGTGAACTTGAGAAAGAGACAAATCGATCAAAACCGGATCAACAGGCCAGGGTTCAGGCAAAAAATAACCCAAAGGTAAAGGGGACTGAACCATCAAAGCGACCAGGATCAGGGTCCAGCCCCGTCGAAAGATAGTGACGTGTCGGGGTTGAGTGGCTGAGGTGAACGCAGCCAGGTCAGGCACGGTAGCCAACAAGGCGGTTTCTTCGGCATAGCCGCCGACACTCAAGAGCCACAGGGTGGCCACGGCGACCACCAACCAGAGCCGGGCGGCACGCTGGGGATCAGTCATCCGCGTGCGGTGCCACTGCCAGCCCGCCCGTTTGATGAATTTGAAACCGTGTTCAATCCAGGCCCGCAACCCGTACCAGCAGGCCTGACTGGCTTGGGGCGGCAAGTCGGTGATCAACAACCAGGCTTGTTCATAACCGACCTCCCACCGGCAGAGCAGGGTACAATTCAGAGAGTGGGTTTGATACAAGGTGCCTGTTCCTTGCCAACAGTAGCCCGTTTGCGTCACAAAACTGGCTAAAGGCCTGAAGGTCGCCTGGTGCTGCGGTCGAAAGGTGCCACACAAGGTAATGCGTAACAACGGATGCCAGCCTAAACGATAAATCCGCCGAAAGAGCCAGGGCCGGGAAATCCCCCGGTCACTCAAAACAATGACACACATCCGTTCAGGTAGCGGGTGGTGCAACAACCGTAACATCCGTAACCACTCTTTGCGCCAGAGATGTTCCTGGTTCGCCACCAACACCGTCCAGGCCACCGGGATGGCACAACCTCGGTATAGCACACTGACCGCCAGAACCGCCAGCCGATCTCCCAACAGGGTCGCATCCAGAGCCAGGGCCAGTTGCTCCCCTTGCCACCTGGATAATATCCACCTCAACAACGGGGCAAAGCTGTTTTCTACCTTCATTTCCTGCCGTTTGGCTCCCTTTTTGTCTTCGGCAGTCCAGTACCATTCCCGGAGCCGTTGCCGAACCGTATTTTCTTTCTGTCCCAACACGGCGCTTAACATCACCGTGGCTGCACTGACACTGTTAGAACCATGCTGAAACTCCATAGGGCCAGGACTGTTGCCTGGGCTTTGCTCAAATGCCCCATATGGGTTGACACTTCCGTGGTCCATGTTGATAATCCTTTTAGGCGAGACAGAGTTCCTCCGGCTATCTTGTGTGTTGGTTAACATCATTATAGCCTTGATTATGTCTCGCTTTTAATAACCTACCCCTATAAGCCCTCCACACGGAGGGCGTGGATTGAAACAGGTCAATCTTTTGAACAACGATGCCGGAACCGGTCGCCCTCCACACGGAGGGCGTGGATTGAAACTGAGTCCGCCTAACGCCCACAGTTCAGTAGATTGCGAGTGGGCAAGGCAAGTTTCATTATACACCAACTTTGCCAGCAAGAAATGCTTGAAAATCGCGACGGTAGCAATTCGGCTGCAAGCGCTTGTTAGTCTGCTTTTTTTGGAGTGAAAGACCACCTAGCCTTCCGACAGCTTACACCTTCTCTCAAATTTTGAATAATTGGCTTTGTTTTTTGACCATTGCTCGCTGACTTTCCTCTCGCTAACTCTCCTTTAGCGGTTTTTCCTTAGCCGAGGTGACAATTTATCTTTGTTTTAGGGTTTGAGACAACCCCGCCAGGGAAATTTACTTTCCTTTATCTGTCTTTAATCTCGTAATTCCAAAATCGAAAGCAGAATGATTATCACGAGCAAGCAAAATTGTATCCAACCGATGACTTGTAATGTTGGGTATTTTGATGATGCAAAAAACTGCTTCCAGGGGTCTTTGTGTTTCTCATAATAATCAACATACCCTCTATGCCTGTCTTTGCGGTAGATCCCTGTGAGACCTGCCAGCAATGCTTCAGGTATAGTAAGCAAAGAGAGCGCCAGAGCCAAAATTGCCAATGGATTGAAAGAATTCTCAGAGTAACCCAAAAAGAGGATGAGTCCAATAATACTAAGTAAAAGATGCCAACCTGTTTCCATATTTTGAAACATTTTGAATCGTTTTTCATCTGTAGAATTTCCACATCGATTTTCATATCTAACCAAGAATAACCAAGGAAAGGCGGCTGATAGAACGGCAATTATGCATAACAGAATTCCACGTGTCATAAATATCGAAATTATCGTCTTTATATTAAACGAGCAGTTAACGTTTAGTAGACCGAAACTTCCGACCAGGTTTAGACCGAATTTTTGCCCTAAGTATAACCGGATTTGCCTGTTCTATAAACGATGAATTGCAACAAATGTAACACGGCGGTTTTTTTAGCATCCTAACGCCTACGGTTCAGCCGACTGCGGGTGGACGCGGCAAGTTACATTATACCCCAACTTTGCCAGCAAGAAACGCTCGAAAAACCGGGCGGCAGCAATTTGGCCGCAACCGTTTGTTAAGCTGCGTTTTTGAGTAAAAAGATACCTTAACCTTATGCAGCTTTCCCTAGCACCTCAGCTACCCAATTATCTAACCTTTTGCCCGCTCTTTCGGCGGCAATGATGACCCGCCGATGGACTTCTGGAGATAATTGCACCATAAACCGTCCTGAAAATGGCTTTTCCGGTTGTTCTCCCCGCTCCGTACAAAATTCTAAATAGTCTTCGACTGAATCCTTTAATGCTTGATGCAACTCGTCTACTGACTTACCTTGAAAAGTAATTACATCTCGAATATTAATGACTTCACCGTGAAATAAATTGGCTTCATCATCAAATTCTATTCGCGCTATATAGCCTTTATATTCCATCATCAGGGGTTACTCCGGATTCTATTAAAAAACGACGCATTGACCTCACGACCCCTTTATCCGTTTCTTTGCGCGGATGGGGGCGATGAAAAACGGCTCGTACCTCATTCAGTACGAGACGTACCCTTGACCCTCTCCCTTCGCTTATTTCTGCTCCACAGGCCACTAATAATTTTTCGATATCTGACCAGAGGATATTAACCTTTGGTGCTAGTTTACAATGGACATGAGTTCGAATATCCTAAAACTGATATTGGCGAAAATATTAGCGAAAGGCAAAGAACCCAAAACCACCATAAATTTTATCACAGAACTATTCTGCCGGGTAGATGACCAAATCACCGCGGCCAAACATAGTCAGGGAAAGCTGTATCCCAGCGAAGTGGTGACCCTGGCGTTACTGTACAGCTTGAAAGGATGTGGGCAGCGGGCTTTTTGGCGTTGGTTAGTGCGGGATTATCGTTCTTTCTTTCCCCAATTGCCCTTATCATTACCCATAAGTGGGAGGAAAAAAAGATGAGGGTGAGTTGTGCTAAAAGTCATATTTGAATAATCTTAGATTTTTAGCAAATTGTTCATAAGTACTACCTTTGCACTTTAAGAACTGAATATAGCCAATTGGGTACCAATCTGC
>CAZFCE010000030.1:432-59781 GCA_964517605.1 uncultured Caldilineaceae bacterium | reverse complement strand
CATCTTTTATTACAACACCGAATGGTGCCCTATCAGTTAATATGTAACCACTACCAATCATTTATTTAAGGGCGACAATTTTGGGGCGGAGGTATAGTGAGGCCAGCCATGCCGGATAATAACCGGTAACATCCGCAGCATGCTGAACAGTTTCCAGGTGGTTCCGGCGGGGCGCACCGTTTTGGTTTCAATCGCCCGGCGTAAATCGTGGCTGTTATCACCGGGAAACCAGGTAAAAGCCTGGCCGGCGGTGTGCGGTAGGTGCGAATCGCTGTTACCCAGGCCGGCCAATTGAGGGCCAAACCGGTTTAACAAAAAGGTTAAAAAGTTGCCTACCACACTGGTGGGGCAGCCATGCCGCACTTCAACGGCATCAAACGGCAACCGCAAAAAAGCGGTGTGGACACTTTGCGTGCCCAGGCCAAAAGCAAACGGGTGAGCCGCCACCGCCAGCCCTCCCTGGTGGTGAATAGCTTGAATAGCCGCAGCAGCGGTAGCAAACCGGGGCAGGGTTGAGTGCAGATACAGGCCCAATACATCGCCATTACCGGTTGTTACCTCTTGGCCAATGATCACCTCTAAGGCGGGGTGGCGGCGCTGGGCGTACTCACGGGCCACCAACGCGCCCTCAATGGTATCGTGATCGGTAATGGCAATAACCCGCAGCGGGGTATATTGGGCAATAAAATCAACAGTTTCCTCCGGGGCCATCAGGCCGTCACTAAACGTGGTGTGCAGGTGCAAATCGGCCTGGTTCCATTTTGTTGGTAACGGCTCCCGGTTATTAGCAGCAACTATTGGTTTGTTAAAAGTGAACATCTGCTCCTCCCATTTAAGCTATGCCGGAGGTTAGGCGGGTAATTCTCCGGGCAAATAATAATTTTTGCGGCGCACTACTTTGTGGTTAAGCAGGGTGGTATACTCGGCGAGTAATCCATCCAGAATAGCCGGCCAGTTTCGGTTTTTAACTTTGGCCCGCCCGATTGTTCCAAGTTTTTGGGCGTACTGTTCATCAATTACCAGCCGGGTTACAGCCGCCACCAGGCTATCCTGGCTTTCCGGCTCAAACAGCAAGCCTGTTTCATGGTTGATGACGTGGTCTAAAACGCCGCCCGAACGAGCCGCCACCACCGGCAATTGCGAGGCCATGGCCTCTAGCACTACATTGCCCAAAGTTTCATTAGCTGCCGGAAAAACAAAAATGTCGCTGGCGGCGTAGGCATTGGCCAAATCATCGCCCCGCAGGTAGCCGGTAAACACGGTGGGGGTTTGGGCAAAGAGGCGTTCCAGGTCGGGGCGGGCCGGCCCATCGCCCACAATCGCCAATCGGGTATGCGGCAATGCGGCCAACACTGGGCGCAACCAATCCACCCGCTTTTCCGGGGATAACCGGCCTACGTACAGTAGTAGCGGCGCGTCAGGGTTATTCTGGGTTAAGCGCCGCCGCCAGGCCGGTTGGCGATGGCCGGGATTGAATCGCTGGATGTCAACCCCACGACTCCAGATTTTTACCTGCCGGATACCATGAGTTTCCAGTTCTGATTGAGTCATTCTTGACGGGCAAAGGTTCAAATCGGCTTGGTTGTGCAGCCAGCGCAAATAGGCCCACAATGGTTCACGGAACACCTTCCACCCCCATCTGGCGGCAAAACCGGGAATATCGGTGTGATACGAGGCCACCAATGGCACTCTTAAGCTTTTGGCCTGGGTTAGACCAATCACTCCCAAAGAAAAGGGGTTGACCACATGGATTAAATCAGGTTGAAAGGCCGCCAGCCGGGAGGTTACATTAATGGTGGGGGGCACTAACTTCAGTTCGGGGTAAAGGGGAAAGGGAAAACCGGCCAACCCGACTACCGGTGTCCGGGCGTATTGAGACGCCCCCCCTTCGGGGGCAAATAACAGGCTGGTATGACCACGCTCGGCCAGGTAATCCAAAAGATAACATAAGGTATTAACAATGCCATCAACTTTGGGTAAAAAAGTTTCGGTAAAAAAAGCAATCCGCATGGTGGTTTTATCTGCCTCAATGAGTTACAACATTTTTATAGAACTCACACCGTTAGTGGAATATTTAATCTCCGGCAGTTGAACCGCTGCCGGTAACTTCTTTAAAAAGAGGCTTTTGCTCACGGCAAATGCGCCCAATACCCCCAATCCCGGCTGCGCCAGCGAGTGGGCATCAAGTTAAAATACAACAACAGGCAACGGGCTAAAGAGTGAATAGTTTTGCGGGCCACCCCCAGGCGCAACCGGCGGTGATCGTGGGCGTAAACCACCAAATCCGGGGCAAAGGTAATCCGGTAGCCTTTTTGCTTGATGCGCCAGCCCAACTCCGAGTCCTCGTTGCAGGTTAAACGCAGGTCAAAACTGCCGGCCCCATAAAAAGCCTGGCGGCTAACCAGCAAGTTTGAGCCGGAAACCGCCGGAATACCGGTTTGTTGTAATACTTGCTGACCAAAACCAAACCACCGGTAATAGCCAATAAAATCATCCCGTGATAATTTGGGACCATAAAGAGCATCATAATTTTGATAGACCAGCAGGCGCTTAAAGTAATCGGGGGCAAAAGTAACATCGGCATCGGTAAAGAGTAACCATGTGGTGCGAGCGGCCTCGGCCCCAAGCTGGCGGGCCTGGGTAATTTTGCCAGGATGGCGGATAACCAAAGTTCGCTCAGGCCGAAGAGTGGTCATTAAATCGGCGGTGTTATCCTGGCTGGCGTCAACTCCAATCAGGTTAACTTCGGGTGGCAGCGAATTTAAAAATGCCGGAATATTGTGGGCTTCGTTACGAGTAGGCACAATAATAGTAAGTTGAGATAAGTTCACTGATCATCACCTTATTTTATTTTTTACCTACCCATGAGTGTAGAGGGTGTAATTTAAGTGGCTTTTAAGTTCAGGTTAACAACCGGTTAATCTCTGGTAAAGCTTACTTAACCTGACTCTAAATAAATTCAGGGCGTTACCAATCCGGCAAAAAAACAGCAGGATGCGCCATTAGCGCATCCTGCTGCCTGTTTAAAGCGATAAAAACGGGGAGAAAACCCTCAAGCCAGCGCCCGGCGTAACTCCTCGGCCAGCGCCCGCACCTGCCCCACCGATTCGGCGGCGCATTTTACCAGCGCGCTGCCCACAATCACGCCATCAGCCAGTTGAGCCACAGCGGCGGCCTGCGGCCCGTTGCCAATGCCAAACCCCACCGCCAGCGGCATGGCAGTGACGGCCCGCACCCGCTGCACAAACTCGGCCAGGTCGGGCGGTAAATCGCGCCGGGCGCCGGTAACGCCGGTGAGCGACACCAAATAGATAAATCCCTGCGATTTTTGGGCCGCCAGTTTTATGCGCTCCGGCGTGCTGGTGGGGGCCAGCAAATACACCAGCGCCAGCCCGTGCTGCCGGCACAGGCCGTCCATCTCGGCGGCTTCTTCCGGGGGCAAATCCGGCACAATAAACCCGTCCACGCCAGCGGCGGCGGCATCGGCCACAAATTGAGCCAGCCCATAGGCCAGCAGCGGATTAACGTAGCCCATCAACAGCACCGGCGTGGTGATGCCCTGCACCCGCAGTTCGCGGGTTATGGCCAGGCAATCGCGCAGCGTGGTGCCGTTTTCCAGCGATTTTTGGGCGGCGGCCTGGATGGTTGGCCCATCGGCCAGCGGATCAGAAAAAGGCACGCCCAATTCCAGCAAATCGGCGCCGGCCTCAACCAGCGTTTTTATCACCTCCAGGCTGGCCAGGCGAGTGGGATAGCCCAACACGCTGTAGGGCATAAAGGCCGGGCGGCCCGTTGCAAAGGCGGCGGAAATTCGTTCAATTCCGGTCATGTCAGTTCCTTTCAGTTAGGTGAGTGAGATGAGTAGGATGAGTTTTTAACTCACCGCACTTACTCTACTCACCTCACTCATTTTCTCAGCCCTAATTTTTGTTGCGCCACGCGCAGCCGGTTTTCGGCAATGGGCCGAATCCGGTCGGCGCTGTCGCGCAAAATCTGCTCAATGGTAGCTGGGTCTTTGGCCATTTGGTAATAGCGCTGCTGAATGGGTTCCAGCGTGTCAATGACCACTTCGGCCACGCGCTTCTTTAAAGTGCCATAACCCTGGCCATCAAACTCGGCCAAAATTTGCGCCTCGGTTTGGCCGGTAATGGCCTGGTAAATGCCCAGCAGGTTGGTAACGCCGGGTTGATTTTCGCGGTCAAACGCAATTTTCCCCAGCGAATCGGTGGTGGCCCGCATAATAGCCTTGCGCAGCACGTCGGGCGGGTCCAGCAGGCGCAGGCTGTGGCCCACTTTATCGCTGGATTTGCTCATTTTGGCGGTGGGGTCGTCCAGCCCCATTACCCGCGCCCCGGCTTTGGGGATCAGCACATCCGGCTCCACAAATGTGTCGCCGTACATGCTGTTAAACCGCTGCACAATATCGCGGGTTAGTTCCACGTGCTGCTTTTGGTCTTCGCCCACCGGCACGTAATGGCTATCGTACAAAATAATGTCGGCGGCCATCAGCACCGGGTAATCAAACAGGCCGGTACTTACGCTTTCCTGCTTGGCGCTTTTATCCTTAAACTGAGTCATGCGCTCCAGCCAACCCATCGGCGTAACGCAGTTGAGCAGCCAGGCCAGTTCGGAATGGGCTGTAATGTGGCTCTGCACAAACACGGCGCAATGTTCCAGGCTGATGCCGCACGCCAGGTACAGCATGGCCACCTGCCGAATGTTCTGGTAGAGTTCGGCGGGGTCTTGCGGCATGGTCAGCGCGTGCAAATCAACAATGCAAAACACGTTTTCGTACTTGTGCTGCTCGGCTGCCCAGTTTTTAAGCGCACCCAGATAGTTGCCAATGTGCAGGTTGCCGGTGGGTTGAATTCCGGAGAAAACACGTTTTTTAGGAGATTGAGTTGGTGGGTTGGTCATTTTTATACCTCGTTAATGTTTTATTTTGAGTATTAGCGGCCCAGTTCCCGCATAATTGTATCCAAATCCTTGTCGCCCCGGCCCGATAAATTCACCACAATCAGGCTGTCTTTGGGCATGCGCGGCGCACGTTTGATCACCTCGGCAATGGCGTGGGCCGATTCCAGCGCCGGGATGATGCCTTCTTGCCGGCTGAGAATTTTTACGCCAGCCAGCGCCTCGGCGTCGGTGGCGTAGGTGTAGCCGGCCCGCTCCTGGTCGCGCAGCCAGGCGTGCTCCGGCCCCACCGAGGGGTAATCCAGCCCGGCGCTGATGCTGTGCGTTTCGGCAATCTGGCCATCGGGGGTTTGCAGCACGTAGCTTTTGGCTCCGTGCAGCACTCCCAACCGGGCTTCAACGCCGGTGCCGGTAGCGGGCGGCGGGGCAAAGCGGGCGGCGTGCTGGCCGCTGTTAATGCCGCTGCCGCCGGCCTCCACGCCCAGCATGTCTACATTTTTATCCGCCAAAAACGGATGAAACAGGCCGATGGCGTTACTGCCGCCGCCCACGCAGGCAATCAGCAAATCGGGCAGGCGGCCTTCGGCTTCTAAAACCTGGGCGCGAGCCTCACGGCCAATCACGCTTTGAAAATCGCGCACCATGGTGGGGTAAGGGTGCGGCCCCAGCGCCGAACCGAGCAAATAATAGGTAGTATTAACGTTTGTCACCCAATCGCGGATGGCCTCATTGACGGCATCCTTCAGGGTGCGGCTGCCGCTGCTCACCGGGCGCACCTCGGCCCCGGCCAGTTGCATGCGGAACACGTTGGGCTGCTGGCGGGCCATGTCAACCTCGCCCATGTAAACAATACATTGCAGCCCCAACAGGGCGCAGGCAGTGGCACTGCCCACGCCGTGCTGCCCCGCGCCGGTTTCGGCCACAATGCGCTGCTTGCCCATCCGTTGGGCCAGCATAGCCTGCCCCAGCGCGTTATTAATTTTGTGCGCGCCGGTGTGGGCCAGGTCTTCCCGTTTCAGGTAGATTTTGGCCCCGCCCAGGTATTTAGTCAACCGGCCGGCGTAGGTTAGCGGCGTGGGCCGGCCCACGTAGGTTTTAAGCCGGTACGCCAACTCGGCTTGAAAGGCGGGGTCGGCTTGAGCCTGCTCGTAGGCGGCTTCCAGCTCGGCCAGCGCCGGCATCAATGTTTCTGGCACAAATTGGCCGCCGTAGGGGCCAAATTTGCCTTTGAGATTGGTTTCGCTTACTGTCATCACATTCTCCCGATAAAATTTGGGTGTTTAATTACCCGACACTTTTGGCAAGAAACTGCAAATTCTTAACGCGAATGGCCCGAATTGGGCGAATATCACGAATTTTCAGAGAACTTTATTCTAACTATTCGCATTATTCGTTCCATTCGTGGTATTCGCGTTAAAAACTGTCTTGGGTATTACTTGTTTGGGTTAACCGATCTGGCATTAGCCACAAACGCCCGCACCCGGGCGTGATCCTTGCGGCCCGGCGCGGCCTCAACGCCGCTGCTCACATCCACCCCCCACGGCTCAACCTCGCGCACCGCCAGCGCCACGTTATCCGGGGTAAGGCTGCCCGCCAGCAAAACCGGGTGCTGCCGCGCCACCGCCGCCGCCAGCGTCCAATCGGCCACGTGGCCGGTGCCGCCAAACAGCGTGGGGTGGTAGGCATCTAAAAGCAACGCCGGTAATGATGAATGGTGAACGGTGAATTGATAATTATTTAGGGCTTGCTCAAATTCTTCTTTTGATTTTGGCCGCAAGGCTTTGTAGGCCCGGCCCGCCAGCGCCGCCACAAAGTCCGGCGGCTCATCGCCGTGGAGTTGGGCCGCGTCCAACCCGCAAAAATCTAAAGTGGATTGCACTTTCTCCAGCGCCTCGTTGACAAACACGCCAATAAAATGCGGCATGAGGAGTGAGGAGTGACTCCTGGTTGACTCCTTTAATCGAGTCACAATCTCGCGCACAGTTTCCGGGCGCACGTAGCGCGGGCTGGGCGGGTAAAAAATAAAGCCCAACAGGTCGGCTCCGGCCTCAACCGCCACCCGCGCATCCTCAAAATTGGTCAAACCACAAATTTTTACATAGATCACCGGAGTTACCCCCTTAAAAATAACGAATTACGAGTTACGAACTTTTATACATGTTGCCGGGCTGCTGGCGGGCCAAAAATTATCACGTCGTGAAAAAAAATTATTACGACGTAAAAAAAATTTATCACGACGTGATAATTACCCCTCCGGTTCTGCCGGATTTTCCGCACCCCTAACCGGCGCATCAGCATTGAGCGCCGCAAATTGTCACATCCCTTAACAAAAAGTATACTTAATGGTAATTAACCGTATCCCCAAAACACCCGCGATTATCTGAGTTTACATTAGTCAACAAAAGTTTTTACAACTATGACAACAACTCCCCAACAATTACAACAGCTAAGTGTATACGCGCCAGCGGCGGTGGCCCGGCAAGCGTTTGAAAATCCCGGCTGGCAACCCGGCGGCCTGGGGCGGCATTTTCAGGCCGCCACCCTGCTGGCCGAAATCTCCGGGCTAACCCCGCCCGCTACAGAACCGGACGCTCAGGAATTAACCTCGCTGCTCAACCAGATTTTTGGGGCGCTCATCACCACCGCCGAGCGGTACGGCGGGAGCGTGGTAAAAATTGGCGGCGCTAACTTAAGCCTGTTCTGGCCGGCCTCGCCGGATGCGCCGGCAACTGCCGGCTGGCAAGCCGTGGCCGCCGCCTTTGCCATGCACGCCGCGGTGGCTACCGTTACCGCCGGGCAAAATCGGTTTGCCCCGCAGCTAAAAATTGGCGTTAGCGCCGGCCCGGTGCTCGAAGCGCACGCCGGCGGGGTGTATGGCCGCTGGGAATACGTGCTGGCCGGCCTGCCCGTTACCCGCATGCACCAGGCCAAAAATCTGGCCAGCGCCACCGAAATTGTGGTAGATGCCGCCATCTGGCAATCCATCAACGGCCAAAGCCAACTACCGGCCAATACATCGCTGTTAGAGCCGGGGTACGCGCTGGGGCAGGCGCTCGCCCCGAATTTTTACCGGGTTACAAACCTGTGGGGCCGCGTGGCCACCCAAATGCCCGCGCCGCTCAACTGGGCGCAACTGGCCCCGGACGATACCGCTAAAGCGCAGGCCATTCTGCGCAGCTACATTCCCGGCGCTATTTTTAACCTGCTCGATCAACCCCAACTCGCGTTACCCACCCAACTCAGCCCAATGACCATCTGTTATATTAATTTTGAGGGGCTGGACTACGCCAACGACCCCACCGCCGGAACCAAACTCAGCCAATTTACCCGCGACGCGCAAGAGATTATCTATTTTTACGAAGGCAGCGTCAACAAACTTTCCGTTACCGAAGCCGGCAGCGCGCTGCTGGCGCTGTTTGGTGCGCCGCCCTTTCGCCATGATGATGATGAAATCCGGGCGGTGGCCTGCGCTCTGGGCCTTAAAAAAGCCGCCGCCCGCCACCACCTCACCGTAAAAATTGGGCTGGCCGCCGGGCCGGTGTGGGCCGGGCCGCTCGGAGCGCCGCAACGCCGCGAGTACAACATCATCGGCGCGGCGGTTAACCAGGCCGCTGCGGTAATGCAGTGCGCCCACCCGCAAGAAGTTTGGCTGGATGAAACCGTGCAATCCAAAGCCACCGGCTTTTTTGAATTTGATGCCCTGAACGGCCTGGGCATGTTCCGCGCCATCCGCGAAAAAGAGCAGGAGCAGCCCACCGTCGCCTACCTGCTTACCCCGCTGGCCGGGCGCGACAGAGAACTGGAACACATTGACCGGCTAATCAACCGGGTGTGGGCCGGGTACGGCCAGGCGTTGCTGCTCAGCGGCGAGGCCGGTGTGGGCAAAAGCCGGCTGGCCGGCGAAATTGTGCGGCGCTGGCTGGACCTAGGCGGCGCGCCTCACTCCGGCGATTGCACCAGCTACGGCCACCAAACCCCGTACCTGCCCTGGCGCGGTATTGTCAGTTCCATCGTTGGGCTGTCGCCGCGCCTGTCGGTAGAGCAGCAACTCGCCCGGCTGGAAAACACGCTGGGCGGCTTGCCGCTGCCCACGCTTAGCCCCGGCAGCAGCGTGGCCCAAAATTACTGGCAAGAACGGCTGCCACTGCTGGCCGGCATTTTGGGGCTGGACTGCGCCGATACCGACCTGACCCGCAACGTTACCGAAACGCTGCGCCGCGATAACATTTTTGCCACCATTCGCGCCATTGTGCTGGCCGAAGCCCGCCAGCGCCCAACGCTGGTGCTGCTGGAAGATATCCACTGGAGCGATGAGCTTTCGCTGGATTTGGCCGCCGATTTGGCCGCCGAAATTGCCACCGCTCCGGTTTTTTTGGTGCTGGTGCACCGGCCCTGGGAAGGCCAATCGCCTACCGCCTACAATCGCCTGCAAACTATGGGCAGCACCGCCAACCTGCCCGTGAGCGAACTCGACCCGGACGCCAGCCTGAGCCTGGTAAAAAACAAACTGGGCGTGGCCGCCCTTCCGCCGGCGCTGGCCGACCTGATTTTGCGCAAAGGGCAGGGCAATCCATTTTTTACCGAGGAGTTGATTAACGCGCTGCAAAGCTGGGGCGTTATCAAAATTGAGGCCGGCCACTGCCAGGTTACCGGCAACCTTGATGAACTGGAACTCCCCGACACGGCGCAGGAAATGGTGCTGGCCCGCTTTAAGCGCCTGGACGACGCCGAAAAACAAACACTCACCGTGGCGGCGACCATTGGCCGGGCGTTTCAGCGGGATTTGCTGGAAACCATTCATCCCCAGGCGTTGCCCCAGCATTTGGTGCGCCTGCAAGCCGCCGACTTTATCCGGCCCGAAAACCAGGAAAATAACAACAACCTGATTTTTAAACACGTTATTACCCAGGAAGTAGCCTACCAAACCCTGCCCGCCCCCCGGCAAAGCCATCTGCATACCAGCATTGGCCGGGCGCTGGAACAGCGTTACACCAACCGCACCGGCGAAATTATTGATTTGCTGGCCTTCCATTTTACCCGCAGCGATGACCGGGCCAAAGCGTTGCACTATTTACAACTGGCCGCTCAAAAAGCCTTGGTCGGCCACGCCAACCAGGCCGCCATTGGCTACTTTACCGAGGCGCTGGCCGTGGCCCATGAAATTGATGATGTTAAAGTGCCATATTTATTACTGGCCGGGCGCGAACAGGCCTACAACCAGTTGGGCAATCGCGCCGCCCAGTCCGCCGACCTGGCCGAGATGGAACGGTTGGCCCGCAGCCAAAATAATCCGCTGCAATTGATTGAAACCGGCAACCGGCGCATTCAATTGGCCACCAACCTGGGCGAATATCCCACCGCCCTCAACGTGGCCCAAGAAACGCTGGCGCTGGCCCAACAACACCAGCATTTGCTCTGGGAAGCCCGCACCCTTACCAACATGGGCATCACCTGCTGGCGGCAAGGCGATTACCACCAGGCCCGCGATTGCATGCAAGCCGCCCTGCGCCACGAAGATAGCTGGGACGACCCCCAACTCAAGGCCACCAGCCTTAACTACCTGGGGCTAATCCATTCGCAAACCTCCGAATACGAGTTGGCCAGCGCCGCCTACCGCCAAGCCCTGGAATTGTACCGCGCCATCGGCGCGCGGGGTGGCGAAGCCGGCTGCGCCAACAACATCGGGCTGCTTGAATCCAGCATGGGCCACTACCAGCAGGCCGAAAAGTTTTACAACCACGCCCTGGTAATTTGCCACGCCATTGGCGACCGGCTGCGCGAAGGCATCAGCCTGAACACACTGGGGCAGGTAAACACCTTTTTGGGTAATTTTAAAGAAGCCAAAGAGCAGCTATCGCATTCGCTCTCAATCCGGCAGGCCATTGGCGACCGGCGCGGCGAGGCGTTTTGCCTGCACGATTTGGGCTACCTGTATCTGCTCAGCGGTTCCCCGGATGATGCCATTGGCATGTTCCGCAGCGCATGCAACCTGCGCCACGAGTTGGGCGAGTTTGGCAATTACGTGGCCAGCCTGGCCGCGCTGGGCGAAGCCCACCTGACCAAAGGCGACGTATTTTTGGCCCAGCATTGCCTGGAACAGGCCATCACCTTTATTAACCAGGGTTCCGGCTGCGGCGAATACCCGCCGCAGCATGTGTGGTGGATGCACTCGCAAGTGTGCCGGATTGTGGGCCAAAGCGAAGAAGCCGATGCCGCGCTTCAGCAAGCCTACACCCTGGTTAACGCCAAAGCCGACCATTTGCTGGACCCGGAATTGAAGCGCAGCTACCTGGAAAACGTGCGCGTTAACGCCGCCATTATGGCCGACCTGGCCGCCCAGACAGAATTTTACAGCGACGACGATTCTGACTTTGCCGACTTTTTGTAAGCGCACGCTTGCCACCTGTTAACTTTTGGCTACCTGCCGGCCAATTCCCGCACTTTTTTGGCCACGTCTTTGGCTTTTACCAGCGCCTCGCCCACCAAAACGGCGTTGATGCCTTCTTGCCGCAGCCGGGCCACATCGGCGGCGGTATGAATGCCGCTTTCGGCCACAAAGCAGATGTCCGCCGGCACCAACTGGCGCAGTTGAATGCAGGTATCCAGGTTTACCGAAAAATCGCGCAGGTCGCGGTTGTTCACCCCAACCAGGCGCGGCTTCAACGGCAAAACCCGGTCCAACTCGGCCCGGTTGTGCACTTCGATGAGCGCCGTCATGCCCAATTTGTGCGTGAGCGCCAACAAACCGGCCAATTCATCATCCTTGAGTACCGCCGCAATCAACAATAGCGCGTCCGCCCCCGCCGCGCGAGCCTCGTGTACCTGGTAGGGGTCAAATATAAAATCCTTGCGCAACAGCGCCGGGCGAGCGGCTCCCAACGTTTGGTGCAGCCGCTCTTTTATTTGCGCCAGATATTCCAACTTGCCCTGAAAATACCGCGCATCGGTTAACACCGAAATCGCCGCCGCGCCGTTGCCGGCATACGCGGTGGCCAGCTCCAGCGCATCAAAATTGTGGCGCAGCAACCCTTTGCTGGGCGAGGCTCGCTTCACCTCGGCAATCAACGCCACACCGGGCGCGGCTTGCAGCGCCGCCACAAAATCCAAAGGCCGGGCCGCCAGCACTGCCTCGGCCCGCACTTCGGCGGGCGGGCGCAATTGTTTCTGTTTGGGTAACTCCTCATTCCGCTTGTACTTGATAATCTCCGCAAGAATCGTCATTTATCATCCTTTGAACCAAACTGATGCCAAAAATTTATATCTGCTGGTATAATACATAAAACTCCAAATTTTGCCGGCTCCAAATGACCCTAAAAACACAGTTAGAAGCCTTTTTAATTGATCACCAACCGGCGCTGCTTGATTTTTGCACCCGGCTGGTGCAAACCCCGTCGGTTAATGGTGAACACCCCGAACAGGCGGTGGCCGAATTGATTTTAGCCGAAGCCGCCCAACTGGGATTACCGGCCCAAACCACCGCTCTTACCCCCCAGCGCCCCAACGTGATTATTGGCACCGCCGTCGCCGGCCTCACCGGGCTGCTGCTGGTGGGCCACCTTGATACCGTGCCCACCGGCCACCCGGCCCACTGGACATACCCGCCTTTTAGCGGCCACATTGCCAACGGCTGCCTGTATGGCCGGGGCGCAATTGATAACAAAGGCGGCATTGCGGCGGCCATGTACGCGCTGGCGGCGCTCAAAGCCGTTGACGGCGCGCTGGCCGGAGGCCGGGCGCAATTTGTGGGCGTCCCCGATGAAGAAAGCGGCGCAACCGGCACGTTGGGCGTAAGGTTTTTAACCCAGCATGGCTTAATCAGCGGGCTGGGCGGAATTTACGTTTACCCCGGCACTACGGAAATTCCCATTGGGCACCGGGGCGTGCTCCGCTTTAAATTGACCGCACGAGGCCAGGCGGCGCACACCGGGCTGGCCGGCCAGTCCGGGCAACCAGCGCCGGGCAATAACGCGGTGCTGGCCATGGCCGATTTGCTGCTGGAACTGGAATCCGCTCAACTGCCGGCCTCAACCACGCCGTATTTTAACCGGTTTAAAGCGGTGATCACTCCCGGCACCATCATTACCGGCGGTGACAGCGTTAACATTGTGCCCGATTTTTGCGAGGCGCTGGTTGATGTGCGCACCATTCCGGAGTTTGACCAACCCCAGGCGCAAACCGTCATTAAACAGGCCATTGCCGGCGTACTGGCCCGCCGCCCCAACATTGGGTTTAACTATCAATTGTTAATTCAGCTTCCTCCGGCGCTGTCAAACCCGGCTGCGCCGCTGTTTGATTACATTGAGCAGGCCACCCAGGCCGTTCTCAACTTTACGCCGCCGCGAGTGGTGTGCGGCCCGGCCAACGAGGGCTATCTTTTTATTGAGCAGGGCATTCCGATGGCCTGCGGCTTTGGACCCACCGGCCAAAACGCCCACGCCAACGATGAATATGTTGAAATCAACACCCTGCCCCAAGCGGCGCTGATTTACGCGCTTACGGCGAAAAAACTGTCGCGCCACCTGGCGGGTTAAACTAGCCGGCCACGCCGCACTTTTGCGAAAAAGCCACAAACCGGCGTAGCGTTTCCAGTGCCGCGCCGCTATCAATGCTTTCGGCGGCCAAATTGAGGCCCGCCGGCAGGTCGGCGGCTTTGCCCGCGGCCACCAGCGTGGCCGCCGCGTTGAGCAGCACCACCTCGCGCCGGGCGCTCCGGTCACTTCCATTCAGAATGTTGCGGGTAATCTGGGCGTTTTCCTCCGCCGAGCCGCCTAACAATTCACTGAGGTCAGATTTAGCCAGCCCCAACTCTTCCGGGTGGAGCGTTTGGGTAGTAACCAGCCCGTTTTGCAGGCGGCTAACGGTGTTTGGCCCGGCAGTGGTCAGTTCATCCAGCCCGCCAAAGCCGTAGCACACGTAGGCGCTGGTCACGCCCAGTTCGGCCAGCACCAGAGCCAGCGGTTCGGTGAGCGCGGCATCGTACACGCCCATGCACAAGGATTTGGCTCCGGCGGGATTGGTGAGCGGCCCCAGCACGTTAAACACCGTGCGCACGCCCATTTCCCGGCGCGGCCCAATAGCAAACTTCATGGCCGGGTGATGCTTAACGGCAAACATAAAGCCCAGCCCCACTTCATCAATGGCGGCAGCCACCTGCTCCGGCGTTAAATCCAGGTTAACGCCCAACGCCGCCAGCACATCGGCGCTGCCGCTTTTGCTGCTGGCCGCGCGATTGCCGTGTTTGGCCACTTTTTGGCCGGTTCCGGCCACCACAAACGCGGTGGTGGTGCTGATGTTAAACGAGCCAAAGCCGTCGCCGCCGGTGCCCACCACGTCTACCAACTGCTCCGGGGAAGTAACCGGGCGCACGGCCACCGCCACGCGGCGCATGGCGCGGGCGCTGCCGGTAATTTCGGCCACGGTTTCGCCCTTCATCCGCAACGCCATCAAATAAGAGCCAATCTGGGCCGGGGTGGCCTCGCCGCCCATAATTTGCGACATCACCTCTTCGGCTTCGTCAATGTTGAGCGCGCCGCCGGTCATCACTTTGCCAATGGCGGTTTTGATGGGCATTACATAAATGGGCGCGGGCGGCGGTTCGGCGGGCGCTGCCGCCGGCGGTGTGGGGAGTTCCACCGCGCCGGCCTCGATTTGCAAAAAGTTGTGCAGCATTTCGTGGCCGTACTCGGTTAAAATTGATTCCGGGTGAAATTGCACGCCCACCACCGGGTAATCCTTGTGGCGCAAGGCCATCACTTCGTTGGCTTCGCCGCCGCGCGCCAGCACTTCCAGGCAACCGGGCAGCGGGTCCTGCACAATCAGCGAGTGGTAGCGGGTGGCGGTAAACGGCGAGGGCAGGTTGTGGAAAATGCCTTTGCTGTTGTGCTCAATAGCCGATACCTTGCCGTGCATTAAATTTTTAGAGCGCACCACGTTGCCGCCAAACGCCTGCCCAATAGCCTGATGCCCCAAACACACCCCCAAAATGGGAATTTCCTGGTAAAACCGCCGGATCACCTCAACCGAGATGCCGGCTTCGGCGGGCGTGCCCGGCCCCGGCGAAATCACAATTTGAGCCGGTTTCATGGCGGCAATTTCGTCCAAAGTGATGGCGTCGTTGCGGCGCACATCAACGCTGTAACCCAACTCGCCCAGATATTGGGCCAGGTTGTAGGTAAAAGAATCGTAGTTATCAATTAAAAGGATCATTTTTCCTCCGTAAATCGGGTGGCGTAATCATCATCAGTTAGCGATTATTTTCCGCGTATTCCACGGCTTCGGCCATAGCGGCGGCTTTGTTCCAGCTTTCTTCGTATTCGCGCTGCGGGTCGCTATCGGCCACAATGCCGCCGCCGGCTTGAATGTGAACCATGTCACCCTGCATTACCGCCGTGCGAATGGCGATGCAGGTATCCATGTTGCCATCGTAACCCACATAACCAATCACGCCGGCGTACAGGCCGCGCCGGGTGTTCTCCAGTTCGTCTATAATCTCCATAGCCCGCACTTTGGGCGCACCCGAAACCGTGCCCGCCGGAAAAGTGGCCCGCAACAGGTCAAAGGCATCAAAACCGGCTTTGAGCTTGCCGCGCACATCCGAAACAATGTGCATAACGTGGCTGTAACGTTCCACCACCATCAGCTCTTGCACTTTGACGGTGCCGTACTCGCACACGCGGCCCAAATCGTTGCGGCCCAAATCCACCAGCATTACGTGTTCGGCCCGCTCTTTTTCGTCGGCCAGCAGTTCTTCGGCCAGCGCCAAATCTTCTTCTACGGTGAGGCCGCGCCAGCGCGTGCCGGCAATGGGCCGCAGTTCGGCTTCGCCCTCTTCCAGGCGCACGTGCATTTCCGGGCTGGCCGAAATAATATGCAGCGGCAGGTTGCTAACGCCGCCGGGAAAGCGCATAAAAACCATATAAGGCGATGGGTTGTGCATGCGCAGCGCCCGGTAAATGCTAAACGGATGCGCCGAAACGCGGCGAGATAGCCGCTGCGACAACACCACCTGAAAAATATCGCCGGCGGCGATGTATTCTTTGGCCTTGTTCACCACCTCTTTGTACTGCTCCAGGGTAAAGTTGGATTCCAGCGGATGGCGCTCGGTGGCGGGCGTGGGCGGCACTTCGGGCAGCGGCGCGTTAAGGCGAGCCACCACTTCATCAATGCGGGCCACGGCACGGCGATAGGCGGTACGAACATCGCTGCGGGTTAAATCGGCGTTGGCCACCACCTGCAATCGCTGGCGGGCGTGGTCAAACACAACCAGCGTGTGGGCAATCATAAAGGCGGCTTCGGGCAAATGCAGTTGATCGGGGTTGTCATCGGGCAGGCGCTCAAACCGGCGCACGGCGTCGTAGCTCATAAAGCCGACCGCACCGCCAATAAACCGGGGCAAATCGGGCAGGCGCACCGGCTTGTACCGCGACATTTCCTCTTTGAGCACCGCCAGCGGGTCCAGGCCGTTGGTCAGCGGGATGGTGCGCCCGTGGCCTTCGGTGGAAATGTACACATCGCGGCCAAAGGTAGTGACCAGGCCGCGCGGGCGCACGCCCACAAACGAGTAGCGGGCCACCTGCTCGCCGCCCGAAACCGATTCCAGCAGAAAACAGGGGCCTTCATCCTGTAGTTTCAAATAAATGCTAACCGGCGTTTCCATGTCGGCGGGCAAATCCCGGTAAATGGGGATGAGGTTGCCCTGCTCGGCCAAAGCCTCAACTTGTTCCAGTGTTGGTTTGTACATACAACCCTCCTCACAATTTACGATTTTTGATTGACAATTGACGGTTTTGGATTTGCCACTGCTCCAAAACAAAAAACCTCTCGCCGCCGAAAACTCTCTATTTGAGTAGAGAATTTTCGGGGACGAGAGGTTGAATACTCCCGCGGTGCCACCCCGCTTAAACCGGCCCATAAAAAAACCTCGTATGAAACACACGAGGTTACGCTCGATAGCCAGTCTCACTTTAACAGGTACGCAGCTTGCGCTTTAATACCCGGCTCCCGGATAACGGTGGAGTTACCGACGCCGCCTACTTACTTGAGTTGGTGAGTTTTATGAGTGGTAGAGTTAGGTTTTTACTCACTCACTCTTTAAGCTCACGCAACTTGTTTTGGGGGCGCAACTCGCAGGCCCATTCACTGTTTGCGCGTGTACCGGTCTCACACCAACCGCCGGCTCTCTGAACACCGCCTTCACAGTTACTCTTCCTGGTCACTGTTTTTTAATTTAACTTGGGGCAAAATTTATCACAGATTACGGCATTTGTCAAGGGCTGATTTGGCGCAGCTCACCGCATCAGGTTAAAACAATAGGGGCGACCACAAAGGCCGCCCCCACATTAAATTACGAAAATTTACAAATTACGTTAATCAGGCCAGTTTGGCCGATTTGAAGGCCGCGACTTGCCCTTTGATGGCCCGTTCGGTGGGGAGCCGTTCAATGGACGAGGCGCCAAAGAAGCCGTGAATGCCGGGCATTTGCGCCAGGGCTTTGACCACGCTGTCCGGTTCGTCGAAGGGGCCGCCGTGGCAAATTACCAGAATATCTTTGCGCACGCTGCGCCCGGCCTCGGCGATTTCCATCACTTTGGCAATGGCTTCATCCAGGGTAAAGGCGACCGCCGCGCCAATGCTGCCGGCGGTGGTGAGGCCCACGTGCGCCACCAGTTGGTCTGCGCCGGCTTTGGCCATTGCTTTGGCGTCATCGGGGTTAAACACATAGGGCGCGGTGAACATATCCAGTTCGTGCGCCAGGCGGATGGCCTCAATTTCCTTGTCGTAGCCCATGCCGGTGCCTTCGAGGTTGGCCCGGAAGTCGCCGTCAATCAGGCCAACGGTGGGGAAGTTTTGCACCCCGGAAAAGCCAATTTCCTTGAGCTGTTTCAGGAAAATGGGCATCAGCCGGAAGGGGTCGGTGCCACACACGCCCGCCAGCACGGGGGTGTCTTTGACCACCGGCAGCACTTCGGAGGCCATTTCAACCACAATGCCGTTGGCGTCGCCGTAGGGCATTAGCCCGGCCAACGAGCCGCGCCCGGCCATTCGGTAGCGCCCGGAGTTGTAAATAATAATCATGTCGGCTCCGCCGGCTTCGGCAAATTTGGCCGAAATGCCGGTGCCGGCCCCGCAACCCACAATCGGGCGGCCCGCTTCAACCTGGGCGTGTAATCGTTTTAAAATTTCTTGTCGAGAAATCGCCATAATTTACATCCTTTCAACAATCAGAGGTTATTTTTTGAGCAGACTCAGCATAACTTCAGCCACTTTGGCCGAAAATTCTGGGTCGTTGATGTTGTTGTCCATCTCAATTACCGGGATGCCTGGTTTGAGGTTTTGTTTGATGGCGTCGAAGCAGGCCTGGTCGGCGGCGGGGTCCCAAAATTGACCGCCCTCGCTATCAAGCATGGACACGCCTTTGAGCGGCAAAACAATGGCTACCGGCGCGGTGGCGGCGTTGGCGGCAACGGCAATCATTTGCCCCATTTGGATGTTTTCTTCCACGTTGGTGCGCAGCAGGGTAACGTTGGGATTCCATTTGTAGATGTTGCGCTGCTGGTATTCTTCCTTCATGGTTTCAACGCCCCAGAAGTTGGCCATATCCACGCAGCCCGGCACAATCACCGCCGGAATGCCCGCCCGCGAAGCCGCCCAGCAGCGTTCCGGCCCGGCGCTGAAAACGCCGCCGCAAACGGTGTCGGCCAGTTCGGTGGTGGTGATGTCCATTGAGCCGACAATGTAGCCATCGGCAATCAGGCTTTCCATGGTTTTGCCGCCGGTGCCGGTGGCATGGAACACCAGCACTTCGTAGCCGTTTTCTTCCAGAATGCCACGGGCGTGGTCTACCGCTTTGGTGGTGTTGCCAAACATTGAGGCCGTTACCAGCGGTTTTTCGGCCTGGCCCGGCGGGGTTTCCATTTTGACCATGCCAACAATGGCCCCGGCGGCGTTGGCGTAAATGGCCCGGCTAATGCTGTTGATGCCGGCCACGTCCACAATGGAAGGCATAAAGGTGATGTCTTTGGTGCCGGCGTAAACGCTCACGTCGCCGCCGCCCATGGTTGACACCATCACTTTGGGCACGCCCACCGGCAGGGTGCGCATGCCGCTGGTGGCAATCGAGGTGCCGCCGCTGCCGCCCATGCCAATAATGCCGTCCAGCTTGCCTTCGTCGTACAGGCGGCGCACTAACACCGCCAGCCCGTTGGCCATTACCTGCATGGCCTCATCCTTGTGGCTGCCAGAGGCCAGATAAGCCAGGTCGCCGCCGCCGGCCTGAGCAACTTCGGCGCGGCTAATATCGGGGGCAAAGGTTGGGTCGCCCATTACGCCAAAATCAATTACCAGCGTGCGCAACCCGTCTTGTTCAATCAACTTTTTTACAAAAGCAAATTCTGCGCCTTTGGTATCCAGCGCGCCCACAATCACTACGGTTTTGGTCATGATAGCCTCTTGCTTTCTTTACCGCAGCCCGTTCCAGGGCGCTTCGGAGCTAACTTCTACCATTTCGTAGCCGCCTTCGCCGATGCAGGGGGATAGCACGGCGATCAACTTGGCCGGTTTATCGCCCAGCGTAAACGAGGCATGCACCACGCCCGCGGCAATAAAAATTGCGTCGCCCGGTTTGAGGATTTGCTTTTTGTCTTCCAGCCATTGTTCAACTTCGCCGGAAATGATGTAGATAACTTCTTCTTGAACGGGGTGTTTGTGGAAGTTGTGGCCGCAACCCGGCTGCAAGGTCACTTCGATTTCGACAATTTGTTTGGCGCCAATGGCCGGGCGGCTAACCCAGCCCAGTTCGCCCCAGTCGAGTTGTTCACGTTCCACATCGGTGGCTAAAACAAACTTTCCATTCATTTATGGTTACTCCTTTGTAAGATAAATTGAATTATTTAGTTGCTTTGGGAAATAATATCCACACGTTGAATATCCCTAATATTACTCCAAACACGCACATTAGGATAGTCCAGACCCCCGCCCACAGCGGCGCGATGCCGCCCGACACAATTTGCGGGTAACTGTTAGAAAAATAAATAGCCAGGGCCATCGAAACGCCGTTAAAAAAGGGCAATGAACCATCCTGAAAGGTTTTGGACCACTTCATGGAATACACCATAAAGCCCACGCCGGCAGAAATAACCAGCGACGCCGCAACGTCGCCGGGAGTTACCAGGCTGGGGAGAAAACTAAAATAGGGGACTAAAAACAGGGTGATGGCCGTAAGCGCCGCCGCATAACTAAAGCTGGGCAAAATCAGTTTAACAACGCTGGGTTTGGCCCCCAGCGCAAAATATTCCGCCCACACAATAAAGCCGCACCAGAGGGTAAAATTAAACTTTCCCAACCACAGGCCAAACGGCATGGATACCAAAACGGTAATTGCCACCGCCAGCCACAGGGGAATGGTGTCTTTCATTACGGTTGGTTGAGGAATATCAACCGCAGCAGATTGTTGCGCCATGATTTGTGATTCTCCTTTGTCTCACTCACCGGATATTTTTTTGGTAGATTTGAGATGGGCGCGCTCCACCAGAATACGGTAGCAGTATAACAGAAAGCGGGGCGGGCAACCTGAGTTAACCGGGGGATTTTAAAAGGGGAACTATGGACTAGTCCATAAGAACCAGATGCTTGTGCAACGCCAGGCTCACGGCTTCGGTGCGGCTGCCTACGTTGAGCTTGCTCAGAATGCTGCTGACGTGGTTTTTTACGGTGTATTTGCTAATGTGCAACTGCTGCGAAATTTCAACATTAGATCGCCCCTGCGCCATCAACACCAGCACTTCCTGTTCGCGTTCCGTTAAATCGTACCGGGGCGATAGCGTTGGGGCGGCGGAGGCCGTTAGCAACGAGCGGGCCACCTCCGGGGCAAAGGTGGGCAACCCCGACCGGGTAACGCGGATGGCCTCGGCCAATTTGCTGGCCGACACGTTTTTGAGCAGGTAGCTGGTTGCGCCCGCCTGCAACGCGGCTTTAACCAGATCATCCTCGCCAAAACTGGTGAGGGCAATAATTTTTATCTCCGGCTGGGCAGCGTGGATGCGCTGAATAGCGGTCACGCCGCCCATTTCCGGCATCATTAAATCCATCAGCACCACATCCGGGTTTAGGCGCACGCATTGTTGAATAGCCTCGCTGCCGGTGGCGGCTTCGCCAATCAACACCAAATCGGGAAATGCTTTGAGAAAAGTGGCCAGCCCCTCGCGGAGCATATCGTGGTCATCCACAATCAAAACGCGAATCTGGTTGACGTTATCCATACAAAAACTCCTTGCGGTTGGGCCAAATAATCGTAACCGTGGTGCCGCCATCAATTTTGCTATCAATTTGCAGGTGCGCGTTAATTTTTTCGGCCCGCTCCCGCATAATGTCCAGCCCCAACCCGCCGGGCGCGTGCTGCTCCAAATTAAAGCCGCGCCCGTTATCACGGATGTGCAAAAAAAGCTGGTTGGGCTGGTAATCCAGTTGAATGGCCACCTGCGAAGCGCGCGAATGTTTGGCAATGTTGTTGAGCACTTCCTGGGCAATGCGGTACAGGCTGATTTGCACATCCGGCGGCAGCCGGCTTTCGCCGCTCACCGCAAGGGCAATGTCAACCTTTTTGCGGCTCATCACCGCCTGCGTCAGTTGCCGCAGCAAATCGCCCAGGTTGGTTTCAACCAACGTGGCCGGGCGAAGTTCCAGCAGCAGCGTGCGCATTTCGGCCAGCGCGCCCTGCGTCAGGCGGCGCAGCTTTTCTAACGTGCGCTCACCTTCGGCCTGGTCCTCGGCCCACAGCGAAGGCAGCACGTCGGCCAACAGGCACGCCGTCCACAGGGTTTGGCTCACGGCGTCGTGCAGTTCGCGGGCCAACCGCTGGCGCTCTTCCATGGCCGCCAACGCCTGCGCCCGTTTGTACAGGCTGGCGTTGCGAATGGCGGTGGCAGCCTGGTTGGCAAAAGCCCGCAGGCGGTCGGCGTGAATGGAATTAAAAAAGCCGGGGACGGCGCTGTTCAGGTTAATAAAACCGATGACTTCGCCATCAATTTGCACCGGCGTACCCAGGTAAGAACGCACCCAGCCGGTGCCGGGGCGGCTCACCCAGCCGGCAAGCAGGTGCGTGTCTTCGATAATCAACGGGTGCTTGCTTTGCAACATCTGGTACAGATTGGGCAGCTCATCCAGCGAAAAACGGCGCTCCAAATCTTCGCGGGGCGAGATAACATCCACCCGGCTGCGGTCGCGCACCACGCGGGCCATGTTGTCCTCAATCAAAATGATGTTGGCAGTGTCGTGAGGCACCACCTGCCCAATCTCCGCCAGAATCCGGTCGAGCACTTCATCCAGGTTGAGGGTGCTGTTGAGCAGCGCCGCAATATCGCGCAGGGCTTCGGCCAGGGTGCGCTGTTCGTGTTCGGCCAACTGGCTGCGCAATTGGGCCTCTTGCGCCCGCTTGCGCTCCTCAATTTCCTGCTTCAACTGCTCGTTGGCGCTGGATAACTCGGCGGTGCGCTCTTTTACCCGGATTTCCAGTTCATCGTAGGCGCGTTGCAGGGCTTCTTCGGCCAGCTTTCGCTCGGTGATGTCTTCATACGTGCCCAACACGCCAATAACGTTTCCTTCGGCATCGTGCAAGGGCATTTTGTTGGTAACCACCCAGGCATGTTTGCCGCTGGCCTGCATTTGCCGCTCGATGACCTGATAGGCGGGGGTGTCAGTGGCCATCACCTGCTGGTCAATTTTAATAAAAAACTCGGCTTCTTCCTGCGTCCAGGGGAAATCGTAATCGGTTTTGCCCACAATATATTCCGGCGTGGGCACGCCGGCGTTGGTGGCAAACGTTTGGTTGCACCAAATATAAACCGAGTGGCGATCCTTCCAGAACACCGATTGCGGAATGTTATCCATAATCAGGCGCAACAACAGGGCCGGGTTTAGTTCTTGTTCAATTGATTTTTTGGGCGCGGGCGAAGCATCCGTCATGGTTGGTTTTTCCTAGCCATTGGCTGCTTCAATTGAACTTTATTTTACAGAATCCGTCAAATTAACCTTTGGAGCCAATTTTGGGTATTGACAAAAACGGGATTTGGATACAAAATGAGTGTACACTCACTCAATTGAGTGAGCACTCACTCTAAAATTAAAAGAGCCAAAAACGCTATGTTTACCACAACGGTTGATCTTAAAGAACAAATGGCCGAAGCCCGGCGCACCCAAATTTTAATGGGCGCGGCCCAGGTTTTTGCCGAAAAGGGCTTTCATAAAGCCACCACCAAAGAAATTGCCGAAGCCGCCGGGGTAGCCGAAGGCACCATTTACAACTATTTTGCCAACAAACGGGAACTGCTGCTGTCCATGATTGAACTGTTGGCGGTGCAATCGCTCAAAGATTATATGATTACCGGGGCGCCGGCCAGCCCCAAAGAATTTATTGTGATGATTCTGAAAAACCGCTACCAACTGGTGCAGGAACGCGGCCAACTAGTTGCGCCCATTCTGGCCGAAATGTTCACCGATGCCGAACTGCGCCGGGAGGCGTACCAAAAACTGGTTATGCCCGTTACCCGCCTGATGGAGCAGTACATCCAGAGCCAGATTGATGCCGGCCTGTTTCGCCCGGTCAACCCGATGATTGTAACCCGCGCCTTTATTGGCGTACTCGTTATAAATTTTTCCATGAAACTGACCAACCTGGACCCCCGATACGAAGAAATTTCGGCCGATGCGCTGATTGAGGAACTTACCAATCTTTTTTTGGGCATGCTGCTAAAAGAAAACAGCCAGCCAGCCGCCTGATTTTCACCGGGGACGGACTCAGCCGGCGGCAGCGCACCGAGTGATGAAAATGTTACTCCGAGCGAAGCAAAGAGTTCCCGTGACAAGTAACTGGAGACCCTTCGGGCTTACGCCCTCGGGGTGACATTCATAATTCGTAGTTCGTTATTCGTAATTCGTAGTTCGTTATTTTCACAGGGAGGCAACAATGAGCAAGCAACTAAAACAAGCCCTTTTTATTGATGCCCATGTGTGCCCGGCCTGGCTGGCCGGCCCGTTAGAAAACCCGCTCCGGCGGTTTATCCACAACCCGGACAAAATCTTTAAGGGATTGGTGGAGCCGGGGCAAACGGTGATTGATGTGGGCTGCGGGCCGGGCTTTTTCTCCGTTGCCCTGGCCCGGCTGGTAGGCGAACATGGCCGGGTGATTGCCGTGGATATGCAGGCCGCCATGCTGGAACGGGTTCGCTACCGGGCGGCCCGCGAAGGGCTGGAAACGCGGCTGCAATTTCACCAGGGCTTTATTGAGGAGCTTGACGAGAAAGAGCAAGCCGATTTGGTGCTGGCCTTTTGGATGGTGCACGAAGTGCCCAACAAACCGGCGTTTTTACAGGCCATCCGGCAATTGCTCAAACCGGGCGCTCGTTTTTTGCTGGTTGAGCCGCGGGTGCACGTGTCGGCCTCGGCGTTTGCGCAAACGGTGCAACTGGCTCAGGCCGCCGGCTTTACACCGATGGCCCAACCATCCATCAAAATAAGCCGGGCCGTGCTATTTAAAAAATAGGGCTAAAAAACGCAGGTGTTGAACTTATGTTGCTTAGAATTTTCAGCCTGATTCGCAAGGAATTTACCCACGTTATCCGCGACCCGCGCACGCTGGCTATTATGATTATTATGCCTGTGCTAATGCTGGTTTTGCTGGGCTTTGCGGCCACCACCAATATCGAGCACCTGCGCACCGCCGTGTACGACGCCGATAAAAGCCCCCAAAGCCGGGACCTCATCGCCGCCTATCAGGCCTCCAACTATTTTGATATTGTGCTGTACGCCGACCGGGAAGGATCGCTGCGTTACCTGATTGATCACGATGACGTGCGCTGCGCCCTGATTATCCCGCCCGGCTATGGCCGCGATATGGCCGCCCACAAACGCACCGAAGTGGCCTTTTTGGTAGATGGTTCGGACCCCAGCGTGGCCCGCACGGTTTTTAGCGCCTCGCAGCAGGTGGGGCAGGCGGTATCTACCAAACTGCTGGAACGGCAACTGGAGTTGCTCGGCCCGCTGCCGGGCGTGGATGTGCGGCCCCGGGTTTGGTACAATCCCAACCTCAAAAGCGCCTACTTTATGATCCCCGGCACAATTGTGATGATTCTGTTCCTGTTTACCACGCTGTTCACCTCCACCTCCATTGTCCGCGAGCGCGAACTGGGCACCATTGAGCAACTGATTGTCACGCCCGTTCGCTCGGCTGAGTTGATTGTGGCCAAAGTGCTGCCCTACATCCTCATCTCGTTCTTTATCATCATCGAGGTGCTCACGTTGGGGGTGCTGATTTTTGGCATGCCCATTAACGGCAGCATTCCGCTGTTGTTGGGGCTGTGCAGCCTGTTTTTGGTAACGGCGCTGGGGATTGGCATTTTTATTTCCAGCGCCGCGCACACCCAGGTAGAGGCCTTTATGATGTCTTTTGCCACGGTGATGCCCACCATCTTTTTGAGCGGCTTCATCTTCCCCATTGATGCCATGCCGCCGGCACTGCAACTGCTCAGTTACATCTTCCCGGCCAAATACGGCCTGATTATCATGCGCAGCATTTTGCTAAAGGGCGCGGGGCTAGAGGTTTTAAGGGAACAGGTTATTTCAATCCTTATTTTTACCGTTATCATTGTCGTTCTGGCCTCCAGCCGCTTCAAGAAAAAGCTGGACTAAAAATCCATTTAAGATTTTTGATGCGCTCGTAAATCCAAAATCTTAAATCGTAAACTGGTGAATCATGTTATTTAGATTGGCCCATTTAATCACCAAAGAATTTATCCACATCCGGCGCGACCCGCGCACGCTGGGCATTATGATTGTGATGCCGCTGATGATGCTGATTATCCTGGGGTATGCCGCCACCACCGATATTGAGCACATGCGCATTGCCGTGTACGACGGCGACAAAAGCTCGCAGAGCCGCCATTTAATCGAAGCCTACCGGGCCTCCAACTCTTTTGATATTGCCCAATACGTGGCCAAAGAAGCCGACCTGGCCTACCTGATTGAGCGCGGCGATGTGCGCGGGGCGCTGGTGATTCCCGCCGGTTACAGCCAAAAAATGGCCGCCGGGGAAAAAGCCCAGGTTGCCTTTTTGATTGACGGCTCCGACGCCACGGCGGCGACCACCCTGTTTTCGGCCTCGCAAGGCGTGGGGCAGGCTTTGGGCGTAAAACTCATTGAGCAAAAATTGGGCACATCGGTTAGCCAGATGCCGGGCGTAGACGTGCGGCCCCGGGTTTGGTACAACCCCAACCTCAAAAGCACTTACTTTATGATCCCCGGCATGATTGTGATTATCCTTTTTGTGTTCACCATTCTCTTTACGGCCACCTCCATTGTCCGCGAGCGCGAACTGGGCACCATCGAGCAACTCATCATCACCCCCATCCGCCCCATCGAACTGATTGTGGCCAAAGTGCTGCCGTATGTGGCGGTGTCGTTTATCATTGTTATTGAAATTTTAACCATTGGCGTGCTGCTTTTTGGCGTGCCCATCAACGGCAGCATTCCCTTGTTGTTGGGGCTGTCGGCGCTGTTTTTGCTCACTTCGCTGGGCGTGGGCATTCTGGTATCCAGCGTGGCCACCACCCAACAAGAAGCCCTGCTAATGACCTTTGCCACCACCCTGCCCACCATCTACCTGAGCGGCTTTATGTTCCCCATCGAAGCCATGCCGCGCTGGTTGCAGGTTGTCACGTACCTTGTGCCGGCCCGTTACGCCATGGTGATTGTGCGCGGCATTGTGCTCAAAGGCGTGGGGTTAGAAATTTTGGTTGAACAGGTAGCAGCGGTGCTGGTTTTTAGCACCATTATGGTAATTTTGGCGGCCACCCGGTTTAAGAAAACGCTGGAATAATTATGGCTAACAATAACAACCTCATCATCAAAACCGATAAGCTGACCAAACACTTTCACCACATTGTGGCGGTGAACGAACTGGATTTGGAAGTGAAGCAGCATGAAATTTTTGGCCTGGTGGGGCCGGACGGCGCGGGCAAAACCACCACCATCCGGCTGCTGGCCGGCATTATGAACCCCACCGGCGGCAACGCCACCATTGCCGGGTTTGATTTGCGCAAGCAGGCGGAGCGCATCAAGGAACATATCGGCTACATGGCCCAGCAGTTTGCCCTGTACGGCGACCTGACCGTGCTGGAAAACCTTAACTTTTTTGCCGATGTCTTTGGCGTGCGCGGCCAGGTGCGCCGCGAGCGCATTGACCGGCTGCTAAACTTTGCCCGCCTCACCGAGTTTACCAACCGGCCTTCCGGGCGGCTTTCCGGCGGCATGAAAAAGAAGCTGGGGCTGGCCTGCGCCCTGATTCACGCGCCGGCCATTTTGTACCTGGATGAACCCACCACCGGCGTTGACCCCGTTTCCCGGCGCGAGTTTTGGGACATTTTAACCGGCCTGCACGTAGACGGCACCACCATTCTGGTGAACACGCCCTACATGGACGAAGCCGAACGCTGTTCGCGGGTGGGGCTAATGTACAATGGCCGGCTGATTGAACATGGCACGCCGGCGCAAATCAAGGCCCTGATTCCGGGTGAATTGATTGAGTTCCGCCCGGAATCGCCCCGGTTGCACGGCATTGGGCTGCTGCGCCAAACCAACCAGCTTCTCAGCCGGCAGGAAGGCGTGCTCGAAGTGCAAACCTACGGCGATTTGATGCACGTGTTTGTGGACAGCATCGCCGGGCGACGCGCTCAACTGGAAACCGCGCTGGCCGCCGAGCAAATCAGCCTGGTCAACTTTCGGCACACCCTGCCCCGCATGGAAGAGGCCTTCATCTCGCTGATTGGCAAAAGGGAAAACCCAAAAGATGAGCAGCAATAACTTTAAACATTTCTAAAAAAGCAGAGCGCAACCATGAGCGATCAACCTAACCCGGCCATTCAAGTGCTGGGGCTAACCAAAAAATTTGGCAGTTTTATGGCCGTTAACAACGTTAATTTTGAAGTGCAACGCGGCGAAATCTTTGGCTTTCTGGGGCCAAACGGCGCGGGCAAAACCACCACCATCCGCATGCTGCTGGGCTTGCTGGTTCCCACCAGTGGCACCGCCAACGTGGTCGGGTTTGATGTCATCAAAGAGCCGGAGGCCATGCGCCAGCGCATTGGCTACATGAGCCAGAAGTTCAGCCTGTACAACGACCTGACCGTGGCCGAAAACCTGAACTTTTACGGCGGCGTGTATGGGGTGCGCGGGCGCAAACTAAAAGAGCGCAAGGAATATATTCTAAAAATGGCCGGCCTGGTGGGGCGCGAGCGCGAATTAACCCGCAACCTGTCGGGCGGCTGGAAGCAACGGCTGGCGCTGGGCGCGGCCATCATCCACGAGCCGGAGGCGCTTTTTTTAGATGAACCCACCGCCGGAGTTGATCCCATTTCGCGGCGGGCTTTTTGGGAACTGATTTACGAGCTGGCCGAAGTGGGCACCACCATTCTGGTCACCACTCACTACATGGACGAAGCCGAGCATTGCCAAAACCTGGTGTTTATTCAGCGCGGCAACCTGGTGGCCAAAGGCTCGCCCGAAGAGATTAAAGTAACCCAAATGCACGGCGACGTGATAGAAATTGATTGCGATGACGCGGGCCGGGCCATTCCGCTGTTGCGCAACCTCAATTTGTTTGAAGAAGTGGCGCTGTACGGCTCGCTCATTCACGTGGTCAGCACCGATGCGCCGGCGCATATTCCGCTGATTAACCAAACGTTGGCGGCAAACGGTTTAAACATCACCGCTGTAGACCGCATCGCCCCGTCGCTGGAAGACGTTTTTATTTCCAGCGCCCGCGAAGCGGAAAAAGTAGTGGGAAGATAGAGGTACATCACCATGAAAAAAATCATCCGTTTAATTGTAATTGTGTTGTTGCTTGGCGCTGCCGGCGGCGGCTACTGGTATTTTCAGCAGCACCCCGGCCAGTTGGTTCAGATTCAGCATCAAGTGGGGCTGATGAGCCAGGCCGAAACCGGCAACGGCTACAGCGTTTCCGGCTTTATCGAAGCCGAAGAGGTTAATGTGGCCGCCGAAATCAAAGGGCGGATTACCCGGCTGGCCGTAACCAAAGGCGATCTGGTAAAGGCCGGGCAAACCCTGGTTGAGTTAGACACGGCGCTGCTCAACGCCCAACTGCGCCAGGCCGAAACCAAAATTGATACCGCCCGGGCGCAACTGGCCAAAATAAAAGCGGGCGTGCGGCCCGAAGAAATTGCCAAAGCCGAAGCCGCCGTAAAACAGGCCGAAGCCGGGACCGAAGCCGCCCAACTGCTCTGGCACGATGCCATCACCCTGCGTGACCACCCGCAGGAGTTGGATATTCAAATTGAGGCGGCGCAAACGGCGCTGCAACTGGCCCAACTCCGGGTTGACCAGGCCATTCCCCTTAAAGACGCGGCGGTGGCTAAAAATGATCTGCAAGCCCAGCAGGTAAAAATCATTGATGAGGGCAAGGATTTTAACTTCAGGCTGCCGCCCGGTTTCAGCGAAAAAATGCTGCCGCCCAACGTTGACCTGCGCGAGGACACCAAAGGCGCTCGCCCCGGCGAAGAGATTCGCGCTCATTATGATTTTCCGGAGGGCATTAAACAGCAAGCCAGCGTTAACTGGAATCTGGCTACCGCCGACGAGTGGGAAAATTGGGTTAACCTGAACAGCGCCCAAACCGCCTACACCGACGCCCAAACCACCCTGAACGACCTGCAAACCATTCGAGACAACCCGCAGGCCGCCCAGGTAAAGGTGGCCCAGGCCCAGGCCAATTATCAAACCGCCGCCGCCCAGGTTGAGGTGGCCAAATCGCAGCTTGCGCTGCTCCAGGCCGGCGCGCGCCAGGAACAGATTGCCGTGGCCGAAGCCGCCGTAAAACAGGCCCAGGCCAACCTGTCCGCGCTGCAAGTAGAGCGCGACCAGCACACGCTGGCAGCCCCGCTTGCCGGCTGGGTGGTGGAGCAACCGGCCCACGAAGGCGAAATGTCAACACCCGGCGCTACCCTGCTCACGCTGGCCGATTTAAACCAGATGACGCTCACCATTTACGTGCCGGAATCCAAAATCGGGCAGGTCACGGTGGGCCAGCAGCTCAACGTTTTTGTGGATGCCTTTCCCGGCGAAGCGTTTAAAGGGCAAGTAACCTTCATCAACGACGAAGCCGAATTTACGCCCAAAAACGTGCAATCCAAAGAAGAACGGATTAACACCGTGTTTGCCGTAAAAATCAACCTGGCCGACGAAACCCAGCGCCTGAAACCTGGCATGCCCGCCGACGTAATTTTAGCCGCCGGCCCAGAACTTTAACCATAAACCCAACTAACCTCTACCCTGTTTAGCCGAGGTGTACCAATGAAACGACTTATCCCCATAATTATTATTCTGGCCGCGCTGGGCGGCGGCTACTGGTGGTTCAATCAGCCCCAAATGGCGGCGCAGGCCATCACCGGGCTGGTTGGCTCCGGCAGCATTGAAGCCGAAAAAATTGCCATCACCACCGAAATCGGGGGGCGGATTGTGGCCGTAAAAGTAGCCGAAGGCGACGAAATTAAAGCCGGGCAGGTGCTGGTTACAATTGACCCCGCCAACCTGCTGGCCCAGCAAACTCAACTTGAGGCCGTGGTGGCTACCGCCAAAGCCAACCTGCTGGCGGTGAGCGCCCCGCCTCGCTCCGAAAACGTGACCGCCGCCGAAGCGCAGTTGGCTCAAGCCCAGGCCGCGCGGGATGGGGCCGGCACCACCTGGAAAACAGCTCAGGCGTTGGTGGCCAATCCCCACGAACTCCAAAGCCGCATCAGCCAGGCCCAGGCGCGCGTTACCGACGCCCAAAAAGGGTTGGAAATGGCCCAGGTAACGCTGAAAAAAGCCCAAATCCAGGCCGAAGTGGCCGGGCGCAACCAAAGCACGCACGCCGCACTGGTGCAAAACGATGTGGCCCAACAGCAACTCCGGGCCGCCCAAGTGGGTCTCAAAATTAACGAGGTGGCGCTGAACGGAGCCAAACAACAGGTTGACCTGCTGGTTCAACTCCGCGACCATCCCTTGCAGCTTATCAGCCAGGCCAACGCGGCCAAAGCCGCCTATCAACAGGCCGCCGCCGCCGCGCAGGTGGCCGAAGCCAACCTGGTGGTAGCCAAAGCCGGCCCCACCCAAGAGGACATTGCCGTGGCCCAGGCCCAGGTAGCCGAGGCCGAAGCGGGGCTGGCGGCGGTGCAGGTGCAACTGGACAAGCTCATTTTAACCGCGCCGCGCGCGGGCCTCATCCGGCACAAAGCCATCAACCCCGGCGAATTGGCCGCGCCCGGCGCCACGCTGCTGGAACTCAGCGATATTGAAACCGTTGACGTAACCGTTTACATCCCCGAAACCCAGATTGGGCAGGTAAAAGTGGGGCAGGCGGCGCAGGTTTACGTGGATGGTTATCCCAACGAGGTATTTGCGGGCCGGGTAACATTCATCGCCGCCGAAGCCGAATTTACGCCCAAAAACGTGCAAACTCAGGAGGAACGGGTTAACCTGGTGTTTGGCGTAAAAACCACGGTCAATAACCCCGACCATCGCCTGAAACCCGGCATGCCCGCCGATGTGGAGATTCTGCCCACCGCCGCCGAAGCCGAAACCGTGCCTGCCACCACCAGCCCGGCGACCCTCCCCGCCGCAACCGAAGCCGCCACACCGGCGCTAACGCCAACCCAAACGCCGGCGGCAACCGCCACACCGGTTCCAACGGCGGTGGCAACCGTTACCGTTGCCGCGCCCCAGGTTGCCACCCGCCAGGCCGAGATAGCCGCCTGGGGATTAAAGGTGCGCAACGGCCCCGGCAGCGATTATCCGGTGCTGAGCCACCTGAAACAGGGGCAGGTGGTGGCCGTTTTGACCGCTCAGGAAGGCTGGCTGCAAATTAAATTACCCGGCAGCGAACAAACCGGCTGGATTACCAACAACCCGGCTTATGTTACGGTCAAGTAACGCCGGGCCTTCCCCCGAAACTTTTAGGTTTTGGGCGGATTTGGGCGGCAACTGCGGTTGCGGCTCAAATCCGCCCTTTTTTGTTGCCGGAATCTGCGTAGATTTGCCGGTTTACTATTGACATCGTTTAAAAATCCTGCTAAAATACGCACAATCAAGAATAAACACGCACAAAAACGCAACCAGAAACGGACGGTTTTATGAATGATCCTGAATTAACCATTGATTTACCCCAGGAACGACGGCGGCGCATCCTTGAAAAGTTACAGGCCGAGGGCAAAATTGTCGCGGCGGAACTCATCAGCCTGTACAACGTGTCCGAAGACACCATCCGGCGTGATTTGCGCGACCTGGCGGCGGCGGGGTTGTTGCAGCGGGTGCACGGCGGCGCGTTGCCGCTGGCCCCGCAACGGCCTTACCCGGAACGGGCGCAGCAAAACTCGGCGGCTAAAGTTGCCCTTGCCAAAACCGCCGCTCAACTGGTAAGCCACGGGCAGGTGATTATTTTTGGCAGCGGCACCACCAATCACGCCATTGCCCAACAACTCAACCCGGCGCTGCAAGCTACCGCTATTACCGCCAGCCCGCAAATTGCCCTGGCGCTACTGGATTACCCCGCCATTGAGGTGATTTTGGTGGGCGGGCGGCTCAACAAAAGCGCCTACGCCGCCCTGGATGCCGAGGCTTTGGCGCAGCTAAAACGCTACCGCGCCGACATCTGCTTTTTAGGGATTTGCAGCCTGCACCCGGAGGCCGGCTACACTGCCACCATTTTTGACGAAGCGGCCATCAACCGCGCCATCATTGCCCAATCCGGCGAGGTGGTTGCCGTGGCCACCGCCGACAAACTGGGCACAATTGCACCCTACGCCGTTGCGCCGCTCACTGAAATTACGCATCTGGTAACTGAGGCCGGCGTTCCCGACGCCAGCCTGGCCCCGTATCAACAAGCCGGGGTTGACATTTTGAAAGTAAAAATTTAGAAAGAGGCACTGTTATGAAATCACAATCATATTCTATTCCAACCGCCCGGTTGGCGGTTTTAGCCATGTTCTTTGCCAACGGCGCGGTGTTTGCCAACTGGGTGGCGCGTATTCCCCAAATTCAGGCCAAACTGGCTTTAAGCGAAGGCGAATTGGGGCTGGTTTTGCTGGGCATTGCCGTGGGCACGCTCACCGCCCTGTCTTTGGCCGGGGGTTTGATTGCCCGGTACGGCAGCCGCGCCGTTACCACCGCCGGCGCTCTTTTTATGTGCCTGCTGCTGCCGCCGCTGGCGCTAATGCCCAACGCCGTGGCGTTATGGGTTAACCTGTTTTTGCTGGGAGCGGCCTTGAGCGTAATGGACGTGGCCATGAATTCGCAGGGCGTTGAGGTTGAACGCAACCTGGGCAAAGCGGTGATGTCTTCTTTTCACGCCGCCTTTAGCATTGGCGGTTTTGTTGGGGCCGGCCTGGGCGCGGTGATGGCCACGTTTGCCATTGACCCGTTGTGGCATTTTATTACCGCCGCCGTTATTTTTGCCGGGTTGATTTTACTGGCCGCGCCAAAATTGCTGCCCGCCTCCACCGAGGCTAAATCCGGCCAGGGCGGGTCGGTGTTTCAACTGCCGCCGCGCATTTTGTGGCCGTTGGGCGCGGCGGCCTTTTGCGCCGCCATTGGCGAAGGCTCCATGGCCGATTGGAGCGGCGTCTATTTAAAAAATATTGTGGGCGCTACCGCCGGCACAGCGGCATTTGGGTTTGCCGCCTTTTCCATCACCATGACGCTGGGGCGCTTGCTGGGAGATAGTTTGACCATGCGGTTTCAACCGGCGCTGCTGGTGCAAACCGGCGGCATAGTTGCGGCGGTGGGGTTGGGGTTTGCCCTGGTTCAGCCCCAGGTTATCCCGGCGCTGTTGGGATTTGCCGCCGTGGGCGCGGGCATGTCCATTGTGGTGCCGTTGGCATTTAGCACCGCCGGCAATATCCCCGGTTTACCGGCGGGCGTTGGCATTGCCGGAGTGGCGACCATTGGTTATGCCGGTTTTTTGGCCGGCCCGCCGCTGATTGGGTTAATTGCGGAACTCACCTCGCTGCGGGTGGCGCTGTTGGTGGTGGTGGCGCTCACCGGCTCGCTGGTGATTACGGCGCAGGCCTTTCGGCGTAACCAGGTTTGCCCGGTAAGCCTGCCGGTAGCCGGCGATTAATCCCGCCGGAGTTTTTAAACATCAAAAAAGCCGGGCCTGATAACAGGCTCGGCTTTTTTACACCGGGGCAACGCCCCGTTTATTGTTGGACGGTATGGGGCTGTGCTGTTCGGCAGTCACCATTGACGACCCTGCGTGAACTAGCCCCACCCGATTTACCTCATCAGTATAACCGCTACCGGCCAATTTTTCTTGACTTTGACCTCACGGTAATTAAACCGTTGCCCCACGCTCACCCCACGAGCGGCTTAACCGGACTGGTTACGCAGATTTAACTCCTCAAATTTGGCTTCGGTGGCCAGCACCACCAATTCATCGCCGGCTTGCAGGCGGGCGGCGGCCCGGGGCGGAATATCAATGTGATTGTTTTGGGCGTGCAGCAGCACGGTGAGTTCATCTTCCTGGTTTAAGCCAGCAATGGGCGTATCTACCAGCGCCGCTGGTCGCACTTGCAACCGCACAATCATTTGCGGCACGTTATCAATGTCCACCAACCGCACGTTCATGCGGTTGAGCGCCGCCGCCACAAAATCGGGGCTGGCCAACGCCGAACCGCTGTAGGCCGCGCTCAGGCCAAAGGTTTGGCGCAACTGCTGGCTAAGTTCGTCATCAAAAATACGCATTACCACCCGAATGCGCGGGTTTAACTTGCGGGCGCGGAGCGCAATTTGCAGGTTCATCATGTCGTCATCGGTGCAGGTGACAATGGCGGTGGCCTGTTGCACCCCGGCTTCTACCAGCAGCGAATTCCAGCGCAAATCGCCAATTTTTAGCGGGATGTTCAACTCTTGCAGGCGCGGAGCCAGCCGGTTGGTATCAAAATCCAGCGCAATTACCTCAAAGCCCAGATCGTGCAAGTTGGTAGCTACCCTAAAGCCGGTGTGGCCCAGGCCGCACACCAAAATGGGGCCGTGTTTGCCGGCCTGCCGGGGAGCGACTTCAATCAGGTTTAACATGCGCTCAACCGTGGTGAACACAAACAGGTGGTCACCGGTTTGCAGGCGGGTTTGGGGCGGCGGCTCGGTTATCAATTTGGTGCCGTGGTTGTGGCACACCACGGTTACATCGTGCTCATTGGCAATTTTACCCACCGTGCGCCCCGCCAGCGGCGAGGTTGAATCGATGGGTACTTGCGCCAGCACGTAATTTTGGCCGGCCAGCTCAAAACTTTCAATGATTTTGCCGCCAATGGCGGCGTAGGTAAAGCTGAGAGCCGCCACCGCCGAGCGGCTGATGATGGCATCAATATTAAAATTGATGCGGATGTCTTCGACCAGTTCATCTTCAAACAGGCGCAGCACCAGCCGAGCGCGCTGGTTAAGGCGGCGAATCCGCACCAGCGTGGCCAAATTCACCCAGTCGCGGTCGGTGCAAACCACCACCACGGCGGCCCGCTCGATGCCGGCCTTTTTCAACACCTCGTCGTTGTCCACATCGCCCAAAATTATGGGCAAATCCTGCGCCAGCAGCGCCTCAACCAACGGCGAGGTTGTATCGTTGATGCCTACCACCGGCTGGCGGTGCTCAAACGCCAGCGATTTGGCCACCCGGTAGCCAATGCGCCCCACGCCGCAAATGATAATGTGGTTGGCCACGGTAGATTGCACCAGCGCGGTTTGCCACTCCTGGCCCCGCTCGCCCCGCAGAAAAAACACCCGGATAACGCCAATCACCCTGATGCCAAACAGCGAAAACATGGGCAGCCCGATAATGGGCACAATAATGGGGAAAACATCCAGCCGGCCATCAACGGGCATGTCGGCGTAGGTGAGTTGCAGAAAGGTCATATTAATGACCGCAAAAAACGCCTTGAGCGGGCTAAGGGTTACGCCTTCCCAGTTTTTTACGGCCAGCCAGAATAAATATGAGGTTAATACCAGGGCCGCCACCAGCACCAGCGTGGTGCGCCAGGGGAATAGCGACATAAAAACGCGCACGTCGCGGTTGAGTTTTTTTAACCAGACAGGTTGGCGGCGGCGGATTTTTTTGAGGATTTTCACGGTTGAGCTACTCGTTTTTTAGCCACGGGTCCAGGGCGTCGCGCAGGCCGTCGCCAAGCAGGTAAATGGCCAGGGTGGTTAAAAAAATAAAAATGCCGGGCGTAACAACCAGCCAGGGCGCTTTGGTAAAACTGCCCAGCGAACCGCTCATCATATTGCCCCAACTGGCGTTGGGCGGGCCAATGCCCACGCCCAAAAAGCTAAGGCCGGCCTCGGCAATGATGGCGCCGGCAATATCAAAAATAGCCACCACAATGATGATGGACGACACGTTGGGCAACATGTGGCGGAACATCACCCGCCAGATAGATGCGCCCATGGCCCGGCTGGCGATAATATACTCGCGCTCGCGGATGGAAAATAACTGCCCCCGCAGCAACCGCGATACGCCCATCCAGCCGAACATGCCAATCAAAAGGGCCAATCCCTCCGGGGTGCGGAACATGGGGAAGGTGCCGGCCAGAATAATCAGCAAAAACAGCAACGGGATGCTGCCCAGCGTCATAATAACGGCGTTGATGAGGTCGTCAATCCAGGTGGCGGCGTAATAACCGCTGATTAGCCCCATCACCACGCCCAAAGTAACGGACACAAAGGACATGTACAGGCCAATCCGCAGCGAAATGCGCCCGCCGTACAAACCGCGCGCCAGCACGTCGCGCCCGGCGTCGTCGGTGCCCAGCCAGTGGCACTGGCCCGGCCCGGCGGCAAAACATTGCCGCAGCCCGGCCATTGAGCTGGAAAAAATTTGCGGCCACATGCCCCAGGCGCAACCGGACGAACTGTTGCAGGTGCGGGTAAAATTTTGAAATTGCGGCCACGATTCGGTGGCCCAGGTGGGCGGGACGTTGCGAATGCGCAGGTCGGTGGCGTTGGGGTCAAAGCCCAGCACGTTGGCGGCCAGCCAGGGCGCGGCCAGCGTAATCAGCACCATAAACAGGCCCAGCGCCAGCGCCGCCAGCGTAATTTTATCGCGCAAAAATTTTTGCCGGACTGCGCCCCAATAGGTGAGTTCCTTAAGGTTGGGTTGGTGCAGTGATTTGGGTTGCAAAGGCGTTAACGGTTGCTTGGACATCAGTTTTTATCCAGAAATGGGCGGCTAACGGCTAACATCATATTTTATGCGGGGATCCACAAAACTGTAGAGAATATCAACCATCAACACGCCCAAAATGCCCAAAAACGAGCCAATGACAAACAGGGCCATCATTACCGGAAAATCGCGGGCGTTAACGGCGATGATGAACAGCCGGCCCATGCCCGGCCACGAAAAAACGGTTTCAAACAGCACCGAGCCGGACAGCGCCAGTAAAAAAATGCCGCTCAACCCGGTGACAAAGGGCATCATGGCGTTGCGCAGCACGTGCCGCCAAATCACCAATCTTTCTGATAAACCTTTGGCGCGGGCGGTGCGCACGTAATCCTGGTTGAGCACTTCGAGCATTTCAAAGCGCAGAATGCGCGAGAAGCTAATCCAGCCGCCAATGGCTTCAACCGTGGCCGGCAAAATCAGGTGGTGCAACCGGTCGGTAAACGAGCCGTTGCCCACGGTGTACATGCCGCTGAGCGGCACCAACCCCAGGTAGCCGCCCAGCACAATCAGCAGCAGCAGCCCCAGCCACCAGTGCGGCACGGTGTTAACCAGCACCGTAGAAACCCGAATGATGTGATCCGGCAGCTTGCCGCGCCGGAGTGCGGCGTAAATGCCCAGCGGCACGCCGCCCGCCACGCTGAGAATGAGGCTGGCCAAAGCCAGCACAAATGTGGCCGGGATCCGCTCCGCAATCACCTCAATGGCGGGCCGGCCTTTAAAATAAAAGGAGCGGCCAAAATCTAGCCGGATGATGCCGCGCCCGCACCGCTCCGGCTCGGCCTGGCAGCGCCCACTGCGCCAGTAATCGGTGTGGGGCAGCCAATCTTCGCCGGCCAGCCAGGTTAAATATTGCACCGGCACGGGCCGGTCGAGGCCGTAAGTGCGGGCAAGCCGGTTTACATCGGTGGTGGTGGATTTGGGGTCGTCATCTAAAAACTGGATTGGCCCGCCCGGCGCTAATTTGTAAATAAAAAAGGCGATCACCGTTGAGATCAAAATTAAAAAAACTGATTGGATGGCGCGCCTGATAATATACCGAGTCACAACCGGTTACTCGCTTTCAAAAAGAAAAAATAAAAAGTGAATTGCGTGCAGTTTCCGGCGCAATTCACTTTTTGGTGTTACAAATTGCTATGGTTGGGCTTCGGCTTCGATGTACCAGTCTTCCTGATCCCAACCGATGCCCAGCGGGGAGGGCGTTATCCCTTTGATGCGGTTGTTTTGGCCGCTCCATGCTTTTTGGTAGAACAAGAATACATACGGCGCATCTTCGGCGATGATGCGCTGAACTTCCTGGTATTTTTGCTTGCGGAAAGCAGAATCGTAGGTAGCGCCGGCGGCTTTAAATAGCGATTCCACATTTTTGTTGATATAGGCCACCGAGTTCAAATCGGGGATGCTGTCTTCGGACCAGATGGTATACATAATATGCGGCTCGATGGTGGCCCGCCACGCGCCGATGAACATATCCCACTGGGGTTCGGCGGCGTGGGCGGCTTCTAAAAAGCTGGCCCATTCCAGGGCTTGCACCTCAACCTTTACCCCAACTTTGCTCAGATAATCCTGCACGGTTACCGCAATCAGTTCACCGGTTTTGCTGGTGTTGGGGCCAAACATCAATCTGAGGGTGAGTTGCTGGCCGGTTTTATCCAACATTTTGCCATCTTTGTAGGTGTAACCGGCTTTTTGGAACAGTTCAATGGCTTTATCGGGGTTGTAATCGTAGCAGGGCACATCGGGGTTGTACACCCACGAGGTTTCCGGGTAAATTGAGCAGAGCCGCTTGCCCTGGCCCAGCATCACTTTATCAGTGAGCAGTTGTTTGTCAATGGCGTAGTTAATGGCGTGGCGCACGTTGATATCGTGGGTGGGGTAGCCCTCGCGCATATTCAGGCCGATGTAGCTCCATCTGGCGGCAGCCGGCCACCATTCGTACACGGTAACGTTGTCCAGGTGACGGGCATCTTCCAGGTTTTCGGGGGTAATGTCGCCGGTGTCGGTTTCACCGGATTTCATTTTTTGGTAGGCAATATCAGAATCGGGCACAATTTCCAGTGTTTGGCTATCAATATTGGGCCGGCCTTTGTACCAGTAGTTTTCGTTGGCGTCAAAAATAATGTACTGGTCGCGCTTCCATTCGCGCAGTTTGTACGGGCCGGAAACCACGGTGGGGGCGTTGATTTCGGGGTTCTTTTCCGGGTCGCTCCAGTCCAGTTTTTCCCAGATGTGTTTGGGCAACGGCGTAATCAGGCCCGACATCTGGCCCAGCGCCGGGGCGTAAATCTCTTTGATTTTGATTTCCAGAGTGTAATCATCCAGCGCCTTGTACGAGGTGATGAAATCAAGCTGCGACAGGTACGGGAATTCGTTTTTGGGGTTGATGACCTGGTTGTAGGTCCACTCAAAATCTTTGGCGGTGATGGGCTGGCCGTCGCTCCACTTCATATTTTTACGCAGGTTAAAGGTAAAGGTTAGCCCATCCTTAGAAATTGAGTAGCTTTCGGCCATGTTGGGAATATATTCCAGCGTTTTCTCATCCAGCCGGAGCAACGCGCCGGTGTACACCATCGCCTGGTAGCTGCCAGAGGCGGTATCGGTGGTGAGGTACGGGTGAAAGCTAACGGCGTCGGCGGTGGACACGTCGCGGTATTCGCCACCAAAGTGGGTGCGCGGCGTGGTCACATCCTCGCTGCTTTTCACGGTGATGCCGGCATCGAGTTGTTTGGCTTTGGCCGCCTGCGATTCTTCTACCACTTCGGTGATGGCCTTTTGGTCAGCGGTGGCCGTCGGGGCAACGGTTTCTGCCGGAGCTACCGGAGCGGTGGCAGCGGCGGGTTCGGTGGCCGCCGGAGCCGGCGCGTTGGCGGGCGAGGTTCCGCAGCCGGCCAAAAGAGCCGCCAATATTAAGGCCAGCAGCGCGTATTTCTGGATTGTCATAAACATACCTCCCTTAAAAATTGCGAATGGCGAGATTTACTGATTCTGGTCGGTTTGGTCGCCGGTGTTATCACCGGTGCCGGTGTCGCCGTTGGTGCCGTTATCGGCGGGCGTTGCTTCCGGGGTGGGTTGTTCGTCACCGCCGGTGGTATCGTTGCCGTCGAGTGTGTATGGGTTGTAGTCGGCCACATCGGGCAAATCGAGCGGTTTGCGGGTAAACCAGTCAACGCTGTTTTTTACCAGCAGCGTTCGCTCTTTGTCGGGCAGCAGGTAGATGGGCAGGGCGATAAACGCCACTTTGGAGCGGCTGTCCTCAAAGGCAATCACCGAGGCCGCGCCGGCGTTGTTGCTGTTGGGGCCGCGCTGGAAGATAACGCGAGCGTCGGCGGTGTGGCTCAGCACATCAATTTCCAACGGCGTGCCGGAGGGCGCAGGCAACAGTTCGATGGTTTGGCCGGCGGTAAAACCTTTAGCCAGCGGGTGATCCGGCAGCGTTGGCTCCAAATCAAGCTGTTCCGCCGAGGTAAGGTAATCGGCGTGGAGCACGTTTTTCAGAAAATCGGTGTGATCCCAATCAAACGCCACCGCCGCGCCGGAGACAATCAGGTTGCCACCGGCCTCAATATATCTGGTGAGCGTGGCGGCGGATTGCTCGCTAATGCTGTCGTCCCAGTAATCGCCGGCAGTCCAGATAACGGCATCGTATTGTTGCAGTTCAGCCAAATCCGGCGAGCCTTCGCTGGAGGTTGTCCACAGCGTCACTTTGTAGGTATCGCTGAGGATATTTTCAAACTCCACGCCGCCGGTTTGCTGGTCGGCGCGGGCGCGACCGCTGTCATCGGCTACCACCAAAATTTTGTCAATGCGCGTTTTGCGGAGGCTGGGCGGCAGTTTGGTAACGGGGTTTTGCGTTTGGCACACGGCAACGGTGGCGCTGATTTCGCATTCGTTCAGCTTGTTGTCCAGCAGTTGGTTAAAGGCGTCGGTGTTGGTGTCCGGGTTGTCTGAAAGGATGATGAGGATGTTTTGCTCGCCGGCCCGGTGCCAGTACAACAGGGTTGAGCCGCCCCGTTCCAACTCGCCTACGCCGGCAATTTGAATGCGGCCATCCACAAACTCCTGGTCAACGGTCTGCGGCACGGTGTCGGCGCTGATGAGAGAGAGGGCATCGGGGGTAGGCACTGGCGTGGGGGATGGCATGGGCGTGGCATTATCATCCTTTTTAAGCGGCGGATCCAAAATAACAATGCCGCCATCGGCCAGATAATCCTTAACCACGCCGGCTTCGGTAAATCGGCCCACAAAAATTACATCGTTTTTGGGGCCGATTTTATCGGCAAAGTCAACCTTATAGTTTTTGGCCACCAGCATCTCTTTGAGTTTTTCTACGTTGCCAAGCTGGCTGTTAAAAACTTTGGGGTCGTTGAACACAATATCAATAGTGTTGCGGAAAAAGTACGGAAAATCCCGCAGGGCGTAGCGGCGGCCACTGCCGGTTAAAAAGTCGGCAATGTTATTAATGAAAGTGCCGTTGCTTTCGGCGGCGCTGTACGGCTCGCTAAAAAAGGTGAGGTCGCCCACGGCCAACACCTGGTTGTTGGTGGTGAGGGCGGCGGCGGCCAAAGTGCGCCCGCCCTCGCTGGTGGAGGAGTGGGTGGAGTCATCGCCTAAAATAATTTCGTGGCCGGGCGCGTTAATGGAACTGCCGGAATAAAAGATAACCTTGTTTTTCTCGCTCAGGCCGGCGGTAAGGGGGCTATCGGCAAATTTATGGTAAACCACGTTGCGGTAGTTGTTATCCATGCCGGCGGGGGCAAGGTTGTAAAGGTAATCGTTGGCAAAAATAATGCCAAACGCGCCGGCGGCGCTGTTGAGCGAATCAACGGCAACCGTGCGGGTGGGGTCGCCGATGATTAAAATGCGCCCGCCGTTTTTTACAAAGCCGGTTAAGGCGGTCACTTCGGCGGCGGTGTACTGGGCGCGAGGCAGCGGTAAAATGAGCGATTTGGCATATTTCAGGCGGTCAACCAGGGTTTGTCCCTCTTCCGCTTCGGGCGGAATCAGCTCAAACTCAAAACCGCGCGACACCAGTTGGGTGTACAGCGAGTTCAGTTCTTCAATATACAGGGCGTTATCGTGGCCAAAATCAACCAGGGTGATGCCTTTGCCGGTGGCGGGCGCTTTGTCAACCGCCGTATTGCGGGCCGAAGCTGCCGCAATATCCAGGTTGGCCGGCACAATTTCGCGGTGAGGCGGGTTGTAGGCGCTGGTACCACCGCCAAAATAAACCAGCCGCACCAGCACAAACCCAACAATAATTAAAATGGCAACAGCCAGCAGGGCCGCCCAATTAGTTTTAGTCATGGCTTACTCCAGCGGGACGTAGATTTGATAAAACGATGGATACTTTTGGGTTTTGGCCTTCAGGTCAATTTTAGGCTGGCTATCAACCTGATGGAACAGCGCCGTGGCGGTTTCAAGTTCGGTGCCTTGCAGCGTGGCCAGGTATTCATCGCGCACTTCAACCACCTGATAATTTTTGCCCACGCCGGCCAGTTGGGCAGTGCGGTCAATGGCATCCAGCAGCGACCCCAACTGGTCAATCAGACCGTGTTCCTTGGCTTCAATACCAATCCAGATTTCGCCGGTGGCCACCTGTTCCGGGGCAAGTTTGAGCGGGTTGGGGGCTTTGGAGCGTTCGGCAATAACGCTGTTGCGAAAATCGGCGTGCAGCAAATCGAGCTTTTGCAGGTACGAGGTGGTGCTGCCGCCGGTGGCTTTGTAAGGGCCGGTGGTTAAAAATTCATCGCTCAGGGTTTCGGGTTGGGGCTGGCCCATAATTACGCCAATATTGCCAATAATCGAGGCCGGTTTGGCGTAAATTTCGTTGGCGGCCACGCTAATCTGGTAGGCGGCGCTGGCGGCCAGGGTGTCCATGCTGGCCACCACCGGCTTGTCATCGCGCAGCTTGCGCACCTGATAGTAAATATCGTGCCCCGCCGAGGCGCTGCCGCCGGGGCTATCCACCACCAGCACCACGCCTTTAATATCGGGGGCGTTGCGGGCGTAATTGATTTCCTGGGCCATCACTTCGGCCAGGGTGGCCGAAACTTCTTCGTTTAAGTGAATCAGCCCGATTTTGGGTTTGGTAATCAACGTTACTGCCAGATAGTAGCCCACAATTAAGGCGGCCACAATTACCAAAATGGATATGACAATTGTTTGCTCACGCGACGGGCTGGGCGTTGCCAGCCCCGTGTCCTGACTTTCTGCCATCAATATTCCTCCTTGTCCACCGTTGGGGAGCCTTGGCGGCGCGGGGGTGCGCCGGAATTGTTTTTATAATTATACACACTCCGGGGCGCATCAAAAAAAGAGGCCGTTTTTTCGTGCAATACTAGCTCCAACGGTTATCTGTGGTTATAATTTTTTCAGATTCAAGTTGAGTTCCCTTTTCCGGGTTTTGATTTTGGCGCAGTTAAGGCAGGTTAACAACCTGGCATGGAAGCGGGAGGGTTGACATGGGTTTTACCGGAATTGCATGGTTATCGGCGGTTGGTTTATTTTTGGGGATGCTGGCGGTTTCTGAAGTTGGGCGGCGCATGGGCCTGCGCCAAACCAGGCGCAACCCGGAAGACGCCCCCAGAGGGGTGGGGCTGGCCGAAGGCGCTGTTTTTGGCTTGTTGGGGCTGGTAATGGCTTTAACGTTTTCGGGGGCGGCGGGCAGGTTTCATGACCGCCGCGATTTGGTCATTCAGGAGGCCAACGCCATTGGCACGGCCTACCTGCGCCTGGCGCTGCTCCCCGGCGATGCCCAGCCGGAACTGCGGGATTTGTTTAAACGTTACCTGGATGCGCGGCTGGCCACGTATGTGGATACGGAAAATACCGCCGCCACGCAAGCCAAAATTGCCGAATCCGAGGCTATTCAAGACCAAATCTGGGCCAAAGCGTTAGCCGCCAGCCAAAGGCCGGGGGTGGCAACCATCGCGGGCATGCTGCTGCTGCCGGCGCTGAACGAGGTGTTTGATATTAGAACAACCCGGCTAATGGCCAGAGAAAACCATCCACCGCTGATTGTGGATATATTGCTCGGCGGGCTGAGCCTGGTGGGCGCATTTTTGGTGGGGTACGGCATGTCTGACCACAAAACCCGTTCCTGGCTTCATACCGTGATTTTTGCGGCGGTACTGTCGTTTTCGCTGTATGTAATTGTAGACCTTGAGTACCCGCGCATTGGTTTAATCCGGGTTGATGCCGTTGACAGGGTTCTGGTTGAGCTACGGCAAAGCATGGATTGAGCCGCCGGCAACACTCATCACGCTTTAACCGCCCAGAACAGGCCGTAATCAATCATGCCCAGCTTTAGCGCCCGGTGCGAGGCCAGCACATGCCGGTAAACGTGATCCAGGTTGGCCCCGGTGCGCCAGGCCAGGTAGCGTTTGTAGGTGTTATACAACCAGGCCGGTTTGGATAACCACAAAAACAGCACGCAATCGCGGTTGAGAATATCCAGATTGTACCGGGTGACAATTTCGGCGCGTTTCAACTCCAGCCCGGCGGCGTACATGGCCGTTTTGTAACTGTGAAACGTTTCCAGGTAAGGCACATCCCACATCTCTAAAAAATCGTGGTAAATTTGCCGGTTTTCCGCCGAGGCGTTGGCCACCTCCTCCACCACCAGCAAATCGGCCATGGTGAACGCGCCGCCGGGTTTTAATACGCGGGCCGCTTCGCGCAAAAAGGCCGGCTTGTCGGGAAAATGGGCCGGCGATTCAATAGACCAGACCAGCGGGAAGGACGCATCGGCCAGCGGCAACCGCATCGAGTTGCCCATATTAAAGCGCACCTCCGGCCAAACGCCTTGCTCGCGGGCATTGGCCGTGGCCCGGCGAGCGTTGTACGGCGTAATATCCACCCCGGTTACGCGCAGCCCGTACCGCTGCCGGGCGTGAATGGCGGCCCCGCCGCGCCCGGCGGCAATATCCAGCAGATGGTGTTCGGCGGCGTGGGGGCCGGCGGCGTGCAAATCCAGCAGGCCCTCGGCCAGCCGGTTGATTAACCGCCGGTGGCTGCCGGGGTGCAGGTGGTATTGGCCGGGCCGGGAGTAGCCCACATTCAGGTAACTCTCCATATCCGACCACTGGTTTAAATACAGGTACAGGTCGGCGTGGGGGTTGGTGTAGCTGTACTGGCCGTGAACATCGCTCACCGTCCAGGTTGGGTTGGTAACGGTTGGGGCAATCAGGCTGATGGTATCCTCCGGGCAATCTTGGTAGCGGCTGATTAACTGCCGGGTATCATAGCACGAACCGGAATTTTACCCCAAACTCCGGGCCGGCGGCGACACAGTAATTTCATAACCTTTCTGGAAGCTCTAAACGGTCTGAAAATGAGGCTGTAGCTTCCAGAAAAGTAGAGTTTTTATCGATTCAAAACATGAATCAGCTGATTCATGCCTTGAATGACCTCATTTACAATTTGAATCAGCTCATTTAAGTTCTAAATAAGCTGATTCAACTCATAAATCGAAAGCAGCAACAAGTAAATGAAAATATTCAGAAATTAAATGAAAGTATTCAGAAATTAAATGAGCAAATTATCCCTATTTTCAGGGATTGACCGGGCCTTTGAATTGTGCTACTATGTCTGCAAGTAGCCGTAACAATTATTAAGGAAAAGGAAATGTCTAAACGATACGCGCCAATACTAAAAAACCAGGCCAAAGTTGCCGTACTTGCGCCGGTTTACCGCCAGCCGCAAGCCGGGGCCATCTGGCTGCTCACGGTGGGGGCAATTGCCGCCGCCAGCCTGGTGTATCTGTTTAGCTTTTTCTTTAGCTTTAGCTTTACCGGAGGTCGCGCCCCTGCCGGTTATTAACGTTTGAACCGACACAGGTTACAGCGGGCGCGACGCAACACCAGTCGCGCCCTTTTTATTTTGTGAGATAATCCAACGTGTACTAATATTAACCGAAAATTGGGCTTTAGGGCTTGGAAATCAGCCAATCTTTTCAATTCCTAACTCCCAATTTTCCATATTATCCCAGGAGATGCCTATGTTAGAGCAACTTGAACAACTTGCCGCCGCCGCCCGCACCGAATTGGAGCAACTTACCGCCGGTGACGCGCTCGACGCCTGGAACAGCCGCTATATTGGCCGCAAAGGCGAACTGACCCTGTTACTGCGCCGCGTCAGCGAACTGCCGCCCGCCGACCGCCCGGTTTTTGGGCAGCGGGCCAATCAGCTTAAAAAGGAACTGGAAGCCGCTTTTGAAGAAAAAGCCGCCGCCGTAAAAGCCACCGAACTGGAACAAAACATGGCCGCCGGCGCGCTCGATGTAACGCTGCCGGGCCGCCCGGTAAGCCGGGGGCGGTTGCACCCCAGCACCCAAACCCTGCGCCGTATTTACCAGATTTGGGCCGAAATGGGCTTTCAGGTGTACCGCAGCCGCGATGTGGAAACCGACGAAATGAACTTTCAGTTGCTCAACTTTCCGCCGCACCACCCCGCCCGCGAAATGCAGGATACGTTCTACACCACCAACCCCGATGTGCTGCTGCGCACGCACACCTCGCCGGGCCAGGTGCGGGTAATGCGCTCCTACTTTCCTGAGCCAATCCGGGTGATTTTGCCCGGCATGTGCTACCGCCACGAACAGATTACCGCCCGCAGCGAAATTCAGTTTCATCAGGTAGAGGGGTTGGCCGTGGGCAAGGGCATCCGCTTTAGCGATTTAAAGGGCACGCTGATTAACTTTGCCCAGCGATTGTACGGCCAGGGCCGCCCAACGCGCTTCCGCGCCAGCCACTTCCCCTTTACCGAGCCTTCGGCGGAGATGGACGTGCAATGCTTTTTATGCGATGGCAAAGGCTGCCGCATGTGCAAATACACCGGCTGGCTAGAGATTTTAGGCTGCGGCATGGTTCACCCCAACGTGCTGCGCAACGGCGGCTACGATCCCCAGGTTTATAGCGGTTTTGCCTTTGGCATGGGGCCGGAACGGATTACCATTCTGCGCCACGGCATCGAAGATATTCGCTACTTCTGGGGCAACGACCTGCGCTTTTTGGAGCAATTTTAGCCGAGTCGCAAAAAAAACTGTGACCTGGCGATTTTAAAGAAACAAGCGTAATTGTAAACGGTGAATGGTGATTGGTAAACGATGGCTAAAGGGGATGAACTTGAAGAGCGGCTGATTGAATTTGCGGTGCGCATCGTGAAGTTGTGTAACGCGATGCCTAAAAATGCAGCCGGACGACATCTGGGAAATCAACTTGTGCGTAGCGGAACATCGCCTGCATTCAACTACGGTGAGGCCAGAGCCGCGGAAAGTAAGCGGGACTTTGTTCACAAAATTATGGATGAGTGTGACCAACTCTGCCGCATTTCCAACGCCAGTATTCAAACCGCGCTTGGTAAAACAAATAATGTAAACGATAAATTGTAAATGGCGAATGGTAAATTATTTACCATTTATAATTCACCATTTACCATTTACAATTAACCCTATTTCGAGGAATGTAAATGAAAGTACCAATAAGCTGGCTTAAGGATTACGTAAATATTACCCTGCCCGTAGCAGAACTGGCCGAGCGCATTACGCTGGCCGGGCTGGAAGTGGGCGGCATAAAATATATTGGCCTGCCCGGCGCAGATTTGCCGTGGGACCGCGACAAGCTGGTGCTGGGCCACATTTTGCGGGTGGAACAGCATCCCCAGGCCGACCGGCTGGTGCTGGCCACCGTAGATATTGGCAACACCGAGCCGGAAGTGGTAGTAACCGGCGCGCCCAACCTGTTTGAATACATTGGCCAGGGCGATATCAGCGCCCTCAATTTAAAAAGCCCCTTTGTAATGGAAGGCGCAACCGTGTACGATGGCCACGCCACCGAACCCGGTGCAAAAATGGTGCTGAAAGGGCGCAAGGTGCGCGGCATTATGAACCGCCACATGCTCTGCTCTGAAAAAGAGCTGGGCCTCAGCGACGACCACGACGGCATTATCATTGACCGCGACGAAACCGCCGCGCCCGGCACGCCGCTGGTTGATTTGTGGGGCGATGCCGTGCTGGACATTGACATTACCCCCAACATGATCCGCAACGCCTGCGTTTTGGGCGTGGCCCGCGAAGTGGCCGCCCTGACCGGGCAAAAGCTGCGCCTGCCCGATGTTACGTTTAAAGCCACCGCCGCGCCGCTGGCCGGTCAACTGGAAATTGAAACCACCGATCCCAACCTCAACCCGCGCTTTGTGGCCATTTTAATTGAAGGCATCACCATTAAACCATCGCCGTACTGGATGCAGCGCCGGCTGCGGCTGGCCGGGCAGCGCCCCATCAGCAACATTGTGGATATTTCTAACTACGTCATGCTCGAAGTGGGCCAGCCCAACCACACCTTTGATTGGGACGTGCTGCGCCGCCGCGCCAACAGCTACGCGCCCAACGGCCCGGTAAAAATTGTTACCCGGCTGGCCCAACCCGGCGAGAAAGTAACCACGCTCGATAGCAAAACCCACGACGTGCCTGATTTTTCGATTTTAGTCACCGACCCGGCCAGCAATCTGAGCATCGGCGGGATTATGGGCGGCGGCGAAAGCGAAATCAGCGACGCCAGCCAGAATGTGCTGCTAGAGGCGGCAAGCTGGAATTTTATTAATATCCGCCGCACCAGCCAGGCGCTCAATATCAAATCCGAAGCGGCCTATCGCTTTAGCCGGGGCATCCACCCGGAACTGGCCATGTTCGGGGCGCAGCGTGGGGCCAAATTGATGGTTGACCTGGCCGGCGGCACCGTGGCCCAAGGCATCCACGATTATTACCCCCAACCGTTCCCGCCGGTGGTGGTTGATTTGCCACAAAGCGAAGTAACCCGGCTGCTGGGCATTGAACTGAGCGTGGCCGAAATCCGCCGCATTCTGGAAGCGTTGGATTTTACGGTCGAATTGGTTGACCACGGCTCAACCCTGCGCGTGACCGTGCCCGACCACCGGCTGGATATTGGCGCGGACTCGGTAATTGGCCGGGCCGATTTGATTGAAGAAATCGCCCGCATTTACGGCTACGATCGCATTCCCGTGAGCGAAATGGCCGACGAACTGCCGCCGCAGCGCAACAACACCGCCCTGGACCGCGAGGAAAAGGTGCGCAACCTGCTGGTTGAAGCCGGCCTGCAAGAAATCATCAGCTACCGGCTTACCACCCGCGAGGCCGAAGCCCGCGTGCTGGGCCAGGATTACACCCAGGCCGCCAGTTACGTTACGCTGGCCAACCCCTCCACCCCGGAGCGGGCGGTTATGCGCCACAGCGTGCTCAACAGTGTGCTGGAAAATCTGGCCGAAAACAGCAAGCACCGGCAACGGGTGCAACTGTTTGAAGTGGGCCACATTTACCTGCCCAACGCCAATGGCCAGGGCGAAGCGGCCATTTTGCCCACCGAACAGCCCCGGCTGGCGCTGGCCATGTTCGGCCCCCGCGCCGAAGGCGGCTGGCTGCCCGCCGATGCCACGCCGGTGGACTTTTTTGATGTGAAAGGCGTGGTTGAATCGCTGCTGGATGGGCTGCACGTGGCCCAGATTGGGTTTAAACCGGCGCGTCACCGGGCGTTTTATCCGGGCCGCACCGCCGAGGCGCTGGTGAATGGCCAGTCGGTGGGGCTGATGGGCCAGCTTCACCCGCAGGTGGTGGCCGCTTACGGCATCAAACTGGCCGATGCCGCGCAGCCGGTGCTGGCCGCCGATTTTAACCTGGCCGCGCTGCTGGCGCACATGCCCGATGGCCATGTGGTGCGCAGCGTGTTGCGCTTCCCGCCGGTGCAGCAGGATATTGCCGTGGTGGTGGACGAAGCCATAACCGCCGAGCAGGTATTAACCCTGATTGTGCAAACCGGCCAGCCGTTGCTGCGGTCGGCGCAGTTGTTTGATGTTTTCCGGGGCGAGCAGTTGGGTGCGGGCAAAAAGAGCCTGGCCTACAGCCTCACCTTCCAGGCCGAAGACCGCACCCTCACCGATACGGTGGTGGCCAAACAACAGGCCAAAATTGTGCAGCGCCTTGAGCGCGAGTTGGGCGCTACCCTGCGCAGTTAAAACCGGCGTCGCAACCAATCATCGTTTGGAATAAAAAAATCCCCGGCGTTTAATCAGGGCCGGGGATTTTTTATTTGGCGTGGAAAACCGGTGTTATTCGGTGGGTTCCGCTTTTTTGGGCGCAACCGGCTTGGAATTAGGGCGGCGATACCGTCGCCAGATGAAGCGGATGAACATAATAAACGCCACAATTGGGATGAGCAGCAGAATGAACAGCGGCAGGATAAAAATCACCAGCCAGATAATCAGGCTGGCCACCCATTGCAGGGCCGCCACCAGCGCCATTACGGCTTCTTTGGCCACACCTTGCGGCTGCCAGCCGCCAATGTTCACCGGCTGGTAAACCACATCGGGGATTAATTCAATGGTGATGGTGGACAGCGCCGACTGGTTGGCCAAATAGCGCAGCCGCCCTTCGATTTGCTCAATCTGGCCGCGCACGTCGGTCAATTCGCGGTAAACTTCAAGAATATCAGAAGTGCTGCCGGTGCGCTCGCGTTCCGAGAGCAGGTTTTGCAGCGCGGTTTCGGTGCGTTCCAGGTTGGTTTTGCGGGCCTGCAAATCGGTAAATTCTTCGGTTACGTCCTGCGTTGAGGCGTTTTCGCTTTCAACGCGCTGCGCCAGGCCGCGCAACCCTTCCATAACCTGCGGGTAACGCTCGGCGGGCACCCGGACAGAAACCGTGCCACGCAGTACCTCGCCGCTTTGGTACACATTAGAGCCGGAAACATAGCCGCCCTGGGCTTCGACCAGTTTGGTGATGGCCTGCACCGATTCTTCGGTGTCTTTAACCACCAGCGCAACGTTGCCGGTGTAAATGATAACGCGCTTTTCCTGGGCTTGCGTGGCGCGGGCCAGATAATCGGCCAGCGGAACCGGTTGGCCATCGGCGGAGGTGTTACCGGCCCCGGTGCTGGCCGAGGCGGGAGCGGCATCGCGGGCGGCTTTGCTGGCTTCGGCTTGTTGGGGGGCCACCGGCGGGGCCTGCATCACTCCCCTTTCGGGGCTGGCGGCGCTGCCGCAGGCGGTTAGCCACGTCGCCAGGCCGGTTAGCAGCAGTATCATCAGGGCCAAACGTAATTTTTGGGTTGGGCTTGTTAATTGCATGGTTTCTCTCCTTAAATCGCGCGGGCAATCAGCCGGGTTGGGTTTTGGTAACGGATAAAACCGTCACACTGTTTTAACGCCGGCAGCCAGAAAAAAGTTCCCCAAACAAAAAACTCTCACGCCGGTTAGGGTGAGAGTTTTGAATGCGGTTTACCAACCAAAGGCCAGTCGTTTCCAGAGGCGCGGTGGAAAATCAAACTGCTTCATTTTTTCCTGGGTTACGCTTACCGGATAAGGCACGCGCCGGTGTTCAAACTCGCCGGTATCGGTATTGAGCAGGGCGTAGGCGGCGCGGGCATCGCCATCGCGGGGTTGGCCAACGCTGCCGGGGTTAATGATTACCCGCTGGTGTTGAAGCAGAATGGGGCCGTTATTAAACTCCGGCACAATGGCTTCGCACATGGCGCTGGGGCTGTCGGCCTCTTTAAAAATGATGGGGCTGTGGGTGTGGCCCACAAAACAATAGGGCGTGTTAAAGTGCCTGAAGTTGGGCTGGGCCACCGCCGGGTACAGAATGTATTCCCAAATGGGGTGGCGCGGGCTGCCGTGCACCAGGGTGTAATCCGTTTCCTCGATGAGCGCAATCGGGAGGTTATCCAGATAATCAAACACACCGGGGGAAATTTGCTCCCGCGTCCAGAGCGACGCAAACCGGGCATCGGGGTTAAAGTCATCAATATCCAGCTTGCCCAGCACGGCCCAATCGTGGTTGCCGGCAATACACAGGTGATCAAATGTAAGCAGTAATTCTACGCATTCGTTGGGGTCCGGGCCGTACCCTACCATATCGCCCAAACACCAAATTTTATCATACAACCCTTCGGCATCGGCCAGCACGGCCTTAAACGCCGCCAGGTTGGCATGAACATCTGAAATGAGGAGATAGCGCATTGAAACCTCTTTGAAATTGGAGACACATCTCCAATCATGATCGTAGCATTTGAGTATCATACCATAATCCGTGTAAATCTGCCAAAGCCTTTGGCGCTCACTTGCAAAATGAGTATAATGCGTGGGGAGGTTGATGTGTCACCGATTGTTGCCCAAAATACCATTGATTTAATCAGCCACAGCGAAGACCAAACGCGCCGTCTGGGTATTCGGTTGGCGGCGTTGTTGCAATCCGGCGATGTGCTGGCCCTCACCGGTGAACTGGGCACGGGCAAAACGCGCTGGGTGCAGGGCGTTTGCCAGGGCCTGGGCGTTACCGGGCGGGTTGTTTCGCCCACCTTTACGCTGGTGAATGAATATTCCGGGCGGCTGCCGGTGTACCACATTGATCTGTACCGGCTGGACAACGCCGGCGAGGTGCTCTCTTTTGGCCTGGAGGATTACCTGTACGGCAACGGCGTTACGCTGATTGAGTGGGCCGAGCGCGCCGGTAATTTTTTGCCCCCGGAACACCTGGCGGTGGAACTATACCATCTGGAAGAAACCAAACGCCGCGTGGTGTTGCGTCCCACCGGAGCGCGGTTTATGGCCTTACTGCTCGAATTTAAAAAACTGGCATTTGCCCAATAATCCCAATGATTTTAGCCATTGATACCGCAACTCAATACGCCGGTGTGGCGCTGTACCATCAGGATGGCGTTTTTACCGAAGATTACTGGCTGTCTGGCCGCAACCACACCGTAGAACTGATGCCGCGCATTGCCCGCGCATTGAGCCTGGCTCAACTGCAAGTGGCGCAACTAACGGCGCTGGCAGTGGCGCTGGGGCCGGGGTCTTTTACCGGGCTGCGGATTGGGCTGGCGGCGGCCAAAGGGCTGGCGTTGGCCCACAACCTGCCGGTAGTGGGCGTGCCTACTCTGGAAATTGCGGCCCAACCATTTTGCCGCAGCAAATATCCGGTGTGGGCCGTGGCGCAGGCCGGGCGAGGCCGCATTTTTGCCGCTTGCTACGCTCGCCAGGATAACCGGTGGCAAACGGTGGTTGAGCCTTACCTCACCGATTTTACGGAACTGGCCGGGCGCATTACCCAACCGGCTCTGTGCACCGGCGAAATTGACGCCGCCGCCGAGCAACTGCTTCAGCGCCAATCCAAAGCGCAGGTAGCGCCGGGAGCCATGCGCCCGCGCCGGGCCTCGTTTTTGGCCGAACTTGCCGTTGAGCGGCTGGCTGCCGGTTGCCCCACCGACCCCGCCGCGCTGGCGCCCATCTACCTGATGCAACCTTGACGGGATGGCCGTGAACACCCTGCCTTTTCAAATTGACCCGCTAACCCTGGCCGATATTCCCGCGGTGCAGGCGGTTGAAGCGGCGGCGTATCTGGCCGCCGTGCCCCACAAAGATTACACCCGCGAACTGGAAAATCCGCTGGCGCATTATCTGGCGCTTAAAATTACGCCGCCGCCGGCCTCAATCATTGGCGTGGCCGGCTACTGGCTGATTGCCGACGAAGCGCACGTGATTACCATTGCCACCCATCCGCGCTGGCAAAACCGGGGGCTGGGCGAATGGCTGCTGCTGGCGTTGCTGGCCGATGCCCAAACCCACGGCGCAGCCGTAGCTACGCTGGAAGTGCGCCCCTCAAACCGGCCCGCTATCGGCCTGTACCAAAAATACGGCTTTGAACTGACCGGCGACCGGCCCAAATACTACCCCGATACCGGCGAAGACGCGCTGATTTTTACCACCCCGCCGCTGGCCTCGGCGGAGTTGCAGGCGTTGCTGGCCCGGCGGCGGGCGGCGCTGTGGCCCAGGCTGGCGCAAATCAATGTAGACAACATCAATCAAAATCAACCGGGCTGAAAACCGGCTCGCTCAACACAACAGGTGTGGTTATGGCAAATCAGTTTGAAGAATTTCAGGCGCAGGTCGAAGCCGTAACCCGGCGCTACGACCAGGGCGAAATCACCGTCGAAGAGCGCGACGCCACAGTGCGGCAAATGCGGCTGGTAGATGCCTGGGGCGATACCTGGCTGCTCAGCCCCAAAGGGCAATGGTTTAGAAAAGCCGCCGCCAGCGCCAAATGGATGCCCGATTACCCCACGGCGCTGGTTGATGGCGCGCAGTTGCCGCCGCCGGCGCAAATGAGCCTGCCGCAGGTGGCCTGCGCCGTGCAACAGTGCGCCCGCTGCCCGCTGCACGCCGGGCGCACCCGGCCCGTGCCCGGCGAAGGCAATCCCGCCGCCCAGTTGATGCTGATTGGCGAAGGCCCCGGCTTTCACGAAGACCAGCAAGCCCGCCCGTTTGTGGGCGCATCGGGCAAATTTTTAGAGCAACTGCTGGGCGGCATTGGCTACCACCGCGAAGACGTGTTTATTACCAACGTGGTCAAATGCCGCCCGCCCGGCAACCGCGATCCTCAACCCGAAGAACTGGCCGCCTGCCAGGATTATCTGGAACGGCAAATTGAGGTTATCAACCCCAAAGTGATTGTTACTTTGGGCCGTTTTTCAATGTACCGCTATTTTCCCGAAGCCTCCATTTCCAAAATCCACGGGCAGCCCCAACGCCACGGCCACCGGCTGATAGTGCCAATGTTCCATCCGGCGGCGGCGTTGCGCAACCCCACCTGGCGCGCCGCCATTATTGAGGATTTTAACAGGCTGCCCCAACTCATCCAGACCGTGATTGCGTTTCAAGCCAAAACCCAGGTTGCCAACCCCGGCAACGTCGAACCGTAAAATTTGGTTTACTTTTCTAAAAAGGAGATTGGTATGACCGCAGAAATAATTGATGGCAAAGCAATTGCCGCCGTTATTTGGGAAGAAATCAAGGTTGAAGTAGCCCAGTTGCAAGCCGCCACCGGCGTAACGCCGGGGCTGGCTACGGTGCTGGTGGGCGGGCGGCCCGATTCGCAGAGTTATGTGCGCATGAAAAAGAAAGCCTGCGCCGAAGTGGGCATGGCCTCGTTTAGCCACGATTTGCCCGAAGACGCCAGCCCGGCAGATTTGCTCAAAGTTATACAGGAACTCAACGCCAACCCGGCGGTTCACGGCATTTTGGTGCAGTTGCCGCTGCCCGCCCACATTAATGATGACGAAATTTTGGGGGCCATCAGCCTGGAAAAAGATATTGACGGCTTTCACCCCATCAACATTGGCCGGCTTTCGATGAAACGGCGCGAGCCGTTGTTTGTGCCATGCACGCCCAAAGGTTGCATTGAACTGCTGGACCGCTCCGGCGTACCCATCGAAGGGCAGCAGGCGGTGGTGTTGGGCCGCAGCAACATTGTGGGCCTGCCGGTGGCGATGCTGCTGCTGCACCGCAACGCCACGCTCACCATTTGCCACTCGCGCACAAAAAACCTGCCCGAGGTGGTGCGCCAGGCCGATATTCTGATAGCGGCGGTGGGCCGCGCCGAAATGGTGCGCGGTGATTGGCTAAAACCCGGCGTGGCGATTATTGATGTGGGCGTAAACGCGGTGGATGATTCCACCAAAAAGAAAGGCTACCGGCTGGTGGGCGATGTGGCGTTTGATGAAGCGGTGAAAGTTGCCGGCAAAATTACACCCGTGCCCGGCGGCGTTGGCCCGATGACCATTGCCATGCTGCTGCGCAACACCCTCGACAGCGCCAAACGCGCGGCGGGAATCATTTAAAGTGTAAAACCGAGCCGGTTACGGTTAAAGCGTGACCGGCTGTTTTTGTGAAAAAAATTTATGACCGCACTGATATTATTGTTAGTGGCAATGCTCTTTTGGGGAGTTTGGGGCTTTGCCGATAAAAACGCCGTGTTCCATGCCCATCCGTTTACGGTGCAATGGATGTATTCGCTCCCTTATGTGCTTTCGATGCCGTTGTGGTATTGGTTAGGCCAAAAATTATCGCCGGCAACCAATCATAGCGGGGCGGCGTTTGCCTGGGCTGTTTTAGCCAGCATCGCCTCAATGCTTGCCTTTTTGTTGTTACTGTTTGCGCTGGAGCAAAAACCGGCCTCGATTGCCGTTGCCATTACATCGGCCTACCCGGTGATAACGTTAATTCTCTGCGCCGTCCGGGGGCTGGAGAATTTTAGCCCATCCAAATTTATCGGCGTCGCCTTGATTGGGGTAGGGATTATAGTGTTACAAATGGGCGGCAAATAAGAGCGCCTTTGGGTGAAATGTATTTTACCCTGTTGGCTCAATCAAAATGTTATGCAACCGTGTTGATAAAATTTACGCAAACTTTACCAACGCGGCAATTGAAAAAAATATAGTTGCGTGGTATACTATTATCAAAGATCGGAGCGGGGCCAACACCTATACAAACAAAGATGGGTTGTGCAAAGGGTTCTCGAGGGAACCCGCCGCCCATAAAAATTTATAATCAGACCCCATGCATCCGCTCAACGCCCTTCAAAAATTTGAAGGGCGTTGTTGATTCCGGCGGATTTAAAATTCCACGGTGGCGGGGTCGTTGGGCAGGTTGACCACCTGCCATTCCTGTTCACCGTAATCAAAATCGGCAATCTGGCTGATGGGCAACTTCATGTATTTGCCCCGGCTTTCCACGGCCACCCGGCCATCGGGCAGCAGAACCTCGCCGGTGCCAATAAAAATCCGGCCATTATTTTCAACAATCCGGGCAACCACCCGAATCTCTTCGCCGATGGGCACCGGTTTTTTAAATTTTACCTCGATTTCCAGCGTTACGCCCCACACCGGGTCGGTGTAACTATTCATAATCGCCCGGCCAATGGTTTCATCTAAAATTGAGGTGAGGATGCCGCCGTGCACCCGGCCCGGATACCCCTGGTGTTCTTCTTTGGGGGTAAAAATGGCCAGCAATTCACCGTTATCAAGATCATAAAAATGAGCGTGCAGGCCAAAAGTGTTTTTCAGGCCGCAAACCAGGCACATTTTGGAGTTGGGCTGTTTGCCAGTAACTTTGTGTTGCATAAAACGCTCCAGAGTAAGGGTTGCCAAATGAAAAAATTAGTATAACATACCTAAATAACCTGTCAATCGGCGTTGGATAGGCCAACGCAAAATTTTCAACTCGAGGTAACGTGTTGATTCCACAGCAAATCAGCCAATTAATAGCAACCGCCATTCAACAGGCGCAACAAGCCGGCGATTTACCCCCGTTTGACCTGCCCGAAATTGGGGTGGATCGGCCCAAAGATGCGGCCAACGGCGATTACGCCACGCCGGCGGCGCTGGGCCTGGCCCGACCCGCCCGCATGGCCCCGCTCAAAATTGCCGAGCAAATTTTAAAACACCTTCCACCCGCCGATTTTATTGAGGCCATAACCGTGGCCAACCCCGGGTTTATCAACATCCGGCTGTCGGCGGCGTGGCTGGCCCGGCAGGTAGAAACCATTCTGGCCGAAGGCGATGCCTTTGGCCGGGTTAACGTGGGGCACGGCCAGAATGTTCAGGTTGAGTACATCAGCGCCAACCCCACCGGGCCGCTCACCGTTGGCTCTGGCCGCAACGCCGTGCTGGGCGATACGCTGGCTAACGTGCTGGCCGCCGCCGAGTACGCCGTGCAGCGCGAATATTACATTAACGATGTCGGCACGCAGGTTGATAACCTGGGTAAGGCCATGTACGCCCGCTACTTGCAGGCATTGGGCCAAAACGCGCCAGATCCCGACGAATACCAGGGCTACTACCTGGTTGAAATGGCGCAACCGGCGGTGCGGGAATTTGGCGATAAATACGCCACCGTTGACGAAGCCACGGCGCTGGCTTTCTTTCGGCAGTACGCGCTGAACGGCATTGTGGCCAGCCTCAAAGAGGATACGGCGCTGATCGGCGTAAATTTTGATCGCTGGTTTGCCGAGCAAAGCCTGTACGATGATGGCACTTACACCGAGGTGTTTACCAAACTGAACAGCCGCCAAATGGTGGTGGAACGCGACGGCGCAATCTGGCTGAAAAGCGAGGACGAGAACGACAAGGAAAATGTGATTGTGCGCTCCGATGGGCGGCCCACTTATTTTGCCAGCGATATTGCCTACGTGTGGAACAAACTGAGCCTGCGCCAGTTTGAGCGGGCCATTTACGTATGGGGCGCGGATCATCACGGCCACGTTAACCGGCTTAAAAACGCGGCCAAGGCGTTGGGGCTGGACCCGGCCAAAGTGATTATCATTTTGTACCAACTGGTCACCATTACCCGCGATGGCGTGCCGGTGCGCCAGAGCAAACGCGCCGGCGATTTTATCACCGTGCGCGAAGTGGTAGAAGAAATTGGCAGCGACGCCTTTAGGTTTATGTTGCTCACCCGCAGCGCCGACAGCCAGATGGAGCTTGATCTGGCCCTGGCTACCCGCCAGAGCAGCGATAACCCGGTGTATTACGTGCAATACGGCCACGCCCGGATTGCCAGTATTTTCCGCAAAGCCGCCGAAGAGGGCGCTTCGCCGGCGGGCGGCGACGTGGCGCTGCTCACGCATCCGGCGGAGTTGGAACTGGTGCGGCAAATGCTGCGCCTGCGCGAAATTATTGCTCACGCCGCCGAAAATCTGGCGCCGCACCACCTTACTTACTACGCTCAGGATTTGGCCTCGGCGTTTCACGCATTTTACCGCGATTGCCGCGTGGTTACCCCGGAAGAACCGGCGCTAACGGCGGCCCGGCTTAAGCTGGTGCAGGCGGCCAAAATTACGCTGGCCAACACCCTGCATCTAATGGGCATGAGCGCCCCGGAACGCATGTAACCAAACTACAAATGACGAGCGACGAATGACGAGCGCCGAAAGGCAACCGTAGGGGCGGGGCTTGTCCCCGCCGAATGACGAACTACGAATGACGAATGTCACCCTGAGGGCGCACGCCCGAAGGGTCTCCGGCAGGGGCGGGGCTTGCGCCCGCCCTCGCCTTACGCCCGGCTCACGCTCAAACCCAACGCGAATTTCACGAATAAACCGAATGGAACGAATTTTCATAAGGAATTATTCGCGGTATTCGGGCAATTCGAGCCATTCGCGTTGAGGTTTTGCCCCCGCCCTGAAACCGGGCGACTCCGCGTTAAACGGTCACGACTCCACGTTAAACGGTCACGACTCCACGTTAAACGATGACGACTCCACGTTAAACGGCGACGACTCCGCGTTAAACGGTCGCGACTCCACGTTAAACGGTCACGACTCCACGTTAAACGATGACGACTCCACGTTA
>CAZFCE010000030.1:0-332 GCA_964517605.1 uncultured Caldilineaceae bacterium | reverse complement strand
AACGATGACGACTCCGCGTTAAACGGTCGCGACTCCACGTTAAACGGTCGCGACTCCGCGTTAAACGGTCGCGACTCCGCGTTAAACGATGACGACTCCACGTTAAACGGTCGCGACTCCACGTTAAACGACCGCGACTCCGCGTTAAACGGTGACGACTCCACGTTAAACGGTCACGACTCCGCGTTAAACGGCCACGACTCCACGTGGAATGGCGACGTTTCAAACGTAGGTCACGTTTGAAACGTGACCTACGCTCAACCCCAACACGAATTTCACGAATGGAACGAATTTTTGACAGGGATTATTGAGGTTTTGCGCCCGGCAGGTTA
>CAZFCE010000029.1:9986-61924 GCA_964517605.1 uncultured Caldilineaceae bacterium | reverse complement strand
CGGTTACGGCAATAACGCCAAGCAGCAGCAACAGCCAGTGGTTTACGCGCATAGGATCAGCTCCTTTGATAATCACGAATGACGAATGACGAGCTACGAATGACGAATGACGAATGGCGAACGAGAATTCGTAACTCGTCACTCGTAACTCGTAACTCGTAGCGGCCCCATCATACCATCGAACAGGCCAATTTGCGAACAGGTGAATTTTCATAGAAATTACTCGCGTTACTTGGGTGCGGCTAAAAAAAAGCCCCCCGTCTCCGGGGAGAAACGGGGGGCAGGGGTTAGGGTTGCGTTAGCTTAAAAGACGCGGATTGGGATTTCGGCGGGGGCCAGGAAGAGTTTCTTTAACTGGTCATCCACCTTGCACAGGGTAATAGACATCCCCGCCATTTCCAGCGAGGTGCAATATTCGCCCACGTAGCTGCGCCAAATTTTAATGCCTTTTTGTTCCAGTTGTTCGTGAACGTAGCCATACACCAGGTACAGTTCTGAAATGGGGGTGCCGCCCAGCCCGTTAACCATCAGCGCCACTTCATCGCCGCTGTTAAATACGGGGTCTGCCGTGCCGGCGGGGTTGCCGTCTTCATCAAAAATGGGTTTGCGGTCGCTTAAAATGGCCTGGAGCATTTCGGTGGCAATTTCGTTGGCGCTGACCAGTTTTTTGCGGGCGCGGCCCGGTTCGCCGTGAATGCCCACGCCCATTTCTATTTCATCCTCTTGCAGGGTAAAAATGGGCTGCCCCTTGGCCGGCGGCGTGCAGCCGGTTAACGCCATGCCCATTGACCGGGTAACGGAGTTAACCTTTTGGCCCAGCTCAACCAGCTCATCCAGGGAAGCGCCTTCTTCCGAGGCCGCGCCCACCGCTTTGATGACAAAGAAGTTGCCGGCCACGCCGCGCCGGCCCACCGTCCAGGTGCTGTTTTGCACGGCAACGTCATCATCCACATAAATTGTTTTTACCAGCACGTCTTCGGCTTCGAGCATTTCGGCGGCGGTTTCAAAGGACATGCGGTCGCCGGTGTAGTTGTTAACAATGTGCAAAATGCCTTTGGGCGAAGCCAGCAGTTTGGAGGATTCTACCACGTTGCCCATGGGCGGGGCGGCAAACACATCGCCGGGGCAAGCGCCATCGAGCATGCCTTTGCCTACGGCCATAATGTGCGCCGGTTCGTGGCCGGAGCCGGACCCCTGAACAATAGAAACCTTGTTGGGGTTGGGCGCGTCGGCGCGCATAATCAGGTTGTATTGGGGCACCCATTTGATGGTGTCGGGGTTGGCCGCGGCGATGCCTTTCATCATTTCCGGCACAAAATTTTTGGCGTCGTTCATTAGTTTCTTCATTAGATAAAATCTCCTTGTGGCTATAGTAAAAAATTTTTATATTTTTAACCGAGAAACTAACTCCCCGGTAAAGGGGAGCAATCCACCATATTTGGGGTGGGCGGTGCGGTTACGCCGGCACGCGCCCTTTGACCACGGCCATTCGCTGCCCTACGTATTCTTCCAGGCCGGCCATTGCTTTGGAGAAGTTGGCAATGGTGTCAACCGTGGCCGGATGAGGGTTAAATTGTTCCAGCCACATGCCGTTGGGGTGGTAGGCTTGCAGGGCGTAGGGAATTTGCAGCATTTTGTCCAGCACCTGCGGCGGCACTTCCACGGCTTCAATATCTTCAAAGGTGAGGTCGTCGCCAATTTCAAGGAGCGGCTCCAGCACGTAGGGTGGGCAGGTGAGAACCACCTCGCCGCCCAGTTTTTCAATATCCCAAAATTTTTGTTTGCCGGCCACTATCGGCCCCTGCCGCATTGAACAGGCCAGCATTTTGCTGGGGTAGCCCTCTTCTTTGAGCAGCCGGTAAGCCTGTTGGAACACGGCAATGCCAAACCAGTGTTTTTCTTGCCAGGTTAGGGTGATGCCTTGCCGGCGAGCCTGAATGTCCAGCGCCTCGTTTTCGGTGAGGCGGCCCACCATCATGGTAATCACGGCGCGCCATTTGCTCAGGTCTACCGTTTCGGGCAGGTAGTACGAGCCTTTTTGCACCAGATGCAGCCCTTCCTGGCTGGCTCTGGCCGAGGCCAAAATTTGGGGCAGGGTAAAGCAGGTGGTGGTGTTGGTAGAGATGCCTTTGGCCGCCAGCGCGCGGAGCACATCAATGCCCTGGGTGCTGGCCGGCACTTTGATCATTACGTTGGGGTGCAGCGCGCTCAGTTCTTCGGCCTGGGCAATCATCACCTCTGTTTCGGTGAACAGCCGGGGGTCAAGCTGGCCCGAAATCCAGCCAAAGCGCCCCCGCGAAGCCTGCCAGATGGGCAGCATCATTTCTGCGCCGCGTTTGACCACCTGTTTGTAGGTAAGCCAGCAAATTTCCGGCAGGTTGAGGTCGGGGTTGGCCTGGATCAGGTCGTCGAGCCATTCGTTCCAGAATTTGGGATCGCTTTTGAGGGCGGTGAGTGAAAGCGGTGGGTTGGTGGTGCAGCCTCTAACCAGGCTGCCGGCGGGGTTTTGCGGGTTGTAAAACCGGTTCAGTTGCTCTTCGAGTACTGGACGGTGCGCGGGCGCGGCAGCATTTAGCAATTTTTGCACCCACTGGGTGTAAACCAACGGTGATGAATCCCACCAAATTTCTAAATCGGGGTGGACTTTTGTTAAGCGTTCAATCGGGCTTTCGGTCATGCCAGATACCTCCTGTGTGTTTAAGCCAGCGAGGTACTCCGGGATGGGGGCCACGGCCAAATACAGCCGCCATAAGCCCACAAGCCGGCACAAACTGAGGCCGCTATGTGCTTGGCTAAATCTGCCAAAGTGTGATACTATATCAAAGACACAAAGCAGCCACGGCTTGCAAACGTTGTCGCTGGCAACGGGTAATCCATAAGCTGTTGGGGAGGCTGCTGCTACAGCCGCCCCGCGTGTTCATATCATTCCTGGGTAAAGGTCGGGTAGCCCCGGCCTTTACATTTTTTAAACTCAGGTACTCCATCCAGGCTGCTGCTACAACCCGGCTGGAGTTTTATCCTGTTAGATTGTATCCCACACTTCAACCAGTTTTTCGGCGATTACGGCAATGGCAATCGAGCCGGCATCGTAGGTGTTGCAACTCCGTTCGCCGGTGTACGAAGCCCGGCCCCGTTTGGCCACCCAGGGTTTGATTTCCTCGGTTTTTTGGCGAGCAACTTGCGCGGCGCTTTTCAGGGCATCAAGGGCGGTTCCGCCATTTTTGAGCACTTCTTGCAAGGCTTCGGTGGCGGGGATAAAGGCATCGAGCAGGGTTTTATCGCCCAAATCCGATTTGCCCCGTTTTTTCATCCCCTCGATTGCGGACCAAAGCATCTCCAGCACATCGTCCCGGGTTAATTCTTGGGCATCGCCGGCTTTTACGCCGGCCCGCAAAAAGGCCGTACCCCAAATGCTGCCAGAAACTCCGCCCACGCTGCCCATAAAAGTTTGGGCCACATCTTTGAGAAAGCTGCCGGGACTGGAGCGGTTCAGGCTATCCCACTTGGTTATGGTTACTGCTTCAAAGCCGGTGGCAATCGAAGTGCCAAAATCGCCATCACCCACAACGCCATCAAGTTCGGAAAAATAGGTGCGGTTTTCTATGGCAACTGCGCCTATTGTTCGCACAATAAATTCGGTGATCTCAAGACTGGTGTGAGCCATATTGTTCCTCTTTGAACTGTTTGCCAACAACAAAATGTTATTTAACCGCAAAAATTACCAGGTTGCCGTGGGGAGTTTCCCGCGCCGTTTTTTAGTGGGGCGCGGGAATAGCCCATGTTTGACGCGTTATAACGCTGCTGCCCCGGCGCTGGCTACCTCAAAGTCATCTTCTACCGTGCTGCCGCTAACCCCAATCGCACCGACGATGATGCCGTCTTTATTTTTGAGCGGCAGGCCACCCGGAAAAGTAATCAACCCCCCGTTTGAAAATTCGATGTGATACAAGGGTTGGCCCGGTTGCGCGGCGTTGCCCAGAGTGCCGGTGGGCATGTTAAAAAAGCGCGCGGTTTTGGCTTTTTTAATGGAAATGTCAATGCTGCCCAAAAAAGCATCGTCCATGCGGATAAAGGCTTTTAAATTGGCTCCGGCATCAACTATGGCGATGTCCATTAACGTGCCTTGCTCTTCGGCTTTTTTGCGAGCCGCAGCAACAACCGCCAGGGCTTGATCCAAAGTAATATCAGCAAACATTGTTTTCTCTCCTCTTGCAAAAATAACGGGTGCGCCCTCACTTCTCAAAGAATGATGGGGGCAATTTTTTTAGATTGGTGGTTCGCCGGCTGGTTAACGGCGACTTTGGGCAATTGGGGAACAGAATTGTTATTAGGCGATAAAATCCTCCTTGATGTTATTGGGCCAAAACCTGTTCCAAATCGGCCACGCTTAAGTAGCCCACCGGGTTGGCTTTGGTGCGATTTTTTACAACGATGGCGGGTTCGCCACCGGGATCGCCTAGGCAAGATAATACAATTGCGGCTTCGTCAAAGTTTTCGTTTTGGGTAAAGTCGTTGTAGGTAACAATGCACTTCATTCCGGCGGCAATGGCTGCCAGCATGCCGTTGCGGGAGTCTTCTATAACCACGCAGTTGGCCGGGTTAAGGTTTAGCTTTTCAGCGGCCAGGTTGTAAATGTCGGGGGCGGGTTTTTTGGCTTTGACCACATCGCCGGCAAAAACCCCGCCAAATTTGGCGGCGGTTTCATTGCCCACCACGTGCTGAAGCACCGCCTGCACCGAGGACAACGCCGAGGTTGAGCACACCGCCAGCGTCCAGCCCTGGGCCAGCGCCGCTTCGGCCAGCCGTTTTACGCCGGGCCGGGCCGGCATTGCGCCAGAGGCCACCATCTCTTTGTAGATTTCGCTTTTGCGTTTGTGCCAGCCGGTTACAATTTGCCACCACGCCTCGTCGGAATCCGGCACGGGGTACACCGCCCTAAAGTCCGCATCCTGGCCCAGGCTGAACATGCGCTCTTTGCCGCCGCCAATTTTTACTTTTTCGGCATATTGAGCCGAATCCCATTGCCAGTTGATGCCCTGCTCCTGCCACATCCGGTTAAAGGACGCCATATGCCCGTCGCGTTCGGTATCGGCTAACACGCCGTCGCAATCAAAAAGTAACGCTTTGGTCATGCCCGGCCCTCGCTTCCAAAGATTTTAAAGTAGGCTTGCGCCATTTTGATGACATCGCCCCGCACCGCTTTTATGAGCTTCATGGGGTTGTATTCGGTGGGTTTGGCTTCGAGGTAGGTGCGAAAGCCGTCGGAGTAGGTTTTTTTGAGGTCGGTTGAAATGTTTACCTTGGCCGCTCCCAGCGCAATTAACCGCTGGAAAACGTCGTTGGCCAGGCCGCTGCCGCCGTGGAGCACCATTGGCATGTGGGTGGCCTCAACCAGTTGTTGCATCCGGTCATACCGAATGGACGGGGTGGCTTTGTAAAAGCCGTGCGCCGTGCCGATGGGCGGCGCGTAGCAGTAAATGCCGGTTTCGTGGATAAACTCAATCTCTTTTTCCAGCGGCAAAAGCTCACCTTCGGTGTCGCTGCCCACGCCGTCTTCAACGCCGCCAACGGTGACTAATTCGCCTTCAACGCTGGCTCCGGTTTGTTGGGCCAGTTTGACAATTTCAACCGTTTTTTGAAAGTTCTCTTCGTAGCTTAAGCCGGAGCCGTCAAATAACACCGAGTTCCAGCCAAGTTCCAGGCATTCTTTGGCAACGGCGGGGTCCGGGCAGTGGTCCAGGTGCAGCGTAACCGGAACCTTTACCCGCTTGGCCATGTTAGTGAACATGTCTTTAATAACATCGCCCCCCCAGTATTGAACGGTTTTAACCGAAATTTGAATAATTAAAGGCGACCGAGATTCCTCAGCCGCCCTGATTAAACCGTCCATAGTTATGTCGTCTACGGCGTTGAACGCAGCCACGCCATATCGTTGTTCAAATGCGGGGGTCATAATTTCTGGCAAAGAAACAACAGACATTTTACTACCTCCATTGGTAATTAAAAGGTCAAGCCAACCACTACATTTTACAGGGTTTAAGTAAAAAGCCTCAATGTACCAAAGTCATTTTCACGGAGTAGCTGTCTCCGCGGTTGTGGCACAGAATTAACTCAACCGGCGCGCCATCTTCGGCCAGAATAACGCGGGTTTTGTACAGAATCGGGGCGTTTTCCTCTATCCCCAGCAGGCCGGCAATTTCTACATCGGCCAGCCGCGCTTCGATTTTTTGCGTTGCCCGTTTGATGGTGTAGCCGTAGCTTTCTAAAATTTGCCAGGCCGGCCGCGAGCGCAAATCCTCTTGCAGCAGTTGCGGGCAGAGTTTGTACGGCACGTACTCATCGTAAACGGTTGCGGGCAGGCCATTAATCAACCGCAGGGTTTGAATGCGCACCACCGGTTCGGTTTCTTGCAGCGCCAGCGATTTAGCCACCATTAACCTGGCGGGGATAACCTCCCGGCTTAAAAACTTAACTTCGGCGGCAAAGCCTTCGTTTTGGGCGGTTTCAAGAAAATTGGTTAGCCTGTTGTGGTCGCGTTCAACGTGAAACTGGGCCACAAACGTACCAATGCCCCGCCGCCGGTACAGTAAGCCCTCGTCCGTTAAATCCGAGATACCCTGCCGCACCGTCATCCGGCTCACGCCAAATTGCGCCGCTAATTCATCTTCTGAAGGGAGTTTTTGGCCCGGCTCTAGTATACCATTTTTTATTTGTTCGCGCAGGGTTTCTCTAACCTGAACATATAGAGCCACCCCTTCGGTTTTGGTTAATACAGCCATCAAAAGTCTCCTCAACCCTGTATGGTATTAAAACCAAACCGCAATTTGGGGATGTATATTTTTGTCTATACATAATATGTATATACATCTATTGTTAGTAAGTATAGACAACCGGATTGTACTCTCGGTTTATGGCGCTGTCAAATTTGATGGTAAGCCGGGGTGGGGCATCGGTTTAAAATAGAAGCGCCTTTTGTGGCAGCCGGTAAAAAGCGGTACAATCGTCCGCAGAAATTTTGGCGCGAGAGGCGTATTGTGTCCCAACCCAACCCGGCTTTGCCCCTGAACCAAATTTTGGGCGGAAACTGTATTGAACTTTTAAACGCGTTGCCGGAAAAATCGGTTGATTTGATTTTTGCCGATCCGCCGTACAACCTTCAGCTTCAAAACGAGTTAATCCGGCCCAACCAAACCCGCGTAAGTGCGGTTAACGACGGCTGGGATCAGTTTGATAATTTTGCCAGGTACGATGAATTTACGCTGGCCTGGTTAACGGGCTGCCGCCGGGTGCTTAAAGACGAAGGCACAATCTGGGTGATTGGCTCTTACCACAACATTTTCAGGGTGGGCCGGATTATGCTGGATTTGGGCTACTGGATTTTAAACGACGTGATCTGGCACAAAACCAACCCCATGCCCAATTTTAGGGGGCGGCGCTTTACCAACGCCACCGAAACCCTGATTTGGGCCAAAAAATCGGCTGGCCAAAAAAAGTACACGTTTAATTACCACGCCATGAAAAACCTGAACGAAGAAAAGCAAATGCAAAATGTGTGGTATATTCCGTTGTGCACCGGAGCCGAGCGCCTGAAGATAAACGGCCAAAAGGCGCACTCCACCCAAAAACCGGAGGCGTTGCTTTACCGGGTGATTATGGCGGCCAGCAACCCCGGCGACGTTGTGCTCGATCCATTTTTTGGGTCGGGCACTACCGGCGCGATGGCCCGCAAGCTGGGCCGCAATTTTATCGGCCTTGAACTGGAACCCAAATACATTGCGCTGGCCGAACAACGGCTGGCCGACATTACCCCGCCGCCGGTTGAAGCCGATTTGCTCGCCACCGTTTCTAACCGGAACTTGCCCCGCGTAAAATTTGGGCAACTGGTCGAGGCGCAATATCTCACGGTGGGGCAATCGCTGTATTCAGAATTGCGGGCGCACTCGGCCATCATCAAAGCCGATTCGCAATTAAGAATGAACGAGGTGGTGGGGTCAATCCACAAAGTGGCCGCGCTGGCGCTGGGCAAACCGGCCTGCAACGGCTGGGAATTTTGGCATTATCAGGATGAAGCCGGGCAACTGGTGAGCATTGATGCCCTCAGGCACCAATACCGCCGTGATCACAAGCTGTAATTTTAAGGAAACAACTATGACCAAAGCCGCAACCGCGCAATATCAAGTTAATGCCGCGCACGGAACCGATGTGGGGGTGTGGGTTTGTGAAAGCAGCGGGGTAATTATTGGGCCGTGCGTATTTATGCAGGCCGTGTGCCCGCCGCGATTCCCGCTGCTTGTGCCAGCCCCGTGGGCCTCGCCCGGCCCGCCACCCCGCCCGTTTAAAAAATCCAAAGAGATGTCGTTGTTGTACGGCGAGTGCGGTCTGGTTGGGTCAGGGCCGGAGTACCTGCATCTGTTCAGCGCCGGAGCCGCCGCCACGCCTCCGTTTGAGCGCGAAACGGCGCTTGGTGATTGGCAGTTCCCGGTGCGGATGGCGGGGGTGGTGCTGCTACTCGATAAAAAAAGTGATGACGCCGCCGCCAATCGGTTTTTTAACCTGTTCACCGCGTCGTCCCCGGCGGCCAATCGCACGCTGGTTTGGGCCAAAGCCCAACACTTGCCGGCGGTGGTGGCCGCTATGGGCTACCCGCCGGCCAACTTCCCCGAGGCTCAATTTCGCCGGCGGTACGGCCTGCCGCCGGAAATTGCGGTAGTGCCCGGCCCGGCGCTGCTGGGCGAAGCCGAATTAAAGGCCCGGCGAGGCGAAACCGCCGATCAAGCGGATGGCGGCCTGTTTGGGGCGGTGTTTGGCAGCCGCAAATTGGGGTTTGATCCCACCTACGCCCGGCAGATTTTGGGCGTGTTAAGCCGGATGATTGCGGCTGCCGGGGCGTAAGTTTGCCCGCGCTTACAGGCTAAGGGATTGCCCCGGTTTGAGGGCAAAGGCTTTGGCCCCGGTTTCGGCTTCAACCCGTTTGGCCCAGGCTTCGCCATCCTGAGCTATTTGCGGCCAGGTGTTGTAGTGGCAGGGCACCACCATTTTGGGTTTTACCAGCTTCACCGCTTGCAGCGCGTCGTTCGGCCCCATGGTAAAATTATCGCCAATGGGCGTTACAAACAAATCGATTCCCTCATTGCCGTACAATTGCATATCCAAAAACAGGGCGGTATCACCGGCAAAATAAAGTTTTTTGCCAGCGGCGGTAATCAAAAAGCCAGCCGGGTTGCCGCCGTAACTGCCATCGGGCAGCTCCGACCCGTGGTGGGCGATGGTCAGTTTTACGTAACCAAAGGGATGTTTAAACCCGCCGCCCAGGTGTTGGCTGTGAATGTTGGGAACGCCCTGCTTTTGCAGCCATTTGGTCAGCTCCCCGACGGCAATCACTTTGGCCCCGGTGCGTTTGGCAATGGCCACCGTATCGCCCAGGTGATCCATGTGGCCGTGCGTTACCAGAATAAAATCGGCGGGGACCGTGGCGGCGGTAATGCTGGCGCTGGGATTGTTGGTAAAAAACGGGTCAACGATGACGTTAGTGCCGTCAATATCCAGCAAATGAGCGCTGTGTCCGGCATAGGTATATTTTATGGCCATGGTTTGCTCCCTTGAAAATAACGTTTTGGCATAGGGGCGACCGCAAGGGTCGCCCGGTTTCAGGGCCAGCGCAAGGCCGGCCCCTACAATTTTCATCTGCGGTGCCGTGCCGCCGGTTGGAGTTACTCGGTGCAGCCCACGCCGAATGTGGTTTTGAAGGCGGTTTTGGGGGATAAATGAAGCGCGGCACTAAAAGTATAACAAACAAACCCGGCCTTGCCAACTTAAATCCGGGTTGCCCCACGCATTGACATTTGCCGGTAGATAGAGTATATTTGCGTGGTTAAAAAGAATTCAGGAGGCAAGTGTGCTAGGCTTAGGCAAAAATGCGCCCATCGACAAAATAGAAACGGTAATTGGCCCCAATACCAGTTTTAAAGGAACCCTGATTTGCGATGGCAGCGTGCGTATTGACGGGGTGTGCGAAGAGGGGCTTATCCAAACTGTGGGTAATATTGTGGTTGGCCCCGAAGCCAAAGTTGCTGCCGACCTGATTGCCGAAAATGTGTCGGTGAGCGGCGCAGTCACCGGCAAAATTACCGCCTCGGGCCGGTTAGAAATATTGAGCACCGGCAAAGTGTGGGGCAATGTTGATGTGAGCAGCTTTTTACTGGATGAAGACGGCTTTTTCCGGGGGCAACTGATGATGAAGGACGAACCGGAGCCGCCGATTTTTGGAGCCGCTGCTCCGCCCGCTACCGGCGTCAGCCCGGCGGTAGAGAGTTAATCCCTGGCAATTTATTGGCCTTAACGGTTAGGCCATCCAAGGCTCACCCGGTTTGGCTGGGTGAGCCTTTTTTAACGCTTCGATCATTGAACCATGTGGCATTTTGGCCAAAAAATGTTATCATGGGCGGGCGGCTAATGGTAACGACTAATGTTAGCCAGGTTGTATATTAACCGGAGGGAAAACATGCAAATTTTTGGTTTTAACACCCTGGATTTGCTCTTGCTGTTTATTTTGTTTATGGCGGCCATTGTGGGTATGCTGCGCGGCGTGGGGCCGCAGCTTATGTCGGCGGCCAGTATTTGGCTGGCGCTGTTGGCTTCGTTGTGGACGTACCGGCTGCTCAGCGTGAACATCTTCATTGAGTCCGGCTGGTTTAACAAAATCGGGGCCGATGCGATGTCTTTTATGATTATGTTTATTGTGTGCTTCCATTCCATCCGGCTGGTAATCAGGTATCTTACCAAGCCCCCGGAAGAAAAGAAAAAGAAACCCCAGAAAAAAGGTCGGGTTGGGCCGGCAGAAGAAGTTCACGCCTCGCCGGTGCAACGCTTTATTGTGGGGCCGATTATGTACGTTAGCGGCGCGTTGTTGGGCATTTTTATTACGGCGCTGTGGCTGGCCATTATTTTGGGCGTCATGCAATTTTTCTTTCAGGTTAACCTGGCCGAAAACAGCGGCGCCAGCGCCACTGGCCAGGGCCTGGTCGTGCAAATGCAAAGTTCGTCGTTAATGCCGTATTTCAACCGCATTTTGTGGCTTTTGGTAAAATCTCTGGACTTATTTATGTTAGATAAAAGCGCCGACATCCTCAAAAATGTTGTCTGCACTGTATTTGCGAATAGCTGTTAAAAACTCCGGTGGACGAAAAACAACTTAACACCCTTGAATTTCCCAAAATATTAGAAAAACTGGCCAGTTTTGCTGCGTTTTCGGCCAGCAAAGATTTGGCCCGTGGCTTAAAACCGTCGCCATATCTCCGGCAGGCGCAGCAATGGCAGGCCGAAACCACCGAAGCCGACCGGTTGCTGGCGGTAAAAGTAGATGTGGGCGTGGGCGCTGCCCGCGATGTGCGCCCGCACGTGGCCCGCTGCCAGCGTGGCCTCATCCTCACCCCGCCGGAACTGCTGGAAATCCGCCAAACGCTGGTAGCGGCCCGCGAGTTATCGCGCACCATCACCCGCCTGGCCGATTCATTCCCCCGGCTGGCCGATATTGCCCAGCGCATTGAACCCTGCCCCGGCGTGGTTAACGCCATCAGCGCGGCCATTGACGACAACGGCGAAATCAAAAACAGTGCCAGCTCGGAACTGGCCCGCATTCGCCGCGACATTGACGTGGCGTATGGCCGCCTTATGGAAAAGCTCAACCGGATTATCGGTTCCAGCAGCGCCGGCCAATATTTGCAGGATACGCTGATTACCCAACGTTCCGGGCGGTACGTCATCCCGGTTAAAGCCGATTTTAAAGGCCGCATCAAAGGGATTGTGCACGACCAGAGCGCCAGCGGCGCAACCGTGTTTGTAGAACCGTTGGCCGTGGTTGACCTTAACAACCAGTGGCGGCAGCTTCAACTGGATGAGCAAAACGAAATTCGCAAAATTCTGGCCGAACTGGGCCAACTGGCCGCTAACCACGCCGAGTTTATAACGCACACCGTGGCGGCTCTGGCCGAACTGGATTTGGCGCTGGCCAAAGCCAAATACGCCCACGCCACCGGCGCGGTTGAACCAGTTTTAACCAGCCCCGGCGCGGCGGATTCCTTCAAACTGCTGGCTGCCCGGCACCCGCTGCTCCCCGCCAAAACGGTGGTGCCCATTGATGTGGTGCTCAACGCCGAAACCGGCATGCTGGTGATTACCGGCCCCAACACTGGTGGCAAAACCGTGTCGTTAAAAACCGTGGGGCTGCTCACGGTAATGGCGCAGGCCGGGCTGCACGTGCCCGTCGCTCAGGGATCAACGTTGCGCGTGTTCAGCCGCGTTTTTGCCGATATTGGCGACGAGCAATCCATTGAACAAAGCCTGTCTACTTTTTCCGGCCACATGACCAACGTGGTTAATATTTTGCAGCAATGCGATGAAACCTCGCTGGCGATTTTTGACGAGTTGGGCGCGGGCACCGATCCCATCGAAGGTTCGGCGCTGGCGCGGGCCATCCTGTCGCATTTGCTGGCCAAAAACGTAACCACTTTTGTGGCCACGCACTATTCCGAGTTAAAGGCGTTTGCCCACACCACGCCCGGCGTGGCCAACGCCAGTATGGAATTTAATGTCGAAACGCTCACGCCCACCTACCGGCTGCGGATTGGCCTGCCCGGCGCATCGAATGCCTTTACCATTGCCCGGCGGTTGGGGCTGCCGCAGCCCATCATCAACACCGCGCAGGGATTGGTGGGCGAAGACGCCCGGCAAATCGAGGCCATGCTGGCCGAAATCCGGGCGCAAGCCGAGGCCGCCCGGCAGGTACGGCAGCAAGCCGAGGCCGACCGCCAGAAAACCATCGAATTTAACCGGCAGTTGGAGCAGCGGTTGGCCGAAATTAACGCCGAACGGCGCGAAATTCTCAACTCGGCCCGGGCCGATGCCCGCCGCGAAATCAAGGCCGCCCGCGAACGGTTGCGGCAACTGGAAGAGCAATCCCGGCCCGCCGTGGTTGAAAGCGCCGCGCCGGTTCACCTGCCCGCCGAAGCCGAGCTTGAGGCTCAATTTGAGGCGCTGGCGGCGGAATTGGTTGAAGAAAAAGCGCCGGTGGTGGTTGCGCCGGCGGCCAAAAAAGCCGCTCCCCGGCGCGGCCCAATCCGGGCCGGAGATGTGGTGTACGTGGCCCAGTTTGCCACCACCGCCGAGGTGATTGCTGTGCAAAACGGCCAGGCCGAAGTGCAGTTGGGCCATTTCAGGGCTACGGTGCCGCTAACCGGGCTGGAACTGCGCGAGGCCGCCTTGCCGCCGGAAGCGCCCGAAAAAGCCGCTGCCGCCGATGTAACGGCGGTTGAATCGCCGGGGATTGAGCTGGATTTGCGCGGCCAGGTGGCCGAAGAAGCCATGCTCACCATGGATCAATACCTGGACAAAGCCTTTTTGGCCCGGCTGCCGTGGGTGCGGATTATCCACGGGCGGGGCAGCGGCGTGTTGCGCCAGGTGGTGCGCGATGAACTGCGCCGCCATCCGATGGTCAGTTCCTACCGGGCCGGGCAAGAAGGCGAAGGCGGCGACGGTGTGACGGTGGTAAAACTGGCGGTCAATTAAATGGCGGGCGGGCGCAAATGGCTTCCGGTTGCGCCGGGAGCGTGGGTGCTGCTGTTTACCTTGATTGGCTTTGGCCTGCGCGTGCAGCGGCTTGATTTTCAGCCGTTGTGGGGCGACGAAGGCTGGAGCTTTTACTTTGCCACCCAACCGGTGGGGCAACTGCTGGCGCTCACTGCCGTTGATATTCATCCCCCGCTTTATTACCTGGTGTTAAAACTGTGGTTGGTTGTTACCGGCGTTGGCCCGGTGCCGGCTCGATTGCTGTCGGTGGCGGCGGGCACGTTATTAATTCCCGTGGCGGCGGCGCTGGGCCGGCGGCTGTTCGATGAGCGGCGCGGCGTGGCCGCGGCGACGGTTATTACGGTGATGCCGCTGGCGGTGTACTATTCGCAAGAAGTGCGAATGTACGGGCTGGTAACGCTGCTGGCGGCGCTTTCGATGTATTTTTTTGCTGCGCACCACTCCCGGCTGGCGCGCAGCCCCGGCTATCTGCTGGCAACGGCGGCGGCGCTGTACACCATGTATTACGCCGCCTTTGTGGTGCTGGCCCAATTGGGATACGCGCTGGCGCAGTGTTTTCAATCGCGCCGCCGCTCCTGGCGCGATTTTGGGGCCGCGCTCGCGCCGTTTGCGTTGGTGGGGCTGCTGTATTTGCCGTGGCTGGTTTACGCCGCGCCCAAACTGGTTAATTACATTGGCCACAAACGCGCCGTTGAAGGGTATGTATCGCTCAACCTGGTGCGTTTTGTGGGCGATCATTTGGTGGCGTTTGGGTTGGGCCACCTGCCCCCGGATTTTCAGCCCTACGTATGGACGGCGTTGCCGGCGCTGGTTTTGGCCGCGCTGGGCGCGCGGGCGGCGTGGCAATCAAAATATAAACCGGCGGCGTTGCTGTTTTTTTATCTGCTTGTGCCGCTGCTGGCGGGGTATCTGGTTAACCAGGTGTACCCGTTTACCCCTCGTTTTTTTGAGCGCGCCCTGCTGCTGGCGGCTCCGGCTTACTGGCTGCTGATTGGCGCGGGCCTCATCTGGTTGTGGGAGCGCCAATATTGGCTGGTGGGCACGGCGGCGGCGGCCATGGTAACGCCGGCGGCGGTCAGCCTGATCAGTTTTTACACCCTGCCGCGTTACCCCAACGAGGACTACCGGCCCATGCTGCGCGATGTGGCTGCCGTGGCCACGCCCGCCGATACCATTTTGGCCAGTTACCAGTGGCAAATGGGGTTTTACCAGGCCTATTTGCCGCCGCCGCGCCCGCAAGTGGTTGAGGTGCCGGGCTGGGGCGCGGGCTGGTCGGCGCAGGCCGGCAACGCGCCCCGCCTTCACCGCGATTTGGCCGCCATTCTGGCGCAATCGCCCCGGCTGTGGTTTCCGGCGTACCAGGCCGGCGGCCACATTTGGGAAGACGAGGCCGAAGCTGCCCTTGCCGGGTTGGGCTTTCCGGCGCTGCTCAAATGGTACAGCCCGGAGATCAAGCTCACGCTGGCCGCCGCGCCGCAGACCCCGCTGACCGCTGCGCCCGGCGCTAATTTTGGCGGTAAACTCACCTTGCTGGCCGCTCAGGTAGGCAAAGGCAGTTTTGCCGCCGGGCGCGATATTGTGCCGGTGGCGCTTACCTGGCGCAAGGATGATACTCTGGGCAGCGAGCATTTGGTCAGTTTGCGGCTGGTAGATGCCGCCGGGCGCACCTGGGCCACCCGCGACAGCCATCCCCGCGCCGGGCAGATGTTTTTTACTGATATTTCCCCCGGTGATACTCTCACCGACCGGCACGGGTTGCTCACGCCTGCCGGCGCGCCGCCCGGCGCGTACCGGCTGCTGCTCAGCGTGCGCCGCGCCGGCGATGCCCATCCGCTGGATTTGTGGGACTCCGCCGGCCAACCGGCGGGCGCCGAGTTGCAACTGGCCGAAATTACGCTGGTAACGCCACAACCGCCGGTGGGCGTGGCCGCGCTGCCGGTGCAAACCGCCACCAACGCCAATTTTGGCGGGCAGACCCGGCTGGTGGGCTACAGTTTGGGCGATGGCCCATTTAAAGCCGGCGAGTCGTTGCCGCTCACGCTGTTCTGGCAGGCGGCGGTAACTCCGTCCGGCCCGCTGGCGGTGCAGGTAGATTTGCAGGATGCCGCCGGGCAAACCGTGTTTTCAACCGCGCAGCCGCCGCTGTGGCCGGCCACCGCCTGGCAACCCGGCGATTTGCTGCGCGATCCGCATGCGGTGCTGTTGCCGCCCACCCTGCCGTCGGGGCAATATCGGCTGACGGTGAGTTTGCTGGATGCCGGCCAGCAAAAACTGGCGGTGAACGGTGGCCACTCGCTGCCGCTGCAAACCATCACCACCACCGACCGGCCCCACCTTTTTAAGCCGTCCGCCTGGCAACTGGCGCTAAACGCCAATTTTAACGGGCAGGCCCGGCTGGCGGGGCTGGATTTGCCCGTAACCAAAGTAGCGCCGGGCGGCAGCGTGCCGCTTACGCTTTACTGGCAGGCGTTGGCTCCATTTGATAAAAACTGGACGGTGTTTGTGCACCTTGCCGCTGCCGGAGGCCAACTGCTCAGCCAGCAGGATCAGCCGCCGGGCGGCGGGCAATTCCCCACCACGGGCTGGGTGCCCAACGAATACCTGGTTGATCCGTACACTTTGCAAATTCCGGCCAACGCCGCGCCGGGCCAATACATCTTGAGCGTGGGGCTGTATGATGTCAATGATTTTAGCCGGCTGCCGGTGGTGAATCAGGGCAAAATTACGGGCGATCACGTTACGCTTGATAGTTGGCCCATTTCCGTAGAGTGAATTATGATTTAGCCTTACATTTATTTGGGAAGAAATGGTATGGAACGCACAAACGAAGCCTGGCTGGCCGAACTCCGCAACGGGCATCCCCACCAATCGCAAGCCATTGAAGAGTTGCTGCTGCACTTGCGGCGGGGCATTCTGGCTTACCTGTACTCCCGGAGCGATCTGGGGCACCTGGCCGAAACCGAATTGCAGCAAATGAGCAACGATTTTGCTCAGGACGCGCTGTTGAAAATTCAGGAAAATCTGGATAAATTTCAGGGCAAAAGTAAATTTACCACCTGGGCTTCAAAAATTGCGGCCAATCACACCATCAGCGAGCTGCGCCGGGCCAAGTGGCGCGATTTTTCGCTGGACGCCATCACCGAAACCGGCTCATCGCTGCAAGAAGTGCTGGATTTGCCCGCCACCCAAACCAGCCCGCCCGATACCGAAAGCGAGCGGCGGCAGGTGTGGGAAGCCATCGAGACCGTGGTAAACCGGGAACTCACCAACCGTCAGCGGCAGGCGTTGGTAGCGGTGCGGGTGGATAACGTGCCCATTGCCGAAGTGGCCCGGTTAATGAACACCAACGCCAACAACGTGTACAAATTGCTGCACGATGCCCGGCTCAAACTGAAACGGGGCTTGCAGGACTTGGGGCTTGATTCTGACTACATCCTGAAGCTGTATAACTGAGCGAGTAAGAATGCCCGGTTGCAAACGTCTAAGTAAAAAATGGCGATGATTGCGCGAAATTTAAACTGGAAAAAACAGAAATGACAGCGTACAAATGGCAAACTTTATTAAAAGAGGCTCTTGAAACCGAAGAGTTTGAAATTGGTTGCGAGGATTGTCACGAAGTGCTGGATATGTATGCAGATTTGTTGTTAGAACATGGCAATCCCACCGAAGTTATGCCCGCGGTAGAACAACACCTCAAACATTGCTGCTGTTGCGCCGGAGAACTCGAAGCCCTGTTGATTATGCTCAATCAGGTGGTGGGGCAGGCCAACACCAAACCACCCGCTCAATAATCAAAATTATTCCGTTAATAAAAAAAGGAGCGCGGGTGCGCTCCTTAAATGATCGCCCCTAGCGCTCTTTGAGTGCCGGTTTATAATAAGGGCGACTGCTGGCCAAGCCCGGTGATGGTCGCTCCAACCGTTGGGTTGTACCAGCAAAATGAATGCAATGATTTTACCACCAATCAACCCTTGAACACAAGGGTGTTAGCGTAAAAATAGCGTAAATAATTGATTAGAATTTTCTAACTTTTTAACCATGCGCAAAATCTACGATATTACCCGCCCAATTTCTCCAACTCTGGCGGTGTGGCCCGGCGACACCCCGTTTTCAGCGCAAGTGAATGCCGCTATGAGCGGCGGTGATTTTGTAAATTTAACCACGCTCACCTTCAGCAGCCACCTGGGTACCCACGCCGACGCCGATTTTCATTTTTTCAACGCCGGGCGCGCCATTGACCAAATGCCGCTGATGGCCTACCTTGGCCCGGCCACCGTGGTTACTACGCCCAAATTGGCCGGCCCGCTGACTCCGGCGGATTTTCCCGGCCTGGATTGGAGCCGGGTGCAGCGGTTGCTGGTTCATTCGCCGGCCAGCGATGCCCCTGTTAGCGAGTTTCCGGCTGAATTTGTGTACCCCTCGCCGGAACTGGCGGCCTGGCTGGGGCGGCATGGGGCGGTGTTGTTTGGCTCCGACGCGCCTTCGATGGATGACCTTGCCAGCGAAACCCTGCCCGGCCACAACGCCCTGCGCCAGAACGGCCTGGTTATTTTAGAAGGGTTGCTGCTTACCGGCGTGCCCGACGGCGACTACGAGTTGATTGCCCTGCCTCTGAAAATTGCCGGCGGCGACGGTTCGCCGGTGCGGGCCGTGTTGCGCCCCCTGGCTTAAGTTTGATGCCGTCAGCGGCGGAAAATCACTACCGGCGTTACCACGCCGCCGCCGGCTTCCGATTGAAGCAGCGTTTCAAAGTGAAAAGTTTTATCCAACGCCTGCACTAAATCGGCCAGCAAATCATCCGCCGCCTCAACCCCCACCGCCAGCCGCACCAAACTATCGCTAATGCCAATGGCGGCCCGCTCGGCGGTGGTGAGATCAAAATAGCTCACCAGCGCCACCTGCTCCACCAAACTTTCTACCCCGCCCAAACTGGGGCCAATATACGGAATTTGGAGCGCATCAATAAACCGGCCCGCGCCGTCAAAATCGGTGTCCAGTTCAAAGCTGACCACGCCGCCAAAACCGCTCATCTGCTCAACGGCAATGTGGTGATCCGGGTGGCTGGCCAGGCCGGGGTAATACACCCGGCGCACCGCCGGATGCCGGGCCAAAAACTGGGCTAGTTTGCCGGCGGTTTCATTTTGACGCCGCACCCGCAAATCCAGCGTTTTTAGGCCGCGCAGCAACAGGTAGGCCGCGTGCGGGTCAATCACATCGCCTAAAATTCCCTGTAACGCCTTGACCTCGCTAACCGCCTGGTTTGACCCCACCACCACGCCGGCTAACAAATCGTTGTGGCCGCCCAGGTATTTGGTGGCGGAGTGAATTACATAATCAATGCCGCAGGCCAGCGGTTGCTGGTTGATGGGCGTGGCAAAGGTGCTGTCAATAATGGTTTTTAGGTGGTGGGTTTTGGCAATAGAGGCCAGCTTTTTTAAATCGAGGACGCGCAAATAGGGATTGGTGGGTGATTCTGACAGGATAACTTTGGTGTTGGGGCGAATGGCCGCTTCAAGAGCCTGGTAATCACCCATAGGCACCTGAGTACACTCCACGCCGTACTTACACAGAAAATCGGTTACAAACTGGCGGGTGCGCCGGTACGAATCATTGGTGATGATGATGTGGCTACCGGCAGAAAGCAGCGCCAGCAACGTGGTGGTAATGGCGGCCATCCCGCTGGAAAATAAACTGGCAGCTTCGCCGCCTTCAAGCTCGGCTACTTTGGCGGCTACTGCGGCGGTGGTGGGGTTGCCGTAACGGCCGTATTCCTCGCGCTCAATTTTAGTGCCGTCCAGGTGGGCCTGCATAAAATTGATCATATCCTGCGTATTTTCAAAGGTGTAGGTACTGGTTTGGTAAATGGGGTTGGTCAGCGCGTGGTGCGATTTTACGCGTTGTTCGCCGGCGTGAACCACCTGAGTGCCAAGATTTTTGCGGGTCATTAAACGTCTCCTTTTTGGGTTATAAAAAAAGCCTCTTCCTAAAGAAGAGGCTTGCGCAACAATACACTTGCTCTCATCTTCCAGAATTTTCTTCTGACGGACTTGGCACCGAACACCGGCTATTTGCTAGCCGGTCAGGTTGCCGGGGTTTCGTTGGGCCGTTCCCTCCACCCCTCTGGATGAGTAATTACCAGATATTTACATGTTAACGGTTAACCGGGGATAATCATAACACAGTTAGCCGGGGGAGTCAAGATTTTTTGATAAAAAGTTTGTAAAAAATACTACTAATCCAGCGGGATGGCCGGTAGTTCAACCCGGCCAACTTCGGCGGTGTTTTGGGCCGGGTTGTACCAGATGAGCAGCGGCGTGGCCTGCGCCGGAGCGGTGGCCGGCAGCGGCAGGTCGTACACGTCGGCAACAATTTCGCCGGGCCGCCAGCGCGAGGTGGGGTAGGCAAAATGCACCGGCACGGCATCAACGGCGGCCAACTCGGCCCCGTCCGGTGAGAGCAATCGCGCCGAAACTTTTAAATCGGTGGGAATGGCGGCAGTGGCCTGCCAGAACAGTGTTAATCGCAACGGGGCCGGCCCGCTGCCGGTGTGCGGCACGCGGGCCACGGCGTAACCCGCCAGCGTAATTTGGGGCGTTACCGGCTGATTAACGGCGCTGATCGCCGGCGGCAGTTGGGTAACGGGCCGGGGATTCACCTGAATAAGCGGCCCCACCGCGCCCAACGACCATTTTTCGGCAGCGCCGGGCAACTCTCGCGTTAAATAAACCGGGCGATTGGCGGCCAATAAATTTTCCACCGTCGCCAGCCGGTCGGTTTCACGGTCGGCGTTGATGGGGGTGAGGTCGGGGCGAATGGTTTCGGTTTGCTGAAAGTAGCGCAGCAACGTCATTTCGCCCACCAGCCCCACCACGGCGGCGTTGGGCGGCAACGGCTGGCGCAGCATGTCAATGCCGTAATCGTGCACGGCCCAACCGTGCTGGTCGCGCACGGCGGCGGCGTTGGGACGAGCCAGTTGCCACAGCAGCCCGCCAAAAACAAGCAACAAAACAATAACGCTGCCCCATCGCCACCGAGAGGTTTTGAGTCCGGCGGCGGTTTGCAGCAAAAAGGCCGCGCCCACGCCGCTCCACGCCGCCCAAATAAGAAAATTGGGAATGCAAAACACCTCAATATCGGCCACGTTGTAAAACAGGTTGAAGATGAAGTAGGTAACAAACGCCGCGCCGGTAAGCGCCAGCAGCCGGAGTCGCCCAAAACGGGCCAAAACCGCCAGCCCGATTACGCCCGGCACGGTGGTGTAAAGCTGGTCGGCCAGCAAATTCCAGTAAAAAGCCAGGTTGCGGTTTTGGTTAAAGGGATTGCCAAAAATAAAGGTGTTGTAGCCGCTGGCCGTCACCTGTCGCCAAAAGCCGGCCCATGTATTTTGATACGTGCCATCGAGCGAGCCAACATCCCCGCGCAGCGGCAAATACAGGTACAGCAGCAGCGGCGCGATAAAGAGCAGCCCGCAGATGAGTATGATTTTGGGGCGGAACAGCCGGGCGCGGTTGTCGGAGAGGAGCAAAAAAAGGGCCAGCGCCGGCAGCAACAACACGCTGGTACGGTGATGGGTAAGCGCCAGCCCGGCCACCACCGCCAGCCCGTAAAGCCGGCACGGCGAATCTGTGGCGGTGGTCAGCAGCAACAACAGCGCCACAAAAAAGGCGTTGAGCGTGTATACTTCGGCCAGGGTGGCCTGCTGCCAGAATACCAGCCCCACGGCCAGCAGCGCCGCGCCAATGAATGCGCCCAGTCGCGCCGGCCAATTAACGGCGCTTTGACCGCGCAGCGAACGGGCGGGCGGCATCAGTTTTAAAATGAAAAGATACAACAGCGCCACGGTGGCCGCGCCAAAAACGGCGCTCATCCAGTTAACGCGATAGGCCACGTTGCCCACCGGCAGCAGCGTGAACAGCTTGCCCAGCAGCGTGTAGAGCGGGTAGCCGGTGGGATGGGCAATGCCCAACTGGTAAGTAACCAGTTGAAACTCCAGGCTGTCATCGAACAGGGTGGTTACGGATGGGGCCAGCGTGGCGGTGTACAACATCAGGCCGGCAATAAACAGCGCCCCGGCCAACCATCTGTCCGGGGCACGCCAGGTTTGGAGTGGCTTCATAACAAACGGTGAACGGCAATGGGCGTTCACCCATCCTTTCGCAAATTAACTTTCGGCAGGAATGGCAATTTCTACCCGGCCCGTCATGCCGGGGCGCACCGCAAAATCGGCGTGGTTAAAATCCAGGTACACGGTGAACAGCGCCGTGTCGCCATCTTTTTGGGTAGATTCCAGTTCGATGCGCTGGATGACCGCCGGAAACGGCACGTTGGGATAAGTTTTTAGGTAAATGGTGGCTTTATCGCCCACATTTACATCGCTGAGGTTGCGCTCGCTGAAGTTGGTGGTTACAAACCGAAGCGGCTCAACTTGGGCAATGGTGATGGAGGCGTTGCCGGTGGACACGCCCGGCGAGCCGTTCACCACCGTAATTACGCCATCCCACGGCGCAACCAGCACGGCTTTGGCCAGGTTATCGCGGGCTTCGGCCACCTGGAGTTTGGCTTCGTTGAGGCGGGCGCTGTTGGCGGCTTTTACCTCCGGGCGGGTGCCGTTGAGCAGTTTATCAAGCGCGCTTTGGGCCTGGGCCACGTTAGCTTGCGCTCTTGCCAACTCGGAGACGGTGGCCGGCTGGGTGGCTTCGTTGTAAACGGCCTGCGCCCGCTGATAGTTGAGCGTGGAGCGTTGCAAATCGGCGGCCTGCGGACTCATGCCCACGCTTTGGGCGTAAGCCACTTTATCGTAGGCTTCCTGGGCCTGCTTCAATTCGATTTCCCGCAGGCGCAGGTCGGCGGCGGCCTGGGTAACGGCGTCCTCCGAGGGCAACTCCTTTAGCCGCTTTAGCTCGGTTCGCATGGCCTCTAAATTGGCGCGGGCTTCGGCAATATCGCCGGGCAGCGCCGGAGCTTCTTCGCTGGTAATCTGGGCTTCGGTGGAAGCCAGCGCGGCGGTGGCTTTATCGAGCGCCCGGCGCAGGTCGGTTTCATCAATTTTTACCAGCAAATCGCCTTTTTTTACCGATTGGCCGGGCCGCACGTAAACTTCGGCCACGGTGCCGGTTAGCCCCGCCGATTGAAAGCTGAACACCTGCGGCGGCAGCGGCAGCACGACTTGCCCATCGGCGGAAATGGCGGCCTGAAAAATTTTTACCGGCGTGGGCAGCGGGGTGGCTGTGGCGGTAGGTGCGGGCGGCTCGCTGTTCCAGCCGAAGTTGCCGGTAGCCGAGGCGCAGGCGGTTAGCGCCAGCCAGCCCGCTGCCCACGCCATCAATATTACTTTAAAACGGATAAGAATGTGTTGGGTGAGCATAAGTTATTAGTTTACCCATGATTAGCCGATTGCCTAATTGGCCGGAATCATAATCACATCAGCCCAACAAAACAAGTTTTCGCAACTTTTTTTGCGGTGGCGCGTAATGAACAGTGAAAAAGGCAATTCTGTGAAACCCGGTTAGGGTATTGACAGATAACAAGAATAGTTGTAATATAATTACAAAATTACACGTAATCTAAAGTAGCTTTTTTGAAAGGAAGCGTAAAAAATGTCTGACAAATTAAATGAAAACGACGTCGAAACCGAAGGCGTAGCCCCGGAAAGCAAGAGCTCGGTTGAAGATACCATTGACGAGGCCGGTAAAAAGGCCACCGAAGCCGCAAAAAAAACCGTAGCCACCGTGAGCGAAACCATCAACGAAGCGGTGAAACAGGTTGAAAAACAGGTTAACACCATTAGCAAAGCGTTGGGCACCGCCCTGCAAGACCGGGCCAATGTGGTGATGGTGCGGGTAAACGACGACAGCCTGCGCTACCTGGATGTGCTGGTTGAAGCCGATATTACCAAAAGCCGCTCAGAAAGCGCCGCCTTCCTTATTAATGAAGGCATCAAAGCCAACGCGGCCCTTTTTGATAAAATCAGCCAGGTTACAGACCAGATAGCCGCCCTCAAATCGCAACTGCGCGAAACCGTAAAAGTTGAATAAGTAACGCGGCGCGTCCCTCAAAACGGAGCCAGAACTCTGGCTCCGTTTTTTATTGGGCCAAAAACCATTCTAATGCAAATCTAACAGTGCCTCCGTATAATACGCTGATAAAGTTAAAAGGCGCAGCAGTACATTAAGGAGAAAATGCCTGTGTTTAGTTTATTAGATGACCTGTTAGGTGAACGCAAACAACTCACCGAACTAATTGATGGTGAAATTCCGGTTTTGCCTTTGCGCGGTACTGTGGCCTTTCCGTTTATTATTTTGCCGCTCAACATTGGCGTGCCGAGGTCGGTTAAGCTGGTGAATTGGGCAGTTAAAGAAGGCAGCCAGATTGCTTTAGTCACCTCAAAATACCCGGAGGTTGACGAACCCGGCACCGAGCAACTTTACGATGTGGGCGTGCTGGCCCGTATTCACCGGGTAATGCGCAGCGACCGCGACGGCAGCACCCAGCAAATTATTGTGCAGGGTATTGAACGCATAAAAATTGATGAATGGACGGAAACCGAGCCGTTTCTCAAAGCCAAAGTCTCGCTGTTGCCCGACATTGCCAGCGACGATCAGGAACCCGAAATCGAGGCCTACCGCCGCCGCATTCTGGAGCTATCGGCCCAAATTGTTGAGCACTTGCCGCAAGTGCCCAACGAAGTTAACCAGTTTTTAGAACAGGTTGACGACCCGCGCATTATTGTGTACACCATCGCCTCGAACATGCGGCTGGATTTTGACGACCAGCTTGATATTCTGCTGGAAGACAACCTGGTTGAAAAAATGGGGCTGCTGGTGCGCTTAATGAGCCACGAACTGGAAGTGCTGGAAATTGGGCAGCGCATCCGCTCCGACACGCAGGAAAAGCTCGATCAATCGCAGCGCGAGTTTTACCTGCGCCAGCAGTTGCGGGCCATTCAAAAAGAATTGGGCGACGATGACGACGAGGCCATTGTGCAGGAATACCGCGAAAAAATAGAAAATTCCGGCATGCCCGATGAGCCTAAAAAAGAAGCCCTGCGCGAACTCAACCGCATGGAAAAATTGCAGCCGCAATCCGCCGAGTTTGGCGTTATCCAAACTTACCTGGATTGGATGGTTGAACTGCCCTGGAGCAAACTTTCTGATGATAACCTGGACATTGCCCACGCTCGCCAGGTGCTCAACGCCGACCACTACGATATGGACGACGTAAAGCAGCGCATTCTGGAATATTTGGCGGTACGCAAACTGCGCCTTGAGCGTCACCTCAACGATGAAACCATTGAGGCGGGCCGCGAACAGGATCGCGCCGGCGGTTCGATTTTGCTGTTTGTTGGGCCGCCCGGCGTGGGCAAAACCAGCCTGGGGCGCAGCATTGCCCGCTCTCTGGGCCGCGAGTTTACCCGCATGAGTTTGGGCGGCGTGCGCGACGAAGCCGAAATCCGGGGCCACCGCCGCACTTACATTGGGGCTATGCCGGGCCGCGTCATCCAGGCGCTCAAGCGCACCCAAACCCGCAACCCGGTTTTTATGTTGGACGAAGTGGACAAAATCGGCTCAGACTGGCGCGGCGATCCCAGCAGCGCCCTGCTGGAAGTGCTTGATCCGCAGCAAAACTTTGCCTTCCGCGACCACTACCTGGATGTTGATTTTGATTTGAGCGAAGTGATGTTCATTGCCACCGCCAACACGCTCGATACTATTCCCGGCCCGTTGCTGGACCGGATGGAGCTAATCCAGCTTGATGGCTACACCGAGTTTGAGAAAATTGAAATTGCCAAAGGCTACCTCATCCCGCGCCAGATTAAGGCCAACGGCCTGCGCAGCGATGAAATCAGCCTGAATGAAGATGCCGTCCGGCGGATTATTCACGATTACACCCGTGAAGCCGGGGTACGCAACCTTGAGCGCGAAATTGGCCGGATTTCCCGCAAAATTGCCACCAAGGTTGCCGCCGGCGATGCGCCTTCAAATTCAAACGGTGGCGAAGTGGCCTTTACTATTGGGCCGGAGCAGGTGGCCGAATATTTGGGCAAAGCCAAATTTCATTTTGAGGCGGCGCTCCGCACCGAAAAGGCCGGGGTAGCTACCGGCCTGGCCGTTACGGCGGTGGGCGGCGATGTGCTTTTTGTGGAAGCCACCGGCATGCCCGGCAAAGACCGGCTGACGCTCACCGGCCATTTGGGCGATGTTATGAAAGAAAGCGCCCAAATTGCGCTCAGTTACGTGCGCTCGCAGGCCGCTCCTTTGGGCATCAATTCTGAAAAATTTAACAACGCCGACATCCATTTGCACGTGCCGGCGGGCGCGGTGCCCAAAGATGGCCCCTCGGCGGGGGTAACAATGGTTACGGCGCTGGTGTCGCTGTTTACCGGGCGACCGGTGCGCTCCGAGGTGGGCATGACCGGCGAAGTGAGTTTGCAGGGGCAGGTGTTGCCGATTGGCGGCTTAAAGCAAAAAATTCTGGCGGCGCACCGGGCCGGCCTGAAAACCGTTATCTTCCCCAAACTCAATGAGGCCGATTTGGATGACGTGCCGGAGGATGTGCGCAAAGATATGACCTTTTTTATGGCCGAAACCATTGACGAGGTGCTGACGCACGCGCTCACTCCGGCCAATCCGCTGAACGAGGCGTTGTTGTCCGTACCCACCCCGGAAGAAGTTTTGCTCAATTAGTGGCAGCTTATCGGTTTTATTTGTAAAAGAAAACGCCCTTCGGCCAAAAACCGAAGGGCGTTTTTGGTTACAACAAACGGTTATTTGTACCTGAACTCAACCAGAGCAAACTCGCCACCGCCCAGTACCACTTTGTATTGGGCCAGCCCCACCAGTTCAACCAGATATTCCGCCGGCGGCAGGCCGCCAAACTCGGTGGCAAAATCGCCCAACTCCGGTTTGGTGCCGGTGGGCTGCGGCTGGCTTTGCCAACTGCCGCTATGCAAAATTACCAGGTGATCTTTTAAGCCCACAACCCGCACGCCAATCGCGCCCGCGCCGGTTGTTACCCGTTCTACAACCTGCGCCTGCCAGGCCGGAGCCGGCGCGGGCGTGCTGATGGCCACGGTGGCGGTGAGCATAACAGTGGACGTGGGCGTAGCGGTTGGGGGGATGGCGCGCGCGGCAGGGGTTACTATCGGCGGCGTGGTGGCGGTCACGGTTGGAGTAATCGAGCGTGGGCGCGCACCCGCGCCAAATACGGGCTGCATGGGTTGGGTGGCGTAAGTGGCGTTGGGCGCAAATTCAAGTTCGGCCAGCCCCGCGCCATCCACAAACAGGCGATGCTCCGCGCCGGTGTGCAAGGCCTCTACCTGGTACACGCCGGGGCCAAGCCGGCCAAATTCACAGATCGGCGCGCCCAATACCGGATTGTGGGTTGTTTCGCAGTAGTGGATGGTGTTCAACCGGATGGAGTGCAGCGACACAATTTGTCCCGGCTGGCCCATCACTTTTACCCGGATGACTCCTTCGGTTTTGGGCTGGGCCATGGAAAGGTTGGTGTTTTGATTTTCTTTAACCTGCCAGCCGGTAATGCCTGGCGGCAGCTTTTCAACATTGAACATCACCTGCACCGCTTCGGATGCGCCCAGTTGAAGCGGCAAACTGGCCGGCACGCCTTCGGGGTTGATGGTGTACCAGCCTTGCGGCAGGTTTTTAAAGGTGCAGGTATCCTGCGGTTGGTTGTTTTCGCCGGTGAGGCAGCGTTGTTCGGGCCACAGATCGCTGTCGGTGCGGTTGAGGCGCACGGCCAGCCCTTCAATCCCGGTTACTTTAACCGCCATCGAACTGGAACCGCCGTTGGTAGCGGTGCGCCGGTCCACCACGCCCAGCCAGCGCGTTACCGGCGTGGGGGCCACAATCGGTGTGGCGGTGGCAGTGGGCGGCGCGGTTGGGGGTGGTGTGGGCGTTGGTGTTGGCGTGGCGGGTGCCGGCGGCGGGGTGTGAGTGGGCAACGGATTGGTGGCGGTGGGCGGCAGCGGTGTAACCGTGGGCGGCGGCGTGGTCGCCGAGGCAACGGGCAGGGTGGCCGTTAAAGTTGCCGCCGGTTTAAATTCCACGCGGGTTTCGATGTTGGGTTTTAATTCCACCTTAAACGAGGCGTTCAGCCCCAGCGGGTCAATAATGTACCAGCCGGGCGTTAACCCGGTAAATTCAACGGTGTTGGGGCCGAGTTCGGCGGGTTTTTGGCCGGTGTTGGCCGTGTTAACCACCTGTGTAAGCGTGGCCAATTGCACCGGCTGCGCATCTCGCCCGGCTACCGTAACCAGCAGGCGGGCAAACGACACGCCGCCGCCCGATACTTCGCCGGTTTTTTGGCCACTCCAGTTGGTTGCGCCCAGCGGCGTGGCGGTGGGCGTAGCCGTTGGCGGCGTGGCGGCGCTGACCGGCACCTGCCCAAACTCAATAACGGCCATGTTGTAATTATCCGCTTCAACCTGAAGGCTGGCCCCAATAGCCGGCACGCTCACGGTCCACGTGCTTTTCATTACGGGCGCAAATTCGGCGGCAAACGGGCCGTATTCGGGTTTGCTGCCGGATTTGGCGGTGATGATTTGATCGCCGTTGCGTAGCTCAATGGGAGTATCCAAAATGCCCTGAACCGAGACTCTAAAGATGGAACCTTGTCCTTCGGTAACGCCTCGGGTATTGCTGATTAGCCGGCCTACCCAAACCAGCCGGGCGGTTGGCGTGGGGCTGGCGGCAGGGGTGTGAGTTGCCGCCAAAACCTGCCGGTTAATTGGAAAAAATAAGGTCGCTCCCAGAAAAATTAAAAAAAACGCGGGCATAAATTGCCCCAAAATATTGCGGTGTGCCAAATATCAATGCCTCCGGCAAAAAATTTTACGCGCACTTATTATACGGGCCTGGCAAAAATTCCTTCAACCTACCCGTTAATAATAATGCTTGCCTCTGGGGTGGTTTCGGGTTAAAATTTTATCAAACAGCAAAGGAGCTTCTAAAATGGATATGTTGGGCGTTGATATTGGCGGATCGGGGATAAAGGGAGCGCTGGTTGATGTGGCCACCGGTCAATTATTAACCGAACGATACCGGATTCCCACCCCGGAACCCTCGGTTCCGGCGGCGGTGGGCGAGGTAGTGGCGCAGGTGGCGCGGCAATTTAACTGGGCCGGCCCCATTGGCTGCACGTTTCCGGCGGTGGTTAAAAAAGGAATAACCCTCACCGCCGCCAATGTGGATAAATCGTGGATTGGCGCGCCGGCCCAAAAATTGTTAAGCGAAAAAACCGGCTGTCCCGTGCTGTTGCTGAATGATGCCGATGCCGCCGGTTTGGCCGAAATGGAATTTGGGGCCGGGGCCGGCTGTTCTGGCGTGGTGATTGTGATTACGCTGGGCACCGGCATTGGCAGCGCCATTTTTGTTGATGGCAAACTTGTGCCCAACACCGAATTTGGGCATTTGAAAATCAACGGCAAAGACGCCGAACACCTGGCCGCCGATAGTGTCCGCAAACGCGAAGACTTATCGTGGAAGGCGTGGAGCAAGCGCGTTAACGATTTTTTGTTTGAAATGGAAGCCCTGTTCTTTCCGGATCTGTTTATTATTGGCGGCGGCGTTAGCAAAAAATTCGATAAATTTCTGCCCTATCTCCAAACCAAAGCCGAAATTGTTCCGGCCAAATCATTGAACGAAGCCGGCATCATTGGCGCGGCCCTGGCCGCCCGATCACTTTTGTAACGGGTTAAAAAAACATAAAAATGCGCCGGCCCTCAACCTTGGCGAGCGACACGCCGGGTTTCAGTCAATATAAGGATGCCGCCTGTGGAAATTTCGGTTACAAATAAGCCCCCTATCGTAATGATTCTGGACGATGAAGAAATTGTCAGGCGCTCGCTGCAAAAACGCCTTGAATTTACCGGTTATCAGGTATTAACTGCCGCCAGTTACCAGGAATTTACCGAAAAAATGGTTGATTGCGATGCCGTGCTGTGCGATATTATTTTGCCCGACAGCAGCGGTTTGGTCGCGTTAAAATGGACGCGGGACCATTACCCCAACGCGCCGGTGATTTTAATGACCGGCAACCCCTCGTATGAAACCGCCGCCGAAGCGATTCGGTTGGGCGCGTTTGATTATCTGGCCAAACCCACCAGCAAAACGGAGTTGCTGCTAACCGTGGAGCAAGCCGTAGAACACCGGCGGCTGGTGCAAGAAAAAGAGCGCCTCAAAGCCGAAAACGAAGCCTACCGCCGGCAATTGGAACAAAAGGTTACAGAAAAAACCCAGGCGTTACGCGAATCGCAGGAGTTTTTGAGCACGCTCACCAATACCATGGCCGATGCCGTATTCAGTTTAAAAATGCCCGGCTATGTGATTGAATATGTAAACCACGCAGCCACGGAGATTTTTGGGTATCAACCCCAGGAATTTTATGGCAAGCCGTTTTCATTTTTATTCACTGATGACATCAATTTTGGTGTATTTAATCAAAAACAGGCCGCCACGCTGGCGGCGGGCATTGCCGAAATGCGGATTGAACAGCCCATGCTCACCCGCGATGGCTCAACCTTAACCACCGAAGTTGTGTCCACCTTTATTCATGCCGGCAACGGGCAGTTATCGCAGGTAATCAGCGTGGTGCGCGATGTGACCCAGCGCAGTTTTTTGTTTGGCATTGTGGCCCACGAAATGCGCAGCCCGCTCAGCCTGGTAACCGGCTTTGTGAATGTTCTTTTAAGCGATATTGAAAACATGGATCGGGGCAGCCTGGCCAAATACCTGACCATTATCAACAAGCAAACCTCGCGGATGCTCCACATGATTGACGAATTTTTGGACGTGACCAAAATTGAGTTTGGCGAGGTGTCGCTTAACCTTGAGCCGGTGAATATTGTTGAGTTGCTGCAAGATTATGCCGGCGATTTTAGCTATTTGGCCGGCAAAAAAAATATTACGCTAACAGAAGATTACGCCGGCCCGATGATAGAATGCCGGTGCGATACCAATAAAATTGGCGAGGTAATTGCCAACCTGATTGATAACGCCATCAAGTATTCCACGCCCGGCACCGCCATTAGAATCATTGGCAAAAAAGAGCCGGAGGTGGTGTGGGTTGGCATAAAAGATGAAGGGCCGGGTATAAAATCCAACGAAATTCAGCATTTGTTCAAAGGTTTTAGCCACAAGCGGATTAGCACGCGGCCCACCGGCGGCGAGCAATCAACCGGCCTGGGGTTGGCTATTTGCAAACGCATTGTCGAGGCGCACCGGGGCGATATTGGGGTAAACTCAACGCCCGGCAAAGGCACGTTGTTTTGGTTTTCGCTGCCGGTTAACCCCGAACCGGCAAAAAAAAGGCTGGAACCATCCGGCTCCAGCCTTTAATTTAAACGCAAGCTCAAACTCAAACCGGGCCACCGCCCGGTTTTTTATTTTCTAATCAGCGAGGGTTCCGTCATGGCTGCCGGCGGCTGGATTTGCAGCAGTTCCAGCACGGTGGGCGCTACGTTGCCCAGTTTACCGTTGGCAAAGCGCCAATCCGGTTTTTGGTTGGCCACGTAAATAAACGGCACCAGGTTGGTGGTGTGCGCGGTGTGCGGTTTGCCGGTATCGTAATCAAGCATCTGGTCCGAGTTGCCGTGGTCAGCCGTAACCAGCGCCACGCCGCCCATATTGACGGTGGCTTCTACCACCTGCCGCACGCAGTCGTCCACGGTTTCGCAGGCGATGATGGCTTTATCCAAAAAGCCGGTATGCCCCACCATGTCCGGGTTGGCAAAGTTTACCAGCACAAATGAGTATTCGCCGGTTTTTATGGCAGCCACCACCTTTTCGGTGATGCCACGGGCGCTCATTTCGGGCTGCAAATCGTAGGTGGGCACTTTGGGCGAGGGCACCAGCTCCCGCACTTCGCCGGCAAAGGGTTCTTCGCGCCCGCCGTTGAAAAAGTAGGTAACGTGGGCGTATTTTTCGGTTTCGGCGCTGTGAAATTGCTTGAGTCCGGCTTCGGCAATGGTTTCGGCCAGGCCGTTGGTGGGTTCCGGCACTTCAAAGGCAAACTCCGGTACCTGATTGTTGTAGTAATTCATAAAAGTGACCATCTTCAGGTTTTTGGGCCGGTTGGGGTCAACAAAGCCGGTAAAACCGGGGTCGGTCAAGGCGAGAGTTAGCTGGCGGGCGCGGTCGGCGCGGAAGTTAAAGTAGAGGATGGCGTCGTTATCTTTGATGGTGGTTTTGGGCGCGCCGGCATCATCCACAATAACCACGGGCAGCACAAATTCATCATTAACGCCGGCGGCGTAAGAGGCTTCGATGGCTTCGGCGGCGGATTTGGCGGTTGTTTTGCCCCGGCCATGCACGGCGGCATCGTAGCCTTGTTGCGTGCGTTCCCAGCGTTTGTCGCGGTCCATGGAGTAGTAGCGCCCGGTGATGCTGGCAATTGTGCCGCAGCCAATTTTGCGGATTTGTTTTTCAAGCTGGCTGAGGTATTCGGCGGCGCTGCGGGGCGGGGTGTCGCGGCCATCGAGCAAAGCGTGGACAAATACGCGTTCCAGCCCTTTTTGTTTGGCCAGTTGCAGCAGGGCGTACAGGTGTTTTTGGTGGCTGTGCACGCCGCCATCGGAGAGCAGGCCAATCAGGTGCAGGCTGGTGTTGTTATCAATGGCGTGTTGAATGGCCGCGTTAATCGGCGGGTTGTCAAAAAATTCGCCGCCAGCAATGAGGCCGTTGATGTAGGTGAGGTCTTGCGGCACAATTCGCCCGGCGCCCAGGTTCATGTGGCCAACTTCGGAGTTGCCCATTTGGCCGGCGGGCAGCCCTACGGCTTCACCGGAGGCTTCCAGGGTGGCGCTGGGCCAGTTGTTCCAGATGTAATCAAAATAAGGGGTATTCCCCAGAGCAATGGCGTTGTAATCTTTTCTGGGGTTTAGGCCCCAACCGTCCATAATTATCAGTGTAACCAACATATTTAAAATCCTTATTTGTAAAATGTTTTTAGACCAAATTTAGGTGGTTATAATACCTCAATTATTGGGTTTTGCCCAAAAAAACAGGGAAGCCTGGTTGGGCTTCCCTGTTGGCGTTAATGCGGCGACACCGGCGATTAATGGTCGTCGGCGGGGGTGGCGATGTTCTTTTCGGTGTTGCGGTCAAATACGTGGATTTTGTCAATGTTAAAGGCCATTTGCACTTTATCGCCGGCGCGTAAATCCGAGCGCGGGTCAACGCGGGCAATAAAGTTTTGTTCGCCGGCTTGCAGGTAAACAAAAATTTCGTTCCCCATCAACTCGGTAACGTCTACGGTGGCTTCTACCAGTTGTTCTCGCACCCCGGTGGGCTTGTATTTGGGGTGATGGATGTCTTCGGGGCGCACGCCGAACAATACTTCGCGGCCAATGCTTTGCGCGCCCAGTTGTTCCACTTCGGCCTGGCCCAACCGCAGGCGGACTACGCCGGAATCCACGTACATTTCGTCAACGGTGCCGGTTACGGTGCCGCTGAAGAAGTTCATGGCGGGCGAGCCGATGAAGCCGGCCACAAACACGTTGCCGGGGTGTTCGTACAGGTGCGAGGGGCTATCAACCTGTTGCAGCACGCCATCGCGCATTACGGCAATGCGGTCGGCCATGGTAAGCGCCTCTACCTGGTCGTGGGTGACGTAGATAAAGGTGGTGCCCAGCCGTTGGTGCAGTTTTGAAATTTCGGCGCGGGTTTGTACGCGCAGTTTGGCGTCAAGGTTAGAGAGCGGCTCATCCAGCAAGAACACGGCGGGGTCGCGCACAATGGCCCGGCCCAAAGCCACCCGCTGGCGTTGCCCACCCGACATTTGTTTGGGTTTGCGGTCCAGCAGTTGGGTAATGCCTAAAATTTTGGCGGCTTCCTGCACCCGTTTATCAATATCGGCTTTGGGGGTTTTGCGCAGTTTCAAGCCAAAGGCCATGTTATCGTACACGGTCATGTGGGGGTAAAGGGCGTAGCTTTGAAACACCATAGCGATGTCGCGGTCTTTGGGCGGAATATCGTTCACCACGCGGTCGCCAATAAAAATTTCGCCGCTGGTAATTTCTTCCAGGCCGGCCAAACAGCGCAACGCCGTAGATTTACCACAGCCAGAAGGGCCAACCAACACCAAAAATTCTTTATCGGGGATTTCCAGGTTGAGTTTGTTCACCCCAATAACTTCACCCCAAGCTTTGACCATATCTTTGTAAACTACTTTTGCCATGTTTTGTCTCCTTAAAAATTAAGTTAACTGGATTGACATTTATAACCACAAAACCAGGTCACTGGATTGACGGATAACCAGAGATGGTTTGAAGATGGCGCTATTTTCAGCGGATTCGCCGCGCAGCCGGGCGGTGAGTAGTTGGCAGGCCTTTTGCCCCAGCAGGTGGGTGGGCCGGTGAATGGTGGTGAGCGGCGGCTGGGCGTATTCGGCCAGTAGCACATCACCATAGCCGGTTACAACCACATCGCTGCCAATTTCTAGCCCCTGATCCTGCACGGCGGCCATTACGCCCAGCGCCACAATATCATCGGCCACAATGATGGCCGTTGGCGCATCGGCCTTGCTGAGCAACGTTTGGGCTATTTGATAGCCGTCTTTTTGGGTTAAACCGCTACTTTGCACAAGTTCTTCGTTAACCGGCCGGCTGGCCTGGGCCATTGAATTGCGAAAACCGGCCAGAAAGTTTGATGAAAAGAACAGGTCGGGCGGCGTATTGATGAGCGCGATATTTTGATGCCCCTGCGAAACCAGATGTTCAACAATTAATCGCGCGGCGGCGGCTTCGTCTTCGGCCACCCGTAAAAATTCGCCTTCAACGTTGGTTGCGCCAATAACAACAAATGGAAAGTGCTTGTCCAGCAGCAATTCTATACGCGCATCACGCCAGCGAGGCCGGGCCACAATAAAACCATCTACCCGGCGGCCATTGATTAACCGCAAATAGGCTCGCGGTTCATCCCCGGTGGTGACACAGGTTGAAACCAGTAAATCAAACCCCTGCCGGGCGGCTTCAGCGGTAATGCTGGCCAGAAGTTCGCTGTAGTAAGGGTCTGCGGTTCTGGGCGCGAGCGTTGGTAAAATAAACCCCAGCGTATCCGATGGCGCGTAGCCCATTTCGCGGGCAACTCGTTTGATGTGTTCTCGTGTTTCGGGGCTGATGTCATCATAATTGTTAAGCGCCCGCGACACCGCCGCCACCGATTTGCCAACGGCTTCGGCAATATCTTTGAGGGTAACATCATCTTTGGGGTGGCGGGCTTTGGTTATGCTTGGGGTCATTGACTGAAACCTTTTAGTTGATGGTTATTTTAGACTAAAACGTTTCAGGAGTCAAGTTAATTTTTGGGAGTAACGCAAATTTCTTCACCTGCATTGCCAATGTCCGGTTTGCACCCAAAACATTACCCGGAGGTTTTTGTCCGGTCAACCGGGCATACCCCGGATTCTGCTTTTTTGCGTTGGGTAATCGTAGTTTTAACCCCCTTGACTCAAACCCGGAAACATAGTACTATGGTAGCAACAGAACGGTAGTTGTTCAGCGTTCTGGAATAGCCGAAAGGAGGTCCCTATCGAGGTGCCAGACTGGGAAAAATTTCGGCTAACCGGTCCTCATACATAATAAGGCGGACCAAATAACCAAAATTTTTGGTCAACGTGCAGCTGACGAAAACAGTATTATGAGGCTCGGAAAGCCAACAGAATGTAATTTTAGTTAGGTAGATAAAGTTACAGACCCTATAGTTTCTAAAAAGAGGCTCGATTTTCATCGAGCCTCTTTCTTTTGGGTCAAAATGGGTCAAAATGGGTCAAAATATTCATTACGGCTGGGTTTAAGCGTCTTCTTTCTCGTCTTTTTTCTCTTTATGTTCGGAGTTGGAGCCGTACACTTCTGGCACAAAGGTTTGATCGGTGAAAGGCGGGCGCACATAGCCGGTATCAGCTTGCCGGGGCGGTAATTTGATGGGTTCGGGGGTTAAATCCTGGTAGGGAATCATGGAGAGCAGGTGGTGGATGATATTAAGGCGGGCCTGCTTTTTCCCATCGGCATTAACCACATACCAGGAGGCTTGCTTAATGTCGGTGTATTTAAACATTTCGTCTTTGGCTTTGGAGTATTCCACCCAGCGGGCGCGGGCTTCCAAATCCATCGGGCTTAATTTCCAGCGCCGCACCGGGTCGTGAATCCGCGCCTGGAAACGACGTTCCTGCTCTTCGTCGCTCACCGAAAGCCAGTATTTTATCAGGATAATGCCGGAACGGATCAGCATTCGCTCAAATTCCGGGCAGGAGCGTAAAAATTCCCAGTATTCTTCGTCGGTGCAAAAGCCCATTACCCGTTCAACCAAAGCCCGGTTGTACCAGCTCCGGTCAAACAGAACCATTTCGCCGGCTGCCGGCAGTTGAGTTACATACCGCTGAAAATACCACTGGCTTTTTTCGCGTTCGGTGGGCACGCTTAAGGCCACAATGCGGGCTATCCGGGGATTCATGCGCTCGGTGATGCGCTTGATGGTGCCGCCCTTGCCGGCGGTGTCGCGCCCCTCAAAAATAACTACAACTTTTAGCCCTTTGTATTTAATCCATTCCTGGAGTTTTACCAGTTCGATGTGAAGTTTGGCCAGTTCTTGCTCGTAAACTTTGTTACTGAGTTTTTTGGGGGGATTGTCTTTTTTGGCCGGGGTTGCTGCATCATCTTGCGCTTCGGTTGCTTTTGTTTTTTTTGTCTTCTTTGACATAACACCTCTCGCCGATGAGTTAATATATTGATTTGGAATTTTTTTTATTATAACATAGAGCGGGCCGCGCAACCACCGGATTAAGCCAGTTTTTGCGCCTGTTCCACGGCCTGTTGCAGGTCTGCGGCGCTGAGGTCTGTTACAACAAACACTTCCTGAACATTACCCTGGACGCGAGCCTGGATTTTGTAACCGCCGGTGATGGGCACCGTTACCCGAAAAGTCAGAGGCATGGGGCGGCCTTTAACGCGAGCCAGCCGGCCCGGCGTAATAGTTTTTATGCCGGGCTGCTCTAACAGGCGATGCAGCACCGGCAGTAATCCGGGGATGTGGGTGGAGTGATTGAGCACCAGCCGCCCGCTTTTTTCTGGTTTGGACATGCGCTATTGGATTACGGTCTTTCCGGCTTCTTGTTCCATCAGTTCACGCCGCAAAATTTTGCCCACCATGGTTTTGGGCAAATCATCCCTAAACTCAATAAATTTGGGCACTTTGTAAGCGGCCAGGCCGGTTCTGCACCATTCAATCAACTCGGTTTCGGTGGCGGTTTGGCCTTCTTTGAGCACCACAAAGGCTTTGGTGCGCTGGTTGGCTCCGCCCACCGGCACGCCAATGGCGGCGGCTTCGAGCACCTTTTCGTGTTCGTACAGCCGGTCTTCAATATCGCGGGGATAAACGTTGTAGCCGCCTGCGGCCAAAATCATCTCTTTTTTGCGGTCAACAATGCGAAAATAACCGTCCTCGGTCATTTCGGCCACATCGCCGGTGTGGAGCCACACTCGGCCATCGGCGTGGCGGCGCAGGGCGTTGGCGGTTTCGGTGGGCATGTTCCAGTAGCCCTTCATCACCTGCGGCCCGTGAATGCACAAAATGCCGGGCGTGTTAGGCGGCACCACAATTTCTTCGGTTTCGGCATCAACAATTTTTACGTCGGTGTCGGGCAAGGGCAAGCCGATGGCCCCAATCCGCCCGCCGCTGGTCAACGGATTAACGTGCGATACCGGCGCGGCTTCGCTTAGCCCGTAGCCTTCTACCAGCCGGGCACCGGTAATCCGCTGGAATTCCTGTTGCACTTCTACCGGCAGGCCGGCGGCCCCGCTAATGCAGGTGGTGATTGATTTTACATCGTACTTGCCGGCTTTTACCGCCGGATGGTTACTGATGCGGTTGTACAGCGTGGGCACTCCCGGCAAAATGGTGGGTTTGTGCCGGTTGATGGCATTGAGCAGGTGGTCAAAATCGCGGGGGTTGGGGATGAGTATTTGCGGCGCGCCGCACACAATGGCCATGTTCATGCACACGGTCATGGCGTAGCAATGGGTAAGCGGCAACGCCGACATCATCACCTCGTTGCTGTTGGCCCCGCGCCCACCGGTAAGCCAGGTGGTGGCCTGAATGGCGTTGGCCACCACATTTTTGTGCGTGAGTTGCGCGCCTTTAGGTACGCCGGTGGTGCCGCCGGTGTACATTAAAACCGCGGTGTCTTCCGGGGTAACTTCGATGGGTTGTGGCGTGGCGGGAGCATTGTTCAGCACCGCCTGAAACCACGAGGTATCGGCATCCTTTGAAATGTTAACCCGGTGACCGGCCTTTTTTTCTTTGGCCACGGTAAACAAAAATTTAAGCAAGCCGGGAAAATAATCTTTGATATTGGTGACAATAACGTGCTTAAGTTGAGTGTTGGCTCTAACCTGGCGCACGTTGGGGTACAGCATGCTCAGCGCCACGGCAATGGTTGCGCCGGAATCGTTGAGTTGGTATTCAAGTTCGCGGGCAACATACAGGGGATTGCACGGCACCACCACGCCGCCGGCGCGTAATGTGCCGTAATAAGCAATCACCAGTTGCGGGCAGTTGGGCATGTACAGCGCCACCCGATCTCCTTTTTGCAGGCCCAGTTGTTGCAACCCGGCGGCAAATTTGTTAACCAGATCGTTCAACCAGAGGTAGTTAAAAACCGAATGCTGCTCGCCCAGAATGGGAGCCATCCCCCCAAAAATAATGGCCGGCTGGTCGGGTTTGGTGGCGGCGGTTTCTTGCAAAAAATGATCAACCGGTTGGGCCGGATAGGTTAGCGAGGGGGCCACGCCGGGATCATAGTGTTGGTGCCAAATTCGTGTGTCCATTGAAAAATCTCCCGGTTTCCAAACCTGGAATATTTTGGAAACTTTGGTAATTTTATGGGCCAAGTATACTTGCCAGTTTAAAGGTTTGTCAAAACCGCAACCGGTTTGATGGTAGTGTACCGCTACCCGGCCAATTTGCCGCCGGCCAAAAGTTAGGCGGTTGGTTAGGCCCGGAGCAAAAAATAGGCATGTAATACCGTTGCAATTTGATGGTGGGCTGCATTACACTAACATTCACACTGGCTCTCCTGCCGGTTTGCCGGGGCGTTGAACCGGATAATTTTACAAAATTATAGGGCGGTAGTACCATCTCTTAAAGTCAAAAACTTCGACATTTTAGCCGGGCTTTAGTATAATTATGGTTATCTCCCAACTTCAGGAACATTAATTTGCAGGCATTTTGCGCCTTATGGGGTGTTTGCCACCACCCAAAAGGCCGGGAGATAGCGCGGAATGTGGTCTTGATAGTTGCGATTGATTGGAGTAAAAGGATATGGCAACCACTGGTAGTTTAAAGTCGTTGGGGGGCACAAGCGCCTTATCGCAGCAGCAACGCCCGCCGGGGGGGCCGGGGAATGGCCCGTCGCGGGGAGGAACTTCGCGGTTGGGCACCGGCCCGCTCAATGCGTTGGATACTGTACGCCGGTTTCCGGGCATAGAAGAACTGCTTGAACCCCCTAACTCGCTGGATGAACTTGATATTAAACAGAGCCTTGTTACGGATATTCTGTTGCGGCTAACCTACAACGAAGGCGAAGTGAGCGTTACTCGCGCCGAAGAAGTGATGAAGCTGCCCTACCGGATTATGGACGAACTGCTCTCGTGGATGCAGCAGGAGCACCTGGTTGAAGTATCCAAAGCCGTGGGCAGCCTGGGCCGCCGGGGGTACGTGTACAGCCTCACCGAATCGGGCCGGGCGCGCGCCAAAGAAGCGCTGGAAAGAACCCTGTACGTTGGCCCGGCTCCCATTCCGCTGGAAAAATACACCAAATCGGTGCTGCTTCAGGCCAAAATCAACCAGCTATCGCGGGCGCAGGTGCAGCAGGCGTTGAACCACTTGATTTTGCCCAAAGATTTTGACCGCAAAATTGGCCCCGCCGTTAACGCCGGCAGCTCGTTGTTTTTGTACGGGCCGCCCGGCAACGGCAAAACCACCATTGCCGAATCTATTGCCAAACTGTTGGGCGGCGGCGAGCCGGTGTGGATTCCCTACGCCGTGACCGTGGGTGGCTCGATTATCCAGATTTTTGACAGCCTGATTCACCGCTTGAGCAGCGAAGAGCGCGGCAACACGGATGAACGGTGGGGGCTGTTCCAGCGCCCATCGGTGATGGTGGGCGGCGAATTGACAATGGATCACCTGGAGTTGCGGTACGAGGCGGTGGCCAAATTTTACGAAGCCCCGCTGCAAATGAAGGCCAACACCGGCATGTTTTTGATTGACGACTTTGGCCGCCAGCACATTAGCCCCACCGATTTGCTCAACCGCTGGATTGTGCCGCTGGAAACTCGGATTGACTTTTTGCGGCTCAACTCTGGCCAAACGTTTGAAATTCCGTTTAAACAATTGCTGGTGTTCAGCACCAACCTGGACCCCGATGATCTGGTGGACGGCGCTTTTTTGCGCCGCATTCAGTTAAAAGTGGGCGTATTTGGCCCCGACGACAAAATGTTTTACCAGATTTTTGTTAACCAGGCCAAAGCGTTGGGTTTTCCGGAGGTTGACCGGGAATCGTTCATTTACTTTGTGAACGAGTGGTACCGCAAAACGGGCAAACCCATGCAATCGGTGCATCCCCGCGATATTTTAAAGGCCGTAAAACTGCTGTGCGAGTACGCCAACGAGCCGCTGCGGATGTCGCCGGAATTGATTGAAGAGGCGTGCAACGGTTACTTTGTTAAATCCAAATCCGGCGAAATTATGTAGCCGGGCTGATTGCAACCAAAACGGGGCTGGTTTGGCTAAACCAGTCCCGTTTTTTATTGGTTGCGCTCACGTTGCGTTTATTTTTTAATAGGCCGGGTGTGGCTGGCAATAGCGGCGCTGAGATGAGCGCCAAACAGCACAATCAGCGCGTTAACATACAGCCACAACAAAAAGGCAATCACCGCCCCCAGCGAGCCGTACACCAACTGATACCTGGCCCAACCGCTGGTTAAATACCAGCTAAAACCGCGCTGCGCCAGTTCCCAGCCCAGGGCGCTCACCGCCGCGCCGCCCACCGCTTCGCGCCATTTTACGGTGGTGTTGGGCGTCCACTTGTACAGGTTGACAAAGGTAAAGAAGATCAAAAACAGGGGCAAAAATTGCGCCAGCCAGCGCCAGGTGTACGAATCGTACAGCGGAATGCTCTGGCCGTTTTGCAGCGGAATTTCCAGCGCGGGCAAAATGTTGAACATGGTGGTAGACACCAGCCACAACACCACCAACCCGGCGGTTATCGCGCCGATCATCCCCAGCCCCGCCAGCCGGCCAAAAATAAAATTTCGCTCTTCGGCAATGTGCCAGGCCCGGTCTATGTTGTGGGTGATAATGGTAAACACCGCCGACGCCCCCCACAACAGCCCAATCATCCCCACAATTTGCACCGATCCCCGTAGCGCCAGCGCCTGCTCGATGTTGCCTTTGATTAAATCCTGAAAAAACTCCGGCAGGGTTTCTTCGACAAAATTAAAAATAAGCTGCTGAATGGCCGAATCTTCCAGAAAGGAGCTGGCAAAGCCAATCACAAAAATCAGCAGCGGGAAAATGGAAAACAGGGCGTAATAAGCAATGCTGGAGGCCGCTTCGGTGGCGCGGGCTTCTACAAAAGATTGAATGCTATCCCACAAAATTTGAGGGACGTGGCCCGTTTTTTGGTTAATTTGCGCCCACAGCGCCCTGGCCTGGCTGGTAAAATTCATTCCAAACACCCGTTGCCCATCCTTATAATTGAGTAGCATTCTACGCAACCGGCCAAAATTATACAAGCCCGCGCCCGGTTAAAGGCAATTTTCAACTCGACCTTTGCCCGCAATTGGCATATAATGGATAGCGAACTCATACGGATGGCCAACCCAATGAAGAATCATTATCAGGTTTTAGAATTGCCGCCCAACGCCTCGCCGCGGCGCATTAAAGAGCAATACCGCAAGCTGGCCAAACTTTACCACCCCGACCGGGTAACCGACCCGGTTGAAAAGGCGCAGTTGGCCGAAAAGTTCCGCGAAATTAACCAGGCGTATGAAGCCCTGGCCGAAATTGTGCGCCGCGCCGCCCTTAGCCCCACCGAGCGCAAGCTGGATTATCTGTATGAAAACGGCAAACACCTGTTTGAGCAGCGGCAATGGTCTAAGGCCCTAACCGTGTTCAACGAAATTATGGCCATTGATTCTTCGTACCGCGATACGCCCGCCCGGCTCCGAGAGGTGCGGCGCAAGCACCGGCTGCTGGCGTTGCTGTACACCCAGGCCGATATTTATTTTAGGCAGCAAAAATGGGCCGAGGCGATGGCCGGTTTTGGCGATGTTTTAAAAGAGGACCCGCATTACAAGGACGCGGCCAAAAAGTTTAAAAAAGCCCGCCGGGAACGGCTGATGGCCGATTTTGTAAACCAGTCTTAACCGGCGCAACGGCGCTCACCGTAAAAATAACGAATGGCGAGCGCCGAGTTACGAATGACGAGCGCCGAACTACGAATGACGAATGTCACCCTGAGGGCGCGCGTCCGAAGGGTATCCGGCAGGGGCGGGGCTTGCCCCCGCCCTCGCCTTACGCCCGGCTCACGCTCAAACCCAACGCGAATTTCACGAATAAAACGAATGGAACGAATTTTCATAAGGAATTATTCGCGGTATTCGGGCAATTCGGGCCATCGCATTGAGGTTTTGCCCCCGCCCTGAAACCGGGCGACTCCGCGTTAAACGGTGACGACTCCGGGCGGAATTGTGACAACTCCACGCGGAACGGAGACGACTCCACGCGGAATGGCCACGACCCCGCGTAGAATGGTGACGACCCCGGGTGGAACGGCGGCAACTCCACACGGAATGGCGACGCTTCAAGCGTAGGTCACGTTTAAAACGTGACCTACATTGCTCTGGTCAAGGTTCACCAACCTTTGGTGGAAACCGTAGGGGTGACCGCGAGGGTTGCCCGGCGCGGGCGGACACAAGGCCCGTCCCACGGTCGCCCTTCGTCGCTCGCAGAACAATTTTCCCCATAAAAACCGGCTGCTGCCACCGATTGACTCACCTTTCGCCTTGCATTAGAATCAAGGGTAAGAGAGGTGCAATTATGACAACGCTCCAACAGGCGCTGGACAAATCTACTGCCGCCGCCGCCCCGGCGCTGATAGAAGAACTGGCTAATAACAAACTGCGCTGCCGGGCCTGCGGCCACAACTGCCTTATTTTGCCCGGACGGCGCGGCATTTGCCAGGTGCGTTTTAATGATGGCGGCCAACTGCGCGTGCCGTTTGGCTATGCCGCCGGCGTGCAAAGCGATCCGGTGGAAAAAAAGCCATTTTTTCACGCCATGCCCGGCAGCAACGCCCTCACCTTTGGCATGTTGGGCTGCGATCTGCACTGCGGCTACTGCCAAAACTGGCTCACCAGCCAGGCGCTCCGCGATAGCGCCGCCGGGGTAGCCCCCACCCATTTTACGCCCCAGGCGCTCATCAGGGCCGCGCAGCAAACCAACGCCCGGCTGGTGGTGAGCAGCTACAACGAGCCGCTCATCACCGCCGAATGGTCAATGGCCATTTTTGAGCAGGCCAAAGCCGCCGGGCTGCTCACCGGCTTTGTATCCAACGGCAACGCCACGCCCCAGGCGCTGGATTTTATCAAACCCTATACCGATTGCTACAAGGTTGATCTCAAATCCTTTCGGCAAAAAAATTACCGCCAACTGGGCGGGCAACTCAAGCACGTGCTGTGGACAATTGAGGCGCTGCACCGACGCGGCTTCTGGCTGGAGGTACTGACCCTGGTCATTCCCGGTTTCAATGATTCACACGAGGAGTTGTGGGACATCGCCCGGTTTATTGCCGGGGTGTCACCGGCCATCCCGTGGCACGTTACCGCCTTTCACCAGGATTACAAAATGACCCAACCGGCCAACACCACCGCCGCCGGGCTAATCCGCGCCGCCGAAATTGGGCTGGAGGCCGGCTTGCAGTTTGTGTACGCCGGCAATCGCCCCGGCGAGGTGGGGCCGTATGAACACACCGCCTGCCCCGGCTGCGGCGCGCTGCTGATTGAGCGGTACGGCTACGTAATTTTGGCCTACCGTCTCACCGCTGCGGGCGCTTGCCCCCACTGCGGGCGGCCAATCCCCGGCATCTGGCCCAACCCGGCGCAGGTGCTCACCGGCAGCCCCGCCGATATTTTTCGGCGACGGCCCAGCCGGATAAACTTGTAACAACCCAACCGCCAATCCATCTCCCCGGAGATTACTCGTGCTAACCGCCCTTGGAATTACGTTCACCGTTGCGTTAATGCTGTTTGGCAACGCCTTTTACGTGGCCGCCGAATTTTCCGGCATCAGCGCGCGCAAAACCCGCCTGATGCAACTGGCCCAGGCGGGCAATTACACCGCCAAATTATTGCTGCCCATTGTTGAAGATAACGCGGCGCTAGACCGGTATGTGGCCGCCAGCCAGGTGGGCATCAGCATTTTATCGCTGATATTAGGCGCTTATGGCCAAAATACCGTGGCCCCGGCGCTGGCCCCGCTGCTGCTAAATTTGGAGATTGAACGCCTCACCGCGCCGCTGGCCCTTTCGATTGCCACCACCGCCGTGTTAGCCACGCTGACCGTGTTGCAGGTGGTGCTGGGCGAACTGCTGCCCAAATCGCTTACCCTGCAATTCCCGGAACGAGTGGCCCTGGCTACCGCGCTGCCCATGCTCTGGTCGCTGGCGTTGTTTAGGCCGTTAATCTGGCTGTTCAACGGCAGCGCCACGCTGATGGTGGGCTGGTTTGGCGTAAACCGCGCCGCCGCCGAACACGGCCACGCCCATTCGGCCCAGGAAATTGAGTTGCTGGTGGGCCAAAGCTACCAGGGCGGCCTGCTCAACGATGAATCCCGCCAAATGCTGCGCAACGCCCTGCGGCTGCGCCGGCTCACCGCCCGGCAGGTGATGATTCCGCGCACCCGGCTGGTGGCGGCGGCAGCAGATAGCACCGTTTCCCGGCTTATCAGCCTGGCCTGCGACCACGGCTACAGCCGCATTCCGCTGTACCAGGACACCATTGACCATATTATTGGCTTTGCGCACCTCAAGGATTTGTTCCAACTGCAACTCAACGGCGATGAGGACGCTCGCCCGGCGCTGCGCCAGGTGCTATTTGTGCCCGAAGGGCTGCCGGTGGCCGCCGTGTGGGCCGAACTCAACAAAAAGCGCAAATATCTGGCTGTGGTGCTGGATGAATTTGGCGGCACCGCCGGGTTGCTCACCATTGAGGATTTGGTTGAGGAGATTTTTGGGGAACTGCTGGACGAGTTTGATCGTGAGCAGCCGCTAAGTTCCATTGATAAACTGGGCCACCTGCACCTGCGCGCCGATTTGCTGATTACCGACGTGAACGAGTATTTATCGCTTAACCTGCCCAGCGATGCCGCCGACACGCTGGGCGGGCTGGTGTTTAACATTTTAAGCCGCGCCCCCGTGGTTGGCGATGCGGTAATGGCCGGCGAACCGCCCATTGCCATTCGGGTTGAGGCCGTAACCGGGCTGCAAATTATGGAAGTGTCGCTATCTTTGCCGGCCCAGGCGTTGCCCCACATTACCGAGTGGAGGCTGCCCGACCATGATTAAACCGCTGGCGCTCATCAGTTTGGCCGGCGGGCTGGGTTACGCCGCCGCCATTTTAAACACCGAAGGGTTGCCCGGCCTGAACGCGTTGCTGTTGCCGCTGCTGGTAATTTTGGCGCTGGTGGCGCTCAATGGGCTGTTTGTGGCGGCGGAATTTGCGCTGATTGGCGTGCGCCCCACCCGCATGGAGCAACTGGTCAACGAAGGCCACCAGTCTGCCGGGTATATGTTTTCGGTGTTAAACTCGCCGCCGGCCAAAAAGCGGTACATTGCCACCGCGCAGGTGGGCATCTCGCTCACCTCGCTGGGGCTGGGCATGTACGGTGAACCCAAAATTGCCGAATTTGTGGAGCCATACCTGGCCCGCCTGCTGGGCATGAACGCCCACGACGCCGTAATAATGACGGTTGGCTACGTGGGCGCGGTGGGGCTGCTCACCTACCTGCACATTGTGGTGGGCGAAATGGTGCCCAAAAGCGCGGCGCTCTCGGCCCCGGATCGGGCGGCGGTGGCGATTTCGCCGTTTATGCAGTTGATGGGCGCTGTTTTTGCCGGGCCGGTGTGGCTGCTCAACGGGTTGGGGGCACTCATTCTACGGTTGGGGCGGATTCCGCCCGCCGAAGAGCAATCGCGGCTGCACTCGCCCGAAGAGTTGGAGCTGATTGTGCAGGAAAGCGCCGAAGACGGCCAACTCAACGAGGAAGAGGAAGAAACCATCAGCAATATTTTTAATTTTGCCCAGCGACAGGCCTATCAAGTGATGACGCCGCGCCCCAAAATCAAGGCCATCCCACACGATGTTACCCTGCCCGAACTGCTCAAGTTAATTGCCAAAAGCAAGTACAGCCGTTTTCCGGTGTACGAGCGCAACATTGACCAGATTATCGGCGTGCTGCATTTAAAGGATTTGGTTTGCCAGCAAGCCTGGCGGATGGGCACGTTTGACCTGCGCCTGCTACTGCGCCCCATGCCGGTAATCCCCAGCCATTACCCGGTGCAACGGTTGCTGGCGGCCTTTAAGCGGCAGCGGTTGCACATGGCGGTGGTGCTGGATGAATACGGCGGCACCGCCGGCATTGTCACTCTGGAAGATTTGGTTGAAGAAGTGGTAGGCGAGGTGCGCGACGAGTTTGACCGCGAAGTGGAACCCATCGAAGAGCTTGCGCCCGGCGCGCTGGAAGTGGCCGGCGCGGTGCTGGTAGAGGATTTGCAAGCCTATTTTAACCTGAACGCCGATGACTCGCTGCCCGAAGTGGACACCGTGGGCGGCCTGATGATGGCCAAACTTGGCCGGCTGCCGCAAGTAGGCGATGCCGTTACCTGCGGCGAGGTTCGGTTTGAGGTGCTGGCGATGGATGGCCGGGCGCTGGCCCGGGCCAAAGTGGAATATCCGGTTGAAAAAGAAAGTTGACGGGTTCAGCCGCCCAACATGTAGCGCACAATCAAGCGGTGAATCACCTGCTCCACCGGCGCTTTGTCATCGGTAAACACCATGTCGCCCGGCGGCAAAGGCCGCACCCCGGCGTCAATGGCCCGGCTGGCAACTCGCTGTAATTGCGGATGGGGCAACACCGCCGCGTTGGCAAAAAAATTATCCAGCCGGGTGGGTTGTTTGGTGGCCACCACCAAACTGTTACCCAGCGAACTGCCGTAACTCGGCACGTCTAGTACGTACACGTTGGGAAAAACCGTGCCCATCGTTGTCCCCAGCGCCTCCACCAAACTGTAATCCGTGGCGGTGCGGCCCGCGTTGATTACCACAACCCCGTCGGCGTTAAGGTGGCGGTTAACTTCCTGAAAAAACTCCTGCGTGGTGAGTTGAAAAGGAATATACGGCGGGCGGTAGGCATCTACGGCAATCACATCGTAGGTGTTGGGCGTGGTAGCCAAAAAATAACGGCCATCCTGGGCGTGCGTAGTGAGGTTTGGCTCCGTCATATCAAACCAGCGGCGGCCCGTCGCGCTGATTTGCGGGTCAATCTCAACACCGTCAATGGGGATGGGGCCGTAAATGCCGGAATACGATTTGGCAATCGTGCCCGCCGCCGAGCCAATCACCAACAGGCTGTTAACCTGGTTGGGAATGTGGGGCGGAGCGTTAAAGTAGGGAGCCAGCAAAAAGTAGTCCCACACGCCGTCAACCAACGGATAATCGGCGTAATCGCGGTTGTAAAGGGAATGGATGCCCTCGCCCTCGTTGAGTTGCAGGGCGTACCAGGCTCCGTCCCGGTCATCTACGCGGATAACCTGAATGTAGTTGTAGCTGGACTCGGTCTCGAACACCAGGCCGGGGGTGGGTTTGATGAGCGAGTTTGCGCCCAGCACGTTCAAAATTACCAAAATTAGTCCCAGCCCGGCGTAAATCAGCGCCAGGCGAGGCCGGGTGAACAGCAGCCCCAGCAGGCTAACCAGCAACAGCAGCATGGCCAACACAAAAAAAGTTAACCGCGTACCCAGCCAGGGAATCAGCAACAACACCGGCACAAACGTGCCCACCAAACTACCCAGCGTGCTGACGGCGTAAATTGAACCGGCGGTATTCCCGCCGTGGGCCACGTCGCTCAGGGCCAACCGGATGGCAAATGGCGACACTGTGCCCAACAAGGTGATGGGCAGCACAAACAACACCAGCACGCCCACCAACGAGCCAGCCAGTAACCCGGCATCGAATTGCGCCAACCCCTGCACCGCCCAACTCAAAATTGGCCGGGAAATAAAGGGCACCAACCCTACCCCAAAAGCGCCCCAGGCCGTAATCTGGAACAGGGTGGTAAGGCGCGGGTCTTTATCGGCCCAGCGCCCGCCAATAACGTACCCCACCGTGAGATAAAGCAGCATCAACCCAATGATGCTGGCCCACACCACCAGCGAGTTACCAAAAAACGGGTCCAGCAGGCGGCTGGCCGAAAGCTCCACGCCCAGGGTGGTCAGCCCCGAAACAAACACCAGTAACAGCAAATATCCATTCCGTTTTAACAACACGTAACTCCTTGATACAAAAAAAGGGCTACCGTGCGGGTAGCCCTGTCAATTTTGCGGGAGTGATGCTCAACTCAAATAATCGCGGAGCTGGCGGCTGCGGCGCGGGTGGCGGAGTTTGCGTAACGCCTGCCCTTCAATCTGGCGGATGCGCTCGCGGGTGAGGCCAAATTTTTTGCCCACTTCTTCCAGTGTGTAGCTGCGCCCGTTTTGCAACCCAAAGCGCAACCGCAGAATGCGGGCTTCGCGCGGGGTGAGGGTGCTGAGTACATCTTCCAGTTTTTCTTGCAACAGCCGGTGGTAGGCGGCATCCGGCGGGGTGGGTGCGTCTTCATCTTCAATGAAGTTGCCCAGTTCGCTATCTTCTTCTTCGCCCACAGGCCGTTCCAGCGATACGGGATGGCGGCTGACCCGCAACATCCAGCGCACTTTGGCCGGTTCCAGTTCCATGTGTTCGGCCAGTTCTTCGGGGGTGGGTTTGCGGCCCCACACCTGCTCTAGCTGGCGCGAAACCTGGTGCAATTTGCGAATGCGGTCACTCATGTGTACCGGTACGCGAATGGTGCGGCCCTGGTCGGCCAACGCGCGGGTAATGGCCTGCCGAATCCACCAGGTGGCGTAGGTGCTGAATTTGTAGCCGCGCCGGTAATCAAATTTTTCTACGGCTTTCATCAACCCCAGGTTGCCTTCCTGAATAAGATCAGAAAAAGGCACGCCCTGGCCCATGTATTTTTTGGCAATGCTTACCACCAACCGGGTGTTGGCTTTAATCAAATGGTCGCGGGAGCGGTTGCCCTCGCGCACGTAACGGCGTAATTTACGCTCGGTTTCTTCGTTGTATTGGTTTTTAACTAATTTGCGTTGGGCTTTGCGGCCACGTTCAAGGTTTTTGGCCAGTAAAATTTCTTCGGCGGGAGCCAGCAGCGGCACCCGGGCCATTTCCTTTAAATAAAGGCTGATGGTGTCATCCGCCGCGATGCCACTGAGGTCAAATGGGTCGGGTAACGCGGTAGAGGGGTCGTCGGCGGGGTTTTCTTTGAGCCGGCGTTCTTCTTCGGCTTCAGAAACATCGTTATATACTTCGATGCCCTGGTTAACTAGCTGAATAAAAATTTCTTCAAGTTGCCCCATTGTGTCTTCCACTTCCGGAAAAGCAGAAAGCAGGTCATCGGTTAGCAGATATCCCCGGCTAAGGGCTTTGTGCATTAACTCTTCTAAAATGCTTGATTCTGATTTGGCTTCGGGTTCTTCATTGAACATTTCATCTTGGTCTTCGGTTAGCATCACATCGTCAACAATCATAGTCACCTCGGCTCACCCAATATCATCCAGAGTTCCAGCGCCATTGCCAAAACTTGGTTGTGAATTTGTAGTGTCAAAGCAGCACCCCGAACCAAAACATTCATCAAAAGGAGTTGGAGTTTATGTAAGGAAGTTTTGTCTTATCTGCTGCGTTAAGTGGAGTATTAATTAAAAATGGAGAACAAACTTGTATAACCTTTACGGTCATTTTACAAAAAGTAATAGAGGATAATTGCAAAACGTTCAATTAAAAGAACGTCGGTATTATATCATAGCCAAAGGACACGTGTCAACCCTTATTTAGTTATGTCCAGTTCAATTCGCTCTCAAAAAAGCTATAGGCCATTGCTCTTATTTTTTTACTTGCCATAATATTTAAGGAATGATATAATGAATATGTCAAGTTGCGATTTATCCAACGTCCAGATATTGTATTATGTAAATTGACACCCCCTACATACAGTGATACGATTGTAGGGATTTTTGCCAAGCCGAATGTAAATTTTTTTAACAACCGGTAATATCTGGGCAGTGTACTTAACGGGCAATCCACCAATTTTCTTTAAGAATCCCCGGATTAAGTGCATACTTTTTGTGAGCTGTGGCGGGGATAGGGTCCCTAAATTCTGGCTTATATAAGCCCAGGCGAAAAGGGCGCTAGCAACCTATCTCCGCCATTTAGCTATTTTATTAACTACTCAACGAAACCGGCCTGATGATGAATGGGCTTAAACGTGAAATCGCAACCATCAGTGACCAGCAATGGACATTTTTAATTTCCTTGCTAACACTGGTGAATATGGTGGTTTTGGGGGGATTGGTTTGGCTGTTGGCTATCCAATCAACCGGCCGGTTCTCGGTGGTGCTGGCTCAAGCGCCACTATTGCGCACGCCTTTGCCCACCTTCACCCCCACCAGCGGGATTGAAATTGCCACTCCGGTGAGTACCCACGTTCCCACCTGGACGCCCACCATCACTGCCACGCCGCCACCCACCGATACGCCCACCGTTACCCCCATTCCCACCAGAACGCCCATCCGCGCCACGGCGGTGCCCATCCCCACCGATACCCCCACCCCGGAATTTGATTACGTGGGCACAATCCGCCAATTAACGCCGTGCGAAAACGCCGGCAAGCACCATATTTTTGCCTACGTCCACGATAAAAATGGCAAAGGCATCCCCGGCATAAAAATGCGCGTGTGGTGGGCCGGCGGAGTTGGCGGCGAGGCCATCCTCACCACCGGCACAAAAATGGAAGATCCCGGCCTGGCCGATTTTGCCATGTTCAAAGGCTCTTACAATATCGAGGTGCTCGATGGCCACAGCCAGGTAATTGGCCCCATCAGCCCCGATATTGCCCAAAACGAACTCTGCCCGGAAACCGGCAACAGCGTGGCCAACTCTCTGTTCCATTATTCATTTGAAGTAATATTTACCAAGGTTCGCTAATTTTAACCGATGGGCAACTGGAAACCCTGGCAATTTGTATTTTTGGCCTATTTGCTGCTGCTGAACTTTGTGGTTTTTTGCGTGCTCAGCTTTTTTATTTTAAACAATAACCACTTCTTTGCCGACCCCCCTTCGCCCCAAACTGCGGCGATTGTGGTGCCGCCTATTCCGACGTCCAACCCCACGCCTACCCCGGCCACCGAGCCAACGCCGTTGCCGGTAACTGCCGCACCGATTACGCCACCGCCAACCAAAGCGATGATTATTCCGCCGGTGAACATTCCGCCGGTGCCGCCGCCGGGACAAAACTCCACCATCGCGCCGCCCACCGAAATTACGCCCACCACCGCATCCGTGCCAACCACCGTTCAACCGGCCCCGGCGCCAACCGAGCCAAAACCAACCGCGCTGCCGCCCACCCAACCGGCGGTGGCGCTGGCTCAACTGGCGGTAGAAGACACCCCCACCGCCACGCCGTCGGCTACCGCTACCGCTACACCGTTACCCACCGCTACTCCAGTACCGCCAACTGCCACACCAACCGCCACCTCCAGCCCAACGGCCACGCCCACCTTTACGCCATCCGCTACCGCCACACAAACGCAGACGCCCACGGCTACGCCATCCTACACGCCATCGCCATCCGCCACCTCCAGCCCAACGGCCACGCCCACCACCGCGCCGTCGCTTACGCCCACGCCTACCCGCAAACCCAGTTCGACACCGCTGCCCAGCGCAACGCCTACCCGCACGGTCACGCCGCGTCCCAGCGCCACATCCACGCCGACCGCCACCAGCACGCCCCGGCCAATTCCGTCGGCCACACCCACCCAGGAAATCCGCGTGGCGATGGTTGCCAGCATCGCCGATGTATCCAGACCGGCAGACCCGCCCGCTGTGACCAAGAGTCCGCCGCCCACAAACTCGCCGCGCCCCAGCGCCACATCCACGCCGACCGCCACCAGCACGCCCCGGCCAATTCCGTCGG
>CAZFCE010000029.1:0-9886 GCA_964517605.1 uncultured Caldilineaceae bacterium | reverse complement strand
CACACCCACCCAGGAAATCCGCGTGGCGATGGTTGCCAGCATCGCCGATGTATCCGCCGCCGCCAACGTGCCCGCGCTCACCAACCTGGCCATTACCGATTTTACGGCAACGCCGCTAACCAACGGCAGCGTCGCCTTGAACTGGACGCCCCTGAAGAATGTGCGCACTTACCAGGTTTACAGCGATATGGGTAGCGGCTTTGGCGTTTACATTCACAAAGCCCAGGCCACGCAAGCCACGTTCATTGACCGGCAACTCCGGTTTGGCACCAATTACAATTACCGGCTGGTACAACAAGAAAACCAGCGACCGGTTGTATTGGCGCAAGTAGCCGCCAGTACGTTTGCCAAAACCACCGAGGCCGCCAACCCGGTTCCCAGCCAGCTAGAGGTAACTACCGCCGGCATTGTGGCCGCGCCCACCGCCCTGCCCGCCGACGCCGTTTTGCTGGGGCTGGTTAGCGATAACAACTACACCGACGAGTTCAACACTCTGACCATTGTGGGCGAAGTTCGCAATGATTCTAACGTTGATGTGGGGCAAACCGATATCACCGTAACCTTTTACAACGCCGCCGGAACAATCATCAACACCGCCAGCGGCGCAACCATGCTCAAAACCATTCCCCCCGGCGAAAAATCGCCCTTTATCATCACCCTTACCCGGCCCGCCGGATTGGCCTCGCACAGTTTGCGGGCCGTGGCCCGGCCGGTTACACCGCAAACCGGCGCGCAGCTAGCAGCCGCCAACTTAAAACGGTTTGAAGACGACGCCGGCTTTTTTCACGTAACCGGCTCCATTCAAAATGTGGGCAGCACCACGGCCAAACGCATCAAAGTTGCCGCCATCATTTACAACCGGGATAACCGGGTTATCAACGTGGGCTTTACCTACAGCAATCCACCCAAACTGGCGCCGGGCCAATTGGCTACGTATGATGTTTCGTTTGATTACTACCCCAGGTATTACACTCAGCAGGTTATCGCATTTGAGGAGTAACTAAAAAACCCCTTACCAATTGGTAAAGGGGTTTTTTAATGAATAAAAATTAAATTGCACACAAAAACAATAAATCTTAGAGCTGGCCAACGATGTTGCTGAATACGTTACCAACCACAGGCCCAAGCAGAAGCAGAATGGCAATAACTACAATGGCGACCAATACGAGGATAAGAGCGTATTCTACCAAGCCCTGCCCTTCTTCGCGCGGAAGAAATAACATGATAGCTGTAACCTCCTTTCTTCAAAATTAGGATTGTCCGTATCCTGAACGATTACAGAATACAACCAAAACCAAATCCTTGTCAGTAAGACAAAAGTACCACAATTAAACCTGGATGCGGTTATGGCGCAGGTGGCGTGGGTTGGGCCGTTACCAGCGCCCCGGATTGAACTATTTGCAACACCACCGGATGAACCGGCTCCCGGTTTTTATCAAATGAAAACAGGCCCAGCGGAGTGTCAATAAATTCCGTTTTGGCCAGCGCCTCGCGCACCGCCACCCGATCCGTGGAATCGGCCCGGCGTAGCGCCGTAGCCAGCGCCAGCACGGCGGTATAAGCCTGCGCCGCCAACTGGTCCGGCGGTGAGCCGTATTGGGCCTGGTAACTGGCTACAAACCGGCGGTTGCTACCGGTGTTGTTGGTAATGTTCCAGGCCGCGCCGGTTAGCACGCCCTCAACCGCCGCCTGCCCCACCTTAAAGAACGGCGGGGCGTTAAAACTGTCCGCGCCGATAAACGGAATGGCGGACGACACGCCAAATTGCCGGGCCTGAGAAATTATTTTGGCCGCATCCGCCGAAAGCGCCGCCAGCACAATGGCATCGGCGTTGAGCTTTTGCAGTTGGGCCAACTGCCCCGAAAAATCGGGGCTGCCGGTTTCAAAGGGAACCATCGCCAAAATTTTAATACCCTGAGTGGTGAGCGCCCGCTCAAATTCGGCGGCGCTGTTCCGGGTTAAGGCATTAACGTTATCGTACACCACCACAACTTGGCGCATCGGCTTGTATTGAGCCGCCAGTTGCACCGTATTTGAAATAACGGCGCTTTCGGCCATGCTGGTTCTAAAAACATAGTCGCCAATGGCGGTAATCCCCGGCACAATGTTAGAACTGCCAATCACCGGCACACTGGCGGCCTGCGCCAGCGGGTCGGCGGCAAACGCCGAACTGGACAACGTTGGCCCCAAAATCGCCACAACTTTATCCTGCTTAATGAGTTTTTCAAACGCCGTCACCGCCTGGGCCTCGTTGCCGGCGGTATCGGCCCAGATGATTTGCAATTGGCCCCGGCCCAAATACCGGTTTTGGTTTACCTCTTGCACCGCCAGATTGATGCCGTTTTGAATGGACGCGCCTTGCGCCGCCAGCGGCCCGCTAAACGCCTGTGCCGCGCCAACCACAACAGAGCCGTTTAAATTTACCGGCGTTGTATCAACCACCGGCGCATTTTTTAATTTAGACCCCAGCATTTTTTCGGCGGTTGGCACGCCAACCAGGCACAACTTCCAGCCGGGTTCAATCAAATCCACGTTTTCAATATGGGCATACGTTTTATCCACCGCCGATTTGGCGTTGGTGGCCTGGGCAATCACCGGATAAGCCAGCATATCGCCGTAAAATTTATCCGACAATTTGGAAAGCCAGTCATCTACCTGCACAATCACATCAAACTGGCATACAATATTTTCTTTGTTTTCTTGTGCCAGCGAACTGGAACCAAAAGCTACAAAAAACAACACGGCAACGGCAAGACATTTTCTAAGCATAAGAAACTCCTTGCGGCGGGTGGCATTAATTATAACATTAATCGCCCAATCCGGTTAGCGGCAACCGGGCCGGTTATTTGTGCAAAAATTGCAGCGCTGCTTAGGAGTGACGCCAGGCCGTGTTATAATTACCACAACAGCACGCTATTACCAACCAAAGACAGGGGGCTAAGGTGGCACTCCAAACGGCAACAATCCTATTGGTAGAAGATTCGACCATGATCCGTTCCATGGCCGCGCGAATTCTGCGTAAGCATGGCTACCAGGTGGTAGAAGCCCCCAATGGCGAAGAAGCCCTGGCTACGCTGAACACCCAGCCCGACTTCAGCCCGCAACTTTTAATCACCGATTTTAGCATGCCCAAAATGGATGGCGACCAGCTTGCCCGCCAGATTCAACGCCTGCACCCGACGATAAAAGTGCTGTTTATCTCCGGGCACACTGACCGCGCCCTCAGCCAGTACGGCCTGCTAGATACCGGGCACGCCATTTTGCCCAAACCTTTTACGCCCAACCTGCTCGTTGAAACCGTGCGAGAACTGCTTTCGGCGGCATAATCCGGCCCCTGAATACCAACTATTATGATGAACAAGCCAACCCCCAACCAACTGCCATCGCCCAATAATTCCCCGGAAAGCTGGCCGCAAACGCCATCGGGAATATTGATTATGGGCAAACGCCAGGGCGCTCAAAAAGAAAACAAACAGCTTTGGGGCCGAGCCGCGCTGGCCGGGGCGTTGTGGCACAGCGCCCCGCACCCCAAACCATACCTTATTTTTGTGGCCTCGGATTGCCACGGCCCCCACCACACCCCCGATGCCGATGTTGTAAAATCGCTGCTCATCCACCAACTCGAGGTTCCGGCAGATTACATCATCACCCGCCGCAAAGCCAACTGCACCCTGCTAGAAGTGCGGGCCGCCCGGGTGATTGGCCGGGCCTACAAACTGGCCAACCTTTTTGCCGTTACGCACCTGTACCACGCCGCCCGGAGCCAGCGTTATTTTGCCGAAGTAGCCGCCAATATAGCGGTTATCCCGGCCCACCCCGCTATCCTGGCCGAAATTTCGTTTCCACCCGAATTAGTGGATTTGCATGAGACAATCAATCAGATGGTGGCCAAGTCTTTGCCCGGCAATTTTGATTTACTGCGGGAATATGTAATCGAGTGGTTATTGGGGCAAGCCCACACCCTTGACCGGCGGGGCAAACTGGAACGCCGGCTAGCCAAACTATTACGGCCCAACTCTTACCGTTAGATTGGCAGGTTATCGGGGTTACTCTCGACGGCAGCCACCGTGGTTTCGGGCTGCGGTTTGTAGTTAAACGTAAACAACACCAACAACACCACCCCGGTTAAAATAAAACTGTCGGCCAGGTTAAACGTAGGCCAGCGCATTTGGCCCAGCCCAAAATCCAAAAAATCGGTCACGCGGCCATCCGGCAGCCGATCCAAAAAATTGCCAATCGCCCCCCCCAACAACATCCCCACCGGCCAAACCGCGTGCGGCGGAAATTGCGCCCGGCGCAAGGCGCTCACAAACCAAACCGCCAGCCCAATAATAATCACGCCCGTTACCATCAACGGGAACACCCCATTTTGGGCAAACATGCCAAACGCCACGCCGGTATTGTACCCCAGCGTCAGCCGGAAATAATCGCCCATTACCGGTACCGGCACATGAGGCGTTAGCCCGCTTTCTGCCCAAATCTTGGTTAGCCAGTCAACAATAAAAACAAGGCTACCCGCCGCCGTAATTTTTAACAAAATTTTCATGCCATTCATCCAGATAAATTCTCAGGTGGCACTGCCACGCCTAACATAAGCGCATATCTTACAACATGATGCGGGTAAATCATAATCGCCAATTCAGGTTTTGTTACCGTTAGTTTCTAAGTTTTGTCTAATATTTATCCACTAAAATGTAAAAATAATTTTTGGCAAACTGTCAATGGTGCAATATAATGTTATTGCAATTAGTTACAATAACATAATTACGCAAACACAATTAAACGCAACCAAAAAAGGAGTTTGTTATGCCATTTCTCCCCGTGAATCCCAACATTTTTTGGGCCGAAGCCGTAGGGCCAGCCATGCACATCCCCGATGGCTTTTTGAATGTGGTGGTATCGGTTATATTCTGGCTAATCACCATTATTTTGCTGGGTTTGGCTGTGCGCCAAACCCGGAACCAATTAGGTGAGCGCCAAATTCCGCTGATGGGGGTGATGGCCGCCTTTATTTTTGCCGGCCAAATGATTAACTTCCCGGTGGCGGGCGGCACTTCCGGGCACCTGCTGGGCAGTGCGCTGGCGGCAATTATGCTGGGGCCGTGGGCCGCCATGATTGTGATGGCGGCGGTTATTGGGCTACAGGGGCTGCTGTTTCAGGATGGCGGCCTGCTGGTGATGGGCGCCAATATTTTTAATATGGGGCTGTTCGCTGTGTTGATTGGTTTTGGTCTGTACCGCAGCGTGGCCGGCCAAAGCCAGAGTGTGCGGTTGGCCGTAGCCGGGGTGAGCGCCTGGCTGTCGGTGTTGGGCGGGGCGTTTGCCACGGCGCTGCAACTATGGCTCAGCGGCACGTCGCCGCTGGCAGTGGTGATGCCGGCCATGCTGGGCATCCACGCCATCATCGGCCTTGGCGAAGCCATGATTACCGTGGCGGCGCTGGCTTTTATTGGGCGAGTGCGCCCGGACTTGTTGGGCGAGGGCAAAACCAAAGCGCAGGGCGGCTGGGGCTGGGCGGCAAGCGGTATCGCCCTGGCGCTAGCCGTGGTGTTATTGTCGCCGTGGGCCTCGGTCAACCCCGATGGCCTGGAACGAGTGGCCGAAGACATGGGCTTTATCAACCAGGGTTTACCCGCCCCCTATCAACTGCTGCCCGATTACACCATCCCGCTGCTGGGCCAAAGCTCTCTGTCAACCATTTTGGCGGGCGCGATTGGGACTTTGCTGGTGGCGGGGTTGGCCATTGGTCTGGGGCGGCTGCTCAAAAATTCAAAGCGGGCCGCGCCCGCCTCTGATACCGGACGGCCATAACCGTGCTGCATGTTAACACGTTTGACCGGTATCAAGCTCAGGAAAGCCTCATCCACCGGCTTGACCCCAGGGTGAAAGTGGTGGTAACGGTGCTGTTCATTTTATCAAATGGGCTGCTGCCCGATGGAGCCTGGCTGGCCTTTGCGCTGATGTGGGCGCTGGTGCTGCTGGTAAACTGGCTGGCGCGGCTGCCGCTGGACTACGCCTTTAAACGCTCGGTCATTGCCCTGCCGTTTGCGCTGGCCGCCGTAACCATCATTTTTACCATGCCCGGCCACCCGCTGCTAACCTTTTCACTGGGGCCGGCCACATTCACCGCCACCGCCGCCGGGCTAATCCGCTTTGTAAGCATTGTGATTCGCGGCTGGCTATCGGTGCAGATGGCTATTTTGCTGGTAGCCGCCACGCAATTTCCCGATATGATGCACGCCCTGCGCCACCTGCGCGTGCCCCAAATTCTGGTGGCGGTGGTCTCGTTTACGTACCGCTACCTGTTTGTTTTAGCCGATGAAGCCACCCGGCTGCTCCGCGCCCGTGAGGCCCGCAGCGCCCGGATTACCGGCTACCGCAGCGGCGGCAGCCTGGGCTGGCGCGCTCGCATTGCCGGTAATCTGGTGGGGCAGCTTTTTTTGCGTAGTTTTGAACGCAGCGACCGCATTTACAACGCCATGATTGCGCGGGGCTATCAGGGCCATTTTGTAACGTTAAATCCGCACGCCATGCGCGCCAAAGATTGGTTAACGGGCGGCGCGGCTGTAATCTGGCTGCTGCTGGCGCAAATTATTGGCCGCAGCTTTTAAACAAGGAGTTGGCCATGCCCGTTATTCACGCTACCCAACCGCTCACAGAAGTTTCTGCGCCGCCCGGCCAAAACGGCCACCGGCCCGTGCTGCTGGTAAAAAACCTGCACTTTAGCTACCCGGATGGCCACCCGGCGCTGCGCGGCGTTTCGTTGCAAATTAACCAGGGGGAAAAAGTGGCGCTGGTTGGCCCCAACGGAGCCGGCAAAAGCACGTTGATGCTCCACCTCAACGGCATCCTCGCAGGCCAGGGCAGCATTCACATTGCCGATTTGCCGCTCAACAAAACCACGCTGCCGGCCATTCGGGCCAAAGTGGGGCTGGTGTTTCAAAACCCCGATGACCAGCTTTTTTCGCCCACCGTGTTTGAGGATGTGGCGTTTGGCCCCCTGCACATGGGCCTGCCCGAAGCCGAGGTGCGCCGCCGGGTAACGCGCGCGCTGGAACAGGTGGGCATGCTGGAATTTGCCAGCCGGCTATCGCACCACCTGAGCGTGGGCCAAAAGAAAAAGGTGGCCATTGCCACCGTGCTGTCCATGGAGCCAAACCTGCTGGTGTTTGATGAGCCTTCGGCGGGGTTGGACCCGCGCGGGCGACGCATGCTCATCAATTTGCTGCGCGAGCTGCCGCTGACCATGCTGGTTTCAACCCACGACATGCTGTTGGTACAGGAGCTTTTTCCGCGGATGATTATTATGGATGAGGGGAAAATTGTGGCCGACGGCCCCGCCGCCGCGCTGCTGAACGACGCCCGGCTGCTTGAGGCGCACGGGCTGGAGCGCCCCTACTGATAAAATTACGGGCGTAGCAACCGGGCGCTAATCCACACAGCCCAATCCTGGCTTAAACTGTTACCGCCCCGCACCCGCAGGGTAAACGTGCCGGTAGAACCGGGCGGAATATCGCCCAAAGGTTGGGATTCAGTCACGGGACTGGTGCGGTATTCAACCGGTTTGGAGAAAATCACCCGCTCCGTGCCGCCGGCGGGCGTAAAGGCCACCTCAAACGTAACGCCGTCATCGCTGAGGATTGATAATTTGGTAAACCCAAGTTCGGTGGCCACGGTATCGGTGGGTTGCAGCGGCGTATCCACCTTAAATTTGCCCTCGATGTAGCCATTTTCCAAATGCGGATAGGTGAGCAGGGCGTTACCATCGCTGGTTTTATTGCCGCGCAGTTGAGCCACGCCCACGGCCACCAACCCGGCGGGCGGCAATTGCAGTGCATCGCTGAGTGGTGTTGGCTGAACCGTGTAAGTATCGCTGCCGGATGACCACTGGCCGCTGGCGGCGTTGGCCACAAAATCGTACAACACCTGCGTGTGGCCGGTATTGGTTTTGCTGCCGGCAGCCGCCGGAGTCACCTCAATTTCCAGGTAGAGTTCCGGGCCAAAGGGCTGCCCGGCCAGATCGTGCAGTTGCCACACCCCGCGATGCACGCCCGGCGACGCCGGCGCGACCAACGACACGCGCGCCTCAAAATTGGCATCCGGTTCGGTGCGGGTGCGCACATTAATAATGTTGGGCGCGCCCATCGCTTCACCATCAACCAGCCGGATGGTGTACCCCGGCCCCCACGGGCAATCCGCCGCATTGAGCAACAGCCAAACTTTATCAAACTTTTCACCGGCGGCAATCTGGGTGCCATCGGGAATGGTAATATCGCGGACAAAGCGGCCTTTGGTTTCGCAGCCTTTGGGCAACACCACCGTGGGCAACGGCAGCGGCGTGGGGCTGGGCGTGGGCACCGGCGAAACCGTATCGGATTTTGAAGCCGAAGGGCGCACCGGGCTAACCGGATTAACCATATTTGCCGTTGGCGTGGCTACCGGTGATTGGCTTTGGGCGGGCGGGGTTATTTGGGGTGCCGGCGTTGGTGTAATGGTGGCCGTTGGCGTAGCCGTGGGCAGGTAGGTAATTTGCGGCTCCGGGGTGCCGGCAACCAGCCCCACCTGTTCGGCCAGCGGCAACATGGCCATTATCGGTGGGGGAATCAGCCAGCGGGCGGCCACAAACAAAATTCCACAGCCCACCAGCACCGCCACCACCGCCAGCGCGATGATCAATTTGGGATTGAGCCACCATTTTTCCACCGGCATAAAATCGGGCGGGCGTTTAAATTGGGGTTTGGCCGGAGTTTCGCCCAGCGGGCGCGTTTTGGTTTGGCCGGTTTTGGAAGCCGCCGGAGTAGCCGGTTCCGCCGGTTGGTCTAATTTATCCCAACTGGGGGCCACGGGCCGGGGCAACACGGCGGGCGGGCGGGCCGAAATCAGGTCGGGCAGCACCCGCACCACGCCAATGGCGCACGAATCGTGGTAGCCGCGCTCGGCGGCCAGGGCAATCAACCGGCGGATGGCCGGCTCGCCCTGATGCAGATTAACGGCGCGGGCCACCTCGGCATCTTGCAGATAGCCGGTTAGCCCGCCGTTGCTCAAAATCACCGCGTCGCCGGCAAAAAGCCGCCGCATTGAGGTATTAATTTCAACCTCGGCGGCCAGCCCCAAGCCCACGGGTACCAGGCTGCGCACAGCAGCAACGGCAGGCGCGGGCGCGTTGTCGGCGGCAGGCACATCGCCGTTGCCGGGTTCGGCGGGATCGGCAACAGGCGCGGGCGCGGCTTTCATCGGCGTGAGCAGTTCGATGTCTTGATCCCAAACTACGTACACCCGGTTATCGCCCACGCTGGCCACCAGCAATTTGTTGTTATGAATGAGTGCCGCCGCCAGCGTTGTGACCAATGGGCGGCGGTCCGGATAGCGCTGGTTGCGCTCAAAAATATCGGCGTTGGCCTGCCGGATGGCCGCCAGCAGCCGGGCTTTGGGATCGGGGATGGTAGCGGTGTAAAAACTGTGGATAACTTTTTGCAGGGCATACTGGCTGGCCACGGAACCGGAAAACGATCCGCCCACGCCTTCGGCCAATACGTACAAACGCCCTTGCCGCGCCAAATCGGAAATGGTTTGCGGCTCAAAAAAGCTAACGTTTGCCTGCACCGGTTCCGCCGAGCCGGCCTGGCTCACCAGGCAAGCATCAACGGCCCGTTCATCTGGGTTGATGACGAGTTCTCTTTGCGCATCCACGGGATGGGATTATAGCATGGATTGAGGTTAAGGCTAAAAATACGGGCGCGTGTTAACACAAAATTCAGGCCAAATATACCCGTGGCTTAAATTGTTTGGCCACAAACATGATTTTTAATCAAAATCTCTTATTTTTTGGTAACTACTACCTTTGCACTTTAAGAACTGAATATAGCCAATTGGGTACCAATCTGCT
>CAZFCE010000028.1:0-67038 GCA_964517605.1 uncultured Caldilineaceae bacterium | reverse complement strand
CTGTCCGAACTGGTTCCGCCGTTCGCCCCCCATCTTATGTTATGTCCTTCCCTCTTTATATTACCTTCAAAACCATCTGGCACAACGGAAGCAACCGCCATTCGCCCTACACCAGTAATTTTTATCAGCAAATCGTGTTCTCTAATCTGACTTCTTTTCAAAAGGTTGTCATGCGTTTCTTTTGTAATGTATTTCAAATCCTCAGTATTCAATTCCCCAGTTGTAGACAGGTTTTGAACCCTAACAAACGGTACACCACCCTCATCCTTCGTTGAATAATATTCATCAATACTTTTACTTGGGGTCGCGCCACTTGAATAAGATAAACAATAATCCTTTAACCTAAATTCAGTTTTCGATTTTATCTTTCGATCTAACTCTACCAACTCTGGTACATAGAAAAATGGATCAAGCCTTCCTTCCAACTCATTCCGCTGCACCAAAAAAATTTTATACTTATCCACCCCCGGCGAAAGTTGAAAGCTCATGCTTCCCCCCGGTTAATGGCGGCAATAAACCGGGCCAGTTCCCGGCCAATAACCTCTAATTCATTGGTAGCGGTCGGTTTGCCGGTGGCGTCGTAACCAATATCTTCGGCAATGGCCATAAAAATGGGGTAATCGGCCAGAGCTTTTTGTTTTTCGGCTAAATACTGCTCGGTTAACGCTTCTTTCAGCGCCTCTACCTGCTCGGCGTAGGCGGCGTTAACATCTTTTAACCACTCCTGGTACGCCGGAGATTGGGTAAGCGCCTTGCCGGTTAACCCTGCCCCATTAGCCAGGCCGCGCAACTCTTTAATGTGTTGCGCCTTTTTTTGTTCAATCTGGCGGAGTTGGTTTAAGTAATGGTGCTGCTGCTTGATATTATCCTGAATGGCCGTTTTTTGGCTTTGAATTTGGGCGGTAATAGCCGGGGAGTGTTTTTTTAGAAACAGCACCGAGCTTTTTACCCCGGCCCCGGTAGCCTGAAAGGCGGTTTGGGGTAACGACACCACGGCCACCAGGCGATATTTTTCTTCAATGCCATCCCGAACATATTGCAAGCTGGAATTGGTAAGCACGCCATCCGGGATGACAATGGCCAAATAACCGCCGGGGCGCAAAAATTGGTGGCATTGCTCAATAAACAAAATTTCGGTGCTTTGTTTGTCTCTGGGGCCGGCTTTACTTTTGGGGTCAAGCCAATTGACTTCTTTTATGGCAAAGCCGTATTGGTGCATATAGGCTTGTTCAGTCTGCTTAATGGCAGAGCCAAACGGGGGGTTGGTAATGATAAAATCAAAGCGGTTGTAGGCAAAGCCGGTGTTTTGGGTTTTTTCAATCAGTTTATCACTGGGCAGCAGGCCGTCGGCGGCAATTACATTGGTATGCCCGTCATCGTGGATAATCATATTCATTTTGGCGGTGCGGGCGATTTGCTCGTTAATTTCAATGCCAAACAAATTCTTTTCGGCAAAGGTGTGCCAGTGGTTGTAATGGTTTTTACCTTCGGGGGTTTTATCGTTGCCAATTTCATCGGGAAAATATTCATTGGCTTGCGCCCTAACTTTATCCAGAGCATGCAGCAAAAACCCGCCGCTGCCGCAAGAAGTATCCAGCACTAAGGAATCGTTGTTAATGGGCAATACCTGTACTATAAAGTTTACAATCGGGCGGGGAGTAAAGTATTGGCCAAAATCACCCCGGAAAAAAGACCCCATAAAAGTTTCAAAGGCCCGGCCTTTGCTGTCCAGGTCGGTGTTGCCCAAATGGATGCTTTCAAGATAGCCCACCACGGTACGGAGTTTTTCGGGGGTTAACCGAATATCATCTTTAAAAACCTCGGGGTCTTTTTTACGGCCTTCTTCATAAAGGGCTTTTATGCGTTTCAGCAATTCTTTATTGGTTTTTTCCTCAAGTTCCTGGCTGGTCTTCTCGTCGTCAACCTCACGAAATATTTGAAAGTCGTAAGGGTCTCCCTTTTTACGGGGCTTTCTTTCATCCCAGATTTTGCAAAAGATAAGTTTATCCAGTTCATCAAAGGCTTCGGAGGGGTTAAGTTCGCCCCCGCCCCACAGCGCATTATGGGCTTGCTTAAAGCGGCGGGTCAGTTCGTCCTCCGCAACCTTTTCAAGCTCAAACAATTTTTGGCCGTTAACCTGGCCGCCGCCTTTGGCGTATTTATATTTAGCCAGTTTAGCCACGCCATATTGGGGAATATCGGGGATAGAAATACGGTCTTTAGGCTTTTTAGCCGGAACCTCATAATATTCATCTTTAATGCCGGATGTAGTCCAAACATATTTAGCGCCTTCGGCTACGGCATAACTAAAAGCTTGTTCAACCGCCTGAACAAACTCAAGTTCAGATATATCCTGTTTTTTACATTCAATCACAATGTAAGGGGATAAATGGGCATCATCATTATAAACAATAATGTCGGCCTCTTTTGTGGTTGCGCCCATTGTAACCGGAACAAACTGGCGAATACGCTTTGGGTTATAGCCATAAGTCAAAATCAGTTTTAGAAAAGTTTCGGCTTGCACCTTTTCTTCGGGGTTGGTGTAATTTCTTTTCTTATTTTGGTTAAGATAGGTGATATACTTCTGTTCGGGGTCAAACGAGATGTAACCTTTGGCAACGCCTTCGTCAATTATGGTCATACATACCTCAATGAATATTCCAGGCAGAAAGAAAATAAAAAGGCTTGGATTTATAGCTAAACCCAGGCCCATTTTAGCATTTATCTATAAATTTCAGAAAATCGTTAAGATTATCCCTCGCCCCTACGCCGCCCGTGGGGAGGGGTTGGGAGAGAGGGCCTTACACAATGCCGGATTGGCTGCGGCTGCGGCGCGAAATGGCATCTACCAGCACGGCCACCAGCAGCACCAGCCCGGTAATTACAAATTTTACGCCGGAGCTAAGGCCCAGCAGCCCCATGCCGTTTTCGACGCTGGCAATAACCAGCGCCCCCAGCACGGCGCTTGATACCCGGCCACTGCCGCCAAACAGGCTGGTGCCGCCAATCACGGCGGCGGCAATCGAGTTGAGCAGCAGGTTGCCGCCCCCGGCGGCGGTATCCACCGAGCGCAGCCGCGAGGCCAAAATGATGCCGCCGCAGCCGGCCATAACGCTGGAAATGATAAACACAATCACCCGCACCCGCTCAACCGAGATACCGGCGCGGCGGGCGGCCTCTTTGTTGCCGCCCACGGCGTACACGTAGCGGCCAAAGGGGGTGCGCCCGGCCAAAAAGGAGAACAGGAACAAAAAGGTCAGCAAGATAAGCCCCACAAACGGCACGCCGCGATCCAGGTTGCACAGGTACACGGCCACCGCCGCCACCAGCGCCATACCCACAATCTGGGTGAGCACAATGGTCATGGGGGTGGCCAGCAAGCCCTGCTGCCGCCGGGCCAGCACCCGCCGGGTTTGCATGGCGGCGTAAAAAATCATCAGCACCGCCGCGCCAATCCAGCCCCATTCCGCCGGCAAAAAGTAGTTGGCCAGGCCAATCACCGCTTTATCCTGAACAATCACGGTGCCGGCCCCGCCCACCATAATCAAAACCACGCCGTTCCATGCCAGCAAGCCGGCCAGCGTAACCACAAACGATGGCACCTGAAAGGTGGTAATAATTGATCCCTGCACCAGCCCAATGCCGGCGGCAATTAACAGGGCCGCGCCAATGGCCATGTACCACGGCCAGCCGCCCGGCTCGCGCAGCAGCAGCGTCATGGTAACGGCGGCCACGGCGCTAACGTAACCAATGGATAGATCAATTTCGCCCAGCAGCAGCACAAACACCACGCCGTAGGCAATGGTGGTAATGCCGGCCATTTGCACAATCAAATTGACAAAGTTGCGGGCGGTGAGAAAATTTTGGTTTTGCCACTGAAAAATAACGGCGATAATCACCAGCCCCAAAATGATAGGCAACGGCCCCAAATCGCCGGAGCGAACGCGCTTAAAGTAGGCGCGTAAATATTCGGCGGTGGTTTGGTTGGTTTTACCCATTACAATACTGCCTGGCGTTATTTCGTTTAAATTCATGGTTTGGCCACCATCCCCGAAACGTGAACCGGTATTCCGGCTGTAATTGCGTGCACAACTTCTTGCTGGGTGGTTTGGGCGGCCACGTATTCGGCCACTTTTTGGCCCAGGCGCAGCACCGCAATGCGCTGGGCCACCTCAAACACATTGTGCAGGTTGTGAGAAATTAAAATTACGGCCAGCCCTTTATCGGCCAGCCGCCGCACCAAATCGAGCACCTGCCGGGTTTGGGTTACGCCCAGCGCCGCCGTGGGTTCATCTAAAATAACCAGGCGAGAGTTCCACATTACCGCTTTGGCCACGGCCACGGCCTGCCGCTGCCCGCCCGAAAGCCCCACCACCGCCTGCCGCACCGAGTGCAGCGTTGTTACCGAAAGCGAGTTGAGCGCCGCCAGGCACGCCTGTTCCATGCCAACCTCGTCAAGCCGCCAGGGGTGTTTTAGCCATTCGCGGCCCAAAAACATGTTGGCCACCACATCCAGGTTATCCGCCAGCGATAAATCCTGGTACACCACCTCAATGCCCAGGTTAACGCTATCGCGAGGGTGGTAAATGCTAACCCGCTTGCCGTCAAAATAAATTTCGCCTTTGTCAAAGGGATAAATACCGGCAATGCCCTTGATGAGGGTGGTTTTGCCCGCGCCGTTATCGCCCACCAGGGCCAGCACCTCGCCGGGCCGCACCCACAGGTTAACGTTAGAGAGCGCCTGCACCGCCCCGAATCTTCGGGATACGCCTTTCAGTTCAAGTAAAGGGGGTAGGGTTGACACCGGCTCTTTCATAATTAAGGTCTAACGTCCGGCGGGCAATATTGGGCAAACTCGCCCACGCACAGTTCGGCCCAGGTGCGAAAGCCATCGGCAATAACCGTTTGGGCAATGTTGGTTTTGGTTACGGCGATGGGGTTTAATTTTACAAAGGGGACGGCCCGCTGCCCGTTGCTGATGACATCATTGGCAATGTTCATCATCTCTTCGCCTTTGAGCAGCCGCAACGCCGCCGCCGCCGCCGCTTCGGCCTCAAACTTAACCGGCTTGTACACCGTCATGGTTTGCCAGCCCGCCAGAATATTCTGAATGCCGCCCACGGTGGCATCCTGCCCGCTGAGCGGCATAGGCGCTAACCCCTGGCTTTTTAACGCCGAAATCACCGCCCCGGCCAGGTTATCGTTACCGGCAAAGGTGGCGTCTACCTGGCCGGCTGCCGCCGTTAAAATCTGCTCGTAAATAACCAACGCCTGCTGGCTGTTCCAATCCGGCACGGCCTGGTCATCTACCAAAAACCAATCCCCCTTTTCATAATGCGGCCTGGCCACCGAGTAGTAACCGGCCCGGAACAACATGGAGTTGTTATCGGTGGGCGGGCCGTTTAACTGCACCACCCGTTTGGTCTGCCCCGGCAGTTTGTTGATTACCGGCTCTAACGTTTGGCCCATTAACCGCCCCACCGCCACGTTATCAAAGCTCACGTACAAATCCGCGCCCGGCCCTTCTACGGTGAGCCGGTCGTAATCAATCACCTTTACGTTGGCTTCGCGGGCCTGAGCAATAATAGCCGCCCCGCTGCCGCTATCCAGGTTGACCAGCAGCAGCACCCTGGCCCCGTTGGTAATGGCCTGTTCGGCCTGAGTTTGCTGCACCCGCGCATCGCCTTCGGCGTTGACAATGGTGTATTTAACGCCCGCCGCCTTAAAAGCCTGCTCAAAATAGCGGCGGTCATCGTTTTCCCACCGTGCCGACGAGGAGGTGTCGGGCAAAAGCACCGCAATGTTGCCGGTAATGAGCGCAGAATTATCGGAGTTGGGAGCCGATTTGGCGGCGGATGGGGGATCGCCGGGGTGAGCATTGCCGTTATCAACGCCGCTACAGGCCGCAGTTGCCACCAGCAGCGCCAGAGTTATAAGGGTGGTCAATAATCTGCGCATGGTCTTCCTTGATTAAATTGGGCCGGATGCTCACGCTTGAGGGCGTAAAAGTCAACCCCTGCGCCGGGGCGGCGAGGGTGAGGGGCAATGTCTGCTGCCGAAAATTCACCGCAAAGTTCGCCCGGGGTGGCAAATTCTTTAAAACCGGGCGACCTTTGCGGTGAAGGGTTAATTAATTCGGCGCAAACAACTTCAAACCGATTACCGGTTTTTCTTAAAGGATACGTCGGCGTAAACGGCCAGCACCAGCACCACGCCTTTAAGCAGGTATTGCCAGGCCGGCTGCACGTTGAGCAGTTGCAACCCGTTGGACAGGCTCGACATGATGAGCGCGCCAATCAACGCCCCAAACACAGTCCCCACGCCGCCTAGGGTAGAAGTGCCGCCCAAAATGGCGCTGGCAATCGCGTCGAGTTCGTAGCCCTGGCCGGCGGCGATGGTGCCGTAGCCCACGTAAGAGGCCAACACTACCCCGGCCACGCCGCTCAACAGCCCCATCAACACAAAGATTAAAAAGATGTTGGTGCGGATATTGATCCCGGACAGGCGGGCGGCTTCGCGGTTGCCGCCAATGGCGTAGGCGTACCGGCCAAACCGGGTGTTGTTAGACATATAAGACATAATTACCGTGGCAATGGCCAGCAACAAAACCGGAATTTGCACCCCGTTGTACTGGTTAACCATGTACACGTACACCACCACCAAAATGGAGAAAAAGGTGGCAATCAGCACATCCAGCGACAGGTTAGACAATTCAAAGCCGTGTTCCTGTTTCTTTTTGCGGCTGTTGAACATATTAAAGTAGATGTACGCCACCACCAGCGCCGCAATTACCCAGCCGGCTATGGGGGGCAGATAGCCCTGCGCAATCACCGAGAAGGCCGGTTGGTTAGCCGGAATGGTTTTACCCTGCGTTACCAGCAGGATAACCCCGTTCAAAACAAACATACCGCCCAGGGTAACAATGAACGAAGGCACGTTCAAAAAGGAGATGATGTAGCCTTGCAACACGCCAAACAGCGCCCCTACCGCTAACCCCACAAAAACGGACAGGCTGGCTGCCAAAATCGGCTGGTCGGGGATGAGTTTGGTCCAGATAGTGGCCTGAAAATAAGCCACCACCACCGACACAAACCCGGCCAATTTACCCACCGACAGGTCAATCCCGCCGGTAACAATCACCAGCACCATGCCAATGGCCAAAAAGGCAGTTACGGTCATTTGGCGGAACAGGTTAGAGAAGTTTTGCGCTCCCAGATAGCTGCCATCGGTAATAAAGGCAAAAAACACCCAGATAAAGATCAACGCCAGAATAATGGCATAGGTTTGAATATTCCGGCGGAACAACTTGAGTAGTTCAGAAGTTAATGACATTTGGAAATCTCCTTGCTGAAATTACATTTGGTTACACGGCTATCAGGCAATACCCGTTGCCAAAGCCATAATTTTTTCTTGCGTTGCTTCGGCTACATCAAGTATGCCGCTGGAGCGCCCTTCGTGCATGACCATTACCCGGTCGCTCATCCCCAGCACTTCTTCTAGCTCGCTGGAAATCATAATAATCGAAACACCCTTTTCGGCCAGGTCGTTCATGAGCTTGTAAATTTCGTATTTGGCCCCCACGTCAACGCCGCGGGTGGGGTCGTCCATAATCAAAATTTTGGGTTTAGACATTAGCCATTTGGCAATGACTACTTTTTGCTGGTTGCCGCCCGATAGAGTATCGCAATTTACGTGCAGGTTGGGGGCTTTAATCGCCAAGCTGGTGGCCTGGTGCAAACTTGCCTTCAACTCCGCATCTTTATCCAGCCGGAAGAAGCCGGCAAATTGGTTAAGGTTGGGCAAGGAGATGTTTTTAAGGATGGAGTTAATCAAAACCAGGCCCTGGCCCTTGCGGTCCTCCGGCACAAGGCTGATGCCGCATTCAATGGCTCCCCGGGCGCTGGAAACATTAAGTTCCTGGTTTTGCAGCTTTATTTTACCTTTGGTGACTTTGCCGTATTCACCAAAGATTGTAGTCACAAGTTCAGTGCGGCCCGACCCCATTAACCCGGCAATTCCTAAAATTTCGCCTTGCCGCAGGTTAAAGCTAACGCCGTCAATAACCATTTTACCGGATTCGTTGGGGTCTTCGGCGTGCAGGTCTTCTACCTCAAACATTACTTCGCCGGGATGACGATTGCCTTTGGGGAAGCGTTCTTTCATCTCGCGGCCCACCATGTAGTTAACCAGTTTTTCTTCGGTGAGGTTTTCTATAGGCTGCGTGGTAACGGTTTGGCCGTCGCGCAAAACGGTAACGGTATCGGTAATACGGAAAAATTCATCGAGCTTGTGGGTAATGTAAATGCAGGTAACGCCGTGCTCTTTTAATATTGCCAAAATCTCCATGAGTTTATCAATTTCGGCTTCGTTAAGAGCGCTGGTGGGTTCGTCTAAAATTAAAACCTTGGCGTTTTCAGAAAGCGCCTTGGCTATTTCAACCATTTGCATTTTGCCCATGCCCAGGTGCTTAACAATAGCCTGAGATGGCACATCGAGTTTGTACTGGGCCAGAATTTTTTCGGTATCGGCGTACAGTTTGTTCCAGTCAATAATTTTGTTGTTTACCGGTTCTTTGCCCAAATACACGTTTTCGCCCACCGTCATAGTAGGCACCAGGGTTAGCTCCTGGTATACAATTGCAATTCCAAGTTCGCTGGCCTGCCGGATTGAACTGCCTTCCAGCTTTAGCTCTTCGCCATTGTAGATGATACTACCTTCGTAGGTGCCATACGGATACACCCCCGACAGTATTTTCATCAACGTGGATTTGCCGGCGCCGTTTTCGCCGCACAAACCGTGGATTTCGCCCCGCCGCACCTGGATTGAAACATTATTTAATGCGATAACGCCGGGAAATTTTTTGGTAACGTTCTTAATATCGAGGATGATATCGTCGTTCACAGAACTCTCCTCATGAATGGTTCCTTCGAGTTTGCCGACTAAGTTCTATGGCTACACAAACCCGGCTCCCGTAGATAAAGCCGGGAGCCGGGTTGGGTGTCAATCAATACTCAGCTTAGGGTTTAGCAGGGCGTTCGCCTTCGGGGATGTCGCGGTAGACATCATCGTAGGTCTGGAATTTGCTCTTCACTACCAGGTCGTACACGTTGTCTTTGTTTACCTGTTCAACCGGCAGGAAGTTACAAGGTACTTCACCTTGCTGTTTCGGGTCGTTCGTCAATTCCGCCATCGTGTAGTTCTTCAGGTCAGGAATCTTGTCGCCCTTCACCAGCTTGTCCATCATGTCCGTCGCCAACGGGGACAGATTCCGAATGTCTTTCAATATCGAAACCGTCAGTTCGCCCTTCACAATGCTGTTGCAGCCGTCTGCCGTCGCATCTTGCCCGGAAATTGGAACTTTCCCGGCCAAACCTTGCGCCTTCAACGCTTGCAATGCACCCAGCGCCGTCCCGTCGTTCGAGGCCACCACCGCGTCTACTTTGTTGCTCGCCGCGGTCAATATGTTTTCCATCAATTTCAACGCATTGGCCGGATCCCAGTTGTCTACCCATTGATCCGCCACCACTTCAATCGTCCCTTTGTCCACATACGGCTTCAATACTTCATCCTGCCCTTGCCGGAACAGAATCGCATTGTTGTCCGTCGGGCTGCCACCCAGTTTTACCAACTTCACCGGGCCATTCGCCTTTACGTCCCACTTGTCAATGTCCAGCGCGGTCAATACGCCCTTCGCTTGCTGCCGCCCCACTTCAACGTTGTTGAAGGACAGGTACGCCGCAATCTTCGGCGATTTGATCAATCGGTCATACGCCAGCACTTTCACACCAGCATCCGCCGCTTTGTCCACTGCCGTCGCCGCCGCATCACCATCTTCCGCAATCACAATCAACCCCTTCACTCCCTGGCTGACCATGTTGTCAATCTGGTCGTTCTGCAGCTTCACATCGTGGTTCGCTTCTTGCGATACGACTTCATAACCCTTGTCTTCCAACAACTTGCGCATCAACACTTCTTCATTCTTCCAGCGCTCAGTCGCAAAATCGGAAAACGATAAACCAATCTTGATGCCGTTTGCGGCTGCCGGAGCAGCGGCTTCTTCTTTGGCCGGTTCAGCAGCAGCTTCTTTGGTAGGTTCGGCAGCTGCGCCAGCGTCTTCGGGTTTAGCAGGGCGTTCGCCTTCGGGGATGTCGCGGTAGACATCATCGTAGGTCTGGAATTTGCTCTTCACTACCAGGTCGTACACGTTGTCTTTGTTTACCTGTTCAACCGGCAGGAAGTTACAAGGTACTTCACCTTGCTGTTTCGGGTCGTTCGTCAATTCCGCCATCGTGTAGTTCTTCAGGTCAGGAATCTTGTCGCCCTTCACCAGCTTGTCCATCATGTCCGTCGCCAACGGGGACAGATTCCGAATGTCTTTCAATATCGAAACCGTCAGTTCGCCCTTCACAATGCTGTTGCAGCCGTCTGCCGTCGCATCTTGCCCGGAAATTGGAACTTTCCCGGCCAAACCTTGCGCCTTCAACGCTTGCAATGCACCCAGCGCCGTCCCGTCGTTCGAGGCCACCACCGCGTCTACTTTGTTGCTCGCCGCGGTCAATATGTTTTCCATCAATTTCAACGCATTGGCCGGATCCCAGTTGTCTACCCATTGATCCGCCACCACTTCAATCGTCCCTTTGTCCACATACGGCTTCAATACTTCATCCTGCCCTTGCCGGAACAGAATCGCATTGTTGTCCGTCGGGCTGCCACCCAGTTTTACCAACTTCACCGGGCCATTCGCCTTTACGTCCCACTTGTCAATGTCCAGCGCGGTCAATACGCCCTTCGCTTGCTGCCGCCCCACTTCAACGTTGTTGAAGGACAGGTACGCCGCAATCTTCGGCGATTTGATCAATCGGTCATACGCCAGCACTTTCACACCAGCATCCGCCGCTTTGTCCACTGCCGTCGCCGCCGCATCACCATCTTCCGCAATCACAATCAACCCCTTCACTCCCTGGCTGACCATGTTGTCAATCTGGTCGTTCTGCAGCTTCACATCGTGGTTCGCTTCTTGCGATACGACTTCATAACCCTTGTCTTCCAACAACTTGCGCATCAACACTTCTTCATTCTTCCAGCGCTCAGTCGCAAAATCGGAAAACGATAAACCAATCTTGATTTTGCCTTCAGCCGGCGCAGCTTCGGCTTTGGGGGCTTCAGTAGCTTTAGCTTCTTCGGCTTTGGGGGCTTCGGTAGCTTTTTCTTCGGCTTTGGGGGCTTCGGGCGCTTTTGTAGCTTCAGCCGGAGCAGCTTTTTCCGCCGGTTTTTCGGCGGGTTTTTCGGCTGCGGGGGTCGCCGCGCCGCCGCAAGCGGCCAGGGCAACCAGCATCAGCAAAGCAACAATCATCAAAAGTGACCGTTTTAAATTCGGTCTCATTTCTTCCTCCTGGAAATTTGGTAATGTGGATATAAAAATAAGGTGACTTTTTTACAAACTGCCAGTGTTTACAAAAAAATTAACCGGGTAACTCTACCTCCTTTCTTACGTTACAAAATGCAACCCAAAAGGGCTGCCGGGTAATTTAGATCAAACGCGGCTGAGGTACTGGCAAAAAATTGGGAGGGCGAGGAATTCAGCCGGCGGGGATTATCCATACATAAGGCGGCCAAACATTTTGCCGAAAACAAAAAAACCACGACAGGGCAAAATTTTGGGTTTGACTGGGTGGTTTTACCGCCTCCTCATTGAGAAATTTGATTCAAAAAAATTATGGAGTATCAGGGTTGCAGACGGGGTGTCTGTGGCATTCAACTACGCCCCAAGGATAACACAAATCAAGCCGATTTAAAATGCTTATCCCCCCTCTTTGGGGTAGGGTTTCCCTTATTTTTACCAGGGGGATTTCCCCTAATTTTGGGCAATATTTTAGGTAGGAATTGCGTTTTAATGATGATATAATCGCACCATGAGTAAAACGCGGATTCTGGTAGCTGATGATCACGCGGTGGTGCGCGCCGGCATTTGCAACGCCCTCACCGAACTGACCAATCTGGAAATTGTGGGCGAAGTTGGCGATGGCCCCAGCATATTTTTGGCGCTGGAAAAGCTGCAACCGGATTGTTTGCTGATTGACGTGGCCATGCCGGATTTTGAGCCTATTTCGGCCATTAACCAGATAAAAATCCGTTATCCGCAGCTCAGGATCCTGGTTATCAGCGCCCACGACGACGATGTGTATGTGCAGGGGTTGCTGGGGGCCGGCGTAGACGGCTACCACCTGAAGGATCAACCCCTCAGCGATTTGAAACTGGCGGTGCAGCGGGTGCTGGCCGGCGAAAAGTGGGTCTCAAGCCGGCTGGTGAGCAAGCTGGTTAGCTACTCAGAAAGCCCGCCGCCAACCAGCCCGCTGCTCACCACCCGCCAACGCGATATTTTAGCCCTGTTGCAGCAGGGGTCCGATAACCAAACCATTGCCCGCAAAATGGGCCTGAGCGTAAAAACCGTAGAAAACCACCTTACCCGCCTTTACCGCCAACTCGAAGTGCAAAGCCGGCTCGAAGCCGTTAATTATGTGCTGCAACACCCCGAAATACTGGGCATCCCCGGCCAGCAAGCCTCGCAAACCGCCGTTGTCCCCGAAATTTTACTGGCGCAGGGCCACGTAGCCATTTTACTGGTTGATGACAACCTGCGCTACCGCCAGCAGTTGCGCCGTATGGTGGGCAAAGTTTGCCCCCACGCCATGATTTACGAAGCCGAAAACATTTCTACCGCCACGCACATGGCCCAAACCACCCTGCCGCAACTGGCGCTGGTGGATGTAGTGCTGGGCGACGAGGACGGCATCCATTGCACCAAACGGATAAAAGCCGTAGCGCCCAACTCGCGGGTAATTTTGATTAGCGCCTACCCCGACCGCGAATTCCATCGGCTGGGGCTTGAAGCCGGCGCGCTGGCTTTTTTGGATAAAAAAGACCTCGACACCGCCACGCTTCGCCAGGTTATTGAGGATATGATCAACTAAATGTCCGAAACCGTGTTTAAAGCCTACTACCCCAGCGAAATTGGCCTGCTAGAAGTTACCGGCACCGCCACCGGCATCACCGGGGTTTATTTTGTTGAAACCGCCGACGCCACACCAACCGGCGAACCATCGGCGGTGGTGGCGGCGGGCGTGGCCCAGCTTGATGAGTATTTTAAGCGGCAGCGGCAAACGTTTGATTTACCGCTGGAGTTGCGCGGCACGGCTTTTCAACAGCAGGTTTGGCGGCAGCTTTTAACCATTCCTTACGGGCAAACGGCCTCGTACCTAAAAATTGCGCTGGCCATGGGCAACCCCCAGGCGGTGCGCGCAGTGGGCGCGGCCAATGGCCGCAACCCCATCAGCATTATTGTGCCGTGCCACCGGGTCATCGGAGCCGGCGGCCAACTCACCGGTTACGGCGGCGGGTTGTGGCGCAAAGAATGGCTGCTGGCCCACGAAAAACAGCAACAACCGGCGCAAATGTCGCTATTTTAGCCAACAAAAAACACCCGGCGCAACCAACTCGCCGGGTGTTTACTTTTTGAGGAAACTAAACCCTACTTCTTCATGGCCTCTTTGAAGTAGGAGTTATCGAGCAGCCCTTCGATGTTGGGGCCTTCGGTGAGCAGCCCCATCTCCACCATCGCCGAGCCAAAATCATAAAACTCATCCACAAACAATTCCAGCTTGTCGTAGGTAATGCGGTTGGGCGGAGTGGTGAGCACGTGCTGCAAAATGTTGGGCGCCACGCCAAAAAACGGTGAAACATCTTTGGCGGCCCGGCCCGGGTTCTCGTTGATTTTCTTGCCGGCCTGCACAAAGCTGCGAATCAACTGGATAACCTTATCCGGCTCTTTTTCCAGCACTTCATCGCGCATAACCAGCACGCAGCACATGTGGTCGGGAATCAGGTCTTTGGAAAGGAATTCAATCCGGCCCGCGCCCAAACTGAGCGCCACTTCCGGGAAGGGGTCGGCGCTGATAAAGCCATCAATGGTGCCGCGCTGGAGGAAATAGGGCATTAAAGGCGGCGGAGCCGAGCGCACTTCTACGGCATCGTAGGGGATGCCGGCGCGTTGCAGCGCCTTGTACAACAGCACGCTGTGGGTAGAAACCGTATCGGGCACGGCGATGGTATGCCCGGCGACATCATCAATGCTGTCTAAACTTTTCTTCAGCACCAGGCCGCTGCCGTTACGGTGAGCGGCCATAATCGAGCGGATGGGCAAGCCTTCTTCATATAACTTGATGGCGAGCGGAGCCAGAATGAGCGCCCCGTCGGCTTCTTCTTCCAGCGCGTCTACCAGCGCCGGCCACGAACCTCGCCGCAAAATTTCAATCGGTTGGCCTTCGGATTGCTGCACCTGCTGCAAGTGGGTAAGCGGCAGCACCAGGTGATCGGTAATAGGCAGATAGGCTATTTTGAGCGCCTGTTTTTTCTCCTGCTCGGTGGTGATGATGTAGGGGGCCATGGTATCTTGCAGGCCCAGCGTCATCCCGCGCAAACTGCGCGATGTTACCACAATTTTGTCAACCTGTTCCAGCATGCGGTTGGTAGTTAGCCGGATGCCCACCGTGATTTTGGCGTTGGCTTCGCTGGCAGTATTGATGGCGTCAACATCTTTTTTAACTGTGGCAACGGGTTGAGCATCACCGCCCGTATCTTCAACCTGTTTTGAAACCTGGTCCAGCCCCTCGTTAACCCGGTTTAGCCCGGAGAACTGGTCAAACGTGTTGGCCGTAACCTTGCCAAAGGCGCTCACCGTTTCATCAACGGCGTCGCCGGTTTGGTTGGCGGTATCAGACAACATTGATTCTGCCGACCCCAGCGCCTCGGTGCCGGCCAAAACCTGGGCAAAGGTGCGGCGTAAATTACCCAAAGCCCGGGCCAGCGTTTGCCCCAACACGTCTTTATCAGACGCCGGGGCAACTTTTACGCTCAAATCGCCTTCGGCCACCTGGCCCACAGCTTGCGAGATAGTTTTTAGCCGCTGCTGGAGCAAAACCAACGCCTGATTTAACTCGGCAAGTTGAGGTGCAGCCAATCCTGGCACTTCGGTGGCAAGATTAAACTCGGTGTCAATATCGCCTTCGGCCAAACGTTGCACAAATTGAGATAGATTTTTTACAAGGTCATCGTTGACGCTCATCACAAACTCCTTGCGGTGCATTGAATTTGGTAAAAAAACGCGCAAAAGCCCGCCTGCCAGATTAGGCCCAGCACGATTGAAGTTGATTAAGCGTTAGGTTGTTCAATGATAGACATCAGCAGGTATAACCGCCGTTTGTCGTGCCAGGGGATAATATGGGTTTGCAGATGGGGGCGCTCCACGCCGCCACCGCGCCGGCCAATTGCCAGCACACCAGCGGCATCAATTGGCTCGCGCAGTTTGAGCGCCAGTTTTACAGCTTTGTGCAAAAAGCAATCGCCGCAAATGGAGCCGTACATGCAGCCGTCCGGGTGGTCGCCGGTGTGAATGCACCCCAACGCCACGCCAAAAGTTTTTTGCAAAATCAGGCTATTGGGCCGCCCCATCATTTCTTCGAGTGCCGGATTGGTTAAATGCACCCGCCCGCGCCGGTCTAACATGAGCATGGTTTCCGGGATGGCATCAAAATGGGTTTGCATTTCATTCAGGGATTGTACTGTTTCCAGAACAGTCTGCTCGCTCATGCCCTATCTCCCATTTAATACTGCTAAAGTGAACTGGCAGAATTGTAGCATGCTCTTGGCGGCAGGTCAACCAGAGATTGAGCGGGCATAGGCGGTTGCGGCTTAAAACGGCACGGTTACAAAGACCTCCGTGCCTTTGCCCCGCTGGCTGTTAACCGTAAGCGAACCACCCAGCAGGCGGGCGCGTTCGCTCATGCAAATCAGGCCAAAGCTGCCTTCGCCGGGAACGGCGCGGTTAAAGCCGATGCCGTTATCCAGAACGGACATTTCAATCCGATCCGGCTCGAAGGTTAGCGTTACGTTTACGCGGCTGGCGCAGGCGTGTTTTTTAACATTGGTCAGCGATTCCTGGCAGATGCGCAGCAGCGCCAGCTTGATGTTAGAGTACACCGGGCGTTTATCGCCCAGCACCGTCAGATTGGTGTCCATTTCCAGGTTGGCGGTAATTTTGTCCAGTTCGCCCCGCACCAGTTCATCCATTTCGCCCAATATTTCCACTTTGGGATGCAACGCCTGCACGGAGCGCCGGGCTTCATCCAGGTGTTCCCGCGCCAGGCTGCGGGTGTAGGTTAGCAAATGGGCCAACTGCTGGTGATCGCCATCCTGCAAAATTTGCATGGCAATTTGCATGTTCATTGAAATGCCGGCCAACCCCTGCGCCAGCGTGTCGTGGATTTCGCGGGCAATGCGGTTGCGCTCGGCAATAATGGCCATTTCGCGCAGTTCTACGTACAGCCGGGCGTTTTCCAGAGCAATGGCTAACTGATCGGCCAGCGGTTGAATGATGAACAGGTCAACCTCGGTGGTGGTTTTGGGTTTGCGACAGCCAATAACCAGCACGCCCAACACCTGCGAGCCAATCTGAATGGGCACCGCCAGATGCGAATAGGGGCTTTCGGGGTTTAAATTCCACACGCCGCCGGGGTTATTGGCCATATCGCCGGAGCGATAGGATTGGCCGGTGGCGGCGACCCAATCAATAATTTTGCTGTTCATTTTGGCCGCCGGCCCGTCTTCGGGGCAGGTGGCGCTGTAACCAGCCTGGGCGTGCAATTCGGGGCCGGGTTGTTCGGCTTTTTGCAGGTAAATGCCCACGCAATCGTACTGAAACGTAGCCTGCAGGGCATCAACCACGTACAGAAGCAACTCGTCTATGCTCAAAAACGAGCTGATTCTCCGGCTGATTTCATTGACCGAGCGAAGTTGCTCGTTGCGGCGGTGTTCGGCGGCGGTGTAGGCGTCTACCCGCTCGGCCAGAGTGGTAATTTTTTTGCGGATTTCCAGCGACGGCTGGAGAAATTCATCAATAAACGTGGTGGCGGCCACCACCAGCCCCAACGGGGCCAGCAGTTTGGGCCGAATTAAACTGCAATACATATATTTAGAGCGGGATTGTCCGGTTTCGTCCTGCCAATCGTAGTAACCGTCGGCATCGGCGGTGAGGCTGCGGGTGATAATCTCTTTAAATTGGGCGGTGCGGTCGGGCCGCCGGCACAAATCAACGCCGATAACGGCGGGCATCAGGTGAAAAATATTGATGCCGTTGGTATCGTGCAGGGCGGTGTACCCGGTGATGCCCACCGTTTGCACCGCGATTTTGGCCAAAACGGGGTCAGCCTTAACGGTTTCAATGGAATCGTACTGTCTGCATTCCACATAAATTCTAATCTGGTCGGCGATACTCTGCGCTTTTTGCCGAATCATCTCGCGCCCCAGGTTTTCCAGCGCCTGGGCGGCAATATCCGCCGCATTTTGGCCAATGGTCAGGCTATCTTCGGGGTATAAAAGAGTGCTCATCGTGATAACTCGCTTGGTTGAGGCCGGTTTTTCAAAAAGGGTTTTGCCGAAACACCAAAATTATTCTACTATAGGGCCAAATACGCAAATTGATATTTCGGGCCAAATTTCTTCGCCGTTGAAGAAAGGAAGAATCCACGTATGGAACGCATCACTTTTATGCTCGTAGACGACCAGCAGATTATCCGGGAGGGGCTGGCCGGCATGTTGAGCCGGGTAGAGGGCCTGGTTTTGGTGGGAATGGCCGAAAACGGGGCCGAAGCCGTTCGGCTGGCTCCGCAGCTTAACCCCGACCTGATTCTGATGGATTTGCGGATGCCGGTGCTCAACGGCGTAGAAGCCATCCGCCAGATTCGGAAGTTGTGCCCCAAAACCAGGTTTATTGTTTTAACCGTGTACGATAACGACGAGTACATTTTTGAGGGCATCAAAGTGGGCGCCAAAGCCTATTTGATGAAGGATATTTCGTGCGAAGAACTGGTAACGGTGATGCGCTCGGTGTACCGGGGCCAGGCGGTGTTGCAGCCCGAAATCACCAGTATGCTGCTGGATCGCTTTGCCGATTTGTCGTCGGGCCAGCCGGCGGCAAATCACCTGACCGACCGGGAACTGGATGTGCTGCAATGGGTGGTGCGGGGGGCCTCGAACAAGGAAATTGCGGCCAAACTGCTGGTAAGCGAGCACACGGTTAAAACCCACATCACCAACATTTTTGCCAAGTTAGAGGTAAATGGCCGCGCCGAAGCCGTGGCCAAAGCCATTCAACGCGGCATCATCGAAGTATAGCCCCCGTTTTTAGCCCATAATCACCCAAATGGCCGATACGCCGCATCCCCCAATTGGGGGATGCGGCGTATCGTTTATCCGGGGGATGCGTCGTTTCCCCCCATTTACCGAGCCAAATTCAGAAGCCTGCCTGATACTCCCCAACCCGTTGTTGCCTTATACTGAGCCACAGTAATATAAACCCAACCTTTTACACAGGAGGCTTTTGATGGTTCTTGCAATGGAGAAAGAAAAACGCGGCAAAATGTTAGCCGACATCCTGCTGGAAAAGGGTATTCCAATCGAATACCACTACGGCGATGAGTACGAAGGAGTAACCGACCGTGAGGTTCAACCCAACCCCACCGCGCGGGCCGAAAAACTAAAAGACCTGTACATGAACACGCTCTCGTCTACCAACGTGGAATTTCCCTACTGGTATACCCGCGAGTGGCGCAAGTGGGATTGCGAAGTGCCGGTTGTGCGGCGGGCCAAAGCCCTAAAGGCGGCCTTTAGCCACATGACGCCGGTTATTTGGCCGGGCGAAAAACTGGTCACTTCAAAAACCTATTACTACCGTGGCTCGTTCCCCATGCCCTGGTTGTCCAACACCTTCTTCCTGGCCAAAGGCGATGACCTGTTCAAAGCGGCGCTGGCTCGCGGCGGCGCTTCTGCCGGCGAAGAATCCAAGTTTGGCGCCGGCGGCGGCAACGTTACCAAAGATTTTGGCAAGGTGCTCTCGATTGCCGGTAAATTCGGCATCCGCACCGAAGAAATCCCCGCGCTGGTAAAACTGGCCTACGAATGGAAAGACAAATCGGTTGAAGAACTGGGCCACCACTATGAAATGATGGTGCCGGAATACGACCTCAAAGAAAAGATGATGCGCTCCGTCATCTGCATGTTTGACTCTGGCTACACCCTGCCCCAGGGCCGTGAAGTCATCAACTATTACTACCCGCTGGCCTACGGTTTTGATGGCCTGCTGGATATGTGCAAAGAGCGCAAAGCCGAAGTGGCCGGACGCGCCGGCGGCGATGGCGTGGTTGGGATGGACCGCATGTATTATTACGAGGCGGTGGCTCTGGTGATTGAAGGGCTGCAAGCCTGGATTCTGAACTACGCCAAAGAAGCGCGCCGGTTGCAAGACGTTACCGAAGACCCCGTGCAACGGGCCGAATACGCTGAAATCGCCGATATGATGGGCTGGATTGCCCACAAACAACCGCGCACCTTTAAAGAAGCGCTGCAAATGACCTGCTTGCTCCACTTTGCCGTGCTCGATGAAGACGCCATCTCCGGGATGTCGCCGGGGCGCGTGGGCCAGGTGCTTTTCCCCTGGTACGAACAAGACATCAAAGCCGGTCGCATTACCCAGGAAGAAGTGATTGAACTGTTGGAACTGCACCGGATAAAATTTACCTGCATTGACGCCTTTGCCTCCACCGGCGTGGTGGGCGGGGTGCTTTCCTCTAACACCTTCAACAACCTGACTATGGGCGGCCTAAACCCCGCCGGCGACCCCGAAGGCAACGACCTGGAAAAATTGATTTTGGAAGCCGGCATGCGCCTGCAATCGCCGCAGCCCACGCTCTCGTGCATGTATGATGACAAACTGTCGGACGACTTTATGCTCAAATGCATCGAATCGGTTAAGAGCGGCACCGGCTACCCGGCCTTTATGAACAACCAGATTGGCATGCAATTTTTGCGGGGCCAATACGGCCCCGAAGGCATGGACTTGTTTGATGCCCGCGCCATTGCCATTGGCGGCTGCCTGGAAACCTCGCCCTGCACCTGGAAATCGCTCAAACTCAACGGCAAAGAATACTGGATTCCCGGCGGCGCAGGCCAGCCAACCTCGGTGGGCGTGCACTTTATTGCCAATCCCAAAGTGCTCGAAGCCGTGCTGTTTAACGGCTACGATCCCCGGTTGGGCGAACAACTCTACCCGCCGCACAACCGCAAACTGGACACCTTTGAAGAACTGTGGCAAACCTTTACCGAATATTACGAATTGACGGTTGACTGCCTGGCCACCACCAACAACATCCAGCACGATATTTGGCGTAAAAACAACATGACGGTCATCAACTCCTTCCTCAAGCCGGATTGTCTGGATAAAGGGCTGCACATTGGCCAGATGGGCTACCGCTACAACGCCACCTTCAACGTAGAATCCTGCGGCACCATCACTATGGTTAACTCGATGGTGGCGCTGAAGAAGCTGGTGTACGACGACAAACAATACACGCTGGATGAAGTCCGCGACGCCATTCAGAACAACTTCGGCTTTAAACAGGCTAAAGAAGTTGGCTCGTTCTCGCTGTTGGCCCAGGAAAAGAACGAAGGCGGCGAAAAGTACGACAAGATTCACCACGACTGCCTGACCGCCCCCAAATACGGCAACGACGACCCCTACGCCGACTCGGTGCTGCGCCTGTACGAAGACTGGTTCTGCCCAATGTGCAGCAATTACGAATCGCTGTATGGCAAAACCATGTATCCCTGCCAGATTTCGGTTTCTACGCACGGCGTGCAAGGCTCGATTACGCTGGCCTCGGCGGACGGGCGGCTCTCCGGCACCACTTACGCCGATGCCTCCATGTCGGCCTACCCCGGCACCGACCGCAACGGCCCGTTTGCCCTGTTCAACTCGGCCACCTGCTGGGATCATGCCAAGTCGCAGAACAGCCAATTGAACCTGAAGATTCACCCCTCGGCGGTGCACGGTGCCGAAGGCTCACGCAAACTGCTCGACCTGACGCGGGCGTACATGCGCAAAGGCGCGTTCCACATTCAGTACAACGTGGTTGACTCAAAAGTGCTGAAGGACGCCCAGTTGCACCCCGAAAACTACCGCGAGTTGCTGGTTCGCGTGGCCGGCTTTACCCAATACTGGGTTGAACTTGGCAAACCCATTCAGGACGAAGTTATCTCTCGCACCGAATACGAAGAAATCTAAACCTGCGTGAATAAAAAACAAGGAGAATTCCATGAGCCAAATATTACTGCAACACAGTGATTGCCTGAACTTTTGCCCGGTAGACGTAGCCAAAGGGGTGTGCCGCCGCACCGGAGACCTGACCATTCTGGACTCTAACACCTGCGATTGCTACAAAAAACTGCCCAAATGCAAATTCTGCGCCAATTATATGGCCACCGAAGACCAATTGGGGATTTGCAAGGCCGAGGCCAACAAACCCTGGGCTTACGGCGAAATGGTCGCTATGACCTGCGAAATGTTCGTAGCCGCCTAATCCCGCCATTCCAGAGCCGGAAGCGCCTCGGTTGAGACGCTTCCGGCTCAATCTGTTTATATCAATTACCAAACTTTCTAACTAACCCTGTGAAAATACTTCGGAGGGAGAACTGAACATGGAAGAAAAGAACGCAAAACAACTGAGTTACTTTGTGGTCGCGGCCTCGTGGTTGGCCGTATTTTGTTTATTTGGCTACCGTTCCAGTTTTTCAATCCTTAACCCGGTAATGATTAAAAACACCGGCTGGGCGCCCACGCTACCCTCCACCGGTTATTCCATTATGATGTCGGTGTATGCCATTACCGCCTTCTTTAGCGGGATGATCATTGACAAATGGGGCACGCGCCCGGCCTATTTTCTGGGAGCGATTTTTGGCGGCCTGGGCTTTTTCTTAACCAGCCTGGTGCCCAATACTTCGCCGGGCATGTACCTGCTGGTTTACGGCGTGTTTGCCGGGGTTGGCACGGGCATGCTGTGGGTTTCGTCTACGGTATCGGTGCGCAAGTGGTTTGTGGGCAAGGCGTATGCCACCTGGTGGGGCGTGGCTTTTGCCGGCGCACCGATGGCTCAGGTGGTGTTGAGCCTGATTGTTAAACCGATTCTCACCAACCCGGAAAGCGGGGCCGAAAGCTGGCGGCTGGCCATGAAAATTCTGGCCGTGATTACGTTTGTGGCGCTGCTGATTGCGGCGGCCATTGCCAAAAAATCGCCCGAAGCCTACAACTTAAAACCGTTTGGGCTGCCGCCGGCGGGCGCGGGCGGCTCGGTTAAAGAAGAATATATGTGGACTCCCGGCCAGGCGTTCAAAACGCTCCCCATTTGGGGCACGGTGGTCGTATTTTTAACCGCGATGGTCGGCGAATTTTTAATCTGGACGCAGGTGGTGCGCTACTGGACCACCGACGCCAAAATGGATTTGGGCACGGCCACCAACCTGTACATCTTTATCGGGATTGCCGGCATCTTTACCATGCCCATTTTTGGGCGCATTGCCGACATGCTGGTGGGCAAGTTTGGCAACGAAGCCCAGGCGCGCAAAGCCATGTTAATTTTTGCGCCGGCGGTAGGGGTAGTGGCCTGCTTGCTGCTGCTGATGAGCGGCTCCGGCTCTTTTGCCATTGGCGTGGTGGCCTGTATTCTGTTTGCCATCTACTGGGCCATTGAACCCGGTGGCTGCGCCGGTTATGCCGGTTCAATTTACGGGCGCAAATCGCTGGGCCGCATTTGGGGCCTGGCCACTTTGATTGTAATGGGCATTGGCCCCGCGCTGGGTACTTACGTGGGTTCGGCGTTGGGTGCCGGTGGCAGCTATGTGCCCTCAATCTGGTTTGCGTTGGGCGCTTTTGCCATCTCCTTTGTTACCGCCATCTTCCTGCCGTTAACGGCAACCCAACCGCAAGAAGCCGTTCAACAACAACCCGGCATCGCCTGAGATATTCAGGCCCAACCGGAGGCAGCCCGTCCGCGTCAATAAACGGGCCGCCTCTCACCCCTGGACTCGCCGCCACGATGTGCGGTGAGAAGGGGTGAACCTGAGGGTGAAGTTGGGGCGCCCGGCGCGTCTCAACTTCACCCCCGTTGTTTTTAATCTGACCATAAAACGACTAACGCAGGGTAAGCCTGCCGACTTGAGGTGAAAATGACCGAAGAATTACGTGGATTAATTTTTGATATCCAGGGCTATTCGGTTCACGATGGGCCGGGCTGCCGCACATTGGTGTTTATGAAAGGCTGCCCGCTGCACTGTGAATGGTGCGCCAACCCGGAGGGCATTCGCACCGCCCAGGATATTATGTTCCGCAACAGCAAATGCGTTCACCAAAAAAACAAGTGCCGGCGCTGCATTGATGCCTGCCCGCACCAGGCCATCAGCATTAACCCGCAGGCGGTTCAACCCGCTAATAATACCGAGGACGAGCCGCAGCTTTGGTTTGATCGCAGTCTGTGCAACCTGTGCGCCGACCACCAATGCTTGCAGGTGTGTTACTTTGAAGGGTTGCGTTACTGCGGCGATTGGAAAACGGTGCCGGAATTGATGCATATTTTTCACCGCAACCGCCACTACTGGGGCACAACCGGAGGCGTAACTTTTTCTGGCGGTGAACCGCTGTTGCAGTACCGCTATATTCAGGCCGTTTTAGAAGCCTGCCGGAAAGAACAAATTCATACGGCGGTAGAAACCACCGCTTACTGCCGTCCTGATGTTTTTTTAGAACTGATGTCGCTGGTGGATTTTGCTTTTGTTGATGTAAAACACATGGATACCCGGCAGCATCGGGATAAAACCGGCGTGCCCAATGAGCCGATTCTTGGCAACATTAAAACGCTGGTGGCTTCGGGGTGGCCGGGCCGGCTGGTATTGCGGATGCCGGTAATTGAAGGCTACAACGACACGGAAGAAAACATTACTGCTACCGCGCAGTTTATGCAGCAAATGGGCCTGGTAGAAATTAACATTCTGCCGTTTCACCGGCTGGGTGATTCAAAATGGACGCAGTTGGGCAAAGAATACGCCTACCGAGAAAGCCCAACCACGCCGGAGGAAACGTTGTATAACATCCAAAGCTATTTTTTAGACCGGCGCATTGCCTGCTACGTTGGTTCCGATACCACGTTCTAGGGTTTATCCCTCCTCTTGCCCCGGCCCCCGGATTATTCAATCCGGGGGCTTTTTTATGCCCCGGCCAAAAACCATCGTACTTCACCGCCTTTACTTTAATATTTATTGGTTATTTACCCATACTTTACAGCTTTACAACCGCCAAAACAATATATTACGACTCGCTATACCCCGACCACCGCGGCGATTACTGGTACTGGTTTGAATTGCATCGGGATAAAACGGCTACAGGCACGTTTACCGTGCAACTAAACTCGCCGTTAGTTAGCGGCACCGCCGCCACTCTGACGCTTTTTCTGCGGGGTTTCACCGATCCCCCGCTGCCTGCCGACCTGGGATACAACCATCGTATTGCCGTAAAATTCAATGGCACCAGCCTAGGCGAGTTTACCTGGGCCGGCAAAATCACCGTATCGCCCACCTTTACCGTGCCGGCCAATAGTTTAAAACACGGCAGCAATCAGGTTACGGTTGCGCTGCCGGGCATTAACAACGTCAGCACCGAAGGGGCCTGGTTTGATGCGTTATCGCTGGTGTATCCGGGCTTGCAGGGCGGAACCGGCCAATTTCAGCTAACCGGCGAGGCCACACCCCACGCTTACACCCTCACCGGCTGGCCCGCCGGCACCCTTCAGGATTTGCTCAACACTTTTGTGCTGTTGGGCGATCCGGCCCTCAAACTGAATTTTGAAGCCATTCCCTACACCAACTTTGCATATTTGCCCATCGTTCAGAAAAACGCGCCGTAAAAAAAACGGGGATGAATTTTGGGCGCATTGCCCAAAATTCATCCCCTGTTGTGTTACACTCCCCGCCCGGTTTACCGGAGAAGAATTAAAGCCGGGGCCACCTACGGCTCAATTTTAAACAGACCGCCGTCGCTGCGGCCAAACACTTCGGGGAAGTACATCTCCTCGGCGTGAGTGGGAATCACGTTGAACTGGCCCGGCAGGCTGGCGCGAATCTGGTAGCGGTACACATACGTGCCTTTGGGCAGGTAGGTGGCAAACAGCACCGCTTTTTCATCGCGCAGTTCCGCATGCGAGAACCACCACCAGCCGTAACCCCACGGGTCGCGGCGGTCGGTGCGCTCAAGGCTGGGTTCCTGGCCCACCACACTGGTGGTAGCCAGGCTGGTGTCTATGCCCTCCGCGCCGGCAGGGAAGGCATCCTCAACCAGCACGTAGTTCAAATCATCGGGCGCAACCAGCGTTAACTCCACGTTGATCACATCACCCACTTTGGCCGAGCTGATCGCCTTGTTTGTGGGGTCATCGGCCAGGCTGTACTGGCGCGAGATGACGATGCCCCGATCCTGCGCCTTGACCTGATTGGCGGGCTGGTAAGTGGTAAGGTAGGCCGCGTAGTACAACCGGCCCGGGCTGCCGCTCACGCCGCTGCCCGCCGGGTCGCGTTCAACAACCAGCCGGTTCACCTCGGCGGTGAGCAGGCTGGCTATGCCGGCGCGCAGTTGGGTGGTTTCATCAATGTTTTTGGCCGAAACCGCGCCGTTGCCCAGTTCGCTGCCGTTCAGCGACACGCGCCAGTTGTATTCGCCGTTCAGTTCGCCGGTGGCAACCAGGTAATCGGTTAAGCCGATGATGGCCCAGGCCGTTTCTTGCGTGGTTTCCCAGTGGCCGCCGTTTTCGCGGATGCTCATCAGCCAGCGCACCGCCTGTGGCAGCAGCGGGTGATCCGGTTGAATGCGGCTGAGCGCGGCTACAATAATGGCCGTGCTGCGGGTATCGGTGTTCATGGCGTAGTAATCAACCTGCGCTTCTTCCCAGTGGGCGCTGCCGGCGCTGACAATGGCCGCGCTGGTAATATCATCCAGCAGGGTTTTGATTTGCCTGGCCTGGTCATCTAACTTATAGATGGCCATAGCCAGGTAAGCCCGGCCAAAGGTGTCCAGTTTGTCCCGCGCATTGAACAGGGCCACGCTGCGGCCCATATCGCCCTGGCCGGCTTCGGCCAGCGCGTACAAAATAAAGGCTTGCCGGTTGGCTTCCCAACTGGCCTGAATGTCTTTGGGCGCGGTGAGCGTGCCTTGCAGGTACGAAACTGTGTTGGAAATAACGGTTTCGTCCACGGTAAAGCCGGCCCGCTGCGCTTCAACCAGCCCCAGCAACACATACGCGGTGAGGCTGGGCTGGCTGTCATCGTGGATAAACCAACCCCAACCGCCATCTACGTGTTGCTGGTTGTACAACCGCTGCAAGCCGATGCTCACCTGCCCCGGCAGTTTCTCTTCCAGGTCGGGGCGCTGCATTTTTAGCTGCTGGTAAGCGCGATAGGTGAACACGTTGGGCAAAAAGCGGCTTACGGTTTGTTCGGTGCATTCGTAGCGGTAATGTTCCAGGTATTTCAGCCCGTCGCGCATGCCGGCGGCCAGGCTGGGGTCTACATGCACGGCCAGTTCGCCCTGCGTTTTATCGTAATTGCGCGGCAAGCTGATGGCCTCGGTGCGGGTGCCGTCTTCATCCAGAATGCCCACGGTGGACACCGTTTCGGGCGTGCTAAAGCGGTACACCGGCAACTCAAAGGTGAGCGCGTCGCCGTAATCGGCGGATTTGGCACCCATCGTCAGCTTGACGGATTCGCCATCGGGCACTGTTACCTGCCACTCAACTTTTACCCGGTCGCCGGGTTTGAGCGTCACTTCCGGCGCGCCGCTGCTTTGCCACTGGCCCACCTGCCCCGCGCCGTTAGCCGATTTGCCAATGCGCCAGTTGCCCACGGTTAGCCCTTCGGCTTGCAACTGCACCGTGGCCGTTTGAGCGGCCTGGCTGTTGTTTTGCACAATTACGCCCAGTTGGGCCTCATCGCCCACCACAAAGAAGCGGGGCGCAACCGACCGCACCAGCAGCGGTTTGGCGCTGACAATCTCAACCCGGCCTTCGCCAACCCGCGTGTCTGCGCCGGTTACGGCTTTGCCGGTCAGCGTCCAGGTAGTGAGGTTATCGGGCAGCGTGGTTGTAACCACGCCCTCGCCGGCGTCGTTGGTTTCAAAATCGGCTATCCACAAGGCCGTGTCGCGGAAATCGCCGCGAATGGGACCGTAGCCCTGGTCAAACCCGCCGCCGCCGCCTTTGGCCTCCGGTGAAATAGCCAGATTGATGCGGTCAATGGCCAACGCCAGCCCGCCGCCGGTGCGCACGCCCAACCCGCGATTATGCCAGAAGGTGCTCATCAACTGGCCGGGCGTTTCGGGAGCCAGCGCCAGCACGGCTTTATCCACCAACGCCAGCGACAGTTCGGCTTTTACCGGCTGGCTGTGCGCGTCGGTGACTTGCACCTTGTACTCGGCGGTTTCGCCGGGCTGGTAGGTTTCAGCGGCGGGTTTGTTGGGGGTAAGCGTAATGGTCAGCTCTTTTTCTTTAACATTGATGGGCAAGCCGGCGTAGCCCACCTTAAAACTGGGCAGCGGGTTGTTTTTGTCTACGCCTTGCATTACCACCACCGACACGTACATGTTGGGAATCATATCCTCGGTGATGGGGATTTGTAGTTGCTCGCTGTTGGTGAGCAGTTTTTTAACAAAATGGCGGTAGATGTGGCCGCGTTCCAGCGTAACCAGCGCCGTAACCGTGCCGCTGTACGGATGCGGCACCAACACGGTGGCGGTATCGCCTACGTTGTATTCGTGTTTGTCGGCCACCAGTTCAATGCGGTCATTGTTTTCCTGCCGCCAGTTAACGTACTCTTCACCGCTAATCCACATAAAGGTAGATGAGCGCACATCGTTGCGGCGGCTGTCCACAGCGTGAGCCATCACTTTGTAGATACCGCCATTTTTGGGCGTAAAGCTGGCGTTGGCCTGGCCCTGGGCGTTGCTGGTAACGGTGGTGGTGAACACCGGCACGGTTTCGGCCACGCTGTCCCAGTAAAACGAGCCGTCGTCGTACTGTTTTTGCACGCTGTACCAGTTGTGTTCGGCAAAGACCAGTTCAACTTCCTGGTTGGCGACCGGTTGGCTTTGCCAATCTACCACCAGCGCGTTGACGGTGCTGGCTTTGCCGGCGGTGCCCACGTATTCTTCGGGGCGCAGCCCCACGTAGAACAGCCCTTTATGCACCACCGCCGTGGCCTGCGCCGCCACTTCCTGGTTGTTCAGGTCGGTTACGGTTACGTCAAACGTAAATTGTTGGCTGGCAATTTTTTCGGCAATGTCGGCGTCTACTTCAAACGTAAACCGGCCATCGCCATCGGTTTTGCCATCGCCTTCGGCCAGCGTTTCGCCAAAACTGCTGTAATAAAACGAGTCACGGCTGGTGTCGTAATCGGTAAAATCGTAAAAACCGTTGCCGGTGTAGTTAAAGGCGTAATCGCCGGTGGTCAGCGTCCATTTGACGGCGGCGTTAGAAACCGGCCCGCCAAAGTAGAAGTTGGCTTGCGCCGATACCCGCACCTTGTCGCCGTTGACGTATTCCGGCTTGTCGGTTTGAGCCGTTACCACAAACTCCGGCTTGCGGTACGAGGCCACCTGAAAATCACCGTAGAAGGTGTACGGGCTGTGGGTGGTGTCCGAGTAGATCATCTCCATCGAATAAGAACCGAGCGCGGCGTTGTCATCAAGCTGAATTTCGCCGGTGATGGTGCCGTTGCGGCTGAGTGGCAACTCCGTGGAGAGAATGTTTTTGCCCTGCGAATCGCTCACGTTGAGTTGCACCGTGTTCGAGGCGGTGGGCAGGCTGTATTGCGCGTCGTTATCGGCGCGGAGAATGCCTTTAAAGTACACGGTTTGGCCGGGGCGGTAAATTTTGCGGTCAGTGTAAACGTGGGCGTTGTAGGGCTGCTGGTAATCCTCTACGGAGACGTTGTTAAAACTGTACCGCTCGATGCCGTCGCTCCAATCGCTCACGGCCACGGCAAAATCAGCGGTGGGGCGAGCCGGGTCGCCGGCAAAGGCAAACTGCGTCACGTTGGCATCGGGCGAACCGGTTTTGTAGGTGTACGTGGCCACGCCGTCGGCATCGGTTTTGCTCTGGCCTTCGTCCTCGCCGGAGATAAAGGTAACGGGCACGTTTTTGAGCGGTTGGCCGCTGCGCAAATCGGTGAGCCAGGCCAGCCCTTCGGCGTTGGATGATTTAAAGGTGAGGTTGCGATTACTTACCACCAGCATTTGTCGTTCCGGCTGCAAATTGGTGGAATCATCCTGCGCTTCGGGGTAAATCTGGTCGGCGGGCGCTTCGGCTTGCAGGTAGTACAGGCCGGGCGGCAGCGGGTTGCCCAGCTTGCTTTGCTTGCCAATATCAACCTTGTAAATCAGGTTGCTGTTCAGTTCCGGGGTAACGGGCAATTCCCACTCGGCCAGCAAATCGCTTTTGGCGGGGCGGTAGGCGTCCCATTCTTCCCACCAGTTGTTGCCGTTCAGGTGGATAAAATCGGCTTGAGACAGGCGGTACAGGCTAAAGTTTACCTGGCCCACGTTGCGCACGCTTACGTAGGCCACGGTATCGGAGTAGGCGTTGTAGGTGGCAATGCGGCCCGGGCTGTGCAGGTAAACCTGAGGCGCTTCGGCTTTGGTTTCCCAGGCCACGCGGGTGGATTTGCCCAGTTTTTGGCCGTAGCGCCCGGTAGCATCCGCGCCCAGCGTAACGGCGTATTTGGAACTGGCTTCGGTGGGCATGTTGATTTCGAGGCTGGTGTTGTTGTTGGACCAGTAGGTGTACACCTGGGTAGCCGCCACCGTGGGCCGGATGGTGAGGTTTTTGCCCACAATCACGCTGTCGGGGTTCATGGGCGAGTTGAAAGTAATTTGCAAACTTTGCCACGTTTCAACGCCGGTGTCGCCGTTGGCGGGATAAGTGCTCTCCACCGCCGGCAGCGGCACCACGGTAAAGGCGGCGCTGTAATCGCGGTTGGTGGCGGTATGGCCGGCTTTACCGGCCACGCCGGCGGGTAGTTCAATTTGGTAAACGGTGTCAAACTCCAACGCCTTTTTGGGCGTAAATTCTATCGTTTCCACCCCAACCTTCGCCGGGCCGGAGCCTTCGCTGTAGGTGTAATCGTAAGAACTATCGGAGTTATCATCGCTGGCGGGCGGAATCACCCCCTCGTTAACCCATTTCACCGTGCCGGAGATAACTTCGCTGGTGGTTTGGTTGACCAGCCGCAGGTTTTTCTCCACGCTGGCGTGATCCATCAACTGGTTAAAGGTAACGCTAATTACCGGCGACGGGCTGACAAACACATCGCCGCCGGCAGGGATACTGGCCAGTACCGCCGGGGCCACCGTGGTGAATTTCCATTCAAAATCATCGGTTAGCGCGGCGTTGCCGGCGGCATCGGCCAGACCTTTGGCCACGCGGGCGGTGTATTGGGTGGCCGGTTCAAAACCGCCGGCGGGGGTAAATTGATAAATTGAGGTATTGAGCCACTGACCCTGGCCTTTAACCGGCGGCGTAAAGGTGAGCGGATCGGGCAGGCCCGCCATCGCTTCAATGGCGGTGAGCGGCGCTACCGGGCGGTTGAACATTACCGTTACGGTTGAAGTGAGCGCCACTTCTTCGGTATCGGCGGCGGGTTGCACGGTGGCTACTTCTAAAAAGCCCACCGCACTAAACCGCAGTTCAAAGGGGCGCAGCATGGCCAGCCCGGTTTGGCTTTTGGCCGTTTCAACCACGCGCACTTTGTAACGCTGGCCGCGCTCAAAACCTTTTTTGGGGGTAAAACTTACGGTGCGGTCATTATCCGTCCAATCAAATTTGCCGTCAACGCTGGCGCCCGGCTCAATGGCAAAGGCTTTTTCCACGCTGGCCCGATCCATTGGCTGGTCAAAAGTAATCACCACCGCCGCATCGAGCGGTTGCTCCGCGCCGCGCTCCGGCGCGCTGCTGACCACCAGCGGCGCTACCGGCGCGGGCGTGGCCGTGGGCTGCGCCGGGGCGGTGGTAGACGTGGCGGCAACCGCCTGGGCCTCGACGGTGGGCTGGCCCGGCGCGGGCGTGGCGGAACAGGCCGCCAGCGCCAACAGGCCAATCAGGCTTACCAGAAACAGGATTTTCTTCATCATTAACGGCTCCCTTCAAAAAATTACAAGCTACGAGCTACGAACTGCGAAGTGATTACTGCTCAATCTTGAGCGCCCCGCTGTCGCTGCGGCCAAACACTTCGGGGAAGTACATTTGCCCGGCGTGGGTGGGAATAACCCGGTAATTGCCCGGCAGCGCGGCGCGGATGGTGTAGGTGTATTCGTACACGCCTTTGAGCAGATAGGTGGCAAACAGCACCGCCTTTTCATCCCGCAGGTCGGTATGGGTAAAATAGCCGCCGCCAAACGGTTGCGAATCGGCCTCTGTTAGATTGGGCTGCTGCGCCGCCAGGCTGGTGGTAGCCAGGCTGCTGTCCAGCGCCTCGGCTCCGGCGGGCAGGAAATCTTCAACCATAACGTAGTGCAAATCGGTGGGGGCGATGATGGTTAATTTTACCCGGATTAAATCGCCCACTTTGGCGCTGGTAATGGCCTGGCCGTTGCCGTTGAGCAGGCTGTACTGGCGCTGCACCGTTAGCCCGCGATCCAACGCCTGCACGCTTTGGGCCGATTTGGCGTAGTTAAGGTAGGCCGCGTAGTAAAGCTGGCCGCCGGTTTTGCCGCCCGCCGAGTCGCGCTCGATGGCCAGCCGGTTCACCGCCCCGGCCAGCAAATCGGCAATGGATAGCTGTACCGGCGTGGGTTCAGCCAGATTTGAGCTATTCACCGCGCCATCGGACAGCTTGCGCCCATTCAGCGAGGCTTGCCAGTGGTAATCGGCAGCCAGTTCACCGCTCACGCTGAGCCAATCGGTTAAACCGATGATGCTCCAGGCGGTTTCCTGGGTGGTAGACCAGTACCCGCCCTGCTGCCGCACCGTCATCAGCCAGCGCACCGCCTGCGGCAACAACGGGTGATCCGGTTGAATGCGGCTGAGCGCGGCCACAATAATGGCCGTGCTGCGCACATCGCTGTTCATGGCCCGGTAATCCACGGCGGGTTCTTCCCAGTGAACACCGGTGGCGCTGCTGATAGCGCCGGTAGTGAGATCATTCACCAGCGTGGCAATTGATTTGGCTTCGGGGTTAGCCAGGTGCAACCCCAGCGCCAAAAAGGCGCGGCCATAGTAATCCATTTGTTCACGCCGATCAAACAGCGTATTCATCCGGCTCTGGTCGGGTTGGCCGGCTTCGGCCAGCACGTACAGCCCAAACGCCTGTTGATTGGCCTGCCACGGCTCGGCAATGTCTTTGGGCGCAACAAACGTGCCGGTCAGGTAATTAATGGCGTTGCTCAGCGCCGTTTCATCCACCGGAAAATCGGCGCGTTGGGCTTCAACCAGCCCCAACAGCGCGTAGGCGCTCAGCGTGGGGTCGCTCGGTTCGCCCTGCCACCAGCCCCAGCCGCCATCGGTGTTTTGCAGGGCGTACAACTTTTGCAGGCCGATGGGCACTTGCCGCTCCAGCCCGGCGGCGAGTTGCGGCTGTTTTAGCCCCAACTTCTGCGCGGCGCGGGCGGTAACAATATTGGGCAAAAAGCGGCTGATGGTTTGTTCGGTGCATTCATACTGATAATGCTTAAGGTAAGTGAGGCCGGATAACAGCCCGCCGGCCAAACTCGGCTCAATGTTAAGGGTAAAGCCTCCGGCGGTGGGATCAAAATTGCCGGCAGCAGGCAACATCAGCCCTTCGGTGCGAACGCCGTCTTCGCTCAACGCGCCCAGCGTGGCCACGGTTTCGAGCGTGTTCAGCCGGTACACCGGCAGGCTAAACGCCACGGCATCACCGTATTTACCGGCCACATCTTTAGCCCCCAGCGTTAACTGGGCTTCATCAGTGGCGGCCACGGTCACGTTATACTCAATTTTGATCTCTTTTCCCGGCGCAATTTCGGCGGTGGCGGATTTATCGTAAGGCAACCAATCGCCGTTGGCAATGCGCCACTGGCCAATTTGCAGCCCGGCAGCGGTGAACGCCGGCGTCACGGTAAGCGGCTCGGCGGTGTTGTTTTGGGCCACCAGCCCCAGCCGCAATTCGTCGCCCGCCACCATAAACCGGGGCATAACCGGGCGCACCAGCAACGGTTTGGCGGTGACAATCTCGGCGCGTTGCTCGCCCACCAGCGTCTCATCGCCGGTAACGGCTTTGGCCAGCAGCACCCAGGTGGTGAGGTTATCGGGCAGGTCAGCTTCAAAACTCCCGGAGCCGGCGGCATCGGTGGTAAAGTTAGGCAACCACAGCGTGGTATCGGCAAAGTTTTGGCGCACCGAATCCGGGCCGCCGTTATCGCCGCCGCCGCCGCCGCCCTTGCGCTCGTCGAGGGCGCGGTTAATGCGATCCAGCGCCAGCGTTAGCCCCACGCCGGTGTTCACTTCCAGGGCGCGGCGCTGCCAAAAGGCGTCGGCCAGTTGGCCGGGAGCTTCGGGCATGAGCGTTAGCACGGCCTTGTCAATCAGCGCCAGCGAGAGTTCGGCTTGCACCGGCTGGCCCTGCGCGTCCGTCACCTTAACCTGATATTTGATTTTTTCGCCGGGGCGGTAATCGCTGCCGGCGGCGGGCTTGCCGGGCGTTAAGCTGATGTTGAGCCGCTTTTCGGCGGGATTGATGGTGAGCCGGGTGTAGCCCATTTTAAAACCGGGCACACCGGCGCTGCCGTTCATGCCATCCACCACCAGCACCGACACGTAAATATTCGGACTCATGGGGCCGGTAATGGGGATTTCTAGCTGATCGCTGTTGGTTTTGAGTTGGGTTACAAAGTGGCTGTAAATGTGGCCGCGTTCCAGCGTAACCAGCGCCGTAACCGTGCCGCTGTACGGATGCGGCACCAGCACGCGGGCGGTGTCGCCGGTGCTGTATTCCGGCTTGTCGGCCACCAGTTCAATGCGGTCGTTATCTTCCTGGCCCCAGTTAATGTACTGGTAGCCGCTGGCCCACACAAAGGTCGAGGCAAACACGGCGCCTTCCCGGTCATCCAGAGCGCGGGCCACAATTTTGTAGCTGCCGCCATCGGCGGGGGTAAAGCTGGCGGTGGCTTTGCCATCCGGGCCAGTGGTCACGCTGGTGGTAAAAACCGCCACGTCGGAAACCAGGTTAGTCCAGTAATACTGGTCATCGGGGCTGGCGGAACTGGCGGCGGGATCAAGTTGCTGCACGCTGTACCAATCCTGCCGGGCCACCACCACTTCAACCGGTTGGTTGGCCACCGGTTTGCTTTGCCAGTCAACGGCCAGCACTTCAACCTGGTTGGGCTGGCCAATTTTGCCCACGGTGCTAAGCGGGCGCAGCCCCACGTAAATATCGCCTTTGTGCACCACGGCGCGAGCCTGCGCGGCCACTTCCTGGTTATTAAGGCCGGTGATGGCCACATCAAAGGTGAAGGTTTGGCTGGCCAAACGGCCGGTCAGGTCGGCGGGTACGGTTACGGTGAACACGCCGGCGGCGTCGGTTACGCCGGTGCCGCTGCTGATTTGCTGGCCAAAACCGTAGCCGTAATTGGGATTAAAGTTGTTGGAACGGTAGTTATCCTCGTTGGTAAAGCTGTAGTAACCATCGCCCTGATAATCAAAATAGTAGTTGTCGGACAAAAGCGTCCAGCGCACGGCGGCGTTGGCCACCGGCCCGCCGGCAAAAAACTCGGCGGAAGCGGTGAGCGTGATGACGTCACCGGCGCGATATTCGGGGCGGTCGGTGGCGGCGGTGACTAAAAACTCCGGCTTGCGGTATTCGGCCACGGTAAAAATGTGCGAGCCAACGCTGATTAGCCCCCACACCGGGTCGGTGAGGCTGGCTTCCAGCGAGTAGCCGCCCAGCGAGGCTTTTTCATCCAGCGCAAAGGAGCCGTTGAACGTGCCCCATGCGTTGAGCGGCAGCGTTTGGCTGTACACCGGGCGGTATTGGGCATCGTTGATAACTACCTGCACCTGCTGCCCGGCGGGAATGGTGTAGCGGGTATCGTCATCGCGGCGGGTAATGCCTTTAAAGTAAACGGTTTGGCCGGGCCGGTAGAGCGGGCGCTCGGTGTAAACGTAGCCGGCATAATTGCGGTTGTAGGTAAAATTGCCGTTATCGTACAGGTACGAAAAATCATACGGCGAGATGCCCGCGCTCCAGTCAATACTGCCCACGGCAAAATCATCGCCGGGATGGGCGGGGTCGCCGGCAAACATGGCCGGGCGAATGGAGTTGTTATCGGGGGTAACGGTGTAGCTAAACGTGGCCGTACCGTCAACCGCGGTAACGCCGGTTAGATTGCGCCCGTCGGGGGCGGCCCAACTGAGCGGCGCGCCGGCAACCGGCTGGCCGGTTTGCAAATCGGTGAGCCACGCCAGCACATCGCCCTGCCCCTGTTTAATGGTGAGGTTGCGCTTGCTCACAATCAGCAATTGGCGGTCGGTGGCCAGGCTGAAGTCGGTCTTTTTACCGCCGGTTACGGCCAACACATCCTGCGAACCGGCAAAAGCATTGAGATAGTACAAGCCGGGCGGCAGCGGTTTACCCTTAAAGGCCGCCTGGCTCACATCAACTTTGTACACGTAATTTTCAAACCGGGCCGGGTCAACGGGCTGGCTCCAGGAGGCCACTTTGCCGGCGGCATCCGGCGTAAAGTTGCTCCAATCGCTGCCGGACATAAACCCGCCGTAGGATTGCGAGGCCAACTGTTGAAACTCGGCGGGGGTAAGGCGGTACAGCTCAAAATTAACCCGCGACACGTTGCGCACGGTCATGTAAATGTAGGTTTCGGGCCGGTAGCCGTTGTAAATGCCCACTTTGGGGCTAACAATGTACACGTAAGGCGTTTGGCGCAGCGTTTGCCAGCGGAGGGTGATCGGTTGGGCCAACGGCTGGCCGTAACGCCCAATCACGTCGGTGGTGAGGGTAACGGTGTAGCTGCTGTTTTCGCTGCGCGGAAAGTCAATGTTCAGCGTGGTATCGCTGTTTGACCACGAGGTGTACACGTCGGTGGCGGCCACTTTGGGTTCGATGAGCAGGGTATCGCCAAAGCGCACCGAAGCCGGGTTGAGCGGCGCGTTGAAGGTAAGCTCCAACCCCTGCCGGACATCGGCAAACTGTTCGCCATTGGCGGGGTTGCTGCTTATCAGCTCCGGCAGCGGCGACACGGTGAACGAGGCGGTGTAATCGGCCAGAGTGGCCGCGCCGAGTTTGCTGGTAACGCCCTGCGGCACCAAAAGCTGATAATTGCCGCCCGGCGCCAGCGGTTTTTGCGGGGTAAAGGCTACGGTTTCCACGCCCACCGGTTTGGCGGCGGGCTGCGTTGGATCGCCGGAGTTGGCGGCATCGGGGTTGGGTGGCGGCAGTATGCCGCCGGTCTGCCAGGTAAACTGGCCGCTCACCGGCTGGCCGCCGGCTTCATCAACCAGTTGCAGGCTTTTTTCCACGCCGGCGTGATCCATCAACTGGTTAAAGGCCACGCTGATGACCGGCGTGGGGCTAACGTACACATCGCCGGCGGCGGGCGCGCTGGCCACTACCGCCGGGCTAACGGTGGTAAATGTCCACTCAAAGTCATCGGTTAAAAGGGCGTTACCGGTGACATCGGTTAAACCTTTGGCAATGCGGCCCGTGTAACTGATTGCGGGTTCAAAGCCGATTTGGGGCGTAAACTGGTAGGTGGCGGTGTTAAGCCATTCGCCCTGGCCTTTGACCGGCGGCACAAAAGTAAGCGGATTGGGCAGGCTGTCGGCCTGTTCCAGCGCGCCCAACGGCACCATTGGCCGGCTGAACATGACCACTACCTTGCTGTTAACCGTCACCTCGGTGGCGGCGTTGGCCGGCTGCACGCTGGTAACTTGCAGCAACCCGGCGGCGCTAAACCGCAGTTCAAAGGGGCGCTGCATGCTCAGCCCGGCCTGGCCCTGCGCGGTTTCTACCACCCGCAGCCGGTAACGCTGGCCGCGCTGAAACCCGTTTTTAAAGGCAAATTGCACGGTTTGGTCATCAACCCAGGTAAAAGCGCCATCCACGCTGGCTCCCGGTTCAATGGCAAAGGCTTTTTCCACGCTGGCGCGATCCATCGGCTGGTCAAATTTGAGGGTGATTGGCGCGTCGGGCGATTGTTCGGTGCCCAACTCCGGCACGGTGCTAATCACCACCGGCGGAAAGGGGCCGGCGGGCGTGGGCGGCGGCGTGGCGGTAACGGTAGCCGTGGCCGGCGCTGCCGTAGGGGACGGCGCGGGCGACGGCAGTTCGGCGACGGTGGCTTTAGCGGCCTGGGCCGCCACCGGCGAGGCCGGCGCGGCGGGAGTCTCAGCCGGCGCGGGCGGGGTGGCGGCGGCGCTGCACGCCGTAACCATCAACAATACAAATATAGCGGTTAACAACAATAGCTTCTTCATAAAATTGAATCCTTAATTTGTTGGGTTTCAGGTTGTGGCCGAAATCATAAATGACCCGAACCGGCGAATATTACAAATTTTTCAGACCCTTGGTTAGAACAAGTGCTAAAGTGACCGACACTTTTGTAAGTGCCGGTCACTTGTACTTACAATTCGCGTTAAAAACTGTCAGATAGCCAGATAAAAATTAACACCCGGAAGATTACAGACAACGCAAACAGTCACATCGTAGCACAAACCGGGCGTTTTTGCTACACTTGCACCCAACTCCCGGCGAGCAGGCCGGGCGACGGCCCGCCGTGGGGCGGGCGTGGGCCAACCTACTCCACCACCCGAATGGTCACGCTGCGGGCCGAAATTGGCCGGCCCACGCCATCCACGCCCACGGCCTCAAAGGTAAACTCGCCGGGCGACATGGGCCACAACACTTCGGGGCCGGCGGCCAGCGGTTGGCCGTTGACCCGCAGCGACACCTGCCGCGCGGTGATGCCCTCGGCGGGGCGCACGCTCACCCGGATTTGTTGCTTCTCGCGGGGAATGTTGGGCACAATTCTGAGCGTGCTGCCCTGATCCGGGCTGGTAAAAATCAGGGCAAAGGGCGAGGGGCGCAGCGCCACCGATTGCGGCGGCGCGCCGGCGCGGTTTTGCGGGCCGGCAGATGTTTCTGCCGCCGGGCACAACGGCGAGTAGAGTTGCGGCGGTTGCGGCACGCCCTGTTTACGCGCCCAATCGGCGGCTTCGGTGGGGTAACGGGTAAAGGGGCGCAACGTCACAAAATCCGGTTTGCAACCGGGGCCGGCCAGCAGCCCGTTGCGCCGGTCAACGGCCACAACGTAGTGCCAGTCGTCCACGCGGCGCGGCGCGGTGCCGGGGATAAAGCTTTCGGTGATGGTGTGCGGGCAACGGGTGGCAAGCGCCGAGGTGCGCAGGGCGGCCTGTAAACTGTGGTTTTCGGCGGCGGGCACCAGGCCGTTATCGGCGCACACTTCTTTTTCCACCAGACCGTCGGGCCGGGCAAACTGCCGCGCCGGCTGAGTTTTGAGCAGTTCGGTCATCACGTCGCGCCAAATGGGCGCGGCCCCGGTTACGCCCGAAACGTGGCGCATCGGCTCGTTATCGGCGTTGCCCACCCACACGCCCACCACCAGATCGGGCGTGTAACCCACCGTCCAGTTATCGCGCCAATCCTGAGTGGTGCCGGTTTTGGCCGCCGCCGGGCGATTTAACCGCAACGGGCTGCCCGCGCCAAACGTGCTGCGGCGGGCGTATTCATCGCTTAAAATATCGGTAATGAGGTAGGCGGTGCGCTCATCGAGCACGCGCGGGCCGGGGTTGAGCGTGCCCGGCGATTGGAAAATGAGTTGGCCGGCGGCATCGGTGATTTTGGTAATGGCTACCGGCTCAACCCGCCGCCCACCGGTAGCAAAGGCGGCGTAAGCGGCGGTGAGTTCCAGCAGGCGCACTTCGCCGCCACCCAGCGTGAGCGCCAGGCCAAACTTTTTGTTATCAAAGGTGGTAATGCCCATGCTCCGGGCCAAATCGGTGAGGGCGGGCAGCCCCACGTAATCCAGCACCTTTACGGCCACCAGGTTGTAGCTGCTGGCCAAACTCTGGCGCAGCAACACCGGCCCGCGCCAGGTGCGATCATAATTTTCGGGCACGTAGGGCTGGCCTTCGCGGGTAACAAAGGCGGTACGCACATCTACCACCATGCTGGCCGGGTTGAGCGGCGGGTAGCCGTGCGCGGCGGCAACCTGCGGGTCAAACGCGGCGGCGTAGGTAAGCGGCTTAATAGATGAACCGGGCTGGCGCGTGGCCGTGGTGGCGTTCACCGCGCCGTCAATGCGGGGGTCAAAATAATCGGGGCTGCCCAGCATGGTCAAAATTTCGCCGGTTTGAGGGTTAAGCACCACCACGGCGGCGTTGCGCACCTCTTTGGGCGGCTCGCCATCGCGCCGTTTGGTCAGGTCGGCCAGGTGGTAGCGGGCCAGCCGCTGCGCGGCGTTTTGCGCGTTCAAATCCAGGGTGGTAAACACCTGCAAGCCCTGCCGGTAAATGGCTTCCAGGCCATAGCGCCGTTCCAACTCGCTGCGGATGAACATGACAAAATGGGGCGCTTCAATGGGAAACGGCACGGGGGCAAAGCCCAGTTTTTCGTGGCGGGCGCTGTCGGCCTCGGTGGTGGTAATTGAGCCGTGGCGGGCCATTAAATCCAGCACCACGCCCTGCCGGGTGCGAGCGGCCTCGGGGTTTTCCAGCGGATTGTAATTGGCCGGGCTTTGCGGCAACCCGGCCAGCATGGCGCACTCGGCCAAATCCAGTTCGGCGGCGTGTTTGCCAAAGTAGGTGCGGCTGGCGGCCTCTAGCCCGTAGGCCAGGTTGCCGTAGTAAGTTTCGTTCAGGTACAGGGTAAGGATTTCCGGCTTGGTGTAGGTGCGGGCCAACCGCCAGGCCAGAATAGCCTCGCGCAGCTTGCGAGAGAGGCTCACCTCGCGGCGCTCCTGCGGCGAAAGCATCAGGTTGCGGGCAAGCTGCTGGGTAATGGTGCTGCCGCCGCTGAGCACCTCGCCGCCCTGCCAGTTAATGTAAACGGCCCGGACAATGGCCCAAACATCCACGCCGGGGTTGGTGTAAAAGCTGGCGTCCTCGGTGGCAATGGTGGCCTCAACGCAGGCCGGCGGAATATCGGCCAGCGCCAGCGGCGTGTGCAAGCCCTGGTGCGGATCGCTGATTTCGTACAGCAACACGCCGTTGCGGTCAAAAATTTTGGTAGATGGGGCGCTGGCGTACTGGTAAAGCTGGTCGGGGCGGGGTAAATCTACCAGCAGCCAGCGGGCGGCAGCCAGCGCAGCGGTGAGCGCCAAAGCAATAACGATGGCCGCCAGCAGCGCGGCCCGTTTGGCAGAAATCGGTTTTAATTGTGATGGGATTCTTTGGAACATTGGTGGCATCTGTTAATTTGGGTTATTTGTAATCAACCGGTCTGCAACGGTTCCTTAACCGTCTGCAACGGTTCCTTAACGGTCTGGAACGGCCCCTTAACCGTCTGCAACGGTTCCTTAACCGTCTGCAACGGTCCCTTAGGGGTCTGGAACGGTTCCTTAACCGTCTGCAACGGTCGCGCAAGGGTCTGCAACGGTCGCGCAAGGGTCTGACAGATAAAACCTTCCAGGAAGCTGGTTTTAATTGCCCATGTTTCAGCTTTTTGGAAGGTGAACTGCGGAGGTATTGTAACACATCCGCCCCAACGGCGCGGGACGCTTATCAAATAGCCGGGGCATTGCCGGCCAATGCCCGGCCAACGGGCAACCAACGGCCCGCCGTCAACCGGAAGCCATCAGGATAAATAGCCCCAGGCCAGGCCAATGCTGGCAAAGGCCAGCCCAAACGCCGCCAAAACCACCCCAATGGTAAGCAGGGTATCCGCCGCGCCGTGTTGAGTGGCCAGGTACGCGGCGCGGTCGCCGCCGGCTAAAAAGACGGCCCGCAAGGTAACGCCATCGGCCTGGTTGATAACGCCGCCGGTAAACACCGGGCTGCCCGGCCTGAAGCCGCGGTATTCTACGGTTTGGCCGGCTACCAGTTGCGGCGTGGTCTGGCGCGTTTCGGGCGGGTTGTCCAGGGTGTAATCGGTGTTGGCCAGTTGCACCCGGCCACCGGGCGCATCAAGCCAGAGCGCGGGTGTTACCCGCTGCACTTCGGCCCACGCCGGGCGGCAATCGTTGGAGTTGTCGTTACTGCATTTAACGCCGAGGTATTGCCGGGCCACAAACGCCACCAGCCCCTCTGCCGCCACGGGGTTGCGCTCGCTAATGCGCCCTTCGATGGCTACCGTTTGCCCGGTAGCCAGTTGCGGCCATTGGGCCGCCGTAACCAGCGGCCAGCCGGCTACTTCATCGGCTTGCCGGGCGGCAGCGCCGCTGCCCCACAGCAGCCCGCTGCCCACCGCCATAAAAACCAGCCCGACGCCGCCAAAAATCAGCGGCCCCATGTGTTGGAGTAACCAGCGTTTCATCCCGTCATCCCCCCCTTTGAAAATAGCGGTTTGGCGTAGTGGTCGCCCGGCGCGGTTTGGCGTAGCCCGGCGCGGGCGGGCGCAAGGCCCGCCCCCTACTAACGAATGGCGAATACGCCATTTGCCGGTGCGAACACTAAAATTTTAGCCGCGGGCGATAAAATCTCCAACTGCATTTGCCGGTTACGCCCGGCATTGCCCCTATCTCAAAACTTGAGTATAATTCTATTCGCTTTTAGGGTTAAGCTGCCACTCAAACCGCCCATGGACAATCAGCAACCGTTTAACGCCGCCGCAACCGAAGATGCGCCCCAAACCCAATCGCTGGCCAAAACCAATCGCCGGGCGCGGCTGCTCAACGCCGCCGCCCAGGTGGGCCGGATTATCTCATCCATCCTCAACCCCGATGAACTGCTGCCGCGCACCGTGGATATTATTTGCGATGCCTACGGTTTTTATTACGCCGGTATTTTTTTAATTGATACGCTGGACGATGGCAAACGCTGGGCCGTGCTGCGGGCCGGGCGCGGCAAAGCCGGGCAGTTGATGATTGCCCACCGCCACAAGCTGGAGGTGGGCGGGCGCTCGATGGTGGGCGCTTGCACCGCGCTGAACGAAGCCCGCATTGCGCTGGATGTGGGCAAAGAGGCGGTGTGGTTTAACAACCCGTTTCTGCCCGATACCCGCTCGGAGATGGCGCTGCCGCTGGCGGTGGCCAACCGGGTGATTGGCGCGCTCACGGTGCAAAGCATCGAAGAGGCGGCCTTTTCTGATGAAGACATCTCCTCGCTGCAAGCCATGGCCGACCAACTGGCGGTGGCCATTAACAACGCCCGGCTGCACCAGCAAAACGCCGAGTTGCTGCACAAGGCCGCCCGCCGGGCCACGCTGCTGCAAGCCGGGGCCGAAGTCAGCCGGAACATCACCTCGCTGCTGGATTTGGACGTGCTGCTTTCTAGCACCGTGCATATTATTTGTGAAGAATACGGCTTTTACTACGCCGGTATTTTTTTAATTGAAACCCAGGAAAATGGCCGGCAATGGGCGGTGCTCAAGGCCGGGCGCGGCGAAGCCGGGCGCAAAATGGTAGAAAACAGCCACAAACTAGAAGTGGGCGGCAACTCGATGGTGGGCGCGGCCACAGGCCGGCAAGAAGCCCGCATTGCGCTGGATGTGGGCAAAGAGGCGGCCTGGTTTAACAACCCGCTGTTGCCCAACACCCGCTCGGAGATGGCGCTGCCGCTGATTGTGCAGGATCGCTGCCTGGGGGCGCTGTCGGTGCAGAGCGTGGAAGAAGGCGCTTTTGCAGAGGATGACATTTCCTCGCTGCAAATTATGACCGACCAACTGGCCGTGGCTATTAACAACGCCCGGCTGCTCAAAGACCTGGAAGCGGCCAACCAGGAGTTGGTGCGGGCCAAAACGTTTGAAACCATTGCCACCGCCACCGGCGAAACCATCCATTGGGTGGGCAACAAAGCCGCGCCCATTCCCGGCTGCGTGGGCCGCATTCGCACCGATTTTAACACGTTTGTGTACGGGGCCGGGCAATTGCTGGCGCAGGCCGGTGATAACATAGCCGAAAATGTGTTGGCCCAACTGCTTATTGAAAGCAGCCGCCAACTGGCCGCGCAACACCCCGACCTGCCGGAAAGAACAAAAACCTTGCAGGAAAAACCGTTGCCCAAATTGCGGCGCATGCTCGCGGTAGAATCGGTGGCCGAAGATTTGCACATCATTGAGCAGAGCGCCAACACCATTTTACAAATCAAAGAGGATTTGATTGGCCCGGCCCGGCGGCAAAAACCGCAACCCGCCGATATTGTGCAAATTGTCAAAGACAGCATCAAAGGGCTGGCCCTGCCGCCCGAAGGCGTATCGTACAGTGTTGACGGCCTGATTCCGCCGGTGTATGTTGACCCCACCCAAATGGGCCGGGTGGTCATCAACCTGGTAAAAAACGCTATGGAAGCTATGGACGACCAGCCCTTTCCACACATTTTTGTGGCCATCCGGCAGGCCGACGCCAATTTTGTGGTGGTGGATATTGCCGATAACGGCTGCGGCATCCCGGAAGAAGAATTAACCAAAATCTGGCTTACCTTTCACACCAGCAAAGCCAAAAAAGGCGGCACCGGGCTGGGGTTGCCGGCCTGTTTGCAAACCATGGAGCGCATGGGCGGCAGAATCGGCGTGGTCAGCGAGGTGGGAGTGGGTTCAACCTTTACGTTGCAAATGCCCATTTACCGGGGCCAGCCGGTCAATTAAAACTGACTGTGTTTGCAGAACCACCGGCTTAATTATACTATTATCCAAACCTTTCCAAGTTGAGGCAGTGAAAAATGGATCAAAGCCAAATCAAAGAAAATGTCACTCTAGAGCAAGCTTTGCGCCGGGCAAACCTGCTGGCGGCGGCGGCCGAAGTTAGCCAAAACCTTACGCACATTTTAAATATTGACGAGTTGCTCCCCAAAACCGTTGATATTATTTGCAATGCCTACGATTTTTACTACGCCGGGGTGTTTTTGATTAACGCCACCGGCGATTTTGCCGTGCTGCGGGCCGGTCGCGGCGAACCGGGCCGGATTATGATGGAAAACCACCACAAACTGGCCGTGGGCGGCAACTCGATGATTGGCGCTTGCACCCGGCTTAACCAGGCCCGCATCTCGCTGGATGTGGATACCGAAAAGGTGTGGTACCCCAACCCGGTGCTGCCCGAAACCCGCTCGGAAATGGCGCTGCCGCTGGCAGTTGGCAACCGGGTTATTGGCGCTGTCACCGTGCAGAGCGTGGAAGCCGCCGCCTTTTCTGACGAAGACGTGGCCTCACTACAAGCCATGGCCAACCAACTGGCCATTGCCATTGATAACGCCAACCAGCGGCGTCAATTGGAAGAAGCCCACGCCGAACTACTCCGGGCCAAAACCTTTGAGGCCATTGCCACCGCCACCGGCGACGCCATCCACTGGATTGGCAACAAAGCCGAACCGATGGGCCGCTCCATTGAGCGGGTGCGGCAGGATGCCAAAACCATTGTGGCAGCCGCCGCCCAACTGCTGCCCCCGGCTGCCGGCGGCGAAGAACAACCGCTGGCCCAACTCATTCGCAAAGAAGCCGCCGCCATTCTGGCCGCCGAGCCGCAACTGAGCGCCAACGTAGAAAAACTAAACGCCATGCCGCTGGAAAAACTGGAAAAACGGCTCAGCCTTTTCTCAATTTTGGACGACCTGGAAATTATCGAGGATTCGGCCCGGTTGATTCTCAAGGTAAAAGAAGACCTCATCGGCCCGGCCCGCGAGCAAGCGCCGCGCCCCACCATGATTGACGACGTGCTGCAAGATGCGGTGAGCGGGCTAAACTTTGCCGGGCTGGTTACGGTTAACGCCTCGCCCAAACTGCCGTTGGTATTGGCCGACCCGGTACAACTGAACCGCGTGTTTGTGAACCTGCTCAAAAACGCCTACGAAGCGATGGAACACCAGCCGCACCCCCAAATTACGGTAAACATCGCCCCCGCCGAGAACGCCCGGTTTGTGGCCGTATCCATCACCGATAACGGCTGCGGGATTGCCGCCGCCGACCTGGACAAAATCTGGATTACCTTCCACACCACCAAAGGCATCAAAGGCCATTCCGGGTTGGGGTTGCCGGCCTGCCGCCTGATTTTGCAGCAACTCGGCGGCGAAATTACCGCCAGCAGCACGCCGGAGCAAGGCTCAACCTTTACCGCGCTTGTGCCCGTTCAGCCGGCTACCCCGTCCGGCAGCGCCCCCAAAGGCCGGGCCAAAATTTTGATTATTGATGACCGCGACCGCTGGCACAATTTTGCCGGCGTTACCCTGAGCAACGCCGGTTTTAAAGTGACCTCCTGCGGCAGCGACTACGGTTTTGAGCAACCCACCCAGTTTGACCTGATTCTGCTGGACGACATCCTTGCCGCCGGCGACTCGCTGGGCGTGCTCACCGCGCTCAAAAACCAGGGCGTGATGGGCCGGGTGCTGGCGGTGTCGTCAAACCCGCGCGTGGAGCGCACCAAAGACCGCATGCTGCTGGGGTTAAAAAACCTGCTGCCCAAACCCTACACGCCCGCCGAACTGTTTGCGGCCATTTCAACCGCGCTCGGTTAAAACCGCCGGCCCGTTTTTAGTTGGGCCAACACAACCCAAAACAACATGGAGCCAAAAGCAAAATGGACACAGAACCCAAAATTCTCCTGGTAGATGACGAAGAAAACATTCTGCGCGATGTGGAAAAAACACTCTTCCGCGAGGGCTTCGAGGTGGAAACGGCCGGGGGCAACATTGAGGCGTACCAACTGTTTCAGGCCGCTCTGATTAAAAACAATCCCTTTAACCTGATTATTATTGACCTGAACATGCCCGATTTTGAGGGCAAAGAAACCCGCTACGCCGGGTTTGAACTGCTGGAACGCCTCAAAATCGAAGCGCCGGACATTCCGGTAATTGCCAACTCGGCCTGGGACGAGGTGGAAACGGCCAAAAAGTGCATTGACAAAGGCGCTGCCGACTATTTTGTAAAAGGCCGCAACGACGACATGCTCAAAAAAATCCGGGGCATTTTGGGGTTAAACTAACCGGCGCAACCGGCTACTTTTTGGCCGCCGCATACTCCTCCGCCGAAACAAGATCGCCGTTTATTACATCTGCGCCGGTGGGCCGGCGTTGCTCATCAAAATACAAAATAACCTCAATCCGCTGAAAACACCGCCTGTTGCCAACCAGCGTTTTGTGGGTAACGTAACCGCCCTCATCCTGGGCGCTCAAACTGTTTTGCAAATCAATGCGCGTTTTAATCACCTCACCGCAGCGTTGGCAACGCGCATAAACCCAATAATCGGTGGCTGCCGGGCTGCCGCCCGTAAAAAACGATTTCATCGTATTAAGAAAACTCATCCCAACCTCCCGTCGAATTTGCTATGGTTTATTTTAGTCCAAATTTATGCAATTAAAAACAACTTAAAGGAGATAACCGATGGCACTGGAAATTAAAGCTCGTGAAAATGGCCCGTATCTTATCCCGGTAGCGGCAACCTACACCGATGCCGCCGGCCAGGAACAGACCACCACCGGCGCAAATATTGCATTGTGCCGGTGCGGCGGCTCGGCCAACAAACCCTTCTGCGATGGCTCGCACCGTAAAATCAATTTTACCGCCCCCGAAATTATCCTTCACCTTCAGGATTAACCGCTGCGCCCGGCCTAATTCCGGCAAAAACAGGCCACGCCCAAACAGGTGGCCTGTTTTTTTGTCCGGGCCAATTGCAGTTATAATAGCCCGCCATGCACAATCAGGATATTCATCAAGTTATTGCCATTTTGCGCCAGCAAGTCAAAAGCTGGACGCCGCTTCTGGTAGATGACCGCGCCCCGGCCTGGACACCCTACCAGATTTTGATTGCCACCATCCTCAGCCTGCGCACCAAGGATACGCTCACGGCGCAGGTTGCGCCGCGCCTGTTTGCGCTGGCCCGCACCCCGCACGCCATGATTACCCATTCCGCCGAACAGATTGAACAGGTGATTTACCCGGTGGGTTTTTACCACACCAAAGCCCGCAATATTCTGGAAATTTCGCGCACGCTCATTGAGCAATACGGCGGCGCTGTGCCCAACAACCTGGAGCAACTGCTCAAACTGCCCGGCGTTGGCCGCAAAACCGCCAATCTGGTAATTACCGCCGGTTACGGGCTGCCCGGCATTTGCGTGGATGTGCACGTACACCGCATTTCTAACCGGTGGGGCTACGTAACCACCGCCACCCCGGAGCAAACCGAGTTTGCCCTGCGGGCCAAACTCCCGCCGGAATACTGGCTGGAGTACAACGGCCTGCTGGTGAGCATGGGCCAAAACCTGTGCGCGCCCACCTCGCCGTGGTGCAGCCGCTGCCTGCTGACCCAATTTTGCGAGCGGGTGGGCGTAGCGCGGAGTCGCTGATTTTTGTGCTTTGGTGGGGGCAGTAGTACAATCCACCCGGTTATTAACAAAATTCCGGGGTTTCAGGGTATGAATCAAGCCCAGCGGAAGCAACTTTTACAATTAGTTACCGGCGGCCTGCTGCTGGCCTGCGCGCCGCTCAACCAACTGGGCAGCCAGGCCAACAACAACCCGGCCATTGCCACCGGCGCGGCCATTGTCGCCGAAGGCGATCTTTCGGCGCTGAATGCGTACCAAAACCTGGATAAACTGCCCGGTTATCGGCTGCAAACCGAACAAACCATGTTCGCCGGCGCCGCCGTTAGCTCAACCGTTACCACCATCACCGAACGCGACGCCGTTGGTAACAGCCACACCACGGCCCAAACGGACGGCGGGCCGCTGTACGAAATCTACACCGTGAACAGGCAAACCTACACCTTTAACACCCAATATAATGGCTGGGTACCCGGCAACGATGCCGGTGCGCTGCTGACCGGGCCGCCCCAATGGTTGCTGCAACTGGGCGTTGTGCCCACCGTCGCCGGCAGCGAGTCTATTCAGGAGCGCAACGCCACCCGCTACCGGCTGCAATACCTGCTCTCCAAACTCACCGCCGCCGAGGTTGGCCCCCGGCTGCAAGGCGCAATCTGGGTTGATGACCAAACCGGCGCGCTGCTCAAAGCCGACCTGCAACTGGTAGAAGACAAGCAGCCGCGCCAAAAAATCACGCTCGAAGTTAGCCAGATTGGCGCTATCGCGGCCATTCAGCCGCCCACACCAGTGATCAATCCCGACGGCGTTGCCGCCGCTACGGCCACCGCGCAGGCCTGGGCCACCCTGCAAATTGGGTTAAGCTACCAGGGCCGGCCCATCGAGTTTGAACTAACGCCGGTTGAGGTGCGCCGGCAAAAAAACAGTTCCGCCGCGGCCATGCAGCTTGTGCTGCGCAAATTACCACCGGAACTACTGGAGCCATCCGAACTTGACCGGTTTTTAACACAATTGGGGTCCCGGCTTACCTTGAGCATTCCCCAAAAAAATCTCACGGCCAACAGCGCCGGTTTTCAGCTAAAAAACACCAGTCCAACCAGCCAAACTGTTACGGTTAACTACATGTTCAACGCCAACCTGGAAAACTTTAGCCACATCGAGTTGATTTTGTCTAACAGCGGCAGCCCGGTGGTAGCGCCGGTGCCGGTGGCAGGCAATTAACCACGCCCCAAGGCGTCACCCTAAAAACAACTGTATTTCAGTGAAAGGATCAATCTAATGAACAAAAAAACCATAAAAGACATTGATGTAAAAGGCAAACGCGCTCTGGTTCGGGTAGATTTTAACGTGCCTATGGAAAAAGGCCAGGTTACGGATGACCGCCGCATTCAGGCCGCGCTGCCCACCATTCAATACCTGTTGGATAACGGTGCCAGCGTCATTTTAATGAGCCACCTGGGCCGCCCCAAAGGTGGCCCCGACCCCAAATACAAAATGGATGCCGCCGCCGCCCGGCTGGCCGAATTATTGGGCCGCCCGGTGCAAAAGCTCGATGATTGCGTGGGGCCGCAGGTTGAAGCTGCGGTAAACGCGGCGAAACCCGGCGATGTGATTGTGCTGGAAAACACCCGCTTCTATCCTCAGGAAGAAAAGAACGATGCCGCGCTCTCGGCGCAACTGGCCAAACTGGGCGATGTGTACGTAAACGATGCCTTTGGCAGCGCCCACCGCGCCCACTCCAGCACCGAAGGCGTAACCAAAACGCTGCGCCCGGCCGTAGCCGGCTTTTTAATGGAAAAAGAGCTCAACTACCTGGGCGGCGCGCTGGCCAACCCGGAACATCCATTTTTGGCCATTATGGGCGGGGCCAAAATCTCCGATAAAATCAATGTAATTGAAAACCTGCTGGCCAAAGTAGATTCGCTGCTGATTGGCGGCGGCATGGCCAACACCTTTTTTGTGGCCCAGGGTCTTAGCGTGGGCAAATCGCTGGTGGAAGCCGACGCCGTTGGCACCGCCAAAAAACTGCTGGTGGAATACTCCGACAAGCTGATTTTGCCGGTGGACTGCGTAGTGGCCCCGGAATTTAAAGCCGACGCCGAAGCCAAAGTGGTTCCGGTTGACGAAGTGCCCGCCGACTGGATGATTTTGGACATTGGCCCGGCCACGGTAGCCCACTTTGCCAACCGCCTGGCCGCCGCCAAAACCGTAGTTTGGAACGGGCCAATGGGCGTGTTCGAGTTCCCCAAATTTGCCGAAGGCACTTTTGCCGTGGCCAAAGCGTTGGCCGCCCTGCAAAACGCCACCACCATTGTGGGCGGGGGCGATAGCGCCGCCGCCGCCGAACAATCCGGCCTGGCCGATAAAATGAGCCACATTTCCACCGGCGGCGGGGCCAGCCTGGAATTTTTGGAAGGCAAAGTGTTGCCCGGCGTGGCCGCCCTCGACGACAAATAGAAATTTGCCATAATTGGCGGTAAACCAAAAAGGGATGCCCGTAGCTTGGGCATCCCTTTTTATTTTTTGGGGACGGGCGTCCAGGTGGGCACCGGCGTGGGCGGCGATTGGGCGCTGGGGCAAATTTGCAGGCCATACCAGGCCGGGTTGTACGCCGAACTATCGCGTTGCAACGATTCAAGCAGCCAGGGCACGGCCTGGGCGCACATGGGCGGCGTCATATAGGCGTAGGCCAGGCCCAGCGTGTAATAATATTCAATGGGCGCTTTGAGTTTTTCTTTAAACTGAATATTAACCTGCACCTGGTTGTTATCGCCGGGCTGCACGTAGCCAATGCTATCCACCCGGTTGGGCCAAAACTTTATTTTGAACTCGTAGGGAGTGGTTTTGGGGCGAGGCAAACGCTTAATATCCAAAGCCAGGTTGCCCGTGTTGAGGTTGAGCGTGGCCACGCCGGTAGTCGGGCTAAACGTTTGGGTGTATTGCAGCACTTCGGGCGAAAGCGGCAGCGCATCGGGGTTTTTGATGGAATTGACAATGGAATCCGCGCACGACGGCTCGCCTGTATCTAAATTCAGCTTTTTCTCCTGGTAAATTACCGGCTTAAATTGAGCCGTTACCTGCGTTTCGGTGCCGCTGGCCGGTATTTCAAACCGGCCCCGCAGCACGGGGATGGTATCCGGCCCGGTGAGGGTTTGGATTTGGGCGTGGATTTCAACTTCGCGGGCGCGCCGCAAAAATTTACCTTCGGCTAAATCAATGGCTTTGGGCAAAATTTCAATGGCTTTTTCAAAATTTTGCCGGGTGTAGTAGACCATGCCCAAATGACCCCAAGCCTTATCGTAAGCGGGGTCAACCGCCACACCCTGCTCCAGCGCGTCAATGGCGCGGGCATATTCGCCGTTGGCGTGGTAGGTCCAGCCCAGCCAATCGTAGGCTTCGGCGCTGGTGGGATTCAGCCGGATGGCCTGCCGGAACCGCTCGATGGATTTTTCGGCGTTGTCCAGCCAAAAATAAGAGCGCCCGGCGGCCACGTACAACGGCGCCAGCCTGGGCGCAAGCACAATGGCATCCTCGTAATATTTTACCGCTTCTTTGTAACGCCCCTGCGCTTCATAAACATAGCCCATATTGTAATGAGCGTTCACGCTTTGAAAGTTGGCGTCAATGGCTTGCTGGGCGGTACTCCGGGCGTTAAACCACTCGCCCTGGTCGGTGAACACTTCGGACAAAAAGGCGTAGCCCTCGGCATATTTGGGGTCAAGCTCGTTGGCGCAGGAGCAGGCATCAATGGCGGCGGTGTATTGCGCTTCCCAATCGAGGGCGCGGCAGTAGTAGGCCAAATTTTCCGGGCTGGTAGGGTTGAGCAGCACCGCCTGCTGCGCCCGGTCAACGGCTTTGGCGGTATCGCCGGTGTACACCAGCAGCCGCGATTGCCGGATAAACGGCACGTCATCGGTGGGGTCAATTTTGATGGCCTGTTCGTAGGAGTCAATGGCTTGCGACAGCTTGCCTTCGGCAAAGTAGGTGTCGCCATCGGCCACGTACAACACGGCGGGGCGGGTGGGCGTGGGCGTGGGGCCAAAACGCTCGGCCAGCGTAGGGGTTTTCAATTGAAAGTAACCGGCATACATGGCCAGCAGCAAAATAAAAACCGCGGTCATCGCCGTGAGTAAAATAAGCAGGATTGCCGTCAGGATGGGGTGTCGTTTTTTGTCACGCGGTCGGTAGTACATGGCTCACAATTGCATTAGACATTTTTAATTATTCTTTCCGGCTTGTTGTTGCTCAACCAGTTGAGTTAGCAGGCGGATTTGCTCTTGCTGCAAGGCAATCAGTTCAAGCCATTGGTGTTCGCGCAGGCTATCAACTTTTTTATGCAAAGTTCTAATTTCGAGTTCGGCCTTTAAATTGGTTTCATAGTCGTGGGCGGCGTCAATCCGATCCTTCAACGCCTGCCGGTTCTGCGACATCATAATGATTGGCGCTTGAATCGAGGCAATCATTGACAGGAACAAATTCAGCAGAATGTATGGGTAGGGATCAAACGCGTTAGCCAAGAGCAGGGAGTTGAGCGCCACCCAGAACAACAAAACGCCGGCAAAAATCATAATAAAAGACCACGATCCGCCAAATGAAGCGACCTGATCGGCCAGGCGTTGGCCAAAGGTTAACCGCTCGTCAAATTCCAGGTTGGTGGAATGGCTGATGTGCTTTTCTTCAACAATGTGTTGAATAACGCGCCGCTCACGCTCGGATAGTTTGTTGTATTCGGTTTTTAGCAACCGCTGTGCAGTATTCTGGACTGTGTTTTCCATGTCGCCACCTCCCGGCTCAAACCAATCACCCAACTTCACGCGGCTCCAAAACCAGGCGCACTCCTGCCAATATCTGCTCAATCCGCTGTTTTGATAATATGCCGATTCTCTCCACCAAAACTCGTTTGTCCACCGTGAATAGCTGGCTCACATTAACTACGCTCGGCTTGGGGAGATTTCCTTCGCCCAATTCCAGCAGAACATTGCCCGGCGCTTCGGCTCTTTTTAGATTAGAGGTTATCACACAAACGACCACCGTATTAATCCGGCTCTGGTTAAAAACATTATTTTGGATGACAACGTATGGATGACGATAGCCCGGCTCCGAGCCTGACGGTTCCCCCAGATCAATCCAGTACACTTCGCCCTGGCGGATCACCATTCCCCCTCCACCAAATTGCGCTGCTGCCGCCACATTCCCGGCGCAAGCTGCTCCTCATCGGCTACAGGCGAATCGTCATAGGCCTGGTTGATCTGCCGGAGTAATTGCTGGCTTTGATACCGTTGCACAAATTCTTCCACGGCCATCACAAACAGGTAACTGCGGGAAACTTTTAATTCATCCGCCAATTTGTTCACCTGTTCAAAAAGGGTTTCATTGATTGATATTGCAGTTTTTATACTCATAGTTATACCATCCTTATTGATTATAGTATAACCAATCGGTAATAATCGGTCAATACCAATTATTTACCCTGCCGTTTCTGAGTGGGGTGGGAACTGGCTGGGTAAATGCGCGCAACGCACCCCCGAAGTCGGTTCGGGGGTGCGTTGCGCTAAAAACCGGGCTTACTGGGTCGCGTGAATTGGGTTGTTAGACCCGCACCTTATTCCCATTTTGACTCTGGTTTGGAGATGTTCAAGATGTCGTCTGGATGTATATACCAATCCCGATTACCAAACCGAATAGTTAACCAACCTTCTTCACCTGAACTAAGATACGTTCTTGTATAAAACGCCTTTTCTTCATCATCATAAAATTTGACGACAGAATTACCAGCAATGAAATCAGACAAATTTATTCCGTGTTTATTGATATTCTCAGTAGACACTTTTTAATCCTTAACCTCGGTATTTGCTAATATTCTTGTCACCTTTGTAATAATATTTACCTGCCATCGTATCAGCATCAGATTTATAGGACAATTTCTCGATAACGCCAAGTTTTCTCAATTCTTCTCGGATACGCATCACATCTTTTTCATCTTTCCAATCATACGTGTAAACACAAATCACCTGACGCTGTTTACCTGTAAATTCATCAACTCTTGCACTACGGATTGGTGCTACTTTAGCTCTATTGCCCAAAAGACCATTTTTAACAGCATTTTTTATTTTATCCCAAATTTCATCAACTTGTTCTGTTGGCGCAAATATAAGCCATTTCCCACTATTTTCCCCATCAGGTGGGTATTCTTCTCGTCGTTCTTGGCGAAGTGCATAAATCCAAGCAGACCGCACAGATGGGTCTGTCGGTTTATAATTAGAGTATAATTCAGCCTGTTTGATTTGAAATGCTCGAATTGTCTCGTGTTTTTTATCTGCCATTATCACTCCAACTCAAGGTGAAAGTTACAATCCAGCCTGCCCAACAATTGGTTAATTGCTCAGTTCCCCCATCTAATCGCCAACCTTCAGAGCCGCCGCTTCGGCCAGAATTTCACGGGCGCTCTGGCGGGTGCTGTCGCTGAGCACGCCCAGCATTTGGGCCAGTTCATCAACCTGCGGCGCGCCGGCAAGTTGAGCCACGCCGGTTTGGGTGCGGCCATTCACCACCTGTTTGGCCACGTGGTAATGCACTTCGGCAAAACCGGCAATCTGGGGCAGGTGGGTAACGCATAAAACCTGATGGTTGCCTTTGTGCGTCAATCCCCACAGTTTTTGGCCCACAATGCCGCCCACCCGGCCCCCGATGCCCTGGTCAATTTCATCAAAAATGAGCGTGGGGGTATCGTCCGCGCCGGCCAGCACGGTTTTAAGGGCCAGCATAATCCGGCTGGTTTCGCCGCCGGAGGCCACTTTGACCAGCGGTTTGGGCGCTTCGCCGGGGTTGGGCGCAGTCAAAAACTCCACCCGGTCAAGGCCGCGCTCGTCGCAGGCGAGCGTTCGCGGCGCGGCGTCGCCGGTATTCACGTACACGCCATCGGGCGCGTCAGTCCATTGCATATCGGCCTCAAAACGAGCCTGGGCCATGCCCAAATCGGCCAGGTGGGTTTCAACGGCCCGGGCCAACGTTTGAGCGGCCTGCCGGCGCGCCTCGGAGAGCGCCAGCGCCAGTTGGCCAATTTTGTGGCGGAGCGCCTCTTCTTTTTCCTGAAGCTGCTGAATGCGCTCCTCGCTGTGGCTAATGTTGTCCAGTTCGGTTTGGGCGCGTTGGCCAAAAGCGATGATTTCGGGGATGGAGTTGCCGTACTTGCGCTTGAGGTTAAAAATAAGGCTCAGTCGTTCTTCGGTTTCTTGCAGCCGGTTGGGGTTAAAGTCTATGCTGTCGTTGTAGTCGCGCACAAAGCCGGCCAAATCCTCCACCTGATAGGTGATGTTTTCCACCATTTGGTGTTGTTCGTTCCAGGTTTGGTCCAACCGGGCCAGGTTGTTAACCGCCCGCGAAATTTGCCCCAGAAAATCGGCCACCGATCCCTGTTCCGGCTCGTCGCCTTCTACCAGCAGGTGGTACACCTCGTTGGTAAGCTGGCTGAGTTGTTCGGCGTTGGCCAGCCGGTTGCGCTCAATGTTCAGATCGTCCTCTTCGCCGGGGCGCAGATTGGCCGCCACAATTTCTTCAACCTGAAACGATAGCTGGTCAATGCGGCGGGCCAGGTATTGCTCATCGCGCTGCAACGCGGCTAACTCCTGCCGAATATTGCGCAGCCGTTGCACCTGCGCGGCCACCTGCTCGCGCTGCACCTCAAGGCCGGCGTACCGGTCCAAAAACACCTGGTGCTGTTTTACCCGCATCAGGCTGAGGTGCTCGTTCTGGCCGTGAATATCCACCAGCGAACGGGCCACCTCTTCCAGCAGGCCCAGGTTAACGGTGCTGCCGTTCACCCGGCAAAAACTGCGCCCGTTGCCCCGAATTTCGCGGCCCATCGTCAGCAGGTCGGGGTCGTCACCTTCCAGCCCTTCGCGCTCTAAAATGGGATCAATTTCGGCCCGCATCTGCGCGGAAAGCCGGAATACGCCTTCAACGCGGGCGCGGTCGCTGCCGGTGCGCAGCACGGTGGTATCGGCCCGGCCTCCCAGCAGCAGGGTTACGGCATCAATAATGATGGATTTGCCGGCCCCGGTTTCGCCGGTGAGCACGTTAAAGCCGGGCGCAAATTTTAGCGTTAATTTATCAATAATCGCAAAATCAACAATGTTCAGCTCAGTGAGCATAATTCTCTCCACAACCGCCGGGCTAAACTTTTAGTTCCAGACAAAACTCCGGCGCTCGCTTTCGGGGCTGATGGCCGTGCCGGAGCCATCCTTGTTTAACCTTTCAACCACCACAAACCATTCATACCGATGTTCCGGCGGGTCAATTTGCCGGTAGAGTTGTTGCGGCACCACCCACTGCGCCTCTTTTACCTGCGCTCCGCCGTAGGTGATCTGGTTGTTAAATTTGTAAATAATCCGCACGGCATACTGTTCGTCGGCGGCCAGTTCCGGCACCGCCTCCCACTTGAGCGTAATTTCATTGATGCCGTCGTAGCGAGCGCCGTCATCCGGGGTGAGCAGTTTACGCGCCTCGTACTTCATGGCCGGCGTTGGCGACGCGGCGGGCGTAGGGCTTTGGGCCGGAGTGGGCGTAGCCGCCGCTTTGGCCTCCGCTGCCGTTGCCGCCGGTTCCGGCGTAGCGGTGGGCGGCGTGGTGGGCGGCGTGGTTGGCGTGGCCGCGTCGGTGGGCTTTTGTTCAGCCGGCGGCGGCGTGTTGGTGGGCGGCAGCAACGTGGGCGTGCTGGTGGGCGGCAGGGTAGCGGTAGCCGTGGGCGTATCAATCGGCGATACCGGCGATACCGGCGACTCAAACGTCGGGTTGGCGGTGGGCGAAGACTCAGCCGTCGGGGTTTCGCCGGCAGCCGGCTCCGGCGCAATCTCCACCGCCGGGGTTTCAGCCGGGGCCAACCCCAGGCCGGCCAGCAATTGGCTACCGGAATCGCTGTTAAACAGGTACAGGCCGCCGCCGGCTCCGGCGCATACAATGCACAGCACCACCACCGCCAGCACGCTACTCAACGCAATGGGCAGCATAGCCGCCGACCGGGGCGCGGTTGATTTTGCGCCCGCCGGCGCTTTGGGCGGTTTGGGCGGCTGCGCTTTGGCCTTGACCGGAGCCGGTGGCGCAGCTTCTTGTTCCGCCGGCGCTGGCGCGGCGGCAACCGGCGGCGTTTCCACCGGCAAAGGCGCAACAGTTTCCGGTTGAGGCGCTACCGGCGCTTCGGCGGCTGCCGGTGGCACCGCTTCGACTGGCTCCGGCGAAGGCGCGGCAACTTCCGGTTGAGACGCTACCGGCGCGGCTTCCGGTAAAACCGGCGCTTCGGCGGCAATAGGCTGGACTGGTTCGGTGGGTACCGGCGGTGCGGCAACTTCCGGTTGAGGCGTTGGCGCGGCGTCCGGCAAAATTGACGCATCGGCGGCAACAGGGCGCACCGGCTCGGTGGCTACCGGCGGACGAACCGCGCCGGACAACGGCGCGGGCGGTTCCGGTTTTTGTTTTACCAGCGCCGGAGCCGCCGGTTCGTCATCGCGTTTGCGGATTGGCGGCGGCGGTTTGCGCGGGCCGGTGGGCCGGGGCGGAAACGGCGAAAGCTCCGGCAGGCCGGCTTCCGGGGCCGAAACCGGCGCTTCGGGCGGAACGGGCGGCGCGGCGGGCAAATCGGCTTCGGGCACGGTGAGCGGCGGCGGCGAAAATGGCCGGGATTGGGTTTCATCGGGCCGGCCAAACGGCGGTCGGCCAAACTCCGGCGCAGAACGGGGCGACGGCGTTGGCCGCGCGGCCACTATGGTTTCATCCAGCGGCGGCGGAACCGGGGACGCCGGCGGCGCGGCGGGCGCGGGGGCCACCCCGCCCGTTACCGCCTCAATGTACTCGCTGGTCAGGCCATCGGATTCAGCGCCGGGGAACAGCAAATCGGTCACAGAATCAGGCCGGGCCACCAGCCAGCCCACCAACGCCCGGTGCGCGTCAAGATCAAGCTCAACTTTTTTGGGTTGATTGGCTCCGGCGGGAGTAAAACTGAGGTTGGGCGATTTTCCGGCCAAGTGCAGGTGGGACAGGCGTAAATCGGCCACTTCTGCCGGCAACAGCCCAACCTGTTTAACTAACACTCTTAATGTTTTTTTGAGAATTTCTTCTCTGGAAGGTTGTTTATCCATAAAAACCATGAACCGGCTATAGTTGCGCCGATTCCCTCTCGCAGCAGAATTTTCAAAATACCATCGGATTCTACCAGTTTTGGGTTGAAGAGCAAACTTTGCGTTTTCTCCGGCTTTGCACGCGCCGCAGCGCCGGGGTATAATCGCCCCTGGGCGCCCGGTTTGCCGGAGCCGGGATTAATTCACCGTGAAAAAACAATCGTTGCTGGTATTAACCGCATATTTGCTGCTGACCATTTTAATGACCTGGCCGGCGGCGCTGTATTTGTCCAGCGGCATCCCCGGCGATGGGTTTGACGGCTGGCAAAATTACTGGAACCTGTGGTGGGTAAAACAGGCGCTGCTGGTTGAGCAAACCAATCCCTATTTTACAACTTATCTCGATGCTCCCGCCGGGGTGAGCCTGTTATTTCACACGCTCAACATTTTTAACGGGCTATGGACGCTGCCTGTTCAACTGAACTGGGGGCTGGCCGTGGCTTACAACAGCGTGGTTTTGGCCGGTTTCACCCTGGCCGGTTACGGCGCTTACCTGCTGGCGCTGTTCACGCTGGCCCAGATTTTTCCGCGCCGGCGCGGGCTGCGCCCGGCGGCGTTTGTGGCCGGGCTGATTTTTACCATGTCGCCGTTTCACATGGCGCACCTGCTGGGCCACATGCAGGTGTTCAGCATGATTTGGCCGCCGTTTTACATTTGGGCGCTGCTGCGCGCGCTCCAACCCTGGCAGCCCGCCGGCAGCCCGCCGCCGGCCCGCCAGTGGCGTAGCGCGGCCTGCGCCAGCCTGTTTTTGGGGTTGGCCACGCTGGTGGACTGGTACCACACCCTGTACCTGCTGATGTTTACCGGCCTGACGCTGGTGTGGGTGTTGTGGCGAAATCGGCTACATAACAGTTTTTTCCGGCCAATTCTGGTGACGCTGACTATCGGCGTGAGTTTTGCGGTGCTGCTCTCGCCGCTGCTGCTGCCCATGATCCGCGATGCCAGCCACCGGCCCGATCTGGAAACCGGGCTGGCCCAAAACATTACCCTCTCCGCTGATGTGCTGGCCTTTGTGCTGCCATCGGAGTTGCACCCGCTGTGGGGCCGGTGGGCCGCCGGCATTGCCGGTAATTTTACCAGCACCACCTCGGAGCGGCTGGTGTTTGCCGGGTTTGCGCCGCTGGCGCTGGCGGCGGTGGCGCTGTTTTGGGGCTGGCGGCACGCCGCCGTAAAATTCTGGGGGCTGGCGATGGCGGTGTTCACGGTGCTGGCGTTGGGGCCGTATTTACACATTTACGGGCAGGTGATGCGCCTGGGCAACTGGCCGCTGCCGCTGCCCTACCTGCTGCTGTATTACACCGTGCCGTTCATCAACCTTACCCGCTCGCTCAGCCGCTACGACTTGATGATTATGCTCGGTTTGGGGATACTGGCCGCCGCCGGGCTGGCGCGGCTCAACCCCAAAAACAGCGTGTGGCTGCCGGTGGCGGCGGCGATTATCATCTGTTTTGAATTTTTGCCCGCGCCCTATCCGGTTTCTAAAATTGATACGCCCCAGTTTTACATTGATCGCCGCGCCGACACCGCCGATTACACCATTGCCGAGCTGCCGATGAATTGGGATCGGCCCACGCCGCTGCTGTACCAAACCGTGCATGGCAAGCGGCTGCTCACGGCCTACACCTCGCGGGATAATCCGCGCCTGCTGGCAACCCAAACGCCGGTGTTTCAACAATGGCGCAACCTCGGCCCCGATATTATTGACCAGCCGTTAGCCGAAATTGCCCCCACCATTTTTTATGATTTTAACCTGCGCTACATTGTGCTGGATTACTGGCAAATGCCGCCCGGCCCCGAACGCGACCGCACCGAACATTGGGTGGCGGCGGCGCTGCCCAACGCCGCGCCGGTTTACGCCGATGGCCGGTTAAAGGTGTTTCAAACGCCGCCCAAAACCGAAACGCGCCCGTACCTGAGCCTGGGCGCGGGCTGGAGCCGGCGCGTTGAAAACAGCCAGGTGGTTACGCGAACCATCTCACTTGACGGAGCCGAATTGTTTGCGCATCACCTGCCGGCGGCAACGTCGTTGCAACTGGAAATAACGGCGGCGGGGCCGACGCTGCAACTTCTGGTTGACGGGCAATCAACGCCGGACGAGATTGAATTAACGCCGGAGTTCACCGCCCACATCATCCCGCTGCCCGCCGGCGAGCACTCCCTGCTAAAACTGAAACTGCTGCCCGCCGCGCCACCAACCGGCGTAACGGTGAGCCGGATTAGCCTCACGCCCGCCCCAAAATCTTGACAAGTCGAACCGGCTTAACATAAGATATATTGCATCACAATTCCGGGGGGAACGGTTAACCCGATGAAACTGCATCAGCGTAAATTATGGCTTGTTGTTTTAACCGTGGCCCTGGCGGCGGCAGGCTGCGCCCCCCGGCCCGCTTCCACCGGCAGCGCCACAGCCACCAATGCTCCGCGCTATCCCCTTAACCTGGCCTCGGGCGGGCTGGAACGGCTCAATAGTTATCAGGCCAAAATAACGGTGGATTTTAACGGGCAGCGCCACGGGCAAACCTCAGCCGGGCACGTAGAATCGCTCACGGAGATTGACCGGCGCGGCGCGGCCTTGCGCCAAACGCAAAGCGTCACCGCCACCATTCCCAACCGCAAATTTAATGCCAACCACACCGAATTTTTGAAGGTGGGCCAAAAAATCTTTGTAAAACAGGATGATGAGTCCTTTGGGTTTGAAGCCGGCCCCAACCAGCCCGTTTCACCGGCGGAATTTGGCCTGCTGGCGTTGGAATCGCTGGTGGCGCTGCCGCCCAGCGTGCCTATCGCGCCCAAATTCACCACCCAAAACGGGCTGAACGTGCAGCAGTATCATTTTTCTGAGCAGGATTTAGCCGGGCAAAAGTTAACGTTTACCCGGGCCGAAGGCGAGGTGTGGGTGGCTACGCCCGGCAATTATGTGACGCAATACGAAATTTCGGGCACGCTCAAGGCGGCAGCTCCGACGGCGGCTGAACACCTGCTGGATGAAGGCCAGCTCCGGTTGAGCTACCGGCTTGATAAAGTTAACCAGCCGTTGGAGTTGGCGTTGCCCGCTGCCACCGCCGCCGTTACCCCCACGCTGGCGGCGCTGCCCCGGCTGCCCAACGCCCAAGTAACCGCCGCTTACCCGGCCCTGATTGAATACCGCAGCGTCATCAGCCCGGTGAGCGCCACGCTGTACTACCGCCAGGCCATGCCGCCGCTGGGTTGGACGGAGGAATTGGCCTCGGTGTTTAACGAGAAGGCCCGCCTGGTCTTTACCCAAAACAACCGGCGCGTGCTGATTTTTATCACCCCGCTGGATGAGCCGGGCCAAATCAAGGTGGTGGTTAATTTGGAAGAGCGCCGTTAACCCGTTACCGCACCACCAACACCGGGCAATGCGCGTGGTGAATAACCTTTTGGCTAACGCTGCCCAACAACAACCCTTGCAGCGAGCTAAACCCACGGGTACCCATCACAATCAACCCTGCGTCACGGGTTTCGGCCACGGCCAAAATTGCTTCGGCTTCGGGCCTTCAATCAACTCTTCCCGAATATCCAGGGAGGTATCACCCAACTGAGACCGGGCTTTGTTCAAAACTGACTGACCGGCGGCCTCACGGTTAGATACCAGCCGCTCATATTCATCACGGCTGAGCAAATCCAGGGTGTGCGCAAAGGCATGCACCACCCACACCGTTGATTCAAACTGCCGGGCCAGCATTACGGCATAATCCAGAGCGCGTTGGCTGTGTTCGGAACCATCATAGGCAACTATAATTTTTTTGAACATAGCCTAACCTCGTGGCTCATGTTAAGTACAAGTGACCGGCACTTTGGTTTTTCCGGTAAAACGCATTTTTTAGAGGCTATCTCATTATATAGCGATAAGTGCCGGTCACTTTAGCACTTGTTCTAACCAAGAGTTCGTTGTTAATGCTGTGAATTAAAAAATTTCTACTAGACCCGATTTAAAATATTGGGTATACTCTGTTTTATACAAGAACTTAACCATACCAGTCACCAGAGGAAGGATGCGATGACATCAGACAACACTCCCACCGTTCGCGTGCTCTATGTAGAGGACGACAGCAGCCTGCGGTACACATTGCGTAAAATGCTAGAGTTTTATGGGTATGAGGTTGAAACCGCCGAGAACGGCCAGGAAGGTGTGGAAAAGACGCTAAGCTGGCAACCGGATGTCATCTTTATGGATATCAGAATGCCCATTATGACCGGCGTGGAGGCGCTGACCGCACTCCGCGCCAACCCCCAAACAAAGCACATCCCCATTTATATGTTATCGGCGCACACCGATGCCAAAACCCGCCAATCGTGCGCCGAAGCCGACGGCTTTTTTACCAAGCCGCCAAACATTCAAAAAATTGATGAGGTGATCAAGAAGATCACCCAGAATAAATAGCTACTCAGGCCCGGAGATAATTCCGGGGAGCCGATGCAAGGTATCCCGGCAGCGCCGCAATTATAAAGATTGTCGCGCCGCCGGGATATTTTTTTGGGCGGCCCCGGCTGGGGCGGGGCATATAGGATGGTCGAAGGAGGGTAAGAGGACGCTCGAAGGATGACCTTGGTAGAGCCTGGTTGCCTGCCGGCAGGCTGGTATGATTATTATATCACCAATGACGGTATTTTTTACGCATTCGCCGGGCGGCTGCCGCCATTGAATTGTGATTTCCAAGACCGGTGATTTATGGCAGCGGCGGGATTTGCCCTCACCGGGGCGACCACAAGGGTCGCCGCCACTTTCTCTGCCGAATAAAACAAAAAACCCGCGAGGCGGGAACCTCGCGGGTTGGGGAGACACCATAAAACCACCAACCGGGGTTAGTGGGAGCGAATCAGCAGGTTGTAATCAATTTCCTGGGCGGAACCGTTGCTAACGCGGACAAAGTAAGTGGTGTTTGAAACCAGGTGGCCATCCCACAGCCGGGTGTGGGTATCGGCGGCTTCGTTAAACTCGGCCAGGCTGCCCACGCCCAGCGGTTTGAGGCGGTCGCCATCGCCGCGCCGCCAAAGCTGCTGCATCTGGTAGGGGTAGAGTTCCACATTCACCTGGTTGGCTAAAAAGCTGTAGCCGGGCTTGTGGATGAGTTCCATCTGGTAGGGCAAAAAGTCAAACCGATCCGAGTTGGTGTTGGGCGTGGTAAAGCTGAACCAAATTTCCTGGCCGGCGGCCAGCTTGCCGGAGTTGCTGCCCTGGCGCGCCACCAGCGGCGCGCCAATGTCTTTGCCGGTTGGCTCGATGGGTTTGGCCGCCACGGACTTGGCCGGCTTTACGGTGGGTTCGCCCAGTTCGGTGTTGATGATGTCGCCGGGAACCAGGTGGTAATCAATCCACTGATCGGTTTTGTTGACAATTTTCACGTAATAGCGGTCGCCGTTTACCACGGTGCCGTGCCACAACCGCTCGCCGGTCATGTAATCGCCATCGCGTGAAACCCACGACCCCACCCCAAAGTGTTCCATTTGATCGGGCGTGCCCCGCGTCCAGATGGGGTACTGGCTGCCGGTGAACATTTCAAAGGTCACGTACCGGGCCAGGTTTGGCTCGCCGGGGGTAAAGAACATGGTAAGCGAGTAGTTTTCTATCTGTTTGCCATCGAGTTTGCCAATGGAAAAGGTGTACCAGTGTTCGGCGTTGGGGGCCAGCCGGCCGGTGTTGGGGCTATCCAGCAGTTGCAACGAGCGGTTGGGGTAGATGCTTTCGCCGGAGTTGGGATCGGGTTTGGGTTCGGCCACGGTTTCGGCGGGATTAGCCGCCACCGCCGGCGGTTGGTTCTCGGCGCTGCCCGCCGGTTGAACGGGTTTGTTGGCCGCCGGAGCCGAGGGGTTGGGGTTAACCGGCATGGCCGCCGGAGCCGCCGCCGGCCCGGTGTTGGGCAGCCAGCCCAGCGTGGCCGCCGACATGAGCCAGGCCGCCGCTTCTTGGGGCGGCAACCCCTGAATGGCCTGCGCCGCCAGCAGCCAGTTGGTTGAGGCCGCCGTACCGGGCGCGGGGTTAACCGGCATAGCCGCCGTGGCAAGCGCCGGTTTGCCGGCTGCCGCCGTGGCAAGCGCCGGTTTGCCGGCTGCCGCCGTGGGTTGAACCGGCGCGTTGGCTGCTGCCGGCACGTTCACCGCCGCCGGAATGGCTTTGGAAGGGTGCGCGGCGGCGGTACTGCTGTCCATTGTCATAAAGCCGTCAAAGGCGGCATTTTTTTGGCCCAACGCGGTTAGCCGAAATTGCACCGGGCTGGGCGACAGGTTGAAGATGCGCACGTAGTACACATCGGTGTTGCCCACCGGGCCAGACCAGAGCCGCTCGCCGGTGTTGACATCAAAATCGGCGCTGGCGGGCGTGCCCAGCCCCAGGCTGTCTACCGGGCCGCTGTTATCTTTGAGCCAGGCATCCACCTGGTTAAAATTGAACACCTGGAGATTAACCCGGTTGGCCACAGCCACGCCTTCGGCGGTAAAGTTAAGGCTGAGGATAACGGTGTTGTAGGCGGAATCGCCCAAATCCAGGCGGCTGTAGGCGTACCAGTATTCCTGGCCGGGATCAAGGTGGCCGGTGTTGAGGCCGCTCACCAGCAAATCGGCGGCGTAGGGGCTGCCGCCCACCTTGCCCTGAAAGGCCAGCACCGGCCAGGCAGTTACCGCCAGCAGCACTGCCACCAGGCTAAAAACTCGTAGCGCAAACTTTTTATTCCACACCATAAATTGTAATCCTCTCTAAAAATCAAGCGGCTGCCGGGGTTTAACGGGCAGCCGTTGCCAATCACCGCGCGCTGATGCCGGTTGTCACCGGCGCAGCTCAACCGGAGATGCTAACACACTTTGCGGCGGGCGTCAATTTTGGCCCCGCCGCCGGTTGAAAGCGGCTTTTATTCCAGCGTGATGATTTCCGCCGAGTTGGTGGCGGTGTTGTAAATGGCGCAGGTGGCCGGCCCCTGCCAGCCCAGAATTTCGCCGGGGTTGAGCCACAAACAATCGCCCAGGCGCTCTTCGTGGCGCTGGTGGGTGTGGCCGGAGAAGACGGCATCGTAATCGCCGGTGCGAGCCAGGGCGCGGGCGTAAAACGGGTAGTGGGTTACGGCGATTTTGCGCCCGTCCAGTTCCAGTTCGGCGTATTCGCCGTACAGGTTGAGGTTGGGAAATTGGGTGCGGGCCGCCGTGGCAATGGCAAAACGGTCGCCATCGCCGTTGCCAAAAACCACGTGGATGTCGCCGGCAAAGCCGCCGCCCATAGCCCGCGCCGGAATGGGCGAGCAGAAATCGCCGCAGTAAATGAGCGTTTCAACGCCGTGTTCTTTGAACAGCATCAACGCCCAGCTTAAATTATCCAGATTGTCGTGTACGTCCGAAAAAACGCCCACCAGCATGCTCCACCTCCGGGATGTTTTGTTGGGTTGGTTAGAGCCTGAGTCTAACATTTTATGCGACAGGCGCAAAATAGGAGCGACGAGTTACGAGTTACGAGTTACGAGTTATGAGTTATGAGTTATGAGTTATGAGTGACAAATCGTCATTCGTCGTTCGTAGTTCGTCATTCGTCATTCGTCATTCGTAGTTCGTCATTCGTCGTTCGTCGTTCGTTACTCGTGGTTTGGCGGGGAGTGTGTTACAATCAGGCTATTCCCCAACGGAGCGCAAACCGATGGCCGATTTTGAGCAAATCCTTTTGCAACTGACCGACAACCTGCACACCCTCCGCCAGCGCGAGGCCGGACACGGCGGCCCCACGCTCGCGCCCATCGAGCTAATCAACCAGATTGACCACCACGAGCGGGCCATCGAACTGACCAAACAGGCCCGCGCCGGCCAACTGGCCGAACCCGCCTGGCGCGAACAACTGCGCCCGCTGCGGGTGGACGTGCACCTCCCCGGCGAGGCCGGGCCGGGCGGCGCGGGCCAAACCGCCATTGGCCAGGGAATTGCCCAGGCCGGGCCGGGCGGCACGGCCATTGTTAATTATTACCACCCGGCCCCGCCTGCCGACGGACGCCCCGCCCTGGCCGAAGCTCACCGCAAACTGGCCGAACTGCCGCTGGACGGTATCCCCGCTGTGGCCACCCTGCCGCCCGGCTCGCGGTTGCCCTACCCGCCCAACCCCCACTTTGTGGGCCGCGAGCCGGAGCTGATGGAGTTGGCCCGGCTGCTCAAAGACGGCCAGACCGCCGCCATCGGCCAGGTAGCCGCCGCCACCGGGCTGGGCGGTATCGGCAAAAGCCAACTGGCCGCCGAGTTTGCCCACCGCTACGGCCACTACTTTGCCGGCGGCGTCTTCTGGTTAAGCCTGGCCGAAGCCGCCAACGCGCCGGCGGAAGTGGCCGCCTGCGGGCGGCGGGACGGCCTCAACCTGGCCCCCGATTTTGACCGCCTGGACTTGCCCGACCAGGTGGCGCTGGTGCAGGCCGCCTGGCGCGAGCCGCTGCCCCGCCTGCTGATTTTTGACAACTGCGAAGATGAGGCGCTGCTGGCCGGGTGGCGGCCCGTTACCGGCGGCAGCCGGGTGCTGCTCACCAGCCGCCGGGCCAACTGGGAGCCGGCGCTGGGGGTCAAAGAACTGCCGCTGGGGGTGCTGCCCCGCCCCCAAAGCATCGAACTGCTGCGCAAATTCCGGCCCAATTTGGGGGCCGATGATGTGGGGCCGATTGCCAAAGAATTGGGCGATTTGCCGCTGGCCCTGCACCTGGCCGGCAGTTTTTTGGCCCGCTACCCGCGGGTGACGCCCGCCGATTACCTGGCCCAACTGCGGGCCGCCAACCCGCTGGCCCACCCCGCCCTGCAAGGGCGCGGGGCCGACCACTCCCCCACCGGCCACGAATTACACGTGGCCAAAACCTTTGCCCTCAGCTTTGACCGGCTCGACCCCGCCGACCCCACCGCCGCGCTGGCCCGCCAACTGCTGGCCCGCGCCGCCTGCTTTGCGCCGGGCGAACCCATCCCCGCCGTGCTGCTGCTGGCCACGGTGGAGGCTGATAATGTGGCGAAAAATGACTCGTCACTCGTCATTCGTCATTCGTCACTTGACCTTGACGACGCCCTGCGCCACCTGACCGAGTTGGGCCTGCTCACCGCTACTGATGACAATGCCGTCACCCTGCACCGGCTGCTGGCCGCCTTTGTGGAACAGGCCAACCCCGACCCGGCCGCGCCGCCGGCGGTGGAGCAGGCGGTGTTGGGGGAAGCCAACCGGCTGAATAACGCCGGCATTCCCGGCCCGCTGCTGGCCTGCCAGCCGCATTTGCGCCACCTCACCGCCGCCGCCGAGCAGCGGGGGGATGAACTGGGGGCCAATTTGTGCAGCTCACTGGGCTATCATTTGTGGATGATTGGCGATTATGCGGCGGCCCGCCCCTACTATGAACGGGCGCTGGCCATCAACGAACAGGTGTTGGGGCCGGAGCATCCCGCCACGGCTGCCAGCCTGAACAACCTGGGCTTCTTGCTGAAAAGTCTGGGCGATTATGCGGCGGCCCGCCCCTACTATGAACGGGCGCTGGCCATTTATGAACAGGTGT
>CAZFCE010000027.1:51847-68833 GCA_964517605.1 uncultured Caldilineaceae bacterium | reverse complement strand
ATATTCAATACCTCCTGATCTGCCCCTCTCCCACTTATGGGTAATGATAAGCCCATCAAAGAGAATGAGCCTTGCCTCACCTGCCACAGCAACCCGGATTTACTGGTTACATTCCCCGATGGCAGCTCGCTGCGCGGACATGTGAATAGCGCCGCCTACGCCGGCTCGGTTCACGGGCAAAAGCAAATGACCTGCGGCGGCTGCCACGCCAACCACACGCAATATCCCCACCCTGCCGTTACCGCCCGCAGCAGCCGGGAATATGTTATCCAGATGAACAACCAAACCTGCCTCACCTGCCACCCCGACCAGGCCAGCCGGGTGCAAGATAGCACCCACGCCAAAGCCATGGCCGCCGGAAAGCTGGAAGCGGCGGTATGTGTGGATTGTCACACCGCTCACAACACCCTGTCTCTACGCGAAGCGCGACGAGAGATTGCCCTCACTTGCCGCAAATGTCACGCCCAAATTTATGATCAATACAAAACCAGCGCCCACGGGCGGGCACTCATCGAAGAAAACAACACCGATGTGCCCACCTGCATTGATTGCCACGGCGTTCATAACGTAGAAAACCCGCACACCAACCAGTTTCGGCTGCAATCGCCCAGCCTGTGCGGCAGTTGCCACGCCAACAAAGACCTGATGAGCAAGTACAACATCTCCACCGATGTCTTTGAAACCTACGTGGCCGATTTTCACGGCAGCACCGTTACCCTGTTTGAGCAGCAATCGCCCGATACGCCCACCAACAAACCCGTTTGCTACGATTGCCACGGCGTCCACGCCATTTTGTCCAAAGATAATCCCGCCGCGATTGCCAACAACAAGGAAAACCTGCTCAAAACCTGCCAAAAGTGCCACCCCGATGCCAGCGCCAACTTCCCCGATAGCTGGGCCAGCCATTACCGGCCCACCTTTGAAAAGCAACCGCTGGTGGCTACCGTCAACCTGTTTTATCTGATTTTCATTCCGGGCACGCTGGGATTTATGGCCGTGTTTGTCATCACCGATGCCAGCCGCCGGCTAAAAAGCCGAACATCCGCGCCGCCCGAACAGCCATCGCCCCCGGCTAACCAGCCCGATCAAACCCCGGAGGAGGATGCCGCATGAGCCAGTTGCAACAATACTACCAACGGTTTTCGCTGGCGCAACGCCTTGAACACTGGACGCAGGTATTGGCTTTTACCGTGCTGGCGCTAACCGGGCTGCCGCAAAAATTTGCCGGAGCCGGCTGGGCCGAAACCATGATTGCGGCGCTGGGCGGCATTGAAAATGTTCGGATTTATCACCGTATGGCCGCCACCCTGCTGCTGTTGGGCGTTATATACCACGGCGGCGCGGTAACGTACCGGCTGTTTGTCAAACGCACCCCGCTCTCTATGATGCCCGGCTGGCAAGATGTGAAAGATTTTTACGCGGTGTTTGTTTACAATTTGGGGCTAAAAACCGACTGGCCCAAAATGCCGCGCTTTAATTTTGAAGAAAAAATGGAATACTGGGCGTTTGGTTGGGGCGCGGTGGTGATGGTTATTACCGGGTTTATGCTGTGGAACCCCATTGCCACCACCCGATTTTTCCCCGGCTCGTTTATTCCGGCGGCCAAAGCCGCGCACGGCGGCGAAGCGGTGCTGGCGGTGCTGGCGCTGATCCTCTGGCATATGTACGGCGTGCATTTGCGTAAGTTCAACCGGAGCATGTTCACCGGCCAGATCAGCCACGCCGACATAGCCCACGAACACGCGCTGGAACTGGCCGAAATTGAACAGGACACGCGCATTCAACCGGAGCCGGAAGAGTACCGGCAGCGGCTTAAAATATTTATTCCGGTGAGCGTGGTGATTACACTGGTGCTGCTGGCGGGCCTGTACTGGTTTGTTACCTTTGAAAAAACCGCCATCACCACGGTGGCCGCCGCCACCAACGAGCAAGAAGCCTACCAACCGCTGCCGCTAACCAGCGGCGGCAACATCCACAGCACCATTACCGCCTACAACGGCCCCGAAACGTGCAGCGCCACCGGCTGCCACCCCGGCGAGGTGATTACCGCCGCCACCCAATCGCCGCACAACCGGCGGATTGTCGCCGCCGGCCCCAATCCCATTTTAGCCAAACTGGCCGATACCGCCGCCCCAGCCGAAGCCATTGCGCCCAACTGCCTGGTGTGCCACGCCAAAGAATACAACGCCGACGACCTGCCGGCTTCGGCCAAAACGGTGGGAGCCGCCGGCAGTAACGCCTGCCAACGCTGCCACTCCGGCCAAAACAGCGATAGCGTTCACAACCAGGCGGTGCTGGCTTGCACCAGTTGCCACACCGCCACCTCGCACCAGATTATGGCCGAGGTAAAATGCGCCAACTGCCACGCCGAACAACCGCACTCAAACCCGTTCCTCAACACCAACCATCAACGGCTTGATTGCCGCACCTGCCACGTAAAATCCGGCGTTGCCGGGCTAACCGCCGATACCAGCCAGCCGGTGCAGGACCCGCACACCAAATTCTACGGCCCGCGGTTGCAACAAACCGAGGGCGCGCAACCGCTGGAATGGCAAACCGCCGCCGGCCAAGCGGCCTCAAACACCGACGCCGCCGCCCGGATTGTGCCCGTTATCCCCGTTACGGTTCTGGCTCCCCAAAACTTCAATCCGGCCAAATTTGCCGTTACCGGCCAAATTTTAGGCGAACCGCAGCAAACCCGGCTAAAAATATTGGCCAGCCATAACATTACCAAAACCGGGGTAAAAACCTGCGGCGATTGCCACGGCCCGGAAGCCACCTTTGATTTTGCCGGCCTGGGGTACGATAAAGCTGCCGCCGCCAAACTAGCGGTAAAAGCCGCCAATCCGGCTGAATAAGTATGACTTTACTTTAACTGCGCCCGGTAGTCACGGTAACGCACCGAACGGGAGACCATCAAATGAACTATTTCTCTCGCCACGCCAACAAAACCGGCATTTTTGCCGCTTTTACGGTAATTTTGGCCGGGCTGCTAACCGGCTGCGGCACAGCCCCGGCTACCCCCCAACCGCGCCCCACCCCCGCCGATATCAAAATAGCGGTGGTTCCACCCGCCACACCCACCACCGCGCCCAGACCAACCGCGCCGCCGGCTATTATCGCCCAGGCCGATGGCTGTGTTACCTGCCACACCGCTGCGGATCGGCTTAAAGCCACCGCCGCGCCCCAACCCAAAGCCGCGCCAATGGCAGGTTGGGCCGCCGATACCGCGCTTACATCGGCGGAACCATGGGAAAAAGTGCTGGTTAACAGCAAAACCTTTACCAAAACCATTCATGGCCAAATGGGCTGCGTGGCCTGCCACGGTGGCAACGGGGCCGCTCAGGATAAAGCCCAGGCGCACGCCCAAATGCAGCGCGAGCCACTGGCCGAAACCTGCACTCAGTGCCACACCGATACCCACAACCAGGCCAACAGCCTGCACGCCACGTTGCGCGGCTTTGAAACCGCGCTAAAACAGCGAGCCAGCCAGGAAACGCTGCCCATAATCATGAAAGATGCCTTTGGCAACTACTGCCAAAGCTGCCACGCCGGTTGCGGCCAATGCCACGTTAGCCAGCCCACCAATCTGGGCGGCGGCCTGCTGGCGGGGCATCAATTTAAAAAAGTCCCGCCCATGGATTTAACCTGCGCCGGTTGCCACGGCAGCCGGATTATCAATGAATTCACCGGCAAAAACCAGGGGATATCCGCCGATGTGCACTGGAACCCCGGCGGCATGGCCTGCGTTGAATGCCACACCGCCAACGAACTGCACGGCAACCTGGAGGGCAAAACCGACCACCGTTACGATGGCCCGCCCGCGCCCGCATGCCTCAACTGCCATCAAGAAGCCATTGAAAACGCCAAAATTTCTCAGCACCGCAAAGTGCATATTCAAAATATTGCCTGCCAGGTTTGCCACGCCGCCGATTACCAGAATTGTTATGGTTGCCATGTTCAAAAAGATGATAACGGCGCGCCTTCTTTTGAAATTGAGCCGGTCACGCTGGGCTTTAAAATCGGCAAAAACCCCAACCCCACCACCGACCGCCCCTGGAAATGGGTACCCGTGCGGCATGCGCCCGTTGCGCCCGATACCTTTAGCGCCTACGGCGATAACCTGCTGCCCAATTTTAACGCGCGGCCAACCTGGCTGTACGCCACCCCGCACACCATCCAGCGGAACACCCCTCGCACCGAAAAATGCGATAACTGCCACGGCAACGAGGATGCCTTTTTAACCGAAAAAGACCTGCGCCCCGACGAAATAGAAGCCAACAAAAACGTGGTGGTGGCTCAGGATGAGATTCCCAGAACGCGGCGGCGTTAAACCAAACCGGCCCAGATTGCGGGCAAAAACCAAAGGCTTTGCTGATAACAACCGCTAAAATATAACTTTTTCTGATAATTAGCTTTTTAAAAACCGTTGTACAATAAGATACTATTTTTCATCCTTACCTCACTACTCCCTCCGGTTATCTCCGGTTTTCCACCCCAGACTATCTGGCACAACGAGGTGTTGGCAGTCTTAAATTATTTTCCACACGCAACTTAATTAACAACGGCTAACCTTTGCGAGAGGAGGTGGTTAAAAAATTCAGCCTTCACCGCCCAAAAAAATCTACCAATCAAGGAGGTACTTGCTCTTTCAATAATTCCCCCCTTTCTAAAAATGTTTATCACTCATTAATAGGAGGTGAGTGGAATGAAAAAACAACCACTATTTGTTATAGTGTTCGCCACCATCGCCGTGTTTGGGGTTGCCCTCCTGTTAGCTTATACCGGCTCGATTGCGCTGGTCAGCGCTCAGGAAGGCGTAAAAATTCCATTTCTGGATGAGTGGGCCGGCTCCGGCCACGCCGATGCCAAAGCCGAGGCGTTTGTTCACTGGGATAAAGATTCTCCCGCCGAAGTTCCCGTTGAGTGCGCCAAGTGCCACAGCACTACCGGCTACCGGGATTTTTTGGGGGCTGATGGCAGCGCGGCGGGCAAGGTGGATAAAGCCGTGCCGGTAGGCGACGTTGTTAGCTGCGTGGCCTGCCACAACGACGTTACCAAAGAAAAAACCAGTGTAATAATGCCATCCGGGCTGGAATTAAAAGACCTTGGCCCCGAAGCCCGCTGTATGGAATGCCACCAGGGTCGCGAGTCAACCGTCAGCGTTAACGAGGCCATCAAAAAAGCCGGGGCTAACGACGACAAAGTGAGCGCCGACCTTGGCTTTAAAAACATTCACTACTTTGCGGCGGCGGCAACCAAATACGGCACGCTGGCTAAAGGTGGCTACGAATACGAAGGGCAAAAATACGATGGCAACTTTGCCCACGTAGAAAAATTTAATAGCTGCGTTGGCTGCCACGATTCTCACACGCTGGAGTTAAAGGTTGAAAAGTGCGCATCGTGCCACAAAGGCGTTGCCAAACCCGCAGATTTTCACAACGTGCGGATGAATGGCTCGCTGGCCGATTTTGACGGCGACGGCAATATAAAAGAAGGCATCTTCTTTGAGCTTGAAGGCGTGCGCGACAAGGAATTTCTGGGCATTCAGGCTTACGCCAAAGAAGTGGCGGGCAAGGCCATTGTGTACGATTCGGCTACCTACCCTTACTTCTTTGCCGATACCAACGGCAACGGCAAAACTGATAAAGACGAAGCCGTAGCCGACAACGGTTACAAAAACTGGACGCCACGCCTGCTCAAAGCCGCGTACAACTACCAAACCTCGATCAAAGACCCCGGCGCGTATGCCCACGGTGGCAAATATATCATCGAACTGCTATATGATTCGTTGAGCGATCTGAACACGGCGCTGGCCAAACCGATTGATATGGCCGCCATGCGCCGCACCGATCCCGGCCACTTTGCCGGCTCCGAAGAAGCGTTCCGCCACTGGGATGCCGATGGCGAAGTGCCGGCGGGGTGCGCTCGCTGCCACTCCGGCCTGGGGCTGGCCACGTACCTTAAAGACGGGGCTAACGTTTCCGCGCCGCTATCAGACGGGTTGCAATGCGCCAACTGTCACAACGATTTAACCAAATTTACGCTGTACGAAGCCGGGCCGGTAAAATTCCCCAGCGGCGCGGTGGTTGATAGCAAAGACCCACAAATGAACCTGTGCCTCAACTGCCACCAGGGCCGCGAATCAACCGTTAGCGTGAATGACGCCATCAAAAAATCCGGCGCAACCGATGACAAAGTAAGCGCCGACCTGGCCTTTAAAAATGTGCACTACTTTGCCGCCGGCGCTACCATTTTTGGCGACGAAGTAAAAGGCGCTTACCAGTACGATGGCAAAAAGTATTTTGGCCGCTTTATGCACGATGACGGCGCTGACACCTGCCTGGGGTGCCACTCGGCTCACGAGCAAACCGTTCAAATTGATAAGTGCGCCGACTGTCACGATGGCGTAAAAACGCTGGCAGACGCCCGCAACATCCGCGAAGGCAGCGATGACTGGGATGGCGACGGCAACACCACCGAAGGCATTGCCGCCGAATTGGACACCATGCAAGAGTTGCTCTACAAGGCAATTCAAGCTTACGCCAGCAAAAAAGCCGGCGCAGCCCTGGTGTACAACCCGGATAGTTACCCCTATTTCTACGCCGATGCCAACAACAACGGCAAAGCCGACCCGGATGAAAAGCCCTACGCCAACTGGACGCCGCGCCTGCTCAAGGCCGCCTATAATTACCAGTACGCCCAAAAAGACCCCGGCGCGTTTACGCACAACGGGCAATATATTATCCAGGTGTTGTACGATAGCATTGAAGACATTGGCGGTGATGTAAAAGAGCTAACCCGGCCTTAACCCCGGCTAGTTTCCACCCGCCAACAGCCGAATGCCAGCCGGTATTCGGCTGTTTTTTATGGGGTAAAAATGGGTGTAATCCCCAATTCAAACCTCGGCCCAATGTGTTACAATAGCTGCAAAAGGACTAATCGTTTTGATAAGGAGCTAAACATGACGGGCTTTTTATACATCACCACAACGCTGATTGTTCTGGCCATTCTGCGGTTTGGCATTCCGCTACTGATAACATTTTTGATTAAATTGGGCTGCTGCCGCATTTTCCACCTGGACACCTGAGCGGCAGGTTTTGCTTCCCCAAACAACAAAAAATCGGGCGAAAACGCCCGATTTTTTTATTCCGTTCCACCCCCAAAGCTGTTATTGGGGCTGAATGTGTTTGGCCGCAACGGCAACCTCGCGGCGGCGCGGAATAAAGTGGTAACAGTTGTAGCATTTGGCCGGCAACCGGCCTTCGGTGCGAATCCGGGCCAGCCAGCAGGGCAAATTGGGGTTTTGGCAGGCCGGGCAGTTTTTACGGGCAGCTTCGGAGCAATTGTGCGTTACCCAGCAGGGCGGGTCAATCACTTTTAATATTTCAACCTGCGGCTGCGCCTGGAGTTGTTGAGCCAAAGCCGTGGCGCGGCGAGCCATTGCTTCGGCCTGCCATTTTTCATCGAGCCGGCGCAGCCAGTACCCCACCGCCACCGTCACCGCCAAGGGCACGCCCAGCCTCACTATAAACATTACGGCAACTCCCATTACCATTTGCCAGCTTTCCACAATATCTCTCCTTTACGGTTTATCCCTAAAATCAGGGTATCACGTTTTGCCGGGAGAATCTATTGGGAAAGCGCCCCATTTTTGGGGTGGGGAGCCTAACCTACATTGATTAACCCCTTTTCGATGGCGTATTTTACCAGTTCAACGCGGCTGTGAATATTTAATTTTTGCATAATATTCTCGCGGTGGCGATCTACCGTTTTTACGCTGATGACCAGCGCCTCGGCGATTTCCCGGTTGGTGGAACCTTCGGCAATGCAGGTGAGCACTTCGCGCTCGCGGGGTGTGAGGTCGTCGCCGGGCGAATGAGCGGGCTGGCTCACCACATCGCGCATTAAATGGCGGGCCAACGTGGCGTGCAAAAACACGTTGCCCTGGTTTACCACCCGCACCGCCGACACCAAATCATCGGGGGCGGCCCGTTTGGGAATATAGCCGGCGGCTCCGGCGTTGAGCATTTCAAAAAAATATTGCTCATCCTCGTGCATGGTCAGGGCCAGCACCGCCACAGCGGGGCAGTGGTGTTTAATGCGCCGGGTAGCCTCAATGCCGCCAATGCCGGGCATGGCCACATCCATAATCACCACATCGGGGTTGAGGGTTTGCGCCGCCAGCAGCGCCTCATCGCCGCTGCCAACTTCGCCCACAATTTCCATGTCGGCTTCGGCGGAAAAGAGCATGCGCAGCCCGGCCCGCACAATTTCGTGGTCATCAACCAGTAACAGGCGTATTTTGGCCATGTTTCAACTCCATTAGCAGCGGCACATTAACCCGGATTACCGTTCCCTGCCCCGGCGCGGATTCAACGTTGTAGCTGCCGCCCAGCAACAACGCCCGCTCTCTAATCCCCAGCAGGCCCCAGCCAGCCGGCTCAACGCCGCCGTTCAAAACCGGGCCGGGGTCAAAGCCCTGGCCGTCGTCTTCAATACTCAAATTGATTTCATGGGGCTGCATTGTTAGCGTAACCACAACTTTGCCGGCGGCGGCGTGTTTGGCCACGTTGGTGAGCGCCTCTTGCACAATGCGAAACAGCACCGTTTCGTACTCGGATGGCAGCCGGCCCGGATGGCCGTTGATTACAAACCGGCAACCAATGCCCCGGCGCTGTTCAAAAGCCGAAATGTACCACTGCAAAGCCGCCACCAGCCCCAGGTCATCCAGTTGTGATGGCCGCAAATCGGCGATAATCCGGCGCAGTTCGCCCAGCGCGTTGGTGCCAAATGATTGCAGTTCGCGGATTTGCTCCGCGCTGACCGGCGCGCCGTTGACCAGCCGGGTTTCTACCCCGCGCAGCCCCAACGCAATGGCCGTTAACGATTGGCCGGTGGCGTCGTGCAGTTCGCGGGCAATGCGCCGCCGCTCGGCTTCTTGCGCGCCCACAATCTGGTGCAACAATTCGGCCAACTGCTTTTCGCGCTTTTGCACATCCTGGTACAGCCGCGCGTTTTCAATAGAAAGGCCAACCTGTTGGGCAATCCCCACCAGCAAGGTGAACTCGCCCGCAGTGAGCCGCCGCTCCCGGTGAGGCGAAGCCGCCAGCACAATACTGCCAATCGCCCGCTCTTGCGCCACCAGCGGCAAGCCAATGGCCAGCGTTGGGCTGCGGTGCTGGCGGCACTCCTGCTTTTGCAGCGCGTCTTCCAGTAAAAACTCAATCACATCGCCATTTTGATGCTGGCACATGGCCAGGTTGCGCTCAATGCAGGCCTGGCCAATTTTTTGGGCCAGCGGGTAACGCGAATCCGGCGGCGAGGCGGCGGGTTCAAAACCGAGCGAAACCGCCACATACGGCGCGGCATCGGGCGGGCGCGTGAGCATAATCAGCGCCGCGCCGGCGTAGTCAACGTTATGCACAATGCGGTCCAGCACCCGCTGCAACCGCACCAGCGGCTCCATCGGCTCGGCCAGCAGCCGGGCCATATCAAGCAGCAGGCTTAGCTCGTGCACCACCTGCCGGAGTTCTTCGTTGAGTTGCTCCATTTCAAGGCTGGTGTGGCGCTCGGCCAGCAGCGCGGCGGCCTGGGCATCGAGTTTGGCCCGGTTAGCGGTTTCTATCTTTTGGCGGGTTTCCAGTTCAAAGGCGCGTAGCGCGCGCACCATAAAAAAGGTAAACCAAACCGCCATCACGCCCCTAAAAAGCTGGATGGGAATCCCGAACCAGTCCAAAAAAAGCTGGCTGTTCAATAAAGTTGACGGAAACAACAGCGACCGGTGCACAAACATTTGCCCCACAACGCCGTACAAAAACAGAGCCGCCGCGCACCACACCAAATCGCGGCCAAACTGCGGCATATCGCGCTCTCTGAACGTGCGCTGCTGCGCCATCAACGCCCAGGTGCCTACCACCGCAGCGGGAAACCCCAAAATGTAGCGAGCCAGCACATCGGCCAGAATGATGAGGTCGCCGGCGGCGGGGGCCAAAATCGCATCAACCAGCAGAGTTGCTGCCAGCCAAAGCCCAACCAGCGCCAGCAACGGCGCGTATTGGGGCAGCCACCATTTGGTTTTGGGGCTGAGCAGCACTATGCCAAACGCCAGCAGCATTAAAAAGGATATCGCCAGCAACAGCAGCCGGAGCAGATTTACCCATTCCGCCGCCGGGCCGTGGCCGGTTTGAACGGCGATCATTTGGAACATCTCCACCCATTCGTGGCTGCCGTGTAAAATACCAAACGCCGCCAACGGCCGGATGGCCTGCGCAAACCTAAACTCCGAAGTTTGCCGGCTGGCAAAAATAAGAGCCAGGCCCAACACAAAAAAAGCCAGCCCGTAAAAAAAGAAAACCGCAATCATATTTTCTACAAAAAACGCCGAAATCGGATTCATCGCCGGATACAGTTATTGCTCACCAACGCCACCTGTAGCTTCATTATACCCCACATCCGCCGGCTTTGTTCACTTTTGGCCAGAGCAAAATCGGCGCGGGGCGGCCTGCACAAATTTTGCACAATTGCGTGGTATACTGATTTAAATGCTCAGCGCCAAGGAAGGTTACATGCAAACCGCCGTTCAAAAAATTTTGGTAGTTGATGACGACCCCGACATTGTGCGGCTGGTGCGCGCCTACCTGGATAAAGCCGGCTACCAAACCCTGACCGCCGGTGACGGCCAAACCGCCATGCAGATTTTGCGCCACAACCACCCGGCGCTGGTGGTGCTGGATTTAATGCTGCCCGACCAGGACGGCTGGGATATTACCCGCACCGTCCGCGCCGACCCGGCTTTGGCCGACACGCCGATTATTATGCTCACGGCCCGCATTGACGACACCGATAAAATCATCGGCCTGGAATTGGGCGCGGATGATTATGTCACCAAGCCCTTCAATCCCCGCGAGGTGGTGGCCCGGGTGCGCACGGTACTGCGCCGCACGCAGGGCAACCTCGCTCCCCGGCAGCCGCGCATTTTACAACATGGCGGCCTGCTGATAGACCTTGACCGCCGCGAAGTTATGGTCTCGGGCCGGGCCGTTGAGCTAACCAGCACCGAATTTAACCTGCTCAAAACGCTCATGGAAAACCCCGGTTACGCCTTTACCCGCAGCGAACTGATTGAGCAGGCGCTGGGCTACGATTACGAAGGCTCGGAGCGAACGCTGGATAGCCACATGCGCAACCTGCGCCGCAAAATAGAACCCGACACCGGCGAAAATCTTTATATTCAAACCGTGTACGGCGTGGGCTACCGGCTGGGCGGGCCATAAGGAACCCAATTTGATGAACAAACTCAGTACGCGCCTGATTTTAGCCTTTACCGCCGTGGTGCTGGCAGCGGTGTTAACGGTGGTTGCCGCCGGCGCAATCATTCAGCAGTTTGATAACGATAACAGCGCCAACCGCTTTGCCGAGCGAATTTTGCAACGCCCCAACGGTTTTGTTGAAATTCTGGCCAACTACTACCGCGAACACAACAGTTGGGCCGGAGTTGAGCCGATAATGCAGGGCGCTCAAGCCGGTTTTGTCCGCACCGACTTTAGCTACGTGCTACTTAACGCCGATCAACAAGTGATTTTTCACATTCAGCACCGGCAGGTGGGGCGCTCCATCTACCGCGAAAAACTCATTGCGCTAACGCCCATTGTAGTTAACAGCCAAACCGTGGGCTATGTGGGTTTTACGCCCAACGAGGAACAACTTTTTGAGCGGTCACCGGTGTTTTTGCGCGATCTGGCGCGGGTTTTGTTGATTGTGGCCCTGGTGGGCGGGGCAATGGGCCTGATTTTGGGCGTGGTCATGAGCCGCTCGGTGACTGCCCCGCTCAATAATCTGGCGAATGCAGCCAAAGCCATTGGCGCGCGCCACCTTAACCAGCGGGTAGAAGAAACCGGCACGGTTGAAATGATCGCCGTGGCGCGGGCATTCAATGAAATGGCCAGCGATTTGCAACAAGGTGAACAACTGCGGCGCAACCTGTTGGCCGATGTGGCACACGAACTCCGCACCCCGCTCTCGGTTTTGCAGGGCAACCTGCGGGCCATCCTCGATGAGGTTTACCCGCTAAATCTGGAAGAAACCGCCCGCCTGTACGACCAAACCCGCCTGTTAAGCCGGCTGGTTAACGACCTGCACGAACTGGCGCAAGCCGAAGCCCACCAACTTCCGCTGGATTTGCAGCCCACCAACGTAACGCAACTGCTGCAAAGAACCGCCGATACCTTCAGGCCCAACGCCGATGAAAAAGGTGTGGCGCTATGCCTGGATATTCCGCCGCAACTGCCCGCCATCCGGGTTGACCCCATTCGCATTTCACAGGTTTTGCACAACCTGCTGGGCAACGCTTTGCGCCACACTCCCACCGGCGGTGAAATCACCCTTTCGGCGCGGGCCGAGGCCAACACCGTTACCCTGCTTGTGGCCGATACCGGCGATGGCATTCCGCCCCACCAGCTCCCCAATATTTTTGAGCGCTTTTACCGCACCGACCCGGCCCGCAGCCGCGACCGGGGCGGCGCGGGGCTGGGGCTGGCCATTGCCCGGGCGCTGGTAGAGGCACATGCCGGGCAGATCAGCGCCGCCAGCACCGGAGTTCCGGGCCAGGGCAGCGTCTTTTCCATTTATTTACCCGTTTCCGGCCAATAACCCACTTTTAGCCCAACCCAAAATTTTGCCTCTCATGACAAATGTCACCCCCAAAAAATGACAAATGTCATTTGCCTAACTTTTTAAACTACGTTACAATGTTATCGTTCCCGTTAACGTTAACGGGAACGATAACACACTATGTCAACATCGGGTTGGGCTTGTTCCAAACCAACCACCTGCCACTTTTTTCTCCGCTGGTTTTACCAAATTCTTTACAAACTGGCACTAAATTATGTTAAATACTAACGATAACAATGCAGTTATACCCCCCTCAAAATCGCCTTTGTTGGAAATGCGGGCCATTACCAAACGCTTTCCCGGCGTGCTGGCGCTGTCGGGAGTAAGCCTGACGGTAATGCCCGGCGAAGTGATGGCTTTGGTGGGCGAAAACGGCGCGGGCAAATCCACCCTGATGAAGATTCTTTCCGGGGTATACACCAGCGATTCCGGCGAAATTATTTTCAAAGGCGAACCGGTGCGTTTCACCAACACCCGCCAATCGCACATCGCCGGGATTACCACCATTTACCAGGAATTAAACCAGGTTCCGCAATTATCCGTCACCGAAAATATTTTTCTGGGCAACGAAATCACCTATGCTAACGGCGTGCTAAATTGGCCCGAAATGCACCGCCAGGCCAAAGAACTGTTGGCCAAACTGCACCTTGACCTTGACCCCAAAATGACGCTGGGGAAATTAGGGGTGGCGCACCAGCAAATGGTCGAAGTGGCCAAAGCCCTGCACCACAAAACCGACCTGATTATTATGGATGAGCCAACCTCGGCGCTCAGCATCCGTGAAATCAACGATTTGTTTACCATTGTGCGCCAGTTAAAGGCCGGCGGGGTGTCTATTATTTATATTAGCCACCACCTGGACGAGGTTTTTGAAATTTCTGACCGCACCACGGTGCTGCGCGATGGGCAGCACATTGCCACCATGCCCACCACCGAATTAACCGTGGACAAGCTGATTAAGCTGATGGTGGGCCGTGACCTCTCGGAACAGTTCCCCAAAGCGATAGCCCCACGCGGCGAGGAACTTTTGCGCATTGAAGGGTTAAATCAGGGCGAAAAATTAAAGGACATCAATTTTTCGGCGTATGCCGGCGAAGTGCTGGGGATTGCCGGGCTGGTGGGCGCGGGCCGCACCGAGCTGGTGCGGGCCATTTTTGGCGCCGATCCGATTGACAGCGGCAAGGTTTACGTTTCTGGCCGGCAGGTATCCGTCAAAAGCCCGCGCGACGCAATTTGGCACGGCATCGCCCTGCTCACCGAAGACCGCAAGCAACAAGGGCTGTTTTTAAAGATGCCGGTGCGCGAAAACATCACTATGTCCATTCTAAAAAAGCTGACACGTTCCTTTGTAACCAGCCGGCGTAAAGAAATGGAACTGGCGCAATATTTTATTGATAATATGGCCATTAAAGTGGCCGGCCAGGACCAGTTGGCGCTGAACCTGTCGGGGGGCAACCAGCAAAAAGTGGTGTTAAGCAAATGGATGGCCACCAAACCCCGCATTTTGATTTTTGACGAGCCGACCCGTGGCGTTGACGTGGGCGCTAAAGTAGAAATTTACAAAATGATGAACGAACTGGCCAAACAGGGCGTAGCGATTTTAATGGTGAGTTCCGAACTGCCCGAAATTTTAGGCATGAGCGACCGGGTGATGGTGATTTGCAACGGCACGGTCAGCGGCTTTTTAACCCGCGCCGAAGCCACCGAACAAAAAATTATGGAATATGCCACCGGCTCCGATAAACCGGCTTCAAATCAAAAAGAGGGAGATCCTGCATGAGCAAAGTAGTCGAAACCAAGCGCCCAGGGTTTACCGTGGGTGGATTTATAGGGAATTTTCTGGCCAACACCGGCCCGCTGATTGTATTACTGTTGATGATCGCTCTATTGTATATCCTGTCGCCGGCGTTCCGCACCCCCACCGGCCTGATGCTGATTGGCCTTGAAGCGGCGGCGCTGGGCGTGGTGGCGGCGGGCCAAACGTTTGTCATCCTCACCGGCGGGATTGACTTATCGGTAGAAGCGATGGTCTCTTTTAGCGGCGTTATTGCGGCTATTCTAATTGCCGGAACCAACGTGGCCGGCGGGCAAATTGCTTTTGGCATTCCGGCCTGGGAAGCGATTTTAATTGCGCTGATGCTGGGCGCGCTCATTGGAATATTCCAGGGGTTGCTGATTACCGCCTTTAAATTAAATCCCCTGATTGTCAGTTTGGGCGTAAAAAGCATTTTAATGGGCATTTCACTGGTGGCCACGCGCGGCGCGGGCATCAATATTCAAAAAGATGCCTTTTTATCGTTTTTAACCGGGGTTATTGATGTTGGGGTGGTGCGTATTCCGGTGCCGTTAATCATCGCGTTGATTATTTACGGAATATGTTGGTTTGTGTTAAACCACACCAAACTGGGCCGCTACACCTACGCCATTGGCGGCAACGAAACCGCCGCCCGGCTGTCGGGCATTAATGTTGACAAAATGTTGCTGATTATTTACGGCATTAGCGGCTTTTTGGCCTCTATTGGCGGTATTTTGGTGATGGGCCGGCTACAATCCGGGGCTTACCAAAACGGCACCAATATGACCATGATTTCAGTGGCCTCGGTTGTTATTGGCGGCACCGCGCTATCGGGCGGCGTGGGCGGCGTTTGGGGCACGCTGGTGGGCGTTTTTATCCTCCGCGTGGTTGACGCCGGCCTGGTTTACATGGATGTGCCCTCTACCGCCAAAGAGATTGTGGTGGGCATCATCATCTTACTGGCCGTGATTTTGGATGTTATCCGCCGCGGCGAAATCAAGTGGCTGCGCTTTTCCTTTACCAAAAAATCCAGCTAACAGGCGATCCACCGGCCTTGACGCCGGTTAATACATAACGTTGATTGCGGCAGGATCGAAGCCTCAATCGGCAATACTATGTAAATTTCAAGGAGGAATGTAGGATGTATAAACAAAGAAGTTTGATTTTTATGATCCTGGCTGTGCTGCTACTTTTATTGGCCGCATGCGGTGGCGCGGCCACCCCCGCCCCGGCGCCCAAGGAAGAAGCCAAACCCACCGAAGCGCCCAAAGAAGCGCCTAAAAAAGAAGAAGTAAAACCAACTGAAGCGCCCAAGGAAGAAGCCAAACCCACCGAAGCCGCCAAAGAAGAACCCGCCGGCGGCGAAGTTTACGCCGGCTTTGTGCCCCCGGCGCTGACCAGCCCCTTCCACGTGGCTATGGTTGACGGCGCTAACGCCCAGGCCAAAGAACTCGGCTGGAAGCTGGACGTGCAGGCCCCCGCCAGCGAAGGCGACTTTGCCGCCTTTGTCACCACCGTGGAACAACTGCTGGAAAAAGGCGTGCAGTACATCTCCATCAACCCCATCGGCACCGATTCGGCCATCACCGCGGTCAAAGCCGCCAACGACAAGAAAGTGCCAATCCTGGCCCACAACTTCATCACCCCCTTCTCCGAAGGTAAAGTGGCCTCTTACATTGGCTACGACCAATGGGGCGGCGCGGAAAAACTGGCGGCTTACACCTGCGAACTCATTGCCAAAAAGTACAACTCCACCCCCGCCGACACCAAAGGCAAGGTTTTCATCCTGCTGGGCATTGACTCCATCTTCTCTCACCGCCGCACCGGCGGCTTCAAAGCCGGCCTCACCAAGAATTGCCCCAACGTCGAAATTGTGGGCGAACAAAGCGCCGAATGGCTGCGCACCAAAGGCTCCGAAGTCGCCGCCATCGCCCTGCAAAAAGACCCCAAAATTGACGTGTTCTATGGCAACTCCGACGAAATGGCCATTGGCGCGGCTCTGGCTGCCGAACAACTCGGCCTCAAAATCAACAAGGACTTCTTTGCCGTGGGCATTGACGGCAACCAGCCCACCCTCGACCTGCTGAAAGAAGGCAAGTTCTCCGCCACCCTCGGCGTTGACCCGGTGCGCATGGGCAAAACCGTGGTTGACACCATGGAAAAAATCAAAAAGGGCGAAGAAGTACCCGAAATCACTCTAACCCCGTCCGTGGTTGTCAGCCCCGACAACCTTCAGGATTACCTGGATGGCAAGCTGTGGACTGACCCCGTGGCCGGCTTCCCCGAACTCGACAACGACAAACCCACCGTCCCCGAAAAAGAAGCTGCCGCCGAAACCAAACCGGCTGCCACTGGCGAAAAGTACGTTGGTTTTGTGCCCCCGGCGCTGACCAGCCCCTTCCACGTGGCCATGGTTGACGGCGCGACTGCCCGCGCCAAAGAACTCGGCTGGAAGCTGGATGTCCAGGCCCCCGCCAGCGAAGGCGACTTTGCCGCCTTTGTCACCACCGTGGAACAAC
>CAZFCE010000027.1:0-51747 GCA_964517605.1 uncultured Caldilineaceae bacterium | reverse complement strand
TGTGGACTGAACCCGTGGCCGGTTCCCCCGAACTCGACAACGACAAACCCACCGTCCCCGAAAAGTAATAGATAAAACCGCGTTATTATAAGCAGCGCCCCGTCCCGGCTACGTTGGCCGGGACGGGGCAAAATTCAACCAGAACAGGAACTGCCAGTTGCCGGTTATGTCAGTGCAAAAACAGGTCACCATCAGACAAGTTGCCCAACAAGCGGGGGTTTCTACCCAAACCGTGTCGCGGGTACTCAACGACCGGCCGGATGTAGCGCCCGAAACCCGGCAGCGCGTGCAAGACGTGATTGAGCGGCTGGGTTACACGCCCAGCGCCATTGCCCGCAGCCTTATCCGCCGCCGCAGCCATTCGTTGGGCGTGGTGGTGGCCGAATTGGGCCAGTACGGGCCAATGCGCCGGCTGGTAGGCATTGAACAGGCCGCCAACGAGTTGGGCTATTCGCTGCACCTGAGTTTGGCCCGCACCCCCGAAGACGTGGACAACAACCAAATTCTGGAAGAGCTTCTTTCCTGGCACGTAGATGGCATTGTGTGGGCCGTGGCCGAAGTGGGCGACGACCGGCACTGGCGCGAGCACATCAACTCGCAGTTGCCCGTGCCGATTGTGTTCATCAGCGAACAAATTCCCAATTTTGGGCCAACCATTTCCATTGATAACCGCACCGGCGGGCAACTGGCCACGCAACACCTGCTGGAACAGGGCTACCGGCACATTGGGCTGATTACCGGCCCTTCCGATTGGGTATCCAGTTGGGAACGGCAACTGGGCTGGCAGGATGTGCTCAAACAGCACGAGCAACGGCAAATCTTTGAAGGCGATTGGTCGGCGGCCAGCGGCGAGCGCGGTTTGTGCCGGCTGCTGGAAACCTTTCCAGAAATGGACGCCGTTTTTGCCTGCAATGACCAAATGGCGCTGGGCGTGCTCCGGGCGGCGGTGCAACTAAACCTAAATGTGCCCAAAAACCTGGGGGTAATCGGCTACGATAACATTCCGGAGGCCAACTATTATTTTCCGCCGCTGTCAACCGTAAAACACCGCCTTTCTGAACAAGGCCGGCTGGCCGTTCATCAGGTTGTAAAAATCATCGAAGCCCGGCAACGCTCCGAACCGGTTTTACCTTTGGACATTACCATTCTCAAACCGCAACTGGTTATCAGAAAAAGCTCGGTTATCAGCTAACATGCCGGCCAAGTTTGCAGCCATCAACTCTACATGCGTTGCGAAAGGAGGTGATTGCCCTCACCGTTTTAACCCTTATTTTTTGGTGCCAGCTTTTAACAACGTTGTTTCAAGTTAGGAGGAAAAACAGATAATGAAAATTAAAAAATTTAGTTGGTTATTATTTGGCGTGCTGCTAATGGCCATGTTGATTTCCGGGTGCGGCCAGCCCGCCGCTCCGGCGGCTGAAAAGCCCAAAGAACAGCCCAAACAAGAAGCCGCCGCCCCCAAAACCGAAGAAAAAGCGGCTGCTCCTGCTCCCGCTGCCGCCGGCGATAAATGGTGCAGCGGCGTAAACATTGTGTTCTTCCCCGGAGGGCCTCCCGGCGGGGTGTTTGCCACCACCGTTTACAACGGCGCACTCCAGGCGGCCAAAGATTTAGGCCCCAACGTTGAATACGTTTGGTCCGATTGGGACCCGGAAAAGATGGTCCGTCAATTTGGTGAAGCTGCCGCCACCAAGCCCGATGGCATTGCGATAATGGGCCACCCCGGCGACGATGCGTTTGGCCCGCTGGTAGAAGATGCCGAATCAAAGGGCATTATTGTCACCAGCCAAAACACCACCCTGCCCAAACTTGAGCAAAAATTTAAATCCAACGGCTTTGGCTACGTTGGCGCCGAACTCTACGCGGCGGGGTATTCGCTGGGCAAAGAATCCATCAAACGCTTTGGCCTGAAATCCGGCGACCGCGCCATGGTCTGGGGCTTGCTGTCTCAACCGGGCCGCGGCCAACGCACCAAAGGCGTGGTAGACGCGCTTAAAGAAGAGGGCCTGGTTGTGGATTACCTGGAAATTGACAACGCCACCAACGCCGATTCCTCCGCCGGCACCCCCACCTTTACCGGCTACGTGGCCAGTCACCCCGATGTGAAACTGGTAGTTACCGACCACGGCGCCCTTACCGCCACTCTGGAAACCTACCTTAAGGCCGCCGGCAAAGGCCCGGATGACATCAACGCCGCCGGGTTTGACCTGTCTACCGCCACCGTTGAAGCCATCAAAGGCGGCTGGACAGACCTGGTAATTGACCAGCAACAATGGCTGCAAGGCTACATGCCCATTCTGCAAATCTGCCTGGCCAAAAAATACAACTTCTCCGGCCTCCATATTGATACCGGTTCCGGTTTTGCCTCTAAAGAAAATATTGACGTTCTGGCCGAACTGGTAAAGAAAGACATCCGGTAGCAACCGCGCTGTATTGGGGGTAAACGGTAACAACCCAAACCGGCAGCCCGCACAGAGGCCGTTTACCCCACTTTTAATCGGGAGAAAATAGATGAGCGATTACAGACTGGAATTACGCAACGTTTCCAAATCCTTTGGCGAAGTGCGCTCGTTGCACAATGTTAACCTCCAGGTGGGCCACAACGAAATTTTGGGCCTGCTGGGAGATAACGGGGCCGGTAAATCTACCTTAATTAAAATTATTACCGGCTATCACCAACCCACCAGCGGTGAGGTTTACTTTAACGGCCAAAAAGTAGATAAACTCACCGTACCCAAAGCCCGCGAACTGGGCGTAGAAACCGTTTACCAGGAACGCGCTCTGGCCGAACTGCAAACCCTGTGGCGCAACATTTTTTTGGGCCGCGAATTAACCACCAAACTGGGCATGCTCGATGTGAAAAAAATGCGGGCCGAAACCCAAAAACTGATGATTGAATCAATGGGCTTCACCTCATCGGCGGTAACGCCGGATTCAATCATAAAAAACTTCTCCGGCGGCGAAAAACAGGGCGTGGCCATTGTGCGGGCGCTCTATTTTGAAGCCGACCTCATTATTTTAGATGAGCCAACCATGGGCCTGGCCCTCAGCGAAACCCGAAAGCTCATCAACTTTGTGCGACAAATCAAAGCAGCCGGCAAATCGGCTATTTTTATTGACCATAACGTATTCCACGTGTACGAAGTGGCCGACCGAGTAGTGGTGCTGGATCGCGGCACGGTGGCTGGTTCGTTCCTGACCAAAGACATCACCCTGGATGCATTAATGGACAAAATGTACCAGGTGGCCCACACGGGCAGTTTAGAGTAAAGAGATGCACAACATGACTATTCCCGCAGAAACCCGCACGATAGTTGACAAACGAAGGGTGCAGCAAAGCGCCTGGCAATTGTTTGCCCGCAAAAACGGCCTGCAACTGGGCATTATTGGCGTATTTTTGCTAATGTGGCTGATGTTTATTATTTCAGCGCCTACCACATTTTTATCGCCCCAGATTTACGCCGCATTTATGTCTACCACGCCCTTTTTTGGCATGATTGCCCTGCCGCTCACCCTGGTTATCATCGCCGGCGAAATGGACCTTTCCTTCTCCTCCACCATGGCAATCGGCATGGTGGCCTTTATGTGGGTGTTTAATACCACCGGCAGCCCGTTAGTCAGCTTGGTGGCCTGCCTGCTGGTTGGTTTTTTGGTGGGCATGCTCAATGGCGTCATTGTGGTGCGGCTGGGCATTCCCTCGTTGATTGCCACCATTGGCACCATGTTTTTATGGCGCGGCGCGGTGTTGGTGCTTACCAACGGCACCGGCGAAACCCTGGTGCCGCTGCGCGAAACCTGGCTGCACACCATACTGGTGGGCCGGGTGGCGGGCTATCTGCCGGCCCAAATGATCTGGATGCTGCTGGTAACGGCGGGCGTGTGGCTGCTGCTCAACCGCCACAAATTTGGCGCGCACGTGTACCTGATTGGCGATAACGAAAACAGCGCCCGGCTGATGGGCGTTAACGCCGACCTTACCCGCATTTTGGTGTTTGCGCTGGTGGGCGTGGCGGCGGCCTTTGCCGGGCTGGTGACCAGCCTCGAAGTATCGTACCTGTGGCCATCGCTGGGTGAAGGCTACATGATGCGCACGCTGTCGTCGGTGTTTTTGGGCGGCACGTCGGCCTTTGGCGGCGTTGGCACCATTTTGGGCACGTTCATTGCCTGCTTCATCATCGGTGCCATTGAAGCCGGGATTATAGCCATTGGGCTAACCGGTTTTTACACCCAGCTTATTTACGGCCTGATTATTGTGCTATCGGTGGCCATGCACGCCTGGCTACGCAAACGGCTGAGCTAATTAACCGCAGGAACAGTGCAGGAGCAATCCATGAAGCCGCGTGACCGGGTGTTAACCGCTCTCAATCACCAAAAACCAGATCGCTGCCCTATGCAGGTGAGCTTTACCCCGGAGTTTGCCACCCGGCTCAAGCAGGATTTGGGGCTAACCGCCGCCGATACGCACAATCCGCACGGCGGCGGCAACACCTACGCGCTTGAGCGCGCGCTGGGGCAGGATATGCTGCTCACCTCGGTAGGCTGGGCCAACTCGTACTACGCCACCGAAACTTACGCCGCCCCCAACAGCGCCACCTACACCGACGAATGGGGCATTACCTGGCGCAACTCGCCCTACCAAACGCCGTTTGGCGTTGGCGTTTACACCGAGATGGTGGGCCATCCTTTAGCCGATGAGGCAGCCATTACCGGCTACCAGCCGCCCAACCCCACTCGCCCGGAACTGTACGCCGAAGCCCAACGGGTGATGGCCGAGTACAAAAATGATTACTGGCTGGTGGGCGTAACCGTAACCACCATTTTTGAAACCGCCTGGGCGCTGCGCGGCTACGAGCAAACCCTGCTGGACTTTGCCCTTAACCCGGAACTGATTGACGAGTTGTTCAACATTCCGTTTAACTACCACCTTGCCGCCGCCAAAAAACTGGTGGAACTGGGCGTGGATATGATCTGGACGGGTGACGACATTGGCGCGCAGCGCCAAATGCTCATTTCGCCCGCCACGTGGCGCAAACATTTAAAGCCAAAAATGGCCACTTTTTTTGCCCAACTCAAAGCCATCAACCCCAACCTGAAAATAGCCTACCACTCCGATGGCAACATCGAACCCATCATTCCCGACCTCATTGAGATTGGGCTGGATGTGCTAAACCCAATCCAGCCGCAATCTATGGACCCCGCCGCCATCAAGCAAAAATACGGCCACAACCTGTGCTTTTGGGGTTCCATTGACGAGCAGTACACCCTGCCCTTTGGCACGCCAGCTCAGGTGCAGGCCGAAGTGCAGGCGCGGTTGCAAACGCTGGGCGCAAACGGCGGGCTAATCCTTGGCCCCACCCATCACGTGCAACTGGACACGCCACTGGAAAATTTTTGGGCCATGATTAACGCCATCAAAAATACGCCATACCAGTAAGATGATGACCAACCGCACCGCCGCCGTAGAACTAGAAAACATGCCCGGTTTTGAGCGGGCCATGCAGCGCGTTGAAGCCTGGTATCACGGCCAGATTATAGACCGCGCGCCGGTGCGTTTTAGCGCCCACAACGCCTTTGTGGAAGAGGCAGCCGCGGCGTACCCCTCGGCTAATTTGCAGGAACGCTGGTTTAACGCCGAATTTCAGGTTGAAACCTACCTCAATTCCATCCGGGGGCGCACCTTTCTGGCCGAAACTTTTCCCGTGTACTGGCCCAACCTGGGGCCAGAGGTGTACGCCGCCTTTTACGGGGCGCAACTGGAATACGGCGAGGTGACGGCCTGGTCCAAACCGCTCATCAACACCTGGGACGATGTGGGCCAACTCCGGCTCAATCTGGACAATCCGTACTTTAAAAAACTGGAGGAACTCACCCGCGTGGCGTTTGACCGGTGCCGGGGCCGGGCGCTGGTGGGCTACACCGACCTGCACCCCGGCGTGGATTGCGCCGCCGCCTGGCGCGACCCGCAGCAGTTGTGCCTGGATTTATACGATCACCCCGCGCAGGCGCAGCGCCTTATTGAACTGGCTATTGCCGATTTTGAAACCATCTACAACCATTTTGACCAATTGCTCAAAGCCGCCGGGCAGCCATCGGTCAGTTGGATGGGCATTCCTTCGGTGGGGCGCATGCACATTCCCAGTTGCGATTTTTCGGCCCTGATTTCCACCCGCTTTTTTGAGCAGTTTTGCCTGCCGGTGTTGCAACGCGAGGTAAAAACCATGACCCACAACATTTTTCACGTGGATGGCAAAAACGTGGCCCGCCACCTGGAGGCCATCCTGTCGGTGCCGCAGGTGCATGCCATTCAGTGGGTGCAGGGCATGGGGGGCGATTATCCCATTTTGCAATGGCTGCCGCTCATCAAGCAGATTCAGGCCAAACGGCCCGTTATTGTTGATTTGCAACCCCACGAACTGGAACCGTTTATCGAACACATGCAGCCGGAAGGCATCTTTTTATGGATGGCCACCCACAGCGAAGAGCAGGAATTGGCCATTATCAAACGGCTGGAAAAATGGGTTTAAACAAACCGTAGGGGCAACCCTTGCGGTTGCCCAGATCGGGGCAGGCCGTTGGGCGACCACGAGGGTCGCCCCTACCGGAGACCATTCGGGCTTACGCCTTCAGGGTGACATTCGTAATTCGTCGTTCGTAATTTTTTAAGGGAGTGAACCACCATGACTTTAGACAACATTTACCAGGCCATTCTCAACGGCGATGCCACCGCTGCCGCCGCCGAAGTTCAGGCCGCCATTGATGCCGGTCTTGCCCCCGCCGAAATTTTGCACCAGGCTTGCATTCCGGCCATGACCGAAGTGGGCCGGCTGTTTGAAATCGGTGAAAAATTTGTGCCGGAAATGCTCATCTCGGCCAGAGCGATGCAGGCCGGCATGAACCTGCTCAAACCGCTGCTGGTGGCCGCCGGTTCCACCTCGCTGGGCAAAGTGGTCATTGGCACCGTAGCCGGCGACCTGCACGACATCGGCAAAAACCTGGTGGCGATGATGCTGGAAGGCGCGGGCTTTGAAATTATAGATTTGGGCAGCAACGTATCCGCCGAAAAATTTGTAACCGCCGTCAAAGAAAAACAGCCCAACATGGTGGGGCTGTCGGCGCTGCTCACCACCACCATGCCGGCCATGAATGCCACCATCCAGGCCCTGGTGGCGGCGGGCGTGCGCGATCAGGTCAAAGTTTTGGTGGGCGGCGCGCCGGTGAGCGCCGAATTTGCCCAAAAAATTGGGGCCGATGGCTTTGCCCCCGATGCCGGCAGCGCCGCCCGCGCCGCCAAATCGGTGTTGGGGCTGGCCTGATCCATTTAATTTACCCGGCTTCGGAAATAGCCTTTAATTTTCCGAATAGTCTAATAAAAATTACCAAATATATTTAAGCATAAGGAGCAAAAATTATGACTCAACCAGTATTAGGTGTAATTGTTGGCAACCGGGGGTTTTTCCCCAACCACCTGTGCGACACCGGACGCAAAGTTATCCTCAGCCTGCTGGAGCAGGAAGGCATTAAAGCGATTGCCCTTACCCCGGAAGACACCCCCTACGGCAGCATCGAAAGCCTGAGCGACGCCCATAAATGCGCCGACCTGTTCAAACAACACCGCGATGAAATTGACGGCATTCTGGTAACACTGCCCAACTTTGGCGACGAACGCGCCATTTCCAACGCCATCCGCTGGGCCGGGCTGGATGTGCCGGTGCTGGTGCACGCCTTTGCCGATGACGCCGCCAAAATGACCATTGCCGACCGCCGCGACTCGTTCTGCGGCAAAATGTCGGCCTGTAACAACATGCGCCAGTACGGCATTAAGTTCACGCTCACCAGCCAGCACACCATGGAGCCGGAATCCGAGGCTTTTAAACAGGATTTGCGCCAGTTTGTGAGCACCTGTAAAGTAGTGCGCGGCCTTAAAAATATTCGGATAGGGGCGCTGGGCGCGCGGCCAACCGCCTTTAACACCGTGCGCTTTAGCGAAAAACTGCTGGAACGCAGCGGCATTTCCGTAGAAACGCTTGACCTGTCGGAATTGTTTGGGCAGATTGCCCGCCTGAGCGATGGCGACGCCGGCGTAAAAAGCAAGCTGGAAGAAATCCGGGCTTACGTGCCCACCCAAAACATTCCCACCGAAGCCCTGGTTAAAATGGCCAAAATGGGCTTTGTGGTTGACCGCTGGATTGCCGACCAAAACCTGGTCGCCACCGCCATTCAATGCTGGACTTCGATGGAAGAATATTTTGGCGTGGTGCCCTGCACCCTGATGAGCATGCTCAGCAACAAATTGATCCCGGCAGCCTGCGAAACCGATATTGCCGGCGTGGTGGGCATGTACGTGCTGGCGTTGGCCTCCGGCAAAGCCAGCGCCCTGGTGGACTGGAACAACAACTACGGTGCCGACCCCGACAAAGGCGTAATTTTCCACTGCTCCAACCTGCCCAAAGCCGTGTTCACCAACGAGGCCGACCCCAACCTCATCCGCCCGCAGGATATTCCGGTCATGGATTATCAGGAAATTATCGCCGGTACCGTGGGCAAAGCCAACACCTTTGGCACCGTGGTGGGCCGGGTCAAGGCCGAGCCGTTCACCTACTGCCGCGTTTCTACCGATGATTTCAACGGCAAAATTTTGGCCTACGTGGGCGAAGGCGAACTAACCACCGATCCGCTCACCACCTTTGGCGGCTACGGCGTAGTCAAAGTGCCCAACCTGCAAGGGCTGTTGGCCTACATTTGCAACAACGGCTTTGAACACCACACCGCCTTCAACCTGTCGCAAACGGCGGCGGCGGCCAACGAAGCCTTGAGCAAATACCTGGGCTGGGGCGTGTATTACCACAAATAATTAATCAGGCCAAAGCCGGCAGGTTTAAAAACCTGCCGGCTTTACCTCAAGAAAGAAAAACTATGAGCGATTTTAACTACAAACAAACCCAGATTGCCGCGCTGCTGGCCCAAAAACAACTCGATGCGCTGCTGTTGCGGCGGGTGAGCAGCTTTGCCTGGGCCACCGATGGCGCAATTAGCTACGTTAACACCGCCGTCACCGATGGCGCGGCTTCGCTGTTGATTACCCCCGCCGGGCGTTACGTCATCACCGACAACATCGAAGCCACCCGGCTGGAACAGGAAGAAAAACTGGCCGAACAGGGCTGGGAACTCAAAGTTTCGCCGTGGCACCAAAGCTCAAACGTGATAACGCAACTCACCGCCGGGCTAAAACTCGGTGCGGATGGCGCTGCGCCCGGCGCGATTGACCTTTCGGCAGAGGTGGGCCAACTGCGCACCAACCTTACCCCCGCCGAAGGCGAACGGTTTGCCCAGTTGGGGCAATTGTGCGCCCAGGTAATGGACGAAGCGGCTCACGCCGTAAAACCCGGCCAAACCGAATATGAAATTGCGGCGCTGCTGGCCAATGCCGCCCAAAAACGCGGCGTGCAGGCCATTGTTAACCTCATTGCCACCGATGAGCGCATTTTTAAATTCCGCCACCCGCTGCCCACCGCTAAAAAGCTGGATAAATACGCCATGCTGGTGCTGTGCGGGCGCAAGTGGGGGCTGGTGTGCTCTATTACCCGGCTGGTGCATTTTGGCAAACTCCCCGCCGAAGTGCAGCGCAAATCTGCCGCTGTGGCTACCATTGACGCCACGTTCATCACCGCCACGCAGCCGGGCCGCACGCTGGGCCAAATTCTGGCCGAAGCCGTTGCCGCCTACGAGCAAACCGGCTTTGCCGCCGAATGGCAATTGCACCACCAGGGCGGCGCTGCCGCCTACGAACCCCGCGAGTCCATTGCCACCCCGGGCCACTCCGAAGTAGTGCAGGCCGGGCAGGTGTACGCCTGGAATCCGTCCATCACCGGCACCAAATCCGAGGATACCATTCTGGTTGGCCCCACCGGCAATCGCGTGCTCACCACCATGCCCGGCTGGCCCACCACCACCGTCACCGTCAACGGGCAAACCATCGAACGGCCGGTTACGCTGGAAATTTTGTAATAATTTATACTTTTTACGGGGCGCGGATTATCGCCGGCAAGTGGCTACCATCGGCATCCCGTTAAAAAACAAATTGAACCCAAAAATAATAGCCAACGGAGGTTACTATGAGCAACAAAAAATACGCCATCGGTGTGGATTTTGGCACCGAATCAGGCCGCGCCGCGCTGGTTGATATTTCTAACGGGCAAGAAGTGGCCACCGCCGTGTACAACTACAGCAACGGCGTAATTGATGAAAAACTGCCCGGCACCAACATCAAACTGGAACCGGACTGGGCCTTGCAAGACCCCAACGATTATCTGGAAGTGTTCAAAACCACCATTCCGGCGGTGCTTAAAGATAGCGGCGTCAACCCGGCGGATGTGGTTGGCCTGGGTATTGATTTTACCGCCTGCACCATGTTGCCCACCAAAGCCGATGGCACGCCTCTGTGCTTTTTGCCGGAATGGCGCAACAATCCCCACGCCTGGGTAAAACTGTGGAAGCACCACGCCGCCCAGCCCGAAGCCAACAAACTGAACAAAATTGCCTACGACATGGGCTTTAATGAGTTGATGGATCGCTACGGCAGCAAAATCAGCTCGGAATGGTTTGTTCCCAAAGCCTGGCAAATTTTAGACGAAGCGCCCGAAGTTTACGCCGCCGCCGACCGGCTGCTCGAAGCCGCCGACTGGGTGGTGTGGCAACTTACCGGCGAAGAAAAACGCAACTCCTGCACCGCCGGTTACAAAGCCATGTGGTCTAAAAAGGATGGCTTCCCGCCCAAAGAATTTTTCAAAGCGCTGGATCCGCGCCTTGAAAACATTGTGGCCGAAAAATTATCAACCGACATTTACCCGTTAGGCGAAAAAGCCGGTGGCCTCACCGCGCAAGCCGCCGCCTGGACTGGCCTGCTGCCCGATACCGCCATAGCCGTTGCCAACGTAGACGCGCACGTGGCCGTGCCGGTAGGCACCGTTACCACGCCGGGCCGCATGGTCATTATTATGGGCACCTCCAACTGCCACATGCTGCTGGGCGATGAAGAGCACCTGGTGCCGGGCATTTGCGGTTACGTGGAAGATGGCATTATCCCCGGCCTGTTTGGCTACGAAGCCGGGCAATCGTGCGTGGGCGACCATTTTGCCTGGTTTGTGGAAAACTGCGTGCCCGCCGCCTATCAAGCCGAAGCCGACGCGCGCGGCCTTGACATTCACCAACTGCTGGCCGAAAAAGCCGCCGCGCTCAAACCCGGCGAAAGCGGCCTGCTGGCCCTGGACTGGTGGAACGGCAACCGCAGCGTGCTGGTAGACGTAGACTTAACCGGCATGTTGCTGGGCGCAACCCTGGCTACCAAACCCGAAGAATTTTACCGCGCCCTCATCGAAGCCACGGCCTACGGCACCCGCATGATTGTGGAATCCTTTGAGAAATACGGCGTGCCGGTGCAAGAAATTGTCACCACCGGCGGTTTGCCCAACAAAAACCCGCTGCTCATGCAAATCTACGCCGATGTGACCGGGCGGCCCCTCTCGATTGCCAGCAACGTGCAAGGCGGGGCGGTTGGCTCGGCCATGCACGGCGCGGTGGCGGCAGGCAAAGCCGCCGGCGGGTTCGATTCGATTGTGGAAGCCAGCCAGCAAATGGCCAGCCTTCGCGCCGAACACTACGCCCCCAACCCGGCCGCCAAAGCCGTGTACGACAAACTGTACGCCGAATACGTTATTCTGCACGATTATTTTGGCCGGGGCGCTAACGATGTGATGAAGCGGCTCAAGGCGCTCAAAGCCGAAATCCGGGCCAGCTAACCTGCGCCAAATAACATTAGGTTTGGTGAGTTAGTGAGTGGGGTGAGCAAAAAACTCATCCCACTCAAGCAACTCAATTAACTCACCCACTATTTTTACGGAGTTTTTTTATGCTTGACCATTTAAGAAAATTACTGAGCGATCTGCACCAGGAATTGCCCAAAAACGAGCTGGTCAAATGGACGGGCGGCAACATTAGCGTGCGCGACACCGATACCGGCTACGTGCTGATCAAACCATCGGGCATTCGCTACGAGGCGCTAGGGCCGGAGCATATGGTGGTGGTTGACCTGGATGGCAACATCATCGAAGGCAACCTCAAACCCTCGTCCGATACCGCCAGCCACCTGTACATTTACCGCCACCGTCCCGATGTAAACGGCATTGTTCACACCCACAGCCCGTATGCCACCGCTTTTGCCGCCGTGGGCCAGCCCATCCCCGTTTACCTCACCGCGATGGCCGATGAATTTGGCGGCCCCATTCCCTGCGGCGGATTTGCGCTCATTGGCAGCGAAGCCATTGGCAAAGTTGTGCTGGAAGCCATCGGCAACTCGCCGGCGGTACTGCTAAAAAATCACGGCGTGTTTACCGTGGGCGCTACCGCTCAAGCCGCTGTAAAGGCCGCCGTAATGACCGAAGACGTGGCCAAAACTGTGTGGTTGGCGCTGCAAATTGGCCAACCCCAGGAAATTGCGGCGGAGGATGTGGCCAAACTGCACTACCGCTACACCCACGTGTACGGCCAGTAGATTGCGGCCATCAACGTAAAACAAAAAAGCGCGAGCGGGTTGCTCGCGCTTTTTTTATGTTCGGTTTTATTACAAACTACTTGCTTGAACCGGCGCTGGTGGGAGCCGGCGTAGCCGCCGCCGTGCCGTTGGGAGCCGGAGTGCCAGCTTGCGGCGTTTTTGTTACCACTTGCTGACTACTGGCGGTTGGCGTAACCGCGCTTCGGCCCCGGCCATTGCCAACCAAAAAGCCAACGGCCATGCTCAAAATAACCAAAATACTAATCACATAAATGGCAATCTGCTGCTTGTTAAGGGATTTCTTTTTTTTAGCAACCGGCTCGCCTTTAACCGCAGCAGGTGGTGGGGTGTAACTTCTTACTCGTTTTTTGACTCGTTTTTTTGATTCTGGCACTTCAACTTCTCCATAGTTTGTAACTTACTAACTCCGGCATTATACTCGGAGCAGTTCAGATTGGCAAGCAAGTAACACCCGCAAAAATGGCTTTTTATCAACGCTGTTTATCCAAAAACCTGATGTTTGGCAGTTGGGCGTTGGTGGTGTTGGCTCTGGTCGCGGCTCAATGCCAAAGCCCCGCCATGCCGCCCTTGCCCAGCCCGCCCGCTACCCCGGCGATCACTGTGGCGGTGCTTTCGCCCACGTCCGGCGAGTTGGACACGTTTGGCCAGCGGCTTCGCAACGGCATTCAACTGGCCTTTGACGAGTGGAACGCAACCGGCGGCGTTAACGGCTCCCGGCTGGAATGGGCGCTCTACCCCGCCGATTGCACCTTTGCCGGCGGGCAGCAGGCCGTCCGGCAGGCGTTGGCCGATGGCCACACGCTGCTATTGGGGCCGCTCTGCGCCGAGGCGGCCATCGCCGCCGCCATCGAAGCCGAAGCCGGCGGGGCGCTGCTCATTGCTCCGGCTGCGCCGCAGGCGCTGGTTACGGCAAATCCACAGGGGCAAACCCGGCCCACCATCTTTAAAACCAGTTACGCCGCCGGCTGGCAGGGCCAGGCCGCGGCCAAATTTGCCCAAACCGGTTTTAACGCCACGCGAGCGGCCATCCTTTTTGCCAACGCCGATGCCGATGCCGCCGAACTGGCGCGGGCCTTTGCGGCGGCTTTTGCCGGCCAGGTTGTCTATCAACAAAACTTTGATCCCGTCGGCCAGAATTTTTCGGAGTTGCTGGCCGCCGCCCGGCAAGCAAACGCTAAACTGGTTTACCTGCCCGCCAACCCGCAACTGGCCAACCAATTGGGGCCGCAGGTGTTGGCGCAGGGCTTTCGGCTGCTGGGCAGCGATGGCTGGGACGCGCCGGAGTTAGACCGGGCCAAGCTAACCGGCGCGGCATTCCCCGTGCATTTTTGGCCCACCGAAAACCGGCCTGCCGTGCAAAATTTTGTAGAACGCTACAAATCCACTTACGCCGTTGCGCCGGATACGCTGGCGGCGCTGGGCTATGACTCGGCTAATGTGCTGGCCCAGGCCATGCAACAGGCGCACAGCGATCAACCGCAGGCCGTGGCGCACCGGCTGGCGGCCAATCAGTTTGAGGGCGTGGCCGGCCCATTTTCTTTTGACGCGGCGCACAATCCGCGCCTGCCGGTACTTTTTATCACGTTGCCCGCCGGGCAAACGGCCATCACCCCCTAACCCATCAGGCCAACCACTACCAATGCCCCAAATATCGGTTTTGACATCAACTTAGAGCTTTGTTATACTGAGCCGCTTGATTTTGCAAATACAACCAGCTTCACAGAGGAGAAGCATAGCATGAAAAGATTATTTTTTGTTGTAACCGCGTTACTCGCCGTATTTCTGGCCGCCTGTGGTTCACCCGACCCCAACGCCGCCAGCGATAGCGGTAACGCTCCCGCCGCCAACACGCCCACAACGGTAGTGCTGGCCACACCTACCCCCAAACCGGCCCCCCCAACCCCCACATCCCGGCCAGCGCCCACCGTTGCGCCGCTGGTTTCCGCCACCGAAGCCAAACCGGCAGCCGATGTTGCGCCCACCGCCGTGGTTTCGCCAACCGCCCAGGCCGGCCCGTTATATGATGATATGGTCAAAGTTGATGCCGGTCCATTCAAAATGGGGCAAGATGGCAGCAAGCCCAAAAACGGTCCGGCTCATCAGGTTGATGTAGCCGCCTTTGAAATTGACCGCTTTGAAGTGACCAACGAAGAATTTGCCCACTTTGCCGACCAAACCGGCTACGTAACCTACGCCGAGAAAAATGGCGCTAAAAACTGGCGCAACGCCGCCGAAGGCAAACCCAACCACCCCGTTGTCTACGTTACCTGGAACGATGCCGACGCTTACTGCAAATGGGCCGGCAAACGCATTCCCACCGAAGCCGAGTGGGAAAAGGCCGCCCGTGGCACCGATAGCCGCGTTTATCCGTGGGGCAATGATTTTGTGGCCGCCAACGGCAACTTCTACGAAGGCGGCATTCGCGGCACCACGGCAGTAGGCAGCTTTGGCAGCGGAGCCAGCCCCTCCGGCGCGAACGACATGGCTGGCAACGTGCGCGAATGGACCGCCGACTACTTTAAAGCCTATCCCGGCCAAAAAGCCGATGCCGACCCCTTCTTTGGCGAAAAGAACCGGGTTAATCGCGGCGGCGGCTGGTTTGATGGCCAGGATGGCGAACTGGTGACAACGTACAACCGCAACGCCGGCCCGCCCGCTACCAGCGCCAACGACGACATCGGCTTTCGCTGCGCCCGCGACGTAAAATAACCGGCGTACCGGCCCTAAATTTGGTAACTAAAAAGATGCCTGCCTCGGTGTGAGTCAGGCATCTTTATTATTCGGGTGTACCTATGGCTACCTTTAAACTAAACCTGATTTTCAGCTTGATGCTGTGCCTGTTGGCAGCAGCCTGCCGGCCCGCCACCCCGCCACCAACAACCACTCCGCCGGCGGCAACACCTACCCCGCCGCGCCCGGTTCGGCTGCAACCCGGCGACGGCACCGACCTGATAGACCGCTTGCTGGCCAACGGCGTCATTCGGGTGGGCATTCGGGTGTGGCCCGAAGCCGAATTTGCGCCGCCGGCCTTTCGGGGGTTTTCTAACGCGGCCATTGGCGGGGCGCTCAACGGGTTTGAGGTAGATGTAGCCCGGCAAATTGCCGACGGGTTGGGGCTGGAACTGGAACTGGTAGAAGCCTATCCGCCGGTAATTGCCACCGGCGATTGGCGCGGCGAGTGGGACATTGCCATCGCCTCGCTGCCGCCGCTGGACAAACCGCCCGCCAACGCCGTTGTCCCCATGTTTTACTCGGAGCCATACGCCTACATACCCACGGCCATTGTAGCGCCGGCTGCCAGCCCCATTCAATCGGTAAAACAACTGGCGGGGCGGCGGGTGGGCGCATTTGAACACACAACCTACCAGCGCATGCTCACCCCCGCCGAAACCGCGCCTACGGTTAAAGGACAATCGCTGGGCGCGGCGCTGCCCGACAACGCCCGGCTGATTGTGTTGAGCAACGTGCAAAAGGCCATCCGGCAAATGGGCCAGGCCGAAAAAGCCACCGGGCCGCAGGTTGACGCCATTTTGGGGCCGGCGCCGCTGTTTCAACAGGCCATCACCGAGAACAAGCTGCCGCTCAAACTTTTTCGCGATGACAAAACCCTGCCGCCACACCCGCTGGCCATCGCCGCCGTGCCGCAGAATGGGCTAAAAGTTGAGCGTCTGCTGGCCGAAATCAACACGGTGTTAAACCGGTTGCGGCGGCAGGGCACGCTCTCCGAAATTTACATTCGCTGGTACGGCCAGGATTTTAGCCAGATGCCGCACCCCGCCGCCACGCCAACGCCCAAAAAGTAAGGGCCGATTGGTTACTTTTTGCCCACCTCAAACCCGGCCAGATGCTCCAGCGCCTTGATGAGCGCGTGGTTGCCCTCGCTGCCCAGGCCCTGCGCCTGCAACGAGCGATACAATTGAAAAATCAGCCCGGTGCCGGGCAGCGGCACGCCCAAATCATCGGCGGCAGCCAGCACCAACCGAACATCCTTTTGCTGCAAATCAATGGTAAAACCGGGCCGCCAGTCGCGCTCTAAAATTTGCGGCCCCCGGTTACTGAGCATCCAGCTACCGGCGGCCCCCGCTTCAACGGCGGTTAGCGCCGTGCGCAAATTTACCCCGCCGGCCTGCGCAAACAACAGGGCTTCGCTCATGGCCAGCGCGTGGCCCACCACCAAAATCTGGTTGACCAGTTTTACGGTTTGGCCCGCGCCGTGGCCGCCTACGTGCGTAATCTTTTTGCCCATTGCCTGCAACACGGGCAGCGCCCGTTCAAAATCCCGGGCCTCGCCGCCCACCATAATTGAAAGCGTGCCTTTAGCCGCGCCCTCGCTGCCGCCGCTCACCGGCGCATCGAGCATGGCCACGCCGTGTTCGGCCAGCAGGGTGGCCAGTTTTTGCGTTACCGTGGGGCTGATGGTGCTGCAATCAATCACCAGGCTGCCGGCGGCGGCTCCGGCGATAACCCCGTTGGGGCCGGTAATCACGGCCTCCACATCGGGGGTGTCGCTCACGCAAATAATGATGATATTGCAGGCAGCCGCCACCGCCGCCGGACTGACCGCGGCCCGCGCGCCCAGCGCCACCAGCGGCTCGGTTTTGGCGGCGGTGCGATTCCACACCGTCACCTCAAACCCGGCCTGCACCAAATTCCGCGACATGCCCTGCCCCATAATTCCCAATCCAATAAAGCCTACTTTTTCTGGCATAACAGCATCCTTTCTAAATGTGGGAAGCAATTACCGGCATCGTACCATCAATTGGGCAAACCGGCCAATCATTTGTAAAACAGCCGCAACCAACAAATAACAACATTTATTTTATTTTATCAAAACAGGCAATATATTTGCCATCATCTTTAGAATTAAATGTTTTTTTTGTTAAAAACCAAATTTTTTCTTATTATTTTTACAAAGGGCTATAAATTTTTGGTTTGCAAAATTTACCACCCAAATGTAGAATGATGCCGCGTAAAAATCGCGTTAATTTTTATCCTCAATTGCCCAACAAGGAGGTGTCGTTTCATTAAAGTTAGATCGTACTGTTAGTGCTTATTATTCAGTTAATTTCAGGAGGAGATAAATAATGACCCGAAGATTGTTACTGATTATCAGCTTGTTAACCGCCCTGGTGCTGGCTCTGGCCGCCTGCGGCGGTGCGCCCGCCCCCGCCGAAAAACCGGCAGAAAAAGCAACTGAAGCTCCCAAAGAAGAAGCTAAAGCCACTAAAGCCCCCAAAGAAGAAGCCGCCCCTAAAGAAGAAGCTAAAGCAACTGAAGCTCCCAAAGCCGAAGCTGCCGCCCTGCCCGACCTGAAAGGTCGCAAAATTAGCATTGCGGTAGAAAACGCCTACCTGCCCTTTAACTATATTGATTTGAAAACCGGCAAGCCGGACGGCTGGGACTACGACGCCTGGCACGAAATTTGCAAACGCCTCAACTGCGTGCCCGACTTTGTGGAATCCCGCTGGGATGGCATGATTGTGGCCGTTAGCCAGGGCCAGTTTGATGTGGGCGCCGACGGCGTGACCATTACCGATGAACGCGCCAAAGTAGTTGACTTCTCCGAAGGGTACGTTTCGGTGCAACAGCGGTTGCTGGTGCGCATTGACGAAGCGCGCTTTGCCACCACCGACGAGTTCAAAGCCAACACCAAACTGCTGATCGGCACCCAGATTGGCACTACCAACTACAACACCGCCGAAAAATGGGTGGGCGCTGACCGCGTGCGCACCTTTGATGAATTCGGTCTGGCCGTGCAAGCCCTCATTGCCGGCGACGTGGATGCCGTCATCATTGATGAAACCGCCGGCCTGGGCTACCAGGGCGTGAACGCCGACAAAGTGAAACTGATAGGCGATTCCCTCTCCAGCGATCAGCTTGGCTTCATTTACCCCAAAGGCTCCGATTTGGTCAAACCGGTTGACGCCGCCCTGTCCGCCATGAAAGCCGACGGCTTTTTGGACACGCTGGCCAAGAAGTACTTCTCCGCCAACTTCACCATCACCTACGAAGACATCGCCACCCCCACCTACAACGAGGCTGTCACCGGCACCACCGAAGTGACCGCCACAACCACCACCACCGAAACCGCCCCCGCCGCTGCCCTGCCCAACCTGGAAGGTCGCAAAATTAGCATTGCGGTGGAAAACGCCTACCTGCCCTTTAACTATATTGATTTGAAAACCGGCAAGCCGGACGGCTGGGACTACGACGCCTGGCACGAAATTTGCAAACGCCTCAACTGCGTGCCCGACTTTGTGGAATCCCGCTGGGATGGCATGATTGTGGCCGTTAGCCAGGGCCAGTTTGATGTGGGCGCCGACGGCGTGACCATTACCGATGAACGCGCCAAAGTAGTTGACTTCTCCGAAGGGTACGTTTCGGTGCAACAGCGGTTGCTGGTGCGCATTGACGAAGCGCGCTTTGCCACCACCGACGAGTTCAAAGCCAACACCAAACTGCTGATCGGCACCCAGATTGGCACTACCAACTACAACACCGCCGAAAAATGGGTGGGCGCTGACCGCGTGCGCACCTTTGATGAATTCGGTCTGGCCGTGCAAGCCCTCATTGCCGGCGACGTGGATGCCGTCATCATTGATGAAACCGCCGGCCTGGGCTACCAGGGCGTGAACGCCGACAAAGTGAAACTGATAGGCGATTCCCTCTCCAGCGATCAGCTTGGCTTCATTTACCCCAAAGGCTCCGATTTGGTCAAACCGGTTGACGCCGCCCTGTCCGCCATGAAAGCCGACGGCTTTTTGGACACGCTGGCCAAGAAGTACTTCTCCGCCAACTTCACCATCACCTACGAAGACATCGCCACCCCCACCTACAACGAGGCTGTCACCGGCACCACCGAGATGACCGCCACGACTACCACCACCGAAACCGCTCCCGCCGCCGCTCCCAGCCAGGGCGCGGTAAAATCGCCCTTCCCGATGCTGGCCGACGCTACCAACGTTACCAAAGTCAGCGATGAGTCAATCATGTACTTTACCAAAGCCAGCATTGACGAAATCAAAGCCTTTTACCAAAAAGAGCTAACCGCTCAGGGCCTCACCGAACGCACAATTTTAACCATCGCTCAGAAAGATATGTTGAATCTTGTGTTTGACGGCTCGGCCAACGGCAAGGCGCTGGTAATTCAGGGAACCGAAGTCAATGGAAGCCGCACTGTTAGCGTGCGCTACGAGTCTATCTAAGTAAACACCGCTGTTACTTGAGCAAAAGTTGTACGATGTGCAGGGCTTGACCAAACCGGCCCTGCACATCGTTTATCTAATCACATCACTATTCGGATCGGGAAGGGATATGAACAATACAAAAGTAGCCCATGCGCCATCGTCACAAGCCCGTATGACCGATTCACTGGCCGGCTTGCCCTGGTGGTTGCTCATCATTGTTTTTGCCAGTGTTTTGTTAATTTTTAACTTTGCCACCGATAAAAGCTACCAGGATATCTTTAAATTCTTGAGCACCGGCATTATTATTACCATTCGGGTAACGCTCATTGCCTACGCAGTTTCTACGGCTCTGGGGCTACTCACCGGGCTGGCGCAGGTGTCATCAAACCCGGTTGTTTACAATATTGCCGCCATTTACGTGCAAATTATGCGCGGCTTGCCCATTTTGGTCACTATTTTATACGTGGCGTTTGTGTTTGTGCCGGGGCTGATTACCATGCTCAACGGCCTGGGCGCATGGCTGGCCAGCATGGGTTGGCTGGCCGATAAAAACGTGCTGATGCTGGTGGGTGATCGCCGGGCCGGCATGGAAGTGGGGTTTGAAATCAGAGCGATTTTTGCCCTGTCGTTGAGCTACGGCGCGTTCTCATCCGAGATTTTCCGGGCCGGCATTGAATCGATTGGCCGGGGGCAAATGGAAGCGGCCCGCTCGCTGGGGATGAACTATTTTCAGGCCATGCGCTACATCATTCTGCCGCAGGCCATCCGGCGCGTACTGCCACCGCTGGGCAACGATTTTATTGCCATGCTCAAAGAATCATCGCTGGTATCGGCGCTGGGCGTGCAGGATATTACCCAATTGGGGCGGTTGTACTCGGCCAGCTCGTTTGAATACCTGAAAACCTACAACATGGTGGCCTTTATGTACCTGGCCATGACTGTTTTGCTGTCGCTGGGCGTAAAAGGGATGGAAATGAGGTTAAAAACCAATGACTGATCCAACATCTGACTCTAGTGCGATGATTGTAATCAAAAACGTAGACAAACATTTTGGGCAAGTGCATGCAGTTAACGATGTTAGCCTGCAAATAGAAACCGGCCAGGTGGTGGTCATCATCGGCCCCAGCGGTTCCGGCAAATCAACCTTGCTGCGCTGCATTAACCACCTTGAGCAGCCCACTTCGGGCGATATTTGGGTGGATGGCATGCACCTGAGCAAAAAAACCAAAGACATCAACGCCGTGCGGCGCGAAGTGGGCATGGTGTTTCAGCAGTTTAACCTGTTTCCCCACCTCACCGCGCTGGAAAACATTACCATTGCCCAGCGCGTGGTGCGCAAGCGCAACAAAGCCGAAGCCATTGAAATTGCCAAACAACAACTCACCCGCGTGGGCATCCCCGAAAAAGCTGATTCCTACCCCGGACAGCTTTCCGGCGGGCAGCAACAGCGCGTGGCTATTGCCCGCGCTCTGGCCATGAACCCCAAAATTATGTTGTTCGACGAACCCACCAGCGCACTCGACCCGGAAATGATTAAAGAAGTGCTGGACGTAATGTTAGACCTGGCCAAAGAAGGGATGACGATGGTGGTGGTAACGCACGAAATGGGCTTTGCCCGCAACGCCGCCGACCGGATTATTTTTATGGACGAAGGCCGGGTAGTAGAAGACACTACCCCCGACATTTTATTTACCAACCCATCGCACGAGCGAACTAAACTCTTCCTTAGCAAAATCCTTGATTGATTGCGACGATTCCGCCCAACCTTTTACTTTGATCGAAACCTACCCCCGCCTCTGGACGATAGAGGCGGGGCGCATAATGGTTGTTACCGATTTGCACGGCGATTGGGACGCCTATTGCCGCTATCGGGATCGCTTTTTGTTTTTATTTAACAACGGCATGGCCGATGCCCTTGTATTTACCGGCGATCTGGTTCACTCCGATGACCCCGACCACGATCAATCGCTAGAAATTGTGCTCGATGTGCTGGAGATGCGCCGTTCTTTTGGGCCGGCCATCATTTACCTGTGCGGCAACCACGAAATGCCGCACATTTACGGCATCAGCCTGGCGCGCGGCGAACGAATTTTTACTCCGGCCTTTGAAAAACGCCTCACCCAAAGCGGGCAACGCGCCGAAGTGCTGGCCCTGTTCAACTCGCTGCCGTTTTACATCCGCACCCGCGCCGGAATCAGCCTTACGCACGCCGGCGCGGCCTCGGTGCACAGCCTGCCCGCCACTCCCCATAAATTGTTTACCTGGGATCATCAGGCCATTTTAGCCTGGGCCGGCCAGATTATGGCCGGCGAAGACCTGGAGGCGTTGCGCCGGGGATTTTCTCAGCGCCACAATAACATTCCGTACCCCACCCTGGCCAATTACCTGCTGGCTGTAGCCGACCCCGCCGACCCGCGCTACAATGACCTGCTGCGCGGCTTTTTGGCCGGCAATCACCCCGATTTTTACCGGGTGCTGTGGCCGGCCCTTTTTACCCGCAACGAGGCCGAATACGGCGCGGCGGATTACCGCATTTTTCTGGATGCCCTGCTGCAAGCCATGTCGCAGGATTATGTGCCGCAGCAAGTGTTGGTGGCCGGCCACATGGCGGTGAACAAAGGGTACAAAATTGTGGCCGGGCAGCATTTGCGGCTGGCCAGCGGCACTCACGCCCGCCCCCGCGAGAGCGGGCTGTACCTGGTGTTTGATGCCGCTCACCCCGCCGATATAGACAACCTGACCCGCCGGTTTAGCAGCGTTTTCAAATAACCGCTACACCGGGATTCGGTCGAGGGGAATATCTTTAACCAGCGGATTGGTGGCGTCCCGTTTGGAAATCATGGGGTTGGGCACGCCCCAATCAAGCCCCAGCGCCGGGTCGTTCCAGGCCACGCCAAACTCATCGCCGCCGGTGTAATAATTATCCACAATATAAAACAGCGTCACCTCGGTGAGGCTGACAAAGCCGTGCGCCACCCCAATCGGAATGAACAGGCCCTGCAACCCGCCGCTGCTCAACTCAAACGTGCAGGCCGCCCCGCGCGTGGGCGAACCGGCCCGCAAATCGGCCAGCCCCACCCGAATAGTGCCGGCCATCACCGTCCAGTAATCCACCTGATTAAAGTGATAGTGCAAGCCCCGCAACACGCCGGCCTGCGATTCCGAACGGTTGCACTGCACAATATCCCAACTTCGCTGCGGAAACCACTCCCGCCGGAACGTTTCCATAAAGCGCCCGCGATTATCGCCAAACGCATCAAATGTAACTAACTGCACGCCTTCAATTTGGGGTAAATTTTCAATTTTTGGCATCCTCTGGCCTCCTGTAATTTTTACCGGGAGCCATTGTAACAGCTTCTCAAACTATTACCAAGCGCTACCAGCCCATTTTGGCGTAATTAAGGCATTGGTGATATAAATCAAATTTTTAGTAAGCCCAAAATACGGGCGCTCACTCGCCCGGAGTTTGATTAAATGAGACCAACCATCAACTACACCGACATCACCCAGCCGGCCACCTGGATTAAATACCGCCGCAACTTATGCCACAACTGCCAGGCCAAATGTTGCCGCCTGCCCGTAGAAACCAAACTCGATGATCTGGTAAAAATGGGCGTGGTAGATGCCTTTGAAGCGCAGGAGCCGCCCAAAAAAATTGCAAAACGCCTGCAACAAGCCGGCATTATTGACCACTTTAATTTCAAAAATGAAATCTTTACCCTGGCCCGGCGGGCCAACGACGATTGCATTTACCTGGATTCCGCCACTCGCCGTTGCACCATCTACGAGAAACGCCCCAAAATCTGCCGAAACCACCCCGCCGTGGGGCCTCGGCCCGGTTTTTGCGCCTACCAGGAAAGATAACCCACCCTGAAAATAACAAATTACGAGCTACGAATTACGAATTTTCATTCCTCGTTGCCGTGCCGCCGGTTGAGTCCGTCTCCATAAGAAAATAAGGCCAAGCTTTGGCAATCACTTTGCCGCCGTTTCCGGCCCGTGTTATACTGCTGCTACTATGACCGAACAATTTTCGCACCAAACCTATTTATCGCCCTTTACCTGGCGCTACGGCAGCCCTGATATGCGCCACATCTGGAGCGAAGCCCACAAGCGCCAAACCTGGCGGCGGCTATGGGTGGCGCTGGCTCAGGCCCAGCAATCGCTGGGGCTGGTGCGGCCCGAACAGGTTGATGACCTGCGCGCCCACGTTACCCAAATTGATGTGGCCCGCGCCCACGAAATTGAGGCCGAAATTTTTCACGATTTAATGGCCGAAGTTAAAGCCTACGCCGAACAATGCCCGGTGGGCGGCGGCATCATCCATTGGGGCGCAACTTCAATGGACATTGAGGACAACGCCGACGCCCTGCGCCTGCGCGAAAGCCTGGACTTAATTTTGGCCCGCCTGACGGAATTGCTGCGCGAATGCGCCCAACAAATTGAGCGTTGGGCCAACACCGCCGTGATTGGCTTTACCCACCTGCAACCCGCCGAACCCACCACGCTGGGCTACCGGCTGGCTCAATACGGCTTTGACCTGCTCACCGACCTGGCCGAACTGCGCCGGGTGCGCTACGGCATCAAAGGCAAAGGCTTTAAGGGCGCGGTGGGCACCTCGGCTTCTTACGAAGAACTGCTGCAAACCACCGCCGCCACGCCGGAGAGCAGCCCGTGGAGCGCCGCCCAACTCGAAGCCAAAATTATGGCCGCCATCGAACTGGAGCCGTTTCCGGTGGCCACCCAAACCTACCCGCGCAAACAGGATTGGCTGGTAATCAACGCGCTGGCCGGGCTGGCGGGGTCGCTGTATAAATTTGCCTTTGACCTGCGCCTGCTGCAAGCGCCCGCGCTGGGCGAACTGGCCGAACCCTTTGGCCGCAAACAAATTGGCTCCAGCGCCATGCCGTTCAAGCGCAACCCCATCAACGCGGAAAATATAGACAGCCTGGCCCGCTTTGTGGCCACTCTGCCCCGCGTGGCCTGGGATAACGCCGCCCACTCGCTGCTGGAACGCACCCTTGATGATTCCGCCAACCGGCGCGAGGTATTGCCCGCCGCCTTTTTGGCCACCGATGAAATTCTGCGCCGGGCCATCCGGCTAATCCGCGACCTGCGGGTTGATGAAAAAGCTATGGCCCGCAACCTGGAAAAATACGGCACCTTTGCCGCCACCGAGCGGGTGTTAATGGCTGCCGTAAAATACGGAGCCGACCGGCAGGAAATGCACGAGCTTATCCGCGAGCATAGCCTGGCGGCCTGGGCCGAAATTGCCGCCGGCAACCCCAATCCGCTGCCGGTGCGCCTGGTTAAAGACAACCGCCTTACCGGTTACCTCAACCCGGAGCAAATTGCCCAACTGCTCAACGCCGGCGGCTACGTTGGCGATGCGCCCGAACGCGCCCGTAACCTGGCCGAACAAATAAAAATCACTCTGGGAGACAAACCTTGAGCATAACCGCCATCACCTTTGATTTTTGGCAAACCCTCTATAAAAACCGCCCCGTTGACCAGAACGCCCGCCTTAACTACCTGAAAACCGAGATTGAAAAATACAGCGGGCAGCAATTTTCCATGCCGCAAGTTAAAGCCGCCATCGGCGTGGCCCGCAATACCTGGAACCACATTTGGGCCACCGATTACCGCACCCTCACCGCCCACGAATGGCTTACGGCTATGCTGGCCGAGTTGCGCGTAACCCTGCCGCCCGCCAATCAATCAATTCTGGAAAACAGAATGGAAAACAGCGTTCTGGCCGAACCGCCGGAACTGGTACCCGAAATTACCTCGGTGCTGCCTCAACTGGCGGGGCGCTACCAACTGGGCGTAATTTCTGATACGGGCATCACGCCGGGGCGGGTATTACGCCAAATTTTGGCCGCCGATGGCCTGCTGGACTACTTTAAACACCTCACTTTTTCCGATGAACTGGGCCGCAGCAAACCTCACCCCGATGTTTTTATATACACCCTGAAAAACCTGCACGCCCAACCGGCCCAAGCCGTGCACGTGGGTGATTTACTCCGCACCGATGTGCTGGGGGCGCAGCAAGTGGGCATGCGCGGCGTGCACTACGTGGGCGTTACCCGCACCGACCGCGACGACGAGAAAGACTCAACCGTAAAACCCGATGCCGTCATCAGCCGCCACACCGATCTACTGGCGCTGCTGGAACAGTGGCGCAGCCCCGCCTGACCAACTTTTTCACTTTGACTTTTACCCCTAACCGGGTATGATTCGGGTCTCACTGATCAATACCGGGGAGACGCGCCAACGTCTCCCCTTTGTTTATAAACAGGAGTCACCTTGGCCAAACCGCAAACCACCATTCCCGTGGCCGAGCCGCTATTGGCCGGCAACGAGCTAAACTATGTCACCGACTGCGTTAAAAGCGGTTGGGTATCGTCGCTGGGCAAATACGTGCGCGATTTTGAAGAACAGTTTGCCAACTACTGCGGCGCTCAATACGGCGTGGCCACCTTTAACGGCACCGTCGCCCTGCACCTGCTGGCGGTTACGCTTAACCTTGGCCCCGGCGATGAAGTGATTATGCCCAGCCTTACCTACGTGGCCAGTGCCAACGGCATTCGCTACACCGGCGCTACACCCGTGTTTGTTGATTCCGAGCGCGCCACCTGGAATATTGACCCCAACGCGGTAGCGGCGGCCATTACCCCGCGCACCAAAGCCATTATGGCCGTGCACCTGTACGGCCAGCCCGCCGACATGGACTCGCTGCGGGCCATTGCCAACGACCACGGCCTGCTGCTGCTGGAAGACGCCGCCGAAGCGCACGGCGCTCGCTATAAAAACCGGCGCGTGGGCGGGCTAAGCGACGCCGCCATATTCAGCTTTTACGGCAACAAAATCATCACCACCGGCGAAGGCGGCATCATTGTTACCAACAACAAAAGCTGGGCCGACCGCGCCTTCTTTTTAGAAAACCAGGGCCGCTACAGCGATAACCCCTACTGGCACCCCGAAGTGGCCTACAACTACCGCATGACCAACATTCAGGCGGCGCTGGGGCTGGCTCAACTGGAAAAAATAGACGACCTGCTGGCCATCCGGCAGCGCAACGCCGCCCACTACAACCGGCGGCTGGCCAACGTGCCGGGACTAACCTTGCCGCCCCAAACCGATTGGGCCGATAACGTGTACTGGATGTACTCGGTGGTGGTAGAAAACGGGTTTGGCCTGACGCGGGATGAATTACGCGCCAAACTGCGGGCCGCCGGCATCGAAACCCGCCCCTTCTTTTACCCGGTGCACACGCTGCCCATGTACGCCACCGGCCAATCGCTGCCGGTAGCCGAAGACCTGGGCCGGCGCGGAATCAATTTACCGTCCGGGGCCACCCTCACCCCGGAACAAATTGATTATATTTGCGATACCATTGGTCAATTATGCGAATAGTCATTTTAACCTACGAAAGCCTCTACTCTAATTTAATGACCGAACACCTGCTCAAAACACTACCGGGGCAGGTGGTGGGCGTGGTGCGCTCCGATTGCCTCATCTACAAAAAAAGCCTGCCCGCCGGGCTGCTGTACCTGCTCCGGCAAGCCGGGCTGCGCTTTGTGGGGCGCAAGGCGCTGGAACTGTTTCAAAGCCGGGCCACCGCCATCGGTTTTAAGCTGATTGGCCGCGACCCCAAAGTGCATTCGCTGCGCGATATGCCCAAAATTTACGGCGTGCCATTAATCGGCTCCCAAAACGTGAACAGCGATGAAACCCGCGCCCAAATTGAGGCGTGGCAGCCCGACCTGATTCTGTCCGTTTACCTCAACCAGCTCATCAAACCCAAATTGATTAACCTGGCCGGCAAAGGCGTTTTGAATATTCACCCGGCGCTGCTGCCCCGGCATCGTGGCCTGTGGCCCTATTTTTGGGTGTTCGTGGAAGGCGACCGCGAAACCGGCGTAACCGTGCATTGGGTAGACACCAAATTTGATACCGGCGATCTGCTGCTACAAGAAAAAATCGCCGTGGAACCCACCGATACCGTCACCTCACTCAGTTACAAAAGCAGCGTGGTGGGCGCGGAGATGCTGGTTAAAGCCGTTAGCCTGATTGAAGCCGGCAACCCGCCGCGCCTGCCGCAAGACCACAGCCGGGCCAGTTACCACTCGGTGCCCACCCCCGCCGACCAGCGCCGCTTCAGGAAAATGGGCGGCAAATACGGCACCATTTTTGACCTGTGGAAGCAGATGTAACGCGCTATGGCCATAAAAGCATCCATTATTCTGCCCACCTACAATGAAAAAGATAACATCGTTGAGCTGATTGAGGCCATTTTTGCCGCCCTGCCCGCCAATCTGGATTACGAAGTGGTGGTAGTGGATGACAACAGCCCCGACGGCACCGCCGCCGCCGTGCGCCAAAACTTTTCCGCTAATCCCCGCGTAAAACTGTTTGTTCGCACCGAGGGGCGCGGGCTGGCCACCGCCATTCGCTACGGCGCCGAACACGCCGCCGGTGATATTTTGGTGTTCATGGACACCGACTTTAACCACGACCCGGCCATTTTGCCCCAAATGATAAAGTTTTTGGAATACTACGATATTGTCATCGGTTCCCGGTTTGTGATGGCCGGCGGCATGGAAGACAAATTCCGGCAATTTTCCAGCCAGCTTTATAATTACGCCATTCGGCTGCTGTTCGGCACGCCCGTTCACGATAACCTCAGCGGCTTTTTCTCCATTGACCGCGCCAAACTTTTTGCCATGGATTTGGACCAAATTTACTACGGCTACGGCGATTACTTCATCCGCCTGTTGATGGTCGCCCACAAACGGGGCTACAATATGCTGGAAATTCCCGTATTTTACCGGCTGCGGCTGCACGGCCACAGCAAAACCCAGTTTTTATCCATTTTAACGCAGTACAGCCGCGCTTTGCTGGGCCTGCGGTTTAAACTGTGGACAGGCAGAATGCGATGAGTGATGACTCCCCAAACATCCCAACGGACGAACCGGGCGAATCATTGCCCGAAATTGACGAAGGGCCGCCGCCCGCGCCGGTAGACGAAATCCAGGCGGCCATTTTTGAGGCGCTCCAGGCCGGGGCCAGGGCCGAGGTTGAGTTTGACGAGCTAACCGCCACCCTGTCGCCCGATATTGGCCCGGCTGCGCCCGATGCCGTTGAGCAGGCGCTGGCCGAAGCCTCGCAGGCGGGGCTGCCCGCCAACGTTGAGTTTGACCGGCTCCCGGCCCCCACCGGGCCGCTGCCCGACCTGCCGCCGGCTGCCGCCGATCCACCCGAACCGCCGTCCACACCGCCGGTTGAGCCTCAGGTTGAACCGGTTGCCCTGCCCAAACCCGCGCCCACTCCCACTCCCCCGCCGCCGCCCGCGCCTATTTTTGCCGCTCCGCCCGATGTGGCGCTGATTTTGGCCTTATTTGCCGGTTTCCGGCTGCTCAGCCTGTTTTTGCTGCGGCCCGGCGGCTTTCTGCGCGATTGGTCGGACTTTGACACCTACTTTGGCATCGCCGCGCTATCGGATTACGGGTTGTACCCGTTTTTGCACTTTTGGCTGGAATGGCCGCCGCTGGTGCCGTGGCTGGCCGTGGGCGCGTACCGGCTGTCGCTCAACCTGCTGCCGTGGAGCGACGACCCGCGCCTGTGGTTTGTGCTGATTTTGGGCGGCGTGTTTTTGCTGTTTGAAGTTGGTAACTTTTTGCTGCTGGCGCGGCTATCGCGGCGGCTGCACGATAACCCGGCCATCACCAGCCGCGTGCTGTGGATTTACGCCCTGCTGTTTCCGCCGTTGTACGCCATGCTGGGCTATTTTGATGGCGTGGCCCTGTTTTTTATTTTGCTGGCGCTGGAATGGCTGTTAGCCGAAAAACGGTCGCTTTCGGCGGTGGCGGTGGGCATTGGCATTGTGGTTAAAATCTTTCCGGTGCTGGTTGTGCCGGTGGCGGCCCGCCGCCTGTGGCAGCAGTACCGCCGCCAGGAAGCCGGCATCGAAATTGGGCTGTATGGCGTTACCTGCGGCTTAACGGTGCTGGCGCTGCTGGCTCCGTTTTTGTGGGGCGGGCCGCAATGGCTGCTGGCCTCGTTCCGGGCCATGGCCGGGCGCTCCAGTTGGGAAACCGTGTGGGCCGTGCTCGAAGGCTACTACGGCTTTGGCGTGGTGCTGGGCAACCGGCTTAACCCCGCCGAAACCAACTTTGCCGCGCACCCCACGCTGCTGCCGGGGTGGCTCATTATGGCGGCCTTTGCCGCGCTGTACCTGTGGCTGCTCACCCGCCCCGCCGATTACCGCCAGTCGCGCCCCGTGCTGGCGCTGGCCGGGCTGACTACCATCACTTTGCTGCTGGCCAACAAGGGCTACAGCCCTCAATTTTTGGTGTATTTGCTGCCCTTTATTTTACTGCTGATGCCCAACACCCGCGGCGTAATTTACGCGCTGGCGCTCACCGGGTTGAATGTGCTGGAACAGCCGGTTTATTTTGTGCTGCTGCCTTCAACCACGTGGCTGCTGGTGTTTACGGTCACGGCCCGGCTGGTGCTGTTGCTGCTGATTGGGCTTGAATTTGGGCTGGAGTTATGGCCCGGCAACCAACCCCAACCGGCGCTGGCGCGAGCGCACCGGGCCATCCCCCAAACGCTGGCGCTGCTGGGCGGGCTGGCGCTGCTGGTGCTGCTGCCCATTCTGGCCCATGCCTACAACGCCGCCCAACTGGCCAACTCGCCGGCGGGGGTGTTTGCCCAATTTATGCAAACCCAACTGCCCGCCGACCAGCCGCGCCCCCGGCTGCTGCTCAGCGACCAGGCCACCTACCGCCAGTTGTACCCGTACCTGCAACCCAACCTGGATTTGCAACTGGCCGATGGCGAACCCCGCCAACTAACCGGCGAGGCCACCGTTTCGCAATTGCTGGCCGGCCACAACCGGGTGTGGATTTTGCCCACCGGCCCGCAGGCGCAGCGGTTGCAAAACCTGGTGGCCCAACGCGGCACCGAATTGGCCGGCTACGCCATTGCCGGGCTGGGCACGGCCTCGCTCTACTCGTTTGAAAAAAATCCACTGCCGGTTATCCCGCCGGCCCGCTTTATTGGCGGCATCGAACTGCTGGCCCATCACGTTGAAACCACCCCGGCGGCGGTAAACGTTACCCTCTACTGGCGCGCCCGCGAACCACAAAACCAAAACCTCACCGTGTTTACGCAACTGCTTGATAGCAGCGGCAAACTGGTGGCCAGTCACGATAGCGTACCGCGCAACGGCGCGGCTCCCGTTACCGGCTGGACTACCGGCGAGGTGCAGCTTGATTCCCACCGGATTGAATTGCCCGCCAATTTTGCGCCCGGCGATTACACCCTGCTGGCGGGCCTGTACAACGATACCACCGAGCGCGTGCGCGGCCTTGACCCCGAAGGTTTTGGGTTTGCTAACCGGGCCGTGCCGCTCGAAGTGCTGCGCTTCCAGTAATCCGGTTGGCTCAAGCCGGTTGTTAACCTTTTGCGCGTGACGCCGGATTAATTTACAATTGGGGCAAATAGTGGCGGGGAGAGAGCCATGGCCGATAGCGGACACAAAAGCATCAGCCGGATTGATGTAGAAGCCAAACAAATGCACGGCTGGTATGTGCGGGTGTACTACCAAAACAAAATGTATTCCAAACTTTTTAGCGATTCCCGGTACGATGGCGTTGACGAAGCGTTGGAAGCCGCCATTGAATACCGGAACGCGCTGGAAAAAAAGCTGGGCAAACCCCGCACCGAGCGCACGGTGGTAACGTTAAGCCCGCGCAACACCTCCGGGGCGGTGGGCGTGCGCCGCCGCCGAAAAAAGGCCCAACGGGGCAACCCGGACGGCTACGACGTGTACGAAATCACCTGGAGTCCGGAGCCGGGGCTAATGAAGCGCACCTCGGTATCTATTGACCGCTACGGCGAAGCCGAAGCCTTTCGGCGCGCCATCGAAATCCGCCAGGAAAAAGAGCTGGAATCCCTGCAACGCTTCCTTGATGAACTTGGGACGGAACAGGAACCGGCCAAATCTGATCTGGATGATCTGGAAGCAATCTCGGACCAGGATTAGCGCAAAAAATGGCAAAATCCAAAACCCATCACGCCTCAACTACGCCGGATTTTTTTGAGTTGCTGCGGGCCGGCACCCACGCCCTTCAGCTTGGCAAAACCGACCAGGCTTGCAAGTTATTGGAACGCGCCCACAAACTCAACCCGGATGATTACCACGCCACGCTCAACCTGGCCGGCGCGTACATTCTATCCAAAAAATTCGGGCCGGCCATCAACCTGCTGGAGCCGCTCAGCCAGCGCGAACCCACCGATCCGATGGTCTGGACCAACCTGGGCGCGGCCTATTTGGGCAATCCGGTTTTAGCCAAAGATACCGAACACCAACGCGCCATTGCCGCCTTTCAAAAAGCCTACGAGCTTAACCCGCAAGCCCCCAACGTGGCTTACAACCTGGGGCTAATCCACATGGATCGCCAAGAAACCGGCGAGGCCATGGCGTGGTTTAAACGCGCCCTCGCCACCAACCCCGCCGATAAAGACGCCCAAAAATACCTGGAACGGCTTTCCCAAAGCATCATCTAAACCCTGGCAACTACGATACCAACTCTTGCGGCAGGTGAGGAATGCGGTTGACAAACCGGATATTCAGCCAGCCGTCGGCGCTAAAATCAAGCCGGGTAATGGCCGTGTTAAAATGATGATACACCACCCCATGCCCCGGCAGTTGATTGGTGAGCGCCTTAATCAGGGCATCCATAAAACCGCCATGCACTACCATAGCAACTGATTCCTCGCTGGCGGCCCATTCTCTAAGCTGATTGCCCACCCGAATAGCCCGCCCCTGGCAGCCCGGCCAATCCTCCCGGCCCCGGCGCACATCCCACCAGCCTTCGGCGGTGATGCCCGCCGGCAGCACGTAATTGGGAAACTCGGCCAGAATTTCGGCCCGGGTTTTGCCGGGGTAGCCCACCACGCCGCGCTCGTCCGGGTATTCCAGGTAAATTCCGCCCCATTCGTGCGTATCCAGCCAGATTTCCGGGTTAAGGCCCAGCGCCTGGCCAATGGGTTGCGCGGTTTGCATGGCCCGGTACATGGCGCTGCAATACAACCGGGTAATGCCGTAGCCCTGCACCGTTTTTACGGCGGTGTCTTCGGCGTTAACGCCAAATTTTTGTTCCGGGTGGGTAGCCTCGGCCAGGTGCCGGGCCACAAGCTGCGCCTGCTGCTGCCCCAGTTCGGTGAGCGCGGGATCGCACACGCGGTCGTTTACATCGGGCAGCGCGTTATTGGTAGACTGGCCATGCCGAATCAGATAAAGCTGCATTAGTTAACCTCTTTCATGCTTAAGCCGATGCGTCCTCGCCCGGCGTCAATACTCACTACTTTTACCTGCACCACATCGCCTACGCTCACCGCCTCGAACGGGCTTTTGATGAAGCGGTCAGACATCTGGCTAATGTGTACCAAGCCATCCTGTTTTACGCCAATATCCACAAATGCGCCAAAATCAACCACGTTGCGCACCGTGCCGGTTAAAATCATTCCCTCTTTCAAATCCTGCATAGAAAGCACATCCTGCCGCAGCAACGGCGCGGGCAACTCGTCGCGGGGATCGCGGCCCGGCTTGGCCAGCGATTCCAGAATGTCGGCCAACGTGGGCTGCCCCACCTTCAGCCGGGCGGCCAATTCGGACAGGTTGCCCTGGTGGCGAAGCTGCTCAATTTTGGCGGGCAGCTCTTTTTCGTCGCCGCGCGCGCCCAGGTTGGCAAACAGGCGCTCCACCACCGGATAACTTTCCGGGTGGATAAAACTGTTGTCCAGCGGCTCACTGCCGCCGGGGATTTTCAAAAAGCCGATGGCCTGTTCATACGTTTTGGCGCCCAGCCCTTTTACTTTTTTCAGTTCGGCGCGGGCGCGGAACGGCCCGTTTTCTTCGCGCTGCTTTACAATGGCCTCGGCCACACGGCGGCTAATGCCCGCCACATAACTAAGCAGCGCCGCGCTGGCGGTGTTCACATCAACCCCCACGTGGTTGACGGCGCTTTCTACCACCGCATCGAGCGTGCCGGCCAGTTGTTTTTGGTTAACATCGTGCTGATACAACCCCACGCCAATGGATTTGGGATCAATTTTAACCAGTTCGGCCAGCGGGTCCTGCAACCGGCGGGCAATCGAAACAGCCCCGCGCATGCTCACGTCCAAATCGGGAAACTCGGCGCGGGCCAAATCGCTGGCGGAATACACCGACGCGCCGGCTTCGCTGACAATCACGTAGGCCGGCTGGCGCTCTTTGCTCACCGCGCCGCGCGCGGCGGCAATCACTTCGGCGGCCAGCGTTTCGGTTTCGCGGCTGGCGGTGCCGTTGCCAATGGCTAAAATATCGGCTCCCTGTTCAATCAGTTTTAACAGGATGGTTTTGGCTTCGGCCCAGCGTTTTTGGGGTTCGTGCGGATAAATGGTGACGCCGCCCAAAAATTTGCCGGTGGCATCCACCAGCGCAATTTTACAGCCGGTGCGAAAGCCGGGGTCAATGCCCGCCACGGTTTTGCCTTTAACCGGCGGCTGGAGCAAAAGCTGGCGCAGGTTGGCGGCAAAGGTATCAATGGCGTGGTTATCGGAGGTGTCGGTGAGTTCGCCGCGCAGTCCGGTTTCAATGGATGGAGCCAGCAGGCGCTTGTAGCCGTCGGCGATAGCTTCGCGCAGGTGGTCGGTAAACACCGAGCGCGGGTTCTTAATGACCATATTTTGAATGCGAACAATCAGGTCGTCGTCGGGGCTGTCCAGTTTAACCTTGAGCACGCCCTCGCGCTCGCCGCGGTTAATGGCCAGCAGCCGGTGCGGCGGCAGTTTGGTTAGCTTTTCGCGGTAATCGTAGTAATCGGCAAACACGCCGCGCGGGTCTTTGGACTGGTTGGTTACGGTAGTGACCAGCACCGCCTCGCGGCGGGTGCGGTCGCGCACGCTGGCCCGCACGGTGGCGTTTTCGGCCACGCGCTCGGCGATAATATCGCGCGCCCCGGCCAGGGCGTCGCCGGGAGTAGGCACATCGGCATTGAGAAAAGCGGCGGCCAGCGCGTTCACATCGCCGCCGGTTTGAGTTTGGGCCATCATCTGGTCGGCCAGCGGCTCCAGGCCGCGCTCGCGGGCAATGGTGGCGCGGGTGCGGCGTTTGGGTTTGTAGGGCAGGTACAAATCCTCCACTTCTTGCAGCGTAACGGCGGCCTCTACCTGCCGGCGCAGCTCAACGGTGAGTTTGCCCTGTTCGGCAATGCTGCCAAGCACCGTTTCTTTGCGGGCTTCCAGGTTGCGCAGGTAAGTGAGGCGCTCCAGAATATCGCGGAGTTGCACTTCGTCCAAGCCGCCGGTAACTTCTTTACGGTAGCGGGCCACAAACGGCACCGTGTTATCGGCATCAAATAATTCAATGGCGCGAGCCACTTGCTCCGGGCTAACGCCCAGCCCGGTGGCAATGACAGGGGCAAAATCAATGGTCAAGGTTTACCTCGGGGTTTTTAAAATTGGCGGATAACGCCTAAAATCCAAGGAGAAAGTGTACTGTAAAGTGACGGTTTTGAAAAATACCGCCGGCGGCAGGCCGGTAAAATAGTCAAAATGAGCCTGACGGATTTACTCCAAGCCTGGCGCACCGAGCCAACCATTATTCGCAATATCACCGCGTGGCGCACGCTGCAGGCTTGCCCGGCCCAAACCGCGCCCCTGCCCGCCGACCTTCACCCGGCGCTGGCGGCGGCGCTACGGGCGCAGGGCATTACGGCACTCTATTCGCACCAGGCCGAAACGTGGGCGCACGCGCAGGCGGGCCGGCAGCCGGTGATAGTAACCGGCACCGCCAGCGGCAAAACGCTGGCCTACAACCTGCCGGTGCTGCACAACCTGCTGCGCGATGACTCCGCCCGCGCCATGTACCTGTTCCCCACCAAGGCGCTGGCCCACGACCAACGCGCCAACCTTGCCCAATTTACGGCATTATTCACAAGTCACCAGTCACCATTCATAATTCAAAATTATGATGGCGACACGCCGGCAGCGCAGCGCCCCGCCATTCGCGCCGCCGCCCGGATTGTGTTAACCAACCCGGATATGCTGCACACCGCCATTTTGCCGCACCACACTCGCTGGGCCGATTTTTTGCGCCACCTGCGGTTTGTGGTGCTGGATGAAATGCACGTGTACCGGGGCGTATTTGGCAGCCACGTGGCCAACGTGCTGCGCCGGCTACGGCGGGTGGCTCAATTTTACGGCGGCGCGCCGCAATTTATCCTCACCAGCGCCACCATTGCCAACCCCACCCAACTGGCCGAGCGACTCATCGAAGCGCCGGTGACGCTGGTTAATAACGATGGCGCAGCGCGGGGAGCCAAACATTTTATCATTTACAACCCGCCGGTGATTAACCCGGAATTGGGCCTGCGCCGCAGCGCCCTGCAAGAAAGCGTTCGGCTGGCCGACGAACTGCTCCACCACAACGTGCAAACCATTGTTTTTGGCCGCACCCGCCGCACCGTAGAACTGCTGCTCACCTATTTGCGGAATAAAACCGCCACCGGCCCCAAATCTGAATTCTCCACCAACTCACAAAACTTACCGAACCCATCCAACTCACCCAACTCGATTCGCGCCTACCGCAGCGGCTACCTGCCCCGCCAGCGCCGCGAAATCGAGCAGGGACTCCGTAGCGGGCGGGTGCAAGCCGTGGCCGCCACCAGCGCCCTGGAATTGGGCGTGGACATTGGCGGGCTGGATGCGGCGGTGTTGGCCGGCTACCCCGGCACCATCGCCGGCACGTGGCAGCAGGCCGGGCGCGCCGGTCGCCAGCAAGCCGATGCGCTGGCGGTGCTGGTGGCCTCGGCCAGCCCGCTTGACCAGTTTTTGGCCCATCAGCCTGATTATTTTTTTGAGCGCAGCCCCGAAGCCGCCCGCCTTAACCCCGACAACCTGCTGATTTTACTGCAACACGTGCGCTGCGCCGCCTTTGAACTCCCCTTCAATGTGGGCCAGGCATTTGGCCGGGTTGAGGCCGAACAGGTGGCCGAATTTTTACAGTTTTTGCAGGAAAGCGGCGAACTGCACCAGTCCGGCCAAAAATTTTTCTGGATGGCCGACCAATACCCCGCCGAGCAGGTTTCGCTGCGTAGCGCCTCGCCGGTTAGCGTAAAACTGCTGGCGGCGGCGGACGAAGCCGACGACTCGTGGGCAACCATTGGCGAAGTGGACAGCGCCAGCGCGCCGTGGATGGTGCATCCCCAGGCTATTTATCTGCACGAAGGCCAGAGCTACCGGGTGGAACAACTTGATTTGGCGCAAAACCTGGCCTACCTGCGCCCGGCGCGTGTGGATTACTACACCGAACCCCAACAAACCACCACCGTCAGCCTGATTGAAACGCAGGCGCAGGTTGCCGTTCCCGGCGGCCACAAACAGCACGGCGAAATTCTGGTGACGCGGCAAGTTACCGGGTACAATATGGTGCAGTGGTTTACCCACCAGCAACTTGGCAACGGCGAAGTCAGCCTGCCTCCCAGCGACCTGGCGACCACCGGCTACTGGTTATCGCTGGCGGAAGCCACCGTTAACTCGCTACGCGAAGACGGATTGTGGGGCAACGATCCCAATAAATACGGGCCAAACTGGGCCGCGCAGCGCAATGCCGCCCGCGCCCGCGACGGCTATCGCTGCCAGATGTGCGGCGCGCCGGAACAGGGCCGCCAGCACGATGTGCACCACAAAATCCCGTTCCGGCAGTTTGCCGATTACCGGCTGGCCAATCGGCTGGAGAATTTGGTAACGCTGTGCCGCGCCTGCCACCAGCGCGCCGAAACGGCGGTGCAAATGCGCAGCGGGTTGGCCGGGCTGGCGGCGGTGCTGGGGCAATTGGCTCCGCTGTTTTTAATGTGCGATGTCCACGACATCGGCCTGCACGCCGAGCCGCAATCGCCATTGGCCGGTGGCCAGCCGGTGGTGGTGATTTACGAAATGGCGGCGGGCGGCATTGGTTTTGCCGAAGCGTTGTTCAACCTGCACGCCGAATTGATTGCTCACGCCCGCGCCCTGGTTTTGGCTTGCCCCTGCGCCGACGGCTGCCCCGGTTGCGTTGGCCCCGCCGGTGAGGATGGCCGCGGCGGCAAACGGGAAACGCTGGCGCTGTTAAAAATGCTGTTATAAAAAGAGTGCCATAGAATGTTTGTAACTTGTAACCTAAAACACCATGCCATCACTTTCTGATAAACTCAAATCATTGGGCGTGCAGGTGGGCGCGCGCAACCTGCCGCCGCCCCGCCGCAGCATGCCCGCCGATTTCCCCATTGAAGCGGTGGTGGCCGGGGCCGACTGGCTCACCGCCTGCGGGCCGGTGTTTGTGGCCGAAACCCGCTATTCCCCCGAACACCGCCACGGGCAGGTGGGGCTGTGGCCGCAAACCTCGCTGGCGGCGGTGGCCGGCTGGCTGCAAGATAACCGGCTGGCCCAATGCGGGCTGCACCAGATTGGTTTTCTCGATACCGAAACCTCCGGGCTGGCCGGCGGCACCGGCACTTACGCTTTTTTAGTGGGCGCGGCCCGGTTTGATGGCGATGCCTTTTGGCTGGCTCAATTTTTTATGCGCGACCCCACCGCCGAGCCGGCCCTGCTGGCCGCTCTGACCGAATTTTTGCAGCCGTGCCGGGCGCTGGTAACATTTAACGGCAAAAGTTTTGACGCGCCGCTGCTCAACACGCGCTACACGCTCAACGGGCGCAAATCGCCGCTGCCAGAGCTGGCGCACCTGGATCTGCTGCCGCTGGCGCGCGGCCTGTGGCGCGACCGCCTGCCCAGCCGCAGCCTGGGCAACCTGGAGCGGGCCATTTTACAGTGCGAGCGCACCGGCGAAGACACCCCCGGCTGGCTCATCCCGCAGCTTTATTTTGATTACCTTCGCACCGGCGACGCCCGCCCGCTGGCCGGCGTGTTTTACCACAACCGCCTTGACGTGGTGGCGATGGCCGCGCTGCTCAACCAGATGGCCCACATGCTGGCCAATCCGCTGGGCGAAGCGGTGCAGCACGCGCTTGATCTGGTGGCGATTGGCAAATTGTTTGAGGCGTTGGGCCAAATTGAGGCGGCGGCGCAGGTGTGGGCCGAAGGCTTGCAGCGCAACGATCTGCCCGAAGCGCACTATTGGGACATTCAACAACGGCTGGCGCTGCTGGAAAAACGGCGCGGCAACTGGGACGCCGCCGTAGCCGGCTGGCAGTTGGCGGCAGATGGCCGCCAGCTTTACGCGCACATCGAACTGGCCAAATATTTTGAGCACCGCCGGCGCGATTACGCCACGGCGTTGCGCTGGACTCTGGCCGCGCAGGAGCTACTCAACCGGGCGGCTATGCCCGCACCGGAGCGGCGCACCTGGCTGGCCGATTTGAAGCAGCGGCAAACCCGGCTGCGCCGCAAACTGGCCGCAAAAGAACCTTGAGAGGATGATTTTTGATGAACGCGCACCGAATTTTTAAAGCGTTGCTTTTGGGACAACTGATACTAATGGGCGTTTTGGGGTGCGGGCTGGCGCTGCCGGAAACAAGCGTCATCGTCGCTGCGCCGGCGGCTCACCCCGCTGAAATCACCGGGTTGAGCGCCACCCCGGTGATTTCTACCTATTTGCCGGTGGTGTTTGCCGGCAGCCGCATCTGGCGGCCCGCTCCCGGCGTTAGCTGGCAGTGGCAACTCAAGGACACTATTGATACCAGCTTTAACGTGCAAATGTACGATATTGACCTGTTTGACGCGCCGCAGAGCACCATCAACCAACTCCACGCCGCCGGCCGCACGGTGATTTGTTATTTTAGCGCCGGAAGCTGGGAGAATTGGCGGTCCGATGAGGGCAGCTTTCCGGCGGCGGTGCTGGGCAACACGCTGGATGGCTGGCCCGATGAAAAGTGGCTCGATATCCGCCAGATTAGCACGCTTAGCCCCATTATGCAGGCCCGGCTAAACCTGGCCGTAGAAAAGAAGTGCGATGGCGTTGAACCGGATAACGTTGACGGCTACGCCAATGACTCCGGCTTTTCGCTTGCCGCCGCTGACCAACTGGCCTACAACCGCTGGCTGTCCGAACAGGCCCACAACCGGGGGTTGTCCATCGGCTTAAAAAATGACCTGGATCAAATTCCGCAGTTAATAAGTTATTTTGATTGGGCGCTCAACGAGCAATGTTTTGAATTTGGTGAGTGCTCAAAATTAACGCCGTTTGTGGCCGCCAACAAAGCCGTGTTTGGCGTGGAGTACAATCTGGACACCACGGCTTTTTGCCCGCAGGCCAACGCGCTCAATTTTGATTGGCTAAAGAAAAATATCGGCCTGGATGCCAGCCGCACCGCCTGCCGCTAACTACAAACGTCACTTGCAAAAAGACAGGAAAATTTTATGGGTATAAAGATTGGTTTTGTCCTGCTTACCCACCAGAATCCGCTTCAAATTCACCGGCTGGTAGCCACCCTTAATACCATGTTTAACCGGCCACCAATTGTTTGCCACCACGATTTTGGGCAATGTTCTCTTGATACGGCTGATTTTCCGGCCAATGTAACGTTTATCCGGCCCCACTTGGCAACCCTGTGGGGCGATTTTTCGGTAGTTGAGGCAACTGTGCGGTGTTTACAGGTGATGTTCAGCGCGCCCGCTGCGCCGGATTGGTTTATACTGCTCAGCGGAGCTGATTATCCCATTAAACCGGCCCAACAAATTATTGGCGACATCGCGGCCAGCCCCTACGACGCGCATATTCATCACCGCCTGATTGACCCGGCCAACCTGTCTCACTGGTGGGATAAATTGTGTTGCCAGCGTTACCACACCGTATTATTGGCTCCGTTTTTACCCCGACGCTGGCATCGCCTCCGAACGCGGCTACGGCTACCCGCCGGATTAGCGCGCCCGTTAACGCCCTTCTCCGCCGAGTTTCGCTGTTATGCCGGCGGTGCCTGGTTTTTAACCAACGCCCGTACCGTCGCGCACATCATCCATTCATTTCAAACAAACCCAAAGTTAAACAGGCATTACCGCCGGGCTACATTGGCTGATGAATCGTATTTTCAAACAATGCTGGCCAATGCCCCCGGCCTGCGCTTGAGTAACAACGTCTATCGTTATACCGACTGGTCGGCGGGAGGCCGTCATCCCAAAACCCTAACTCTGACCGACCTGCCCAACCTGCAAGCCTCAACCGCGCATTTTGCCCGCAAATTTGATTTAAACCGCGATTCGGCGATTCTTGACGAGCTTGACCAGCTAATCCTTAATCCGGCTTAAACGCGCTATTTTTTGGCCAGGTACACCACCCATTCGCCGGCATCGTACAGGGGCAGGCCGGCCCAGTTGAGGTAATGCTCCACCGCGCCAAAACCGGCCTGGTTTAACAACTCCACCACCTCGGGCACAGCGTAGGTTTGGTCAAACAGGGTGTACTGCTTCAACTGGCCGGATTCCAGGTGCAAAATATGGTAGCGTTCAAGCGAAGCTTGCAATTCGTCATCCCAAATGCGCTCCCCCAGGTGCAAAAATGGCGAATCGCCCCACAAGCCGGTGTCATCGGTAAACCACCAGCTACTATCGGTTTTGTCCACGTTATCCCGGTTGAGCAATTCCACCGCCAGCCGGCCCCCCGGCTTTAACGACCGGGCCACTTTGTCCAGCAGCAGCCGGGCCTCGGCGGTGACGTACACGGCCAACTGCTCGTACAAAAACAGCGCCACATCAAATTGCTCGTGGTAATCGGCCATGGCGCGCACATCCTGCCGGATAAAGGTGCAGCGGTTGGCCACGCCGGCGCGTTGCGCCAGATTAGTGGCGTACTCAATGGCCGCCGGGTTAATATCAATGCCGGTTACGGCGCAGCCGCGCCGGGCCAGTTCAACGGCGTACAACCCCGGCCCGCATGTAATATCAAAAATGTGCATGCCCGGCTGTAACTCCAGTTTGCGCCACAGCCAGTCAATTTGCAGGTTACGTTCCTGCATCGAGCGCGACGCCGCGCCGTGGCTTTCGTCAAGATGCTCGGCCAGCGTGCGCCGGCCAAATTCGGGGTCGCCCCACGGAAAATCCGCGCCCGTTTCCCAGGGCAGCGGTTCATCGGAGCGATAAAATATTTTCCACAGCGCCGCCGTGAGCGCCTGTTGCGTAACTTTTTTCATACATCACCTATGTGTGTTAATTCAACCCGCGATTTTACCCGAACTGCGCCGCAAAAGAAAAAAAGCCCCCCCTTTTCAGGGAAGGCTCAGCGGGGATGAAAACTAATTTGAACGTAGGAGGAACCTCTCGCCATTAAACAATGAAAAGAGGAGCATGCGACAAATTAGTTACCCTGATTATATAATTGTTTTTTAAAATTTGAAAACCGCGCCACGATTAATACCCGGTTTCTGGCAGAAATTTGGGCCAATTGGGCGGCGGCGTGGGTGTTACCGGCGCGGCAGCGGACAAAACCAGGTCGGTTTGGTAGCGCGGCAGCAACCGGTAATCATCTCGGCCCGGGTCGTCGCGGTCGGCGTATTGGCTCACCACGCCAACCACCGTGAGCGGCGTGCCGGCCTTGATAAACGGTTTTTGGATGCCGGTGCTGCGGCGAAAATATATTTTGGCCGGGTCGGTGCCATCATTCAGCCACAGGGTTGACCAGCCTTTAAACCCAACCGCCTGCCCGCTGAGTTGCACCAGCATGCCCTCGTACGGCTCCAGCAGCGAGGTGGTGACAATGGGCAGCGGCGGCGGGGGCAGCCCCGGCTCGATAAAATGCACGTCGCCGGGTTCATCCACCGCAATTTCAAACTCAGCGTGAAACTGGCGCAGATCACCCGTTACCCGCACCCGGTCGCCTAAATTGAGGGTTCGGTTAAAGTCGCGGGGCAGGTAAACCAAAATTCCGGCGGTGTCATCCTGAATATACATGGTGCGGCTGCCCAACACGCCCGGCGGCGCTGTAACCCGGCCTTTCACCTCAACCCAGGCATTCCGGGTAAAGCGTTTAGCCTCAAAAATCGAGGCGTGCAGTGGCCCGGCGGCGGGCAATTCCCAGTTTTCGGCATTGGGCGAAGGGCCGCAGCTATCGCTCCAACGGTTGCCGGCGGCGGGCAAATAACACCAGCTCACATCGTAACCGGGCGAATGGTCGTACCGAAACTCGTCAATAACCGCGCCGGTGGGATGCAACAAAGTGATGGTATCGCCGCTGTTGTTCAGGCTGATTTGCGTTTGGGTGGCGTAGAACGTTACAAAAGCGCCGGGCGGCAGATCGGTGCCCAGCGGGATGGTAAAAGTTGCGCCGGATGAATCGCGCAGCCGCCAGCCGCCCAACCCCACCGGGCGAGCCATTGGATTCCGCAATTCAATCCACTCGTCAGTATAGCCGGCTTGTCCGTCGCCGTCCCAATCGCGCTCAAACGGCGCGGGCAGCGCCTCGCTGATTTGCACCACGTCCGGCGGCGCATCGCCATTGAGCCAGACAGGCGCGGTATAGGCCCGGTCGCCATCAGCCTGCACCGCCTTTACCCAATAAAAATGGCCGGGCAAAGCCTCAATATTGATTTTCCACTCCACGTTAGCGCCGTTAAAAGACATGGTTTGCAGCCGCAGGTTGCGGTCGTACAGGTGCAGGGTGATTGGCTCGGCGTCGGGGTCAATGGCGGATATCACCAGGGCCAGTTGGCCGCCGCCGGGTAACTCGCTGCCCTGCCAGTTGCCGTTGGCTTGCAGCGCCAGGGCCAGGTTGCTGTCTTCGGTGGCAAAAACCCGGCGAGCGCGGAGCGCGGCCAAAAGGTCGGCTTCGGTGAGCGCCGGCGCAATAATGCCGGTGCGGGCCGGCATATCGCTGCCCCAATCGGCGGCGTGGTTATCGCCGTTGATTACAGGCGCAACGCGCCAGCCGGTAAAATTGCTCTGCAAAAATGATGGCTCATAAAATTTGTAGCCCTGCGCGTTATTGCCAATTTCCTGCAACGCCAGCGAGGGAACGGCGGCGGGATACGGCGCAAAATCATTGAAGGTGCCGCCGTAGCTGGGATCGGGGTGGTTAAACTGGGCCACTGCCGCCGGATTGACCGCCAGCCAGTCGTACAGGCTGGATAAATCGGCCAGCAGGGGATTGGCGTGGCTGAGCAAAGTGCCGGTACTAAACACGTTGATATGTCCGGCGGTGTCGTGGCTCCATTCCACGCCGCGCAGCGCCACAAAAGCGCCGGGTACGGTGGCGGCCTGGGTTTGGCTAAAGGCCGCCGTCCACTCCGCCGGGTCAATGCGCCAGTCGTGATCGGTGATGGCGTAAAAATGCAGCCCGGCGGCGCGAGCCATTGCCAGGGCGTAGTGCGCCGGACCGGCTCCGTCCGAAACGGTGGTGTGGGCGTGAAAATGGCCCCAGTACGCCTGCATGCCGTTGGGCAGCGAGGCTGCCGGTAGCGGCGAAGCCGGTGGCGGCGGCGGCCAGGTAGGTTGGCCGGGGTTGGGGTTGGCGCGGACAAAATCGTAGTCCATCGAGTTGGTATCGGTTAGCCAAACCCGTTGCAGGCTGAGCGGTTTGGGCGCGGTGGACTCGCCGGTTAGCCCCAGCGCCCCGTATTCGCCATTGCGAAAGGCCACGCTGTCAAAAATTTCGTCGTTGGGGCCAAGCAACAGCAGTTCATCGCCGGTGTTGGCCAACGACCAGCTACCGCTGCCCCAGGCGGTATATTTGGGCAGAGCGGCGGCTTCGGCATCGGGTGAGCGGCCAAAACGGGCGGTAAAATCGGCGGCGCGTTTGGCAATCACCGCGCAACCGCCCGGCGGCAAAGTAAGGTTGGGCAAAAAGAGCATGCTTTCGCCGCCGCCGCGCGTTTCTTCATCGCCGATTTTGTAGCCGGCCAAATTAACATCGCTGCCATTAGGATTACAAATTTCCGCAAACTCGTCCCCTTCGGTGGTGGGTGTAAGGCCATCGTACAGCACTTCGCTGATGTAAAGCGCCGGCGGCGGAGTGGGCGTGGGTGCGGGCATGGCGGCGGAGTTGAGTTGCCGGGGCGTGCCGTTTAGCAACGCGCCATCGGCGGCCAACCCGTTGCGGAGGGTGCCGTTGTTGCCGCGCCAGTTGGCATCGGTATCGGGCTGGGCCGGGTTAAGGCGCTCCATCGAAATGTAATCGGGGCTGCCGCTGCCTGCCGGCCACGGGCCGCCATCGGCGTTGGCCGTATCCACCACCACGCCGCCCGCCGAAAGAAACAGGGCGTCGCCGCTGTTGTTGAGGCCGCTGCCAAAACTGGCTATCAAATCCGCCGGAATATCGTTGACGGTGGTATCATCGGTGCGCTCAATCAAAAAGTACGCGCCGGGAGCGATGGTTTTGCCGGCCAGCGAAATGTTCAACCCGCGCGTGCCGGTAATCACCCAGCCATCCAGCGGCAATGTGGCTGCCGTGGTGTTAAATAGCTCCAGCCATTCATCGTTAGCGTTAGCTTTGGTGCCGCCCCAAGCTACCTCGTTGATGACAACCGCGCCGGCGGGAACGGGCGTGGCGGAGAGCGTTGGCGTGGTGGTGGGAGCAAGCGTGCCGGTAGGTGTGGCTGTTTCCGTGGGAGTGGGCGTATCGGTGATAACCGGCGTTTCGGTGAGGGTGGGCGTAACCGTGGGGGTGAGCGTATCGGCAGGGGTTGGCGTTTCGGCGGGAGATGGGGTTTCGGTGGGCGTGGCGGTAGCCGGAGCGGGCAGGTGTTGGCCCAAACCGGTAAAATCGTTCAACGCGAAGCCGTCCCATTCCAGCGCGGGGTCAAACGAGTCCGCGCCGTTGGTATCGCCGGCATCAATCACCGCTTTTCGCCGGAGGGTGTTATCCTGAGTGCTGGTTGCGCCGTTGCCCCACTCGCTGCCGGGGTCGGTACCAATCTGGCCGATAACATCTACAAACGCGCCGGCTTTGCTCAACGCGATGGCATCATCGCCATTAAAAAACGAGGCCGTGGAAAGCTGGTCGGCCTGGGCCAAAATCTGCGGGTCGGCGCTGCCGTGGGCCAGCACAAACGCCTCGCCGGGCGCGATAACGCCGGTTAAAGCGATGGTGGTTCCGGCGGCGGCGCTGCCGTTAAAAAAGAACTGCACGGCGTAACCGCCCGCCGCCAGGTCAATTGGCTGGTCGGTGCCGTTGAAAATTTCCAGCGCCTTGTTGTTGCCGGAGCCTTCGATCATTTCCGAAAAGAACAAATCGGGGGGAGCGGCCAGCGCCAAACCGCCAGGTTTGTCTCGCCAAACGGCCACCCCCAACAACAAAACCGCCGCCAGCAATACCGCGCCGGCTTTTCCACACTTTCCGCGTTGAACCATATTCCCCTCCCGGTTTTTGGCTGTTTTTAGTATGGCAGTTCAAAAGCTCAAAACCGGGCTTATTTTGACCCCGAACCGAACGAATTTTTACTTTTTAAGGTTTGCCATCACCGCAAAATGGACATTATTGCAAGAAAGGGTATGATAAAAACCTTGTGATGGTTTTAAAAACCGATGCCGTTGCAGGCCCAGGTGACGAAATTTGTGGTCACATTTGGCTACGGACAACTTTTAACACAAAGCGCGAATGGTGTGATACAATTCGTAACTCGTAGTTTGTAATTCGTTATTTTCAAGGGGGATTGCAGCCATGACCGGCGAGCAAAGCGGGCAAACCATTATCGAGCTTGAACAGAAATATACGCTGCAAATTTACGCGCGGCCCAACCTGGTGCTGGAGCGCGGCCACGGGGTGTGGCTGTACGATGCGGCGGGCAACGAATACCTGGACGCCGGCAGCGGCATCGCGGTGAATGCGCTGGGGCACAACCACCCGGTGGTGGTGGAGGCTCTCAAACAGGCCGCCGACGGCCTGTTGCACGTATCTAACCTGTACCACACCGCCGCGCCGGCGCTGCTGGCCCGCGATTTGTGCGAGTCGTCGTTTGCCGAGCGGGTGTTCTTTTGCAACTCCGGGACCGAAGCCAACGAGGCGGCGCTCAAGTTTGCCCGGAAGTGGGCCAAAGCTAACGGCCAGCCGGACAAAACCGACCTGGTGGCCTTTACCGGCTCGTTTCACGGGCGCACCGTGGGCGCGGTGTCGCTCACGGCCACCGAGAAATACCGCCAGCCCTTTGAGCCGCTGCTGTCCGGCGTATCGTTTGCCCGGTTTAACAATCTCGATAGCGCCCGGCAGGCCATCACCGCCAAAACCTGCGCCGTTTTTGTTGAGCCGGTACAGGGCGAAGGCGGCGTTACCCCGGCCTCGCCCGAATTTTTGGCCGGGCTGCGCCAAATCTGCACCGATGCCGGCGCGCTGCTTGTTTTTGATGAAGTGCAGTGCGGCATGGGGCGCACCGGCGCGTTGTGGGCGCACCAGGGCTACGGCATCAGCCCGGATATAATGACGATAGCCAAGCCGTTGGCCGGCGGCCTGCCGCTGGGCGCGGTGTTATTAACCCAGGCGGTGGCCAACACCCTGGCCCCCGGCGACCACGGCACCACTTTTGGCGGCGGCCCGCTGATTACCGCGGTGGCGCGGGCGGTGTTCAATCACATTAACCAGCCCGAATTTTTGGCGCAGGTACAGGCCACCGGCCAATATTTACACCAAAAACTTGAGCAGGAAGCAGCCGCCTCGCCGCTGATTACGGCGGTGCGCGGCAAAGGGCTAATGTGGGGGCTGGTTTCTGTGCCGCCGGCGGTGGAAATTGTAACCGAGGCGCGCCGGCACGGGCTGATTGCGCTGGTAGCCGGACCAAACGTGGTGCGCCTGCTGCCACCGTTAATCATCAGCCGGGCCGAAGTTGATGAGTTGGCGGCGCGGCTGCGGCAAACCCTCAACGCGCTGGGGTAAAAGCAAAGAATGAATCTTGTGGGGAAGCACAAACACCGTTTTATTTTAGCAACCGGTAAGGACATCAGCTTATGGGCATTGCGGTAAATTTTCCATTTACAATTGAAATTGATCTCGCCGGCCAAAAACTGGAAAAGTTTGACAAACACCAGGTGCGCCGGTTATCGGCGATGCCGGGGCAATACCTGCACCAGGCCGATTACGAGGCGATGCTGGCCCACGACGACACGGTGCTGTACGAGGTGTACGAAATCAACCGGCCCCAGGTTGCCGGCGAGTTGCTAACCGGCCTCACGGTACTGCATCCGGGTAAAGTTGGCAACGAATATTTTATGACCAAAGGCCACTTTCACGCCGTGCGCGAAACCGCCGAGGTGTACCACTGCCTGCGCGGGCGCGGCTTGCTGGTGATGGAAACGCCCGAAGGCGATTGGGCCATCAAAGAAATGAAGCCGGGCCGGATTGTGTACGTGCCGCCGCGCTGGGCGCATCGCACGGTTAATGTTAGCTCCGAGCAGGCGCTGGTTTTCTTTTTTGTGTATCCGGGCCATGCCGGGCACGATTACGGCAGCATTGAGAGCCAGGGGTTCCGCAAGCTGGTGGTTGAAGAAAACGGCCAGCCCAAAATTATTGATAACCCGCGTTGGCAATCGCCCGAAAAACGCCAATAAAAAAGGACAGGCCGTTGAGCCTGTCCCTGTATTTTTCCCTACAGTTTGCCCCACCCCGGCTAATCGCGCAGGCGAGGGTCAAAGGCATCGCGCAGGCCATCGCCTAAAAAGTTAAAGGCCAGCACGGTTAAGGTGAGCGCCACCGCCGGAGCCACCAGCGCGTGCGGATAAGAGCGCATCCCCTGAAACGCCTCGTTAATCATAATGCCCCAACTGGGTGTGGGCGCGTTTACGCCCAGACCAATAAAGCTTAAAAAGGCTTCGGTGAGGATGTAACCGGGGGTGTTTAGGGTTTCTTGCACAATGCATGTGCCCAAAATGTTGGGCAGAATTTGCCTGAAAATGATGCGCGGCGTTTTTACGCCGGTGGCGCGGGCCGCTTCGACAAATTCTTTTTGTTTGATTGACAGGGTTTGCCCGCGCGCAATCCGGGCCATGCCCAGCCAGCTTAACGCGCCCATCACAATAAACACAAAGAACATGCCGCCCATAGCCTGATCAATGCCCAAAATCCAGTCAATCAGGCCGGCGGATTCACCCCGGCGTTGAAGCGATTTGAAGAACACCTGCAACAAAATAACCACAATCAACAGCGGCAGCCCGTATAAAAAATCCACAAACCGCATCATCAAGTCGTCGGTGCGACCGCCGGCGTAACCGGCTACCAGCCCGTACACCAACCCCATAATCAAGCTGACCGCTCCAGCCACCAACGCCACCGAAATTGACACGCGGGTGCCGTATAACGTGCGGGTGTAAATATCGCGGCCCAGGTTATCGGCGCCCCACCAGTACACAAACCCTTGCAAGTCCGGGTTTTTGGAGGTTTGGCCCGGCATGGCGCTGTTATCTTGCAGCGTTTGCTTGGCATAGGCCATCTGGTTGGTTTTTTCCAGTTCGGCCTGGTAGCCCTGTAAATAATAACCATTCAAATAGTCGGCAAAAACGGCCGACAGCAACATCAAGATAATAAAAATTAAACTACCAACCGCCACCTTGTTTTTTATCAACTGTTGAATGGCATCGCCGAGTGGCGTGCGAATGCGGCGATTGGGTACGGCAACCGGTTGTGCGGCTTGTTCAGCAACGGCCATAATTCATTCCCCTTTTCCAGAAAGCCCGGTTATTTGTAGCTAATCCTGGGGTCGAGCCAGGCGTACATAATATCAACCACCAGATTGGCCAGCACCAGCAAAATGGCAAAAATCAGGCTAACGCCGGTAATCACCGGATAATCGCGGTTGCCAATGCTGGTCACAAAGTGCTTGCCCATGCCCGGAATGCCAAAAATCCGCTCGATGACAAACGTGCCGGTGATCACCATTGCCAGCAGCGGCCCAATTACGGTAACAACCGGGATGAGGCTGTTACGCAGCGCATGCACCGTTACCACGGCGCGTTCTTTTAAGCCTTTGGCGCGGGCGGTGCGGATATAATCTTCGCGGATAACTTGCAGCAGGCTGGCCCGCGTTAGCCGGGCAATCGAGGCTGAAAAGGCGGTGCCCAACGCCACCGACGGCAGAACTGCGTATGACCAGAAGGTCCAGGAGAAAAAATTGGTGGGAATAACGCCTAAAATAAAGGGCGGTTTGGCTCCCCAGGTGGCAATTTGAAACCAGCCGAGAGTGAGCGGGAAAACCCAAATGAGCAGCGGCCCCAACACCAAACTGGGAATAGACATACCCAGCACCGCCATAAAACTACAGGCGTAATCAACCCAGGTATTTTGTTTGAGCGCCGCCATTACCCCGGTGGGAATGCCAATTAACAAAGAGAGCGTTAAGGCGATCACCCCCAGTTGAAACGAGATGGGGAATGATTCTTTAACCAGATCGTTCACGGTGCGGCCCCGCAATTTTAAGGCCATGCCCAAATCGCCCCGGATAAGGCCGGTGGACACGCCCATTTCATACGATTTTAAAACAGGTTCGCAGCTACTTAAAAAAGACAGTTTTTGGCAAACGCCGCCGGTAATATCATCGCCCAGCACGTAGGATGAGAATTGCCAGCCCATTGGCCATTCAAGGTGGTGGCGGCGCTTCAGGTTTTCCGTTACGGCTTTGGGCAGGCTTTTGTCGCCGGCAAAATCAAACGGGCCACCGGGCATAATCCGCATCAGGTAAAAAATCACAAAGGTTAAAAGCAAAATTACGGGAATTGACCAGATTATACGGCGGAGAATATATGCTATCAATTGAGGCCTCCTTGTAACAATTGAATCAACCCACAACCGGGTTGTTATCAGGCGCTGGTCAGGGCGTATTGAGCTATCTGCGTTCAATACGCCCTGACCACCAACCAATAACAAACAACCACAGAAAAAAGTGGCGCAGCCTTTGCCAACAAAGGCTGCGCCACTACCAGGCCGGTCAAAAAACGGTCAGAGACTATTTGCTCCGGGCCGCGTTTTTGGCCGCGACATCAATTTTCCATTCGGCAATGGGGTCGCCGGTAACGGGGCTGATAACCGGAGTTACCCACGGTTTGTACAGGCGAACATAGGTGTAGTAGTAGATGGGGGCAATTTGAATGTCTTTATCAACCAGCAATTCTTCGGCCTGTTTGTAAAATTCCTGGCGTTTGGCCGGGTCGGCTTCGACAGCGGCATCCTGCACCAGCTTGTCAAATTCCGGGCTGTTGTACATGGCGTAGTTTTGGGCGCTCTTGCTGTTGAACACTTCGTTCAGCCAGTTGTTGGCATCCGGGTAATCGGCGCACCAGCCCATGCGGTAAACGTTGGGTTTTTCGGTGTTGGGGCTGGTGGGCAACATGGTTTTTAAGTAAACCGCCCATTCCTGGTTTTCGATTTTGATTTTGGCTTGCGGGAAGGCTTCTTGCCACATGGCCTGCACCGCCTGAGCAATCTGGGCGTGAGATTCGGAGGTGTTGTGCATCAACAGAATGTCAATGCCTTTGCCTTCGGGGTAGCCGGCTTCGGCCAGCCATTGTTGCGCCTGTTTCACCCGGTCGGCGTAGGTGCCTTCAAGCATGAAGCTGCCCACTTTCTTGTCATCGGCAACGTTCCCAAAGTTTCCGGGCGAGGTAAAGGAGTGGGCCGGAAGCTGATCGCCTTTTATCAGGTTGTCAATCAAACCCTGGCGGTCAATGGCGGCAGAGAAGGCCTTGCGAACCAGCAGTTTATCAAACGGCGGTTTGGCGCTGATAAAGCCGTAGTAGTAGGTACAAAGTTGCGGCGCATTGAGCAGTTGTTTGCTCAGTTCCGGGTCGGCTTTAATGCGATCCATGTCCGGCAGCGGCGGACTCCAGGCAGGCGGATCGGACATTATATCAATTTCGTTGTTTTCATACATGGCTTGCGCGGTGGAGGCTTCCTGAATAATCGGGCCGCCAAACAGGTCAATCTGAACATCTTTGGCGTTAATCCACAGCGGGTTCTTTTCAAACATCAGGCTGGCGCCGTGCGTCCATTCGCGCAGGGTGTAGGGGCCGTTGGTTACAATCAGGCCGGCTTCGGTCCAG
>CAZFCE010000026.1:0-69743 GCA_964517605.1 uncultured Caldilineaceae bacterium | reverse complement strand
AAGGAATTATTCGCGGTATTCGGGCAATTCGGGCCATTCGCGTTGAGGTTTTGCCCCCGCCCTGAAACCGGGCGACTCCACGTTAAACGGTGACGACTCCACGTTAAATGGTGACGACTCCACGTTAAACGGCGGCGACTCCACGTTAAACGGCCACGACTCCGCGTTAAACGGTGACGACTCCACGTGGAATGACCACGACTCCACGTTAAACGGCGGCGACTCCGCGTTAAACGGCCACGACTCCACGTTAAACGGCCACGACTCCACGTTAAACGGTCACGACTCCGCGTTAAACGGTGACGACTCCACGCGGAATGGCCGCGTTTCAAACGTAGGTCACGTTTTAAACGTGACCTACACCCAAACCCAACGCGAATTTCACGAATGGAACGAATGGAACGAATTTTTGACAGGGATTATTGAGGTTTTGCGCCCGGCAGGTTATTGCGGCGGGATACCCCAAAACCGGGCAATGCCACCATCGTATGATGAGCGGGAGAGCAACATTTTGCCATCGGGCAGAAACCTAACCTTTCCAATGCCAGGTATCCCGGTAACCGCCCGCAGTAACCGGCCCGTGGCTACCTCCCACAACTGAACTCCGCCGACCACCGAGGCCAGCACCATCCGTCCGTCCGGCGAGAAAGTCGGGCTGTACCCTTTGCCCAGCGGGCGCACTATTTCCCCCGTATCAGCCTTCCGTAAATTGATCTGGCCTTTCCCATCCCTGGTGGCTATCATCGTTCCATCGGGGGAAAAGGTAGAAGACACGTCTTCATCCAGGGTAAACAAAAGCTTGCCGGTTTGAACCTCAAACATATAAACCTTGTATCTGTTTGCGGCTAATTTCAGGCCATCGGGTGAAAAAGCCAGCGATGTGCTTGGCCCCCGGCCCTCCCCTGCCCAAAGAAGATGCACTTGCTCCCCGGTTTGGGTATTGTCGATATCGATGGCCCCGTTCTCTGAAGAGGCCAGCAAGTCACCCTCCGGTGACAGGGCCAGGCTATCAACCGATTGCCAGTAATCTTTCAAAGTTTGCAGCAGTTGACCGGTAGCGGCATTCCAGACCAGGACTGAGGGTGAGGGGTAATGGTCGTAAGGGTCGAAATGGCCGGCGGCCAGGATTTGCCCGTTGGCCGAGACAGCGAGACCGCCCACGTACTGCTCGGGATAGTGGCGGGTGATTTGCCCGGTTGAAATATCCCAACGGCGGAGGCCCAGGTTGCGGGGCTGCGTGGTGTACACCGTCCCGTCGGCGGCAACGGCCAGGCCGGAAATACCGTTGGTGTAGCCCTCAACTTCTCCCAGGAGCGCGCCGGTGGCGGTGTCCCACAGATTTACCGGGTCATTGGCAAACAAGGGGGCAGAGACCAAAACAGTTCCATCGGCGGAGAAAACCAGTTGGTGCGTCGTAGGTTCCGGCAATGTATGCAGCAATCTCCCTTCCGCCACGCTCCACAGGCGAACCGTCTTGTCAAACGATGCCGAAGCCAGTTGCGCGCCATCGGGCGAAAGGGCCAAACTCAGTATAGAGTCGGTGTGTCCCGTGAGGGTCTGCAAAAGTTCGCCTGTCTCCACCTGCCAGACAAAAATACTCTTACCGCTGGCCGCCGCCAGCAGCTTGCCATCGGCGGAAAAGACGATATTCGACATCGCCTCCCGGTCAGGCAAAGGCAAGGTGTGGATCAATGCCCCGGTTTTGACGTTCCAGACCGCCACGACACTGTTCAATGTGGCCGAGAGGTGGGGGGCGCCGATGTCGGGGATCATTGCTGAAGCCACGATTGTGCCGTCGGATGAAAAAGCCAGAGCATTTGCCAGGCGTTCAGAGCCAGGCTGACTCTTCAACGCAGAAAGTAGTTTACCGCCCGGTAGCTCCCAGATGCCAACCTTATCCCCATCTCCCAATGGTGAGGCTACCCTGGTTCCATCGGGGGCAAAGGCGGTCCGGTTTGAGCCAATTCTCTTGGCATCCAGCGACCAACTGCCCACCAGCGCGCCGGTGGTCACATCCCAACGGTTGATGGTTTTGCCCCCCACCTGGGCCATCAGTTGGCCGTCCGCCAGAAAGGCCAGCGCATTTATCTCTGCATCGGTCAGCATAAAGCGGCGCAAGGCCCAGGTTTTGGCGTCGTGCAGCCACACCCCGGCGGTGGTGCCGATGGCCAGGGTTTGGCCGTCGGGGCTGAAGGCGGCGTGTTTGGCGGCTCCCCGGCCCCAAATGGCCAGTTGTTGCAGCCGGTCAAGGTTATCGGGGGTAATCGGCTCGGCAGGGATGGGCATCGGCGTGCCCATCAGCACCGGCAGGGAGGGGGTGGCGGTCGGCGTGGGCGAGGCGGCGGGGGTTGGGGTGGGAGTGGGGCCGCCGGCAAAAGCGGTCACGGCAATAACGGCAAGCAGCAGCAACAGCCAGTGGTTTACGCGCATAAAATCAACTCCCTGGGGAATGACGAACTACGAATTACGAATGACGAATAAAAATTCGTCACTCGTAGTTCGTCACTCGTAGTTCGTAGTTCGTCACTTGTAATTCGTCACTTGTAATTCGTAACTCGTAATTCGTAACTCGTAACTCGTAGCTCGTCACTCGTAATTCGTAACTCGTAACTCGTCGCGGCCCCATCATACCATCGAACAGGCCAATTTGCGAACGGCGGATTATTCGGGAAACGACCCCGGTCGGCGGCCCGACATTTTTATTAAAAATTCGTAACTCATAATTCGTCGCTCGTAATTCGTTGCTCGTAGCTCGCCGGGGCCGGCGGCGGTCAACTTGCCCCGGCCAATGCAGGTAAAGTATAATTCGCGCCGGTAGCCAAACTTTTGTTAACCTCAAACCCGTTTGCCAATGACCACACTAAAAATAGGCATTGATTACACCGCGGCCCTTAAACAGGGCGGCGGGATTGGCCGGTACACGCGCGGCCTGATTACCACCGTGGCCCAACTGGATCGGCGCAATCAATACACGCTGCTGGCCGCCGCCGACGCGCCGCCGGCAGGCTGGCAGGCGTTTGCGGCTTACCCCAATTTTACCCACCGCCGGCTGCCCCTGGCCGAACGCTGGCTTACCATTGGCTGGCACCGGCTGTACGCGCCCATCCCGGTTAACTGGTTTACCGGCCCCATTGATGTGTTCCACTCGCCCAACTTTATCCTGCCGCCCACCGGGCGGGCCAAAGCCTTGCTCACCGTGCATGATCTGTCGTTTATCCGGCATCCGCAGGGCGCGGTAGATAAACTGCGCCGCTGGCTGGAAACCGTGGTGCCGCGCAGCCTGGCCCGCGCCGACCACGTGCTGGCCGATTCGCTCAGCACCCGGAACGACCTGCTGGAAATTTACCGCGTGCCGCCGGAAAAAATCACCGTGGTGGGCGCGGGGGTAGAAGAGCGCTTTCAACCGGCGGCCAGCCCGGCTCAACTGGAGGCCATCCGGCAAAAATACCGTTTGCCCGCCAGGTTTATTCTGGGCCTGGGCACGCTGGAGCCGCGCAAAAACTTTACCGGCCTCATCCGGGCCTTTTCAGATTCGCCGGTGCGGAACACGCATCACTTAGTCATTGCCGGCGGCAAAGGCTGGCTGTACGATGATATTTTTGCCGCCGCCGCCAACTCGCCGGCAGCCGAACGCATCCACTTTACCGGCTTTGTGGCCGATGCCGACCTGCCCGCCCTGTACAACCTGGCCGATATTTTTGCCTACCCTTCCCACTACGAAGGGTTTGGCATTCCGGTTATTGAGGCGATGGCCTGCGGCACGCCGGTGGTGTGCGCCAACAACTCCTCGCTGCCGGAGGTGGCCGGCAACGCCGCGCTGCAAGTAGACGCCGCCGATGCTCCGGCGCTGGCCGGCGCATTAGCGCAGGCCGCCACCGATTTAGCCCTGCGCCAAACTATGGTTGAGCGCGGTCTGGCCCAGGCTAAAACCTTTAATTGGGCAGCGGCGGCCCGCCGGCTGCTGGCGGTGTACCAAAGCTATCAGGCCGGGTAATCTTTAGCTCTCCGGGTTAAGTTATGATATACTAACTCATAGTTGAACCCTGGATGCCGGTGATAAACATGCCTTTTCTATTACTCAACGAAGACGAATTACGCCAAACCATCAACATTCCCGAAGCCATTGCGGTGGTAGAAGCGGCGCTGGTCGCCTCGGCGCAGGGCCGGATTAACATCCCCGGCAGCTTTTCGCTCCCCATCCCCGCCGTAGATGGCAATGTCACCGTAAAAGGCACCTACCTGCACAACACGCCCTACTACGTCATCAAAATAGATAACCATTTTAGCCACAACCGGGCCAAAAACCTGCCGGCTACCAGCGGGCTGATCACCGTTTTTGATGCCGTAACCGGCTTTCCGGCGGCCATTTTGCTGGATAACGGCTACCTGGCCAATGTTCGCGCCAGCGTAATGGGCGCGTTGGCCACCGAATATCTGGCCAACAAAAATGCCACCAGGGTGGCGGTGATTGGGGCCAGCCAGCAGGCGTTTATGCAACTCAAGGCGCTGCTGGCCGTTCGGAGCATTAGCCACGTTTCGGTGTGGGGGCAACTTCCCCACGAAACCGATACCTACGCCCGCCGGGTGGTTGAAGACTACGATGTTAACATTGAAATTGCGCCCTCCGTTGAAGCGGCGGTGGTCAATGCCGATATCATCATTGCCACCTGCGCCAGCCCGCAACCGCAGGTTAAAGCCGATTGGCTAAAACCCGGCGCGCACCTTACCGCCATCAGCAACTGCCGTAACAACAACAATCCCAAACTTCACCCCGACGCGCTCCAAAAAGCCGATATTATTGTGGTTGACAGCCTGGAACAAAGCGCCGCTCAGGGCGAAGTGAGCCACGGTTTGGCCAACGGCGCTATCACCTCCGGCCACATCCACAGCGAACTCAGCAGCCTTGTTTTAGGCAACATTCCGGGCCGCACCCGCCCCGACCAGATTACTCTGGCCGACCTGACCGGGCTGGATTGGCAAGACGCCATTATTGCCACCCTGGCGCTGGATAAAGCGCTGTTTTTGGGGCTGGGGCAACGCATGGAACCCGGCCTGGAACAAACCAAATTTGGGCAAAGGGCAGAAAACCTACTATGACCGAAATTAGGCTGGCGCTGCTCGGCCTGGGGAGTGTGGCTCAAGCCTTTTTGAGATTACTGGCCCAAAAGCAAGAAACACTCACCGCCTATAACGTTTCCCTCAAACTGGTGGGCGTGGCCACCAAAACGCGCGGTATTATCATCAATCCCGCCGGAATTGACCCGGCGCAGTTGCTCCAGGCCGGTCAAGCCCGGCAACCCCTGTCAGACCTCTGCCCCGATTGTCACCTGGCCGACCCGCTGGAATTTATCCACCAGGTTCCCGCCGATGTTCTGCTGGAGTGCATTACCCTAAACCCCAACTCCGGCCAACCCGCCGTTGATTACATTACCGCCGCCCTAAACCGGGGGCTGCACGTAATTACCGTTAACAAAAGTGCGCCGGCCTTTGCGTTTCACGCGCTTAAAAACCTGGCCTGCCGCCAAAACCGGGCCTTTCTGTTTGAAGGCACCGTGCTCGACGGCGCGCCGGTATTCAGCTTTGCCCGCGAAGTGCTGCCCGCCGCCAAAATTTTGGGGTTTAGGGGCATTGTTAACAGCACCACCAACTTTATCCTCACCGCCATGGAAGAAGGGCTGCCGCCCGAAGACGCGCTCCGCCAGGCCCAGGCGTTGGGCATTGCCGAGGCCAACCCCGATTACGACCTGGACGGCTGGGACGCCGCCGTAAAAACCGTGATTCTGGTAAACGCCCTGCTCAACGGCAACATTTCGCTGGATAAAATTGCCCGCACCGGCATTCGGCATTTAACCACCCGCACCGTCATCGAGGCGGCCCGGCAGGGGCGGCGCTTCAAACTTTTGGCCGAAGCCCGCTGGCGAGACAACACAGTTGTGGCCCGCGTTACGCCCAGCATGCTGCCGTTTACCAACCTGCTGGCCCACGTCAATGGCAGCGCGGCGGCGCTCACCCTCCTCACCGATACGCTGGGCGAAGTGACCATTCACCTCAACGAAGGCGAAGTGGCCCAAACCGCCTACGCCCTGCTGTCAGACCTTATCACCGTTATCAAAACCTATTATTATGCTCAATAAAAGCAGCCGGTGGTTTTTAGCCGCGTTACTGGCGGCCAATCTGTCGCTGCTGTTGCCCGCCGGCCAACCGTTGCGCGTGGCCGGGGCGCTGCTGTTAATCGGCCTGCTGCCCGGCTGGGGCTGGAGCCGCCGGCTGGCCCCGGAGTTGGGCTGGCTGCAAATCACTCTGGCCGCCGGGCTGAGTTACGGCCTGGCTCAACTGGCGGCGCTGTTGCTGCACTACCTGCCCGGCCCCATGTTTAGCTGGCAATTGTGGCTAATTCTCAACGCGATGGCCGTTAGCCCGTTGTTTTTAAAACAAACGGACGCCGCGCCCGCCCGGTTTAACTGGCGCGAGGCCGCCCCGCTGCTGCTCATTTTGTTGATGGCGCTTTTTTTACGCGCCGCCAACCTGGATTACAGCGAGTTTCAGGGCGATGAAGCCCTGGCCATGATTGCCGCCGCCGAAGCGCAGGCCGGCCACGCCGACGCCCTCTTTTTGCGCTCCAAAGGCCCCGCCGAAGTGCTGCTGCCGCTGGCCATGTGGCAGTTTACCGGCACCATCACCGAAGCAACCGCCCGGCTGCCCTTTACGCTGGCCTCGCTGCTGGCCATCATCACCATTTATTTGATTGGCAAACAACTGGGCGGCTCACGGCTGGGCTGGTTGGCCGCCGGTTTTTTGGCCGCCAACGGCTTTATGGTGGCCTTTGGCCGGATTGTGCAATACCAGGCGCTGGTCATTTGGTTTAGCGCGCTGGCGTTTTTGCTGGCCCTGCACTGGCAGCAGCAGCGCCAGCTAAAATTTGCATTGTTCAGCGGGCTGAGTTTGGGCGCGGGGCTGCTGGCCCATTACGATACCGTGCTGGCCCTGCCGGCCATCGGCTGGCTGCTGCTGGCTCCCGCCGATAAATCCGCGCTGCGCCGGTTGCCCGGGGCGCTGGCCGTTTTTGCCGGAGCGCTGCTGCTGCCGGCGCTGCCGTTTTACCTGCCGTTTGCGCTCAACCCGCAGGCCAACCGCACCGGCGATTATCTAGGCGGGCGCATTGGCAATGAACTCCGCAACAACCTGCCCGATTTTTTTCACTTTACCACGTTTTACAGCTCGTGGTATTATTTGGTGGTGGCCGGGCTGCTGGCGCTGGCGTTTTTAATCTGGCTGCCCAGCCGGGCGGGCCGGTGGGGGCAACTGCTGGCCGCCGCTGCCACCATCGGCATTGGGGCGGTGGTGGCTGCGCCCACGTTGCTGGCCGTTGGCCCGGATTTAAGCGGATTACCGTTTGCCGCGCTGCTGCTGGCGGCGTTTGCGGCGCTGTTTTTTAACCGGGCGCAGGCCAAAATTGATGCCTCGGCGGCGGGCGCGGCGCAGTGGCAGGCGCTCATCGGTTGGCTGGCCGTGCCGTTTTGGGGCTACAACTTTGTGGTGGCGCTGGGGCTAACCCACATTTACACCACCGCGCCGGCCTGGGCGCTGCTGGCGGCGCGGGGCTGGCTGCTGCTGCCCGCTGCCCGCCGAACGCTGCTGGCCAACCTGCTGGCCGGCGCGCTGTTTTTGGCCTCAAGCCTGTTTTTGTGGAATGCCTTTGCCCGACCCCAGGTTGAATACCGGCAAAATTACCCCGCCGCCAACCTGCCCCTGTTCTGGACGCCCTACTCAACCCTGCCATCCGCCGGTTTTTTTGGCTTTCCGCACCGCGCCGGCTGGAAATCCGTGGGCCAAAAAATTGCCGCCGGCGAACTACCCGGCGATTATGGCAGCAACGAAGAGCCGGATATTACCACCTGGTACACGCGCGGCGCGCCCCGCGCCTGCGACCCGCAGCCGGAATACTACTTTTTAGCCAGCGATTTGATTGACCCGGTGCAAACCCCCACCGATTTAATCCACAGCCGCTACCAGGAAATTGGGCGGGTAACGCTGCCGCCGCAAAAAACCATGCAAATCTGGCAGCAAATGCCCGCCGGCCAACCGCTTGGCCCGCTGGATGATGCCGCGCTGGCCCGCCAGTTTGATGCCGGCGCCACGCCCGCCGCCTTTGCCCGCTCCGCGCGCGGCTCGCAACCGGCCAACGCCAATTTTGGCAACCTGATTCAACTGGTGGGGTTTGATCTGGACACGCGCCGGGCCTGGCCGGGCGGACGCCTGCCGGTAACGCTCTACTGGCGGGCACTGGCTGCCATTCCGGCCAATTATCAGGTGTTCACCCACCTGGAAACGGCCAATGGCCCGGCGGCTCAAGCCGATGGCGTGCCGGTGTGCTGGGCACTGCCCACCAACGCCTGGCGGCCCGGCCAACTCATTGCCGACCAGCACGCCATTACCCTGCCGCCCGAAATAAAACCGGGCAGCTACCCGCTGGTCATCGGCCTGTACCTGCCCGCTACTTTTGCCCGGCTGGACATGCTGGACGCGGCGGGCAATCCCGCCGGCAACAGCATCACCTTGGCTAATATTGAAATTAAAAACAGGTAGATCACGTTGAAAGCAAACCTTTCACCCCAAATTAGCGGCTGGCTGCTTACCCTGGGCTTGCTGCTGGCCGGCAGCGGCGGCGCGTTTGCCCCGTGGGTTTGGCGCGAGCCGGCGGTGTTGCAACTCACTGCGCCGGGACTGGCCGAGTTTGTAAAATTTCTACCCGAAAGCCGCACCGGACAGGTGCAGTTTGAGCGGCTTTATTTTTTGCTGCCGCTGTTTGTGGCCATGCTGGCCCTGCCGTTGCTGGCCGAAAACCGGCGGCTGGCCTTGCCCCGCTGGTGGCGCTGGCCGTTGCGGCTGGCGGTGCTGCCGCTGGCGCTGGCGGCGCTGTCGCCGGTGTGGACGCCCGCCATTTTAAAGGCCCCGGAGTTCAGGCTGCAAACGGGGCTGGCGCTGGCGGCGGTGGGCCTGGCGGTGATTGCGCCGCTGCTGCGCGGGTTGCCCATTCGATGGCTGGCCGGGTTACTGGCGGTAGCCGCGGTGGTGGCCATCGCGTTGCCCTTTTGGCAGTTTATACTGGCCAACCCCGGGCTGGAGCAAGCCTACCACGAAACAATCAGGTTTGGTTGGGGCTGGTGGCTAACCGTGGCCGGCATGGAGTTGAGTCTGGTGGGCGGCATTTGGGCCGCGCTAAAACTGAAAAACTGAACCTTAAAAAACTTAGTGTCCTATTGACAAAAATGGGGCTTTCTGTTATTGTAATTGTAACACTAACTATATAGTGTTTATTTTTCAGCTACTCAATAGTGTAATATTCACACTTTTACAGGAGACCCACAATGTTAGTAACAGGATTAATCATCGGGATGATAGTGGCAGTGGTTGGCGTGGCGGTAGCAATTCAACGCCAGGGCATGCGGTTGGTACCGGAGGATTACTTTGTCATCACCGTTGACCGGCACGGCTTTATCAAACGAGTGTTGCCGGCGGGCCGTTACCTGCTGCTTTCACCGCTGGAACGGGTGGAACTGACGCTGCCCACCAAAACCAGCCTCACCGGTGGTTGGGTTCCGGCGGTTGTTACCAGCGATGCGTTATCGTTAAAAATCAACTGGTCCGGCACGTATGCCCTGCGCCCGGATTTGATCACCGACAACCGCAGCCAGCGGCTGCGCGGCCTGCCCAACGCCGAAAAAGCCATTGCCCGCAATGTTGACCTGGGCCTGCGCCGGTTGATAGGCGATTACCCGGCCACCGAATTGTTCAATCCCGCTGTGCGCGACCGGCTGGAACGGCAACTCAGCCAGTTCATTGCCGATAAACTGGCTCCGCTGGGCGTGGCGGTTAACGGCCTGAACCTGCAAACCATCGAACTGCCCGCCGACGTAGCCGAGGCGCTCAACAAAGCCAAAGCCATCGCCACCCTGGATAACGCCATTCGCCAGCTAGACCCCACCACCCGCGAAGTGGTGCGCGGGGTGTACCAACTCGATGAAATATTGCACTGGGATCAATACCTGCCAATTCCCACCCGGCAAACCATGCACAAAGCCCAAATTACCAGCAACAGCTAACCCCCCAACCGGCTACAACCCAAAAAGAGGCGCAACGCCTCTTTTTTGCGTTTTATTCGGGTTAGACAATTCACCTGTTTAATGATAGATTATGAGTACGTTCGGAACACAGGCGCAGCCGCCTTTTTTGTCCCAAACTCCCCCGCGGCTATTTCAGCCTGAACCTCCGAACGTGCTTTTTTTCTAATAACCCAAATAACCGCTCTGCCCCAACGCGACAAAGCGGTGCAAAACAAATTCATTCAATTGAGGCTTGGCGGGTTTGTGGTAAAATACAGCCTGTTTTGCCACAACTGAACTTATTGGAGGAACAGATGCTGTTTGAAAACGTAAGGATTGAGTCGATGGGGTACGAACTTGGCCCGGAACCGGTAACCTCGGCTGACCTGGAAGAACAATTCTCTAATACCCTGGCTCGCCTACAGATTCGCCCCGGCGTGCTCGAAGCCATCTCCGGCATCCGAGAGCGCCGTTTTTGGAAACTGGGCACTACCCCCAGCGAAATTGCCACCACCGCCGCTCACCGGGCCATTGACGCCGCCGGGATTGACCCCCATGAAATTGGCATTCTCATCAACACCTCGGTGATGAAAGATTATATTGAACCTTCGGTGGCCAGCCTGGTACACGGCAACCTTAAATTAGCGCCTCACTGCATCAATTACGATATTGGCAACGCCTGCCTGGGCTTTATTAACGGCATTGTAAACACCAGCCTGATGATTGAAGCCGGGTTGATTAAATATGGGCTGGTGGTTGCCGGCGAAGCCGGGCGCGGGCTGATAGAATCAACCGTGCAGCACTTGCAAAAACCGGATATTACCCGCGAAGATTTTATGGAAAACCTGGCCACGCTCACGCTGGGCGAAGGCTCGGTGGCCATGATTTTAAGCCACAAGAATGTGGCCAAAACCGGCCACCGCATTAACGGCGCGGTGAACATGGCCGCCACCGAACACAACCGCCTGTGCATTGCCAGCCCCACCATGATGAAAACTTACCCGGCCAAATTAATGCACGCCGGCGTAAAATTAATGGCCAACACATGGGCGGTTGCCGCCAAAACCTTTGAAAACCTGTCGGATGACAAGATAAAAATGTACGTGCCGCACCAGGTGAGTTCGCACAACACCACCGCGTTTGTAAACGCGCTCAATTTAACCGCCGCCAAATTCAAGCTGACCTTCCCGCTGTTTGGCAACACCGGCCCGGTGGGGCTGCCCACCGCCCTGGCTATGGCCGCCGAAGAAGGGCAACTTTCCGCCGGCGACCAGGTGTGCCTGCTGGGGATTGGCAGCGGCCTCAACGCCACGCTGATGAGCGTAACCTGGTAATTTTTTCAGCCCCAAAAGCAACGGCCCGGAAATTCCGGGCCGTTTTTTTTTGTTATTGGCGGTTAAAATACGCCACCGTCTTTTCGATGGCTTCTTCCAGCGTAAACCGGGGCCGGTAGCCCAAATCCTGTTTGGCGCGAGAAATGTTGTAGTAATGATCCAGCGCCAGCTCGTTGGCCAAAAAGCGGGTTAACCGGGGTTCGCCCGGCAGTTTAAAGGCGCGATGCGTCACCTCCAGCGCCCCGCCAATGGCCCGCGCCGCTGCCAGCGGCACGCTCCGGCGCACCGGCGAAATATCCAGCCGCGCCAGCAAATCATTCACAAAATCCCACAAATTAACCGGGTGATCCTGGCTGATAAAATAGGCCGCGCCGGCGGCTATCGCCCCCGGACTGAGCGCGTCGGCGGCCAGCAGGTGGGCGCGGGCGGCATCTTCTACGTAAGTTACATCAATTTTATTAAGGCCGTTGCCCACGCGGATGAGTTTGCCGGCGCGGGCGCGGTCAACCAGACGCGGAATAATCTGGGTGTCGCGGGGGCCAAACACAATGTGCGGGCGCAGCGATACCGTGAGCAAATTTGGGCCGTTGGCCGCCCGTACCAGTTGTTCGGCTATGGCTTTGGTGTGCGGGTAGTAGCCCTCAAACGTGGCCGGGTACGGCAGCAGTTCATCCGCGCCGGCGCGATTTTGGCTACTGGCCACCACGCTGGGCGTGCTGGTAAAAATCAGTTTGGGCACGTTGTGGTGGCGGCAGGCCGCGATAATATTTTGGGTGCCCACCACATTTGGCCCGTAAAATGATTCCCAACTGCCCCAGTAACCGGCGTTGGCCGCCACGTGAAAAACGGCCTCGGCTCCGGCGCACGCCTGCCGCACCGCCGTGGAGTTTTGCAAATCACCGCGCACCACCCGCGCGCCGATTCTTTGCAACTCCGGGTACTGGCCGCGGGCAAACACCGTTACATAATCACCGCGAGCCAGCAGTTGTTCGACAATGTAGCGGCCCAAAAAACCGCCGCCGCCGGTAACAAGCACGTTCATTTTGCCCCCAATTTTTGGGCGGCCCACTCCGCCAGTTTTTCTCGCTGAATTTTTACGTTGTGGCGCACATCCACCGGGAACGGGTCGTGAAATAAAAACTCCTGAATAGGCCGGGTGTGTTCGTATTGCCGGCCCAACTGCCGCAACTCGGCCATGAGTTGTTGCTGCTCCGCCGGGGCCGGAATTTGGCCGCTTTTCAACTCGATGACCAACACCGGGCGCTGTTGGCCCAGCGGCCCCACGCCCACCAGCGCGGTGCGCGCCACCGCCGGATGGGCGTTAAAAATGGCTTCGCACGGCACCGGCAGCAGCAATTCGTCCGGGGTTTCAACCCGGTGCGCCTTGCGACCGCACATCCACAGCCGCCCGCGCGTATCAAAATAGCCCAAATCGCCCATGCGGTGCCATAGGCCGTCATCATCCTGAATTTTGGCCAGCATGGTTTGCTGCGGGCGGTGCAGGTAGGTGCGGGTAACTACCGGGCCTTTCACCACAATTTCGCCCAGTTCGCCGGGCGGCAGCGCCAGCGAGTCATTCCAGTAATTGATGGGTTCATCGGTGATGCCGATAATCCGCGCCTCCAGCCCGTCCAGCGGACGCCCCACGCACACGCCCCAACCCTGTTCGGTGAGGCGGGCGGTTTCGGCCAGAATTTCCGCGCCGGCAATATTGGTAATGGGCAGGGCTTCGGTTGAGCCAAAAGGGGTGTACACCTCGCCGCCGTCAAGAATGTGCTCGGTAAATTCTTCAATCAGCCGGGGCGATACCGGCGCGCCCGCCATTAAAATACGGCGTAGCGATGGCAATTTGATGCCGTTATCGCGGCAATATTTGCCCACAATTTTCCAGATGGTAGGCGAGCCAAAACTGGTGGTAACGCCGTGGGTTAAAATCGCTTCAACCCAGTAGGCCGGGTTGAGTTTGGCCGGGTGACGCGGGTCCATATCGGGCATAACGGCGGTAACGCCCAGCGCCGGATCGAACAGGGCAAAAATCATCAGGCCGGGCATGTCCACCTCGCCTTCCTGAATGCCGATGTCGTGGCGCAAAAAATCAATTTGGGCTTTGAACATGCCGTGCAAATACACCACCCCTTTGGGGAGGCCGGTGCTGCCGGAGGTAAAAGCCACGGCGGCTTCGCTTTCGGTGGTGGTGGGTGCCAGGGGAAAGTCATCAAGCCAGTTTACCCGCAGTTGGTCAAGCGTGGCGCCGCCCCAAAACCAGCGTTTGCCCACCGTAACCGTGCGCTTAACGGATTTAAAGGCCCGTGGAAAGAGTTTGCGCAGCACGTGCGCCGCCGAAATACCAATAAACGCGGTCGGTTCGGTTTCGGCCACGCATTGCAAAAACGCGGCGCGGCCCATGCCGGGGTCAATAATCACCGGCACCGCGCCCATTTTGAGCAGCGCAAAAGCCACCGCCACCAACTCAATGCCGGGGCGCACCAGCAGCAGCGTGCGCTCGCCCGGTTGCAGGCCGTAGCCGGACAATCCGTGGGCGTAGCTGTTGACCAGTTGATTAAGCTGAAAATAGCTGTATTGGCTAAATTTGGCCCGCCCGCCGGCATCGCGGCCAGCCGGAAAGATAACCGCCGGGCGAAACGGAGCGCGGGCGGCCATTTCGTCGAGGGCCTGGGCAATGTTGTAGGGCGCGGCGGCGGCAGTGGACATTACCGGGTTCCGCCAAAATGCCGATGGGTGGTTTCAACCAGTTCCCGCCACGCCCCAAATTGCTGCCACACACCGGCAGGTTGCCAAATCTGATCCATCGGGGCGCGGGATTGCTCTTCGGGCAGGCCCAGTGCGTGTTTTTGGTACAGGTACAAAAAACACGAAACCCGCATATTCATGGCGCAATGCACCCACACCCGGCAATCGGTTACGGCTTGCATGACCGCAAAAAACAGCAGCACGTCATCCAGTTTGGGCGCGTCCCACTCTACCGGAATGTGGATATAGGCCATACCCAACCCGGCCACAATCGCACCTTCGTTGCTCAGCGCGTTGGTCGAGGTGGGCAGCGCCAGGTTGATAACCACCTGATAACCGGCCTGGGCCATCGCCTTAAAATCGGCGGCGGTGGGCTGCCCGGAGGTAGCCAGCATCTCATTGATTTTGATGTAGTTTGCAATCTGATTCATGGGCTTACCGATTTTTATCGTTTAAAAACTCTTGCAGCCACGGAATAATCTGGGTGTGAGCGTCTTCAACTACATAATGGCCGGCATCGGCCAGCACATGCGTTTGAGCCTGCGGAAAGCGGCGCTGCCATTCGGTAAAAAAGTCGCGCTCGGTAAACACAAAATCTTTAGCCCCCCAAATAATCAGCATGGGGTGTTGCGCCAACCGGGCCAATCCGGCATCAATTTGCGCCAGCAATGCGCGGGTAGGGTGATTGTCTTCCCACGGAATATCCTGCACAAAGCGGTGAATGGCAACCCGGTTGGCCCAGTTGTTGTACGGAGCCAGATAACCGGCGCGAACCGGGCCGGGCATGGCCTGCCGGGTAACGGCCAACCACGTGGCCAACCCGGCAAAAGCGTTGAAGCCGCGCACCAGCACGCCGCCCAGCAACGGCACACGGCAAATTAAAATTTGCCACGGCAATTTTTTTAGCACAAAGGCCGCCGTGTTAAACACCACCAGCCGGGCCACGTTCTGCGGATGCCGCTCGGCGTAACCAAAGCCGATAACGCCGCCCCAATCGTGCACCACCAGCGTAAAATTTTGCAGCCGCAAATGTTGCACCAGCCGCTCTACGTTTTCAATGTGGCGGGCCAGCGTGTACGGGTAATCCTGCGGCTTGTCGGACAGGCCGCAGCCAATGTGGTCGGGCGCAATCACCCGGTGCGTCTGGCTGAGCGCCGGGATGAGCGTGCGGTAATAAAACGACCAGGTGGGGTTGCCGTGCAGCAGCAGCACCGCCGGAGCGTTACGCGGGCCTTCGTCCAGGTAGTGGTAGCGAACACCATCAAGATTGAGCCAGTTGGATTGAAACGGGTAGATGTCTTGGAAGGATGAAGTATTGGTCACGAGGTTTAATCGTTTTTCAGAATGTATTTTTCGTAGGCTTCGGCTGTCCACGGCAGCGCCGGGCAAAAGAAATGCTCGTAAATGGCGGCGGCAAATTGCCGGATTTCAAACTGGGCGTCGGGCGCGGTGCGCAGGCTTAAAAAATGCATCAGGTTGTGGGCATCGGTTTTGGCTACCCAGGTGTAATACACCGCAAACCCGGGCAAAAACAGGCGGGCCTGCTCTCTGGCTACGCCCGCCTCAATGGCGCGCTGGTACAACTCAAACCCCTGGCGGTAGTGAGCCTGCAACTCCTGCGTAAGCGCCTCGCCGGTAGCGGGGTTAATTTCGCCTTCGCTGCCCTGTTTGTTGCTTTTGGCCTGCTTGCGCCAGACATCCGGCACGTAAAAATCATCTTCTTCAAAAGGCACGTAACGCCCGCTTTGGGCGTTGTAGCTCCAGGTGCGATGCCGCACCCACTGCCACCACACCAGCACCGGGGCGTGCACCCTGAACTTGAATTCAACATGCTCAAACGGGCTGGTGTGCCGGTTTTTGAGCAGGTAGAACAGCAGCTTTTTATCCTGCTCGTTGCCTTTGCTTTCGCCTAAAAAAGAAACGCGGGCGGCGTTAACAATGGCCAGGTCGTTGCCCATTATATCCTGCAACTCAACCCAGCCTTTGTCGAGTACGTTCACCCGTTTGCCAATTAAATCAGTCACTGGAATTTACCTCCGTGGCGGGGATTAGGCCATTATACACGTTAAATTGAGGCGTGAGCAAAAGCGGCGGCGGCCAACTACTGCCATTCAAACTGGCGCGCCAGCGCCGGAGGGCTGAGGGTTTGGCCCACCGGATTACCGTCGCCGGTAACGCCGGTTTGCCGCACAATCGAGACAGACCAGGCGGTTTTACCGTTGGCCGGGCGGCTTTCTTTTTTGAGGTGCAAACTGTTGCCGCGCAGCCAGTAATCGGTTTGAACGTTGTTGGCCCAGTTAACCCGCACCACGTAGAACTCGTCTTCGGCCAGCAGGCGCGGCGAGGCCCAGTTGAGCAGCAATACCGGCGTGTTGAGCACCTCGCCATCAACGGGCGTAAGCAGTTGCGGGGCCGGGTACTCCGGGCCGGGTGTGGCGGTGGCGGTGGCCAGCCCGGTGGCCGTGGCGGTGGGCGACGGCGTGGGCAGCGGCACCACAATTTGCTGGCCGGGAAAAATCAGTTCAAGGTTGGCGTTGGGGTTGGCCCGGATAATATTTTCCACCGAGGTGGCGTGACTCGCGGCGATGCTACCCAGCGTATCGCCCAATTGAACCTGGTACGATACCGACCCGCCTTCGGGCGCAGCCGCCGCCGGCTGGCCGGTATCGGTGAGCGACGGCGGAATGACGATGGGCTGGCCCACGCTGAGAATATCATCCCCGGTGAGTTTATTGGCCGCCAGCAGCACGTTCAACGGCACACCGTAGCGTTGGGCCACCATCAGCATTGAATCGCCGGATTGAATGAGGTACACCTGCGGCGTGGCGGTGGGCGGCGGCGTGGCGGTGGCGGTGGGCGTGGGCGGCAACGGCGTGGCGGTGGGCAGGGGCGTGGCGGTAGGCGTGGCGGTAACGGTAAATGTGGCCGTGGGGACGCGGGCGGCGGCTTCGCTGCGCTGGTAGTGGTTAAACACCAGCACAATGGCAACCACAATCACCACGCCCAAAGCAATGCCCAGCCAGTGGCCGCTAAAAATTGAGGTGTTGAGCGGCAGGCTATCTACCGGCTTGTGGCACATCATGCAGGTGGTAGCCTGCGTTGCCGCCGGAGCGCCGCAGTGCATGCAGCGGCGCTGGCGGTGGTAGTGAGCGGTCACTTTACCGCAAATTGGGCAGCGAATTTGATGCGGAGCCAGTTCGGTGCCGCAGGCGGAACATTCAGTCATAAAATAATCAGCAATTAACCGTGAGTAATAACCAAAGCGGGATTATGAAACGGCCTCGCTGAATTGTCAATTTTGGCGCAAAGGGAAAAAAGCCAGCCCGGCAATGGCCAGCAGCGCCAGCCCGCTTAAAATTGCGCCGATGGTGCGCGGCGGGGTGCTGCCCATATACAGGTGCGCCACATGCTCGCCGGGCGGAATATCCACCGTAACCAGGCCATACGGCGGCTCCGGGCGATAGGTAACGGGGCGGCCATCCAGCAAAAGCTGCCAGCCGGGGTAATCGTAGGTGTAAAATTGCAGCGTTACCGGCGTTTGAGCCAGCACCCGCACCGTGTTAGACGCGCCGCCGTGGTGCAGCATCTCCACCGCACCCTGCCCGGCGATAATCCCCGCCGTTACCAGCGGCTGGCCGGTAAGGTACTGCTGCTCCATAGGGCTGGTATGAGGCTGCTCGGCGGTGGCGGCGACCATGGCCACCCGGTCGGCAATCGAGGCCCGATCCCAGTTGACCACCGCCAGCGGCGTTTCGGCCCAGGCCGGCACGGCGGTGTATTGGGGCAACGTGTAACCAAACGAAGCCACCACCACCACCAGCGCCAACGCCAACAATTCCGGCTGATTTTTATCAACAGCCAGCGCCGCCGGCAACGCCCCCGCCACCACCGCCAGCGTAAAGGCCGTAACCGCCAGCAATCGCCACGGAAACTGCACCAGGCTGGCAATGGGCATTACCTGCCACAACGGCTCGGCCAGCGGCGACATTAAGCCGACCACCACCAGCGTGGCCGCCACAAAAAAACCGGCGGTGGCGCGGTGCGGGTAACTCTGGCGCAGGCTGGCCACCATTACCACTGCCGCCAGCACAAAAACCACCACGCCAAGCTGAAACGAAAAATCATCGTGAGGGCCGGGGCCGGCATACCCATACCCCCACGCCTCTTGAAAAAACTGCGAAAAATAAACAAAGTGCTGCAAATAGCTGTAGCTGCCGCTGGTCCACTGCTCAATTTTAATGTAACGGGTTTCGGCCAGCACCGGCAGCAAATAGATGGCCGCCAGCAGCGCGCCCAGCAGCCCGGCTCCGGCTGCCGCCAGCCCGCCGCGCAGCAACGCCATCAGGTTAAAACGATTTTTTGCCAGCAGCAGGTACGCAATATAAACCATCAGCACCGGGGTGAACGTAAAAAGCGAGGTGTGATGGGTGAGCGCCAGCACGCCGTAGGCCAGCCCGGCCAGCGCCACCCGGCGACGCCCCGGCGCGGCAATCAACTCGGTAAAGGCCCAAAACACAAACGGGATGAGCGCCAGCGACACGTACTCGGCGTAGGCGCTGCGCACGTAAATTTCTACCAGGTGAAACGGCACCAGCATGTAGACCACCGCCGCCGGCAAGCCCGCCGCCGGGCCAAACAATCGCCGGGTAAACCCGAACATGCCCAGCCCGCCGGCAATGGTAGCCAGAATGTAAATTGTTTTTACGGCGGCGGTAAAACCAAACCCCAGCAGCACCAACATTTCGGCGGCAAAAAAGGCCAGCGGCGCGTACATGTTAAACAGCGGGTAGCCGTAGCCAAAGGCAAAATCCGGCGCCCAGCGCGGCCACAGGTAGCCATCACGGAAGGTTTGGTCAAACTCAACCAAAAAGAAAACGCTGTGCCGGGCGTCGTGGGCGTTAAAAAAGTAGGCCGGAGTGAGCAGCGGCAACCAGACAAATAGGGAAAAAGCCAGCACCAGCCCCAGGTGAACATCAATTTTAGAGAAAATCCGGCGCAACAGCATCATTTTTTCCAGCTTGCTCCCATCAAACCCAGCCACATAACCAGCGATAGCAGCGAAACCCACTGGCCAATCAACCGCACCGGCGTGGCTTCAAACCGCAACTCCAAAAAATGGGAGCCGGACGGCACCGGCACCACCATCCAGCCTTCGATGGGCGTGGTGCTGATGGGCGGTGACGCAATCGCCGGGCCAATCCGGGTGACGGGGCCTTTGGTTTTATCCAGATTGCCGTCGTGCGGCCCCAAATCCTGGTAAATGGTGGCCGTCCAGCCGGGGTAGTACGGCACCAAAAACGTAACGGCTTGCCCTGCTTTGGCCGTGCCCACCCACAGCAGTTCGTGAATGCTGTCCATTTCCATTGAATAAACGCCCACGCTCTGGTCGGCGGGCAGGGCGGTGTAATTAACTTTGGTGGTAATCTGGCCGCCGCGCTCCACCTGCTCGGCCAGGCTGCTCCAGGTGGGAATACGCCGCACCCAGGCGGTTTGGCCGGTCATTTCATCGGAGGATTGCTGAAAGCGGAACAGCGCGGCCTGGCTCACCGGCCCTTCGGTAGGCTTGGGGTCGCGCACCTCGGCTTTGAGGTAAGGGTAGCTGGCCAGCAAAATCAGGCTGCACAGAATGATAAGGGAATAAGGAGGAGGGAGTAAGGAGGAAGAACTCTGGCTACTGACTTCTGAACTCTGACTGCCGGCTTTTGGCTTTTGCCCCGCCACCGCGCCGGCCACCACCGCTATAAACGGGGCAATCAGCACCAGCAGCCGCCACGGAAACTGGGCAAACGTAGAAAGCGGCAGCACCGCCCAAACCACGTAACTGGCCGGCGTGGTTAAAAAAATCAGCACAAGGGTGATGGCCTGAAAAAAGCGCAGCGTGCGCCGGGTTGAGTCGTCATCAATTTTGGACACGGCCCAGAACGACAGCCCAAACAACACCAGCGCCGCCAGCCCAATTTGAAAACCGGCGGTGTCGTCCGGGCCGGGAATGCTGGCTCCAAAGCCCCAACGCGGCGAAAATAGCTGAAAAATCTCCACAAAGTCATCGCCAAAGGCAAACCGACCGCCCACCCACTGGTCAACCCGCACGTATTTGTATTCTAAAATGGCCGGCAGCCAGAAAACGGCGCTCAACCCCAGGCCCAGCAGCAAGGTAGCCAGCGGCCACAACCCGGCGCGCACCAGCCGAACCACGCTATCGGTTATTCGCAATTTGGAATTTGTGGTTTGCAGTTGCCACAGCAGCATTCCGGCCACGTACAGCCCCAAAATAGGCGTAAACAGCAACGCCAGCAGGTTGCTGGTGAACATCAACCCGGCGTAGGCCAGCGCCGCCGCCAGCAACGCCCGCAGCCGGGGGCGGGCAACGGCCTCAAAAAAGCCCCACATAGTCAGCGGGATAAACACAAACCCCACCGATTCGGCCAGCGCGGCCCGCACGTACAAATCAAACAGGTGGTAAGGCAGGTACACGTACACCAGCGCCGCCACCAGACCCGCCGGTTGCCCCAGCAGCCGGCGCACAAACAGATACATTGTTACCCCGGACAACAACGCCGACAGGCCGAACACGGTTTTTACGGCGGTTACAATATCCAGCCCGGCCAGATGCAGCGCCTCGCCGGCGTAACTGGAAAGCGGGCCGTAAATATTAAAAAAGGGATAGCCGTAGCCAAAAGCAAAATCGGGTGCCCAGCGGGGATACCACACCCCGTCCCGGATGGCTTTGTCAAATTCGTACAGAAAATAAACGGAGTGGCGGGCATCGTGCGCGCCCCAAAAATAGCCCGGCTGGAGCAGCGGGCCAATTGCCGGCAGCGATAGCAGCAGCGTGAGCCAAAAACAGGGGTCAATCCCGTTGCGAAATACGGCAAAAATGGCCGGGGAGATGGCTGGTTTTTTACTGAACATCCAAAATCACTCTTCCGGCGGAGTCGCCCGCCACAGGCAGGCGTTCCTGCGTGGCCTCGTTGTACAGGCCGATGTACAGCCGGTACGGGCCGGGTGACGCGGCGGCGGGCACCGTAACGGTGTAGGTGTCCTCAATTGGCTCGCCCGGCAACCAGGTTGAGGTGGGATATGCGCCGTTTTGCGGATAACCGTCAAATTGAGCCAGCACGTTGCCGGCGGCATCAACCAGATGCGCAAAAATTTTGTAATCCTGCTCAAAAGCGGCCAGCGGCTGCCAGATTACCGTCACTTGTAAGCTGTCGCCGGGCCGTAGCGGGCCGTGCGCCTCCAGCGGGATGGCGCTTTCGGTTTGGCCCAGCCCCACCGTAAACCCCGACGAAGCCACGGCAAACCGGTGGTTAAGCAACACCAATTGATGCCGGCCCAATTCGGCTTGCGGCGCGGGTGGAATGGCCTCAAATTTGATAAACCGTGGCTCCAGCCGGGGATAGACGCTGACCAGCACCATTAAAAGCAGCCCGGCCAGCAGCGGCAACCGGGCAAATTGCGGCTCAAGCCACGGCAGCGCGCCGGCCAGCACCGCCAGCGCCAGCCCGGCCAGCCCCAACAACTGCCACGGATACGTTAACGTGCGGGCCGGCAGCAACCAGCGCCAAAAAAAATCAAACAGGCCGGTGGTGAGCAGCGCCAAAACCAGCGCCGCCAGCAGAAAAAACCACAGGCGGTGGTCGCTCCGGCGGGCGGAATCGCGGAGCCACAGCGCCGCCGTAATCAGCGCCAGGCCCGCCGCCGCCACGCCCAATTGCAGCGAGAGGCCATCATTCCAGCCGGGGCGGCTGGGGCCAAACCCCCAGTAGGCCGAAACCAGTTGCGCCGGATAAAGCAAATGGTCGGCGGGGGCGGCCACCGGAGCCAGCGGCCATCCGAGCAGCAACCCGTACCCCAGCAGCGCCGCCACCACGCCGATAAACGCCGCCAGCACCGGCGGCAACGCCTGGCGCGGATGAACAACCAGCAACAGCGCCGCCACAAACAGCAGCGCCCACAGGCTTAACCCCAACTGGGTTAAACCCAGCGCCAGCCAGGCCAACGCCGCCGGCGGCAGCAATCTCCACCGGGGCGATGTTACCAGATACGTGGTCGCCAGCAGCGCCATAGGCAGCAACCCCCAAAAGAGCGTTTCGGCCCACGCGCCGCGCACGTAGGCGGCGGTAATCTGGCCGGGCAGGTACACGTACACCAGCGCCGCCAGCGCCGCGCCGGCCTGGCCCAGCCAGCTTTTAAGCCACAAAAACATACCGGCCCCGCCCAGCAGCCAGCCCAAACCGATTATCAATTTAACCGTCACCGCCGGAGCCACCGGCAACAACGCCGCCAGATAATAGGGCAGCAGGCCATCGCCGCGCAGGGAGTCAAAATCAACGGCCAGATGGGGCGTCCAGGCCGGCTGGCCCAGGTTGGCGCGTAAATCGGCAATATTCCACAGGGGCGCAAAGCCGCTGTGCGCCTGAAAGTAACCGGGGTAAAAAAGCGGCGCAATCGCAAAAACCGATAGCACCAGCACCAGTATCAACCCGCCGGCGGTGGCGGAAACTGACGGAGCCAAATTGGGCGAGAAGGTAATCGCGGTTGAAGTTTTATCAGTTGGGTTGGGCATGCGTATGTCCGCAGGATTGGCGTTGGCCGGATGAGCCATTATTGCGTTGCTATGGCCTGAATAATTTCGCCGCTGAGGGCATCAATGATAACCGTAAAAACCACGCGGTAATCGCCGCCCTGGTAATTGAGATACCAGGTTAACCGGCTTTCATCAACGGGATAGGGCACCAGGCTGGCGCTGGGCCGGTAGCCCTGCGCGGTGAATTTGGCTGCGCCGCCGGCCTCGGCGGTATCATACAGCCGTTTGGTATCAAGGATGGCGTTCTTGCCCACGGTCACGGCCTGCGGCACGGGCAAATCAGTAGGCATGGTGGTAAACTCCCCATCCATAAGCATAATTGAATTTAGCCCTTTGCTGGACGGCGACCAAAATTTTAGCAACCAGCCGGTAGATTTGCCATCGGTGTTAAGCGGCGATAGCGTGCCAATCTCACTGAGCACGGCATCCGGCTGCCATTTTTGGGCTTCGGCCAGAGCCAGATTGTACACTTCCTGGCCGGTTAGCGCCGCCGTCACCGGCGTGGCCGGAACTGGAGCGGCTGCCGCCGGAGCAGCCGCTGCTGCCGCCGGATAATCGGCGGCGGTAGCCACTTCGACAATGGCCGGGGTGGCGGTGAATTCCGCAGCGGCAGCGGTGGCGTCATCGGCCACAACGGTGGCGGCAGCGGCGGCAACCATCGCCTCGACGGTAGCCGAAAGGGAATCAGTGGGGGACGAAGCGGGCGTGGCCGGCAATTCCAGCGAATCGGTGGCGGTAGCGGTGGCCACCGGAGTGGCGGTATCTTCCGGCGTAATTTCGGGCGTGTCGCTACCGGGTTCCGGGGTAAAGGCGTCAACCGCTTCTTGAGCGATTTCGATGGGAGTGGCCAAATCGGCCTCGGAAGCCGACTGCTGGCGCACCAGCAAAACGCCAATTCCCACCAAAATCAACATCAAAAGCAGGCCAATCACGCCAATGCCGGCCAGCACCAGCGGCAGGCCGCTTTTTTTACCGGTTTCGCTTTTAGCCGGCAACGGCGACACCACTTTGGTTGGCCCGGTTACGGGCGGCGGGTCGGTAGCGAGCGCAACGGCGGGTTGAGTTTTTTCCGGGCCGGGCGTTATATCGGCGGGGGCCGGGCCAAAAGCGGCTTTCAGGGCGGCGGCCATCTCGCCGGCGCTATCAAACCGCTGCGTCGGGTCTGGGGCCAGGGTTTTGAGCAACACCAATTCCACGGCTTCGGGGATGTTGGGGTTAATCTGGCGCGGCAACGGCAGCGGCTCGTTAATCCGTTTGAGCACGGTGGCAATCGGGGTTTCGGCGCGGTGCGGCACCTGGCCGGTTAGCATTTCGTACAGAATGATGCCGAGGGCGTAAATATCGGTGTGGTGATCTACCTTTTTGCCCAAGCCCTGCTCCGGCGACATGTAGGCGGGCGTGCCCATGCCCACGCCGCTGCCGGTTAACTCCGAAGTGGATTCGACCATTTTGGCCAGGCCAAAATCGCTCAACAAGGCCCACTCCCCATCGAGTAGCACGTTGCTGGGTTTTACATCGCGGTGAATAATACCGGCTTTGTGAGCGTGATCCAGCGCCCCGGCAATCTGGCCAATCACTTCGATGACCCGTTGTGTTTTTAACGGCGCTCTCATTTCATCGGCCAGGGTGCGGGCGTTGGGAATGTAGCGCATTACCAGGTAGCTGTACCCTTTATCCAGCCCGGAATCATACACCGGCAGAATGTTGGGGTGATGCAGGTTGCCAATGGCTTGCGCTTCGCGGGCAAACCGCGCGGTAAAATCGGTGTGGGTGGTGGCAAAGTGCGGCGGCAGTACCTTTAACGCCACTTCGCGGTTAAGGCCGGGCTGGTAGGCTTTAAAAACGGTGGCCATGCCGCCCTCGCCAATTTGGTCAATAATGCGGTACTGGCCCAGCGTTTGCCCAATAAGCCCTGACATGGTCTGCATACGGCTCTCCTAAAAATAGCGAATAAACGAATGGCGAATATCATCTTGAGGACGTAAGCCCAAAGTGCCGCCGGTAATTTTAACCGCTTTCCAAAATTACGGCGTAGTTTTAAAGGATTGGGCTAACGGAAAATACAACTCGATATTGTCAACCTCCACCTTTTTCTCTTGCGCCTGCCGCCCCATCGGTTTAATAAACAAATCAAGGTGAATTTCATCTACCGCCACATCGCGACCGGATTTAAACGGCTGCATATCGGTAAACAGGCTCAACCACCCCGCTTTGTGCGGCGTGTGATCGCTGAATACCCAATAATTTTCACCAACCGGGTGCAACGCCAGCGAAACTTTGGTGAACATATCCGCATCGGGCAGATTTACGACGGCCTGGGCCGCATCAACAAAAACGGGCGGGTCTACGGGCAACCGGATTGAGTAGACTTGCTCCCGATCCGGCGAAACTTCGATGCTGCATTCCAGGCTTTTTTCGCTACCCGCAATCGCCAGCCGGTCGGGCGCTTCGTGACAATGATTATACCAAGGAGAGATATTGTCACAAACCCCAAGGGTTATAAACGGCGGCAGGCCCGCTTCAAAATCAAACCGTTGCACAAGGTTGCTGATGGAACGGTTGGGGCCGGGCGCGGCACGCAGCCAGGAACCCATCCAGATAAAATAGGGCACGCTCGCCAGATAAAAAGCGAGCAGGGCGGCCAGTTGCCAGCCTTTTTTGTTTTTGGCCTTGATAAAAACAAACCACATCACCACTACCAGGCACACCAAGTAAGCGGCAACCGCCATCACCCGTGAATCGGTAGGGGTTAAAACCGATTTGAGAATCACCCCCAGCGCGGTAATAACGCCCAACGCCGCGCCAATAGTGGTCAGCAGTTCTTTTAAATTGATGCCGGAATCTGGGTTGTTTGCCGCCATAACACTACCTCACCGCTCAAAAACTATCGCGCTGCCGCCAGTGGCAGCCATCCCCGGCAGAAAACAGGCCGTGTTTCAATTGGGTAATGGCTGTGGCTTTGCGTTGAAACCGCTCGCAAAAGGTGTCGCTGGCGAAAATCCGGGGCAAAACCTGCCCAGCCCCAAACGAGGCAGAAAACCGGGTAAAGTTACAACACGCTTCGATTCTAACATGGGGCAGAGTCGGTTGTCAACACCGGCGCAAATTGAAACTCCCAGCCCCCCTAGAGACGCCATCATCACTGTTTTGGCCAAAAACTCGGCCTCCCACCCCTTTTGACAATCCCCTTCAAATACATTAGAATTTCACTTGCTCAGGAAAAGGAGCAAAAATCGTACATAGTTGTGCAAAAAATTCGCGAATGAACGCGTTCTTTAAGGAGATTTGAATGGCTGGTAGTTACACAACTGACAAAATCCGAAACATCGTCCTGTTAGGCCACAATGGCTGCGGTAAAACATCGCTGGCCGAAGCGATGCTCTTTAACACCGGGGCCACCAACCGGCTGGGGCGAGTGGAGGATGGCAACACCGTTTCCGACTACGACGAGGAAGAAATTAACCGTACTATGTCCATGAGTTTGTCGGTAATTCCGTGCGAATGGGAAGGCTACAAACTCAACGTGCTCGATGCCCCCGGATACGGTGACTTTGTCGGAGAACAATTAAACGGGCTGCATGTGGCCGACACAGCCGTGCTGGTGCTTGACGGCGCTGCCGGAATTGAAGTTGGCACTCAATTGGCCTGGCAAATGGCGATGGACAACAACAAACCGATTGCCATCTTTTTGAACAAAATGGATCGGCCCAATGCCAGTTACCGCCGGGTTATTCAACAACTCCGCGAAACCTTTGACGCCACGTTTGTGCCGATGGAATTACCCATCCGCGAGAATGAGCAGTTTAAAGGCATTGTGGACCTTATTTCCCTCAAATCTTACACCAGCGACGCCAAAGCCGGCGACGCGCCCGCGCACATGGCGGACGAAATCGAAGAGTTTCGGCTGCAAGTGATTGAATACGGCGCCGAAGGCGACGACGAATTGATGATGAAATATTTTGAGGGCGAAGAACTCACCCCCGATGAAATTGCGCGCGGCCTGCAAGCCGGCCTGAAAAACCGCAAAATCGTGCCGGTGTTCTGCGGTTCGGCTACCACCAACGTGGCGGTTCGCAGTTTTATGCACAACGTTCACAAGACCTTCCCCACCCCCACCGCCACCGAAATTGTGGCCCAAAACACCAAAACCAACCAGGAAGAAACCCTCGCTGCCGACCCCACCGGCCCGCTGGCAATGCAGGTATTCAAAACCATCAACGACCAGTACGGTCGGGTTAGCTACATGCGGGTATGGTCGGGCACGTTGCGCGGCGATAGTCGGCTCTACAACGCCCGGATCGAAGCCGAAGAACGGGTGGGCGGCCTCTTCTCGCCGCGTGGTAAAGAACAGGTGTCCATCAAAGAAGGCGTGTCGGGCGATATTGTGGGCGTGGTTAAACTCAACGAAACCAGAACCAACGACACGTTGAGCGAAAAAACGCATCCGTTGCAAGCACAGGTCACCGTTTACCCCCATGCCGTATTTGGATTGGCGCTAACGCCCAAATCGCAAGGCGACTCGGCCAAGCTGGGGCCAAGCCTCACCCGCATCGTCGAGGAAGACTCCACGCTCAACCATCGTTACGAACGGGCCACCCGCCAGACCATTCTGGAAGGTATGGGCGAAACCCATGTTGAAATCGCCGTAAAACGGATGTCGCAGCGGTTTGGCTTAAACGTAGATATTGCCACCCCGCGTGTGCCCATGATGGAAACCGTGGCCAAAACCGCCTCGGCCCAGTATCGCCACAAAAAACAAACCGGCGGTTCAGGCCAGTTTGGTGAAGTTCATCTGCGCGTGGAACCGATGGACCGTGGCGCGGGCTTTGAGTTCAAAAGCGCCATCTTTGGCGGCACCATTTCTCAACCGTTCCTGCCTTCCATTGAAAAAGGCATCCGGCAGGTGCTTGACCAGGGCGTACTGGCCGGCTACCCGGTGGTAGACGTGCGGGCGGTAGTGTTCGATGGTAAAGAACACCCGGTTGATTCCAAAGACATCGCTTTTCAAATTGCGGGCCGTGAAGCCTTTAAACTGGCCTTTGCCGAGGCCAGCCCCATTTTATTGGAACCCATTGTAAATTTAGTGATTACTGTGCCGGAAGAATTTACCGGCGATGTGTCGGGCGACCTCAGTACCAAACGCGGGCGGATGTCGGGGATGGAACAGGTACGCGGCAACACCATCATCACCGCGCAGGCTCCGCTGGCCGAAGTGCAGCGGTACGCCACCGAACTCCGCTCGATTACCCAGGGCCGGGGCGTGTACACCATGACCATTTCGCACTACGAACCCGTGCCCAGCCATATCGCTACCGAAATCATTGCTCAGGCGCAGAAAGAGAAAGAAGAAGAGTAGAATGCCCTCTATTTTTCCGTTCACTGCCATAGTGGGCCAGGAGCGCATGAAAACCGCCCTGACCCTGAATGCCATCAACCCCAAAATTGGCGGCGTGCTGATTAGGGGCGAGCGCGGCACCGCCAAAAGTACCGCCGCCCGCGCCCTGGCTGCACTCCTGCCCGAAATTGACGTGTTTGTGGATTCGCCGTTCAACGACGACCCCAACGCCCCCGAAACCTGGTCGGACTGGGTGAAGGAGCACAAAAACCGGGGCGAAGAACTGCGGGTGAGCAAACACCGCATCCGTTTTGTAGACCTGCCCGTGAGCGCCACCGAAGACCGGGTGGTAGGCACGCTGGACATTGAACAGGCCATCAAAAAAGGCGAACGTCAATTTGAGCCGGGCGTGCTGGCCGCCGCCAACCGTGGCCTCTTGTATGTTGACGAAGTTAACCTGCTTGATGACCACGTGGTTGACCTGCTGCTGGATTCGGCGGCAATGGGCATTAACGTGGTAGAACGGGAAGGCATTAGCTTTTCTCACCCGGCCCGCTTTATGTTTGTGGGCACCATGAACCCCGAAGAAGGCGACTTGCGGCCTCAATTACTAGACCGCTTTGCGTTGTGCGTGGATATTAGCAGCATTTCCGATTCTACCCAGCGCATGGAAATTTTGGAACGCACTCTGGGCTACGAGGTAAACCCCGAAGGCTTTTACCAGGACTGGCAGCCCAAAGAAACGGCGCTGGCCACCAAAATTACCCACGCCCGCGAACTGCTGCCCAAAGTAACCTACACCCGGCGCGACCTGTTTACCATTGCCGAACTGATGGCCGAAATGAAGGTTGACGGCCACCGGGGCGACATTGTAATCTTAAAAACCGCGCTGGCGCACGCCGCCTTTAACGACCGCACTCAAATCAATCGGCTGGATATTTTGGTGGGGGCCGAACTGGCTCTGCCGCACCGGCTCAAACGGCAGCCGTTCCAGGATACCACCGTGCAATTTCAGGAACTGGCCGAGCGGCTGGAAGAAATCCGCCAGGAAGCCATTGAGCAGGAAACCAAACAGGCGCAGCCTGTCAACTCCGGGGCAGATAGCGCCACCGCCGAGGAAAAAAAAACGGCTCAGAGTTAACTAAAGATTCCGAGGCGCCCCCGCCTACGGGGGCGCCTCAACAGCCGCACACCGAACAATCCTCCGGTGATAAAAGCACGGCCAGCACCCTGGCCTCGGTTGGACAGGATTTCGCTCCCCGCCGGTTGCAAACCCCCATTGACCAGATGACCCGCACCGCCGCAGGCAAACGCAGTTACACCAAAACCGACCGCAAACGTGGCCGCTACATTCAGGCACGCCCGGTAAAAGGCCGCCCCAAAGATGTGGCCTTTGATGCCACCTTTCGCGCCGCCGCCCCCCACCAGCTTCGCCGAGACCGCACCGGCCGGGCGCTGGCGGTAGAAAAACAGGACATTCACGATAAAGTGCGCGTGCGCCGCGCCTCAAACCTCATTCTGTTTGTAGTTGACGCCAGTTGGAGCATGGCCGCCGCCGAGCGCATGGAAGCCACCAAAGGCGCAATTATGAGCCTGCTGCTGGATGCCTACCAGCGCCGCGACCAGGTGGGGCTGGTGGTTTTTCAAAAAGAAGAAGCCCGGCTGGTGCTGCCGCCCACCACCAGCGTTGAACTGGCCAAAAAAGCGCTGGCCGATGTGCCGGTTGGCGGCAAAACACCGCTGTCGGCGGGGCTGTACCTGGCCTACCGGGTGCTCACCCAGCAAATTCGTATGCACCCGGAAATAATGCCCATGATGATTTTGCTCACCGACGGCGCGGGCAACGTTTCCATGTCGGATTTGCCGGCGCAAGAAGAAGCCCACCGCATTTCAAAAATGATCATGGAAGAAGGCATCCGCGCCGTGGTTATTAATATGGAACACGCCAGTTTTGATCGGGGATTGGCGCAGGCGTTGGCCGTTGAACTGAACGGACCGTGTTACGCCCTGCAAGATTTAAAGGCCGATACCCTGTACCGAACTGTAAAAGATGAACTCCGTTTTACCTAAAAAATTGGGAGAAAAAACCATGCAAAAAATGAGCAAACGCGAACGATTGGAAGCAACTTTTGCCGGCGCTGCCGTTGATCGAGTGCCGGTGGCCCTGTGGCGGCACTGGCCCGTAGACGACCAGTACGGCCCCGAACTGGCGCGGGCCACGCTGGTTTTTCAGCATACCTACGATTTTGACTTTATCAAAGTAACCACCAGCAGCAACTTTAGCATTGCCGGCCACGGCTCAACCAGCGCCTGGCTGGGCAACCAGGAAGGCAACCGCGAAAAAGGCCCGGCCATCATTCAATCGCCGGAGGATTGGTTTAAACTTAAACCGCTGGAACCCACCGACGGGCTGCTGGCCGAAGTGCTCACCGCCAACCACATTATTGGCCAATCCGTTAAAGAAGAAACGCCCTTTATCCAGACCATCTTCAACCCGCTGTCGCAGGCCAAATACCTGGCCGGCGACCGCCTGCTGGCCGACATGCGCCAGCACCCCGACGCCGTAAAAGCCGGGCTGGCCGCCTTTACCGAAACCGCCGTTCGCTTTATAGACAAGCTAAAAGCCACCGGCTGCGCCGGTATATTTTTGGCGGTGCAACACGCCAGCTACAACCTGCTCACCGAAGCCGAATACATGGAATTTGGCTCACCGTTTGATCTGCAAATCCTCGAAGCTACCGCCGGCATGTGGTTTAACCTGATTCACCTGCACGGCGAAAACGTAATGTTCAACCTGGTTGGCAACTACCCCGGCCAGGTTATCAACTGGCACGATGTGGAAACTCCGCCCAGTTTAGGCGAGGCGCTGAGCCAAACCAAAATGGCCCTGTGCGGTGGGTTGCGCCAGTGGGACACCATGCTGCGCGGCACGCCCGATGCCGTTGCTGCCGAAGCCCGCGCCGCCATTACCGCCACCGCCGGACGCCGTTTTATTTTAGGCACCGGCTGCGTTACGCCCATCACCGCGCCCACCTGCAACATTCTGGCGGCCCGCAAAGCCGTGGAAGCCAGGTAATCAATGACCGACGAGTCTTTGCTCACCGTAGCCGATGCGGCCATGCTGCGGCAGGGGTTTAAATTTTGCCCGCGCTGCTGCACGCCGCTGGTAGACAAATTTATATTTGGCCGCACTCGCCGGGTTTGCCCCAATGCCGATTGCCGCTTTGTGCAATTTATTGATCCCAAACTGACCACCGCCGTAATGGTAATGAAAGATGACAAAGTGCTCATGCTCAAACGCGCCATGGATCCCGGTCGCGGGAGTTGGTCATTTCCGGGCGGCTTTATGGAAATGGGCGAAACGCCGCAGCAATCGGCCTGCCGTGAATGCAAAGAAGAAACCGGCTTTGATATTGAAATTACCCGCCTGCTGGATGTGTACTACTATGAGGATTTCAGAGGCAGCGGCGTAGCCATTATGTACACCGGCAAAGTTGTGAGCGGCGAAGCGGCCATCAATCCCCACGAAAGCGAAGCTCTGGGCTTTTTTGGCCCGGATGAACTGCCGGAACCCATCATTTTTGAAAGCAACTTGCAGGCGCTGGCCAACTGGCGCGCCGGAAAAATTTAAGGCTTATTCAGCGCAAGTGACCGGTGTTTTGCAAAACGCCGGTCACTCATCCGTTTACTTTCGCCGGAGAATTTTTAAAATGACCAAAATCCTTGCCATCGAAACCTCGTGCGATGAAACCGCCGCCGCCGTAATCGAAGACGGTTTTAAAATCTGCTCGAATATCGTGGCGACCCAAATAGAAATCCACCGGCGCTACGGCGGCGTTTTCCCCGAAATCGCCTCGCGCCAGCACATTCTGGCCATAGATGCCGTAATCCGGGAGGCGCTGGCGCAGGCTCAACTTACCTGGGCTGAGATTGACGCCATCGCGGTGACTTACGGGCCGGGGTTGGCCGGCAGTTTGCTGGTGGGCGTTAACGCCGCCAAAGGGCTGGCGCTGGCGCGAGGGCTGCCGCTCATCGGCGTAAATCATCTGGAAGGGCATCTTTATTCTAACTGGCTGGACCACAAAAACAGCGGCCATCCGCTCCGCAAAAAATTTCCGGCGCTGTGCCTGCTGGTTTCGGGCGGCCACACCGAGCTGGTGCTGGTGCGCAACCACGGCAACTACGAGTTGCTGGGCCGAACCATTGATGATGCCGCCGGCGAAGCCTTTGATAAAGTGGCCCGCCTGCTGGACGTGGGCTACCCCGGCGGCCCGGCCATTGAGCGGGTGGCCAAAGATGGCAATCCCGCCGCCTACAAATTTCCCCGCGCCAAAATGGGCGACAGCTTTGATTTTAGCTTTTCCGGCTTAAAAACGGCGGTGCTGCGCGTAACCCAAAAATACACCCGCACCGATAAACTGACGCCGGGCGCAGCCGAGGCCAAACCGCAGGCCGCGCCCAGAATGCCGGTGGCCGATATTGCCGCCTCGTTTCAAATGGCGGTGGTGGATATTTTGGTGAGCAAAACCAAAGCCGCCGCCGAAGAATACAAAGTGGCCGAAGTGCTGCTGGCGGGCGGGGTTTCGGCCAACGCGCTGTTGCGCAACAAAATGATGACAAGCCTGAGCCAGCCGGTGCTGGTGCCGCCCATCTGGCTATGCACCGATAACGCCGCCATGATTGGCGCGGCGGCCTACTGGCGGCTGCAAGCCGGGCACACCTCGGATTGGGGGCTGGATGTAGAAGCCAACCTGCCGCTGGCCGTGGCCCGTTAACGCCAAAAAATCGGTACCTTTCCAAAAGGACAGATGCCCATGAAGATTGAAGAACTTGCCTGCCCCAACTGCGGCGCAGCGCTCAAAGAAAACTTTTCGCCCGGCCAACAAATTGAATGCGGCAGTTGCGGCTCGGTGTTTATTGCCAGCGAACTGGAAGCGCCCACCTCCATTGCCTGCCCCGGCTGCCGCACCATCAACCCCATTGCCGAACGCTACTGCGCCAAATGCGGCAATCCCCTAAAAATTGATTGCGTGCTGTGCCAAACCGAAAACCTTATTGGCATGGTGTACTGTTCCAACTGCGGCGCAAATCTGGAACAGGCCCGGTCGCGCCGCCAAAAAATGCAGGACGAGTGGCAAAAAATCCACCAGGAACGCGCCCGTCTCTTTAAAGAAAAAGAGGTGCGGCAGCAGGCCGAAAAGTTGCAGCAACTCATCGAAGCCCTGGACGAGCCGGAAAACCACGATTTTGCCATTTACCAGATTAACCAGTTGGGCGCAACCGCCATTGATGCGCTGCTGGAAACGCTGGCCCATGACGATGACGTAGACGCCCGCTACGGTTCGGCCCGCGCGCTGGGTAATATTTGCAGCGATCACAACGTCAAAGGGCTAAACAAAGCGCGGGTGGTAAAAACCCTGATCAGCGCCCTGGCCGATGCCGAACCGGCGGTGCGCTATTGGGCCGCCAACGCGCTGGGTAAATGCAAAGCCCCCACGGCCATTGAGCCGCTGGCGCCGCTGCTCAAAGATAAACACACCGGCGTGCGCCAGCAGGCGGCCCGGGCCATCGAAAGAATTGGCGGTGAACGCGCCGCCGAAATTCTGGCCCAACACGAAAAGAAGGGGCTGTTCAACTGGATTAAAGGGACTTAACCCACCAATGCCCAAACAAACCATTTTATACACCGGCACCGGCGACGATGGCTACACCAGTTTGTTGGGGCCGGAGCGCGTTACCAAATATGATCCCCGGCCCGAAGCCTACGGCGCGGTTGATGAAGCCAGCGCCTTTATGGGCCTGGCTCGCGCCGAGGCCGAAGCCGGCGAGCGCACCCGGCAAATTCTGCAAGAAGCCCAGCGCGACCTGTGGATTTTAATGGGCGAACTGGCCAGCAGCGCCGAAGTATCGCTGCCCCAAAAAATCACCGCCAACCGCGTGGCCTGGCTGGAAAGCGTTACCGCTCAACTGGGCCAGGAGTTTCCGCCGCTTGCCAATTTTGTTATCCCCGGTGATACCAAAATTGGGGCGCTGCTCGATGTGGCCCGCACCGTTATCCGGCGGGCCGAGCGGCGAGCGGTAAAGCAGGCGCATCAGGGCTACCTGGCCAACCCCGAAGTTATTCGCTACCTTAACCGGCTGTCGTCGCTGTTGTTTGCGCTGGCCCGCGCCGAAGAACACCGGCTGGGCCAACCGGCCACGCTGGCCAAACCCCCAAAATAAGCCGATGCCGCCGCTGCACCCGTATACCGTTCATTTTCCCATTGTGTTGTATTTGCTGGGCGTGCTGTTCACCGGCATCCATTTGTGGCGCAACGCCGCCGAAACCGAGCGATTTGCCGGCTGGTGCTTTGGCCTTAGCGCAGTAGCCACGCTGGCAGCCTGCCTGCTGGGACTGGTTGACCAGGGCCAACTCGCCCCCACCGATCCCCGGCTGGACGTGGTTAACGCCCACATCACGGCGGGGGTGGCGCTGCTCATCATCAACGGGTTGTTGGTGTACATGCGCGCGCGCTGGCCCAACGTGCTGGCCCGTTATCGCTGGCGGTATTTGGGGGTGATGGCGTTGGGGTTGGTGGCGGTGGTAGCCTCCGGCTGGCTGGGCGGCGAACTGGTGTACCGGCTACACGTGGGCATTAGCCCCGGCCCCGGTTTTCCAATTCCTTGACACCGCTCTGCCCGGTCGCTATAATAGCCCCAGCTTAACAAACCCCAATTGTTCCGCCGCTTTAAAAGTATGTTCATCGCCAGCTTACAAAGTATTATCTTTTGGATTACCAGCGCCGCGCTGCTAGTTACCGGCGGGTTGCTTGTGTTTTCGCTGGTGCGGTTGCAGCGCCAATCGCTACCGGTAAAAACCAGCCACCCGGCGCTGGATTTAATCTGGACGCTCATTCCGGTTGGCATTCTGGTGTTACTGCTGGCGCTCACCTACCTGTCGTTACCCGCTGCAAAAACGCCGCCAGCCGCCACCGTTCCGACCAGCAGCAAATAACTTCCAATCACCGGGGAGCCGGACAATCCCCGCCGGGACGACACCGATAATGAAAATGTCACAGTCACACTGAGCGAAGCGAAGAGTCTCCGCAACAAGTAACCGGAGACCCTTCGGGCTTGCGCCCTCAGGGTGACATTCGTTATTCGCAATTCGCTACTTCCACAGGAGCTAACCGTGCAAACCACCATCTTTAAAGGGCTAACCACCACCTTGTTGATTGGCGCATTGCTGCAACTCCTCTGGGGGCCGGGCCAGCCCGCCGGAACGGTCATCGTCTTGGCGCTGGCGGCGGCAGTGGCCGGGCTATCCGTACAAAAACAACCGCCCCAGGCGATTATCGCCACCAGCGCCGTGACCGCGCAGGCTGGCCTGGTCGCCACCGGGCGATTTTTCTCGGCGTTGCCGGCGGCGGCGCAGTTGTTGCCGGCCATGCTTGTTTTGGCCGCCGCCGCATTTTTAGTTACCGCGGCCTGTTTACCGGCCTGGCAAACGGCTAACGCCGGTTTAAAAAGCTCAATGCACAAATTTTTCTTTCGCTCGGTTATGCTGACGGCCTTTGGCCTGCTGCTGCTGTTTTTTACCGGCGCGCTGGTAACGCATACCGATTCGGGCGTGGCCTGCCCCGATTGGCCGTTGTGCTGGGGCGAAATTTTTCCGGCCAATTTTACGCTGACGGTGGCCATTTTGTTGCTGCACCGCTTTACCGCTGTGCTGATTGCCGTGCTGATAACCGGCGTGATTTTGCAGGTGCGGCGCAACTACAGCCAGTATGCCCGGCTGCAACGCTGGTCGGCGGGGCTGGGGCTGCTGTTTTTGGCGCAGATTGCCGTGGGCGGGCTGTATTCCATCAGCTTAATCCCGGTTGAGGCGCTCCGGCTGGTTCACTTGTTGCTTACCGCCGTTACGTGGGCCGGCCTGATAGCGTTGGGGTCAATGGCCTACCTCACACTCGAAACGGTTGCGCCGGTGCCGGAACCGGAGGCCGCCATTGCCCCGCCGCCGCAAAACGCCAAACAAAAGGCGCTGGTTTATTTTAAGCTGACCAAACCGTGGGTTATGATTTTGCTGCTCATTACCACCATTGCCGCCATGGTAATTGCCGCCAAGGGGCTGCCGCCCATCGCGTTGATGCTGTACACGTTGCTTGGCGGGGCGCTTTCGGCGGGCGGGGCCAGCGTGCTTAACAGCTACATTGACAGCGATATTGACCGGGTGATGTCGCGCACGTCGCGCCGGGCCACCGTCACCGGGCTGGTTACGCCGCCGCAAACGCTGATTTTTGGCCTTACCCTCAGCGCGTTATCGTTTTTGGTACTGGCCGTGTTTGTGAACATGCTCAGCGCCATCCTCAGCACTATTGGCATTGCCTATTATGTTTTTTTCTACACCCTGTATTTAAAGCGCAGCACCATGCACAATATTATCATCGGCGGCGCGGCGGGAGCCATTCCGCCGCTGGTGGGCTGGACGGCTGTGGCCAACAGCCTGGATTTGGGCGCGTTTTACCTGTTTGCCATTATTTTTTTCTGGACGCCGCCCCACACCTGGGCGCTGGCTATGATGATCAGCAAAGATTACGCCAGCGCCCGCGTGCCAATGCTGCCGGTGGTGGCGGGCGAAAGAGAAACCGGCTACCAAATCTGGCTCTACTCGGTGCTGCTGATTGGGCTAACGCTGCTGCCGTTCACGTTTCAAATGGCCGGCTGGCTTTATTTTTTAACGGCGCTGTTGCTGGGCGGGCGGTTTTTACACCTGGCCTGGCAATTGTGGCGCAACTCCGCCGATAAAGCCCTTAGCCGCAAACTGTATAAATATTCGCAATCTTACCTGGCCCTGTTGTTTTTAATAATGGCCATTGACCGCACCCTCTTTTAGGACTTTCCAACCATGACCACCGCCGCCATTTTGAGCCTGGCCACCGGCGTACCGCCCCACCGGCACACCCAAACCGAAATGCACAACCGCTGGCTGCTGCCGTTTATCAACAGCCCCCGCGCCAGAGCCATTTTTGAAGCCGCCGAGATAGACACCCGCTACAGCGCCCTGGTCACCTCGGATTTTTTGGCCGATAACCCCGGCACTCAGGCCCGCAATAGTTTATACCTGCAAGCCGCCCGCCCGCTGGCCGCCCAGGTAATCACCGAGGCGCTGCACCAGGCCGGCCTGCAAGCCGCCGCCATTGACCATTTTATTGTGGTTTCTTGCACCGGGCTGGACACGCCCGGCCTTGATGTGCGGCTGGCCGCCGATTTGGGCATGCGCTCCTCGCTGCGGCGCAGCGGGTTGATTGGCATGGGCTGCCACGCCGGCCTCACCGGCCTGGATCGGGCCATGCTGGAAATTGCCGCGCACCCCAACCACACCATCCTGCTGCTCACGGTTGAATTTGGCACCATCCATTTTCAACCCGGCAGCGCCATTGAAGATATGGTGGCCGGCGCAATTTTTGGTGATGGCGCAGCGGCGGCTATTATCGGCGCGGGCGGGCCGGGCCGGCTGCATTTGCTGCGCAGCGCCACCCACACCGATTACACCTTGCAAGAGATGATGGGTTTTCACCTGTCGGATCGGGGTTTTCAAATTCACCTGTCCACCAAAGTGGCCAAATCGTTGCGCGGGCTGGTGGGCAATCTGGTGGCAGATTTTTTGCAGCAGGCCGGGTTGGACATCAATGCGATAAAATTTTGGGCCATTCATCCCGGCGGGGCTAAAATTATAGAATACATTGGCCAGGCGCTCAACCTGGCCGAAGCCGACCTGCGCCACAGCCGCGCCGTGCTGCGGCAATACGGCAACATGTCGTCGGCGTCCATCTTTTTTGTGCTGGATGAAATTAACCGGCGCGGCCAGCCCGCCCCCGGCGACCTGGCCATGCTGCTCACGTTTGGGCCGGGCTTAACCATTGAACTCAACCTGGCCCAGTGGCAATAACCCAAAAAACTTTTTGGTGATACTATGGCTTCCGAAACTCAGATTGACGATTTGAAATTTCAGCTTGACCAAAAAACCGCCCAACTGGCCGCCATCCGCGATATTAGCCGGGCCATTGCCGAGGCGCAGGACTCTAAAGACACGCTTGATCTCATTACCCGCCGCACCACCGAGGTGATGCACGTTGATTCCTGCTCCATCTACCTGTTCAACGAAACCCGCGACAAGCTGATGCTGGCGTCATCAACCGGGCTAAACCAGGAAGGCATTGGCCACTACTACATTCCGGCAGGCGTGGGGCTAACCGGCTGGGCCGCCGAAAACCGCGAAACCATTGCCCTGGCCGATGCCTTTGCCGACCCGCGCTTTTTCCGCATTATCGGCTCCGGCGAAAGCCGCTTTCCCTCGCTGATGTCAACGCCGCTGGTAAGCCGCGACCGGGTGATTGGCGCGGCCAACGTGCAAACCGAAACCCGCCACGAATTTACGCAAGAAGAAAAAGAGCTGTTTGGCTTTATTACCGAACTGGCCGCCACCGCGCTGGAAAAAGCGCAGTTGGTGCACGCGGCGCTGGTGCAAGAGATGCACCATCGGGTAAAAAACAACCTGCAAACCATTGCCATGCTGCTGCGGCTGCAAATGGGGCAAAACAAGCAGCTATCGCCGCACGATATTTTAACCGAAACCATCAACCGGATTTTGAGCATTGCCACCGTGCACGAAATTCTGTCGGAGGCGGTGCTGGATCAGGTGAACGTGCTCGATTTAATCCGGCGGGTGTCCAGCGCCATTTCCAGCAACATGGTTAATCCGGCGGCCAATGTAAAAATTTCAATTGAAGGCGACGAAACTCAGTTGCCATCGCAGCGCGCCACCAGCCTGGCCCTGATTGCCAACGAACTGGTGCAAAACGCGCTGGAACACGGCATTGCCCAAAAGGACAACGGCCACATTCACATTCAGTTGTTGCAAGAGCGCAAGCGACTTAGCCTGCGCGTAACCGATGACGGCGCGGGGCTGCCACCCAACTTCAACCCGGCCACCGATTTGGGGCTGGGGCTAACCATTGTGCGCACCACCGTTACCGAGGATTTACAGGGCAAATTTTTTATCGGCCCGGCCACCGGCGGCGTTGGCGCTACGGTGCGCATCGGCATTCCGTGGCGGGTGCTGCTAAAACAGTAACCGCGCGGCTACGGCGTTTGGCGCAACTGGCTCCAGGCCCGCCGATAACGGGCCAGCCGCTCCAAATCCTTGGCCGAAAGCTCCGGTTGCAGCCGGCGCACGTCCATATTATCTTCCAGATCGGCCAGTTTTACCCGCCGCGACACGGGATTTTGTCCGCTACGTTTCACAAACTCATCGTAGGTTTCATCGCTCCGGCGCGTAACGCCATCCAGCGCCACCACAACTTCTTCGCTGTAGCCCATATCGCGGATGTCGTCCAGCGTCAGGTCGCTATCTTCCACCACATCGTGCAGAATACCCACAATCCGGTCAACCTCCCCATCCAGCCGGAGCATTACCCGCAGCGGGTGCAAAATATACGGTTGGCCGGCCCGGTCGGTTTGAGTGTGATGGATTTGCACCGCCAGCATAATTGCGTGTTCAAGTGATGCCATACGTTTCTCCCCTTGAGTTTTGTGGAATTGTAGCAAAATCTGGCCAAAATGCGAACCCCGTTTAAATTCGCCAATTCTGCGCCTTTCCTTTAAAATCCGCCGGTATGATTTACCATTCCGCCCAACCGCCGCGCCCAACGGCCATCATCCTGTTTAGCCTGGTATTTGTGGCCGTATTGGGTTTATATGGCCTCACGCTGGCCCCCGGCGTGGTGGGCGGCGATGCCGGCGAGCATCAACTGGCCGCGCCGTTGCTGGGTATTCCGCACACCACCGGCTACCCGCTGTACATTTTGGCCGGCAAATTGTGGACGCTGCTGCTGCCGGTGGGTTCGCCGGCCTGGCGGATGAACCTGTTTTCGGCGGTGGGCGGGGCGCTGGCGGCGGCCATTACCGCGCTGGTCATTTACCGGCTGTTTGCCAACTGGCCCGGCGCAGTTGTGGGCGGGCTGGCGCTGGCTGCCGGCCAAATGCTGTGGCAGTGGAGCACCATCGCCGGGGTGCGCTCGTTTAACATTTTCTTTTTTGCGCTGATGACGTTGCTGGCGGTGGTTTGGAGCAACCAGCATCGCGCCGGCCACGCCGCTGCCGCCACGCGCACGCTGCGCTGGCTGGCGCTGGTCATCGGCTTAAGTTTGGCGCACCACCGCACCACCGTTTTTTACCTGCCGGCGCTGGCGGCGCTGATTTTGTGGCACAACCCCGCCATCCTGCGCCGTCCCGCCGAAATTGGGCGGCTGGCGCTGCTGGCTGCCGCGCCGCTGTTGCTATACGCCTTTGTTTACTTTCGCGGCATTAACCACCCGCCCTACAGCCACGAAAAAATCACCGATTGGCCAAGTTTCTGGTTTTTGGTCGGCTCCGGCGATTCCACCGGCCTGTTTTTTTCGATTGACTCGCAGTATTTGCCGGCCAAGCTGCATTTTATCTGGCAGGATGTGCTGGCTCAACTCAGTTGGCCCGGCGTGTTGCTGGCGTTGTTGGGCGCGGCGTGGCTGGCCCGGCGGCAAACGGCTCATTTTTTGGCGCAAACCGCGCTGGTGATTTTGCTATTGCTTTTTACCCTGGATTTTGAGGTGGTTAACCTCACCGAAGCGCCTACCTTTTACCTGATGCCGGCCTATTTTATACTGGCGGTGTGGCTGGGCTGCGGCGTTAACGCAATTTTGGATTTACGGTTAAATAACCGTTCATTCAATTTGTCATTCGTCGCTCGTCATTCGTCGCTTGTCGTTACTGTTGGCTTGTTGCTGCTGCTCGGCTATTCGCTGGCGTGGCCCAACTGGATTAGCCAGCGCGAAGCCGCCGCCGCGCCGCTCGATGACTGGCGGCAACTTTTGCGCGGCCAGCAGGCCCAACGCTTTGTAGAAAGCAGCCTGCCCAACGTGCTGCCCAACAGCATTATCTGGGGCGATTGGGAGCAGTACACGCCCCTTAAATATTACCAGCTTATTAACGGCCAGCGCCCCGATGTCACCGTTCGCAACCCGCTGGATCGCTGGCCGGAGAAAGTGGCAGCGGCCCGCGCCGCCGGGCGGCCCATCTACTTTACCCGCAAAACCGCCGACCTGATCGGCACGCCGTACCTGAGCATGGTTGGCCCGCTCATTTACCTCGGCACCGAACCGCAAACCGCCGCGCCGCCAAACATCACGCCAACGGCCATCAATTTTGAAAACCAACTGGAGTTATTGGGCTACCGGGCGCAAATCTGGCCGCGCAGTTCGTCCGGCGGCGCAATTTTGCAGGTAACGCTGTACTGGCGCGCGCCTCAAAAAATTACGGCGGATTACGCCCTGTCGTTGCGGCTGCTAAACGCCGCCGGGCAGGAAATATACAAAAGGGATGCCCAACACCCGGTGCTGAGCAGCTACCCCACCTCGCGCTGGTCGCCCGGCGAAGTGGTGGGCGATTTTTACGAACTGCCGCTTGCCGCCGGGCCGGTTACGCTGCAAATACTGCCCTATCGCTCCGACGGGCCGGGCCAGTGGCACAACCTTACCCCGGCGGGCGCGGCGCAGCCAGGCGCTAACATCGGGCCGTTCGAGGCCAGGTAAAACCGGCCGGTTGAACGGCAGCCTGTTTTGGTGGAATGATTCAAGAATGTTATAATCTCACTCCGGTTTAATATGGCGGCAGAGATAAAACCCAAAAGCAGGTTTGGCCGGGCCGGGATCGTTATTTGCTTGTTCAGAGGAGTTCAAAACACAGTGTTTGGTTTAAAGAAATTAGCGGTAATCTGGATATTACTGGGGCTGATGAGCCTGGCGTGTAGCGCCGGCGGCACCGCGCAGATTGCGCCGGCGGGCGGCCCGATTACGGCTACCCAGGAATCCGCCGACCGTCTGAAGCAAAATTTTTATCAGGCGTTGCAGGAGGCCACCCCCACCCACGAAGCCCAATTGCGCGTGACCAACGAGGAAGTCACCTCGCTGTTTGCCAAGGAGCTAACCGAAACCGGGCGGATTCCGCTGAGCCACCCGCAAATCTGGTTTACCAATGGCCGCATTTACCTGACCGCCGGGGTAAAACCCTTTGGCCCCATCGAGTTTAACTCGCTGATTGTGGCCACGGCGGTGGTTGACCACGGCCAAATGAAGGTAAGCGTGCAAGAAGCGCAAATGGGCATGTTTGATTTCCCCGATGCGATTCTGGCATCGGCTACCGATACCGTTAACGAAACGCTTTCCAGCCTGTTGATTGACCTGGATATTACTCGTTTGGAGATTTTGGAAGGCGAGATGTTTGTGGTGGGCAAGCGCCCCGGTTAAGCCGGTTAGTCGGCAAACAGCCCATCCACAAAAGCCTGCGGGTTAAACGGCATCAAATCATCAACGCCTTCGCCCACGCCCACAAACCTCACCGGCACGCCCAGCGTTTTGCCAATGGCAAACACCACCCCGCCTTTGGCCGTGCCATCGAGTTTGGTTAAAACCACGCCGGTAATTTCAACCGTTTCCTTAAAATGTTTGGCCTGCGAAACCGCATTCTGGCCGGTGGTGGCATCGAGCACCAGCAGCGTTTCGTGCGGCGCAGCGTGAACCTGCTTGCGGGCAATGCTGCGCAGTTTTTCCAGCTCCCGCATTAAGTTGTATTTGGTGTGCAGCCGCCCGGCAGTATCAATAATCACCATGTTGGCCCGGCGAGATTGGGCGCTTTTGATGGCATCAAACACCACCGCGCCGGGGTCCGCGCCCGGCTCGTTGGCAATAACCGGCACATTTACCCGTTCGCCCCAAATTTTTAGCTGATCAATCGCCGCGGCGCGAAACGTGTCGCCGGCGGCGATAATCACATTGCGCCCCTGCTGCTGGTAAAGTTTGGCCAGCTTGGCAATGGTGGTGGTTTTGCCGGAGCCGTTTACCCCCACCACCAAAATTATGGTGAGCAGCCGGGGCCGGTCAATCTCCGAGGGCTTGCCTTCGAGCAGCTTTACCATTTCTTCTTTGAGCACGCGCTGCGCCTCCGCCATTTTGGTGATGCCTTCGCGGCTCACCCGGTCGCGCACCGTTTCCAGCAGGTCGGTGGTGGTTTCTACCCCCACATCGGCCTGAATCAGCAACGCCTCCAGGTCATCCCACAAATCAGGGGTAATATCGCCGCCGCCAAACAGGGACGTGATTTGCCCAAAAACCGAATTTCGCGTTCGGGTTAAGCTTTCTTTGATTTTGTTTGCGTTAAAGCCAAAATTAAACATGCATCCGCCTTGATTATTTTTATAATGAGAGCCAAACGCCCCAATTATATTACAGTCGCCGCGCCGGGCAAATTGGGCGTTTCCGGGGCCAATCAGCGCACCGGCGTTACAATTACGCCCACGGCTCCGGCCTGCATTAGCGCCGCCTGCACCGCCGCTTCGCCACCCGGCGGCGTTAGCGCGACCATGTTGCCGCCCCAGCCCGCGCCCGAAAGTTTGGCGCCCCAGGCTCCGGCGGCGCGGGCTGCCGCCACCAGCCGCTCCAGTTCCGGCGACGACACGCCCAATTGGGCTAGAATTTCGTGGTTTTCGTTCATCAATTTGCCCAGCGATGCCGTTTCAAACCCATCCTGCTCAATGGTTAGTTTGGCCTGCCGGGCCAGCACCGCCATTTCATCAAAATAGCCTTCGTATCGCTGCGGATCGGCTTGCCAGCGCCGCCGCAAATCACCAACCACGGCGTGAGTGGCGGCGCTCACGCCGGTATCACCAATGACCAGCGTAAAAGGCCGGGCCACCCGCAACCGCTGGATAGGCCGCTCTTTGATAAAATAAACCGGCTGCTCAAACGCAATCACCGTGTTATCAATACCCGATGGCGTGCCGTGGTGCAGTTTTTCCACCTCAAACACCAGGGCCGATACCCGCGCCGGCGCCAGCGGCTGCCCCAGATAATCGGCCAGCGCCCGCACCACCGCCGTGGCAATGGCCGCGCCGCTGCCCAGCCCCCGGCCCAGCGGCACGGTGGAGTGCACGGTGAGGGTCGCCGCCGGTGCGGGCAGCGCAAAGTGTGCCAGCGCCGCCCGCGCCGCCGCCGCCAGCGGATCGTTGGCGGGCGCATCGGTTAGTAAATAATCGCGCTGCAAATCGGCGGCAATCAGCCTGAAGCCGGGGCCGCCGGACTGCACCGTAGCCGTGGCCTGCACGTTGAACACCGGCGCGGCAATCGCCGGGCGGCCATACACCACCGCATGCTCGCCAAACAAAATCACTTTGCCCGGAGCCGTGGCCTGCCCGCCGCTCATAGTTGCGTTTCACCCGCCAGCGCCGGCTGGGGCAACTCCAAAAAGGTGAGCGTCCACACCGCCGATTGAAAGGTGAGATAAAAGGCCGAGGCCACGCCGTTCACCAAAACAAGGGCGATGATCGCCAACGGCACGCCGGCAACCGCCGCGCCAATCCACGAGTTGGAAACAACATAAACCAGCGCCGCCGGCAACCCGCCTAACACCAGCGCCGCCAGCAACGAGACCGGCAGCACCACAATCAGCGAGATAAATACCCACAACAGCCCCACGCCCATTAACAGCAGCCAGATTACCAGCACATCCTTAAAATTTTGCCGGATTAACTGAACGGCGTTACGAATGCCGGCCCCAACCGCCAGCTCGGTCAGCGTCACGCCGCGCCAGGCCAGCTCGATAACCGGCGCAATAATCGCGCCAATCACTATTAACAGCAGCGCCACAAAAATAACGCCAATAACGGTTAGCATAATTGCCACCACCATGCTTCCCGTTGAATCCTGATACAACAGCAACAGCAACGGTGAAAACGCCAGCAGCAGCAAAATTATGGTAACAATCGCCACCGGGATGCCGATAACCAGTTCTACCAAAAACACCCGCCAGGCCCGGTTTGACCAGCCAAAACGCCAGCCATCGCCAATGGTTACGGCTTCGGTTTGGGTAATTTGCCGCACCATGCCAATCAGCGCGGTGCGGGCCACCGTGCGCACCACCACGCTCACCACCGCCAACAGCAGCACCAAACAGATCACCACGCCCACAATGGCCAAAATTGTGCCGGGGTCAACGTTGGGAACCGGAACTTTTTCGCCGCCGGGCAAATTGAAATTGCCGCTGTTGCCGCCGCCGCTTGGCATGCGAAAATTGCCACTGCCGCCGCTACCGCCGCTGCACAGCGCCAGTAAAAAGCCAAACAACCACAGGGCGCGGTATCGCCACGAAATTTGAAAAGCTCGCTTTAAAATATCGGTATGTTTCACGTGATTAGCCCACCTTTATTCTGGCAAAATTTATACGGATGACTGCTTCCGGGGCTATAATCATACCATAAACCCGCCACCGGGGATACCCGGCCAACGCGATTGCAGTAATTTCAAATTTAACTTCCCGGAAGCTGAAAAATCGCTTAATCACAACATAACAACCGCATTTCAAGCCGGCTTTGGCCTAAATCAGCGGGTAGCTTCCGGGATGTTGATCTATTCGCAGCCAAATTTGGAATTACTGACGCGATTGGGCGCGGCAAAAAAAAAAGGCAATCCGGTTAGATTGCCTTTAGAGTGAACTTCTCAAATTTTCAGGCGACGGCCTGTTTTTGGTCAGCGCCAATTTTTTCCAGGTAGCCATCTACTTCTTTACGCGATTTATTGAAGCGGCGCACTAATTGCTGGTCGGTATCGCGCAGGGCGTTGATGGTGCGCTGCGAGCAGGCGGCGCAGCCCAAAGCGGCCTTGTAACTGCCCAAATCGCAGTTAAGGCAATCGCACAATTTTATCATCATATGCGAAAACGCCAGCGCGTCTTCGTGGGTTTCGGGCAGCGTGGCTACGTACTCCGTTAGCTCTTTCCATTGGTCGCCTTTTAATTTTTTCAAACCACTTACCCGGGAATGAGGGAACAAAATTTCGCACCGAGAATACATGAGCTTATCCTTATTTGATCAATTTTGAACGGTTACTGGCGTTTCGTCGCTAATACGTGTTTTTTGGATTGACTGCTACCAGTTTAACGAGCGGAGAGTATAAATGGGGCTATCAGGTTTGTCAAATTTATTTTACTTTTCGCCGCCAACTGTAAACCGGCATGGGGTAGCATAATAAAGATACCGCTTGCTGTCAAAAAGAAATTTTAATTCCGGGACTGGTTACCTGACAGTTTTCAACACGAATGGCGCGAATAAAACAAATGTTGTGGAAAATTTGTACTATTCGACCCAATTCGGATTATTCGCGTTAAGAATTTGCAGTTTCATGCCCAAAGGGTCGCTAACTTCCGGGATAATCCCGCCAAACCAAACGCCCCGCAAATTGACGGGGCGTTTTACTTTGCTACAATCTGATTATTTTTTACCCAGGTGAGGGTGCGCCGCACGTGGCGCAATTTACGCAACAGGGGATGCTGCTCGCCGGCCACAATCCGCAACGCATTGATTTCGGCTTCGATCACGCGCGTGGCCAGCAACACGGCCTCGCTGAGAATGGTGAACATGTTGTGGCTGAGCGTGGCCGCCGTAGAGGGCGACACGGCAGCCAGCGCCGCAAAATCCGCCGGGCTGAGCAGCCACAGAATCACCTCGGAGGTGGCCTGCGCGGTGAAATCGTGGGAAGTTTCGTACAGCACGGCCTGTTCACCAAAAGTGTCGCCCGCCACCAACTCGACGCACTCCTCATCATCCGGCCCGTTAAATAGCAACACGCTGCCGCGCTCGATAATAAAAATGCCGGTGGGTGGATCGCCGGCGCGGTAAATAATTTCTTGGGGCATACAACGGTGCGGCGACAGATACCGCGCCAAAACCCGCTGCTGAATATCGGACAGGCCATGCAACAACGGCACTTTTGAAATTTGGTTGGCCAGGTAATTGTGAAATTGGGCAATCCCCCGGCCCAAAGCCAGGCCAAGTTGCAGCCCAATATTGGGGTACGAGGTTACAATGCCGGTTAACAGCAAATCATCCAGATACCAAACAGTTACGGCGGTGGCGGCGCGGGCAGTTTTGGCGCGAGGCTGCTTCAATAAAAACTCGGTTTGCCCCACCATGCCGCCCGGATGGCAGGTATCTTCAACTTTTTTGTCATCCGGCCCCAACAGGTTTATCCGGCCTTCTTTAACCACATACAGGGCGTCGCTTTCGTCGTCACGGGTAAAAATCAACTCATCGGCGGCAAATTCTTTGAGCCGCATCTGCTCAAACACCAGTTGTTGTTCGGCTTCGGAGAGTTCGGCAAACAGGGGCAAATTAACCAGCGGATTTTGGCCAACTTTAAATTCAATAAACTTGTATCCGGCAAGCAGATTTTTTGCCTGATCGGCGAGGAATTTAGGCCAGTCTGATAAGTGCGACATCGTGGCTTGTCTGGACAGAGACACCATTACAGACCTTTTACGTTGGCTGCGCCTGCACCCATTGCAACGCGCCGGCTGCACTCACATGCCATCGGTGGGAAAAATTCGGATTTTAACGCTATTAACAACATTAAAAACCATCACTATACATTTTACTTGCGTACATTATTTTAGCAAATTGAGATTAACGCCATTTTTCTATCCGAAATAAACAGCGATAGCCGCGCTGTGGCTGAACATAATTGCGGATTATGGTATAATACTCCAAAGGTTTTGAATGCCTGCCGGGAGACAAACCATGCCCACACCAGCCAATCCGTATGTTGCCGGGCCGTCCATCAGCGGCGAAACCGGCTTTTGGGGACGAGAAGATATTTTTGAAGATGTTGAACGGGTACTGCGCTACCCCCCCAACAACTCGGTGATTTTATACGGGCCGCGCCGCGCCGGTAAAACCTCGCTGCTGCGGCAACTGGAACGCCGCCTGCCCAACCCGCCCTTCTTCACCGTTTATTTTGACCTGGCCGAAACCGCCATGCTGCCGTTAACCACCGTGCTGCATCAAATGGCCGCCGCCGCCGCCGCCAAAGCCGGCATGCCCGCGCCTGACCCGGCTGATTTTGCCGACAATCCCGCCGCCTTTCACGAGCAATTTTTGCCCGCGCTTTACCAAAAACTGGGGCTGCGCCTCCAGCCCATCTTTTTGCTTGATGAATTTCAGCCGATTGACATCCCGGAGAACGAACTGCCCGCCACCAGTGCCATTCGCAACCTTGATACCTACCTGTACCAGCTATTATCCACCCAAACCCACACCGATTTTATTTTTGCCGCCGGACGCCGCATCACCGAATTGAGCGAGGTGGAAGCCTCAACCTTTACGCCCAGCCTGCGCCGGTTTATCACCCCGCTCACGCCGGATCAAACCCGCGCCCTGATTTTACAGCCCGGCGCGCCCGCCTTTACCCCCGACGCCCTTAATCGCGTCATTGGCCTGACGCGGGGGCAGCCTTATTTTACCCAGCTTCTATGCCAGGCGTTGTTCAACCGGGTGGCCGCCCGGCCCACGCCGGAAGTCACCGATGAGGACGTAAAAGCCGCGCTGCCAGAACTGCTGGCGCAACCGGACTCCGGCCTTGCCGATTTGTGGCACAGCATTCCGCCCGCCGAGCGCCTGACCCTGGCGGCCATAGCGGCCCGCAGCACCGGCCCCAAAGATGCCATCACCCCGGCGGCCATCAACAGTGCCTTTAACCAGGCCGGCATCCCGCTGGATACGCCGGGTTTGGCCGCCGCGCCGCAAAATCTGGTCAATTGGCAACTATTTGAACAAACCGGCAGCGGCTACACCTTTTTTACCGAATTTTTGCGCCGGTGGGTGGCCCAAAACCAGCCCCTTGACCAAATCAAAGCCGATGAACTGGCCCGGCTAAACGGCGACGCGCCGCGTTTGTATCAGGCCGCCCGGCAGGAATACGCCGCCGGTCACTCCGAAGCGGCGCTGCAACTGCTCAAACGAGCCACGCAACTCAACCCGTTTTTGCTGGCGGCCTTTCTGTTGAGCGGGCAAATCCACGCCGAAACCGGCCAGCCGGATGACGCCCGCGCCGCTTACGAAGCCGCCTACCAACTCAGCCCGGTTGCGGCAGCCGGCGGCTTGCTGGCGGCGCTGCTCAGCCTGGGCCAGCGCCGGGCCACCGCCGGCGACTACTCCGGGGCGCAGGCAGCCTACCGCCGGGCGCTGGAAATTGCGCCGGGCAACCCCGAAGCGCAATCCCGGTTGCAATTGCTGCCCAAAACGCAACCATCTGAGCCACGCCGCCGAAACTGGTGGCCATTGGCCGTGGCAGCGGCGCTATTGCTGTTGCTGTGGTGCGCCTGGTTTTATCCTGCGGCCATATTCAATCCGCCTCAACCGCCCGGCACAACCGCCGGACAGGCAACGTTTACCCCCACCGCCGCGCCGCCCACCATTGCCGTTGCCGCCGAAACCCCAACCGCGCCGGCAACCGGCAACACGGCCACTTTAACAACGCCAAATAACAGGTCGTTGCCGCCAACAGCCGCCATCGTTACCACGGCTCCCGCTGCCCCCGCCGACACCGCCACAGTGGTTGCCGTTGCCGTTAGCCCCATCGCCGGCCTTCAGCAAATCCGGGTAGCCGGCTCAACCGAAATGCAATCCATGTTGCAGCAGGCGGCGGCGGCTTTTACCGCCGATCACCCCGACGCGCAAATCACCGTGGAGGCCGGTTCTGCACCGGACGGGCTGGAGGCGTTCCGGCAGGGCCAAACCGACCTGGTCTTGCTGACGCGCAACCTCACCCCCGCCGAAAAAACCGCGTTGGGCAACGCGCAGGTTGTGGCGTTGCCGTCAAAAGATGCCATTGCCATCATCACCCATCCCCAACTGCCGCTAAAAGATTTAACTCCGGCACAGGTGCGGGCCATTTTCTCCGGCCAAATTACCAACTGGGCCAAACTGGGCGGCCCCGCCGCGCCGATTACGCTGGTGATCCCCGAACCCAACACCGATACGCGACTGGCCTTTGAGCAGCAAATTTTAGGGCCGGATGCCCCGCTGGCAGAAGCCAACGCCGTGGTGCTGCCCTCTGATGCGGCGGTGCGCAGCGTGGTTGCCGGCACGCCCTACGCCATCGGTTTTGTGCCGGCCTCCGGCGGCAGCGAACCGGCGCTGTTGCTCACCGAAAACTGGGCGGTTATTGATACCGCCCGGCTGCAAGCCAACACGCTCACGCTCAACCAGACCACGCCCACCGCCGAAAACGCCATCAGCGGCAGTTACCCGCTGGCCCGCCCGTTGAATGTGGTAGCGCCGCCCGCTCCCAATCCGGCAGTGCAGGCATGGCTTGATTTTTTGCTTGGCCCGCAGGGGCGTCAAATTGTTACTAAATCTGGGCAGAATAACCAATGACGCAGCTAACGGTTTGGGGAGCCGGCGAGTTGGGCAGCCGGGTAGCGGTGTTGTGGCGGCAAACCGGCGCGGTTGTTACCGGCTACACCAAAACCACAACCCGGCATGCCGCCCTCGCCGCCAACGGCATCGAGCCACGCCTCGGCTCGCCCGCCGATAATTTGCCACCCGATGGCCTGTTGCTACTGGCGCTGCCCGGCCACGCCGCCCAACAACAGGCCGTAGAGCAACTCCTCAACCGGCGCGTTCCGCCGCCGGCCCGCGCCGTGTTCATCAGCGGCACCGGTTACTACGGCAACGCCATCGGCCTGATTACCGAAGAGACGCCCCAGGGTGATGGCGACCGCCCGGCCAGTATTGCCGCCGCCGAACACGCCTTTAGGCAGTGGGCCGGGCCAACCGGCGTGATTTTGCGGCTGGGCGGCCTGTACTGCGATGGTCGCGGCCCGTTTTCGGCGCTGGCGCGACGCAGCCAGGCCAGCCGTTCGGCCCCGCCCGATAAATCAATGGCCTTGCTCCACTACGCCGACGCCGCCGGCGCGATTTGCACGGCCCTGCAACACCCCGCCCCGGAGCCGGTTTATCTGGCTGTTACGCCGCCGTGTCCCACCCGGCAGGAATTTTACACCGCCGCCTGCTCAAAATTGGGCCTGCCGGAGCCAACCTACGAACCGCCGCTGCACCTGCCGCCCGTCGAGTTTGATGTTACCCGGCTACGCCGCGACCTGCTGCCCGGCCCGGCCTACCCGGACTGGCGCTCGGCGCTGGTTTTTACCCAACCCTGATTTTACGGACAACTCCATGCCTGTCACTATTGCTTATTTTGTTTCGCCGCACGGCTACGGCCACGCCGCCCGCGCCAGCGCCGTGATTAACGCCATTGCCGCCCGTCGGCCCGCGCTCCACTTTGACATATTTTCGTTGACACCGGAGTGGTTCTTTGCCGAATCGCTGACCGCCCCGTTTACCTACCACCCTTTGTTAACTGACATCGGCCTGGTGCAAACCAATTCCATGCAGGAAAATTTGCCCGGCACCATTGAGCGCCTCAACGAATTTTTGCCGTTTGGCCCCGCCCGGCTGCGGCAACTGGCAACGCAACTGGGGCCGCGCTGCCGGCTGGTGCTGTGCGACATCGCTCCGCTGGGGATTGCCGTGGCGCAAGAGTTGGGCGCGCCGGCGGCGTTGATTGAAAATTTTACCTGGGACTGGATTTACGAGGGATATCCGGGTTTTGCGGCGGAGTTGCAACCGCATGTTGGCTACCTGCGCCGGTTATTTAGCGCCGCAACCTACCACATCCAAACCGAGCCGGTGTGCCTGCCGCAGCCGGCGCACCTGGCTGTGCCGCCGGTAAGCCGGCAAATCCGGGAGGATGCCGCCACGGTGCGGCGCAAACTCAACCTGTCGCCCGGCTCAAAAATGGTTTTGCTGACCATGGGCGGCAATCGCTGGGATTTTTCGGCGTTGGACCGATTGAGCCGTTTCAAAAATATCCATTTTGTTATTGCCGGGGCCGATGGCGTGCCGGCCAACGCTCCCGCCAACCTGATTTGCCTGCCTCGCCACGGCAGCGGCTTTTTTCACCCTGACCTGATTAATGCCGCCGACGCCGTAATTGGCAAAGTGGGGTACAGCACTCTGGCCGAAGCCTACCAGGCAGGTATACCGTTTGGTTATATGGCTCGGTCGCAGTTCCGCGAATCGCCGTATTTAACCGCCTACATTGAGGCCAATCTGCCGGCGCTGGAATTTACCGAAGCCGAGTTTACCGGCAGCAGTTGGCTGGACAAAGTGCCGGCGCTGGTTAACCTGCCCAAAATTAAGCGGCAACCAACCAACGGCGCGGCGAAAATTGCCCGGTTTATCGAAGAAATATTGGCCTGATTAGCGCCAGGGGTTTGTTAATTGGCTTGATAAAGACCGTGCCGCGTAATGTACGCAATCACGGCGTCCGGCACCTGGTAGCGAATACTCCGGCCCGCCGCCACCGTTGCGCGGATGTGCGAGGCCGACAGGCTAATTAACGGCGACGGCACAAAATCCAGCCGCGCCGCCAGCCCCGGTAACATCCGTTCCAGCCCAATTACATCCGGCTCAAAACCGGGCCGGTGCATCACCGCCAGCCGGCACAATTGAATGAGCGCCTCGGGTTGGTGCCAGGCCGGCAAATCGGCCAGCGAATCGCTGCCCAAAATAAAGGCACAATCATCGGCGGGCAGGCCAAATTTTTGACGCAACAGGCGCACCGTATCCACCGAGTAGTGCGGGCCGGGCCGGTCAAGATCAATGGTGCACAACTCAAAACCGGGATTATCGCCAATGGCCGCCGCCACCATTTGGCAGCGGTGTTCTGCCGCTGTTTTGTAAAAGGCTTGTTTATGCGGGGGATCGGCGGCGGGCACAAACAACACCCGATCCAGGTTGAGCGCACTGCGGGCCGTTTCGGCAATCAGCAAGTGGCCAACGTGGATCGGGTCGAATGTGCCGCCTAAAATGCCAAGCATGGCCGGAGTTGCCTACCAGGCCCATTCCAGTTCAACATCATCCAGAAAAACAGTGTCGCCGGCTTCAACTCCGGCGTCGCGGAGAGCCTGGTTTACGCCCATTCGCTCTAAAATTTGGTGCACCCGCATGGCCGCCTGGTTTACATCCCACAGGGTTTGGTGCGCCAACTCAGAGATGCGCGGGCCGGTAACGCGCCAGCCGTCCTCCATTTTTTCAACTTCAAAGTAGTTACTATCGCGTTCCAGCGTAAAAACCGGCACTTCTTCTTCAAACAGCGGCTCGTCGGGCAGTTCATCCAGGCAGGCAAACAACTGGCCCACCAACTGCGGCACGCCCTCTTGCGTTACCGCCGAAATTTTATACGCCAGCAACCCCAGTTCTTGCGCCCGTTTTTGCACGGCGGGCCAATGCGCCTGCGCGTCGGGCAGGTCAATTTTGTTGAGCACCACTATTTGCGGTTTTTGCGCCAGCCGGTCACTAAAAAATTTCAACTCGGCGTTGATTTGCTCAAACTCGGCCAGCGGATCCGGCGACGCGCCGTTGAGCAGGTGCACCAGCAGCCGGCAGCGTTCAATGTGGCGCAAAAATTGATGCCCCAGCCCGGCTCCTTCGGCGGCCCCCTCAATCAAACCGGGGATGTCGGCCACCACCATGTCGCGGTGTTCCAGCGTGACCACGCCCAGGTTGGGCTGCAACGTGGTAAAGGGATAGTCGGCAATTTTGGGCCGGGCGGCGCTCACCACCGAAATCAGGGTACTTTTGCCGGCGTTGGGCATGCCCACCAACCCCACATCGGCAATGAGTTTTAACTCCAGCGTTACCCAGCGTTCCTCGCCGGGCAGGCCGCGCTCGGCAATTTGGGGTGCCTGGTTGATAGAGCTTTTAAAGGCGCTGTTGCCGCGCCCGCCCCGCCCGCCCCGCGCAATCACCGCCCGTTGGCCGGGTTCGAGCAGGTCGGCCAGCAACGCGCCGGTGTCGGCGTCGCGCACCACGGTACCTGGTGGCACCGGAATGACGGCATCAGTGCCTTCGGCGCCGGTCATATTTTTGGGGCCACCGTGGCCACCGTCATCGGCTTTAAAGTGACTGCACTTTTTAAAATGAACCAGCGTGTTGAGTTGCGCGTCCACCTCAAACACCACATCGCCGCCTTTGCCGCCGTGTCCGCCGGCGGGGCCGCCGCGCGGCACGTATTTTTCCCGCCGAAAGGCTATAATTCCATCGCCGCCAGCGCCGGCTTTTAAAAATATTTTGGCTTCATCGTAGAGCATCTTACTAACATTCTTCCTTAAAAATTCTGTGCATTAAACCACTTATCATAATCGGATTTGGCGTTTTTGCCAAAAGCTAACGACAAGCCGGTTACTTTGACAAATTTGGGCGGCCTACTAAACTTTTAACCACTACCGTTCACCCCGGAGGAAGCCCCATGAAAATAGTAGCCGATTTGCACCTGCATTCGCATTACTCGCGCGCCACCAGCAAAAACCTCAATTTTGAACACCTCAGCCGGTGGGCGCAACTCAAGGGCGTGCAGGTGGTGGGCACCGGCGATATTGCCCACCCCGGCTGGCTACAAGAAATGCGCGATAAACTGGAACCCGCCGAAGCCGGCCTGTTCCGGCTGAAACCGGACATTGAGCGCGCCGTGCAAACCGAGGTGCCGCCGGCCTGCCACCGACCGGTGCGTTTTATGCTGGCCGGCGAAATCAGCAACATTTACAAAAAGAACGACCGCGTGCGCAAGGTGCACAACATTGTTTTTGCGCCGTCGCTGGCGGCGGTGCAAAAAATACAGGCCGCGCTGGAAAAAATCGGCAACATCCGCGCCGATGGCCGCCCCATTCTGGGGCTGGACTCGCGCAACCTGCTGGAAATTATTTTGCAGATTGACCCCGAAAATTATCTCATCCCGGCCCACATCTGGACGCCGTGGTTTTCGCTGCTCGGCTCAAAATCCGGGTTTGATTCGGTGGCGGAATGTTTTGATGACCTCACGCCCCACATTTTTGCGCTGGAAACCGGCCTGTCGTCCGACCCGCCGATGAACTGGCGCGTGTCGCTGCTGAACCCGTACACGCTGGTGTCCAACTCCGATGCCCATTCGCCCCAAAAACTGGCCCGCGAAGCCAACCTGTTCAACACCGAGCTATCCTACCCGGCGCTGTTTGCCGCGCTCAAAAGTGGTGATCCGGCCCAATTTTCCGGCACCATCGAATTTTTCCCCGAAGAAGGCAAATACCACCTCGACGGCCACCGCAAATGCGGCGTGGTGTGGGAGCCGGGCCAAACCGTTGCCCACCAGGGCTTGTGTCCGCAGTGCGGCCAGCCGGTGACGGTGGGCGTAATGCACCGGGTGGCGGCGCTGGCCGACCGGCCCGCCGGTGAATTGCCGCCCCGCGCCCGCCCCTTTTACAACCTCATCCCCCTGCCCGAAATTCTGGGCGAGGTGTTTAACACCGGCCCCAACTCCAAACGGGCGCAGGAGGCTTACGAGCAACTGCTGGCCCAGTTTGGCCCGGAACTGACCATTTTACAGGATGTCCCGCCGGATGATTTGGCCGCGGCGGGCGGTTCGCTGCTGGCCGAAGGCATCCGGCGAATGCGCAGCGGCAAAATTACCGTGGCCGCCGGTTATGATGGCGAATACGGCGTGATTAAACTGTTTGAAACCCACGAGCGGAGCGCCGTTTCCGGCCAGTTGAGCATGTTCACGCCGCCGGCCCAAAAACGAACCGCGCCGCTGCCGCCCCCGCTGGCCGCTAAAACCTGGGCGCAAACCGCTTTTACCGCGCCGGAACCGCCGCCCGCCGCCACCTGCGGCGGTGATGACGACGCCATCCTGTCGCCGTTGAACCCCACCCAGCGCGCCGCCGTGCTCAACCTGGCCGCGCCGCTGTTGATTGTGGCCGGGCCGGGCACCGGCAAAACGCGCACGCTCACCCACCGGCTGGCCTACCTGGTTTTGCGCCAGAACGTTGCGCCGGAGCAGATTTTGGCCATCACCTTTACCAACAAAGCCGCCGCCGAAATGACTGCCCGGCTCGCGCACCTGCTGGGCGAAGCCGTTACCCGGCGGCTCACGGTGAAGACATTCCACGCTTTTGGCGCGATGCTGTTGCGCGAAGAAGCTGCCGCCGCCGGTCTGCCGCCCGATTTTGCCCTGTGCCGCGCCAATGACCGGGCGGCGCTGCTCAAACAGGCCGCGCCCCACCTGGCCGAGCGCGACCTTGAGCGCGCGCTGGAGCAAATTTCGGCGGCCAAAAACCGGCTCATCACCCCGGAACTGGCCCCGGCGGAACTGGCGGAACTTTACCGCCGGTACGAACAAGTACTGGCCGGCCATCGCCTGCTGGATTTTGATGATTTGGCGTTGCGGCCCGTGCGCCTGCTTGAGACCGCGCCGGAACTGCTGGCCAAATACCGCGCCCGCTTTCGCTGGCTGGCCGTGGACGAGTACCAGGATGTGAACGTGGCCCAGTACCGGCTGCTAAAATTGCTCAGCCCGCCGGAAACCAACCTGTGCGCCATTGGCGATCCCAACCAGGCCATTTACGGCTTTCGCGGGGCCAGCAGCGAATATTTTTGGCAGTTCAACCGCAATTTTCCCGGCGCGCAAACGCTGCGCCTCAGCCAAAATTACCGCTCCACCCAGCTTATCCTTGATGCTTCGGCGCAGGTGATTGCCAAAAACGGCCCCGCGCCCGGCCTGCAAGCCCAAAACCGCGAGCCGGTAAAAGTAACGGTGTACGCCGCCCCCAGCGACAAAGCCGAAGCCGAATATATTGTCCACGAAATTGAAAAGCTGATGGGCGGCACCAGTTATTTCTCGTTTGATAGCCGGCGGGTGCAGGATGGCCGCGTTACCAGCCGCACCTTTGCCGATTTTGCGGTGCTGTACCGGCTGCGGGCGCAAAGCCAGCCGCTTGCCGAGGCGCTGGCGCGGTCGGGCATTCCGTTTCAAACGGTGGGGCAAACGCCGCTGGTTGAATACAAGGAAACCCAAACCATTCTGGCGCACCTGTGGCTGGCCCTCGACCCCAACTCGGTTTTTTATCTTGATGGCGCGCTCAATTTTCAAAAGATGGCCGCTCCGCCGGAAAAGCTGGCCCGGCTGGCGCAACAAACCAACGGCCAGGTGTGGGCGGCGCTGCAAAATTTTGAACAGGTGGATTTGTTCAGCGCGGCGCAAAAACGGCAGTTGCAAACCGGCGTGCCGTTTTTGGCGCAGTTGCAACAGGTCGCCCGGCACCAATCCGTAACCGAACTGATCACGCAGGTGAGCCGGCACTACTTTGCCGCCGCGCCCGAAGCCGTGGCCGAGCGCATTGAACGGCTGGCGCTACGGGCGGTTCCGTTTGAAACGCGGCTGCGCGATTTTTTAGAGGCCGCCGCTCTGGGCGATGAAGCCGATGAGCACGATCCCCGCGCCGACCGGGTAACGCTGATGACGCTGCACGCCGCCAAGGGGCTGGAATTTTCGGTGGTGTTTATGGCCGGCTGCGAGGAAAACCTGCTGCCCTACCAACTGCCGGGCAAAACCACCGATTTAGAGGAAGAACGCCGCCTGTTTTACGTGGGCATGACCCGCGCCCGGCACAAACTGGTGCTCACCCACGCCCAAAACCGGTTTTTACTGGGGCAAGCGCAGGCCAACCCGCCCTCGCGCTTTGTGAATGATATTGAACTCGCGCTCAAAGAAATGGCCGAGACGGCCCGCCCCAAACCCACCGAGGACAAACCCGCCGCCCAACAACTGAGTTTGTTTTAAACGTCCACATCTGCTACAATCGGCCCATAATTGGCGCGTAACATTCGCCATTCGTTATTTTCGGGGAGTAGGGGCATGCGCCGGCCATCGTCGGGCGACCGCGAGGGTCGCCCCTACCGGAAACCCTTCGGGCTTGCGCCTTCAGGGTGACATTCGCAGTTCGTCATTCGCAGTTCGTCATTCGCAGTTTCAGGGGAGTTTGTATGGCATTTGCAAAAAGTGTGTGGCAATGGCTCGATGGCCCGCTAAAAGTTGGCCTGGCCTTTGCCATTTTAGGGATTACGCTCACCATCATTGGCATTTTCCGCGACCCCACCACCCCGGCCACGGCCTGGTCGCTGGGAGTTGGCAGCCTCATTTCCGGCCTCACCTGGGGCATTGTGAGTTGGGGCATTGCCACCGCCGCCGTTGAAGTGGAAAATGATGTGCAGCAAGCCCAATCCGAAGCCGACCCGCCGCGTGATGAAGCGTAACAGCCTGGTTATCGCCGGCCTGACGGGGGTGTTTGGCGCACTGCTGATAACCGGCGCGGCCATTTACGCCGTAGCCGGCGGCTACCTTACCCCACCGATTTCCGCGCCGGTGTGGAGTTGGGGGCTGTTTTTGTTTTTGTTTACCTTCTCCGCCCTCGAAATCCCGGTGATGATTTTTGGGCTGCGCCAGATGGCCAAAAGCCCCAATCCCCAGGCCCGCTACGTAACGCTGTTTACCGTGGCCGCCTTTACGTTTTTTGCCGGGGTGTACGCCATCCCGTTTATTTTGTTGGCCGGGAGTTCCCGGCTTACCCTGCTGGCCGGAGCCGGACTGGCCGCGCTTGGCGGGGTTAGATTTATTGCCGCAGTGGTGTTATTACCCAATGAAGAATAATATAAACCTGACCAACATCCGCGCCCTGGCCATTGATATGGATGGCGTATTGTGGCGCGGCAACACGGCCCTGCCCGGCCTGCAAAAATTTTTCAACTTGCTGCATCAATTTAATATCAGCTACATGCTGGCCACCAACAACGCCAGCAAAACGCCCGCCGAATACCAGCGCAAACTGGCCGGCATGGGCGTACCCATTGAGCAGCGCACCGTGCTCACCTCATCCCTGGCAACTGCCGCCTATTTGCAAACCCAACTGCCGCACGGCGGGCGGGTGTACGTGGTGGGCCAATCCGGCCTGCTCGAAGCCATGCGCGACGCCGGCTTTGAAGTAATGCCCGATTCCAGCCAGCCGGTTGACGTGGTGGTAGCCGGCATTGATTTTACCCTCACCTACGATAAACTGCGCCACGCCACGCTGCTCATCAGTCGCGGGGCGCGTTTTGTGGGCAGCAACGGCGACGTAACCTTTCCCGCCGAAGAGGGCGACGTGCCCGGCGCGGGTTCCATTTTGGCCGCTATTCAGGCGGCCACCGGCGTAAAACCGGTGACAATTGGCAAGCCGGAGCCGCTGATGTTTGAAATTGCCATGCAAAAAATGGGCAGCACCGCCGCCCACACCGCCATGCTGGGCGACCGGCTGGAAACCGATATTTTAGGCGGCCAGCGCGCCGGGCTAACCACGTTAATGGTAACTACCGGCGTAGATTCCGAGGCGTCAATCCCGGTTAAGGGCGTGGTTCCCGATGCCATTTTTAGCGGCATTGACGAACTGGCCGACGTGTGGCGCAGCCAGCTTACCCAGGTTTAAATATGACTCACCCCACCGCCGTGATTGCCCATCGCGGGGCGCGCAGTTTGGCCCCGGAAAACACGCTGGCTGCCGCCCAAAAAGCCCACGCCGTGGGCGCAGATATGTGGGAACTTGACGTGCAGCCCACCGCCGATGGCCACCTGATTGTCTTTCACGATGACACGCTGGCCCGCACCACCAACGCCGTCGAACTGTTCCCCGCCCGCCGGCCGTGGCGTGTGGCCGATTTTACGCTGGCCGAAATAAAACAGCTTGATACCGGCGCGATTTTTTTACGCGATGACCCGTTTGGGCAGATTGCCGCCGGCCACGTTTCGGCGGCAGAGCAGGCCGCGCTGCGCGGCGAACCCATCCCCACCCTGCGCGAGGCGATGCTCCTCACCCGCAATCTGGGCTGGCGCGTTAACGTTGAAATCAAACCGCTGCTGCTGCCGCCGCTACGCGCCTTTCCGGTAGTTGAAAAAGTAGTGGCCCAAATTGAGGAACTGGCGATGGAAGCGCAGGTATTGGTGTCGTCGTTTACGCCGCTGTACCTTAAGCAGGTTACGGCGCTCAACCCCCGGCTTGAAATTGCCCTGCTCACCGAAGGCCCGCTGGAAGCCGAGGCGCTGGCCGAATACCTGCCGCCCGGCGAGCCGCTCTCGCCGCTGAACTACTTTGCCGGGCCAAACCCGCGCCCGCTGCTGGCCGAGTTAGGCGGGCGCACCTACCACCCCTATCACCCAATTATCAGCCCGGCCCAGGCGCAGGCGTTGCAACAGGCAGGCATCACCCTGAATTTGTGGACGGTGAACGACCCCGCCGACCTGCGGCGCTGGCTGGCTGCCGGTATTGATGGCCTTATCACCGATTTTCCGCAAACGCTGGTTAGCCTCAAAGCCGAAATTACCGGCACAAATACGGTCTGGAACGGCCCCTAACCGGTCTGCAACGGTTCCTTAGGGGTCTGGAACGGTTCCTTAACCGTCTGCAACGGTTCCTTAACCGTCTGCAACGGTTCCTTAGGGGTCTGCAACGGTTCCTTAGGGGTCTGCAACCGTTCCTTAACCGTCTGCAACGGTTCCTTAGGGGTCTGGAATGATCCCTTAACCGTCTGCAACGGTTCCTTAGGGGTCTGCAATGGTCGCGCAGGGGTCTGCAACGGTCGCGCAGGGGTCATTCCGAGAAGCGAAGCGACGAGGAATCCCCAGAAACGTCTCTTGGCAAACAGCAAATGCAGGGCCTCTTCGCTCCCGTTAGTCGCTCAGAGCGACAAGCTAAAACCCATTCGCTATTCGCAATTCGTTATTCGCACAATTCGCGCAACAAGAAAGTGAATCCAAAATGATTGATGCTCAAACCCTAACCGGCTGGCTAAGCCGGCTGGTGCAAATTCCCAGTGTTAACCCCAACCAGGCCGGCCCCAAAGCCGGGCCGCCCGGCGAGGCGCAACTGGCCGCCGCCGTGGCCGGCTGGTTTGAACAATTTGGCGGGCAGGTGCAGCAACAAGTGGTGTATCCGGGCCGGGCCAACGTGTACGGCATTTGGCGCGGCCAAACCCAACGCTGGGCGGCGCTGGATATTCATATGGATACCGTCAGCGTGGAGCAAATGAGCGGCAACCCGTTCAGCGGGCAGGTAGCCAATGGCCGGGTGTACGGGCGGGGCGCGGTTGATACCAAAGCCTCGCTGGCGGTAACGCTGGCGCTGCTGGAAGCCATGCATCGCGGCGGAATTGCGCCCATGCCCAACCTGCTGGTGGCGGCCACGGTAGACGAGGAGAACGGAGCGCAAACCGCGCTCGTGTTTGCCGATTGGGTGCGCCGCCGGCAATTGCCGCTCACCGAGCTAATGGTGGCCGAACCCACCAACTGCCAGCCGGTTATCGGCCACAAGGGCAGTTTGCGGCTAAAATTTACCGTGCGGGGGCAAACCAGCCATTCCTCTACGCCGGAACGGGGCCAAAACGCCATCACCGCGGCGGCCAAATTGATTACCGCGCTGGAGGCCGAACACGCCCGGCTGCAAACCATTCAATCGGGGTTGGGATCGCCTACGCTCACCGTGTCGCTGATTCACGGCGGGCGGGGGGCCAACGTGGTGCCCGATTACTGCGACATTACCATTGACCGGCGGGCGGTAGCGGGGGAACAACTCGATGAGATGGCGGCCCATTTGCAGGCTTTAGCCCAACAAAACTGCCCGCTGCCGGTAGATGTGGAACGGCTGGGCGGCATTACCGCATTTTGGCAGCCGGCCAACACGCCGTGGGTGCAGCAATTGGCCGAGTGGTCGGGCAGCGCGCCGGTTACAGCGCCGTATGGCACCAACGCCTGGGCCTACCCCAACCTGCCCGGCGAGTGCGTGGTGCTTGGCCCCGGCTCTATTAACCAGGCGCACGGCCCGGAAGAGTGGGTAGAAATTGCCGAGTTGGAAAAACTGGCCGGAATTTACCGCCGCTGGTGGGGCATCAACGCTGGTTAAAAAATTATTCAACGCAAGTGACCGGCACCTGGCAAGGGCCGGTCACTTTAATTTTTACGCGGCCAGCGCCTCGTTGGGGCGCAGCCGCATGGCAAACTCGCGGAGTTGAAAAAAGCTGTACGGCTTTAACAGCACCAAATCGGCGTCATCGCGCAAAAACTCGGCCAGCCCCGGGTCGGCGGTGGCCACAATAACCCGCGTTTTGTCCAGCCGCCGGTCATCGCGGATTTGGCGCAAAAGCTCGCGGCCCGATACCTGCGGCAAGTGCAAATCTAACACAACAATGGCCGGCGTGGTTTGAGCCAGCCGCTCTTGCGCCAGCCGGCCATCCTTGATAACCTCGGTGCGGTAATCGGCCATACGCAGCGCCTCCGAGGCCACCATGCACAACGTTTCGTCATCTTCTACCACCAGCCCCAGCGGAAAAACTCTGATTGCATGCAAGTTCATACGGTTTTCTCCTGTATTTCCAGTAATGGCAAAATTACGGTAAAGCTGCTGCCGCGCCCTACGGCGCTGTCCAATAAAATTTGGCCGCCCATCAAATCGGCTAACTGTTTTACAATTGATAACCCCAGCCCGGTGCCGGAATGCTCGCGGGTAATTGAGCTATCAACCTGCCCGAATGGCTCAAAAATAACCGCGTGCGCCTCGGCGGGGATGCCGGGGCCGGTATCGGTAACGTGAATGGCCCAGTGGGCGGCGTCGTGGCCGGCCAGGCAGAGACGCACCGCCCCGCGCTCGGTAAATTTTACGGCGTTGCCCACCAGGTTGAGCAAAATCTGCTGAATGCGAAACTGGTCGCCGGCCAGCAGCGGGGGCAGGTGGGGATCAATTTGGGTAATTAGCTGCAACTTTTTATTTTGGGCAGCCACGTTCATTTTGGCTACGGCTTCTTCAACCAGTTTGGCCGGCGAAAAATTGCCAATGGTCAGGTGCAGCCGCCCGGCTTCGAGTTTGGCCTGGTCCAATAACTGGTTCACCATGTCCGTTAAATAATTGGTGTTTTTAATAATCTGCGCGGCGATGTTTTGCTGCTCCTCGTTGAGCGGGCCGTAAATGCCCAGTTCCAGCATTTCGGCGGTGCCTAAAATGCCGCCCAGCGGTGTGCGGAGTTCGTGGCTAACGTTGGCCAGCAGTTCCGTTTTAAAGCGGCTGGCGTCCAGCGCCTCGTCGCGGGCGTTGATGAGTTTTTGCTCCACCTGCCGCCGCCGCACAATTTCGCGGGTCATGCTGGCATTTAGCTGCTGCAATTCGGCGGTGCGTTCCTGCACCCGCGCTTCCAGTTCGTTGTTGCTCTGCTGGAGTTCGCGCTGCAAATTGGCCAGCAACCGCGATTGAGCAATGAGCAGCGTGTATACATCTACCAGCCGGTAGGTTTGGGGAGCCAGTTCCACCACCACCGGCTCGTACACAAACGGGTTTGGGCGATGCAGCGCCAGTGTAGCCGCCGCGGTAATGGTGTAACTACCGGGCAAATGGAGCGGCTCGCCGCCAATGGCTTGCAGCATTAACCGCACCGGTCGCTTTAAGTACACCGCCACGCCGTACATCTGGCCCAACTGCTCGTAAAATTTGCGGCGGGAGATAACGCCCACCGCCAGGTTATCTTCGGTGATGAGCACGCCCAACAGCCCCGGCTGCGCCTTAAAGGTTTGGTCAACGGCCAGCACCAGCGTATCGCCCTCAACCTGAAAAGCGTAGTGCGGCAGTTCGGCCAGGGTGGCATCAATGGATAAGTGGGCGTGCTCAATTTGAGAAATTGAGGTTAAAGGTACGGTTTCGGTTGAAATCAAGTGTTGTCTCTTTGTTAAATAGCTGTAAATATTTTTTAATAACAAAAATGGCTGACCAGGTGTGTTTTGAACACACCCGATCAGCCATTGATTCCTACTTTTGGGGCGGCGTTGCGCCAAAAGATAGGGCATTCAAAGCGTTTAACGGCGTAAATTTTCACGGCTATTGTCTAACAAAAGTTCAATTGTGTCAAACAGCCGGTGGCCCGCGTGATTTCTTTTGGGCCGAAACCGCCCGGCGGGGTTTTGTAATTTGGCTGTGGCTGGGGTAGAATCCGGCCATAAACCCCCAGTTGAGATGGCAGCTATGTCTGTAACCACCACCGATCCCACCAACCCAACCGCCGGCCAACCGGCAGCCCGTTCGCCGTTAAGCCCGCGCCGCACCCTCAACCGGCTGGCCGTGGCGGCGGCGGCAGTAGCCCTGGCGCTAACGGGCCAATCCTTTTTTAGCCGGCAATCGCTGTGGGATGGGCTGTTGTTTTATGTGGCGGCGGCAGTGCTATTTGCGCTGGCGGTGGGGCCGCAAATTTACCCCGGTTACAACTTAACGCTCCCTAACCCCCGGTTGGCCGGGTTGCTGGCCGTTAACGCCGGCTGGCGGCGCAACTTTGGCATCTGGACGATGACGCTGGCCGTGGCGACCTCCGGGTTGGGCTACGTCTTTTTTGGGCACGAAGAAAACCACGTGCAAGCCTGGTTGCTGTATCTGTCAAGCCTTGGCCTGTTTGTGTCCGGCGGCCTGCTGCTCACCCCCGACCGGCCTCTGCTGGCCGAAGCGCGGCGCGTTTTGCCCAGCCGTCGCATCGCGGCGGGGTTGGCGGTGGTGCTGGGGCTGGCCCTGTTTTTGCGCCTGTACAATTTTACCGGCCAACCCTATGGCGTTTGGTTTGATGAAGCCGAGGCCGGGTTGCAGGCCCGGCAAATCATTCAAAATGCCGATTACCGCCCTATTTTTTACCCGGCCATCAATGTGAGCGGCCAGTTTTTGTGGCTGTACGCCCAGGCGTTACGCTGGTTGAGCGATTCAATCTACGCGCTACGGCTGGTGAGCGTGCTGTTTGGGCTGGGCGGGGTGCTGGCGGCCTACCTGTTTGGGCAAGAATTGCGCGGCCCGCGGTTTGGCCTGGCGCTGGCCTTTTTTACGGCGGTGGCCCGCTGGCACGTTAACTTTAGCCGCATCGCCATGACCGGCGTAGACACGCTCTTTTTTCAGTTTCTCAGCCTGTATTTTCTCACCCGGCTGTTGCGGCGCGGCCACCTGCGCGATGCCATTTGGGCCGGGCTAACGCTGGGCATGGGGCTAAATTTTTACACAGCCTTCCGGCTATATTTGCTGGCGCTGGCCATATTTGCGGTGCTGGCGCTCATCCGCTGGAGCAAACCACTGGCGCGCGCGTTGGGGCAGGGCGGCTGGCCGCGGGTTTTAGCCGCCGCCGCCATGCTGCTGATTTCGGGCTGGCTGGCCGTTATGCCAATGGTGCGGTTTGCCCTGGATAACCCCGCCGATTTTATGTACCGCACCCGCCAGATTTCCATTTTAACCAAACGCGACCAGGCCGATTTGACCCAAGCCCTGCTGGACAGCACCTATAAACACCTGCTCATGTTCAACGTGTCCGGCGATAAAAACGGGCGGCACAACCTGCCCGGCGAACCAATGCTTGATCCGTTGATGGGCGCGCTGCTGATTTTGGGCCTGGGGCTGGCGCTGGCCCGCACCCGCCACCCGGCCAACCTGTTCTTTTTGGTGTTGTTGCCGGTGGCGTTACTGGGCGGCATTTTCAGTGTGGATTTTGAAGCCCCGCAATCGCTGCGCTCCATTGCCGTGCTGCCGGCGGTGGTCTATTTTTGCGGCCTGTGCGCCGCCGCCGTGGGCCGCGAGGCCGAGTCCGCGCTTGCGCCGCTGCCACGGGGTTGGGTGTTGGCTCCGGCGGCGCTGCTGGCCGGGTACATGTTCACTACCAACGCCTACACTTATCTGGTGCTGCAAGCCAACGATTTTGCCAGTTGGAATGCCTTTTCCGCGCCCGAAACCATCACCGGGCGCAAAATGGCCCAACTTGGCCCCAACATTGCCTATTATTTATCGCCGTTTCTTACCAACCACCCGGCCACCCACTTTTTGGCCCCGGCCATCACCAATCAACTCTATTTAAACCTGCCGGATGCCCTGCCCAGCCGCGATTCGTCCGGGCAGCCGGTGGCGTTATTCATCCACCCCGATGACGAGTGGGTTTACACCGAAGCCCACCGCATGTATCCCAACGCCCAGTTTGAAACGCTGCGCGGCCCCGCCGCCGCCGGTGAAACCGAAGGGCCGGCCAGCGTGTATTTTGTCCTGCTCCAACCCGGCGATTTACAGGCGGTGCGCGGCCTGGATTTACGCTACCTGCCGCCCGTCGGGGTCAGCGCCGCGCCGGGGGCGCAGTTATTAACGCCGCTGGGCACCAGCCGGGCTTACGGCATCAATGTTACCTGGCCGCAGGATGGCCCGCCCGCCGGCGGCGATTTTATGGCCGAGTGGAACGGCGTGCTGTACGCCCCGGTTTTTGGCCCGTACCGGCTGCGGCTGGTTACGCCCGGCCCCGGCCAACTGGAAATTGATGGGAACAAGCTGCTTAACGGGCAGGGTGAACAAACGGTTACGCCGGTGCTGGCGCAGGGCAACCACAGCCTGCGCGTTACCGCCAACAGCGCGCCGGGCCCGGTGGCCCTGTACTGGCAGCCGCCCAACCAAACCGAAGAACCGGTGCCAAACTGGGCGCTCTACGCGCTGCCGGTGACTAACCACGGCCTGCTGGGCACATTTTACCCCAACGATAGCTGGGCCGGGCCGCCCGCCTTGCAGCGGATTGACCCGTTTTTGGACACTTACTTTCACCTGCTGCCGCTTCAGCGCCCGTACAGCGTGGAATGGAGCGGCCAACTGGTGGCCCCGCAAACGGGCATGTACCAGTTGGGCCTGCGGGCCGTGCCCGCAGCCGAACTGTTTTTGGATGGCGCGTCGCTCATTCGCACCGCCGCGCCGGATATTACCGCCGAAGCCGGCCTTAAGCTGGATGCCGGCCTGCACGAGTTACGCATAAAATACCGCGATACGGTAGACCGCTCCCGCATTCATCTCACCTGGACGCCGCCCAACGGCCAAACCGAGGCCATTCCCCGCGAGTTTTTGTGGCCGCCGCTGGGCAGTTATCCGGTGGCTGCCGCGCCGCCGCCCGCCCCGGCCAACATCGCTTTGTTAAAGCTGGATCATGTGGCCACGTTGGGGCTGCCCGGCAGCGACCCCGGCCAGTTTATCGAGCCGCGCGATGTGGCGGTGTTAACCAACGGCAACCTGGTGGTGGCCGATACCGGCAACCGGCGCGTGCAAATTTTTAGCCCGCAGTACGTGTTTTTAAAGCAGCTTACCGGCAGCGATGACCTGCCGTTTGAGGAGCCGCTGGCGGTGGAGGTGCTGCGCCGCGCCTCCGGCGACGAGATTTTGGTGCTGGATTCCGCCCAGCAGTGGATTTTCAGGTTTGATGGCGTCGGCAACTACCTTAACCGCTTTGGCGGCCCCGCCGCCCGCCTGTTTCACCCGCGCGGGCTGGCCGTTTTTCCCGATAGCGCCATTGGCGTGGCCAACACCGGCATGAGCCAACTGGCCCTGTTTAAACCCGATGGCGACCCGTTGGGCGTTATTGGCAGCGCGCCCGGCGCGGCTCCCGGCCAGTTTAACGAACCCACCGACGCCCTTAAAGATGAGTTTGGCACTTATTTTGTGGCCGAAGCCGAAAACAACCGGATTCAGCGGCTTGATAACGCCGGCAATCCGCTGGGACAGTGGAATATTAGCCCGGCCTTTGCCTTTAACGGCCCGCACCTGGCTTTTGGCCCGGACAGCTCAATTTTTATGACCGAGGCGCAAAGCCAGAGTTTGTACCGCTTTACGTCCGAAGGCGAACTGCTGGAGCAGTGGCGCGCCATCGGGCCGGTTAATTTGGTGCAACCGGTGGGAATTTATTTTGATCGCGCCGGCAGCCGGCTATACCTTACCGACGTGGGCGCGCATCAGGTGGATGTGTTTGAGGTTATCACGGAGAATTGAGGGCAAGGAGTAGGGAGTAAGTTTTTCCCTTTATTCCATACTCCCTAATTTATGGCTTTAACCACGCGCGGGTGCGGAATTTCTACGTGCAGCACCAGCCCGCCCGCCGCCTGATTTTGCAGCTTTAGCTTGCCGCCCAGCAACGCCACCCGCTCGCTGATGCCCAGCAGCCCATAATGGCCCTCGTTTGACAGCGCCGATAAATCAAAACTTTTATCCAGCCCGGCCCCGTTATCGGCCACCAAAATCATCAACGTGCGCGGCGAGGTGTGTTTGAGGTGCACATTCACGGCGCTGGCCCCGGAATGCTTGCGCACGTTGCTCAAACTCTCCTGCACAATCCTGAAAATAGAAAGCTCGATGGGTTCCGGCAGCCGGCCCAGGTTGGGGTCAAGCTCAAGTTTTAGCTCAATCGAGGTGCGCTCGCTCCACTCGCGGGTGTAGGATTGCAGCGCCGCCCCCAGCCCCAGGCTGTCTATGGTGGGCGGGCGCAAATTGCCGCAAATGCGGCGCAAATCGGCCACCATTGCCCGGATGCCGGTGCGAATACCGGCCAGTTCACGGGTGAGTTCATCCGGCTCAAAATGGTCGGATTCAATTTCCTCTAGCTGATAATTGACGCTCAGCAAATCCTGAATCACCTGGTCGTGCAGTTCGCGGGCCAGGCGTTTGCGCTCCTGTTCGCGCTCGGTGAGCAGCCGGCGGTTGGCCGCCTGCAACGCCGCGTTGGCCTGATCCAGCGCCTCAACCTGCTCGGCCAACTGCTCCAGCAATTGCTGGTTAAGGTTATCCTGCTCCACCAGGTTTCTTTCCAGCATAATTTGCTGGTGCCACAGCTTTTCGGCCTGCTCGCGGGCCTGGTAGTAGCTATCGAGCGCCCAAATGGCCGGGGTAAGCTGCTCTTTGCTGGTGGTGCCCACCAGCTCGGCCACAATTTCTTCCCGCGAGGTTTCATCGGTGCGGTGCTCGGCCACCAGGCAGCCCCGGCGCATGGTCACAATCCGGTCGGTTACGGCAAAGAGGTGTTCCAGGTTTTTGCTGGCAAACACCACCGATTTGCCCTGCTGCTGCCACATTTGGATGAGGGCCAGCAACCGCTGCTGGTACGAGTAGCTGAGCAGCACGGTGGGTTCATCCACAAAAATAAAATGGGCGGGCGTTACCATAGATTGGGCAATGGCCACCAACTGGCGCTGCTCGCTGGACAGGTTAGAGACGTTATCTTCCAGCGAGGGAAAGCGCACCTCAAGCTGGTCTAAAATCCGCATGGCCTCTTTGAACATTTGGGCGCGGTTAGGCAGCTTGAGCAGCCGGCCCGTTTTGGGCCAGCCCAGTTCGCTGCCCAAAAAGATGTTGCTGACAATATCCAGGTTATCGGCCAGGCTGGGTTCCTGGTGGATAACCTCAATGCCCAGATCGCGGGAGCGGAACGGCCACTTGAGCAGCCGCTGCTCAAAGCAGATGTCGCCATCGGAGGGCATGTACAGCCCGGCCAGTATGCCGGCCAGCACCGATTTGCCCGACCCGCTGCGCCCGGCCAGCCCCAACACCTCGCCGGGGTTAACGGTTAGCGTTAGTTCTTGCAAGGCGGTGAGCGTGCCAAATCTTTTGGACAGGTTGGTTATTTGCAGCAACGGTTCCACGGGATGCCTTTTTTCAAATTACGAGTTACGAGTTGGGAGTTACGAGTTGGGAGTTGGGGGGGTGAAAGTTCTGTGAGTTTACGGGCTTATAATACCGGCTTTGAGATAAGTGGGCAAACCGGTTAACGCCAAAACCAACCCCGAATTTTACCGAATTGACAAAAACCTTCCAGAAAGCCGGTTGTTTCAGCTTCCTGGAAGGTGAACAGCGGAGTAGCGGCGGGCCTTGCGCCCGCCCCACCACCGGGCGACCGCGAGGGTCGCCCCTACGACAAAACCCAATTACGAATTTTACGAATGCGCCGAATGGAACGAATTTTTGACAAAAACCTTCCAGAAAGCCGGGGTAGTGGTTACATATTAACTGATAGGGCACCATTCGGTGTTGTAATAAAAGAT
>CAZFCE010000025.1:3056-75088 GCA_964517605.1 uncultured Caldilineaceae bacterium | reverse complement strand
TGCCCAACTCAAACATCCGTCTATTCCTATGACTCTTGCGTAAGTCCTATGAAGTAAAAATTTTCCTCACCAGGCCAGCCGCGTGCGCGGAATTCGTCAACATTTTACCAACCCGTTGTGGATTTGCGCCGCCGGCAGCGGCTTTATCTATTTGGCGGTATTTACCCTGCCCTTTTTGCTGCCCCACTATTACGCCACCATTCCGCCGCTTGATTACGCCAAGCTCACCGGTTATTCTGCCGCCGGGTTATGGGCCTATTTTTCAGGCATAAGCGCGTTATTTGGATTGTACCTTTGGGCGCTGCGCCATTTGCTAACCACCGGTTATCGCCCCGGTTTGCGGTTTGTGTTGATCAGCGGCGCCGTATTTGCCGCCATCCTTATTTTTTCTTACCCCGTTACCGCCATTGATATGTTTGTGTACGCCATTCATGGCCGGAGTTGGGCGCTCACCGGCCTGTCGCCGCTGGCGGTTGCGCCCAAACAGGCGCTGCCCGCCGACCCGTGGCTGGGGCTGGCCGGCGAATGGGCCTCGGCTACCTCGCCCTACGGCCCGCTGTGGGAAGGGCTAACGCTGGGCATTTTTTACGCCGGCGGCGGCAACTTTTTGGCCCAACTGCTGCTCTTAAAATTATTGGGGGCGCTGGCCTATTTGGGCTGCATCGGGCTAATCTACCAAACCCTGCGCCACCTGCGGCCCGATTGGGCGCTGACCGGCGCGCTGGCCTTGGCCTGGAATCCGCTGACGCTGTTTGAGTGCGCGCAAAACGGCCACAACGATATTGCCATGACCTTTTTTCTGCTGGCTGCCGTTTGGGTAATGAGCCGCCCAACTCGCCCCGCCGCTGCGCCGCGCTTACTCACCGGGCCGCAAATGGGGGTTTGCCTGCTGCTGGCGGCCTCGATTTTGGTAAAATTTATAACCGCCGCCGTGGTACCCTTTTTTCTGCTGGCGATTGCTGGCCGGTATCCAACCTGGCGGCAGCGGGCCGGCGCGCTGGCATTATACGGCGGGCTGGTAGCCGGGCTGGTGATTGTGGCCATGGCCCCGTTTTGGCCGGGCTGGCAAAACTGGGGGCTGCTAACCGCCGGCGGCCAGGCCGGGCGCTCGCTGCTGTCGCTGGTAACGCTGGCGCTGCGGAGCCGGTGGGGGTTTTACGCCCCCGTTACCGCTCTCCGCGCCGTAATTTTTGCCGCGCTGGCGCTCATCTACCTGAGCCAGTTGTGGCGCGTCGCCCGTAACCGCACCGGGGTGCCGCCGGTTACGCAGGCGGTAGCGGCCTCGGTTACGGTGCTGTTTTGGTATATGCTGCTGGCCAACAGCACGTTTCACGCCTGGTATTTGCTGTGGTTTGTGCCGCTGGCCCCGCTGCTGCTGCCCCAACCGCGCCCGCTGGCCGCCGCGATTGTCTTTTCGGCCACGGCGCTGCTGGTCATCCCCTGCCTGGAAACCGTGCGGATATGGTACCCGCAACTGCTCAACGCCCAGTTGCTCCGGCAAACGCTGGAAGTGCCGCTGCTGATTATGCCGCCGGCGCTAACGCTGCTCTGGCCAATTAGACCGGCAGCCGGTTCTGAGGTATGATACCTGCCACGTGAGGCAACCTGCCTCACGTTTCTGTTTCAACTCCACATCAAAAATAATGAGGTGATTCCAATGACTCAAACCATCGCGGTGCTTGGCGGCACCGGCAACGAAGGCCCCGGCCTGGCCCGGCGCTGGGCGCAATCTGGCCTGTACAATGTGATTATCGGCTCCCGGCAGGCCGAAAAAGCCGAGCGCGTGGCCGCCGAATTAAACCAGCAATTGGGCCAAAATTTACTCACCGGCATGGCCAACGAGGACGCCGCCCGCGCCGCCGAAATTTGCGTGCTCACCGTGCCCTACTCGGCGCAGGGGCCAACGCTGACCGGCCTTAAAGACGTGCTGCAAGGCAAAATTTTGGTTGATGTTACCGTGCCGTTGGTGCCGCCCAAAGTTAGCCGGGTGCATGTTCCGGCGGGCGGTTCGGCGGGGCAAGAAGCGCAGGCCATTTTAGGCGATGGCGTGCGCGTGGTATCGGCTTTTCAAAACATCAGCGCCACCCACCTGTCCGAAGGCCACGACCACATTGATTGCGACGTGCTGGTGTGCAGCGATGATAAAGAGGCCAAAGCCGCGGCCATTGCCCTGGCCCAGGCCGCCGGCATGCGCGGCGTAGACGCCGGCCCGCTGCAAAACGCGGTGGTGGTTGAGGGCCTCACCGCCGTGCTGATTGGCATTAACGCCCGGCATAAAATCAAAGGCGCGGGCATAAAAATTACCGGCATTTAAACATGGCGGCTCAAGTGCAACTGATTGCCCTGCCCAACATTCCGCTGGTAAAACCCGGCGACAACCTGGCCCGGATTATTGCTAACGCCAGCCTGTCGCTCCAGCCGGCGCTGGCTACCACCGATATTGTGGTGGTGGCCCAAAAAATTGTGTCAAAAGCCGAAAATTGCTACGTGCGGCTGGCCGATGTGACCCCGTCGGCGCGGGCGCAGGAACTGGCCCAACTCACCGGCAAACCCGCCGAACTGGTAGAGGTGATTTTGCAAGACACCGCCGAAGTTATCCGGGCCAGGCCGGGGCTGCTGGTGGTGCAGCACAAGCTGGGCTTTATCAGCGCCAACGCCGGGGTTGACCACTCCAACGCCGCCGCCGAGCCGGGGCTGGTGTTGCGCCTGCCCGCCAACCCCGACGCCTCGGCGCGGGCCATCCGGCGCGGGCTGGCCGATCAACTGGGCGTAGAGCCGCCGGTACTGGTGATTGATAGCCACGGCCGGGCGTGGCGGATTGGCACCGTGGGCGTGGCCATTGGCGTAAGCGGCCTGTCGCCGGTGCAAAACCTGCGCGGCACGCCCGACCTGTTTGGCGAGCCGCTGCTCTACACCGATGTCGGTTTTACCGACCAGATTGCAGCCGCCGCCAGCCTGCTTATGGGCCAGGCCGCCGAAGGCTGCCCGGTGGTGGTGGTGCGCGGCCTGCCCTTTACCCCGGATAACCAGGCCACCGCCGCCGCCGTGCTGCGCCCCAAAGAAACCGACGTTTTTCGATGACCGTCCCGTTAACCGCCGCTGCCCTGTTAAAGCTGATGAAAAACCGCCGCTCCATCCGGCGTTACACCCCGGAGCCGGTGCCGCCGGCAACAATCGCCCGCCTGATTGAAGCCGCCACATGGGCGCCCTCGGCGCACAACCGCCAGCCGTGGCGTTTTGCCGTGCTTACCGCCCCCGCCGATAAAGAGCGGCTGGCGTTGGCAATGGGCCGCCAGTGGCGCAACGACCGCGCCGCCAACGGCGATGATCCGGCGGAGATTGACCGGGATGTGGCCCGCAGTTACGCCCGGCTCACCGGCGCGCCGGCAATAATTGTGGTCTGCATCAGCCTGGAAGAGACAGATGCCGGCCCCAACAAGCGCCATCGCCATTACGAATGGTTGATGGCGGCGCAAAGCGCGGCTATGGCGGCGCAAAACCTGCTGCTGCTGGCTCACGCCGAAGGGCTGGGCGCGTGCTGGTTGTGCGCGCCGCTATTTGCGCCGGAGGCGGCGCGGGCTGCGCTGGAACTGCCCGCCGGTTGGGAACCGCAGGGGCTAATTACGCTGGGCTATCCGGCTGAACTCCGGGAGAAAACGCGCCAGCCAATGGCCGGTAAAATAAAGATAGTGAGCGATTAAAAAACGCGCCCGGCAGTTGTACAAGAGCCGGGCGCGTTACGTTTATTTTTTCCCGATTATGAACTTATTTTCTAACCGGAGAATTAGCTACCAGCCACTTTAAGCAAGAAACTGCAAATACTTAACGCGAATAACCCGAATTGGGCGAATATCACGAATTTTTCAAGGAATTTTATCACACAACATTCGCGTTATTCGGTTTATTCGCGCTATTCGTGTTTAAAAACTGCCTGGTAGCCAAACCAAGGAATTTTTTTCCAGACGAGGATTTTTAAGCCTTTTGGCCGCGCCGCCACTGCCACCCCAGGCCGGCGGCAATCACAGCCAAAATCAAGCCGCTGATGGCAAAAAAAGCCAGTTGTCGCCGGGGAGAGACGGCCAGCACTTGCACCGGGCTGGGCAACGGCGTGGGCGCGGGCGTGGGCGTGGGCTGCACCGCCAGCGGAAAACGCCGCTCCGGGGGGTTTCCTTCAATTAGCAAAAAAGTTGGCCCGCCAATATAACAGCCGCCGGTGCAGGCTGCCGCCGGCAACTCCAGTTGATAGCGACCCCGGCTGGCCAAAATGGATTGCGCGTGGCCGGTTTGGTCCACCAGTAACGCCTGGCTGCTGCCGGCTTGCAGCGTGGCCTGACGCGGCTCGTTGGCCCAGTTCCACAACACGGTAACGGTATCGGTGGGGCGCTCAAACACCACCGCCGCCACATCTCCCTGCTCAAAGTAATTCACCTTTTGCCAGCCCGCCAGATAGGTTGTAACCAGCTTGTAGGCGTCAAAAGCCGGGCGGCGCGATTTATCGCCGCGCAGCAGGCCAAACGGCTGCACATCCTCCGGGTGGTCGGTGGAGTTGTACAGCTTGTAAAGTTGCACCCGCTCCGCGCCGGCGGCAAAGGCCAGCGCATGCACCTGCAATATAAAGCCGGCTTGCTCGGCCAGCGTGGCCTTAAAACGCGGCTCGCGGTGCGGCGGCTCCTGCGGATCGTTGCTGGGCGGGGCGTTGGTTTCGTTCAGCCAGATGGTTTTATCACGCAGGCCGTACCGGTTAAGCATGCGCCGCACCTGGCTGAGCACATCAAAAATTTGGGCCGGTTTGTAGTACAGGTGGTAGATAACGCCATCAAAATAGTAACCGTTTTGGGCGGCGGCGGGGTCGGCGGTGATGAGCTTGAGCATGCGCTCCAGGTATTGTTCGCGGTCGTACTCGTCGTCCCACCACCAGGTAAGGCCGGGGAGATAAACTTTGGCGGTGGGGTCCACCGCTTTGATGGCAAAGTAGGCCGTTTTGTGCAGCGTTACAAAATCCTCAACGGAGCCGTTCCAGGTGCTGCCGGGGTGGCTGGAGTCCCACACGTCCGGCTCGTTCCAGATAATCCAGTGGTGAATGCGGCCCTGGTACTGTTTGACCAGCTTGCGCACAAACCGATCCCACTCGGCCATTAAGGGAACGTCTTTGGCGCTGGGGCCGGCCGGGTTGTTGGCAGGATGCTGCGGGTTACGCGCCCAGGCCGGAGTGCGCACAATCAGGCCCACCACCTCGCGCCCGGCGGCCAAATCGGTTTGCACCAGCGGATCGGGCACGTTAGAGGGCTGCCAATCATTGGGGCCGGTGGGCTGGATGATGTCCCAGTAGAGTTTGATGCGGGTAAAGCCCGCGCCCAGTTCATCGGCGGCGGCAAAATCATCAAAGGTTTGCACCAGGCCAAACCGATGGTCGGGGGTGGGCGCGGGTTGTTGGGCGCGGCTATCGGCCTGAAAAAACAACAAGCCGGCCAGCAGGGTCAATCCCGCCGCCACGACCGTTCCAATTTTTGGCCAAAAACGCAAACGGCTATTCATTGGTTTAACCCCAAATCGGCGGCAATCCAGCCGGCTACCTGGCGCTGCGCCAAACCGGTGGGGTGGCCATCACCTTTAAAGGCGGTGCCGTCGGCCACATCGAGTTTGAGCCACTCATCGTAATTAAGCACCTTCAGGCCAAAATCATCAAAATAGGGGCCGATGGACTCAAAATAGTCACCTTCGTCGGGGTAGATAACCACATAAAACGGGCTGCCGGGATATTTTTGCTGAAAGGTGTCGCGCGCCGCCGCAATGAGCCGGGCGGTAAGCCAGTAATCGCCGGCGCGTAGCGGGCTGGGGATGTTCAGGTTGTAGTAACGGGCAAACTCGGTGGTGGCCAGCCAACTGTACAGTCTGGAGAGCACGGGCCGCCCGGTGCGAAAACTGCCCTGCCGCTCTACCTGGCCGCGCCAGTTTACCGTGTAATAGGGCATGTCCGCGCCCCAGGCGTTGTACACATACATTGAACCAATGGCCCGCTCTACGTGGGCGTCTATAAAAATATACAGGCCGATGCCCGCTTTTTCCGGCACTTGCGCCGCCAGATCATCGCTTTGCAGGCGGGCCAGCATTTGTTGCGGCCCGTAACCGCTAAAACCGTAGTTGTAGGCGCGGTAGCCCGGCGCTTGCTGCGCCAGGTAATAGGGCAGCGTTTCGTTATCCTGCCCGCCCTCGCCAAAAGTAAAGGAATCACCAAAGACCAGCAAAAACTTGTCGCGGCCCGGCCCGGTTTGGCCCGGCGTTACCCGGCGGCTGAACTGGTCGGTGGTGTAGATGGCGTGGTAAACCAGCTCGCCATCTATTGTTTTAATGGATTCTACCTGCGCCGACGGGCGCGGCTTGTAACCGAGCAGTTCATCCGGCTGGAAGTAGTTGTTGGTGTAGCTGCCCTCAAAATGAACGCCCGCCGGGGCCAAAGCCGGCGCGGCGGCGGCCTCGGTGGGGGCGGATGGGGCGGCGGGGGGATGGTTGAGCCGGTAGAACACCACTTTGTCCAGGCCCAGCAGCAACAGCGCGGTTAGCCCCACGCCCACCAAAAAATTAACCAGCGTGCCCCACGAGCGGCCAATTGCCAGCACCAGCCCCACGCTAAACAGCGCCGCATCAAACAACCAGATGATTACCACGCTGCGCGGGCTAAGCCGGCCATCGGCGGAGAACAGGGCAGTTAAAATTGATGGCTGGGCCAGCATTGCGCCCGCCATTAACATCAGTCCCAGTATTAAAATTGTGCGCCGGGGATTGCCCCGCAAAAAATTAAGCATGGCCAAGTTTGGGAAGTAAAGTCAGCGAGAGAGGATAACCGACAATGGGCGGGCGCGCAAATTTGAACAGCAACCAACCATTACACTAGGTTGAGGGCCACAATTGTTTCGTTTTCAGAAAGCTGCACCCTCACTCCCACCCGGTTTTTGGTAAACCGGCGGCGGTGATTGCCAATAACCACTTCGGCTCCGGCAAAAAGATTACCCGACGCAATGACGTGCGGCACTTTGCCGGCGGTTTTTTCAATTTCAATCCGGAGTTCATCCATTTCAACTTGCAGCGAGTTCACTTCGGCTTGCACCGTGGCGTACTGGTTGTTGAGTTGCGACAGGGCATCGTTGATGCGCTGGTCGGTGGCATTTTCGGCTTCTACTGCCGCCAGTTGGGTTTTTACCGTTTTTAGCTGCTCCTGAATTTGCTCCAGTTCGCGCCGGTTGGCCCACGGCAAATTGCCCATTCGATTGGCGGTGCGTTGGGTGAGCTGCGTTTCCAGATCAACCAGCTTACTGATCAGGTTTTCGCGGGCCACCTGAAACTGTTCCAATGTTTTGCGGTTTTTAAGCGAGTCGGTGAGGCTAACTTTGGCATCAATCCGCTTTTTAAGCGTTTCAATGCTGCTTTCTACCCGCTGCACGGTATCGCGGGTTTCACTGATTTGCGCTTCAAGCGATTCAATCATCGCGGCAGAGGTAATCAGGCCATCGCGCTCGGCTTGCGAAAGGATGTCGTTCATCCGCTGGTAGAGCTTGTCGTGGGTGGCTTGCAGCGTGGTTTGCTGCTGGCTACGGATTTGGCGGGGCGCTTCCCGTTCTTGCTGGCGCTGGGTAAGCGAGGCGATCACGGTTTTGAGTTCGGCCAGTTTGTCTTTGCGACTTTTTAGTTCCAGTTGCATATTCTGCTTGCGGGCCAGCAAACCGGGCTGTTCGCCCACCCGCAGGCGGGTTAGCGTGCCGGAATCCGCGCCAATATTAACGGCCTTAATCTCGTACCCGGCAGAAATTAGCCCGCCTACAATCGAGCCGGCCACAGAATGGCTCCGCCCCACGTTGATGGCTTTATCGGCTTGCAGGTTGCAGTTCATCACCTCATCACCCACCGAGATGTTGCCGCCGGCAATGATGGTGGCGTTATCGGCAAATTTTACCAGCACATCGTTGGCGGCGGTGATCATGGCCCCGTTTTTGCCACCGATGATGCCGCCCGTAATTTCAATATTACCGCCCGCCTCTAAAATTACCGATTCCACAAACCCGGAGATTTTGATGTTGCCGGCAGCTTTTACCTGAAACCCTTCGCGCACGCTCCCGTGGATAGACACCGAACCTTCAATGTTGAGGTTGCCGGTTGATAAATCTACGTCGTGGGCAACGTTATACACTTCTTCAACCACCACTTTATTAAAGGCTTGCGTATCCAACCGCACAAAACCATTCACCGAGGCGACCAATTCGTTGGGCCGGTCCGGCAATATTTTGGTGCCTTTACCCGTGGGCAGCCGCACATCTTTGGTTTTGTGGCACGGAATGGGCTGCCCAAACACCGACATACCCGCCGCGCCATCTTGCGCCGGGATTTTTCTGACCAGCACCTGCCCGGCGGTAACGTTTTCTACCAGGTTAAGATTGTAGTAATCAACGTAGTTGCCCAAATCTTTGGGGCGGCCTCCCGGCTCGGTGGAGAACAGGTATTGCAATTCGCCGTCAATGCCGGGCACCATTTCTTTGCCAACGGCAATCAACTCCGAGGTAACATATTCATGATTAGCTACAATCAGGTCAATCTTTTCCAGCATAACGCCGTATTCAACCTTAACTTCGGCCAGAGCATTGTAAATATCGTCAACCGTAATTTGATAAGGCTGGGGCGGCGTTTGGGTTAGCGTTAAATACGCCGCCAGATTACCCGGCGCTACGGTAACTTTGATAAACGGAATCGGGCGCTCTTCCGGTTCGGCAGCGATTGGCAATTCCAATTCGGCGGCGACAACAGGCGTTTCGGCGCCAAACAGGTAATTTTCATCAAGGTTATCGGGGTTAATATCAAAGTTGTCGTCAACAATGCTCATGCGTTTATTTTTCCGTTCGTTGGCGGCAAATAGCTAATTTTATACGATATTTATATCGGCGTAAATCCGGCAAAGTTTAACAATTTTAATCCTGCCGGGCTTATGCCATATCAAGCCAGTTAGGACCAACCTCAACATCAACCTTGAGCGGCACGCTCAGTTCAAACGCGCCCGACATCACCTGCCGGGTGAGCGCCGCCGTGGCGTCTACCTCGGCGTCCGGGGCTTCGAGCACCAACTCATCGTGCACTTGCAGCAAAATTTGGGCGCGCAGGTTGCGCCGGGCCAGTTCGCGGTGCAGGTTAATCATGGCCAGTTTCATAATATCGGCGGCGGTGCCCTGGATGGGCATGTTGATGGCTTCGCGCTCGGCGCGGGCGCGTTGCGCGCCGGTTAGCCCGGCCAACTGCGAAAAATCGCGGCGGCGGCCCAGCAGCGTTTCAACAAAGCCCTGTTCGGCGGCCAGTTTTTCGGTGTGGTCAATGTAGGTTTTTACGCCGGGATATTTGGCAAAATAGGCGGTGATAAATTCTTGCGCCTGGTCGCGGCTCATGCCCACGCTTTGGGCCAGCCCAAATGCGGTTTGGCCGTAAATCAGGCCAAAGTTAACGGTTTTGGCAATGCGGCGCTCGTATTTATCAATTTCTTGGATGGGTTTGCCCAGCACGGCGGCGGCGGTGGCGGCGTGGATGTCTTCATCGTGGGCAAAGGCTTGTTGCAGGCCGGGGTCCTGGGCAATGTGGGCCAAAATGCGCAGCTCCACCTGCGAATAATCGGCGGAGATAAGCTGGCAGCCCGGCTCGGCTACAAAGGCGCGGCGGATTTCGCGGCCCTGTTCGGTGCGGATGGGAATGTTTTGCAGGTTGGGGTCGCTGCTGGACAGGCGGCCCGTGGAGATGCCCACCTGGTTGTAGTTGGTATGCACCCGCCCGGTGCGCGGGTTAACCAGCGCCGGCAAGGCATCAACATAAGTGCTTTTAAGTTTGTTGAGCGTGCGCTGCTCCACAATCGGCTCAATGATGGGGTGCAGGCCGGTGAGGCTATCCAGCACATCGGCGGCGGTGGAGTAGTGGCCGCTCTGCGTTTTTTTCAGCCCGGCGGTGGGCAGGCCCAATTTTTTAAAAAGAATGTCCGAAAGCTGCTGGGTGGAGTTGATGTTAAAGGCTTCGCCGGCCACCTGGTGGATTTGCTGCTCAAGTTGCAGCAGCCGGGCCGCCAGTTGGCTGCCCATTTGGCGCAGCGCGGCGGTATCCAGTTTAATGCCGGCCAGTTCCATCTCTTTGAGCACATCAATCAGCGGCATTTCCAGCGACTCAAAAATTTGGCGCAGGCGCGGTTCGGTATTGAGCGGCTTTTTTACATGGCCGGCCAGCCGCAACGTCATGTCAACGTCGGCGGCGGCGTAGGGCGTAACCTGCTCAATGGCCACCTGGGCCATAGTAATCTGGTTTTTGCCGCTGCCAATCAACTCTTTGATTTCGGTCATGTGCAGGCCAAGCTGCTCTTTGACCATTTCTTTAAGGCCGTAACGCGCGCCGGGCGCGTTGTTGCCCACCCAGGCGGCAATCATGGTATCAAAAATGGGCGGCGCAACCGGCAGACCGTGGCGTTGCAGCACGGTCATATCAAATTTGGCGTTGTGCATGTATTTGGTTACAGCAGGATTGGCCAAAATAGGGGCCAGCGCCGCCTGCACCGCAGCCAAACCGAGTTGCGGCGGAACCTGAACGGCGTCTGCCGCAAACAGCGAGGCTTGTTCGCCGGGTTTGGGGGCGGCGGGCAGGCCGTGCCCCAGCGGAATATAGTAGCCGCGCCCGGCGGCGGCGGTAATGGCAATACCCACCAGGTTGGTTTGCACTTCGTCGGTGCTGTCGGTTTCCACGTCTACGGCCAAAGTGTCGCCCTGGCCAAGCCAGTTGGCCAGTTCGGCCAGTTGTTCCGGCGTGGCCACGGCGCGGTAATCGCCATCGGGGGTGGTGGGCCGGGCCGGCGGTTTGGCGGCAGTGGCAATATCGGCGGGCAGTTTGTCGGGCGGCGCGCCGGGGATGCGGTTGAAGATGGTGTTAAATTCCAGCTCAACAAACAGGTTGGCCACTTCCGCCAGATCAAAATCGGTGGTGCGCCCGGCTTCAAGGTTAAGTTCAACGCCGGGCACGGTGGTGATAATCCGGCCCAAATCCCGCGACAAAAACGCGCTGTCGCGGTCGGCTTCGAGTTTGGCGCGCACGCTGGCCGAAATTTTAGCTAAATTCTGGTAAATGCCTTCCAGCGTGCCAAAATCCTGAATGAGTTTGGCCCCGCCTTTTTCGCCAATGCCTTTAACGCCGGGGATGTTATCGCTGGCGTCGCCTACCAGCCCTTTTAACTCGATGAGTTGGGCGGGCGTTACGCCGTAACGCTCAACCACTTTGGCCTCGTCGTATTCTTCGCGGTCGGCAAATTTACGGCCAGAAATAATCACTTTGATGTTTGGCCCCACCAGTTGAAAGGCGTCGCGGTCGCCGGTAACAATCAGCGCCTCAATGCCCCGGGCGGCGGCCTGGTTGGCCAGCGTGCCCAGCAAATCATCGGCTTCAAAGCCTTCCTGGGTAAACACCGGCATGTTAAACGCCCGCACCAGTTGGTCAATCCGTTGAATCTGGCTGCGCAGGTCGTCGGGCATTTTTTCGCGGGTGGCCTTGTACTCGGCGTACATGTGGTGGCGAAAGGTATCGCCTTTGTCAAAGGTGACAATAAAGTAATCGGGCGCGTACTCTTTCCACACGGCCAAAATCATGTTGGTAAAGCCATAAACGGCGTGGGTGGGTTCGCCGGAAGCGGTGCTAAAGGTGGCCGGCATGCCAAAATAGGCCCGGTAGGCCAGAGCGTGGCCATCAATTAATACCAGAGTTGGTTTTTTATCCGCCATCCGTTTACCTCAAAGAAAGTCAGTTTAACCACGCCACCAGGTAATACACCACCACGCCCACAAACAACAGGCTGTCAATGCGATCCAAAAAACCGCCGTGGCCGGGGAACAAATTGGATGAGTCCTTTACGCCCACATCGCGCTTCATCATCGAGATGGACAGGTCGCCCAACAAGCCGGCAATGGGGATGATGACTCCGGCGGCCAGCGCCACCGGCCAATTGGGCCGGGGCGAGGCGGCAGCCATTACCATTGCCATTACCTCGCTGCCGGCAATGCCGCCCAGCAGCCCTTCCCAGGTTTTGTTGGGGCTGTGGCGCGGCCAGAGTTTGTTTTTGCCCAGGGCGCGGCCCGTGAAATAGGCAAACGTATCGGCGGCCCAGGTGCACAACAGGGTTAGCCACACCCAATACAGACCGCCGGGCAACTGGCGCAGGGCCACAATGCAGGCCATGCCCCAGCCAATGTACAGGCCGCCGGCCACAGCCAGCGCCCAATCGGCGGTGGGCGTGGCCGAGTGCTGAAACAACTGCCACACCAGCCCGCCCAGCAACAGCACACTGAGAATGTACGGCAGCAGGTGAAAGCCGGCCAAGTAGCTGTCCAGCACCAGCGCGGCAATAACGGCCAGCACAATGAACAGCGCCGGGCGATAGCGGCCCGCCGCCATCATCTGGCTGTATTCCCAGCCGGCCACTCCGGCAATTACCAGCGCACCGCCCACAAACCACAACCCGCCCACAAAAATGGCGGCCACAACAATGGGTATGGCAATCAGGGCGGAAATTAGGCGGGTTTTTAGCATTGTGGCCTGAGTAATTGGTTAACGGCGGCGCTAGCTGCCGGTTTCGGGTGAAGTTTGGCCTTTGGGGGCCAGCACGGCCACCGAAGCTACTATATCATTGGGCTTCATGTTCATCACTTTTACGCCCTGTGTAGAACGGCCCTGCTGCGAAATTTCTTTGATGGGCGTGCGCAGCATCATCCCCTCTTTGGAAATGAGCGTAATATCGCCTTCTTCGGTGACAACGCTGGCCGAGACAATCTGGCCGGTGCGGTTTGATTCTTTGGACAGGGTGCGCACGCCAAAGGTATTGCGGTGGTGCTGGGCATATTCATCCAGCGGGGTGCGTTTGGCGTAACCGTGTTCGGTGACTACCAGCAAATACGAGCCTTCTTCAACCACGTCCATGCCGCAAATGGCGTCGTCGGAGCGCAGGCGCATGCCCATAACACCGGCGGCGGCGCGGCCCATCGGGCGCACGCCGTCTTCATCAAACCGAACCGCCTGCCCGCTCCGCGACACCAAAATCACCTCGTTGCTGCCGGAGGTGAGCTTTACCCAGCCCAACTGGTCGTTGGCATCCAGGTTAATGGCAATCAGGCCGCTGGGCCGCACCGAGGCAAACTCGCTGAGGTTGGTGCGTTTAATGCGCCCCTGGCGCGTGAGCATAATCAGGTATTTGGCCTGTTCAAAGCTGGGCACCACCACGGCGGCAGTGATTTTTTCGCCGGGTTCTACGTTAATCAGGTTGATAATTGACACGCCTTTGGCGGTGCGGCTGGCATCGGGAATGCGAAACGCCCTTTCTGAGTAAACTTTGCCTTTATCGGTAAAAAAGAGAACGGTTTCCAGGGTGTGGGCGGCAAATAAAAATTCAACCACGTCTTCGTCGCGGGTGGCCATGCCGGTTACGCCGCGCCCGCCGCGCCCCTGCGAGCGGTAGGTGTAGCTGGGCACGCGCTTTATGTAACCGCGCTCGGTAATGGAGATGAGCACTTCTTCATCTTTGACCAAATCTTCTTCGTTAAAATCGCCGGTTTCATCCACCAAAATTTTGGTGCGGCGGGCATCGCCGTAATTTTCTTTGATGTCAGCCAGATCGGCCCGGATTAAGCCCAAAATTTTGCCGGGGTTGGCCAGCAAATCTTGCAGGTAGGCAATGGTTTTCATTACCTCCTGGAATTCGTCTTCGATTTTCTGGCGCTCAAGGGCGGCCAGCCGGCGGAGTTGCATATCCAGAATGGCCTGGGCCTGCACGGGGGTGAGGCCGAATTTTTCAACCAGTTGGGCGCGGGCGTCGTCGGCGTCCTGGCTGGCGCGAATGGCCCGAATGATGGCATCGAGGTTGTTCAGGGCAATGCGCAGCCCTTCCAGAATGTGCGCCCGGTGCTGGGCGCGTTCCAGATCGTACTGGGTGCGGCGGGTAATGACCTCTTGCCGGTGCTCAACGTAGGCCATAAGCGCCCGCTTGAGCGGCAGCACGCGCGGCTCGCCATCGAGCAGGGCCAGCATGTTAATGCCAAAGGTGCATTGCAGGGTGGTGTGCTTGTAAAGCTGGTTGAGCACTTTTTTGGGCTGCGCCCCGCGCTTCAGTTCAATGACCACGGCCAGCCCTTCCCGGTCTGATTCGTCGCGCAAATCCGAAATGTCCTTGATTTTGCCGTCGCGCACCAAATCGGCAATGCGCTCTAGCAGGGCGGCCTTGTTCACCTGGTAGGGAATTTCGGTAACAACAATGCGGTGGCGGCCCGCTTTGGTTTCTTCGATGTTGGCGGTGGCGCGCATGGTAATGCGGCCTTTGCCGGTGGCGTAGGCGTTGAGCAGCCCTTCTTGCCCAAAAATTTGCGCGCCGGTGGGAAAGTCGGGGCCTTTGACAAATTCCATTAAATCCTCAACTGTCACATCGTCAAGGTTGGGGTAGTTGTCAATCAGGTGAATAATGGCGTCGCAAACTTCGTTCAGGTTGTGGGGCGGAATATTGGTGGCCATGCCCACGGCAATGCCGGAGGTGCCGTTTAACAGCAGGTTGGGCAGGCGGGCCGGCAACACCATTGGCTCTTGCAGGCTGCCGTCAAAGTTATCGGTCCAGTCTATGGTGTTCTTTTCAATATCGGCCAGCATTTCATGGGTAATGCGGGCCAGCCGGGCTTCGGTGTAGCGCATGGCCGCCGCGCTGTCGCCATCAATGCTGCCAAAGTTACCCTGCCCGTCTACCAGCATGTAGCGCATAGAAAAATCCTGCGCCATCCGCACCATTGCGTCGTACACAGCCGAATCGCCGTGGGGGTGATATTTACCCAGCACATCGCCGACCACGCGGGCGCTTTTGCGGTAAGCCGTATTATACCGAATCCCCATATCGTGCATGGCGTACAAAATTCGGCGGTGAACCGGTTTTAAGCCGTCGCGGGCGTCGGGCAGGGCGCGGGCCACAATTACGCTCATGGCGTAATCCAGATAGGCCACTTTCATTTCGTTTTCAATGTTGACGGGTTTTACGGTGCCAACTTCCATTCAATTCTCCATTCAACCGGGCGAGAATACACTGATTTGTGGCCTAATTATACCTCAGAAGGGGGCTTTAAGCTATTTAGCCTGATAACCGCAACCGGCCTAAAAACTGATTGTATCGGGGATAATAAAATGATAAAATTAGATGTTATTAAAACCCGCCGGGCGTAGCTATTGTTAGCAACTCGCCCAAAAGCATAGTCTCCCCGGAAAATCATAATGGCAACCCAAACCAGCTTAGAACAGGAAAACGCCACTCTCCGCGCCCGTGTGGCCGAGTTAGAAACCCGGCTGGCGCAGCAACAGGCCGGCGAGGAACACCTGCAAGCGGTGCTGAACAATTTGCTGGATGCGGCCTACCGGCGCAACCTGCGCACCGACCATTACGATTACCTCAGCCCGGTCATTGAGCAAATTGTGGGCTGGACGGCTGAAGAGATGAGCCGCGCCAGCATTGAAACGGTGCTGTCCTGGATTCACCCCGCCGATTTGCCCCAGGTGCAGCAGGAAATTGAGCGAACCAACGCCCTGTGCCGGGCCGCCGGACGAGCCACCGGGGTGTTGGAGTACCGTTTTTTAACTAAAACGGGCAATTACCGCTGGCTGGGCGATTACCTGACCGTGGTGGCCGGCGATGATGGCCAGCCGCTTTACCGCCTGGGAGCGGTGCGCGATATTACCGAGCAAAAACAGGCCGAAGAATCGCTACAGGAAAGTCTGGCCAAGTTAGAACGCCTCTTTGAAATATTACCGGTGGGCATTTCGGCGCTCAACCACCAACGCCAGGTGATCAAACAGAATCCGGCTTTAGAAAATATTGTGGGGATGTCGGCGGAAGGATTAACCCGGGGTGATTATAGTCAGCGCCGCTACATCCGGCCTGATGGCAGCCCGATGCCGCCAGATGAATTTGCCAGCGCGCGGGTGATTCGGGGCGAACCGAAGGCGCTCAATGTCGAAACGGGTATCATCAAAGAAAATGGTAGCCTGACCTGGGTCAGTGTCAGCGCGGTGGCCGTGCCCTTCTCCGATTGGAGCGCGGTCATTGTCACTCAGGACATTACCGCCAGAAAACAAGCCGAGCAAGCCTTGCAGGCCAGCCAGCAAAACTTGGCCGCCCTGATTGAAAATACCGATGCCGCTATCTGGTCGGTGGACAAGCAGTACCGGATGATTGTGGGCAACCAATTGTACCACCGCAACGTCAGCGCGGCGCTTGGGCGCGCCCTGGTCCCGGGCGAAAGTGTACTGGCGCTCCCGCTGCCGGCGGCGGCCCTGGACGAATGGCGCGGCTATTATGATCGGGCTTTAGCCGGTGAAACGTTCAGTACCGAAGCGAGCACCCGTTTTGCGGAAGAAATACATACGGTGGAGTATCGCTTCAACCCGATCAGAACCGCTGAGGGGCAAATCACCGGAGTTACCGTCTTCGGGCGCGACATTACCGAGCGCAAACGGGCCGAAAAGGCGCTGCGCGAGAGCGAAGCGCGTTTCCACGGTACATTAGATGTCATGCAGGAAGGCGTATTGTTGATCGGATGGGATTGGCGCTATCTGTACATCAACAGGTCGGCTGAAACGCAGGGGCGTCGCCCGGCAGAGGAACTACTGGAAAAAACGGTGCAGGAGTGCTGGCCCGGTTTTGAAGCAACCGATTACTTTCGGCTGGAGCAAAAGGTGATGCAGGAACGCCTGCCAACCCAAATCGAAGGACCGTTCACTTTTCCGGATGGCGAAATGCGTTGGTTTCATTGGAACATCCAGCCGGCGCCGGAGGGATTGTTGATTGTTACACAGGATATCACCGAGCGTATGCGGGCCGAGGAACAGCGCGCCCGCCTGGCCGAACGGCTGGAATTAGCCACGTGGGCGGCGGGGATAGGCATTTGGGATTGGGATATTCAAAACAACCGCCTGGTGTGGGATGAGCAAATGTATACCCTGTACGGGCGGCAACCGCACGAATTTGCCGGAGCCTACCAGGCCTGGCTGCAAGGACTGCACCCCGATGACCGCGCCGCCAGCGATGAGGTTTCGGAACAGGCCCGGCGCGGCCAAAGAGAATACGATACCGAATTTCGGGTAATCTGGCCCAACGGCTCAATCCACTGGCTGCACGCCGCCGGTCAAGTCTTTTTTGACGCCAGCGTCCAGGCCGTGCGGATGATTGGCGTAAATTACGACATCACCGCCCGCAAACAGGCCGAAGAAGAACTGCGCCATACCCTCGAAGAATTGCGCCGCTCTAACGCCGAACTGGAGCAGTTTGCCTACGTTTCATCCCACGATTTGCAAGAACCGCTGCGGGCGGTAGCCGGCATGGTTCAACTGTTGCAGCAACAATACCAGGGCCGGCTGGATAAACGGGCCGATGAATATATTGACCTGGCCGTAGATGGGGCCAGCCGCCTGCAAGCCCTTATTAACGATTTGCTGGCGTACTCGCGGGTGGGGCGGCGTCGCGGCAAAGCGATTGAGCCGGTTGACGCCGGCGCAAGTTTACAACAGGCCCTGCGCAACCTGACGGTAGCCATCACCGAAAGCCAGGCTATAATTACCAGTGACCCCTTGCCCGCCGTTACCGCCGACCCCACCCAACTTACCCAACTGTTCCAAAACCTTATTGGCAATAGCCTCAAATTCCGGGGCAGCCAAACCCCGCGCATCCATATCGGCGCGGTGAAAATGGCCGATAGCTGGCAATTTTCGGTGCAAGATAACGGCATCGGCATTGAACCGCAATATTTTGAGCGGATTTTTTTGGTTTTCCAGCGCCTCCACCTCCGCGATGATTACCCCGGCACCGGCATTGGGCTGGCGCTTTGCCAAAAAATTGTTGAGCGGCACGGCGGCAAAATTTGGGTGGAGTCGCAACCGGGGCAGGGGTCAACATTTTATTTTACCGTTAAGGAGCAGCAGCAATGACAGCCAAACCCATTGAAATTTTGTTGGTAGAAGACAACCGGGCCGATGTGTTGATTACCCGGGAGGCGCTGGCCGATGCCCGCCTGCTCAATACCATTCACGTGGCCCGCGACGGGGTGGAAGCTATGGAATTTTTGCGCCGAACCGGCCAGTACGCCGCGGCTCTTCGCCCGGATTTGATTTTGCTTGATCTCAACATGCCGCGCAAAAGCGGGCGCGAGGTGCTGGCCGAGATTAAAGCCGACAACAAACTAAAAACCATCCCCGTTGTGGTGTTAACCACCTCCAGCGCCGAAGAAGATATTATAAAATCCTACCACCTGCACGCCAACTGCTACATCATCAAGCCGGTAGGCTTTGAAAATTTCTCCAGGGCCGTGCAGTCCATTAGCCATTTTTGGTTTAGCGTGGTAACCCTACCCCGCCCGGAGGATTAAAATGCCCATCGCCCGGATTAAGGTTTTGCTGGTTGAAGACAGCCCGGCAGACCGCCTGCTGGTGCAAAACAGCCTCACCGCCGACCCGCTGGCCACGTTTGAGCTGGTTACGGCCAAAAGGCTGGCCGCTGGTTTGCAAGAATTGGCCGGGCAAAGTTTTGATGTGGTGCTGCTAGACCTGGGGCTGCCCGACAGCCAGGGGCTGGACACCTTTTACCGGCTGCACCGGCACTACCCGGCGCTGCCGGTGGTGGTGTTATCCGGGTTAGCCGATGAGGAAATAGCCATACAAACGGTGCAAAACGGCGCGCAGGATTACATTGTAAAAAGCGTGGGCAGCCTGGCGGCGCTGGCCCACTCGGTGCGCTACGCCGTAGAGCGCCAGCAGGCGCAACAAGAGCTGCGCGAGAGCGAGAACAAATTCCGCTCGGTGGTTGAATGCTCGCCCGATATTATCTTTACCGTAGACTCCCAGCTCCGCATTCAATTTATCAATCGCGTTCCGGCCGGGTTAACCGTCGAGGAAGCGCTGGGCACATCGTGCCTGGCTTACGTGCCGCCAGAACACCACGCCACCGTACAAAACGCCGTGCGGCAAGTTTTTAAAACCGGCCAGCCGGGCTGGTATGAAATAAAAACGCGCGGCCCCAACAATGCGCCAGCCTGGTATTCAACCCGGCTGGCCCGGCTAACCCGAGAGCCGCAAGAGCCGCAGGTATTGTTAATTACCGAAGATATTACCGACCGCAAACAGGCCGAGGACGCGCTACAACAAACCGAGGAAAAATACGCCCGGCTCTTTAACAAATCGGCAACTCCGGCGGCGCTGGGCCAACTCTCAACCGGGGTTTTTGTGGATGTTAACGAAGCCTTTGAAAAGCTCTCTGGTTACAGCCGGCAGGAAATCATTGGTAAAACCGGCCCCGAAGTGGGGCTAATCACGCCCGAAACCCGCGCCTATGTCCTCACCCGGCTTGAACGCCAGGATACGCTGACCGAGCGTGAATGGAACGTCCGCACCAAAGGCGGCGAGGAGCGGGTTGCTCTGGTCAATACGGGCGTGGTGGAGTTGGGCGGGCAAAAATACATCCTTAGCACCATTCAGGACATTACCGGGCGCAAGCAGGCAGAAGAAAAGCTGCGCGAGCGCGAACAACAACTGCAAACCATTTTTGACCTGCTGCCGGTGGGCGTTTCGCGGCTCAACGCCCACCGCCAAATCATCGAGGCAAACCGGGCGCTCGAAGAAATTCTGGGCTTATCCCAGGTGAATATGCAGCACAGCGAGTATACCCGGCGAAAATACCTGCGAGGCGATGGAACCGAGCTTGCCTTTGAAGAACTCCCCAGTTTCCAGGCCGTCAGAGAAAACCAAACCATTTACAACACGCCGGTTGGAGTGGTTAAAGAAGATGGCCAAACCATCTGGACAAGCGTGAGCGCCGCCCCCCTGCCGGATGGCGGGGTACTGGTAGTAACCAGTGACCTGACGGCGCAAAAACAGGCCGAACAGAAATTGCAAGAGCTAAACCAAACTCTGGAAGAGCGGGTAAAACGGCGCACCGCCGAAGTGCAAGACCTGTACGATAACGCCCCCGTGGGCTACCACTCGCTGGACGGCGACGGCAACTTTATCAGGCTTAATGAAACGGCCTTAAAATGGCGGGGGCACGCGCGCGATGAAATGATTGGCCGCCCGTTTAAAGACTTTATCATTGCCGAGCATCGCCCCATTTTTGAGGAGAGTTTCCGCGCCTTTAAGCAACAAGGCCAAATGGAAGACCTTGAGGTTGAAATTATCCGCAAGGATGGCACCACCTTTCCGGCGTTGCTCAACGCCACCGCCATTTACGACGAAGCCGGCAATTATGTTATGAGCCGCTCCATTGTGTTTGATATTACCGAACGCAAAAAAGCCGAAGCGGCCCTGCGCGAAAGCGAAGAGCAAAACCGCCTGCTCTTTGAAGAATCGCCAAACGCGGTGATTCTGTTCAACATGGCCGGGCGGATGGTGCGGGTAAACCGGGCGGCAGAAAAACTCACCGGCCATCCCGCCGCCCGGCTGGTGGGCCACACCTGGAGCGAAGCCGGGCTGCGGCCTCCCCAACAACCAGAGCCGCTTGTGGCCGCGCTTGAACAAGCCTTGCCATTAACCGACATGGCCGCCGCCATTGAATTTAAGCTGGTTAGGGCCAATGGCGAAATACGGGATGTGGGGGCGCACATATTTGGGCTAAAAATTCGGGAGGGCCGGCACTACCTGGCGGCCATACGCGATATTACCCAGCGCAAACAAACCGAACAAACCCTGCGCCTGGCCAACGCCGAACTGGCCCGGGCCGCCCGCGCCAAGGATGAGTTTTTGGCCAACATGAGCCACGAACTGCGCACCCCGCTCAACGCCATTTTGGGCCTTAGCGAAGTTTTGCTTGAGGAAATACGCGGCCCCATCAACGAGCGGCAGCAGGCGGCGCTCCATAACATAGAAAGCAGTGGCCGCCACCTGCTGTCGCTCATCAACGATATCCTTGATATTTCCAAAATGGAAGCCGGGCGGCTGGAACTTCACCCTGAATCCGTGCCGGTGGCCGACATGTGCCAGAGCAGCCTGGTTTTTATCAAAGAAACGGCCCTAAAAAAACAACTACGCCTGACCTTTAACCAGGATGACCCGCTGGCCAAAGTAGAAGCCGACCCCAAACGGTTAAAACAAATACTGATTAACCTGTTGAGCAACGCCGTAAAATTTACCCCAACCGGCGGCCACATTACCCTGGAAGTAACCACCGAGGCCGCCGCGGGCGTAATCCGCTTTGCCGTAAAAGATACCGGCATTGGCATTTCGCCCGCAGGGCTGGCGCAGCTATTCCAGCCATTTACCCAGCTAGACTCTGACCTGAACCGCCAGTACGAAGGCACCGGCCTGGGGCTGGCCCTGGTGCGCCGCCTGGCCGAGTTGCACGGCGGCAGCATTACGGTAGAAAGCGAGGGCATACCGGGCCGGGGCAGTTGCTTTACCATTGCCCTGCCCTACCGCTCGCCGGCAACCGAAGCCCCCGCTGCCCCCTGCGCCACCAGCCTCCCGGCTTCGGCGCTGGTAATAGAAGACACCCTGAGCGCAGTGGAGCAACTGGAGCGGTACCTGCAAGAGTTAAACATTATTCCCATTATCTACCAGCCCGGCGAAAGTATACGGGAGCAGGTAAACCGCCACCAACCCGGCGTTATCCTGCTGGATTTGCTAATGTCGGGGGTATCGGGCTGGCAAATTTTGGCCCAACTCAAGGCCAATCCAGACACGCGCAACATTCCGGTTATCATCATCTCGGTGGTAGATGAACGCGCCAAAGGGCTGGCCGCCGGCGCGGCGGCGTACCTGGTTAAGCCTATTTCGCGGGAGGTACTGCGGCAGGCGTTGTTTACCATTACGCCCGGTTCGGCGGGCAGCCCCGCCGCCGCGCCAGTGGTGGCCCCGGCGCTAACGGGGGCGCGCATTCTGCTGGTAGAGGATAACAAGTTCAACATTGAAACAATTCAGGATTACCTGCAAGACAAAGGCTACCAGGTAGAAATTGCGCACAACGGCCAGGAATCGCTGGAACTGGCCCGCCAAACCCAGCCAGATTTAATCCTGATGGACATCCAACAACCGGGGATGGACGGGCTGGAGGCCACCCGCCGCCTGCGGGCCATACCCGAATTTGCCGCCACGCCGATTATCGCCTTAACCGCTCTGGTCATGCCCGGCGATCGGGAACGCTGTTTGGCCGCCGGAGTTGATGAATACTTAACCAAGCCTGTCCGTCTAAAAGGTCTGGCAGAGATAATGGAAAATCTGCTGCATAAAGACATAAGCCGTGATTAAATATTAGGGTTAGTGCCAATCATTAAAATAGAGTCCCCAGATGCCTTTTGACCACTTTTTTGAAGAAGAACACTGTCTGCTGGTTATTCGTGGTTACGGCGCTGGCTCAATGGAAGAAACCGCCGATTCCGCTAGCCACGCCATTCGGTTTGTCACCCACAGTGAAACTTCGTCAAGGTACAGGGTTCTCATTTTAGTTGACGGGATTGCGTTAACACCCACCCTTGAAGAAACCCAAACAATTTTGCAATTTATTGTTCTTTTCCAGAGTTACCTGCGCGGCCCCATTGCCATTGTCGCCTCAACCACCAACAGATTAACCACGGCCTTCCTGATAGCTGCATATTCATCCGACTCAAATGGCGAGGTGCGGGCCTTTGAAACCGAAATCGCAGCTCGCGCCTGGTTATTGGCCCAGAATATTACGTAGCTCTGGGCGTTGCCGGCTTGACCATCCCCCAACAAAACAGCAATTTCTGTAGCTCTTGATTCTCGCAACCAATTGTGTTAAACTACGTGCCTGTTGTGTATAGGAGGTAGCCAGCTAAGCTATGTTACAAGAAATTGCAGACGGCGTTTTTATTGAACTAAACTACGAGGGAGCCAACGTTGGCTGTATTCTCACCGACGAGGGCGCAATTGTGGTAGACACCCCCATGATCCCCTCCGAGGCCATTCATTGGGCCAAAACCGTGGCCCAGCTAAGCCCCAAAGTGCTTTACGTGTTTAACACCGATCATCACCGGGCGCACATTCTGGGCAACCAGTTTTTTGATGCGCCCATTCTGGCCCACGAAGTGGCCTGGCGAGAGATGAGCAACTACAAAGAAACCTTCATCGAACGCACCAAAAACCTGTTCAAAAAACGGCCCGAAATCCAGAAACAACTCGATGAAATAGAAATCATCACCCCGGAGTTGGCGTTCACCGGCCAGTTGATTATGAAAAAAGGCAGCCGGGACATCCACTTTGTCCATTTAGGCGGTCACACTCCGGCCACCAGCGGCGTATTTTTGCCCCAAGAAAAAATTATGTTCACCGGCGATCTGGTGGTGGTAAGCGAACACCCGGCGCTGGGCCAATGCGACAGCGAAGAATGGCTCAACAAACTGGAGTGGCTGCGCAGCCAGGAATTTGCCCAACTGATTCCCGGCCACGGCGAATTGTGCAACACCGAAGCCTGCGAGCCGGTGGCCGAATACATCCGGTCAATGCGCGCCAAAGTGCATAAACAGTTCAAAACCGGCCGCACCAAAGCCGAAGCCGCCGTGGTTATCAGCCAGATGATTGACTATTTCCCCTACCGGCAGGGCGAAAAATCAATGATCGAAAAGCGAATCCGGGCCGGAGTCAGCCGCATTTACGATGAAATGAAAGCCCTTTACGGGGTGGAAGACGATGACACCTCGCCGGAGCCTGAAGTTTGACAAAAGCCCATTTAACGGTATAATCTCTGCTTGCTGTGCAATAACAGCAGCAGTTGCGGGATGTAGCGCAGCCCGGTAGCGCGCTTCGTTCGGGACGAAGAGGCCGGCGGTTCGAATCCGCCCATCCCGACTGGGTAACACCTGAACAATTAATAAGTGAATACGGCTTTTGTCAGTTTGGGCCTAATACTTTATAATTGTTCCTCGTTAATAGTTTTCGGGGCGTGGCGCAGTCCGGTAGCGTGCTTGAATGGGGTTCAAGAGGCCGACGGTTCAAATCCGTCCGCCCCGACTTGATAGTTACAAACTTATCATCAGCTTTCGCCCACGTAGCTCAGTCGGTAGAGCAACGCCTTGGTAAGGCGTAGGTCAGCGGTTCAAATCCGCTCGTGGGCTTTTTTGTTTATATAGTGGTATCGTTGTTCCACCGTCACTATCGGTTGTGTTGGCCCGCTCATTCTAACGCCCCTCTGAAGTGTTAAATTTTCGATGGTTCGTAGGTCATCTTACTATCCCGACGCGCCACAACGCGCTACAAGCGTTTTTTATGCGGGAAAGGTGTAACCCTACCACCCCCATTTTTTTAGGCCCCTTATAGCCCGTTTTATCACATCGGTTTTGGCCCGTTTTGAGTAAAAAGCGGGCTTTTTGGCGTTCTTTTTATTTTACTTCGCACAACCTTGATTATGCGTAATAAAACACTTCGCAAAACCATCGTTTTTTGAGGGGTGTCGGGGGGTGGTTGATTTTTCTTTTTTAGTCTTAAAAAACTCGAAAAACACCCTACCCCGGCGCGATTGTGGGCCGGTTTCCGGCGGCACGGCGGCGTTTTTATACCGAGCCAGCAAGTCACCCCGCCGTTTAACTTGGCTCAACTTGGTTTAACCTGGCAAACTTGGCTTGGCTTGGCAACCCTGGCTAGTGGGCTGCCAAGTGGGTTGTTATGCCAGGTTGCCCGGTGGGGTAGGCGATAGGCGCAATTTGGCTTTAACCGCCTGCGGGGTATGTAGCGTCAACTTTCCGGCGGTGCCTTTGCCCCGGCCCGTTAACACCCCGGCTTGTTCCAACAAAGTTAATACCCCGTCATGTTGATTGCGATCCAACTTACCGGCTTTTACCCAATAGGCCCGGCCCCACCCTTGCAAAAACATTTTGTCTATAAAATCCTCAAGAGCGGTTTGCGTAATGTTGGCCCCGTTGGGTAGCTCCCAAACTTTAACCGGCGGTGGGGGTGATACCGGCGCGGTTGCCTGCTCGGTATCAAACAGGCTGGGCGCGTCACTGGCCAGCAGCTTCAACCCCTGCGCGGCCTGGGTGACAATGAGCGGGCGCACAATTTCCGGCGGCTCAACTGTGATAGTGTGGGCTTGGGTTGGTCCGATATACCCGTCTTGATTCAGGTCAATCGAATAACCGGCGCGGGCGAGCCACGCTTCAGCGGTGGTGGCCAGCGCTTGAATCACCGCGATTGCGCCCCGCCGGGCGTGAAACAAAACCGGCAAAGCCAGCAAAACCAGCCACGCCGCAATCGGCCCGGCGATAAACGGCCAAAACTGCCAGGCCAGCCAACCGGCGGCCATAGCGCCCACCAGCCCCGCCCACGTGCTAATTATAATCAGGCCGGTGGCCAGCGCCCCCAACTGCCAAAAGAGCGCCATCGGGTTGGGCAGGTTTAATAGTTCGCTGTCGTTATCGGCGTGCTTGGGATTGCTCATTCATTCTCCCCCCTGGCGCTTGTTGTTTGCTTTAGGGCGGCCAATTCAGCATGAGCATCTTCAAGCAAATATACTAACTTGGGAATGTAGACAAACTCAAGCCAATAGGCGTACTCTTGGCGCTCTTGCGTGTTTGTGAGGTTTTTGGAACGCCACTTATTTTGTGATAAACTGGGGTTAGACATTGCAGAAACTTATCCTTTCTGTGATGGTTAGGAAGCGCGTCAAGCTAGAGACTTGGCGCGTTTCTGTTTTTGGGTGGGTTTATTGCGGTTTACGGGTGGGCCTGGCGGTTTTCCGTTGCCGTTGCCGCCGTTTGGCTTCTGCCAGCAGAATTTGCCGCAGTTCAGCCGATACCGTTCTGTCACTTTGCGCGGCCCATTCTACCAGTTGCCGCTTTTGTTCGGCGGTTAGCACAGCCACAACCGTTGTAATTGAATTATTTTTCATTGGCATTGCTCCTATAATTTAGGTTATTTAAATAACATATTATGGGTACTATAGTACCCTAACTGTTATTAACTGTCAAGTAACCGTTAATAGTTTTTAAGCTATACGGTTTTGCGTTAAAATAGGTGAATGAGTGAAGTACTAAGACAGTGGATAACCGCAGAACTAAACAAGCGCGACTGGTCACACGCCAAATTAGCCACAGTCGCGGGCGTTTCTCGCCCTCTGGTGTCGCGCACGTTGCGCGGTGATATGCCGGCCAGCGCCGATTTTTGTATCAGGATAGCCAGCGCCTTTGACGTTGCCCCTGAATACCTCTTACGTCTTGCCGGTATCCTGCCGGCGGCGGCCCCCACCAGCCCCGGCCCGGTTACGGTTGAGATTATGCGCCTTGCTGAAAGTCTCCCCCCCGAATTACGCCAACAGCTTTTTGAATACGCTCAATTTCTAAGCCAGCGCCGCCCCTAGGAAAAACAACGCAAATTGCGAGCATGTGCGTTTGTGTCGCCGCACGGTCTTTGTTTTTTTTGTTTTTACTTTTGACTACCCCCTACCCCCCCTATCGGCTCCGAGCCAGTAAGACCCGTAAACCTATCAAAACACGCATTGGGGCGGTGGGGTGCACCACTCCACCACTACTTTACGCTTGCCCGGCTTGGTATTAAGGCGCGGAGCCTGCCCGCTGGTTTACAAGCGCCTGTGGCAACCTTATATATCGTTACGCCAACACTTGCCCGCTTACGCCGCAAAACCGCTTGTAGCCCGCTGTGGCGCGTCTGAGGGCAAACTGGCGGCCAACGCCCGCAGTACCTTTGCCGCTTGCTGGCACTCCCAAAGCCAGGCGCGGTTACGAGCGGCGGCGGCGGTTTCCGCTTCCCATTCCAGCGCCAAAACCGCCAGCGCCACAGCTTGCGCCGGGTGCATTGGTTCGGTGATAGGTTTACTCATTCCTTTGTCCTTTCGCAATTGTCTTTACCGGCTCGGTATTAAAAGGGCGCTTAACCGTCACTTACCCACTTACCCAGTTACCCAATACTAAGCATTTTGGTTGGGTAGGTAACTCAAAAATTAGTTACCTACCGCAACAGTTACCCAAACAGTTACCCAGTTACCCAATTTGGGTAAGTCAAATTTGGGCAAGTGAACACAATTGACTATTATTCGGCCCACTTCTGGTAACAATTTCTCCGGCTTTTATCATCTCTTCGATGTAAACTTTTGCCGTGTTTTCGGTTACAGTGTCGACTTTTTTAGCCAGTTTATTTTTGCTTAACTCAACTCCATTGGCTAAAGCGATCCGAATTTGCTCCATTGCTTCATCCCTTGGGGATTGTTTGGCAGTTGCGTTAGCGGTTGCGTTATCCGGCCATGTTGTATAGGTACTACAGCTTGTCCAATCAGACTTAAAAAGTGCCACATATTTAGCGCCGTCCGTTGGCCCGTTTGGTTCCTCATCTTTGAGTTTGTCAATTATTAGCGTGCGCGGCTCCCGATGTACTCCTTCAACTTTGAAACAGAAATCAACCGCGCCCCGGTAAGCAGTACTACCCCGATACCCTCCGCTTTTGTTGCTATGGTGTACAAAGCACGCGGCGCAATCTATTTGGTTTTGTAGCCAGGTGATAACATCCACTACAACCCCGGCGTCTTTACTACTGTTTTCTTCAGCACCAACGCTGGCTCGGTGCAGGGTATCAATAAAGATAAAATCAATTGTCGGTGAGCCTATTTGTTGCCAGAATTCAAGATATTTTTTTGCGTGCCGGTCTGAATTTTTTTCAAATAGTTGTGGAACTTCTGTGCAGATAATTAAATTTTCATCAACTAACCTAAAAACCTCTTTTACATCATGTCCCCGCTCCCCCATCCCATTAACTGCGGCCTCAACACGTGAAAAGAATTTTCTTTGCCCCTCGGAAATGAAGTAAAGCACTTTGCGCGGTTTTTCAACTTTCCATTTACCCATCCAAGGTAGCCCGGCGGCCATTGATACCGCCAAATCAATAGCCAAATAAGTTTTTCCGGCTCCCGAATCGCCAAATATCATCCCAATATCTTTGTTCCCAATTGCCCCCTCAACCAAATAATCAACCGGCGGCCATTTCAACCCATCGGATAGCTTGTAATGGCTGAATAACGGTTTTTTTTGTTGTGTGGCCGCTGGCGCGGTAATGATGTCATATTCTGCAAAGACATTTGTGGCGGTGCTGTACCACCAAGTTAAGTCATCTTCAACCCAGATAGCGTCTAGAATAGGTTCCCCGTTAATAATGTCCCCGACACAATAAAGCGGCTCACATAGTGGCTTACCTACTGCTAAATTAATTTCATCCCAAATATTCCTGGCTCCATTGCCGTTTTGAGTTTGTGTAACTGTTTGCGGTTGAGTAGCCATTAGAGCACCCATCCAAACGGCTGCACCGTTTCTACCCAAAGGGCGTGGTTGCGTATTTTGTGGGGCAACGCCATATTGATTAGAACAACTTTTCGTTTTATGGTTTCAGTTTTGTAGCCTAACTCCTGGGCAGCCTGAATAAAAGCGGCGTTTGAAATGTGAACTGCATACCAGCCCCTGCTCGCCCACAATTCGACGTGACATTTTAGCAAATAAACCGAGTATTTTTTGTTAGTTGTTTTTATGGGATGAGCGAATTTTTGGATCCAAGCCTTGCAAATGGCAATCTCGCCCGGCGCGGCGCTCAATCCGGCGGCGGTTATGCCAAGGTTGCCTGTTTTTAACTGTGGTGACGACATTTTACCCCCTGAAAATGAAAATTTTTAAGATTTTGGTAGGTTATCTTGGGACACTTTGGGGTATAATAGGGGTGTGATGACATTCCCCCCAATGCATTGCAGTTTTGCCCGCGCCGCCAGCTTGCCACTGGCGGTATTTTTTTGTCATCCATTTTGTTGCCCCATTTTTAAAAACTCAACAACGGCACGCCGGATAAGTTCAGACCGGCTTAAGTTGCGTTTGGCCGCCTCGATTCTGGCCTCCGCTGCCAGTTTTTTGGGTAGCTGTAGACTGATAAACTGCAATTGTTGCTCCATAAATTTCCTCCATTTTTTGAATAAAAAAAGACGCAGTTCGACCAAAGTTAGTCATCCACCGCGCCCTTTTTTTGGTTCAAGTTGTTGCTTCCCCAATTAGACATTAAACAGATTATGTAACCATTTTTTGTGGCGAATATTTGGGGAAACATCAATATTATACCATTTTTTTTTAGCAAATTGACAGTACCTAAACCTTAAAATCACAAAATACAGGCCAATAAACCGGCACACCACAACATATTGTGTACCACCATCACCCCGTTAATACCGAGCCGGCGCTTTACCACTTCAACCGGTTAACCGGCGCGGCGGCTTTGTGGGCTTCGTGTAAGTCGTCTGTCACCTGTTTTAGATAACGTTGAGTAGTCACCAAAGAACTGTGGCCCATAATCCGTTGCAAGCTGATTACATCCATTTTGGCGCGCAGGGCGTTAATAGCAAAGGCGCGGCGGAAGGCGTGCAACGGAATCGCCCGCTTGAAACCGGCAATTTTGGAAAGACGGCGGGCAATTTGGCGCAAACCGGAATATTTAAGCCGTTCCCCACTCATTCCCATAAAAAGCGCCGGCTCGGTATCAAGGGGGGTGGGGCGGTTGCGCAGGTAGCGTAACAGTTCCCGCCGTGTCTTGGGACTGACAAAGACAGTGCGCGGTTTACCACCTTTGGCAATGGCGGCTCGCACGGCAATATCCCCGGTTTGAAGGTCAATATCGGACAGGTTAAGGCCGCATAACTCGTTGGCCCGCAGGCCGGTATCAAGTAGAGTTAGTAAAATCGCCTTGTTGCGCTGGGCATAATCGCCCGTGCAGACTTTCAACAGCTTGCCAATGTCTGCCAGTTCAGCCGGTGGCAAAGGTTCTGCGTTTAGTTTGGGCGGCTTTATCCGTTTAAACAGGTCAACCGGCAAAACATCCTCCGCATACAACCAGCGAAAAAACGCTTTAAGCGTGCGGTAGTATGTCCACACGCCGCCCGGATTATGCCCCTTTGCTTTCAAGTGCAGCATAAACCGCCGGATGTCATCCGGCTTGATTGCTTCCAATTCAACCCCGGCCATGTACGCTGAAAACTCTTGCAACGCTTGAGTATATCGAATAATTGTTTTAGGTGACAGGTTGCGCGATTCGCAATCGGTTAAATACGCTTCAATTTCAAGCGCCAGCCCGGATAAAAACGTTAAATTAATGTCGGTTAGCAGGTCTTTTTTGGTTGTGTCTTGCATAGTAACTACCTTTCACACAAGATTTAGTGGGCACTACAGGCAATCGCACAACAGATAGTGGTGAGGGGGTCAAGGGGGTGTCCCCCTGTCTTGGTAAGGCGTAGGTCAGCGGTTCAAATCCGCTCGTGGGCTTGGCAATAAAAAACGGCTTCTGTTTTTTCAGAAGCCGTTTTTGTTTTATCCGGTTGATCGGCACCCCGTTAAAAACGGAAATAAAAAAGCCCCGCAGCAATCTGCGGGGCTTTTTTATTTACCGGGGTGGAAATTACATCATCCCGCCCATGCCGGGGTCCATCGGCGGGGCAGCCGGGGCCGGCGCGGGAATGTCGGTGATCAGCGCTTCGGTGGTGAGGATCATGCTGGCGATTGACGCGGCATTTTCCACGGCGCTGCGGGTAACTTTGGCCGGGTCAATAATACCGGCTTCAACCATGTCCACATACTCATCGGTTAAAACGTTAAAACCAATGCGGGTGCCGTTCTGGTTGCGGCGGCGCACTTCTTCAATGATGATCGCGCCTTCTTTACCGGCGTTGCGGGCCAACTGGCGCATCGGTTCTTCGAGCGCGCGGCGCACAATGGCGATACCGGTGTTCACATCGGGGTTATCGTGGCGCAGCTCTTTAATGGCTTGCAGCGCGTTAATCAGGGCGACGCCGCCGCCAGGCACCACGCCTTCTTCTACGGCGGCGCGGGTGGCGCTCAGGGCATCTTCTACGCGGTGTTTCTTTTCTTTCAGTTCAACTTCGGTGGCAGCGCCCACGCCGATAACGGCCACGCCGCCGGCCAGTTTGGCCAGCCGTTCTTGCAGCTTTTCGCGGTCGTAATCGCTGGTGCTGTTTTCAATTTCGGCTTTAATCTGGTTAATACGGGCTTGAATGTCGCTATCGCTGCCGCTGCCGCCCACAATGGTGGTGTCGTCTTTGGTGGCGCTGACTTTGTCGGCGCGACCCAGGTCGGCCAGAGTGGCGCTGTCCAGTTTGCGGCCCATTTCTTCGGTGATAACTTGCCCGCCGGTGAGGGTGGCTATATCTTGCAGCATGGCTTTGCGGCGGTCGCCAAAGCCGGGGGCTTTGATGGCCAGCACGCTAAAGGTGCCGCGCAGTTTGTTGAGCACCAGCGTAGCCAGAGCTTCGCCGTCAACGTCTTCGGCAATGATTACCAGGTCGCGTTTGCCAACCTGGATTACTTTTTCCAGCACGGGCAGCAAATCCTGCGCCGAGGAGATTTTCTTGTCGTAAATCAAAATGTACGGGTCGTTGATGGTGGCTTGCATGGCTTCGGTGTCGTTGATGAAGTAGGGGGAAATGTAGCCACGGTCAAACTGCATGCCTTCCACGTAGTCGGTTTCAAAGGCCAGGCCCTTGCTTTCTTCCACGGTGATAACGCCGTCTTTGCCAACTTTGTCCATAACATCGGCAATCAGGTTGCCAATTTCTTCGTCGGCGGCAGAAATGCTGGCCACGTGAGCAATATCATCTTTGCCTTTTACTTCGATGGCGCTTTCGCGGATGGATTTGGTTACGGCGCTGGCGGCCAGTTCAATACCGCGTTTGAGCAGCATGGGGTTGGCGCCGGCGGCCACGTTTTTCAGCCCTTCGTTAACAATGGCTTGCGCCAGTACGGTGGCGGTGGTGGTGCCGTCGCCGGCTACGTCGTTGGTTTTGGTGGCGGCTTCTTTAAGCAGTTGAGCGCCCATATTTTCGTAGGGGTCTTCCAGCTCAATTTCTTTGGCCACGGTTACGCCGTCGTGGGTAACGGTGGGCGCGCCCCATTTTTTATCCAGGGCCACGTTGCGGCCTTTGGGGCCAAGGGTGGTTTTTACGGCCTCAGCCAGCATATCCACACCGGTTTTCAGTCGGCGGCGAGCATCTTCATTAAACGCGAGTTGTTTTGCCATGTTTTAATTACTCCTTGTTTCTATTCTACAATTGCCAGAACGTCGGTTTCTTTCAGGATGAGATACTTTTTGTCCCCAATTTTAACTTCGGTGCCGGCATATTTGGCATAGAGAACTTTATCACCCTGTTTAACATCCATCGCAATGCGCGTGCCATCATCTTTGCGCAAGCCAGGCCCTACCGCCAACACGCTCCCCTGCATGGGTTTTTCTTTAGCAGTTTCCGGCAGCACAATGCCACTGGCCGTTACTTCTTGTTGCTCGATGGGTTCAACAATCAGTCTATCACCAAGCGGTTTCAGATTCATCGTAAATACCTCCTGAATTTGGATATAGAATTTTTCAAAAAATTAGCACTCAGTATATCAGAGTGCCAAAGCAGAAACTATCTTACCGCAACCGGATTGAATTAGCAAATTTGGGAAACAATTTTTGGCACTCAAACCCGGCGAGTGCTAAGGCGGAATGAGCAATACCAAAGGCGGGCGACATCTTACTTAAAACCGCCGGTCAGAGCAAATTGCCGCGCTAATTTTTTGGCGGTTTTTGCCGGGCGGTTTTTGCGGTATAATAAAATAACATAACTTAAGGTGATGCTCATGAACAACAACCCCACGGTAGATGAAATCAAGCAGGTTAAGGCCCATTACCAGGCTCAACTGCTGCAACTGGCCAATGTGGTTGGCCTGGGCATTGGTTTTAAAGAAACCGATGGCCATTTTACTGACCAGTTGGCGCTGGTTGTGAACGTTTCTAAAAAAGTGCCGCTGGCCGAGTTGGACTCGCGCCATGTTGTTCCCGCCCAACTCGACGGCATTCCCACCGATGTGCAAGAAACCGGCCCAATCCGGGCTTTGTGAGGCCAAAAATGATTCCAGAAATTGACCAAGCCAGGGTAATCAAGCAGCAAAATTTGCGCCACCTCATCACCCGCCGCAACGTGGTGGGCGTGGGCATCGGCTTTAAAGAAACCAGCGACGGCCTCACCGAGGATGTGGCCGTGGTGGTGAACGTTATCCAGAAATTGCCCAAAGCCCAACTGGCCGAAAGCGACAAAGTGCCACACAATTTGAACGGCGTTAAAACCGATGTCATCGAAACCGGCAAATTTTTGGCCGGGCAGGCCACACCCACGGTCAAAGACCGCTGGCGCGGGCAAATTCCGCCCGGCATTTCGCTGGGGCACGTGGATGTAACCGCCGGCACCTTTGGTTGTTTGGTGCGCCGGGGCCGCGACCTGTTCATCCTTAGCAACAACCACGTGCTGGCCAACGTAAACAGCGGCAATCCCGGCGATGCCATTATCCAACCGGGCCGCTACGATGGCGGCAAGCTCGAAGACAAAATTGCCGAGCTGGCCGAATTTTTGCCGCTGGATTTTGGCGGCGATAGCGCCCGTTCCAAAGTATTCACCACCGTTGAAAAAGTGATGAACCGGCTGGCCACTATTTTTGGCTCCGACCACCGGCTGATGGCCTACCGCACCTCGCCCGGCGAAAATTTAATTGACGCGGCGCTGGCCCGCCCGCTCAACCCGGCCCAATTCAGCCCGGCCATTTTTCAGATTGGCCTGCCAACGGGCTTGGCCGAAGCCACGCTGGGCACATCGCTGCAAAAAACGGGGCGCACCACCGGCTTTACCACCGGGCGCATTACCCAGGTTGATGTCACCACCTCGGTGGATTACAACGGGCGGATGGCTACCTTTACCGACCAATTGATGGCCAGCGGCATGAGCGATGGCGGCGATTCCGGTTCGGCGGTGCTGGATGACCAGCGCCGGGTGGTGGGGTTGCTCTTTGCCGGTTCGCCCAAGGCCACGCTCATCAACCCCATTCAAACCGTGCTCAAACTACTCAATGTGGAGCTTGTCACCGGATGACGCCGTCCCGCCCCGAAAACGCGCCCAACCCCCAACTGCCGGTACCACCGGCGGGGGCAATCCTGCTTTTTTTGGTTGCGCTGGGTTGGTTTGCCGCCGCCCCCATTTTGGTAGAAATTGGCGCAATCTGGCTGCCTGCCAACTGGCCGGACATGCCGGCGCGGCTGTTGATGGCCCTGGCGCTGGCCGGGTTGCTCCTGCTGCCGTCTGCCGGCTTACTGGCGCTGGCCAACCGGCGCAACTGGCCTGGGTTTAAACCGCTGGCGCTGGCGTTAGCCGCCACCGCCCTGTACCTGAGCGCGGGCGGCATTATCCGGGCCGCCGCCGCTCCCGGCGATACCCTGACCGCGCTGTTGCACGCGCTGGCGCTCACACCGCTGGCGCTGCTGCTGGGCGGACTGGCGCTGCAACAGGCCGGCGTGCCGGGCTGGCTGCTGCCGCACGCCAGCGGGCTGGATCGCCCCACGCTGGCCGGATTGCTGCTGGCGCTGGCCGCCACGGCGGTAATCACGCTGGGCTGGCCCGTTACCGGCGCGCTGGGCGATAGCTGGGCCTCGGAAATGCTGCTGCTGCAAACTCTGGCCCGCACCCTGCCCGATGTTATCTTCTTTTTTGGCGCGGTGCTGGGCATCATCACCTTTAATTTTCAGCACAAAAAAGCGCTGGCGGCGCTGGCCACGCTGCTTATTTACCTGGCCGGCACGCTTTGCCAGATTGTACCGCACCACGATTGGTGGCAGCTATTTTTGCCGTTAACGGCGCTGCCGCTGGCGCTGCTACTCATCGAACTGCGAGCCGGCACCGGCAGCATTTGGGCCGGCTTGCTGCTGGCCGTGGCCGTTACCGCCGCGCCGCCGCTTTTTACCGATCCCCGCGACGAGATGCCGCTCATCACCCAGCCGTGGCAAACCGCCGCCCGGCTGTGGATGCTGGTGGCCATGCTGGGCATTGTGGTTGTGCTGTGGCTAATCCGGCAATTTATTGCCCCACGCCGGCAAGTGCCGGAGTTGTTGGCCGCGGCGCTGGCCGCAATGGCGACGGTGACTATTTGGGCCGGGTTGTGGCTAACGGTGGGCTACCCCGGCTTTTATAACGATGGCTTTCTCATCATCATGAGCGAACAGGCCGATTTGAGCGGTGTTACCGCCATTGCCGAGCCGCTGGCCCGCCGCGAATTTGTGCGCCAGCACCTGCTCGATGTGGCCCGGCGCACCCAACCGCCCGTGGTTCAGGCGCTCAACGCCGCCGGGCTGAGCTACCGGCAATTTTACATCATCAACATGATCCGGGTTGACGGCCAGCACCGCCGCATGGATGAATTTGCCCACCTGCCCGGCGTGGCGCGGGTTATGCGCAACCCCAACGTGCGCCCGTACCCCATCACCTTTAAAATGCCCTACAACGCCGACACCCAACCCGGGCCGGGCGTAGGCTGGAACATTCGGCAAATTAATGCCGATGCCGTTTGGAAGCTGGGCATCACCGGGCAGGGCATTGTGGTAGCCGGACAGGATACCGGCTACGATTTGCGGCATCTGGCCCTGCTTAAAAGTTATCGCGGTTACAACGGCACCGACCGGGTTAACAACAACTACAACTGGCACGATGCCTGGGGCAGCGATGACACCGGCCCCATTGATGATGACCGGCACGGCACCCACACCATGGGCACCATTCTGGGTGATGACGGCCAGGGCAACCAGATTGGCGTGGCTCCCGGCGCAAAATGGATTGGCTGCCGCAATATGCGGCGCGGTATTGGCAACCCGGCCAGCTACGCCGATTGCATGGAGTTTTTTCTGGCGCCCTACCCGGTGGGCGGCAATCCCTTTACCGCCGGCGAGGTGACGCAAGCGCCGCACGTTATCAACAACTCCTGGGGCTGCCCGGAGCGCGAAGGCTGCGACCAGGAGGTGCTAAAACCGGCCACTGCCGCCCTGCGCGCCGCCGGCATTATGATGGTGGTGAGCGCCGGCAACGACGGCCCCGCCTGCCAGACCGTTACCGACCCGCCGGCCACTTACAATACCGTCTTCTCCGTGGGCGCCACCGATGAGCAGGGCCAAATCACCGGCTTCAGCAGTCGCGGGCCGGTTGGGGCCGCGCAACCGCTGCTTAAACCGGATATAGCCGCGCCGGGGGCGGGCGTCCGTTCCAGCATTCCGGGCGGCGGCTACGCCCTGGCCGATGGCACCAGCATGGCCGGGCCGCACGTAACCGGGCTGGTGGCGCTGCTCTGGTCGGCCAACCCGGCGCTCATTGGCCAAATTGAAGCCACGGAAAAGATTATCCGCGAGTCGGCTCACCCCACGCCGGTAGCGGCGGCCTGCGCGCCGGCAACGCCCTCAAGCCTGCCGCTGGCCAATGAATTTGCGGCGCTAAGCGATTCTGCGCCCTGCGCCTGCGGTAATGTTACCGGCACGCCCAACAACGTGTTTGGCTGGGGCCAGATTGATGCCGAAAAAGCGGTGCGGCTGGCGCAGGCGTACAAACCGTAGCATCAAATCCGGCCAACTTTCGTAGAGAAAAGCAGTCGTAGGTTACGTTTGAAACGTGACCTATAAAGCTATTTTGAGAGGAGCAAAACAGATGGATTTACTCAAAAAAGTAGAATTGCTGCTCAGCGCCAAAACCCATGCGGCGTTGCCCCGGCGTGAACGCCGCAGCCCGCTGGACGACGAGGAAGCCAACCTGGTGGCCGAAGTGCGGCGGGCGCTGGGCGAGGTTGAAGCCAAAGAGCGTGAACTGGCCAACCGCATCAAACTGGAGCGCACCGAAGCCGACGCCGCTGCCGAACGCGGCGACAGCGAAAATCACCTAGCGCACACCCGCCGCCTGGCCGAGTTGGAGTATCACCTGAACAATGAATCAACAATGGCCATCAATTTGGAGGAAAAACTGGCCGCGCTGGAAGAAAAACTGGCGCTGGCGCAGGCCGCGGTTGACCGCGAAGCCGAAAAAGCCAGCCAGCGCAGCGCAGCCGCCGATGAAGTGCTGCAAGCCAACGAAGCCGCCGCGCCCCGCCGCGACGACATCAACCTGGAAAAACGCAAATCCCGCCTGTCTGACGATTAGCCCTTGTTTTCGGCTTTTTCGCTCAGGTAGCCCAAAATGGCGTCCAGCCCCAGCAGGTAACTGCGCCAGCCAAACCCGCTGATTTGCCCCACGCACACCGGCGCCAGCAAACTTTTATGCCGAAACTTCTCGCGGGCGTGGATGTTGCTCAAATGCACCTCAACCACCGGCAGTTGCGCCGCCGTAATGGCATCGCGCAGCGCAACCGAGGTGTGGGTGTACGCGCCGGGGTTAAACACCACCCCGGCGGCCCAATTGCGGGCGTCGTGCAGGGCGTCAATTAAATCGCCTTCGTGGTTGGATTGCTTGGCCCGCACCTCTACGCCGCGTTTGGCCGCCACCGCCACCACGTGCGCGTTGATTTTGGGCAGCGTCATGTGGCCGTACACTTCCGGCTCACGGCTGCCGAGCAGGTTTAAATTGGGGCCGTGCAGTAATAAAATTGAGGTCATAATTTATATTCCCCCTCGATAAAAACGGTTAGCGGTTAGCGGTTAACGCGGCCAGCGCCGCCGCGTGTAACACGCCGTTGCTGGCAATCACCCCGCAGTTGGGCGGCATTTTGTCATCACTGGCAAAATCCAGCGGTTGGCCATGCATATCGGTCACGCGCCCGCCCGCCTCTTCAATAATCAGCGACCCGGCGGCATGATCCCAGATTTTTTCACGGTAATCCGGCTGCCGGGGCGAAGGCAGCCGCAAATAGAGCGCCGCATCGCCCCGCGCCAGCACGCCGTATTTTACCTGGCTGTCCATCCGCACCGGCGGAGCGGTAATACCCGCCGCCGCCGCAATGGCGTTTTGCAACGGCTGGTCGCCGTGCGCCGCCTCCACGCTTTCCAAAAAGCGCAAACTGGCCGGGTCAGTTGATACCCGCACCGGCGTAAATTCGGCGCGGCCCAGCCGGGCCATGTGCGCGCCCTGCCCGCGCGCGGCCACAAACAACACGCCGGTTTCGGCGGCGGGCTGGCTAAGGTTGAGCGGCAAGGCCGGACAAGCCAACGCCGCCACCTGCACCTGCCGGTGTTCAATTAACGCTACCGCGATGGCGTACTGTTGGCCCCGCAAAAAACCTTTGGTGCCGTCAACCGGGTCCAGCGTCCAAAAGCGGGGAGCCACCCGCCCCCGACCGGCATCAATCCAGCGGCACACCTCTGCCGCCGAAGCGTTTGGCCGGAATTGCTGCACGTAACGGCGCACCAACGCCAATTGTTCGGCGTTTTCGGGCAGCCGCAGTTGCGCCGAATCCTCCTCGGCCACAACCGGGTCGGCGGGGAAAGCCGCCGCCAGCAGTTGGCAGGCCACCGCCTGAGCGCCAAAATCGGCCACCGTTACCGGGCTGTGGTCATTTTTTTGTAGCGCGCCAACTTTTACCCAATCGGCTTGCACCGCCCGGCACAGGTTGGCCGCCAGCGTAGCCGCCGCAATCGCCGCCTGTTTTTCGCGGGCGTAGTCCATCAGCCTAGCCCTAATTGCCGCGCCGCCATAAGCAAGCCGATGATGGTTTTGGCGTCGTCAATTTCTGAGCGATAGACCATTTGCAGGGCTTCGGTTAGCGGCACGGTGAGCACCTCTAAAAATTCGTCGTCTTCCAGGTGGTTGGGGCCGGGAATTAGGCCGGTAGCCAGGTAAATGTGGATGTACTCGGTGAGGATGGCCGGAGCCGAGTAGTAGCCGTACAATTTTTGCCAGTGAGCGGCCTGGTCGCCGGTTTCTTCCAGCAGTTCGCGGCGCACGCCCACATCGGGGTCTTCGCCGCGCTCCAGCGTGCCGGCGGGCAGTTCGATGACCCATTTTTGGGCGGCGGCGCGGAATTGTTTGACCAGCCGCACCTCGTTGGCCTCGGTAAGGGCCACCACCGTTACCCCGCCTTTGTTAATCACCACTTCGCGGACGGCGGGGCTGCCATCGGGCAGTTCAACCTGGCGCACGGCAAAATTAAGCACTCGTCCGGTGTAAAGTTGTTGTTCGCTGATAATCTTTTCGGGCAGCATTTTTATCCTTTCAATACGGCCAGCACGTCGGCCTGTTCAATGTTATCAAAAATATCCACGTTACCAATGGCGCGGGGCAAAATAAAGCGGATGGTGTTACCCTGCCGCTTTTTATCGGTGAACATCGCCGCCCAGATTTTTTCGGGCGGAAAGTTGGGCGGCGCGGTGGGCAAACCAATCTGCGCCAGCAGGTTGGTGATGCGAGCGGCGGTGTCGCCCGCGCAAAGCCCCAACCGGACGGCCAGTTGGGCGGCGCACACCAGCCCCATCGCGACGGCATCGCCGTGGCGCATTTCAAACTGGGCCAGCCGCTCAAAAGCGTGGGCAAAAGTGTGGCCCAAATTGAGCACCGCCCGCCGGCCCTGCTCAAATGGATCCTCCTGAACCACCTGAACTTTCACCATGACGGCTTCGGCTAACAGCGAAACAGGAAGCAAACGTGAAGAAGACGCGGACATTTTCTCGGCGCTGCCTACTTCATACTCCCTACTCCTTATTTCCAACTGGGCAAACAACTCCGGCGCGGCGATGATGCCGTGTTTCACCACCTCGGCCATGCCGGCGCGGTATTCGGCGGCGGGCAGCGTGGCCAGCACCGCCGCATCGAGAATGACCATTTCCGGCTGCTTGAACGCGCCCACCAAATTTTTGCCCTGCGGCAAATCAATGCCGGTTTTGCCGCCCACGCTGGCATCTACCATTGCCAGCAGCGTGGTGGGAATTTGCACAAACGGCACGCCGCGCAAAAAACTGGCCGCCGCAAAACCGGCGGTATCGCCCACCACGCCGCCGCCCAGCGCCAGCACCGGGCTGCGCCGGTCGAGTTTGGCCAGGATGAGCTCATCATACAAATCGGCCACGGTATCGAGCGTTTTGTGCTGTTCGCCATCGGGAATGGTAATGCGAACGACCTCAAACCCGGCGGCGTGCAGGCTGCCCAGTAGCGCTTCGGCGTGCAGCCGGGCCACGGTGGGATTGGTAACTACCGCGCAACGGCCTTTATAGCCCAGTTGGGCCAGCCACGCGCCGGTGTGAACCAGCGCGTTTTCGCCCAAATACAGGGGATAACTGCCGGTGGGGTGGGTAACGGTGATGGTTTGCATAAAAAACTCCTCAGCGAATGTGCGAATGGCGAAAAATTTACAGGTGTTGGCAGATTTTTTCAGCGGCTTCGTCCGGCGAGAGGTGAGTCACGTCGAGGTGGCGCTCAATGCGGGCATACGCCGGAGCGCGTTGGGCCAGCAGCGCCGCCAGCCGGGCCAAACGGTCGGCATCGGGCTGGGCCAGCAGCGGGCGATTATCGCTGTGGCCAATGCGCCGCCACAGTTCATCGGGCTGGCAATCCAGGCAGATGACCACTCCGCCGGCTTCCATCTGGCGCAGGTTGGCTTCATTCACCAGCGCGCCGCCGCCGGTGGCAATCACCAGTTCGGGTTGGTGGGCCAGTTCGCGGCACAAATCGGCTTCAAGCTGCCGAAAGTAGGGTTCGCCTTCGGCGGCAAAAATCTGGGAGATGGAGCGGTTCTGGCGCTGCTCGATGAGCGCATCCATATCAACAAAGGCGCGGCCCAGGCGAGCCGCCACCAGTTGGCCCACCGTTGATTTGCCCACGCCCATAAAACCGGTGATCACAATATTGTTGGTCATTAGTTAAAGGTTGCGGCTTAAAATAGTTTGAATTTGGCGGCATCTACCCGCTGCGATTGGCGCAGCAGCACCGCGTTTAGCAATTCAATGGCCAGCCGCGATTCCAGCGTTACGCCGGCCCGCACCCCCACGCAGGGGTCGTGGCGGCCCTCTTTGAGTTGAAAGTCAATTTCTTGCAGGTCTTTCCGCACCGATTGCTGCGGTTTAACAATGGTTGAGGTGGGTTTAAACCCCACCCGGCACACCAGCGGCAGGCCGGTGGTAATGCCGCCCAGCAACCCGCCGTGGGCGTTGCGCCGGTAGCCGCTACGCCGGATGGGATCGTTGTTTTCACTGCCCAGCCGGGCCGCCGCCGCCAGCCCCGCGCCGATTTCGCAGCTTTGCGCCGCATGCAGGCCGCCCAACGCGCCCATCAGCCGCACTTTAAGGCTGTTGTACAGCGGTTCGCCGGCCAGCGGCGGCACATTCACGGCCACCACCTCCACCACCGCGCCCATCGAGTCGCCTTCGATGCGGGTTTGTTTGATGAGTTCGGCGGCTTCGTTGGCAAAATCGGTATCCAACGCCGGGATTTCGGCGGTGTGGATGGCCGTTTCAAGGCGTTCAAGCTCGGCCAAATCAAACGGCACCGGCGTTTGATCCGGCGGATTTTGCGCCCACATTTGTTGTTCTATGTAATCGGCCAAACTTTGCCGGGCCTGGAGCGGCCCTACCTGGCAAATTGATGACAAAATAACCACGCCAAATTGAGCCTGCAAATACAGGCGGGCAATCGAGCCGCCAATCACATCAGAAATGGTGGAGCGGTAACTGCTGCGCCCGCCGCCGCGCCCATCCACAAACCCCTGCGATTGATAAAACTTGACCAGATCGGTGTGGCCGGGGCGCACTTCGCCGGTGGGGCCGGCAAATTGCTGGTAGTGGCCCGATTTTTGCGCGGTAGATAACACCAGCGCGGCAATCGGTTCGCCGGTGGTAAAGCCGCTGTCGTAGCTGCCGGTTTGGCCGGCATTACCATCAACGGTGATGGACACCGGCGGGCCGGCCAACAATTCATCGAGATTGGCGGAGTACAGGCCCGATAAAAAAACCACCTGGTCGGCTTCGTGGCGAGGCGTGCCGTGCTTGTTGCCGCCGGGCCGGCGGCGGTTAAGGTAACGCTGCACCGCCTGCCGCTCGATTTTTAGCCCCGGCGGGCAGCCAAACACAATGGTGGTAATGGCCGGGCCGTGCGATTCGCCGGCCCCGGCCACGGCAAATAACGGGCCGCCTAAAATTTCCATAGTTTATTGTTCCGCCTGTAAATTTAACCCGGCTAAACACGCCTGCCGCATCACCTCAATGGGCGGGCGCTGGCCGGTCCACTGTTCAAAGGCATACGCGCCCTGGTGCACCAGCATGCCCAGCCCATCAATGGTGGTGTTGCCGGCCTGCCGCGCCTGCGCCAAAAACATGGTTTCCAGGGGATTATACACCAGATCGCAAAAGGTGGCGCTGGCCGGAATAGGCACATCGGCGGGCCAGGGGCAATGGGCCGGGTGTGGCGACATGCCCACCGACGTGGTGTTTACCACCAGATCAAACCGATGATCCATTTGGCGCAGCGCCGCGCCGGTGAGCGGCGCAAAATTCAGCCGGCTGTCGGGAAAAGCCTCAGCCAGGTCATCCACCAAAAAGGCGGCGCGCTCGGCGGTGCGGTTAAACACCGTCACGGCGTCGGCTTCGGCCCGGCACAGAGAGAACACCACCGCCCGCGCCGCGCCGCCCGCGCCCAACACCGCCACGCGCATGCCTTTGGGGTGGCGGTTGGCCTCGATGAGCATGTTGAGAAAGCCCACGGCATCGGTGTTGTAACCTAACAGCTTGCCATCTTTAAATTTGATGGTGTTCACCGCGCCAATAATCCGGGCGGCATCGCTTAACTCATCAATGTAGCGGATAACCGCCTGTTTGTGGGGCACGGTAACGTTAACACCCACAAAATTGAGCGCCACCAGCCCGTGTAACGCCGGTGGCACGCAGCCCGCCGCCACCGGCAGCGGCACGTAAGCCCAATCCAGGCCCAGCCGGGCAAAGGCGGCATTGTGCATGGCCGGGCTGAGGCTGTGTTCCACCGGCCAGCCCATTAACCCCACCAGCGATGTTTTTCCGGTAATCGAAATAGAACTTGTCATAAAAATCCAATCTATAACATCAAGTGACCGGCACTTTAGTAACTTTCAACAAGTGCCGGTCACGTTGCACTTGTATTAAACATGAGTCAATTTTGAGGTTACGCCTGCCATTCAATGGCCGCGCCCAGCGTTTGCAACGTTTCCACAAAACCGGGGAAGCTCTCGTTCAGCTCGTCGGCGTCATCAATGCTAACCGGCGCGGTAGCCGATAACCCGGCGACCGCCAGCGACATGGCCAGCCGGTGGTCGCGGTGGCTGCGCACCTGGCCACCGCCAAGTTGCTGTGGCCCGATAATTTCAAAGCCATCCGGGTGGGGGGTAATCACCGCGCCCAGCTTGCCAAACTCTTCAACCACCACGGCAATGCGGTCGCTTTCTTTAAGCCGCAATTCGGCGGCATCGCGCACCAGCGTTTGGCCGGTGGCGGCCAGCGCGGCCACGGTAAACACCGGAAACTCGTCAATCATGCGCACTACCACCTCGCCGCCCACGGCCACGCCGCGCAACGGGCCAACTTGCACCCGCAGGTCGGCTACCGGCTCGCCGGCCTGTTCCCGCTCGGCTTGCAACGCGATGCGCCCGCCCATCGCTTGCAACATGTCCAGCAGGCCGGTGCGGGTAAAGTTGGTGTTAACGTTGGCCAGCGTTAAATCGCTGCCGGGCGTGGTAAGCGCCGCCACCAGTAAAAAGGCCGCCGCCGACATATCGCCGGGTACGGTAAAGTCCAGCGGTTTCAGGTTAAATTGAGCGGGGTAAAAAGTGATCACGCCGCCGGCCTCGGTTAGATTAGCGCCCATGCCGCGCAACATGCGCAGGGTGTGGTCGCGGGCGGGGCCGGGCTGGCGCAGTATCATCTCGCCTTCGGCCCCCAGCGCCGCCAGCAGCAGCGCCGTTTGAAGTTGGGCGCTGGCCACCGGCAGTTCGTAATCAATGGCGGCCAGCCGCGCCCCGGTAATGGTGAGCGGCGCGTGGCCGGCGGTGGTTTCGATGCGCGCGCCCATCCGGCGCAGCGGTTCGGCAATGCGCTCCATAGGGCGGCGGCGCAGCCCTTCGTGGCCGTCTACCACGGCGGTAAAGGGTTGGGTGGCCAGCAAGCCCATTAAAAAGCGCATGGTAGTGGCCGAACCGCCGCAAAAAAGCGGCTCTGCCGGCGGCGAAAAGCCGCGCAGCCCCCGGCCATGCACCGTGAGCGTGGCCCGGCCCGGCCCGGTGGGTTCAATTTCTACGCGGAGGCCCAGGGCGCGGATGCAATCTACCATGCGGGCGGTAACACCGGCATCAAGCCAGTTGCGGGCGGTGGTCACGCCATTGGCCAGCGCGCCCAGCATCAACGCCCGGTGCGAAATAGATTTGTCGCCGGGCAGGGTGGTTACGCCGTGCAAATTTTGGGAAGGATAAACAATTAGTTTCATAGCCAAATTTCCAGTAACGAGTTCTGTGAGTTACGTGAGTTTTGTGAGTTCTGTGAGCGAACTTACCCAACCCACAGAACTCATTTCACTCACCTAACTCATTTGTAAAGTTCGCGCCGCTGGTGAGCGGCTTGTTCCATTAACTGCCGCAGCGCGGCCTCGTCGCCGGCGGCAATGGCGGCGGCAAAGGCATCGAGTTGCTGCCGGGCCAGCGCGATGAGTTGCCCCACCGGCTGCCGGTTGGTCAGCAGAATATCAAGCATCATCGTTACATCCGTAGCCGCCACCCGCGAGGTATCGCGGAAGCCGCCGGCTTTTACCTGCCACACCACCGGATCGGCGGCGGCGGCGGTTTGCGCGGCCAGCACCAGCGAGGCGGCCAGCGTGTAGGGCAAATGGCTAATGGCTGCCACCGCCTGATCGTGGCGGGCGGCCTCCAGTTGGAGCGGCTTTGCGCCAACAGCCAGGGCCAGTTGCCGCACCAAGTCTATGGTGGCGGGCGCGGTACGCTCCAGCGGGGTGAGTATCCACGGTGCGCCGTGGTACAGGGTGGCTTCGGCGGCGGCCATGCCGGCAATCTCTTTGCCGCACATAGGGTGCGAGCCAATCGGCTGCAATCCCGCCGGGAGGTCGGCCATCGCCTGGGTGATTTGCACCTTGGTGCTGCCCATATCGGTGATGACCGCGCCGGGTTTGAACAACGGCGCGTAATCGCGCAGTTGGCGCAAAATGGTGCGGATCGGCGTGGAAAAAATAACTATGTCCGCCGCACCCAGCGCCTCGGCGGGGTCAAGGGTAGCCCGGTCAACAATGCCCAGCGCCAGCGCCTCGGTGCTGGCGGCAGGGCGGCGCACCAGCCCTACCACCTGGGCGCACGCCCGGTTTTGGCGGAGCGCCAGGCCCAACGAGCCGCCCATCAGGCCCAGGCCAACAATTGTAACGGTGGCATTGCTCAGGTTTGTTTCGGCTGGATTCATCTTTGTGCCGCTTTCCGCTTTATTACACCGACCGGCCAATTGCGCCGGCCACGCGGCCAACTTCAACCATCAATTCGGCAAACCGCTGTGGTTTGAGCGATTGCTCGCCATCGCTGAAGGCTTCGGCGGGGTTGGGGTGCACCTCGATGATGAGGCCATCGGCTCCGGCGGCCACGGCGGCTTTGCTGGCCGCTTTAACCAGCGTCCATTTGCCGGTGGCGTGGCTGGGGTCTACCACTACGGGCAGGTGGGTGAGTTCTTTGAGCACCGGCACCGCGTTGATATCCAGCGTGTTGCGGGTGTACTTTTCAAAGGTGCGAATGCCGCGCTCGCACAAAACTACTTTGTGGTTGCCGGCGGCCATAATATATTCGGCGCTCATTAACAATTCTTCAATCGTACTCATCATCCCCCGTTTCAGCAAGACGGGTTTGTTGGTCTTGCCTACGGCGTTGAGCAGGGCGTAGTTTTGCATGTTGCGGGTGCCAATTTGCAGCATGTCGGCGTAATCGCACACCATATCAACCTGATCGGGGGCCATCACCTCGGTTACTACGTGCAGGCCGGTGGCTTCGCGGGCTTGCGCCAAAATTTTTAGCCCCTCTTCGCCCAACCCCTGAAAACTGTACGGCGAGGTGCGCGGCTTGAACGCGCCGCCGCGCAGCATGTGCGCGCCGGCAGCTTTGACCGCGTGCGCGGTTTCGAGCATTTGCTCCAGGCTTTCGATGGTGCATGGGCCGGCCATGACAATTACCTTTTCAGCGCCAAACACGTGGCCGTTAATGGCAATTTTGCTGTCTTCCGGGTGAAAATCGCGGCTGGCCAGTTTAAAGGGACGCAGCACCGGCACCACCCGGTCAACCCCGGTCATCTGGCTGATAGCGCCCCGATCCATTTGCCGTTCATCGCCAATTACACCGATGATGGTGCGTTCTTCACCTTGCGACAGGTGCGTGCGCAGCCCTTGCCGGGCTACCCGCGCCACAACCGCGTCAATATCGCCCTGATTAGCGTTCATGTTCATTATGATAATCATTTCCTCTCCTCACTTAAAACAATAAAAAATTTAGGTTATCAATAAACGAGACAGGAACTTTTACCTTTTCCTGCCAATGTGCCATTTTGCGGGTAATAATCCGGGTTGCTGAAAATGCCACCTCCCCAATTTGAACAAAATAAAAAGGGCGCAACCGGTGGGGTTGCGCCCTGAGCAAACTATGCCAAATTAACTCAGTTGCCGAGCAGAACGCCCCCCGTTACGCCAGTAAAATAATACCAATAATAAAAAACGCCCGTTGCAAAGGCAGCGAGCGTAATAAACCAAAAACCAGCCTGAATATCGCGCTGAGCGAGTTGGGCAACTTTTACTTTGGGTTGGTTTTGGCGTAACCGGTTAGACATAAAAGCATCCTGTCAATATTGTGAGGCATCATAACACATAACCAGCCCCATGTCAAGCGGTTTTTCCGGCCAAAATTACCTTGCACCGGCTGCTTAAGTTATGTTATAATCAGCTAATTGTTAACCTTCCCGCCCGTGTTTCAGCCTCAACATAATTAAATTTCCCCGGCTGGTTGTTACCAAACCAAACTTCCGGGCATTATCCCGGATTTGAACATGGAGGTTGTTTGTGGACACACCCGAAACGCAGCCCGACATTCCAATGGAACCTAATACCGCCCGGCCCGAAAGCGCGTCGCCCCCGGCTCCTGCCGCGCCTCAGCCCCAGTTAGCCGCTCGCCGGGTTGAATTTGCCAACAAAAACGAGGCCTGGCTGGTAAGCTGGCCGCCCGCCGCCGCCCCGGACGAGATTATCAAGGCGCTGGAGTTGCCCCGGCCCAACGCTATTTTATTATTGGTGGGCGATGCCGCCGGCCTTGCGGCAGAAGACGAAGCGCATTTGGTGCAATTATTCAGCCGGGGCGTGGCCCGCGCGCTGGCCGATATGAACGCCCTTATCATTGATAACGGGCGCGAAAGCGGCGCTGCCGCCATGATGGGCCGCGCGGTTGAAGACCGGGGCCGCAAAACCGCCCTGCTGGGCATTGCGCCCGCCGGCCTGGTAACGTATCCCGGCCAGGAGATGGCACCGGCTCAGGCCGTGCCGCTGGATTCCCACCATTCCCACTTTATTTTAACCGATGGCAGCGAGTGGGGCAGCGAAACCGGCACGGTGTTTAAAATTGCCGGGCAACTAGCCAATCCCCGCTCAAAGGTAATGCTGGTGGTGGGCGGCGACGGCACCGCCAAACGGCAGGTGCTGCAAACCGTTCGGCAGGGCTGGCCGGTGATTGTGATCAAAGGCAGCGGCGGCCTGGCCGATGAAATTGCCAACCTCAACCGGCGGCGGCCCGCCTTTATTCCGGATTCCGACCTGGCCGAGATTATTGTGGACGGCAAAATTTACACGGCTCAACTGGCCGGGCCAATCAGCGCCCTGCAACGGCTGCTGGAGCAGGTGCTGGGCCTGCAAGAAACCGACGACGAAATGAGCACGCTGGAACTGGTGTGGCAACGATTTGCCCAGTACGACCAGAACGCCAATCGCCAGCAGCGTAATTTTAGCCGGATTCAACTGGCCATTATGGTGCTGGGCGTGGTGGGAACTTTTTTGGCGCTGGCCCAGGTTACGCTCAAAAATATTCCTCAAGTTCAAACCAGCGCCGCCTACCCGATTATCAATCAGATTTTGTTTTTGCTGTTGCTGCTAACGCCCATTACCATCACCGCGCTGGTGGCGGCGGCCAACCGGTTTAGCGCCGGCAACAAATGGATTTTACTCCGCGCCGGGGCCGAAAGCCTGAAAAAAGAGATTTACCGTTACCGCGCCCGGGTTGAAATTTACAGCGACCGCGACACCAGAACCATCTCCCGCGATATTAAACTGCACAACAAAGAAGAAATACTCAGCCGCAAGCTGATGCAAACCGAAGTGAATGTGATGGCGCTTACCCCGTACACCGGGCCAATTCCGCCCAAATACGGCGCGGCCCCCGGCGATGACGGCCTCAGTTTTATTACGCCGGAGCGCTACATTACCTACCGGCTGGAAGACCAGCTTAAGTACTACCAAAATAAAACCGTGCGCCTTGAAAAACAACTTGTCCGCTTTCAGTGGCTTATTTACCTGTTTGGCGGCGTGGGCACGCTGCTGGTGGCCATTCAACAGGAATTATGGCTGGCCTTTACCACAGCGTTGGTGAGCGCGTTAACCACCTACATGGAATACAAAAAAATCGAAGACACGCTGATGCGCTACAACCAGACCGCCGCCGAACTGACCAGCATTCGCAGTTGGTGGGTGGCGTTATCCTCGGAAGAACAGGCCGACCCGGTTAATCTTGATAAGCTGGTGGGCCAAACCGAAACCACCATTCACAGCGAACACGCCGCCTGGGTGCAGGAAATGCAGGACGCCATGGCCGAACTCCGCGCCGAAAAAAACGCCGAGAAAACCGAGGAGCGTAACCGGCAGCAACCCGATAATAATCCACCCAATAACCCATAAAATTACCCAATTTATCACAAGTTATCCCAAATGAATCCCAATTTGATTCTCTACAACGCCAAAATTTTTACCGCCGCCCCGCCCCGTCCCTGGGTAGAAGCCGTGGCCTGCGCCAACGGCAAAATCATCGCCGCCGGCGCTTCTGCCGAGATTTTAGAACTGGCCGGGCGCGCCACCCAAAAAATTGATGCCGGCGGGCGGCTGGTTTTGCCCGGCCTGATTGACGCCCACGTACATTTGCTGCAACACGCCATCCGGCAGCACCACGTTAGCCTGTTTGACGTGTCCGACCTGGCCGAGGTGCGCCGCCGCATCCGGGCCGCCGTTGAGCAAACCGAGCCGGGCCAGTGGGTGCAAGGCTGGGGCTGGGACGAACACCAATGGGACGCCCCGCCCACCGCCGCGCTGCTCGACGAACTGGCCCCGGAAACGCCGGTGGCGCTGGCCCGCATGGATATGCACACCTGGTGGGTTAACAGCGCCGCCCTCAAACTGGCCGGCATTACCCGCCACACCGCTGACCCCGCCGATGGCAAAATAGAACGCGATGAATCCGGCCACCCCACCGGCCTGCTACGCGAATGGAACGCCATCGAACTGGTGCAGCCGCACATTCCCCAACCCAAACCGGCCCAACTCCGCAGTTGGCTGGCCGAAACCATCACCGACCTGCACCGGCTGGGGCTAACCGGCCTGCACGACCAGCGGGTTGAGCGCGAAGGGGCGCAATCGTTTCAACTGCTGCAATCGTTGCGGCGTAGCGGCGACCTGAAACTGCGCGTGCACATGAACATCGCCGCCGATTTTTTGCCCCAGGCAGCGGCGCTGGGCCTGCAACCCGGCTTTGGCGATGACCGGCTGTGGCTGGGCCACGTTAAAGCCTTTGCCGATGGCAGTTTGGGGTCGCACACGGCGCTAATGCTGGAGCCGTACCAGGACGATGCCGCCAACTACGGCCTGCGGGTAACTCCGGCGGCAGAACTCACCAAACTGGCGGCGCAGGCGCGGCAAGCCGGTTTTTCGCTGTCGGTGCATGCCATTGGCGACCGCGCCGTGCGCGAAGTGGCCCACGTGCTGAGCGAATTTCCGCCCGATACCGCCGCCGGGCAACTGCCGCACCGCATTGAGCACGTACAAACCATCCACCCCGCCGATTTATCGGCGCTGGCGGCGCACGGCATTTTCGCCTCGATGCAGCCGGCGCACCTGCTGTTTGATTGGCGCACGGCCAACAAAATTTGGGGGCCGCGCAGCCGCTACACCTACGCCTTTCGCTCGCTGCTGGAACGCGGCACCCTGCTGGCCTTTGGCTCCGATGCGCCGGTAGCGCCCATTAACCCGCTGCTGGGCATAGCCGCCGCCCTTACCCGGCAGGATGAACAGGGCCAGCCCGAAGGCGGCTGGTATCCGCAAGAACGCATTGATTTATCCGAAATAATCCACGCCTACACCACCGGCCCGGCCATGTTGGCCGGCAAAGCGCGGGTGCAAGGCTCGATTGCGCCCGGCAAATGGGCCGATTTGATTGTGCTTAGCCGCAACCTTTTTGAGCTTGACCCGGCTGAGATTGCCGCCACGCCGGTTGACCTGACCATTTTTAACGGAGAGGTGGTGTTTGAACGGTAGTCCACCCGTTCTTTGCCGGCAAAATCTGCCGGTTTTTTACCTGTTTTTTATGGAGAATCGCCGCCACGTGCCGAAACCCAAATAGGACTTTTGCATTGGGACGGAGAAAGCCTTATGTTGGACCAACCCACCGAAGAAATGTGGCGGCGATACGAGTTTATCGTTAACAACTCCAAAGAATTTATGACGCTGATGAACCGGGATTACGTGTACGAGGCCGTCAACGAAAGTTACTGCCGCGCCCACGGCATGGATCGCAACGATATTGTGGGCAAAACCGTAGCCCAGGTTTGGGGCGAAAATGTGTACCTCTCGGTGATAAAAAAAACCATTGACCGCTGCTTTGCCGGCGAAGAGGTGTATTTTAGAGGCTGGCTGGGGTTTGAGGCGCTGGGCGAGCGCTACATGCACGTAACCTACTACCCCTACCGCAACGCCGATGGCCTGGTTAGCCATATTGTGGTGGTTTCGCGCGACGTTACCGAAATGAAACAGGCCGAAGAGGCGCTGGAACAGGCCAATGCCCAAAACGAGCAACTGCTGGCCTCCATCCCCTCAATTTTGATTGCCGTTAACAGCGACGACATCATCACCCACATCAACCACCCTGCCGAAGCCGCTTTTGGCCTTAACGCCGCCGATTTTGTGGGCCGCCAACTGCTGGAATGCAACATTCAATGGGACTGGTTTGAAATTATCACCCGCATCAACGAGGGGCGCAAAGGCATGAAATCTACCGCGCTCAACGATGTAAAATACACCCGGCCCGACGGCAAAGAAGGTTTTTTAAACATCACCGTAACCCCATTTGCCGGCGAACCGGCCAAACTGGCCGGCTTTTTGCTGATTGGGCAGGATGTAACCGACCGCAAAATTTTGGAAAGCCAGCTCAGCCAGGCCCAAAAGCTGGAATCGATTGGCCAACTGGCGGCGGGCGTGGCCCACGAAATCAACACGCCCACCCAGTACGTGGGCGATAATATTCGCTTTTTGCAGGATTCTTTTGTTGAGTTGGCCTCGGTGCTTAACCGGTACCGGCAACTGCTGGAAACCGCCCCAACCGGTGTGCTGCCAGCCGAGACCGTTGCCGCCCTGAAAAAAGCCGAAAGCGCCGTTGATATTGAATTTCTGCTTGAGGAAATCCCGGCGGCCATTCAACAATCCATCGAAGGCGTGGAGCGGGTGTCCAGTATTGTGCGGGCCATGAAAGAGTTTTCGCACCCCGGCGTAAGCCAAAAAAGCGCCATTGACATTAACAAAGCCATCGAAGGCACCATTACCGTGGCCCGCAACGAGTGGAAATACGTGGCCGAGATAAATATTGATTTTGATCCCAACCTGCCGCCGGTGCCATGCCTGCCCGGCGAATTTAACCAGGCCATTTTAAACATCATCATCAATGCGGCCCACGCCATTGGCGATATGCAGCGCAACGGCAACCAGAACAAAGGCGTTATCGGCGTGCAAACCCGGCAGGTTGACCAGGCCGTAGAAATCCGCATCTCGGATTCCGGCACGGGCATCCCCGATGATATTCGCTCTAAAATTTTTGATCCCTTTTTTACCACCAAAGAAGTTGGGCAAGGCACCGGCCAGGGGTTATCAATTGCGCGCACCGTTATTGTGGACAAACACGGCGGAGCCATCAATTTTGAAACCAAACCGGGCCATGGCACAACCTTTATTATCCGGCTGCCGCTGGATGTTGATTTTGCGCCGGCCCAGGCAGTAATTGGTCGCGCATAAGGCGCAACCGCAAAGTAGCTAAAAACAGCCCTTGTCAGGAGCTTGAGAATGAACCAGAAAATCTTGTTTGTTGATGACGACGCCAACCTGCTGGCCGCTTTAAGCCGCCGGTTACGCCGAATGTATGAGTTGGAAGTAGCCGTTGGCCCCGATTTGGGCCTGGAGATAATTGATCACCACGGCCCGTTTGCCGTGGTGGTGGCCGATATGCGCATGCCCGGCATGAACGGCATTGAATTTTTGGCCGAAGTAAAGGCCCGCCACACCGATACCGTGCGCATGATGCTCACCGGCAACGCCGACATGCAAACTGCCATTGACGCCGTAAATGAGGGCAACATCTTCAGGTTTCTCACCAAACCATGCCCGCAAGAAACCATTGTCAAGGCACTGGAATCCGGCCTGGAGCAATACCGGCTCATCACCGCCGAGCGCGAACTGCTGGAAAAAACCCTGATGGGCAGCCTTAAAATGCTCAGCGAAATTTTAAGCCTGGTCAACCCGCTGGCGTTTAGCCGGGCCACGCGGGTGCGCCGTTACGTGCAGCACATTGGCGCGCAGCGCCTGTCACCGCCCGGCTGGTGGCAGTACGAAGTGGCGGCGCTGTTATCGCAGATTGGCTGCGTAACCCTCACCACCGATTTGCTGGATAAAGTTTACGCCCACGCGCCGCTCACCGTAGAAGAGGAGCAAATCTACACCGCCCACCCCACCGTGGCTCACAACCTGCTCACCAAAATTCCCCGGCTTGAACCCATTGCCGCTATGGTTACAAACCAGCGCACCCCTTTTCACATGTATCCGGCGCTGGAACTGTTGAGCGAACCCGAACGAAATGCCGCGTTTGGCGCTCAAATTTTAAAAGTGGTGCTGGATTTTGACCAGATGGTTATGAACGGCATGCCCAAAGATGATGCGTTATCCCGGTTGCGCCTGCACCCGGAAGAATACAACCCGGAGGTGGTGGCCCAGCTTACCACCTTTCAACTGGATGAAATGGGCACTATGGTAAAAATGCTCCGGGTGAAGGATTTAAAAACCGGCATGATTGCCGATAACGACATCCGGGCGCAAAACGGGCTGCTGTTGGTGCCCAAAGGCCAGGAAATAACCTACCCCGTGCTGGAACGGCTGCGCAACTTTTCGCGGCAAATTGGCATTGTCGAACCCGTTCGGGTGATGGCAGCCCAACAAGAGGCCGGTTAAAAACCGCGATCCTGCCTTGAAAAGTCCCTGGCACTTAGTGCCGGGGACTTGATATTCATCTCCAGCTACCTTATCTTGAGCTTGATTGATCTTTGATTATTTTTAATTATTTGTTATTACTTTCGATTTATTCTTTACTACACCCGGATCGCCCTTTAATTACTTTCAATTATTTGTTGATATTTTCGATTTATTTTTTGTTACTTTCGATTTATTCTTTGCAACGCCTAATTCACCCAATTCCAATGACCATCAAAAAACTGGTTTTATTATTACTGCTAGTCTGCGGGCTGGCGGTTGCTCCGGCGCAGGCCGATGCCACCGCCCCGGCTGCGCCATCGTTTCAGGCGGCCCCCTGCATGTTCAAAATCCCATTTGCCGGTTACGCCGCGCCGGAAACGCTGGGGTTTGAGTGCGGTTACGTGACCGCCCCCCTGCGCCACCAAAACCCGGCGGGGCCAACCATTCGGCTGCCGGTGGCAATTTTACGCGCTACTGGGCCTCACCCCCGGCCCGACCCGCTCTTTTTGGCCCAGGGCGGCCCCGGCGGCGATGCCTTTAGCGCCTTTGCGCTCACGGCACTGGGCAGCGCCATTCGCTCGGAGCGCGATATTGTCATTTTTAACCAGCGTGGCACTTTATACGCCGAGCCATCGCTGGTGTGCACCGAAACGCTCAACAATCTGGACGCCACCCTCACCTTGCCGCCCGTCGAGGCCACCGCCCGCACCAACCAGGCGTATGCCGGCTGTCGCAAACGGCTGGCCGACCAGGGCATTGATTTGGCCGCCTTTAACAGCCTGGAAAACGCCGCCGATGTAGACGCCATCCGGCAGGCGTTGGGCTACAAAACCATCAATTTTTATGGCGTGTCCTACGGCACGCTGCTGGGCCTGCACCTGATGCGCGACTATCCGGCCAACCTGCGCGCCGTTATTTTAGATAGCGTGGTGCCCACGCACATCAACTACCTGCTGCGCGTGCCCAATGTCACCGAGCGCATTTTTGATAAAATGCTGGCTGCCTGCGCCGCCAGCGAAAGCTGCCGCAGCCAATACCCGGAACTGGAAACCCGTTTTTTGGCGTTGATAAAACGGCTCAACACCCGGCCCGTTACCATCCCCGTAACCGACCCCGACACCGGCCAAACCGTGCCGGTGTATGTGGACGGCAAAACCTTTATGAACATGCTGTTCCAGGTATTTTACCTGCCCCAAATGTACGCCGTTTTTCCCCGGCTGATTGCCGGCATGGAAACCGGCGATTACTCATTTTGGCAAAACCTGTGGCCCGTGCTGGCGTTTGACCGCACCTTTAGCGAGGGCATGTTCTACACGGTGATGTGCGCCGAGGACAGCGATTTTAGCCTGACGGATGTATCGCTGGCGGGCCTGCGCCCGGAAATCGCCGCTTACGCCCGCTCGGATTTGCAGGATGTGCTCACCGCCTGCCAGATTTGGGCCGTGCCCCGGTTGCCCGCCACCGTAGACGAGCCGGTAGCCAGCAACGTGCCCACCCTGCTGCTGGCCGGCGAGTTTGATCCCATCACCCCGCCGGAGTTTGCCGCCGCCGCCGCTCAATACCTGCCCAACGGCCATCTGCTGGTAGACCCCACCTCCAGCCACGGCGTGGCCTTTAACGACAATTGCGTGGATGAACTGCTGCAAGATTTTTTGGATACGCCCACCATCTCGCCCAATGCCGGCTGCGTGCAGGAGAATACGCCCACCGGGTTTGTGCCTCCCACGGCGCTGGTGGTGCCGCTGCTGGCCAAATTGAACAGTTTGGAGGCATCGGCGCTGGCCGAAGTTGGCGCGGCGGGGCTGGTGTTGGCGGGAACGCTATCGGCGTGGCTGGTGTGGCCGCTGGCGTGGGGTATCCGGTTAATCCGCAAAAAACCGGCGGCAACCACCGGACGGTGGGTAAACCGGGCCGGCAAAATCACGCTGCTGCTGTTTGGCGGGCTGGCGATTATTTTTGTGGGCGGGCTAACGGCGTTTGCCGTGTCTGCCTTTAACTCAACCCCGCTGCTGTTGCTTTCGGCTATTTCCGGCCAAAGCTATCCGTTGTTTTTTATTCCGTATGGACTGGCGCTGCTGGCGCTGCTGGCCGTGGCGCTGGCCGGGCTGATCTGGATCAAAGGCGCGGGGTCAATCTGGAGCCGGTTGTATTACACCGGGGTTACTATCTGCGCCGCGCTTTACGTGGCCATGCTGGCCGCCACCGGCATGTTGGCGGTGCTGGCGGGCTAAGTTCAACCGGGGCGGTTATATGTCAATTTTTAAATTGATTTTACTGCTTGACCTGGGCTGCCTGGCGCTGGCCGGGCTGCTGCTTTTGGCTCCCAAATTGATGGGCCGTCCGGCGGCCCGGTTGGGGTGGGTATTGGGCAAAATATTGCTGGTAACGGGGCTGCTGCTGCCGCTGGTGGCGGCGGGCGTGGTGCTGGCGGTAGCCGGCCCGGCGGATTTTGCCCTCAATCCGGCTCCGCCCACCGTTGCCGCCGGTAACATCGCCGCCCCACCCTTTACGCTGAACACGCTGGCCGGCCCGCCGGTTACGCTGGCTCAACTCAGCGGCAAACCGGCTATCATCAATTTTTGGGCTACCTGGTGCCCGCCCTGCCTTCAGGAATTACCGACGCTGGATCAAGCCTTTGCGGCGCGGCGCGAGCAGATTAACTTTTTGGCCATCAACGTCAAAGAGGATAGCCGCACCGTTCGGGCTTTTGCGCAAAACCAGCCGCTTCATTTGCCGGTGGCGCTCGATGTTGACGGCGCGGCGGCTAACCGGTTTCAGGTGCGCGGGCTGCCCACCACCATCTTTTTAAACGCCAGCGGCGTGATTGTGGGCCGTCACCTGGGCAGCATGACCGCCGCAGAACTAAACCAAAACCTGGATTTGCTGCTCAATACCCCGTAATCTCCCCAAAACAAAACGCCCCACATTGTGTGGGGTGTTTTGACAAGCCTCCGGTCGGATTCGAACCGACGACCTACCGCTTACAAGGCGGTTGCTCTGCCAACTGAGCTACGGAGGCGAGGGGGATTCGACGTTTTTTAGCTATTTAGTTGTGGGTTTAGTATAAATTGAGTGTAAAAATTCGTCAAAAAGGGCCACAACGCTGTGGCTTTTTTTATTATTTCAATTGGGCGGTTGGGGCGGCCACCACAATCTCCGCCTGCAAATCTTCAAAATCGGGGTCGGTGTAAAAGCCGGCGGTTGTATCTATACGGCTGTGGCCAAGTATTTTTTGCAGGTGGCGCAACCCGCCTTTACGAATATAGTGGTTGCCAAAGGTGTGCCGCAGCAGGTGGGCGTACAAGGGTATGCCCAGGCGTTTTTTGAGACGTTTCATTAGTTCTTCGATAACTTTGTTGCCAATGGGTTCGCCCTTGCGCGGGCCGCTGCCGGTAACAAACACAGGCTCGGTTAGGAGTTTGTATTTGGGCCGGATGAGCAGGTAGCGGGTTAGGGCGGTGGCGGCCATATTGCTGAGAGGCACATCGCGGCGCTGGCAGGTTTTACTGGCGTGCACCAGTATCCGTTTGGCCTCCAGGTCTACATCGCCCATTGTTAGCGCCACCACTTCGCCTTTGCGCAGGCCGCAATCCAGCATAAGCAGCACTATGGCCATATTACGCTCGGCCAGGTCGGTTTCGGTGATGGCGTTGAGCAGTTGGCGCACCTGGGCCAGGCTAAGGCGGGGTTTGGGGCCTTTTTCCAGGCGGGGGCGTTTAAGCCGGGCCATAGGGTGCATGGCCAGCCAGCCTTCATCAACGCAGAACACAAAAAAGGTGTGCAGGGTGCGGTGTATTTGGTGCAGGTAGCCGGGGTGGTAGGGTTGGCCGTTTTTTTTGTGCAGGCCGGCCATAAATTTGGCTATGGCGTGGTGGTTTATTTCGGTTAGGAGCGGGTCTTGCAGGGCAATTTGTAGCCGGGTAAGGTGCTGCTGGTAGGTTTGGCGGGTTTTGGGGGCAAGGGTGTAGTTAAAGGTAAGGTATAACTGAATGGCGTTTTTTAGGTACATGGGGCATTTTCCTGGGGTATTTGGGGTATTTTTAGCACATCTGTTTGGTTACGATTTTTATTACTATTAAAAATTGAGTTTTTGAGTTATTATAAGCCTGACTTATGCCTGTTTTTACGTCTTTTATTTTTAACCAAAGCAAGGTAAAGTGTGTTTATGGCCACGTATCGCCCGGCTAAAAACCTGAGTTTTTTAACCTGGCCTCAACTGGAGTTGATTGACCGGCTGGTTGGCGAGATGTGTCAGTTAAGCCAGGCCGGCGAGGCCCGGTTGACGGTGGTGTTTAAAAACGGCAAGCCGCGCTTTATTGAGCGCAGCACCAGCGAAGAGTTGAAGCCATACCGCTAAGCCGTTTACAACTGATTGGGGGTATGTTTTGCCCGACAGAGACATTGTTCCGGGGCAGCCTGTTGTTGCAGGCTGCCCCTTTTTGTTATCTGCCCGCGAGCGGCAGGCGCTAAGCCTGGCCGCCGATGGGCAAACAGATATAGAGGCGGCGCGGGCTATGCGGGTAGCGCCCCGCACGTTACGGCAATATTTGCAGCGGGCGCGGGGTAAGTTGAGCGCGATAAATACCACCCATGCGGTGGCGATTGCGGTTAAGAGTAATTTGATTTAAAGGCGGACCGGCGCGCCAACAGGCAAAGCCGGGGGTTGGATGGCGGGCGCTTTTATTTTTAGATTTTAAATGCCAGAAAATCTATATTTTCTGGCATTTCCTCACGGAAAGGATTTTTATGGCGTTACGGCTGCCAACCTGGTTGACAAGCCCGGAATACAAACGTTTGTTGGCGCTGGAGATGCCGCCCCGTGATAAGGCCATTATCACCACGTTTATTTACACCGGGCTGCGCTCTAACGAGCTGAGGCTGCTTGATGTAGAGGATATTGATTTTGAGGTATTAACGCTGCTGGTGCGATTTGGTAAGCGATCTAAACAGCGGATTATTCCCCTGCATGCCGAAGCGGTTTTGGCGCTGGAGACGCACCTGGCCGGGCGGCGGGCCGGGCCGGTGTTTATGAGTAACCGGGGGAAACGGATCAGCTATGACCGGTTGCATTCACTGGTTAAATCACTGGGGAAACAAGCCGGGCTACGAAAGGATTTGCACCCCCATGCGCTGCGGCATAGTTTTGCCGTAGCGTTGCTGGAAGCCGATGTAAACCTGGAGACAATCCGGGATTTATTGGGCCATGATGATATAAAAACAACCAGTATTTACCTACACTGCTCAACGGCCAAACGCCGGGCGGCTGTAGACAAAATATAACCAGAAACCAGATTTAGTTTTACCAGAACAGGAGACCAGATGTTGTTTTTACCCAAAGCCCCTTTTCCTTATTTTGGGGGCAAATCCAAAATCGCCTCGCTAATATGGCAACGTTTCGGAGATGTCAAGAATTATGTAGAGCCTTTTGCCGGGTCCTTGGCAGTGTTATTTGCCCGGCCCAGTGAGCCAAAAATAGAAACGGTTAATGATAAAGACTGTTATCTAGCTAATTTTTGGCGAGCACTGAAGAATGACCCGGAGGGAGTGGCAGGTTGGGCCGACTGGCCAGTGAATGAAGCCGACCTGCATGCTCGCCACTGGTGGTTAGTGAAGCAAGAGGATTTTCGGGGGCAAATGAAAAGCGATCCCGATTTTTACGATTTAAAAGTGGCCGGTTGGTGGGTATGGGGTATTTGCCAGTGGATTGGGGGCGGATGGTGTTCAGTACGGGAGAATAAACCCAGCCAAAAACGGCCTTGTTTATCAAATGCCGGGCGAGGGGTTCACCGGCCCGCCCAGCAGATACCCAAGTTGAGTTGCGCCGGACAGGGTGTTCACCGGCCAAGCCAAAAATTGCCAGCGTTGGGGGACTCTGGAAGGGGGATTCATCGCAGCACAAACGGTGATCTGGGGGATTATCTCAAGTCATTGGCGGCACGTTTGCGCCGGGTACGAGTGTGTTGCGGTGACTGGAGCCGGGTAGTAACCAAAGCCGTAACTTATGGCATTGGCCAAACGGCTATTTTTCTCGACCCGCCTTATGCAGCCGAAGCCGGGCGCTCGGCCAACCTTTATGGGGTGGATGATTTAAGCGTAGCGCACCAGGTGCGCCAGTGGGCCATTGAAAACGGAAACAACCCACTATTGAGAATTGCTCTATGCGGTTACGAAGGGGAGCACGAGCTGCCGGAAGATTGGGTGTGTGTTCCCTGGAAAGCCAACGGCGGTTACAGCGGAGCCGGTAACACGAATCGGTTTAAAGAGCGGGTTTGGTTCAGCCCGCATTGTCTGAATGAGGGGGTGTAAGAAAGTGGCCAAAAAAGTAACGGTTAGCGCACTGAAGGCGATGGTAGAGGAACTGCTGAACATTGCGCCGGTTTATGAGCGGTTCAAAACACTGGAGAAACAGGTTAAGGATGGGTTAGTTGAACTAAACTTTTCCGAAGTTGAGATACCAGGTTTGGGCCGGGTATTTGTGTCCACATCCGAGCGAGTAAAGGTGACTGTACCGGAAGCTGTACGGATACTGGGGGAAGCGTTGGCGGATAAGGTGATTGTGATTCACCGATCCGTTTCCAATGACATTATCAAGGCGCTGGTGCAGGCGGAGATCATCACCCCGGATAAGCGAGACGATTTAATGGCCACCGCAGAGAAAACGCCGGTGGTTAATTTGTACATAAGACCATTAAAGTAAAAGGGGAAGGCATGAAGAAAGCGCGGGTTATTATCAAATTTTTTCAAAGCTATTGGGCAGAGGTACGGCACTGCGCCGATCTGACGGTTGAGTTGTGGGTGGAACTGATGATGTTGGCCCCCAAGCTGGCGGCCGAATTGAAGGAGGCCGGCGATGGCGGAGAACAACAGCAGTGAGCAGTTGTACCAGCTTTTAACCGAGATTGATAAGAAGGTAACTCGGCTAGAAACGATGATGGCGCAGATCGAAAAACAACAGGACGGTTTTGTAACACGGGCTGAATTTGAGCCGGTGAAAAAGCTGGTTTACGGTGTGATTGGGCTGGTAATGACCGGCGTAGTCACAACCGTTTTAGCGTTGGTTATCAGAACGGCATAGTGTGCCTACTAAACCGCCAACGCCGTGCCGGCAGCCAGGCTGCCCAAACTTAAACTGTGATGTGCATCGTTCAAAGAAAGAGTCCGGTCGCCCATCGGCGGCAGCTCGCGGTTACGATCGGCGATGGCAACGACTGCGATTGATGTTTCTGCGAGCCAATCCATTATGTGCAGACCCTTTTGGTTTGCACGCAAACAACAACAGCGAGGTGGTCGTAGCGGTTGATGTGGACCATATCAAGCCAAGGCGCACGGGTGGCCAGGACGAATGGAGTAACCTACAGGCGTTGTGCCACAGTTGCCACAGCAAAAAAACAGCCACTGGGGGGTAGGGGGAGTCAAATCTCCACAACCTTACCGGCGTAGACCGTGCGAGCCACGACCCTTTTACACCCGCAGGTTGGATTGATTTTCATGAGTATGACCGGGCCAGCACCGAAACCCACAGCATTAAAGAGACTCGCTGGCAACCCCGGCAAACGGGCGTTGAATAATAGCGAGCCGCAACCCAAACGAATTGTGCCAGCTATGCCTCGCTCTTTGAAACGAGGGGCCAAACAGTTTTGGGGCGAGTACGCTGAAAAGCTGGAGCAGCTTGGGTTACTGACCGAGGTTGACGGGCCGGCGATGGCCCTAATGGCGGCTCATTACGAGATGGCCTGGGATGCGTACCGGATCATAAAAAAAGATGGGCTGCAAACAGTAGACGAAAACGGGGCCGCCCGGAAGCACCCGCTGCTCCAGGTGTGGCGAGAGAACAGCACCGCTTTCCGTCATTATGCGGCCCAGTTTGGATTGACACCGGCGGCGCGGGCGCGGCTTAGTATGCCGGAGCCAACAGAAGAGGACGATTACGAGGCGTTCCTGAGAGGCTAAATGAACCCGGCGCAGCAGTACATTGAACAGGTCCGCCGGGGCGAAATCACGGTCTGCAAATGGGTACGTCTGGCGGTGCAGCGCCACGTAAGCGACCTGGCTACAGGCCACGAGCGCGGGCTGTACTTTGACGAAGATGCCGGCAATCGGGTTTTGAGATTTTTTGGGTTCCTGAAACACTCGAAGGGAGAGTGGGCCGGCCAAACCGTTACACTGGAACCCTGGCAGCAGTTTATTTTGTGGGTGCTGTTCGGTTGGAAACAAGCCGATGGCACCCGGAGATTTAGAACGGCCTACGAAGAGATTGCCAGAAAAAACGGCAAGTCTACCAAGGCGGCCGGGGTGGGGCTGTATCTCTTTGATGCTGATAAGGAACCAGGCGCGGAGGTTTACACAGCCGCGACCAAAAGAGACCAGGCCCGGATTACGCATTCTGAAGCGACACGGATGGTTAAAAAATCCGGGCCGCTAAAGAAGCGGATTGCTATTTACAAAGATAATCTGCACAACGAGGCGACGGCCAGTAAGTTTGAGCCGGTGGGGCGCGATGCGGACAGCCTGGATGGGCTGAACATCCATGGCGCAATTGTAGACGAGCTGCACGCCCACAAAACCCGCGATTTGTGGGACGTGCTGGAGACGGCCACCGGAGCCAGGCGGCAGCCATTGATGTACGCCATCACTACGGCGGGGTACAATCGGCAATCCATTTGTTACGAATTGCACGACTATACCCGCAAAGTGCTGGAGGGAATTATTCAGGACGACTCGTTTTTTGGGATCATCTTCACGCTTGATGAGGGGGATGATTGGGAAAACGAGGCCAACTGGCCAAAGGCTAACCCAAACCTGGGCGTTTCAGTTAAGCTGGACGACCTGAGACGCAAGGCGATAAAGGCCAAAAAAATGCCGTCGGCACTCAACGCTTTTTTGCGGCTACACATGAACGTGTGGACGCAGGCGGAATCGCGGTGGCTGGATGCCGAAAAATGGCGAGCCTGCGGGGGCGAGACAGACCCGGATGGGCTACGGGGGCGGGCCTGTTATGGCGGGTTAGACCTATCCAGCACGATTGATATTAGCGCATTTGTGCTGGTTTTTCCGCCCGAAGCCAAAGGGGAGCCGTTCAAGGTTTTATGCCGGTTCTGGATTCCAGAGGCGGCTATGCACGAGCGATCCAAACGGGATCGGGTTCCATACGACGCCTGGGTGCGCGACGGTTTTATAGAAGCAACGCCCGGCGACGTAATTGATTACAAGTTTATCATTGCCGAAATCCTGGAACTGGCCGCGCGGTACGATTTAAACGAAGTAGCGTTTGACCGATGGGGGGCCTCAAAGATGATCCAGGAATTGCAAGAGGCAGAGTTAACGGTAGCGGCTTTTGGGCAAGGATTTGCCAGCATGTCCGGGCCGATGAAGGAGCTGGAGCGATTGATCGCCGCCGGCGAATTAGCCCACGGTGATAATCCGGTACTGCGCTGGATGGCCGACAACCTGGTAGCCCAGATGGACCCGGCCGGGAACATTAAACCGGATAAGGCCAGGTCTATTGAAAAGATTGACGGCATGGTGGCCTTGATCATGGCCCTTTCCAGGGCGATTTTACAGGGAGATGGCGGCAGTGTTTACGAAGAACGGGGGCTATTGGAACTATGAAAAATATTGACCGGGCTGACCTGTGCCTGGGGAGCGGAACATGCCTTGTTTTGGGCGGGTTGTGGTGGATACACCCCCCGCTTACTCTGTTAGCTATGGGCCTTGTTTTTATTTTTTTGGGTTATTTGCTATCTCACAAGAGTGAGCCAAAGGACGGGTAATGGGCATTTTCTCCAGTTTATGGGAGCGGCGCAGCACACTAAAAAGCCCTGAACCGTGGCTGCTAAGGCTACTGGGGGGAGAACCGACAGCGCCTGGAGTAGCGGTTACGCCGCTGAGCAGCCTGCAAAGCGTGGCCGTGTTTGCCTGTAACCGGATTTTGGCCGAGTCAGTGAGCAGTTTGCCCTTGATTTTACACCGCCGGCTCGCCGGCGGCGGGCGAGAGCGGGGCCTCAACCATTCCCTTTATTCCATTTTACATGACCTGCCCAACCCGGAAATGACCTCGATGGAGCTGCGAGAAACCCTGCAAGGCCACCTGGGGTTGTGGGGCAACGCTTACGCCGAGATTGAACGCGACAACGGCGACCGGGTTAAAGGGCTGTGGCCACTGCGTCCGGATCGGGTAGATATTCAGCGCGTCAACGGCGAGTTGGTTTATTTTGTAACCATAGGAAACGAGTTAGAGCACGATCCGGAGGTAGAACCTTTACGCGCCCGGCAAGTAATGCACCTGCGCGGCCTGGGATACGACGGTATTCGTGGCTATAACCCGATTGCGCAGGCCCGCCAAGCGGTGGGGCTATCTCTGGCGACTGAGGAATTTGGCGCACGGTTTTTTGGCAACGGCGCTCGGCCCGGCGCTGTACTGGAACACCCGGGCAAGTTAAGCGACAAAGCGTATGATCGCCTACTGAAATCCTGGAATGACCGGCACGAGGGGTTGAGCCGGGCGCACCGAATGGCAATTTTGGAAGAGGGGGTAAAGCTGCACGAGGTGGGTATTCCCCCCGAAGACGCCCAGTTTTTAGAAACCCGAAAGTTTCAGGTGACCGAGATTGCCCGCCTTTTCCGGGTACCGCCGCACATGCTGGCCGACCTGGAGCGGGCCACGTTTAGCAATATCGAGCAACAAAGCCTGGAGTTTGTGATTTACACCCTCACGCCCTGGCTGGTGCGCTGGGAACAGGCGATTTATCGAGATTTGTTGAGCGCAGCAGAGCGAAAGAGCTATTTTGCCAAGCATCAGGTGAATGCCCTGCTACGGGGTGACATAAAAAGCAGGTACGAAGCCTACCATATTGCCCGGCAAGACGGCTGGATGAACGGCGATGACATCAGAGAGTTGGAAGAGTTGAACCCCATGCCGGCTGGCCAGGGGCAAATTTACCTAGTGCCGTTAAACATGGTGCCGGCCACCCAGCTTTTAGAGCCGGCTTCCACCCCGCCCGCCGGCCAGAGAAGCGTCGCCGGCGAGCGGCGCGACCTGACTTACGAGCAGCGAGCGCGGAATGTGGCCACCAGCCGGCGCAAGTTGGCGGCCAGTTACGAGCGGCTTTTTACCGATACCGCTAACCGGGTCATCCGGCGGGAAGTATCGGACGTAAAACGGGCGTTACGGAAACTTTTAAAACGGTCCAACCAGGATTTTTTAGCCTGGCTAAAAGATTTTTACCAGGAACACGAGGTATTTTGGCAGCGGCAAATGAAGCCAATACTTTTTAACTACGCCGAGCAAGTTGGCGTTGAGGTAGGCCGGGAGCTGGACCAAACGCCGGGAGATATTCAGCGATTCATTGAAGATTACGTGGCGGCCATGGCCGGGCGAGAGTGTGACAGCTCTTTTAAGCAGTTGCGGGCCTTGCTGGAGCAAGCGTTGATTGATGAGAGCGACCCGGTGGAGGTTTTAGACGCCCGTTTGAGCGATTGGGACGCGAGCCGGGGCGCTCGATTGGGAAAAGATGAGTCTAACCGGGCCGGGAACGCTATGGCCTGGGCATTTTACGCTGCCGGCGGCGTGCAGATAATGCGTTGGGTAACGATGGGCGACCCTTGCCCGTATTGCAAGGCACTGGATGGCCAGGTGGCGGGCATCCGCTCGAATTTTTTGAGGAAAGATGATGATTTTCAACCAGACGGCGCGGAACGGCCGCTTTCTAAGCGGAGTGATATACGGCACGGGCCGCTACATGATGGATGCGACTGCCAGGTGGTAGCCGGATAGGAGGCTGGTGACGTGAGTATTGAACGAAGATTTTTAGCCCGTGAGTTACGGGCGGAAAGATCGGACGGGCAACCTGCAAAAATTGCAGGATACGCCGCAGTGTTTAACTCGCTCAGCGAGGATTTAGGGGGATTCCGGGAAGTAATCATGCCCGGAGCGTTTAGCCAGGCAATTCAGGAAGACGATGTGCGCGCCCTTTTTAACCACGATTCCAGCTTAATTCTGGGGCGCAACACAGCCGGAACACTGATTTTGAGCGAAGATGACGTGGGGCTGCGCTACGAGATTACCCCTCCAGACACTCAGTACGCCCGCGACTTGCTGGTTAGTATTGGGCGCGGGGATGTAGACCGATCATCTTTTGGCTTTATGGCCACGGAAGAGAGTTGGAAGCACCCCACAGATATGGAGCCGTTACCGGTGCGCGTGCTGCACCGCTGCCGGCTGTTTGATGTGTCGCCGGTGACGTTTCCGGCTTATCCAGAGACACTGGCGACAGTACGAAGCAAAGCAATCGAACTCGGCCAGGCGGCCGGGGGGGCCGAGGATGGCACAGCCGGGCGACTGGCCATGCAACGGCGCAAATTAAATCTTATTGAACTTAGTTAGGAGGCACTATTATGACGCTCAGAGAAAAACGAGCCAAAGCCATTGCCGACGCCCGCGCTTTACTATCTAAAGCCGAGGGCGAAGGCCGGGACTTGACCGCCGAGGAACAGTCCTTGTATGACCAATTGGTAAACGAAGCCGAGTCGCTGCGCAGCCGGATTGAACGCGAAGAACGTTTGACCGGAATGGAAGCCGACATGGGCCGCAGCCAGAGCCAACCGGTGCATACCCGCAGCCAACCGGCCAACGCCGATATTGGTATGAGCAAAAACGACTTGAAGCAATATAGCCTGGTGCGGGCGATCCGGGCCGTAAGCGCAGCGATGAAGGGCGACCAACGGGCGCTGGATGAAGCCGGGCTGGAAATGGAAGCCAGCCGGGCTGTAGCCAAACAACTGGGGCGCGATCCGCAAGGCTTTTTTATCCCCTACGACTGGCAACGGGCCGGCTTGCAAGGCGAACAGCGCGATTTGACCAAAGGCACCAACACGGCCGGCGGCTACACCGTAACAACCGACCTGCTGGCGCAATCTTTTATTGAACTGCTACGCAACAAAATGATAGTGCGCCAGGCCGGGGCTACGGTACTGAGCGGCCTGGTGGGCGACATTGCCATTCCGCGCCAAACCGGTGGGGCAACGGCCTACTGGGTAGCCGAAAACGGCGCGCCGACCGAAAGCCAGCAAGCTATTGACCAGGTAACGATGACTCCCAAGACCGTGGGGGCCTACACCGATATTAGCCGGAAATTGCTGCTGCAATCCTCGATTGATGTGGAACAATTTGTGCGCGGTGATCTATCCAACGTGTTGGCCCTGGCCCTGGATTTGGCCGGATTACATGGCACCGGCTCTAACAACCAACCCACCGGCGTGGCCAGCGTGAGCGGCATTGGCAGCGTGGCCGGCGGCACCAACGGGTTAGCGCCGGCGTGGAGCCATATTATCAACCTGGAAACCGAAGTGGCGATTGATAACGCCGACTTGGGGAGGCTGGCCTACATTACCAATGCCAAAGTGCGCGGCAAGTTGAAACAAACGGCCAAGGTTGCTTCCAGCGACTCGGTGATGGTGTGGGGCGAAACGGCCACGCCGCTCAATGGCTACCCCGCGTATGTAACCAACCAGGTTGCCAGTAATCTGGATAAAAACACATCAACCGGGGTGTGCAGCGCCATTTTCTTTGGCAACTGGGCCGACCTGATTATTGGGTTGTGGGGCGGGCTGGATATTTTGGTTGACCCCTACACCGGGGCAACCGCCGGCACGGTGCGGGTGGTTGCGTTGCAAGACGCCGACATAGCGGTACGCCATGCCCAAAGTTTTGCGGCCATGTTGGACGCATTGACTAGCTAACAAACGGAGAGGCGCGAACCTTATGGAGATTATTTTAACCCGCAACGTTTTAATTAATGGCGCCCACTGCGCCGCCGGGAATACCGTAACCGTTGATGATCGGCTGGGCCGAAACCTGATTGCTATGGGTAAGGGTAAAGCGGCCAGGCCCGCGCCCGCCAGAGAAAAAGCCACGTCGCCAAAAGCTGAAGGACGCGAAACCCGATGAATTGGACGCTGTCCACTCCACCTGCATTAGAGCCGGTGAGCCTGGCCGAAGCCAAAACGCACTGCCGGATAGACGGCAGTGATGACGATGATTACCTGGCCGGGCTGATTACGGCAGCCAGAGTTTATCTTGAAGAGGTAATGCGGCGAGCGTTTTTGACGCAGACCTGGCGGGCCAGTTTAGACGCCTGGCCGGACGATAGCGAGATAACGTTACCTCGCGCCCCGCTGCAAAGCGTAATATCCATTGTTTACAAAGACTCCAGTGGCGCGCAAACAACTCTGGCCGAGACGGACGATTACCTGGTGGACACGGACAGTGAGCCGGGCCGGATTGTGCCGGCCGTTAATAAAAACTGGCCGGAGACGGCGCTTTACCCGATTAACCCAATTCAAATTACGTACATCGCCGGGTATGGCGACGCTCCGGAGAATGTGCCGGCCACGATCCGGCAGGCGATCCGGCTGTTAGTAGGTCATTGGTACGAAAATCGAGAGGCAACAATGAGCGGAGCCACGGCCAGAGAGATACCCCTGGCCGTGGACTCGCTGATTTATATGGACAGAATGTAGGAGGTTTTATGTTTAAACGATTGTTCTTTGTGTTTTTGCTGGTTTTGACGCTGCTTTCCGGCCTGCTCTGGCCGGCGCTCTGGCCCACCGGGGCAGCCCGGGCCGCTGGCGAGGACGGCAGCCGGGATGTAATTACCCCGACCACCATGTTGGCCGCAGGGGTAACGCAGTCTTTGAGTGCCGCCAGTGGCGATGGGCACAAGTTTGTGAATAACGGACGCGAATTTTTGGTGGCAAGAAACAGCACTGCCGGCACCATTACCATGACGGTTGTAACCGGAGGCACGGTGGATGGATATGCCATCAATGATGTGGATATTGCCATTGCCGCCGGCGCAACAGCTCTGGCCGGGCCGTTTAAGCCGGAGGTGTTTAATCAACGCTCCGGGAGCGACGCCGGGAAGGTATACCTGAATTGGAACTCGACGGTTACCGGAACGGTCGCTAACTCGGTGACGGTGAACGTGTATAAGCTGCCCTAATATGAAAGCCGGAAGCCTGAAGCACCGAATCACCATCCAGCGACCAGTGAAGGAACGCGACACGGATGGAGCCGAAATTGTGATTTGGAGCGACCTGGCGACGGTGTGGGCGGCGGTAGAACCACAGAACGGCAGCGAACGTCACATTCAGGATAGCGATCAACTGCTGGCCAGCCGGCTAACCAAATTTACCATCCGGGCGCACAACGGATTAGACGCCACAATGCGAATTATATTTGGCAGCCAGGTGTTTGATATCCAACAAATTATCAATGTGGCCACCGGCAACCGGGAAATGTGGCTGATGGGCAAGGAGAACGGCGTGTGAGCGGGGTTGGAACGGGATCGTTTAATGTTGAAGGCGCTGAAGAGATTATCCGCAAACTAAAGGCCCTGGGGGATAAGGCCCAGGATGTTATTGGGCCGGCGACGCAGGAAGGCGCGGAGATTGTTAAGACGGAAGTAGAACGGCTGGCGCTAAAAGACAGCGGCGAGACAGCGGCGCATGGATTTATGACCAAGCCAGGCTCAATGAAAAATCAGGCGGCCAACACGGTAGTGACGATCAGTGACCGGAAATTTGAATACGTGTTTTATAACGAATTTGGCGCGCCCAACCGGACCAAAGGCGGAAGCCTGCCGGCCAGGCCCACTATTCGACCGGCATTTTTATCCAAAAAGGATGAAGCGGCCAAGGTAGTTGAAGAAGCCTTGAAACGAGCGTTAGGGTTATGAGCACCATTGATGAAGCTCTCTACGCCTATCTCACCGCATCGAGCACCAAAACCGGAGCGATTATTGGCGACAGGCTATACCCGCTGGAATTACCACAAAATCCAACTTACGAGGCGGCCACTTACCAGCAGATCAGCTCGCAGCTTACGGCCACCGGCCAAAACGCGCCGGGTGACCTGGAGGATGCGTTGTTTCAGTTTGACTGCTACGCGCTGAGCCGCAAAAAGGCCAAAGCGCTGGCTAAGGCCATGCGAGCTGATTTGAGCGGCTTTAAAGGCATATTGAGCGGGATTAAGGTGGCTAGCCTGTTTCAAAACGAGTATGACTTTTGGGGAGCCGAAGCCGGGGTGTGGCGAATAACCCTGGAATTTAAAGTTTTATTTAATATTTAACCCCTGAGAAGGGGGAAAAAGAAAGGAATCAAAATGGGCTATCAACCCGGATACGGAACAGTGTTAAAAGTGGGCGACGGGGCAGACCCGGCCACCGCGACGTTCACCACCATTGCGCAGGTGAACAAGATTGGCGACATGAAGCTGGAAACGAAGTTTTCTGAGTTTGTGCAACATGGCGGAAACGGGTTTCAGGAACAAATCCCGACCATTCAATTAATCGGTGATCTTGATCTTGAACTCGGTTACGATTCTTCTTTGCCAACGCACTCGGTTGCTGCTGCCGGCGGAGTGGTGCATGCCTGGGTAAATAAAACCAAACTGGCGTGGAAGCTGGAGTTGAGCGATGGCGGAAACCTGGCCGTGCCGTTTGTGGCCTACGTGGGCAATGTGGAATTTAAACCGGACACGGAAAAACACGTAATCAGCAAGATTACGCTTAAACCGACCGGCGCGCCGGCCCTATAAGAAATTTTTATAAAGCGGAGGTTTTGAGATGAGTTTTTTAACTCGTGACGATATTTTAAACGCCAATGACCTGGTGGTTGAAGAAGTTGAAGTGCCGGAGTGGAAAAAAGACGGTAAGGTTAGGGTAAAGGCCCTGAACGGGTACGAGCGGGATCGGTTTGAAGAGAGTATGACCCAGCAAAAGGGCAAGAAAATCCACATGAATATGCAAAACGTGCGGGCGCGGCTGGCGGCAGAAACAATGGTTGATGAAAATAACAAGCCGTTGTTTAGCCCGGCCGATGTTGAGGCGCTGGGCCGCAAAAGCGCCGCCGCCCTGGGCCGCGTTTTTGACGTGGCAATGCGGCTGGCCGGCATGCGCGACCAGGACATTGAGGAGTTGACTGAAAATTTTACCAAAGACCAGCGCGAAGGTTCTACTTTAGATTAGCTCTGGCGCTGGGCTGGCCATCAGTTGAGCAGGGGTTGGCTAATATCTCCAGCCGGGAACTGTCGGAGTGGATTGCCTACGACGCGGTATCACCAATTGGAGAAAGCAGGCTTGATTTACTGTTTGCTTATCTGATGGCCGTGTTGGTGAATGTGCACAAAGGCAAGGATGACACGCCGGCCAGTCCTGAAGATTTTTTGATTGATTTTTGGGCAGAGCGGGTGGAACGCGAGCCGGAGCAATCACTGGAAGAGCAGCGGGCGATTCTTGAAATGCTGAAGCTGGTGTTGGAAAGACCATCAACCTGACAGGATGAGTTATGGCAACTATCGGGAACCTCATTATAAACATCGGGGCGAAAATAGACGGATTGAGTAAGGGCTTAAACGACGCTCAAAACGCCATAAACAATGCATCCGGCGGCATGGGTAGAATGATGCAGACAGCGGTGGGCGTTGTGATTGGCGGAGCTATCCAGGCCGGGTTCCATGCTATTACATCATCGGTTGGTGGGCTGGCCAGTGAAATGATCAACTCCAATGCTGCGTTTGAAGATTATCAGACACGGTTCAGGGTATTGCTGGGTAGTACGGAAGCGGCCCAACAGCGCATGGACGAACTGGCAAAATTTGGGGCAACGACTCCATTTGATTTACCGGGTGTAGTTGATGCCGACCTGGTATTGCAGGGATTTGGGCTACACAGCGTTGAGTCTGCTCAAAAGTTTGGCTTTTCTGGAGAGCAAATTCGCACAATTGCCGGGGATGTGGCCAGTGGAACTGGTCAGAATTTCAAAGAGATGGCGTTGCTGATTGGTAAGTTTTCCAGCGGAGCCACCGGGGAAGCAATCAGTCGTTTTCAGGAACTAGGTATCACCACCCGTGAAGAGTTATCAAAAATGGGGCTAGAATTTTCTAAAACTGGCCAGCTTACATCTCCTCTGCCAGAAGCGATGAATGTGGTGCTCACTCTGATGAAACAGAAGTATGGTGGGTTGATGGATGCCCAGAGCAAAACATTCAACGGAATGATGAGTAACCTGCGCGATTGGATTGGAAATACGATCCGCACTATAGGGCAGCCGATTTTTGAGAAGGTGAAGGATAAGCTCCAGGTACTTTTAAATTTTCTAGGTTCACCGATGGTGCAAAACGCGGTGACAGCGTTTTCTAATCGCCTAGCAGACGGGATTGGAACCGTAGTTGATTTTATTGACAACTCTATAACGCCTGCCATTCAAACGTTATTTGATTTTTTGACCGGCGGTGACATCCAACCCTTTGCAGACTTTCTTAGAAGTTTGCAAATTCCACCAGGGTTAGCCAATTTCATTACTGATTTAGTTGTTGGTATACGGCTTTTAGCCGAGGCGGTTCAAGGTGGTAGCCTTGAAGGTTTTAGGGGCTTTTTAGATGAAGTTGGTTTCGATACTCCCGTCCTGCAAACTCTGGCCAATGTAATCGTAAACCAGATAATTCCAACGTTGCAGCGATGGGGGCAGGCTTATGTGATGCCGGCGCTCGATGCGTTTGTGAATCAAACCCTGCCAATGTTGTGGCAAAAGGCCCAGGAAGTTTGGAACTGGATTACCACCACGGCTATTCCCACACTTCGAGGGTGGGGGCAGGCTTATGTGATGCCGGCGCTCGATGCGTTTGTGAATCAAACCCTGC
>CAZFCE010000025.1:0-2956 GCA_964517605.1 uncultured Caldilineaceae bacterium | reverse complement strand
AAGTTTGGAACTGGATTACCACCACGGCTATTCCCACACTTCGAGGGTGGGGGCAAACAATAGCAGATTTTGTGACGCCCAAATTCACCGACCTGAAGCTGCTGCTTGATAACTTCATCACCGCCATAATGCCGCCGCTAAAAGAGGCGTGGCAAACTTTGGTCAAGGTATGGCAAAACGAAATATCGCCTGAACTGGCGAAATTATGGACTGCATTAAAAAACCTGTTTACTGAGATTTTTGGCGGAACGGGAAAAACCGATGGTTGGAAAATTGCGCTCGGAATACTAAAAAGCGTTTTGGATGAGGTGGTGCTGGTGGTTCATTTGCTCACCCCGGCGATAAAAGCCACAGCGACAGTGTTGTCGCTGGTTATAGATAACGTGGCAACCACAATCAATAACTTCGTCAGATTCAAACAAGGTATAGATGGTATCATTGACGCGGTAGGGCGGTTGATTTCAAAGTTAGGTGAACTGGCATCTAATTTAATTGGGCTGGTAATCCCTGATGTACTTACGCCGGGCAGCCCTACCCCCTTCGAGATTGGACTGCGTGGTATCGGCGATGCTATTTCATCAATGCCTAATTTAAATTTTACCAGCGCCGCAGTGGGTGGTATAGATAAAATCACCGGCGCGATGGCGCAGGCGCTGGTCCCGATGCCGGCAATGGCGACCGTTACCGGGGGAGCCGGAACTTCAGCAAAAGGGACGGTTATCGCCATAGATACGATTACGATCAACGCCAATAGCCGCAACGAAGGCCAGGAAGCCGGCGCCGGTTTTATTAGTGAATTACGCAGCCGGGGGCTGATGTAATGTATTACTTTGATGAGTTTGACGGGCTGGTGTTAACCTGCCTGGAGGCCGACATTGGCGGCCAGGCAGCCGGGGATTACATGGCCATGTCGGCCGGGCAATTTGACGCCAATGGTAACGAGCCAACCTATCACCGGGGGGTAACCGCTACCGCGAAATTGATTGCACTCAGCAGTTACTCATCCGGGCTGCCCGGACAGGGCCGCATGATACAAGGTAAAATTGGTCGGCGCGGAAAATTGTGGCGGCGCTGGCTGGATGGACAGCGAGAATGGGTTTACGCCCGGTTAATTAAGTGCGCCGGCAAATCAACCCGGGGCAACCAACTGTATCAGGAAATGCAAGCCGAATGGCAGGTAGAATCACCGGTTTGGTTTGCGGAGACCCAGACCAGCGTGGTGGCCACTATTGGCGCGACACCCCAGCAGGTGACGTTGCTCAACTCCGGGAATGCGGATGCGCGAGGCGTAGCTATTACCATTTCCGGCACAACCACACCAATTACCGGCGTAAAAATTGGGGTAAGCGGTGTTAGTGAAATTCAGTGGGCCGGTAGCCTGGGCAGTGGCCACAGCCTGGTTATCAACGGCGCAGCCCGATCCGTGCTAAAGGACGCAACTGACGATTACGATGCGTTTAGCCTTACGGCCAACCACAAAATTAGCGACTGGTTAAAACTGCCGCCAGGCAGCACTCCGGTGGCGGTAACAATATCACCCGCCGGAGCTTTGCCGGCGGCAGTTAAATTTGAATATTACGACACCTGGAAATAACTATGGAATTTTGGATTGATATACAAAGCGGCGATGGAACCAAGTATGGCCCCGGGCCAATTTTAACAGCAACGCAATGGGAAACAACGGCCCGGCTGGATAAAGCGGGTCGTTTTTCATTCGAGATGCCGGCGAGCGACCCCAGAGCCGCCATAGTCCAGCCAAAGAGAGAAGCCTGGTGCTATGCCGTAATCAATGGCGCGGTTGAGCTGGTAGGGGCCGGAATTATTGATCAAATTGACGCCAAAACGTCTCTGACTGCACCGCCGATGTTGACAGTGAGCGGTGATGATCTGTTACGAGAGCTGACATACCGCAGCACAGGATTTTTGGAAGTTGTCACCGATGACGGCCAGGCCAGCCCCGACGCCCTGAGCCTGATTATGGCCGAAGCGCCAAGCGGCTGGAGTCTGGATACAACCGCCGGGCACGCGGCCACAGAAACCGAGGTGTATGCCAAGTTTGTGGGAGAAACAGTGCTGGCAGCCCTGGGTAAAGTAACCGAACACACCGGCGAGCATTTTAGGGTAGGCAGCGGAAAAACGGTTGTTTGGCTACAGGATGACTTGCCCCACAGTGGCGTGCGAGCTATTGGCCAGGCTGATCCCGGCGCGGTTATTGATAATGGTGATGTTTGCCTGATTACCGAATTGAGTAAAAGTCAGGGAAGTTACGATTTATGCACTCGTATATTTGCTTTTGGGGCCGGAAACGGGCAAGCCCGGGTAACGTTGGCCGACGCTACCGTATCGGCTCCAGCCGGATACGCGATTGACAAGAGCAACCCCAAAGGGGCAAATCTAACCGCCAGCGCCGCGTTTGCCGAGTATGGGCAGATTGAACGGTATGTTAGCTGGAAAGAAATTAGTCCGATCACTAATACGGAGGCAGATATAGAGAGCGCGGCCAACGAGCTGTGCGCGGCTGCATATCAGTATTTATCAAAGTACAGCGAGGTTCAATGCAGTTACCGGCTGGCAGTTACAAAATTAGATAAGCCGGTTTGGCCCGGACAGAAAATCAAAGTGGTTTGGCGTGATGTTGTAGACGGTTATGTATCTGTAGATATTGACAATGACTTAACCGTTTTGGAAACAACAACCCGGCTCAACGCGACCGGCCTGCGGACAGTTAGCATGCAGGTTAGCACCATTGACGCCTGGCCGGCGACATTTGCGGAGATTATAGCCGACCAGATGGAAGAGGCCACGCTGATGGATGGCCACCCGCAAACGTTTGCCGGGTATTACTCGGAGGGATTGGGTAATTTCAACATTAGCCCCACTTACAGCGCCATTGCCCGGTTTAAGTTTGATGACCGGATTACAAGACTGGTGTCGGCGCAGTTGCGCTTTAGAACCG
>CAZFCE010000024.1:0-82497 GCA_964517605.1 uncultured Caldilineaceae bacterium | reverse complement strand
TCATCGGTGGGGTAGGGGGATTCGTCCCTATCCCTTATTACGAATGTTATCTACTGGCTTGGCTTGCGCCAGTGCCCGGTCGACTGCGGTCAACACAAAGGGCAGTTCCAGAGTCTGGTCAAGTTCCCAACTGACGACGTAGCGGGAGAACCAATCCAGAATGGCCACCAGGTACAGCCAACCGCGTTGCATTTTTACATACGTAATATCAAGCCCCCAGACGTGATTGGGGTAACTGGCGGTCACATGCCGCAACAAATACGGATAAGTCCGGTGTTCGGGAGCTGGCCGGCTCAGATTAGGCTGGGGATAGATCCTCGCCAGGCCCATTTCGCGCATATAGCGCCGCACCCGTTTACGGCTAATGAGCCCATCGGGTCGTAACAAGGCCGTGATTTTGCGGGAGCCGTAAAACGGATGGGCCGCGTAGAGTTCATCGATCCGGTGTTTGGTCGCAATCTCTTCGGCCGAGGGCGGCACCGGTTGATAATACAAGCTGGCGCGGCTCAAACTTAACAAGGCCGCTTGAGTTTTTAAGGTTAGCTCAGGATGATCGCAGTCCACCAGGGCTCTCCGATCAGCGTGGCTCAGGGTTGAGGCCAGATTTTTCTTTGAGCCAAGTCAGTTCGGTGGTTAAGCGACCGATCTCGGCATACAATTCTTGGACTTGTTGCTCGTGAGCTTGCTGGGCTTGCTCTGCCGTGTTCTCAAACAACCGCGGCAAGTTTTCCAAAGCCAAAGTTTTCCAGCGGCCGAGTTGCTTGGTTGAGACCCCATAGTCGGCGGCCAGTTGGGCCAGGGTTTTTTCTTCTTTTAACATTTCCTGGACGACTTTAGCTTTGAAAGCAGCGGAATAATGTTTTCGCATCGCTCAATTATAGGACATTATTTCTCGTTTTTCGTGTCCAAATTTTGGGGGCCATTATAGCTATATCTTTGATGTAGACGCCTCGTTTTTTTAAGGCTTTGATCACTGCATAGTCCTCCTTGGTTAGCATTGCTTGTACCTCCTCCTCATTGTGGGCCGAGGTACATTTTAACCGATATTCAGAGGACTTCTTATTTCGGCATTTTAGGTACTTTTACCACCGTTACTGACAAATGTATGCCAATCGCTGGCCAAGATAGGGTCTGGGAGCAAGGTTGTGCCAATGTCGAAGCAAATGATAGCTGGGTGAAGTGAGCATCTGACAAGCCTCAACCGCTTCTCGCCATTCGGGGGATCGAATAGCTTCCACCGTCTGTCGGTCTGGCAAAATCCCAAAATCCCAGTTTGAAAGGGCATTTAAAAACTCCGTTTGAAACCAGTGGCGGACCTGTTGAGCAGTTTCACGTTGTTGTGGGTCATTGACGCCATCCAGGGGGCGATGTTGTTCAATACGGGCCAGGTGTGTTTCAACCGCAAGTCGGGCGCGATAATGATCGGTATCACTCCCTGCCAGAAGCTGTCTTTGTTCCCACCACTGCCAACACTGCGTTGGTGTTGTCAATTTCTCCTGACAAACCTGAAAAATATCTCAAAAATCATGCGGCGATCCTCTTTCAACCAGGGCAACCATTTTATTGGCCATCAGGTCAGTCAAACTATCCAATAAAACGTTGGCCCATTCGGCGTTAACAGAGGGTTGCAACTGCGCTGAACGATGAGCTATTTGAAAACTAAAGACTGTTTGTTGGTTTTACTGCAATTCAACACTCACCACATCACCCCAGGCACGCTTTCTTACCTGCCCAAATTGACTGAGCGTATTTTCGACTATCGCTAAAACGGCTTCTTGTTCGGCAGCAGTGACGTTCGGTGACCACCAAGCTTCAATATCATAAGTGGCGCGACAATCCAGATAATGTAGTAATCCAAAGGCTCCACCCAAAGAAAGTTTTTCACCCAGGTTGTGGGCGGACAGATTTTTGAGGGTTAGTCTGGCATATTCAGAAACGTTTTTGGGTGGTGCCGCCATAAGAAAGTAAATTCCTTGAAGAAACTGATTTTATTTTACCATAAAACATAACGGACGGTATAACTAGCCAAATCGCTTACGGGTACACGGGGGAACGGTTTGGGGGGCCGGCGGAGGTTGCATCCGTCAGGGTGACATTCGTAATTTTCAAAAAAGAGTTCTAACACGATTCTAACACAAGGTATGGCATAATAAAACCGTCTTAAAAATCCAAACCCGAAGGGTGTGCCGCGTCCTTCGGGTTTAATTTGACCAGGCTAACTCAATTAAATCTCACTTTATCAGGAGGAATATTAAACATGTCAGATTTAAAATTACGTCCGCTGGGCGACCGGGTGTGGTTGGAACCCATCGAACGGGAAGCCGCCACCGCGTCGGGCATTATTCTGCCCGAAACCGCCAAAGAAAAGCCCATGGAAGGCAAAGTTTTGGCCGTTGGCCCCGGCGCTCGCAACGATAAAGGCGAGTTGCAACCGCTCGACGTAAAAGTTGGCGATGTAGTGTTGTACCCCAAATACGCCGGCACCGAAGTGAAACACGAGAACAAACGCTACCTGATTATGCGCGAAACCGACTTGCTGGCGATTATCGCTTAACCGTATTATTCCAAATTTAACAATTAACTGGAGATTTTAAACAATGGCAAAACAATTAGTATTCCGTGAAGATGCTCGCCGTCGCTTAAAAGACGGGATTGATACCCTGGCCCAGGCCGTAGCCACCACCCTTGGCCCCAAAGGCCGTAACGTGGCCGTAGATAAAAAATGGGGCGCGCCCACCGTTACCCACGATGGCGTAACCGTAGCCAAAGAAATTGAACTGGAAGACCCCTACGCCAATATGGGGGCGCAACTGCTTAAAGAAGCCGCCACCAAAACCAACGACATCGCCGGCGATGGCACCACCACCGCCACCGTACTGGCTCACATTATGGTGAACGAAGGGCTTAAAAACGTAGCCGCCGGGGCCAACCCCATGCTCATTAAACGCGGCATCGAAAAGGCCACCACCGCCCTCAGCAAAGCCATCGAAGAAATGGCCATTCCCATCACCACCAAAGACGAAATCGCCAGCGTGGCCTCCATTTCGGCCCAAAACCGCGAAATCGGCGAACTCATTGCCGAAGTGATGGACAAAGTTGGCAAAGACGGCGTTATCACCGTGGAAGAAAGCAAAGGGCTGGAATTTGAAACCGAATACGTCGAAGGGATGCAGTTTGACCGCGGCTACATCAGCCCCTACTTCATCACCAATCAAGACAGCATGCAAGCCGTGCTGGCCGACCCCTACGTGCTGATTTACGACAAGAAAATTTCCGCCGCTCAGGATTTGGTGCCGGTGCTGGAAAAAGTGATTCAATCTGGCCGGCGCGAACTGCTGATTATTGCCGAAGATGTTGACGGCGAAGCTCTGGCCACGCTGGTGCTCAATAAACTGCGCGGCACTTTTAGCGTGCTGGCCGTAAAAGCCCCCGGCTTTGGCGACCGCCGCAAAGCCATGCTGCAAGATATTGCCATCCTCACCGGCGGGCAAGTTATCACCGAAGAAATGGGCCGCAAGCTGGACAGCGCCACCCTGACCGACCTGGGCCGCTGCGCCAAAGTAGTCGCCTCTAAAGACGATACCACCATTGTGGGCGGCAGCGGCAGCGATAGCGACATTCAGGGCCGCATCAACCAGATTAAAGCCGAAATCGAAGCCAGCACCAGCGATTACGACCGCGAGAAATTGCAGGAACGGCTGGCCAAGCTGGCCGGCGGCGTGGCCGTTATTCGCGTGGGCGCGGCGACCGAAACCGAGCTGAAAGAAAAGAAACACCGCGTAGAAGATGCCCTGAGCGCCACCCGCGCCGCCGTAGAAGAAGGCATTGTCCCCGGCGGTGGTGTAGCCCTGATCAACGTGATGTCGGCGCTGGACGGGCTGACCGGCAACAACCCCGATGAAACCACCGGCGTGGCCATTGTGCGCCGCGCCCTCGAAGAACCGATGCGCGGCATTATGCGCAACGCCGGGCTGGATGGCTCGGTGGTGGTGCAAAATGTGCGCCGCCAGCAAGCCGCCGAAAGCAACAACCACATTGGCTACAACATCATGACCGACGAATACACCGACATGGTGAAAGCCGGCGTGATTGACCCGGCCAAAGTAACCAAAGGCGCGCTCAACAACGCCGCTTCCATCGCCGCGATGATTCTCACCACCGAGGCGCTTGTTACCGACGTGCCCCAGGAAAAAGACGCGCCCGCCGCGCCGCAAATGCCGGGTTATTGATAATAACCGCGCTCCCCAAAACCCGGCAGCAATTGCTGCCGGGTTTTTTTATTTGTCCAAACGCAATTAAAAAGTCCCCGGCACTACAAAATGCCGGGGACTTTGATATTAAAGCCAACTGCGCCGGTTGGTGGTGAGCGATTTATTCCAAACCGGGCACCGGGAAGCGGGCGCACAACCCGGCGGTGATTTGCCGGACTTCGGCCAGTTTGGCCGTATCGTTGGGGTTGTACAGCGCCGTTAAAACTGACTGCCCTACAATTTCCATTTCGGCTTGACCGAAGCCGCGCGTCGTTACCGCCGGCGACCCCAGCCGGATGCCGCTGGTTACTCGCGGCGGTTGGGGATCAAACGGAATCAGGTTCTTGTTGATGGTGATGCCGGCCTGGTGCAAGGCATCCTCGGCGGCCTGGCCGGTAATGTTGGCGTTACGCAAATCCACCAGCATCAGGTGGTTGTCAGTACCGCCCGAAACCAGCCGCAAACCGCCGGCGGTTAGCGTTTTGGCCAACACCTGGGCATTGTCCAGCACGGCTTGCTGGTAAACCTTAAATTCCGGTTGCAGCGCCTCTTGCAAGGCCACCGCTTTACCGGCGATAATGTGCATCAACGGCCCGCCCTGAATACCGGGGAATACGGCGCGATTAATCTGCTTGGCGTATTCCTTTTTACCCAAAATCAGCCCGCCGCGACCACCGCGCAGAGTTTTGTGGGTGGTGGTGGTAACTACATCGCAATAGGGAATGGGATCGGGGTGCAGCCCGGCGGCAACCAGTCCAGCCACGTGAGCCATGTCCATTACCAGGTACGCGCCCACGCTGTCGGCGATTTCCCTAAGGAGGGCAAAATCAAAAAAACGCGGATAGGCGCTGGCCCCGGCCAACAGCAGTTTGGGGTTGTGCTGGCGGGCCAAATCGGCAATGGTATCGTAGTTAAGCTGTTCGGTTTCGGGGTCTACGCCGTAGTGAACAAAGTTGTAGTAATGGCCGGAAAAATTCAGGTTCATCCCGTGTGAAAGGTGGCCGCCGTGATCCAGTTTAAAGGCCAGCACGGTGTCGCCGGGTTGCAGCAGGGCCAGGTACATGGCGGCATTGGCCTGCGCGCCGGAATGGGGCTGAACGTTGGCAAACTCTGCGCCAAACAGCTTTTTAGCGCGGTCACGGGCCAGTTCTTCAACCACGTCAACGTATTCACAGCCACCGTAATAACGTTTGCCCGGATAACCTTCGGCGTACTTGTTGGTTAAAACCGATCCCTGCGCAGCGAGCACGGCGGCGCTGGTGTAGTTTTCCGAGGCGATGAGTTCAATTTGATCCAATTGACGCCGGCGCTCGCTCTGGATGGCGGCCAACACTTCGGGGTCAACCTGCGCTAAAATTTCATCGGCGGCAGCTATTGAAGCGTTGGGTGCGATCACTGTTTTTATCAACATTAAACTCCCCCTTACAAAAAATGGTAAAAAAAAAGCCTGGTCGGGGCCAGGCGCTTCAATATAAAATGGGCGGTACAAGACTTGAACTTGTGGCCTCCACGATGTCAACGTGGCGCTCTAACCAACTGAGCTAACCGCCCCGAACGACAGGCATTATACCACCGATGCTGAATCTGGCAAATTTTAGCCGGGTTAAAATGGATGACTTTTTCACTATTGAATTTTGCAAACCGGCTTGTATGATTAAAAATAAGTTTCCAGTTATTCAAAATTCAGGAGCAAAACAATGACCAAAGCCATTCCATTTGCTACGGCGGCCTGGGCGCAACGTTTTATGGCCGAAATCAACGCCAGCGAGTCGTATCGAAAAGCGGCCCAAACCTGGGAGGGTGATTTTTTATTTGTGGTTGAACCTGATGGCGTTTTCCGGGAATCAATCCGAATGTACCTTGACCTGCATCACGGCGAGTGCCGCAAAGCCTATATTTTAGAGGATACCGCCGGCCTGAACCCGGAGTTTAGCATTAGCGGTAGTTGGCAGGTGTGGCAGGCAGTTACCCAAAAAAAGTTGGACCCGGTAAAAGCCTTGCTCACCCGCCAACTAAAACTCACCGGCAACATTGCCAAAATTATGCGCAACGTTAAAGCCGCCAACGAACTGGTAAATTGCACCACCCGGTTTGAAACTGATTTTCCGGTGGGCTAACCCAATTTTACCGCCAGCTATTTGTCAGCGAGGCGCGGCAAAATGGCTTCAACAGCGGCCATCAACCGGGGCGGCACGGTAATTTCCCATTCTTCATTGCGGGGAGCGCGGGGTTTGGGCGGCAATTGTAACTCAAGCCGCAATTGCGGCGGATTGTCCTGGGTGAGCGTGGCCTGTCGGATATAAGCGGAATCGCCATCACCGCGAAAATAAACATCGTTGGCGTAAATTTCGTGGGGAGCCAGCGCCACCGGCCCCGGTTCAACCCGGTGGTACGACCAGCGCGACGCTACGTAATTACTACTGGCTACCGCCACCCCAATAGCGCCACCCACCGTCACCCCGATGCCCGCGCCGCCAAAGCCGTTCAAAAACAGCTCGGTTAGACCCTCTTCAAAGCCAATCATGGCTCCAACCAGCAGCCCAACCAGGCCAAAAATTGCGGTTAAACACCCCAATTGCAATTGCCAGTCGCCTTTTTCTTCTTGCCAGGTGATTTCTTTAAGCTGCCGCCATTCTTCGGGGGTGTAGTTCCATCGCAACACCGGGCGATCGCTGTTTAAAAAAGCCCGGATTTGCGTTATCTGTCGCCGGCCAAGCAACCAGGATACAATCCAGGTCAGGCAAAAAATGGCAAACAGGCCCGCCCCGATCATCGCCGGGATTATTAACAGGTTGTCCCCATTACCGCTGATAATCAGGCCCAACGCCAGCAGGGCGGGCCAAAAAAACAAGGCAATCGGGCCGATTAACGCAATCAAACCGGCGTGGTGGGGATTCCTAATCTTGAGACCGGTTTCACCAGGGATGGCGGCCAGCCAACTGCCGCACCGGGTACAAGCATAACTGTTGGGCGGGTTATTAAAACCACATTGCGGGCACAGAAGTTTGGGTGTACTCATTTGGGCCTGCCTAAAAAATGATAAATTGGTTAACCCGGATTATACGCGCGCCACGATTTTTGCCCAACAATTCGGGTTGGCAGCGGGCAAAAATTGATTTTTCAGCCGCCGTAACGCGCCATTCAAAATTGAGTGCGCCGGTTTGCGGTAAACCATAATCCGTGGTATATTCCCCTCCGTTGTCACGAAACACACGCCCCCGTCGTCTAGAGGACTAGGACACAGCCCTTTCAAGGCTGCGACACGGGTTCGAATCCCGTCGGGGGCATTAAAAAAGCGCCAAAATTGGCGCTTTTTTATTTTACCCCCACGCTGATACCAATTTCGCCCCGCCGGTCACAATAATTTTCAATCGTCAATTGGCAAAATAGGACATTTGTGCTATCATTTGATCACAGCACAGAACATTTGTATCAAGGAGGCCGCCGATGTTTCTCTACGGTAGTTTATCCGTTCAACCCGGTTGGGTAGTGCGCGAGGTTAGCGCCGTTAATTATCAGCCCCCGGCCCAACCGCCCAGGCTGCTCGACCAGGTACGCCAGGCGTTGCGCCGCCAGCATTACGCCCGCCGCACCGAAGATGCCTACATCCAATGGATTATCCGTTTTGTTCGCTTTCATCGGCTGCGCCATCCGCAATATATGGACACCCCGGAGATTGAGGCCTTTCTCAACCACCTGGCCGAGCAAAATGTGGCCGCCTCCACCCAAAATCAGGCGTTCAGCGCCATCCTTTTTCTTTATAAACAGGTGCTCAACCAGCCCCTTTCGGCCAGAGTTGAGGCCCTTCGCGCCAAAACGCCGCAACACCTGCCCACCGTGCTAAGCCAGAGTGAAACCGCGGCCCTACTCCGGGTAACGCCCGCGCCCCAGCAATTGGTGGCCCGCCTGCTGTACGGCAGTGGGCTACGCCTGATGGAAGCCCTGCGCTTGCGAGTAAAAGACCTGGATTTTGAACAACAACAACTTATTGTCCGCTCCGGCAAGGGCAATAAAGACCGGGTAACAATTTTACCCGGCAAATTGCAGCCGGCGCTCCGGCAGCATTTAAAAATGGTGAAGGAATTGCATCACCAGGATTTAGTCGAAGGCCGAGGCCAGGTTTACATGCCCTACGCCCTTGACCGCAAATACCCCAACGCCAACCGCGAATGGGGCTGGCAATATGTCTTTCCCTCGCCGCGCCTGTCAGTTGATCCTCGCTCCGGGCAGGTTCGCCGCCATCATCTGGATGAAAGCGGGTTGCGCAAAGCCATCAAACAGGCGGCCCAGCAGGTTGGCATCAACAAACCGGTGGGGCCGCATACCCTGCGTCACTCGTTTGCAACCCATTTACTGGAGTCAGGTCACGATATTCGCACCATTCAGGAGTTGTTGGGGCATAACAGCGTTGAAACCACCATGATTTACACCCACGTCATCAAACGGGGCGGGCTGGGGGTGCTCAGTCCGCTGGATAACCTGGACTAACGCCAACGATTCCCTTACGCCAGTAGCAAAACGGGCTGTTCCACCAGTTGCACCACCCGCTGCAAAAACCGGGCCGCCGGGCCGCCATCTACCAGCCGGTGGTCAAACGTCAGGCTCAACCACACCATTGGCCGCCCAACCACGGCCTCGCCCAGCATTACCGGCTGGGTTTTTATGCGCCCCACTCCCAAAATGGCGCATTCCGGCAGATTTAGCAACGGAGTAAAGGCATCAATACCGTACATGCCCAGGTTGGTCAGGGTAAAGGTGCTGCCGCGCAACTCATCCGGGGAGCATTGCCCGGCACGGGCGCAGGTAATCAAAGTTTGACTGGCTGCCGCCAACTCACCCAGACCTTTGCCCGCCACATCGCGTAACACCGGGGTTAATAAGCCCCGGTCGGTATCCACCGCCAGACCGATATGAATTTGCCGCCAGATTTTTACGCTGTTTTGGGCGGCATCCAACGAAGCATTGAGTTGGGGATGGTCGCGCAACGCCCGCGCCAGCAGAAAAATGAACAAATCATTGTAAGAAACGGGAATTCCGCTTTGGTGCAACTGCTGCCGCAATTCCACCAGCCGGGTGGCCTCGGCCTCGGCGGTGAGCGTAACCTGGGCAGTGGTGGCGGCGCTCGCCAGCATGCGCTCGGCGATGACGGCACGGGTGCGACTGAGCGGCATCACCTCAACCGCATCGGCGGTTTCGGCGGGAGACAAAACCGATGGGCCGGCTTCTGGGGACTGAGCCGCCAAAACCCCGGCAATGTCGGCGCGGGTAAGGCGACCCGGCGGCATACTGCCGGGCAGGTTGTGCCAATCCAGGTTGGCGGCTTCGGCCATGCGCCGCGCCACCGGGGTAATTGACCTTGCCGCCGGTTGTTGCGCCAGGTAGTTTTGCACATCCCGTTCCACAATAGCGCCTTCCGGGCCGGTGGCAACCAGCGCGTCCAGCGGCACGCGCTGCGCCTCAGCCAACCGCCGCGCCCGGGGCGAGATAAACCGGCGGGCGGGCGGCGCGGCATCTGCATTGACCGGGCGAATAATGGCAATCACGCTTAGCGCCGTTACCGCATCGCCGGGTTGCGCCAACACCTGGCTTAACACTCCGGCGGCGGGCGCTTCCACATCCAGCGTGGATTTATCCGTTTCCAGCGCAAACAGCATTTCACCCTGCGCCACCGCCTCGCCTTCTTTTTTGTACCAGGCCGTTAAAGTCATAATATCCACCGTTTGGCCCAACGGCGGCACCAGCACTTTAGTTTCCTCCATGGCCGCCTTACCCCTTTTGCCCAAACAGAGATTTTACCGCCTGTACCACCCGTTCTACGCCGGGAACGTAAAATTGTTCCAGCACCGGGGCAAAGGGCGGCGGCGTATCCAAAGCCGACACCCGTTTGACTGGCGCGTCCAGCCAAAAAAAGGCTTCTTCGGCCACAATGGCGGCAATTTCACCGGCCCAGCCGCCGGTCAGGTTATCTTCTTCAACAATCACCAGCCGGCCCGTTTTACGCACCGAATTCAAGATGATTTCCTTATCCAGCGGCACCAGCGTGCGCGGGTCAATCACCTCCGCTTCGATGCCGTCCCGCGCCAGTTCTTCTGCCGCCGCCAACGCCCGGTAAACCGTTAACAATTTACCCACAATGGTCACATCCGCGCCGGCGCGGCGAACAATACCCTGACCAATTGGCACCACATAATCGCCGTCGGGCACTTCACCCACGGCGCTGAGCGCGCCACGTTCGCTACGCGAACCCTTACTGCCGTAGAGCAGTTTATGCTCAAAAATGATGACCGGATTTTCATCGCGGACGGCGCTTTTAAGCAACCCCTTGGCATCGTAAGCGGTGGAGGGCGCGACAACCTTGAGGCCGGGCACGTGGCAAAAGAAAGCCTCCAGGCTTTGGGCGTGCTGCGATCCCCGGCTGGTAGCGCCCACCGGCGCGCGCATTACCAGCGGCACCTTGACCGTGCCGCCGGACATATAGCACATTTTGGCCGCCTGGTTGGCCAGTTGGTCCATCGCCAAAAACAAAAAATCGCCGTATTGCACATCCATAATCGGGATCAGCCCGGCCATGGCCGCGCCGATGGCTACCCCGGCAAACCCCAGTTCCGAGATGGGCGTGTCCAGAATGCGCTCGCGGCCAAACTCATCCGATAAACCCAGCGTTACGGTGAACGCGCCGCCAAAACCGCCGGGCACGCCAATATCCTCGCCCAGGCAGAATACGCGGGGGTCGCGGAGCATTTCTTCGCGGATGCCCTGCCGGAGGGCTTCGGTAATACTCATTTGCGCCATGTTAGTTCGCTTTCTCCGGGCCGGTATAAAAAACGTGTTGCAACGCCGCCGCCGGTTCCGGGGCCGGGCTGGCTTCGGCAAAGGCCACGGCTTCGTCAATATGCAGTTTGACGGCCTGCTCTATCTCCGCCAGGCTTGTGGGGGTGGCCAGGCCCGTTTTTTGCAACCGGTCGGCCAGTAGCGCCAGCGGGTCTTGGGCGGCCCACTGCGCCTCTTCTTCTTTGGTGCGATAGGTGCGGGGGTCGCTGCGGGAGTGGCCGCACTGGCGGTAGGTTTTGCACTCAATCAGGGTGGGGCCATTGCCCCGGCGCGCCCGGTCAACGGCTTCGCCGGCAGCCTGATAAACGGCTTCCACATTGTTGCCGTCTACAATCACGCCGGGCAATCCGTAGGCGGCGGCGCGGCTGGCAATGTGCTCAATTTTAAAAGTGGTTGTAACCGGGGTAGAAGCGGCGTACAGGTTGTTTTCGCAAATATACACCACCGGCAAGTTCCAAATGGCGGCCATGTTCAGCCCTTCGTGGAACGCGCCCTCGTTGGCCGCGCCTTCGCCAAAAAACGAAACCGCCACCCGGTCGGTTTGCAGCCGTTTGGCCGCCAGCGCCACCCCGGCGGCAATGGGAATATTCGCGCCCACAATGGCAATTGCCGGGAACATGCCCACCGCAATATCACCCACGTGCATTGAGCCGCCTTTGGCCTGGCAACAACCGGTGACTTTGGCGTACAGTTCGGCCATCATTGTTTTAAGCGATACGCCTTTGGCAATGGCATGGCCGTGCGGGCGGTGGGTGCTGAGCATATAATCATCGGGCCGCAAATGGGCGCACACGCCCGCCGCCACCGCTTCTTGCCCAATGTACAAATGGAGCGTTGACGGAATCCGCCCCTGCATAAAAAGATAGTTGCACCGTTCTTCAAAGCGCCGAATGGTGAGCATGGTGCGATACAACTCTACCAGCGGCGCGGGCCGGTTATCCATAAACTGCTTCCTTTCGTTATAATTGATTCAACCGCGCGGGCGCGACAGCGTCACTTTAAAATCGTAGCGGTCGCCCCGCCAGATGGCTTCTACATATTCCACGGCAACGCCGCTGGCGGCATAACTAACCCGTTCCATTGCCATTACCGCGGTGTGTTCCGGCACTTCCAGCAATTCGGCTTCCATGGTGGTAACGCCACGCGCCCGCAAAATTTCCTGGCCGGTCCACAGGCGCAGGCCGTACCGGTTTTCGTACAGGCGGTAAAGCGATTGGGTGAGGTCGTTATCTTCCAGGCGCGGGCATAGTTCGGTTGACACAAAAGTGGTTTGCAAACTGAGCGATTCTTCGGCCACCAGCCGCAGGCGGCACAACTCGTACACCGCCGTGTTGGCCGGTATTTCCAGCGCGCGGGCCACGTGCGGCGGGGCGGGCAATTGCTTAAGGGATACAACCCTCGTCACCAGCGTCCAGCCCCGGCGCTGCATATCCTCGGTGGTAGAAACCAGTTCGCTTACGGCATGCTCCACCCGGCGCACCGCCGCAAACGACCCCTTGCCCTTTTCGCGGTAAATCCAGCCCTCGCGCTCCAGCACACTCAGGGCGTGGCGCACGGTGCCGCGCGTAATGCCGTAACGCTCGGCCACCTCGTTTTCAGAGGGAAGCTGGTACACTTCGGCCTGGGCGGGCCGGTTTTTAATATCCTGCCGCAGCAGTTCCGCCAACTGCTCGTAATACGGGATGGGACTGGATTTATCTATCACCGGCTTTTACCTCGCCTTAAACCACAAGCCCGCGCTCGGCTCAAACTGCCAGCCCGCCGCCGCCAGAGTCAACGGGCGCTGCGCCCAACCCTGCGCCACCCGCGCCAGCGTATCGGCCCAGAGACGGATGCCGCTGAGCGTGTCTGCCGCTTCCACGTTGCACGCGCCCACCGCCACCGCAGCGATAACCGCCTCGGTGGGAGTAAAATCGCGCACCAACGCGCCCAGAAACCCGGCAATGGTGGCATCCCCGGAGCCGGCGGTGCCCACCATATCAACCACAAAACAGGGCGCCCATAGCTCGCGGTCTGCCCAGGCAGCCAAATCGGACGGCGCGCCCCGGCCCAGGCCGGCCAAAGCGGTTTGAGAGGCGGTGCGCAGGTACAACCCCCGATTGCCCAGTTTTAATCCGATGATTTTTGCGCCCAAGTCCAGCACTTGCTGGCCAATATCCGTTAAAAATTCGGGCGTTACCAGCGCCAAAAAATCCAGGCTGCCGGCCCGACGGCAAAAATCGTGGTAGGTGTCCGGGCGCAGCATGTACACAATTTCTTCCAGGCTGGGCATAAACACATCCACATACGGCAATGTGGCGCGCAGAATGGCCGGCCAGTTGACTCGCCCGGCAGGCGCGCCGGGGTCTGGCAGCGCCATATCCAGCGAGGTGGTTACGCCCGTGGCTTTGGCCCGCCGAAAAATCTCGGCCAACTCGGCCCCTTCGCGTTGGTACATCAATTTCATCAGCGGCGGATAGCCAAAATGGAACAACCGGGCCTCGGTGAGCAGTTCGTAGCGAACGTCATCGGCTTTAAAGGTGTTGTTAGCGCCGGGATGGTGCAACAAAATCCGGTCGCGGCCCGGCAGGTTCATAATGATGGTGTACGAGGTTTGCACCGCCGGGTCGGTAATCATTCCGGCAGCCAGGTGGGGGCCGTAAGTACCAACCACATGTTTTACCACCTGGCCCAGCGCGTCATCGCCAACTTTGCCCATCAGCCGGGTATTAACGCCCAGTTTTTGCAGCGCCAGCCCGGTGTTTGAAACCGGCCCGCCAGTGCAAAAGGTTAACGGGCCGATTTCTGCCAGCCGGCCCGGCTGGAACATGGTATCCGGGTTGCCCTGCCCGCCGCTGGCCAAATCAGGGATCATATCCAGGCAGATATGCCCGCCCACCACTACATCGCAGGTTGCCGACATTGGTTTCCTCCTTCGTAAATAGTTGTCAGTAGCCAGTAGCCAGTCGTTAGTAGCCAGAAAGGCATTTTCATTATCGGTGGTATGCAGTAGTTCGTGACATCTCCTTTAAAATTATAAATTTCTGGCTACCTGACAGTTTTCAACACGAATACCACAAATGGAACGAATACCACGAATATTGGCATCGGGTCATTCGCGTTAAGAATTTACAGTTCCTTGCCAAAAGTGTCAGGTAACTGAACGAATTTTCATCCTTTGTTGCCACGCCGCAGGCCGGGGCTGCCTCCTATGGCTGCAACAGGCGCAGCCGCCGGATAACCTCATCTTTGAGGCGCTGTTTGGCCTGTTGTAGCACATCGGCCTGTTTGCGCGACCCCACCACCTGATGATAGTTGACCCTGGCCGGCAATTCCCGAACGGCCTCGGTTAAACCGGCCAAAAAGGCGCGTTTTAAGGCCGTGCCGTAATTAAATTTAGCCACCCCCAGTTCAACCGCCCGGCGATAGCCGCTCTCCGGGAAGCCGGTGCCGCCGTGGATAACCAGTGGAACCGGCACAGCCCGCTGCACCGCCGCCAGCAACTCCCAATCAATGGCGGCTTCGCCTTCGGCCAGAATGTGCACGTTCCCCACCGAAACGCCCAGAGCCGTGACGCCCGTTTCTCGCACAAAACGAGCGGCTTCATCCGGGTTGGTCAGTTGGCCGGTGGCCTCGCCCATTTCGCCCGAAGCATCCGGCAGCAAACTCAACTCGGCCTCAACATCTGCGCCGGCAGCCTGCGCCAACTGCACCACCTGCCGGGTGAGGCGCACATTTTCGGCGTAAGGCAGGTGGCTGGTATCGAGCATTACCGCGTTGAAACCGGCCTTAAGGCCGCACTTAATCAGGTCAATTGAGGCCACTTCATTGAGCAAAAATGACACCGGCACCCGGGCCAGCCGGGCCGCCGCCACGCCGAGCGCCCCCAACCGTTCCAGGCCGCCGCCGTTAAACCAGTCCGGCTCCATCATTACGCCGCCAAAGCCCAAAATTACCGGCGACCCCACCGCTTCGGCGGCTTCTACCACCGCTTCCAGAGAATACACATCCCAGGCTTCAAAGTAACCAACGGCGTAGCCCTGGCGTTGGGCCGTGGCTAACAATTCTTTAAACGGAACGAGCATTGCTTGCCTCCCTTGAAAAATAACGTTTTGGTGTAGGGGCGACCCTCGCGGTCGCCCGGTTTCAGGGCCGGCGCAAGGCCGGCCCCTACAATTTTCATTCGCCGGCGCTGTGCCGCAGGTTCTATCACACTCCTGTAAAAATAGTAGTCAGTCGTCAGTAGCCAGATGTCAGAAAGGCGTTTTCATTATCGGTGATGTGTCCCTGGCTCAAAGGTTATGCTTAAAATTTGGTATACTTGTCTATACAAGTCAGATTAAAACCAAGCTTAGCACAGGGTCGAACCGCTGTCAAGTGCCAAATTGCGAGAAATAAAAAACACGCCGTTTTCCACCGGGGGAACGGCGTGTAATTATCAAAAAAAACCGGCTAATCCCGCGACAGTTGAAAACCGGCGGCTTCAAGCCGCTGCCGCACCGCATCCAGCCCGGCCTCGGCGGGGATGTCCCACACTTTATCCTGCCCATCAAAACGGCGGCCCGGCAGTTGTTTGATGGCCGCCAGCATGGCCTGAAACTCGCCGCCACTCACCATAAACGGAATGCCGCCCACCCGCACCCGGACTTGCTCGCTGCGCCGCGCCGGGTTGCCAGCCGCCGCCCGCGCTGCCGGAGCCGGTTCGTTGGCCGACCAATCATCCGGCGGCAAATCAACCGGCGGCGGCGCGGCCTCTTCATTCCACCACCCCGGCGGCTCGTAAGCCGGCACGGCGGTTTCGTCCCACAAAAAGTCCGGCTCTTCATATGGCGGCGGCTCGGCCACAAAGCCAAAATCGGGCGCTTCCGGACGAGACGCCGGCCCCGCTGATGGTTTATCCAACCCTTCAAGCTTAAAACCGGCGGCCTCGACAAGTTGGTTGATAATCACCGCTTCGCCGGGCACTTCCCACGCTTTGCTATCGGCGTTAAACCGGCGGCCCGGCAGATTTTTTACCACGGCCAGCATTTCCTGAAAAGCGCCGCCCACTACCGCCAGCGGTCGCCCTTGCACCAATATTTTTATCCGGTCGGTGGCAGCAGCCGGTGTAGCGGCAGCCGGCGCAGACGAAGGCGCGGCAACGGGCGCGCCGCCTTCAATTTGAAAACCGCTGATATCAAGCTGCGTCTGGATTTGCTGAACCGTGCCGGGCAACTGCCACACTTTGGCCTGGCCATCAAACCGCCGGCCATTGATTTGTTTTACCGCGGCCAACATAGCCTGAAAATCGCCGCCAACCACGTTGTATTCTTTGCCCGCAATCTGCACTCGAATGCGGTCCTTTCGGTCAACCATAATTATTCCTTTAAAACGGGATTTTACACATTTGGGGCAACCCGCCGGGGCGCGCCGGCAATTTTCCGGCAGGACGGTTACTCCCACATATATTTGTTCCAGGCGAGGCGGGCTTCCATATTGGCCAACGCAGCAACAGCCAGATAACGCGGGCGCGCCGGCTCGATAATCAGGCGCATGTTGGCTTCAAGGGGGGTGCGATTGCCTTTACGACCGTTGCATTTTTGGCAGGCTGCTACCACGTTTTCCCAGGTAGTTTTGCCGCCGCACGACCGCGGCACAACATGGTCAAGGGTGAGCAGTTGGTGGGGCGGCATTTCGCCGCAATACTGGCAGGTGTAGTGATCGCGGGCCAGCACTGTACGGCGCGTCACCGGCAGAGACATCCGGCGCGGGATTTTGACGTAATACACCAGCCGAATAACCAGAGGGCGCGGCATACTAAAGCTTTCGGCCCGCAAGTAAGCTTCTGCCGCCTCGATTAGTTCGGCTTTTTCTTTGAGCAACAGTACAATCGCCCGCTTCACCGAGATGATGCTGACGGGTTCGTACGTCGCATTCAGCACCAAAACCTGCCCCACAGTAGCCAGCCTCCGTTGAACACTAAAGTGAACCACTAAAGGGGACTAATTTGGGTGCTATTATATCAAAGTCGGGCAGTTAGTACCAAAAAATACAAGTTAATTTGAGGCGGCAACAAAAAACAGGGCGCGTATTGCCCTGTTTTTTGCCCGTTGTTCCGGTTTTAGCCGCGTTTATTCAACCTGATAAGAAACATCCGTGACCACAATGCCCGGTTTGAACATTAGCACCAGCCGCAGTTGCATTGCGGTTTGCGTGTGTAACAAGTTGGCCCACCAGTGTTTGGGCACAAATTGCGGCACCACCACTGTAATAATTTCGTTGGGCTGGCGTTGCGCCAACAAATCCTCAAGGTATTCCAGTACCGGCTCAATGAGCAGCCGGTACGGCGAATCGAGCATAACCAGCGGGATGCCGTCGCTCCAGGCATCCCACTTGGCGCGCACCTTCTCGGAATCGGCGGGGTCCAGCGACACATGCACCGCGCTAATATTACCGGAGAGCAACCGGGCGTAATTTAGCGCCTCAATGGTGCCGCGATGCACTCCGCTGACCAGAATAACCACCCGGTGCTGCTTGATGCTGCCGGGGCTAACGTAGTTTTCCAAAGAAAGGTTCCGCGCCAGGTTTTTATAATGATGATGGATGGCAAAAAATCCGGTCACCAGCAGTGGCACCAGCACAATGATAATCCACGCGCCATCCAAAAACTTGGTGGCGGCAAACACCAGCATCACCACGGCGGTGCAAATCGAACCAAACCCGTTGATGACCATTTTAGTTTGCCAGCCGGATTCGTAGCGTAACGTAGAGCCGGGTTCTTTAATCTCTTGCCCCGGCGCTAAATGGCCCACCTTCCACCACCGCCGCGCCATTCCGGCCTGCGACAGGGTAAACGAGAGAAAAACCCCAATGGCGTAAAGCGGAATCAGAGCGGTTACGCTGGCCTGAAAGGCGATAATCAACACGGATGAAATCAAAGCCAGTGCCACAATCCCCCGCGAATAAACCAGCCGGCTGCCGCGTTGGGTAAGTTGGCGCGGCAAAAATCCGTCACCGGCGTGGAGCGCGCTCAGGCGCGGAAAATCGGCAAAGGCGGTGTTGGCCGCCATAATCAAAATCACCGCCGTGCCGGCAATGGTGGCCAAATACAACAATCCCTGGCTGCCAAACGCCGTGCGCGCCAACTGCGAAATCACCGTTTCTGCCTCGGATGGCACCGCCCCAATGTGGCCGGACAGCAGCGTAATCCCCAAAAAGAGCGCGCCCAAAATGGACGACATCCAGATTAGCGTGATGCCGGCGTTGCGGCTGCGCGGCTCTTTGAAGGCGGTAATCCCGTTTGAAATGGCCTCAACGCCGGTTAGCGCCGTTGTGCCGCTGGCAAAGGCGCGCAAAATCAAAAACACCGAAACAGCCTGCGCCGAATGAATCATCTGAACAGGCGGCGGGTTGATGACCGTGCCCAAACTACCGGTTAAGTACCGGAAAAAGCCGGCACCCACCGTTAAAACCATCATAATCAGGAAAAAGTAGGAGGGAATGGCAAACGTAATGCCGGATTCTTTTACGCCGCGCAGGTTGATGATCATAATCAGTAGCACCGTACCCACCGCCAAATACACGCGATAGGCAAACAGGTTGGGGTAAGCCGATACCACCTGGGCTATACCCGACGAGATGGACACGGCCACCGTTAGCACGTAATCGGTAAGGAGCGCCGCCCCGGCCATTTGCGCCGGGAGTTCGCCCAGGTTATCCCGCGCCACAATGTAAGCGCCGCCACCGCCCGGATAGGCGTGGATGGTTTGTTCGTAGGAGATGGTGACAATCGCCAGCAAAACCACAATGGCCAAAGCAATGGGGAAAGAAAAGCTAAACGCCGCCGCTCCGGCTAACGCCAGAATAACCAGAATTTCCTGGGTGGCATACGCCGTGGACGAAAGGGCATCAGAGGCAAATACGGCCAGCCCCACTAACTTGCCAATGGTTTGATGCGGAGCGTCGGCGGTGGCCAGCGGGCGGCCAATCAACCAGCTCCGCCAGGTGCGGGGAGGCGTGGCGGTAACGGGGTGATAAAAATCAGCGTTTTTGGGGGTATCAATAGTTGTCATAAGTTCTTGCCTCTTGAAATAGAGTAATAATCTCAGGTTTGCCAGTAACCTCCTTAATCCTTTAAAACTAAGGCGTTTTACCGGTATCTTGTACCGGTAAAATAAATCCCTATTCTCTTTTCTTCTGCGAATGGAGAATGGAATGGCAGCGGAGGTAAACTACAACAGGCCAAACCCAATAGAATATGATTTTGTATTCAGTATAGTGGGGAATACATCAATCAGAGGTCAAGGTAACGGCGGCAGAGGTCAAGAAACTATCAAGAAACCGGATCGGTGGGGCCGGGCGGCGGGTACACAAACATCTGCACAAAACCGTGATAATCGCCGGGGGCTTCAAAAAAAGGGCGGCCATTGAGCGTAGTCCAGGCGTGCCCGCCCAAACCACCACCCTCGCGTTGGCTTTTGAGCCGGGCGCCGTAGACAATGCCCACCGGCAGCCCGGCTTCGCGCAGAAAGTAGTAGCGCAACAACGACCGGCGTAAACACCGCCCCACCGGTGAGGTTAGCTGCCAGGCGGCCACCGCATCGGCTAGCGCCTGGAGTTCTCCCGGAGGCAGGCTGGGCGGCGGGCCGGGCGCGGGGGTAAGTTGGGCCATCATTACCGGCAGGGGCTGGTTAAACCGGGCGGGCAACTCGCGGGCAAACCGGAGCATGCGGCCCAACATGGCCCGGCGTGGCCCGGAAAAAAGCGCCCGCAGAATAGTTATAGCGTGAACCACGGCCAACCGGGCGCGTCTCATCACAAACCAATCCCTTTCAATCCCAGGTTAACTCAAGCCGAAGCCGGCGGCGGGTTGAGCAGTTCGGCCTCTTTTTGCCGGCGAAACTCGACCGCTTGCCGAAAGGCTTCATCGCGGCCATACGCCAAAATAGAGAACTTTTTTGTCCGCGAAACGCCTTTGGCGGCCCGCCAGGTTACGGTAAAACAGGGGATTTTTTGGCCGCCACGCGACCGCATAAAGGTTTCTGACACGCCCGCCACCCCGGTGGAACTGTTTTTTTGCGGCGCGTTTCTAAAGGCGGCGGTAGCGGGCGCGGGGAATTTTTCATCGAGTTTGGCCCGATACTCTTTGGCGGCAGCCAACGCGGCCATTGAATCCTGGTAGCGGCTATCGCTGAAAAATCGGGAGTAGATTTGTCCCTGGTGGTATTTCCGGGCAAACCAGCCGTGGGTATTGCCGGAATCAATGCGGCTGATGCCGGGGATTTTTTCTTTGGTCATTGCCAGATTTGTCTCTTTTCAGGCCGGGCTATTGGGGGCGCGTGCCCGCCGAACCGGGGGCGTTGGGCACTACCAGGCTGATGGGGCGCGGCGCGGCGGCAATGTTCAGCCATTCGTATTGCGGATTGAGGCGCACCACCCCCACCGACCAGAGGTAATCGGCGCTGGTGGCGGTAACGCCTTTAACGCCACTCAAAACCAGCGCCACCGAATATACGGTATCACCAGGCAAATGTTGATAAGAGGACTCCTGCTTCAAGAGCAGGGCGTTGTGAGCGCCGGTTGGCTCGCTGCCACGCAGCCAAACCCGTATTTCAAAGCCAAAGTCCGCCGGCAACTCGCCCGGCCAATCCCAGCTAAAGGTTATGGGCTGGCTGATATCAAACGAGTTTTTGCCGGTTCCGTCGGGGTTGGGCAGCAGCAGCGTGGGCGTAACCAGCGCGGTCACATCAACGGTGATCACCGCCGTGGTGGTGATGAGTGGCGTGGCGGTGGGCGACGGCGTGGGTGAAGGCGATGGCGTAAAAGTGGCCGTGGGCGAGGCGGTGGGAGCGCGGGTAACGGTTGGCACCCGCGTTTCGGCGGCGTTGACCGGCACTTCAAGGGCGGTGGCTGACGGTTCAACCGGCGCGGGCGTTTGGGTAGAATCTACGGCCACAATGATGGCCTTTTGAGCCGACGCCGCGGTTTCGGCGGGAGGCGGCCCGGCGGCAACCGTAACCGGCGGCGGTGGTGGGGTGTTAGTTGCACCCGACAGCGCAAAAAACAGCCCACCGCCGCCCGCCAGTACCACCAGCAATAACCCGACCACCAAAATCAAACCCCACCGGCTTGATTTTTTGGTTGATTTCTTGGGGGCCGGCGGCGGCGCTGCCGTTACCGGCTGAGGTTTGACCAGTACCGTTGGTAACGACAGTTCGGACATTGGCTGGGTTTCGGTTTGGTCAGCGGGAAGTTGAACAATAATCACCGAGATGTTGTCGTTGCCGCCCTCAACCCGGTGCTGCTGGCCGTTGGCGTACAAATCCTTGGGGGCGTTGGCCCGTTCAATTAGCAACGGTGCGGCCTGTTCGGGCGGGTAGGTAGCCAAAATCTGGCTCAATTCTTCGGGCCGAACCTCGCCGCTGAGACCATCGGAACAGAGTAAAAGTTTGTCGCCCGGCTCCAGGTCAAACCGCAGGATTTCGGGCGCGGCGTTTGGGCGGCGGGGGGTAAGGGCGTTGGTAATTTTTGAGCGGTCGGGGTGAAAGTGAAGTTCGTCCCAGGTGATTTGCCCGGCTTCGATGAGCGGCCACACCCGTGAATGATCCCTGGAAAGCTGCTGTAACTGGCCACGCCGCGACAAATAAACGCGGCTATCGCCCACCCAGGCCACCCAAACTTCGCCCCGGTAGCGGGCTTCATCAAATTTAACCACGGCGGCGGCTACGGTGCTGCCCATATCCTGCGTTTCGGCGGATTGGGGGGCGCGGTCGCAAATAAGCCGGTGCGCCGACAAAATGGCAAACTCCAGCCGCTCGGCAATGCCGGGGTAATCGCTGCCAACGGTATAATATCGCTCCGCAATTTCGGCAACGGCCAGGCTGCTGGCAATATCGCCCGCGCCGTGGCCGCCCATGCCATCGGCCACCACAAACAGCATCCCGTAGGGTTCCGAGGGCAGGTGGTTGTGTTGACGGGTGCGGGGCCACAGGCTGTCTTCGTTAACTTGCCGTTTTTGCCCAATATTTGTTTCGGCCACAAAGCTGATGCTCATGGGGTTTACCACCGTTGGTAATGCCAATTTGTTTAGTAAAAGAACGTGCGGTACTTGGTAGTGATAACCGGCTGATAGGGAGTTAACTGCACCAGCGCCACATCCCAGCGCAAACGCCCGGTTGCCTGGCCTTCGGCTCCCGGCACGGTTTTTATGCGGCCAATGGTAAAGGTGCGCGCTCCGGTAGCCGGGTTGCAACTGATGTTGGTTTTTTGCCCCGTGGCGTCCATAGCCCCCATCGGCGGCGAGGTGTCGTTATCGCGCCACACCCGGATTTCAAAGGCGTAACCATCGGGTGGTTGCTCACAGCCTTTGTTTTCAAGCCACTTCCAGCTAAACTCAACCGTGTCGCTGGCAAGCTGAATGTTATCGGCGGGGGCAACCAACTCGATTGAACCATCAGCCGTAACGCCGGTTGGGTGGCGGCGCGCCGGCACGGTGGGCGTAGGCGTGTTGGTGGGCATACGGGTGGCGGTGGGCTGGCGGCTCATGGTATCGGCGGTTTGCAGGCCGGGTGTTTCATTGGGAACGGCGGTATCCATAGCGGTGGGCGAAGGGATAATCACCAGCCCGGCCACGACAGTAGCCGTGGACGGAACCGGGGTTGGCGTACCCGCTACTGTGGGCGTAAGCCGCGCCGTAGCGGTTGATTTGGCGGCCACAAACAAAAACACGCCCGTTCCAATCAACCCCAGCGCAATCAGCGCGCCAAACCCGGCCAACACCAGCAGTAAAATTTTTGATGATTGCGATTTTTTAGTCATATTGCGTTCTAAAGGGGTCTTGCGCCCCATATTTGGTTCGTAATTCGTCCATATTCATATCGAGCAGCGTTTCACCCTCTGCCGCCGAGGCCGCCCACTCAAACCGGAATTTGGCGCGGGGGCCAACCGTAATTTCATCGTTGTGTTTGAGCGCCGTTTCCTGGCTGGGTTGCAGTTTGATGCCGTTAATTTGGGTGCCCATGGTTGAGTTGAGGTCCTGAATAAAATATTGCTGGTTGCGCCGGGTGATGCGGGCATGCGCGCGCGACACCTCTTTGTCCTGAACCGCAATATCGTTGCCGGGTTCTTTGGCCGTGTTGCGCCCAATTTTTGTTTCGGCATGAGTTAACATAAACTCCGGCGGCGATACCAGTTCTTGTCCGGCGATAACTATCAATTTGGCGGCTCTGGGCACGGTTACGGCCACGGCAGAAGCCGGTTGCAGCAGAGTTCGCTCCGCCGCATCTTCGTCATCTTCTCCGGCTACAAGGGTTGGCGGCGAAGTAACGGACACCGGCGGCATTTGCGGCGGCGCGGCGCGGGCAGTCGTTGCGGGTGGCGGCGGTGGCGCAGCCGGTTGTTTTGGCTTTGAGCGCGCCAGCAACAAATAGCCCATCAATCCGGCCAACGCCAGCAGCAACAGGCCGCCACCACAAATTAACGCCAGCGGCAGCACGGACGAGGCGGCCAATCCGCCGGCGCTTACCGGTGGAGTTACCGCCGGTGGCGGCGGAACCGGCGTGGGAGCCGGCGTGGGCGTGGGCGGAATGGTTAACATCAACTCAACCTGGGCCGTGGCGGTTATCTGGTTGGAGTCAATCGCATCCACCCGGATAATATGCTTGCCCGACCCCAACTGGTTTACATCCAGAGTAAATTGGTCAAGCGGCGGAGTGGTTGCTTTTTTAACCGATTGGTCATCCACATAAAGCTCGGTTTGGGTTAAAGTGATGCCGGTAGTAGCATTAACCTTTACATTTAACTTGTCGCCGCTGGGCTGGTCAACGGTGAGGCTGATGGCGTAGTGCGGCACCGGTGTGGGCGTGGGCAAAATGGCCGCCGGAATCACCACCTGCCGGCGATCCGACAATTGCGAGGCGGTTTCAAACACAATGATGGTAGCCGGCCCCGGCGCGGCTTTGGTAGCATACGTCAGTTTGTACTGGTTTTTTAGCTGCTGTGAAACAGAAGCCAGTTGCTCGGTTATCTGGCTTGAATCCGGGGCCAGCAGCGCCCGCCCGCCGCTGCCCTGCCCCAACCGCGATAGTTCTTCCTGGTTGAGTTTGCTGCCAAATCCCACCATAAAAAGGGGGATGGCATTGCCAACCGTGGTGGCGGCTTCAACCACGCTTTCTACCGGCGTAACGGGGCAGGCTTCGCCGGCGGGGTTGCCGGTGATGGCTATGATCGCCCGGGGGCCTTCGTTTTTGGTGGCCAACCGGTCCAACACCTGGCTCAGGGCATCGTTTAAGCAGGCATCGGCCACATCGCGGGCATCCAGTTTAACCACGCCCTGGTCAATCGCCAGGTTGTGATCGTAGGTAAAATCCTGCTGGCTGATGGCCCGGCTGTTAAACTCGTACACCGCCACCTGGTCATCCGGGCCGAGTTGCCCAATAAACGCAATGGCCGCATCTTTGGCGGCGTCAATGGCCCGCACCCGGTTGGGGCCGGGTTTGGCCATGCCGCTGCTGGTATCAATCAGCACGGCCACGTTGAGCGGGTCAGCGGCGCGAGGCGTGACCGTGATAAGCTGGTTGTCAATGGGCAGGTTATTTTCGGAGATGCTGAACGCATTGGCGGGCAACCCCAAAACCGGCTGCCCGGCTTCGTCCAACACCGATACCAACGCCGAAACCTGCACCTCGCCGGTGGCGGCGGCCACCGCCTGAATGTGAGTAATTGCCACCGTGCGGACGGCAGATTGGGCGCGGGCCAGCGGCAAAGCCGGCAACGCCACAACGGTTAAAATCAAAAATGGGATGATAAAACGAATTGATCGGGCCATAGTTTTTGTCTGGTCTGGTTTATTGAGGCTCAATTTTTATTTGGGTGCGGCGTCCCAGCCGCACAATAGCCGCGCCGGGCAGCGGTGTGGGCTGGCGCGGGGTCAGCCGGGTTTCGCCAATAAAAGTGCCGTTGCGACTTTCCAGGTCGGTAATGTAAAAGGTGCTGCCCTGCCGGGTGATTTCGGCGTGGCGGCGCGAGATGTGCTGGTCGTCGGGGAAGTTAAAATCGCAGCCGGTGCGGCCAATCACGCACGGAAAAGCGGTAATCAGTTTAGTTTTTTCGGCGGGCGGCGATGATGTTTCCACCACTTCCAGCCGAATGCCGGGCGGCGGCGGAGCTACCGGGCGCGACGGTGAAGCCGTGGGCCGTATCTGCGCCAGTTCCGGGCTGGGGGCGCTGATGATGGTGTGGTCAACGGGCGGGCGAAGCATGGGGGCCGGCAGTTCTTCTTTGCGGGCGGGCCGGTTGTAGTAGATTATCAAAAAGATGACGCACAGGATAATCACAAAAATCGTTACCAGCACCAGCGGATTTTGCAACGCGAGGCCAAGCCGGGCCAGCAAGCCGGGCGGCGGCGGCGGCACCGCTTTAAATTGGTACGGCTCGGCCTGCAACCGCCGGCCATCCTTATCGGTTAAATACAGGGTGAGTTTGTAACCGCCTTCCTGCTGGGCCTGCTGAATGGTAGGCGGCAGCGGCACAACAATTTGCGCGCCGGAAAACAGCGTGGGAGCAAATTCGTGCACGCCCGCGCCGGTATTTTCGTCAACAATAAACCCTTCGTAGCTGTTTACTTTGTTGGCTTCGGGCACGTCCAGATCAATTTTTAACTGGTTGCTCTGGTAATCGGCCTGAACCGATTTGATGTTAAATTTGATGACATCGGCTTGCGGCGGCTCGTACACAAACTTGCGCGAGGTCAGGGTGGTATCGCCCTGTTCGTTGGCTATAATCAGATTGCCCTTTTTGTCCACCGCCCGCACCCTAAAAGTGTACTCCCGCCCGGAGGACAACCCCTGCGAGTTCCGCTCAAATTGAATGGTGGGGCCGGGGGTTTCAAATTCCTGGGCCGGCGGAACCTGCGTGCCGCCCTTTTCGTCCCATACTTCAACCACTACTTTTTGCAACTGCTCCGGGCTGGTAACGGCCAGCGCCAGTTTGTAGGTATCTTTGGCCGCATCGTAGACAATGCTGCTAATCTGGGTTGTTACCGGCGCGGCGGGCGGGGCGTAATCGCGGTCGGAGATAAAGCCAAAGGTGGTGGTAAGTTGCGGGGCGTTATCGCGCAGTTTTATCCGCAAAACCGCCTGATTATCCCCTTTTTTGGGAAAAACTTTGGCGTTGGCCACCATCTGGCTATTGAGGCCGGTCATAATTTCGCCAAACAGTTGCCCCAGGCTGTCTTTGCTGCCCATCGCCGAAAAAGCCGAGGTTTCTTTGGCCATGCTGCGCAGCTCTTCGCGTTTAAGGTTGCTGCAAGCGGCATCGGCGCACAGGCCAATGGTGTGAATGGGCGTAATCGGCTGGGCGCGGGTGGCCCGGTTGATTACGTCTTCGTATTTGCGCTGGCTGCACGGCGCACCGTTGGCCCGCTCATCCTTGCCATCGGTGAACAGAATAATGGCCTGGCGCTCCTGCGGGGCGGTGGTGGCATCGTCCAACTGTTCGATGGTTTTGTAGACGGCGTTGTACAGGCAGGTGGGCGCGTTGGGGTCAGACTGAACCGCGTTGATACTGCCTTTGACCAGCACTTTATCGCCGGTAAACGGCTCAATGGGGCGCAGTTGGTCGTCAATGCTCAAGTCGTTAAACTTATAAACCGCAACTTTGGCATTGGGCGGCACGCTATCAATGGCGGTTTGGGCCGCCTCGCGCACGTTGGCCATAACCGGGGCCATGCTGCCGCTGGCGTCCATCAGCAAGGCGATGTAAAACGGGGTGTTGGCTTCGGAAAATTTTACCGGAACCGGGGTGGTGTTGCCATCGAGCAACTGGATTTCTACCGTATCAATGCCGGGCCGGGGCACAGGCTGACCATTCTCATCGGTGAGCACAAAAAACACATTCAAGGTCATGCCATCGGCACCGGGTTCTGCCGCCGGATAAATCACAATCGCGTGTTGGGGCAGCGGCGATTGGGCCAGGGTAGAAGCCGGCCACCCCAGGCACAGGCAAACCAGAATAAACCACACCTTCAGTATCTTTTTGCTAACCATAAAAATACTTTTTCTCCTCCTGATTTGCGTGGGTAACGGCGTGGGGCAACAACCGCAATAACGGTTGTTATGGTTGACATTATAGCAGAAAGTTACAACAGAAAGATAACCCCGGCCAAATTTTTGGGCGGGCTGCCGCTTTTACAAACACGTTTCAAGCAGTTCCCGCACCTCAGCCCTGTTGGCGGTTTTTATGCGTAGCCGGGTTTCTGCCGCGCCATCCTCCGGGGCGATCACCAGCCACGCGCGTTGCCCATCCTGCAACAGGGTGATGTCGTGTTTTTGGATGCCGCCGCCGCCCGGCTGTTTTACCGTTTGCAAAATAGAAATCCGGGCTAAACTGGCCAGCGTATCCACCAAAGCCGATGCCGCTGCCGCCGCCACGCCGCTGCCGGTTAACGTCTGCCGGGCCGGTTCCAGTTGGCCCGCGCCGGCCAATTCTCGCGCGGTGGCAAACGTGGCGCTGGACACAGCCAGTTCCACCGCCGCCGTTGCCGGGGCATCAGCCCACTGGCAAAACGCCAAAATTTGGTCTGATAAATAGGATTTATCCGGCAACAGCGAAAAAAGATGCAACCCATCATTGGGCCGGGTGTGAGCCACAATATCATCACCCCGGATATGGCCAAAATACTGTCGGGGCGCAGAGGCATTGGCCGGCCAGTGATAGGCAAAAACCACATGGTGAGCGTAAGCGCACACGCCCACCATGGTTAGCAACGCCGTGTGAATTTCCGCATCGCGGCCAGCCAGCCCCCGCACCAAATCCCGCGCCCGTAGCGCCCGCTCGGCTACCGCCAGCGCCAGCGTCTGTTGCTCGGCGGGTAATTCGGCCAGCGCGGCGGCTTCCAGGCCGGGGATAAAATCGGCCCCCAACGCCTTTAACACAAACAGCAATTCTTCCCGAGACACCAAAATATTGACAGGTTCTACAGTTTCACCGTTCATGGGGTATCCTCTCCGCTAAAAATTGGGCCGGTAAAATTATTCGTTGTCCTTTTTGTTGAGCGCCTTGCCCAACAGGGCCAAAAACGGGCTGGCGGCGGCAATACCAATGGGCAAGAATCCGGCCTGACTGCCGGCAGCCGGCGGAACGGGCGCGCCGCCGCCCATCGAGCCGCCGGTAGAGCCGCCCAATCCGCCGGGAAGCGCGCCGCCGCTACCACCGCCGATAATGCCGCCAAAAGGCTGATAGCGCAGCGCTCCCGGTTGGGCCGGGCCGGTAGAGCCGCCGCCTTCGCTGCCGCCGCCCGAAAAATTGCTACCAAAGGAGCCGCCGCTGGAATATGGGCTGTGAAATTCGGCTTGCGGCGACGAAGTGCCGCCAGCACCGCCGGGCATGCCCACCGCGGGCGAGGTCGATTCCGGAGAACCACTACCCGATCCCCCGCCGGAGCCGGAGCCACCGCCGCCGGATTGCTCACCGCCGCCGCCACCGGAACCACCGCCCGAACCGCCGCCGGAGCCGCCGCTGCTACTGGCCGGCTGGCCCGCATCTTGCGCCGGCTGTTCGGTGGGCTGGTTTAAGCCCTCCTTCACGCCGGCCAGCCAATCTTTGGGAATACCGTAATCGTTATTGTAATTATCCTTCATGTAACCCTGAAGCGAATCGGTAACGCCGGCCAGCCAGTTTTGGGGAACGCTGTAATCATTGGGCCGCACCGAACCATCGCCCATCATATTGCCACCAAAAAAATTGCCGCCCAACTGCCCGGCGTTGCCAAAAATCGAGGCGCTCAACCCGCCGCCAATTCTGCCGCCCAACGCTCCGGCGGCGGCGCCGGTTTTATCCATAGATTTAAACGGCGACGAAGCTTCTTCGTCGGCTTGCTGCATTAGTTGGTCAATCTCTTTGGTTACAGCGCTGGCCTGCGCCAGCGCATGCACCAGCCGGTTGAGCGCGGGCAACACCTCCCCTTCCATTTCCCGAAAGAACGCCTCCGAGCCGCGCCCAATCCAATCGCTGCGCAGCCGGTGCATGGTGGCCTGCACATGCCGCACCATATGGGCGGTTTCGCCCGATTGCTGCGAAAATTTACTCGCCACGGTTTTTAGCCCATCCTGATTGGCCTGGATAATATCAACCATCGTTCACCTTCCTTTCAGGAGTTTGGGGTTGGCCCCGGCCCGTTAACTTTTGGCCGGCGGCAGATTACCCCGCACAATAAATTTTAGCGATACGTTACTGCGCTCCAAAAAAATACTATCGCCGGGGGATAGCGGTTGTTTGGCCGCGCCCACCTCAATTAACTCGCCGTTTTCCTTTTTGATGGCGGTGGGGTTGCGCGACATGCTTTCGACAAAATACTGGCCGTTTTGCTCGGTGATCATGGCCTGCCGCCGCGAAACACGCAGCCCGGCCTGGTACGATTCAAGGTTGACGGCAATCCATTCGTTGTGGGGCTGGTTTTTATCGGGCCGGCCAATCACCGCTGGCAGCCAGTTGAGTTTGTACACCTTACCGGTGGTCTGATCGCGCAGGTAAATATCCTGGCTGGGCCGGCGGGTGTCTGGCGGCAGCGGCGGCCTGGTTTCAACCAGCAGCAGCCGGCTGTTGTTGGCCACCTGCTGTTGCAACTGGTTTTGCGCCTCCAGCGGCGTTTTGTCTTCGGCTTTGAGCAGTTGGTAATCGGCGGGGACATCGCTTAAATACTCCAACTCCCTAAACTCCCGCAAAATGGCCTCCACAAACTCAGCCGGCGTTAAATTGGATAACGCCAGCGCCCGCTGGTCTTTTTTATCTATCACATCCACTCGCAAATCAAGCCGGGCCGGGGTTGAACTCATAGGATTCTCCTTGTAAACCTTTTAGCGCCGGGCCACCACACGGGTTGCCCCTGAGATTTTATTGCCTGCGCAGGTTACATTTGATATGTAACCTGCAATTTATTCTTGCGGCAGGGCCGCCGCCACGTCCAGCAAAATCGATTCGTCATCCATAACATCAAGCGTTAGTTTGATCATGTCTTCCGGCAGGCCGCTGGCGCGTTTTTGGTTAACCCACATCTCCCGCAGCAGCGCCATCAGCTTTTCTTCGTTGTTCCAACTGGCCATGTCCAACTGCACCAGTTTGGCCGCCACCAGATTATCGGCGGGCTGGCCTTCTTCCACGCGAGCCAGTTCGTGGCGCAGGCCGCGCTGGAGCAACCCCATCAACCGCGCCGATTTTTCGCTTTGCGGCGCAGCCGCCCCCGGCCCGCCGCCGGTTGCACCCCCAGCCACCGGCGCAGCCCACGCTGTTGGTTGGTCGGGGTAACGGGTTTTGATTTTCTCCACCCAGTAATCCAGCGCCTGCGACACGGGCGCTTCGTCCGCGCCGGCTTCGGCCACAGCCATGCCTTTGCTCACATACGGCGTGGCCACCTGAATCATGGTGGGTTGGCCGGATTTTACAATGAAGCCGCGCCCAATTTGCACCTCTTTGCCGCGCACCTCGGACGGGGTGCGGCCCACCCGTAACGTTTCTACCGATTGCGCCGTGCGCAGGCCGATGCCGTAGTTAGAGGCTTGCACTCGCCGCCGCAATTCGTTAATGCCACTATCGAGCGCCCCGGCAATAACAAAGTGCAGGCCATCGCGGCCAAACCGACGGGCCAAACCGGCCAAATCACGCGGCAAATCGCGGATGCGTTCAATCTCCTCGGCCAGATCATCGTAATTATCAATGATGATGAACAACTCATAATCGCCCTGCGCTGCCATCGCCTCGCATTCGGTTTTGAGGTTGGCCAGCAGCGCCTCCATTTGCTCCGCCTCAGAGATGGCCGCCAGCACGTGCGGCAGTTCGTCCAGCCGGTGCTGACCATCGTATTCCACAAATTTGCGCTGAAAATCAACCAGCACCATTTTTACCTGCCGGGGCGGGTAACGCCACGCCAGCGATAGCACCCAGTTGTACAGCACCGTAGTTTTGCCCGATAGCGGCGGGCCAACCACGGCAAAGTGCGGCCCCATCCGGGCCAGGTCAAACAGGGCCGGGCGCAGGCTGGCATCCTGCCCCAACACCGCCTGAACGCGCTGCGGGCGCACCGGGCCGGCCTCATCGAGCATTTCTTGCAGCGGCACCACTTCGGGCAGGGTTTTTACCGGGTCGGGGTGGGTGCGCCAGGCGAGCGTGTCCAGTTGCTCGCGCATGTGTTTGGCCATCAGGCGGATTTCGTCCGCTTCGGGCCGGGTATCGCGGCCATCTTCCGGGTTAAACAGACCCACCGGCAAAGCCATGTGGAACAGCAACGGCTGGCGGCCCACCCGAATGTAACCGCGCCCCGGAATATCATCAATTTCAATGGCACCGCGCCCCACAATATCCATGTACCGGTCCAGGTTGCCCTGTTTAAAGGTGATGCGTTCGCCAAACAGGTTGTACAGTTTGCTGGGCAGGTTGTTGGGAATGTTGGCCGTAACCACAAACGACACGCCCATGCTCAACGAGCGGCGAATGAGCGGCAGCAGCGTGCTTTCTACCAGCATTTCGTAGTTTTCCTGCAAATCGGCAAAGTTGTCAATCAGCACCAGCACCGCCGGCAGCGATTGTTCCGGGTAGCGTTCGTTATAATCGTACAGGCTGGCGGCGTCGGCGTTGCTAAAAATCTGCTGGCGGTCATCTACCATTTTCTCCAGTTTGGCCAGCAGCCGTTGCAACCGCTCCTCGTAGGTTTCTTCATCGGCGTAGATAACCGTGCCGAGGTGCGGCAACTCTTCCAAACTGCGGAAGTTGCGCCCGCCCAAATCCAGCACGTAGGCGTGGAACTCATCGGGCGAGTGAGTGGCGGCCAAACTGACCAGCAGCGAGCGCAAAAACGAGGTTTTGCCCCAGCCGGAATCGCCCATCACAATCAGGTGGTTGCGGCTAAAATCAAACGCCAGCGGAATTTGCTGGGCTTCGGCGGGATTATCCAGCAACCCCAGCACCGGGCGCATGGCCGTTTTGCGCCAGTCAACGCCGGGCCACAGGTTGGCGGTATCGCCATTGAGCCAATCGGTTATGGCGGGCACCAGCACAAAGCTGCGGTTCTTCTGCGGATCGGCAATAGGCGATTGCAGGCTGAACTGGGTGGGCAAAAAGTTGGGCCACGGTTTGGGAGCCATCTGCCCGCCCACCAACTCCGAGGTGAGCATTACCACGGCATCAAACAACTTGGGCACTTCCTCGCCAACCTGCGCCGCCGGGGGACGCTCCGGCCACAACGCCGCCGGTTCGCGGTCATCGGGCTGGTTTTCGCCGGTGTACGACACCTGAATCAGCTCCAGGTTTTCGTTGCCAATCTGAATGTAGCCGCGCCCCGGCATGCCGTTGGGCAAATAGGCGGCGTCGGGCGCGCGCAGCATTTCGCGGCTGGTATCCACCTGCTCCACCCGCAAACAAATGCGAAACTTGATGTTAGCCCGCATCTGGTCGCTGACGCCTTTGGGCCGCTGCGAGGCCAGCACCAAATTGACGCCCTGCGCCCGGCCCACGCGGGTAATGCTTTCCAGTTCGGCCCGGTATTCGGGGTTGTCGTCAATCATCTCGGCGTATTCGTCAATAATGACAAACAGGTGCGGGTACGGCTCGCGGCTGAGGTGCAACCCTTTGGCCCGGTATTCCACAATATCTTTGGTGCCGGTTTCGGCGTTGAGCGCCTGCCGCCGCCGGATTTCGGCGTTAATGGCGGTGAACATGCGGGCCACCGCCGCTTTGTTGAGGTTGGTGACAATATCCACGCAGTGCGGCAGTTTGCGGAAGGGCTGGAACGCGCCGCCGCCCTTGTAATCCACCAACACAAAGTTGAGAATATCGGGCGATTGGTAAGCCGCCAGCCCCACAATCAGCGTCATCAGCAATTCCGATTTACCGGAGCCGGTGCCACCGGCAATCATCCCGTGCACGCCGTCGGTTTTGGCCGACAGGTGCATCGTCCGTTTGCGGTTGCCGGAGGTGATGCCCAGCGGCCCCGATAGCCAGTCCGCGCTTTCGGCGGAGCCGGTTTTGGCCCATTTGTTACTGATGGCGTTTTTCAGTTCATCCAAAAAGCCTTTTTCGGCATTGATGCCAAAAATCTCACTCAACACCTGTCGGTACGAGGACGATTTGGGCAGCGCGTCAATACGCAGCGGCTCGCGGCCCTGCCAAGCGTCTTGTCCCAACACATCCATCAGCTCGCCCAGCCGCCGAATTTCGTGCATTTCGCCCTTTACCTGCCCCTGCTGCACATCAACCTCGCCCACGCCGTAGGCAATCTGAAATTCCAGCGGCTGGCGGCCCGACTTCACGTAGCCCCGGCCCGGAATTTCATCAATATCAGCCACGGTGCCGCCGACAATGGCCCGGTAATCGCCAGAATCGGACAGGCGCAGGGTGAAGCGCTCGGTGAACAGGCTGTACAACTTGCCCGACAGTTCGTTAAGGCGGCCCGCCGAAATTACAAAATGCAGGCCATAAGCTTTGGCCTGCCGCACCAAAAAGATAAAGGCTTCCAACAGGTTGTTTTCGCTGTCCTGTTTGGCTCCTTCGCCAAAGGTTTCAATGAACTCGGCAAAGTTGTCAATAATAAACAGGATGGCCGGCTCGATTTTTTGCGGGTGGCCGATGTTGTACTCGTACAACGTTGAAGCGCCGGCATCGCTGAACAACCGTTTGCGCTCGTCAATGATGTCGTTCAACTCGCGCAGAATTTGCTGCACCCGCTCCTCGTAGCCGCGCTCATCCGGCATGATGATGGTGCCCACGTGCGGCAGGGCGCGTAGCACTTCCAGGTTGCGCCCGCCCAAATCGAGGATGTGGGCGTGAAACTCGGCGGGCGAGTGGGTGGCGGCCAAACTCACCACCAGCGAGCGCATAAAGGTGGTTTTGCCCCACCCCGACGCGCCAAACAGCACCACGTGGCCTTTGGTTAAATCAACCACCAGCGGCATCTGGCGGGCGTTGTAGGGGTCGTCCAGCAGGCCAACAATGGCCCGCATGGCGGTTTTGTTCCAGTTCATGCCGGGCCAAGCCACCTTGTTGGCAAACCAGTCCTGCACAAACGGGTTAAGGCAATTGGGGCGCGAGTGGCGGCCCAGGCCCATCAGCGGTTCGTACTCCCTGTCCATGTAGGCCTCAACCAGCCGGCTGGAGAGGGTCATTTTGGTGGGCAAAAAGGGCGGCCACGGCGTGCGCGGGGCTTCGCCTTGCAGCAGTTCGTTGCACAGGTTCACCACCACATCGTAAAATTTAGGGTGGCGACCGCCCTCGTGCACCTCGGCGTACTCGTAATTTTCGCCGGTGTAGGCCACCTGGATTAGCTCAATGTTTTCGTTGCCCACCTGCAAATAGCCACGGCCCGGCATGCCGTTGGGTAAAAAGGCGGCGTCGGAGCGGCGCAGCATTTCGCGGCTGGTATCTACCTGCTCAACCCGCAAACAAATGCGGAACTTGATGTTGGCCCGCATCTGGTCGCTAACGCCGGTGGGGCGCTGCGCCGCCAGCAGCAGGTTAACGCCCTGCGCCCGGCCCACGCGGGTAATGCTGTCCAGCTCGTCTTTAAATTCCGGGTTATCGGTAATCATCTCGGCGTATTCATCAATGATGATGTACAGGTGCGGGTACGGTTCTTTGCTGAGGTGCAGCCCTTTGGCCCGGTATTCCACAATATCCTTGGTGGCGGTATCGGCGTTGAGCTTTTGGCGGCGCTGCATTTCGGCGTTAATGGCGGTAAAAAAGCGTTTGACCGCCGATTTATTGAGGTTGGTGATAATGTCCACGCAGTGCGGCAAATCGCGGAAAGGCTGGAACGCGCCGCCGCCTTTGTAATCCACCAGCACAAAATTGAGCACGCTGGGGTCATAGTTGAGGGCCAGCCCGACAATCAGCGTCATCAGCAACTCGGATTTGCCGGAGCCGGTGCCGCCGGCGATGAGGCCGTGCACGCCGTCGCGTTTGGCCTCAAAGTGCATTTCGCGCAGGCGGTTGCCGGAAATCACGCCGATGGTCACTTTGAGCCAGTCGGCCAAATCGGGGTTAAGGCTATCGCGCCAGTTTTGGGCGGCGCGGAGTTTTAACTGCGGCACAAACGTTTCGTTGAGTTCCAGTTCAAACCCGCGCGCCAGAATTTGTTTGAACAAAATCGAGCGCGGCAGCGCGTCCACCCGCACCGGGTGGCGGTACTGGAAGCCGCTGCCGGCAATGAAATCCTGCATACTTTGGGCGTATTGCTCCAACTCCTTGTTCTCGTTGGATTGCCCATCGCGCCCGTCGCGGCGCAGGTCAATCGGCACCGCCACTTGCAGGCTAAGCGGCAAATGGCCAATTTTGGTGTACCCCCGACCCGGCACATCGCCAATATCCGGCACGTGGCCGCCCACAATCATGCGGTATTCGGTGGGATCGGCCAGCTTCAGCGTGAGCCGCTCGGTGAACAGGCTTTGCAACTGGCTGGATAAAATGCCCAGTTCGTTGGCGGTAATCACAAAATGGATGCCGTAGGGTTTGGCTTGCCGGGCCAGGCCGACAAATTTATCAAACACTGTTTCTACGTCGGCTTCGGCGTCGCCGCCAAACGTTTCGCGGAACTCAATAAAGTTGTCAATCGCCACCAAAATGGCCGGCAGCGGGTCGTTGGGGTAGGCGTCGTTGTATTTGTACAGGTCGGGCAGGCCGGCGTTGTTGAGGATGGTTTTGCGCTGCTCAACCATATCGTCCAGTTCGCGCAGCAGTTGTTCCACCCGCTCCTCGTAACCTTCAGCATCGGGGATGATGACCGCGCCCACGTGCGGCAGGTCGGCCAGCACGCCCAGGTTGCGTCCGCCCAAATCCAGCAGGTACATATGCACATGGTTAGGCGAATGCGTGGCGGCCAAACTCACCACCAGCGTGCGAATGAAAGTGGTTTTGCCCCAGCCGGACGCACCAAAAACGGCCACGTGGCCGCGCGGCAGGTCAATCACCAGCGGCATTTGCTTGGCGGCGTAGGGATTATCTACCAGCCCCACAGTGGGGCGCATGGCGTAGTGCTCCCAATTCAGCCGGGGCAGCCAGCCGGTTTCGCCGTTGAGCCACTTGTTCAGCGACGGGTTGAGGGTGAGCGTTTCGTCCGGCTCCTGACCCAGCATAATCCGGTCTACTTCGGCCAGGTATTCGGCGGAGGTAACGGCGGGGATGGTTTGGTCGGGCGATACCAGCAATTCCGAAAGCGACAGCCGTTTGGGCAAAAAATCGGGCCACGGCGCGCGCTGTTTTTCAATGCCATGCTCTTTGGCCATTTTATCGAGCATGGTCACAATGTACTTGTACAGTTCCGGCGGCTCCTGATCCTGCGAAACATCGTAGGTGTCGCCCCGGTCGGGCCAGATGACTTTGGCCTGCGGGCCGCGATTGGGATCAGTCACTTTGTCGCCGGTGTAGGCCACCTGCATCAACTCGATTTCGTCGTTGCCCACCTGCAAATAGCCGCGTCCGGGGATGTCGCTGGGCAAAAAGGCGGCCTCGGAGCGGCGCAGCATTTCGCGGCTTTCGCCGGGGGTTTCCACGCGCAAACAAATGCGGAATTTGATATTAGAGCGCATCTGGTCGGTGACGCCGCTGGGGCGCTGCGCCGCCAAAATCAGCGACACGCCCTGCGCCCGGCCCACGCGGGTAATGCTTTCAAGCTGGCCTTTAAATTCGGCCCGGTCGGCAATCATTTCGGCAAATTCATCAATAATGATAAACAGGTACGGGTAGGGATGGTGGGTTTGGTGCAGCCCTTTTTGGCGGTAATCCACAATGTTTTTGGTGCCGGTTTCAACATTGAGCGCCTGCCGCCGCATCATCTCTGATTGAATGGCGGTGAACATGCGGGTAACGCCGTCGGCGGCCAGGTTGGTGACAATATCCACGCAGTGGGGCAACTCCTCAAAACCCTTGAACGCGCCGCCGCCTTTGTAATCCACCAGCACAAAGTTGAGCACGGTGGGGTCGTAAGTGATGGCCATGCCCGAAATGAGCGAGATGAGCAGCTCGGATTTACCGGAGCCGGTGCTGCCGGCCACCATGCCATGCACGCCATCGCGTTTGGATGAAAAGACCATCGTGCGCGGCTTGTTGCCCGACATCATCCCGATTTTGCAGCGCAGCCAGTTGGCGTATTTGGGCTTGATGCTGTCCTGCCACTTGGCCCAGGCGTCGTCCTGCAATTCTTTAACGGAGCGGTAGCCCATCAAATCGAGGAAAGGCACGGCGCGGGTGAGGTTGGCTCCAAAACTTTCGCGGAGGCGCAGTTGGGCCAACTGGCCGGTGAGGAACAGCATTTCTTCGGGCCGAGCCACCAAATCGGCCTCGCCTACGTAGCGGAAGGTATTAACGCCCACCTCGGCGTACCGGAAGTGGAGCTTTTGCACCTGCTCAATTTTACTGTTGGTGGCCGGGGTGGTTCTTTCAATTTCAATCACCGAAATGCAGCCGCCGGGCACTTTGCTGCGTTCCGGCACCAAAAAGACCACCGTTGCGCCCAGTTGCGCCCCTTCTTCCAGCATAATCGAGATGGCGGCGTCGGATTCCAGCGATTTTAGCGGCGAGTTGGGGTTGTAGGTGGTATCGAGCAAATCAACCACCAGCAGTAAAAAAGGCAGGGTGGGGTCTACCCCGCCGGAGTTTTCGTTGCGCTCTTGCAGCCGGATTTTGCGCTGGGCCAAAATTTTGCGGATGCCTTCCAGATATTGCCCCAGCGCGCCTTCTTCGTCCTCGCCAAAAAAGTTTATTTCCTGCTCTTCTTTGGTTTCTTCCACAAAGCAGAGGTACTGGCTCAGATCATCTTTTTGGCTGTGCGGTAAATTCTCCGTCCAGGCCCATTCTTTTTTGTTGGTGGCCAGCACGTATAGTTTGGCGTCGCCGGGGGCGTGGAACACCACGTAATGGGCCAGCATGGCGCGGGTGTAGGTGTACACCGCCGCCGGCTCGCCGGCAATGCCCAGCGCGTGCGTTACCGGGGTGAGGCTGGCCAGGGTTTCTTTTTCCTCTTTTTTTTCCTGGTCGTCGCTGGCTTCTTCGTCCTCTTTCTTTTTGTCCTTGTAGGGGGTGCGCAGCGAGATGATAACCGGAATATCGGGCACAAAGCGCGAGTCCTCGTCCAGTTTCATGGCCTCGCGCACCTGCGGGTCCTCAAAGTTTTCTACTTTGGTAAGCACGTAGGTAACGGTAGAAGGCAGCGTGCCCATGCCCAGCCGGATTACGCCAAAATCGTCATCGGAAACGCGCCGTTCCCACAGGCGGGCTTCGGCGCGGAGGGTGCGCTCGGTTTTTTCAACCTCAACGCGGGCGTTGTTAACCACTCTAAAAACAGCGGCGCGATCCGGGTAGTTGTAGCGGTAAAAGCGGCGCTGCGTATCGTGGTAAATGTTCATCTCTTTGGTGAGTTCAACCAGCCGGTCGGAGTAAGCCTGTTCAACCTCGGCCTGGCGCAGCTTTTCTTTGCGAAAGCTGTACACGGAAAAGGCCACCGAAGCAACCACCGACAGGGCCATTGGCAGCATAAACATGGGGTTGCCCCCGCCGCCGCCCAACGTGCCAATCAAAATATAACCGATGATTGTAACCAGCGGCAGCCCTACCTGCACCAGCCGGGCGTTACCTTCTTGCGGTTTGTCGGGCGGGGCCGGGATTTCAATTTGGTCAAAGGGCAGTTCCGGCTGGATGCGAGGGGGACGATCAATGTAAACAGGTTCGTTCATACGGATTTGCACGCTCCTTATCCTTCACCGCAAAACAGAAGAGGATAACAATATGGCCAAATTTTTTAACTTGACACGCCCCCAAAATAACGGTAGTGTTAATAAAAGATTACCGGTGAGCGTCATAAACAGGCTTTTGGGGGTAAACCATGAAACAAGTTTGCTTATTATGTAACCGAACCTCGCCCGATAACAATCTTTATTGCCAAGAAACCTACTGCCCGGCGGAAATGTCGCCCAGTATTCTTGGCTATGGCGAATGGGTGGGCGATATTGAAATTGTCAAGCCGGTGATTGTGCTGCGCTCGTCGGTGCTGTACGAGGCCACGCACCAAAAGAAAAAGGTTTTTCTAAAAATAGCTCATCCCGGTAACGAGAACAAGGAACGGCTCAAACGCGAAGCCGAGTTTTTACGCGATATTCAGCTTAAAAAGAGCCAAAATAAATATTTGCCCACCCTGCTGCCCCCGTATGCCGGCACTACCATCAAGCTGGATGCCTACGGCAAAACTATGTTGCAGGGCCATTTGCTCTACTTCTACCTGTTTGAATTTATTGAAGGCCAACCCCTGCGCGATATTATCACCGAAAATCCCCAGTTGTGGATTAACCACGTGTGCTGGATTGTGCTTGGGCTGGCGTATGCCCTGGCTTTTATGCACAGCAAAGGCATTTATCACTTTGGGCTTAGCCCCGATGGAGTGCTGGTGCGCTTTGACGACGAACCCAACGTGCCACGGGTATTGTTATTTGATTTGGGCCTGGTCAGCGATGCCGCCGGCATCAACGCCAACTGGTATCCTTTTTTTGTGTTGCCGGGCTACACCGCCCCGGAACTCATCAACAACCCCAAAATCCGGCCCGATTACACCACCGATGTTTTTGGCCTGGGGTTAACTTTGTACGAGTTGCTGGTAGGTGAACCGGCCTTTGATTACAAATTACAAAGCGATTTTGATGTGTACCGCGATGTGCAACGCAACCGGCTCACCAAAATGAACCGGGTTGAAGATGTGAAGATGGTTGCCGACATCGCCATTCTGGCGGTTGACCCGCAACCGGCTCGCCGCCAGAAAGATGCCACGGTGTTGGCCCAACAGTTGCTTGATTATTTTGGCCAGATTCCCTCGGCCAAAAAGAGCCGCTGGCCCAACCTGAAAACAATCATGATTGTGATAGCGGCGTTACTGGCAATTGCATTTGTACTGGCGATGGTCATCTCGTTGGGTAATTTTGTGCGATAACCCCAACGGGGAAGGTGGGCTTCAGGGGGCCAAGTTGGCCCCCTGTTTTGTGGATGAGGCCCTTTGGTTTGGAGCCAAAAAGCAGAGAAAGGTGGATTTAGCCAATCGCCCAAATCCGCCTTTCTGCATTTTTGGCCCGGATGAATTAGGAATTAATAGAAACGGGTTGCTCCCAAAGCATCGCCGCGCTCGTAGGCGTCAACCGATTTGTTCAAATCCTGCATAAGTTCCTGGCATTTTTTAGACATTTGCTCAATGTGGGGCCGGATAAAGTCAATAAAGGCTGCCAGCGCGTAACCACCTACCAACCCAATAAAAGCGGTGGTTTTGAGGATCATCGACAGACCTTCAAGGACTTTGGCAACAGCTTCTAACACTTCGCCGATTTGGCCAAAGGTTTTGGCCATGCTGCGAACAGCCGGGATTTCCATATAAACTTCATCTGCCATTGTATTTCCTCCAAAGCTAATTATGGCTCAGGTAAGTACAGCGCTCAGCCCGAATAGATTCCGCCAAAAACATCGGCCAGGCCATTAACTTTGCTATTCACCGAAGAATCGGCCTGGTCAATCACATCGCAGGCATGCTGAAGATTTTTGTGCATGGTGGTAATGTGCTCGCCCACTTTTCCCACACCGGGGATCATCAGGCTGGAAACTTCTTCAACAAAAGCGTTGGCCCCGTCGCCAATCCAGATACCACCGGTTACCGCCTGGATCATTTGCCGCATGGGCGCCAAAGCCTGTTCCTGCACAATGTTAAATTGTTGCATTAATTGAGACATAACCCCTTGCACAACTCTACGCGCAAACCGGATCAACATTTTTGTAATTGGATCCATTGGTTAATTCTCCTTCCCCTAAAACTTACTGGCGGACGTTTTATCCGCTTCTTGCATGTACTCAATCGCCTTTTGAACGTCGCCGGCCAGTTCTTTGAATTTGTCATTCAAACGCCCAATCGCCGGGCAGAGTTTGCTCCGCACCGCATCGGTAAACGCAGTTCCGCCCTGGCCCAGCAGCGCACCACCTTCAAGGGTGCTGGCAACGCCTTGCATTTCCTGAAAAGTTTTTTCCAGTTGTTCGCTGCCGCGCTGGAAAGAGTTGATCATATCTTCGGCTGTAGCATAAACTAATTTGATTTTTTCTTCGGACATACTGACCTCCTTGATAAAATCTCCCAATCAGGCTAATTGAACGGCTTAGGTGTGGCTGCTGCGGAAAGGCGAACTGGCCTCTTCATCAGCCTGTTGCATGGTTTGAACAATATCTTTGGTTACCCGATTGCCTTCTTCCAGCGCATGTTGCAGGCGTTGCACGGCGGGCAAAACCTTGCCTTCCATTTCGCTGAAAAAGGCGTGCGAACCGCGCCCTATCCAGTCGCTCTGGAGTTTGTGCATCTGGTTGCGAACCTGCTGCAACATTTGTTGGATTTCGTGGGATTGGTTGGCAAACCGGGTAGCAACTTGCTCAAGCTGCTCATAATCTGCCTTTACTTCGTCAGCCATAAGTAACATTCTCCTTTTTTAATTGACTTCACCAATTAATATAAAGAAAAACAACTCTCAAGAGAGAGTGAGGGATGTTACAACAACTGATGGGTTTGTAAGTGTAAACGGTAGGTCAGAAGGGAAAAAAGAATCCCGATCATAAAGATACGGTAAACGACGCCGGCGCTCATTGTTTTTTGATAAAACCGGCTCAATTTCTGGTTATTTTAGCCGCCAATATCAAAATCATTTGAGCAAAAGTTAGTATAGGTGAGAAAAATTCGTTTGTCAAGGGTATTAAATTACTAGCTATGCCCGCCGCATTGTTGGTTTCAAACGCGGTCAATCTGATTGAGCCGTGATCAAATCAATCAGGCGGGGATAGACAATATCAATCCGTTGATCGGGTTGGGCCGGATCAATCAAATCGTGGTTTAGTTGCAAAGCCGCTTCAAACTCGTAGGTGGTCAGGTTAGCCCCATGCTCGCGCCAGTTTGTAGCCACCTGAGCGATCAGCCCATTGTTAACCGAAGCGTCATTGGCGTTAGTCACTACCAGAATAGACCGGGCCGCCGGGCGAACTTGCTGCGCTCCGGCTTGAACCGCAAATCCCAGCCGCAAAGTTTGGGCCAGACCACGCCGTGAGTACCGCGGATAAGCGTGCGGCAAGCCACCTTTATCCTTTAACACCGAATCCCACCACTCATATGATTCCGGCAGCACCGAAAACAGGTTCATTACCGGGGCGGTTAAGGGAGTGGGAACTTGTTTAAAGCCAAAAGCCGGAGAAATGACCACCGCCAAATCAATGTCGCGCCGGGTTTGGGCCGCCCACGAGGTAGTTACCCCGCCAGCGGAGGTGCCAACCATTGTAACCTTAGCCCCCAACCCCTGGGCAATATCAACCATCTCGTCGGCGTAGGCCGCCAATTCTTCAGCCGTAAGCTGGCTCAACTCGTCCGTTAGCCGGTTAGCCAGGCCCTGATGCGGCTGCGGGACAATGAGCACGTTGTAGCCCAAATCGTAGAAGCGCTGCCCCAACTCGCGGAATTGCTGCGGGCAATTGGTAAAGCCATGCACAAACACCACGGCCCGCTCCACTTTTTGCCCGTGCGTTAAGAATTGAACCCGGCAAACCGGATTTAAATTTGTGGCCCGGAATGCCGGCAGGGCTTCAATCCGTTGCACCGCTTCGGCATAATTTTGCGCCGGGCGCGGGTGGGCGGCCAAACCGCTGATATTCCACGGTATAAACAAACCGGCCGCCATACCCAACATAACAAGGATAATCAATCCCACCAGCAACCACCGTTTTTTAACCGCCGTTTTAGTTTGTTTCATGCCAAAGATTCTCCCGTAAAAATAGCGAATTGCGAAGTCACCCGGTGTGAGGGCGACCCTCGCGGTTGCCCAACGTGGGGCCGGCGCAAGGCCTCCCACAATTTTATTCTTCGGGGCGCGGCCGCCAGCCAGGGTTATGCGGTTGGTTCCGAAGCCCGCTCTTTAACCAGGCGGATGCCCTCAAACGCGGGCAGTTTACCGGCTATACGCGCCTCGAGAATGGCCAAATCCGCGTACAAACCCATGTAAGCCGCCACAGACTTTTGAATTTCTTCCCGCCTGGCCCGGATTTTATTACTACCCGCCAGCCGCGCCAGCAGCGGGGGTTCTGCCGGCATATATTCTTCCAAATCAACCGCCGCCAGCAACGCCAGCAGCCGGATATACCACCGCACCAAGGCGGCTATCTCAATCCAATCCGCCCCCGATGACTGAACGTTTGCCAGCAACGCTGGTGGTTTGCGATCACGGATAAGTTCATAGGTATGGTCGAAAGCACGGTTGTGAGCGTGGTCGAGTTCAAGGATACGGTCAAAATCGAGAGCATTGTCAAGAGCGAGATTGTGAATGAGGTTATGGGCACGAGCGAGGTCGCGGGCACGCTCTCGAACGAGGTCGTGGGTACGGACAAGGGCCAGGGCGATGGCGAAAGGGCGGTCTCTATCTTGATCATAACCGCGAGCGCCATCATAGACAAGATCGGATGCGAGAGTAAGATCAAGGTCGTGGTCAAGGTTATAGTCGTGGATAAGTTCGCGAATGAGGTTATGAACGAGATCAAGGATAGTGTCGCGGATGCGAGTGAGGTCGGAAATCCGAGTGCGTACAAGGTCGAGGTCAATATCAAGTGCAACCCAATGGTTTATGGTTTCCATTGTATTGGCCGGCGCGGTAGCGCCAACCAATACCAACGGGCCGGCGGGCGGCTCGGCCCAATAGCCCACCCGCCCGTTACCCAGCTTTTCCCCGGCCTCGCCGGGGTACGGCAGGCGGTAACGCCAGCCGCCGGGTTGGCGGGCGGTTAGCCAGGCGCAAAAGGCAACGGCATCGGCGGGCCGCGCCCCGGCCAGCGGCGTTTTGCCCTGCCCGGCAGCAAAACTCAGGGTTGTCCAGTGGTCGGGCTGGTAATATTCGCCCTGGTCGCGCCGTTCATCCAAAAATAGCTGGTACTCGGCGCAGGTTAGCAGGCTGTCGTCAATGTAGGTGTTATCATCCAGCCGGCGCAGGCGGCGCAGGCGCAGGGCCAACAAGGTTTCGGCGGCCAGCCGGCGGCGCTCCGGGGCGCTATCTTCTACCCACGTTTCCAGCACGGCCTCCAGGTTGGCCCGCACCGCCGCCGCTACCTCGCGGGCTTCGGCCAAACATTCCAGGGCCAGGGTCAGGGCGGCCACGGTGGGGGGCGTGGCCGCCAGGCAGGCTTGCAGCACCGGCGTGGCATCGGCGCGGGCGCTGTACAGCCGCAGGGTTTCGTGCCACCAGCCATCGGCCACGTGGCCGGTTAACGCCGCCTCCAGCCCCTGCTCCTGGGCGTGCACCGCCGCCAAAAATTCCTGAAAGGTAAGGTGGGCAAAGCCGTAGCGGCCGCTTTCCCGCTCCAGCAGCAGGCCGCTGCTGCGCTCAATCAGCGGCAAAAAATCGGCGGGGTGGTAGTTGGGGTTAACCAGTTGCAGCGGCTCGGCCAGCACGCGCTGGGCCTGGTCGCGCTCAATTTCGCGCAGGTTATGGGCCATCATATAATAGGCCAGCGGTTGCAACACCCGCTGTTTTTGGGCCGGGGTTAAATCCAGCGCCAGCCCTTTGGCCTGCTGCCGCTTGCCTAAAAAAACCTCGCAAATTTCGGCGTACAGTTCCACCCGGCGGCCCGGCAGCGAACTGCGGTAGCGGTGCACGGTGGCAATCATGGTAAGCAGCAGCGGGTTAACGGCCATATCCATTAAAGCCGGAGCGCCGTGCAGCCGCCGCAGCAAATCCTCGGCTCCGTCATGGGCGGCCATGTGCACGCCGGGGTCATCTTTTTGGGCGCTCATAATCTCGATGGCGCGGTACCAGTTTTGCACAAAACGCTGCACCTGGCTTTGGCTAAAGGGCTGCACCGCCAGCGCGGTTACGGTGCGCAGCGGGTTGTTGCGGTAGCCGTGCGGCCGGGAGGTGATGATAAAGCGGTTACGGTAATGGGTTTCCATCTGGCAATCCACCCAGTTTACCACCTGCTGGCGGGCGGCGGGGTCGGCCACTTCGTCCAGGCCGTCCAGCATTACCAGGCAGCTGCCGGCGGCCAGTTGCCGCTCAAACCAGCCCGGCGCGGCGGCCATTTGCCACTTTTGCAGGGTTTGCTGCACGGCATCCACCAGGCTAAAGGCCGGGTTGCCGGTAATGGCCGCGGCGTGGTCGCGCAAAAAGAGCAAAACCGGCAGCTTATCGGGGGCGTTCACCGCCCGGCGTTGGGGCGTTGCGGCGGCCAAAGTGAGGGTAATGTTTTTAAGCAGGGTGGTTTTACCGCTGCCGGGCGGGCCAATCACCACCAGGTTTTGGGCGCGTAACGGTTCGGCGCGCAGATATTCCCAGATAACGTGGCCGCCCTGGCGCAAATGTTCCGGCAGGGCGCGCAGCGGGTCCGCCGAGGCGAGGTGCGGCGCTTGCGGGGCAATGCTCAGTTCAACAAAAACCTGATTGAGTTCCAGCGTGTAAATTCCCTGGGTGGATAGCCCTTTTACATCAAAGGCGCGGTGGCGGTAAATAAGGTGCTGCACATATTTATGGCGGTAATTGCCCCACAACTCGCCCACCCGGCGGCTGATTTCGGCGGCAACTTTGTCTACCGCCGGGTCTTCCAGTTTGCGCCAAACCTTTACCGCAAAGCTGCCGGTCACGCTAACCACCAGCCAGGCCAAAGCCAGCACCATTAAGGTTTTACTATCGTTGGTAACACCCAGCAAAAACATGCCGGCGCTGGGCGCAAAAATCAGGATAATGGCGATCAGCACATTGCCAATGTTTTGAACCATAAAAATGACTCCTGTTGCCGTGGGGTGGGTTCATTTTATCACTTGTTCTGCCTTTTTGAAACCTGCCAGGGATGCCGCCACCGCCGGCAGTGGCGGTTCAAGCCCAACAAAAAGGGCGGGGTGTTCCCCGCCCTGCGCCCTTTTCACAAAGCTAAACCGGCGTTTGCTCCGGCCCCAAATTGTGACAACGCTTCGCGCTCGTGTATAATTTTAGGTGTGATGCCTCTGGTTCAGGAGGGAACAAATGGCTGCACAATCCAAAACGCTAGATAAACAAGCGCCGGCTAGATTGTATTCGCTGGGCGAAGAAATTGCTCACAGTGTTACGCACGGAATTGGCACCGGCCTGAGTATCGCCGGGTTAACCATTTTGCTGGTTTTGGCAATTTTGTATGGTGATGTTTACCAGATTGTCAGCTTCAGTATTTATGGCGCGGCGTTGATTTTTTTGTATCTGGCCTCAACCTTATACCACAGCTTTCAGCATCCCCGCGTAAAACAGGTCTTCAAAGTGATTGACCACTCGGCCATTTACCTGCTGATTGCCGGCACCTACACGCCTTTTTTACTGGTGGCCATCCGTGGCCTTTGGGGCTGGACTCTGCTGGTGATTGTGTGGGGGTTGGCAATTTTGGGCATCGGTTTAAAAACGCTGTTTATCAACCGCTTTCAAAAACTGTCGGTGCTGGCTTATATTTTATTGGGATGGCTAAGCGTGGCGGCCACCAAAGAACTGTTAGCCAGTATGGCGCTGGGCGGTTTAATCTGGCTGGCGGTGGGCGGCGTGGTTTACACCGTGGGCGTAATTTTTTACGCCGCTAAAAAAATCCCCTATACCCATGCGGTTTGGCACCTGTTTGTGCTGGGCGGCAGCATTTGCCACTACTTTGCCATATTGCTTTACCTGGCGCCCAGCCGTTAATTTAGTTTGATTACGCCGCCGCCAACGCCGGCGTTACCCCCTGAAACTGGCTAAAAAGCGAAGTAACTTCGGGCTTGTTTGCCACCGAAAACAACGCCCCAATTTTATCATTAGCCGGCATTTGAATCTCCAACGATAGCGTATCGTTCTCCGCCTCAGACAACGCCACCGCCGTAATTTTTTGCAACGGAATATAGCTCCAAATGCCGCCGTAGCTGGTATCCCGCGTCCAGCGTTCGGCATCATCCCGAATGAGAATGAGTTCCTGATTGGTTAAAATGCTAATGTGCGGCATCGAAATGGTCTTTAGCAGCGGTTTGTGAAACAATTCAACCAGTTTTACCCGGATTTCAGGCTGCAACACGGTGCAAATCACTTTTTCGCCGGGCAAAATACTTTTTCGGGCGTAATTCATAAACTTAAAATTCGCATTGATCAGGTGATTAAACTTGGAGCGTTCCGCCTTTAAATCCGTTGTTTCGGCAGCCGGGCTGGCAGATTGCCGCACCTTTTCGATGATGGGCCTGAACAACCCCAGCGTTACCGCGCTAAACTTAAAGGTTGATGTCGCCAGCCCGGTTTCGGTAATCCCGCTGATTTTTATCCACGATTTCAAAAGGATAGAACCGACTTCAACATAATTCACATCCGTCACCTTAAAACAGGTAACGGCGAGTTTGTCTCTGGATTTTTCGGCAACGTAGATTTTATCATCAATGCTGCACACCAGTTTGGCCGTGGTGCGGTGCAAAAACCCCTCGTAAGAGGGCGTCAGCACCATATAGGGAAAAGTTGTAGTTTGCGACAGTAACGTTGTTGTCACAAAATCCTTAAAACTCCCCGGCACTTCATCGTAAGATTTAATCAACTGCGCCCAGGCTTTCATTGTTTCAACGCTTGACATGGTGAACTCCTCTAGGAATTAATCCGCGGCATAATCCGCCTTAATTTCAACAGTGAAACGGCCAACTCTTCAATTTCCGGATCGGATAAATTCACAAGTTTTGCTTTTATGTTACGGCGCAACACCTGCTTATGTTGCTCCAAAAATAAATTACCCTGGTCGGTGAGCGCAATGTTTATCACCCGCCGGTCGGTTTCAGCGGGCATTCTTTTAACCAGCCCAATACCGGCCAGTTTATCAACCAGAGAGGTAACATACGGTTTAGACACGTACAACGCCTCTCCAATTTTAGACATTGGCAGCGGCCCCACATCATCCAGCAAAAATAAAACCTCGTGGTGATACCGGCCCAGTTCATTCTGCGCTTTGGCGCTGCCGGTTCGCATCACATATTTGTGAAACAGAACAAACACCACAATCAAACTGTCGGCAACGTTATCCAACTCATCAACACTCATTAAAATTCATCCAGCTAAACAGTTAATTTATTTAATAGTTAATTTTATGAACTATATTTTACCGTCATTAAATCGGTCAGGCAAATACAATCAACGCGGATTCACCAATATTCCCAAAAATACGCAATTTTCAGGCAAAATAAAAAGCGTGGGAAAACTCCCACGCTTTTCTGGCTTAACCAAGTTTTAATAAGGGCGACGACCGCCGCCGCCACCACTGCGGTTGCCACCGCCGCTGCCACCCTGAGGCCGCCGGCCACCGGGGCCGCCAGGGCCACGATCACCGCGATCACCACGGTCGCCGCGATCACCACGGTCGCCGCCAGGGCGTCGCCGGCCACCATCACCGCCGCCAGCCGACCGTTCGCGGGGCGGGCGAGCTTCATTAACGGTGATGTTACGTTGGTTGAATTCATAGTTATTAAAGCGCTCAATAGCCTGTTCGGCGGCTTTATCGGTTTCCATTTCCACAAAACCAAACCCTTTCGAGCGGCCCGTGGCATGATCAGTGATTACAACCGCCGACACAACCGTTCCTGCTTCAGCAAATAACTGGCGGAGTTCGTCTTCGGTTGTGGCATAATTTAAGTTACCAACATATAGTTTTTTATTCATTTGGAAAGTCCCCTCCAAAACAATGTTAGATGTTACAGTGCTACAACTTTGCTAGCCTGCAATCCTTTGGGACCACGTTCAACCGTGAACTCAACGGACTGACCTTCGTTAAGCACACGGTACCCCTCGGCCTGGAGCGCAGAATAATGAACAAATACGTCTTCACCGCCCTCACGCGCTATGAAACCATAGCCTTTACTAGCGTTGAACCACTTGACGGTGCCCTGAACTCGTTCAGACATAATATAGTTTATTCTCCTTACTATATTCTAAAAAAACCATTAAAAATATGTGGACATAGGTCAAAGAGGTTCACCGCAGAAAAAAAGCAACCTCCAGAGGTTGAGGTCGCTTCAAAACCAATCAGATACATTCTTCGTCCTAATGTGTGACACTATACCAATTAAAACAATTTCTGTCAACTTTAAAACAGAAAATCTCAGGTTATGCCTGGTTGCCAATCCTGTTTTGGGATAGAGTAACACCGCCGCTTTTCCCCATTGATGGCGACAACATGCAATTAAGAACCACTCCAAAGATACCATAATTCTCGACTTTCAGGCAAATTGAGCCGGCAGCCTCAAATTACCCTTTGACCGCCCCAAAGGTCAATCCGCGCACAATGTAGCGTTGCGCCAGCAGAGCCAAAATCGCCGGGGGCAAAATTGCAATCAACAACCGGGTTGCCACAAACCAAAATTGAATCCCCTGCGTGTGCTCCACGCCAGCAATCATCACCGTAATGGGTTGGGCGGTTTTGTAGGTTAAAATCAGGCCGAACAAAAACTCGTTCCAGGCGAAGGCAAAGCAAATCACCGCAGCGGCAGCGGCAGCCGGGGCCGCCAGCGGCAAAGAGATATACCAAAAGCTTTGCAACCGGGAAGCGCCATCTATCCAAGCGGATTCTTCCAATTCGCGGGGCAATTCTTTAAACACGTCGCGCATAATCAGGGCGGCAAACGGCATGGTAAAGGTGGCGTTAGAAAGAATGAGCGCCAGATGAGTATCCAGCAAGTTGAGATTTTTCATCACAATAAAAAATGGGATGGCCGTAGCCATCGGCGGCAAAAACCGCTGGGAAAGAAACCACAGGGTGATATCCTTGTTCTTCCACCGGTCAAAGCGAAAAGTGGCCAGGCCATAACCCACCAAAGTTCCCAAACTAACGGCAATAGTTGTAGCCCCCACCGCAATCACCACGCTATTACCCAACGCCCGGCTAATTTCTCGCCAGCGGGTGGTGAATTCAAGCTGCCAGTTATACAGGGTAGGCGTAAACTGCACAAATGGAATGAACGAAGGTTTGGTTAAAATCACGGTTGGCTCTTTGAGCGAAGTGATAATCGCCCAATAGAACGGAAAAATGGCCCAAGCTGTTGCCAGAATAATTAACATCCACAACAAAATTTGGGAAAATGTTATTTTATTACGTTTACCCACAGCCCTACCTCCAACAAACTCCGGGGAATCTGGTTTTATTCGTAAATCTGCCGCAACCGGGAAAAGAAGAACGAGGTGATAATAATCATCATCACCAGCAACATGTAAGCCAATGCCGAGGCGTAACCGGCATTAAAGTTACGTAAACCGGCCAAATAAATGTAAAAGGAATAGGTTTGAGTGGCCGCTCCCGGCCCGCCGCCGGTCATGCTAAAAGGGATGTCCAAAATTTTAAACGCCTCTACCAAACGCAGCATTGTTACCGTAAACAAAACCGGCATAATAAGCGGCAAGGTAATGTAGCGGAATACGTCCCAACCCGACGAAGTATCCAGTTGCACCGACTCGTAAATTTCTTCGGGCAAGGATTGCAGCCCGGCCAATAACACCAAAAAACAAAATGGCGTCCACTGCCAGATGTCTACCAGAATAATGGCCGCACGCGCCAGCCACACATCAGAAAACCAGCCGGGCAGGTTTATCATCCCCATCGCCCGGAGAACAGTGTTTACCGCACCCACTTGTTCGTGGAATATGGTTAATCCCAAATAGCCCAGCGCAATCGGGGCGGTGAACAACGGCAAAATAAAAATCGAGCGAAAAATTCGCTGGCCTCTAATAGACCGGTGAAACAATAAGGCCAACCCCAACCCCAACAGCACTGTAAGGGTAACACTGACCACCACAAAAAAAATGGTCACTCCGGCTGAATTCCACACCCGGTAATCGCCAAAAGCCCGCACATAATTATCCAGGCCAACAAAACGCGGCACTTTGCCCAAACGGGCGTTGTAAAAGCTCAGGCGCAAGGAGTAAAGCAGGGGAAAAATTGTAAAGGTTAAAATCCACAACATTCCCGGAATAACAAATAACCATTTAATTGGGCTTCGTTCCTGCATAGCAACTCTCGTTCAGGGATGATTGCAACAAGCGGGGGCGGACAATTGGGTCCGCCCCCGTGGGTTATAAAAAACTAAACTATCCGGTTATTCAGCCGGCACGTAGCCGATGGATTCCTGGTACAACTTCAGCAAATCTTCCCGACCGTAATCATCAATGATGCGATTCCAGTCAGCGTAGGTCAAATCCAACGCTTCTTTGGGCGTAATTTGGCCGGTGATAGCTTCGGACAGGTGCACATCCCAGGCTTCTTGCATTTCGGGGGTGCCGGGGATGCGCATGTAGTTCTGGAAGATGGGGTATTTGAAGAAGTTGTCGGTGTAGGCTTTTACATACGCTTCGGCGTCGTTGGCATTCCAGCCGGCGTTGGTATAGTCTTCAAGCGTGGCTTTGCCATCGGGTTTTAGCCAGTCATACGACGTGCCGGGGTTTAACCCAGTCCAGCCGTATTCCACGTTCCAGTGGTTGATTTGGGGCGTGGATTGCCAGGCAACAAAGTAATAGGCCAGTTCCGGGTTCTTGGAGTATTTGGAGATAACCGGGTGCCACGAGCAGCCCACCTGGTTGCCGACCATATTGGGTTTATCCAGCTTCAGGAATTCCTTCTTTTCCATGTCATAGGGGCCTTTGGTGCCGGGGATACCGCGCGCGCCCACTTTGCCTTGAACCTTGGATTGGGTTGGGTCTTGCGCCAGCGCGCCCACATCGCCCCACGAGAAGGTCATGATGGCATTGCCAGACAGGAAGTCGGCCCAAGCTTCGCCCAGGCTCCAGCCCCACATGGCCGCCGGGCCGGCTTTAGACAGCGCCATCAACGTTTCCAGCGCTTTTACATGGCCGGGGGAGTTGATTAGAGGATCCATCGTTTCCGGATCAAACCAGTAAACGTTGTGGTATTTATCCACTTTGGTGGGATCATCACCGGGGGCCGGGATAACCACATACGGAGCCGACAGCGCCATATAGTGGAAGTAGCCTTGCCCAGCCACTTTCAGGTGCAGGGTGATGCCATCATCCGGAGAGCCGTCGCCGTCCCAGTCCTTTTTGTTAAAGAATTTGGCAATTTCCAGCACGTCTTCCCAGGTGTCCATCGCCACCGGCATATCGTGCCCCATTTCTTTCTTGAATTCGGCTTGCCATTTGGGGTCTTCGATGATGTCTTTGCGATAATAAAGAATCTGGGCATCGTGGTCGTTATTGCCGCCGTACCATTGGTCGCCCCATTTTAACAGGTTGGCCACCGCCGGAGCAATCGATTCGCGATCCCATTTGGGGAAGCGGGCATCTTCAAAATACGGGTCAATCGGCAGAATCCAGTCGTTGTAAATGTAATCCCCGTAAAAGTTGCTGCAGTTGGTGATAATGTCATAGGTGCCGGTGCCGGTTGAAAGGTCAGTGGTGACTTTTTCGCGCAGTTCGGCAAAGGGGATTTCAACGATGTCGTAGGTGGCCCCGGTTAGTTCTTCAAACTTGGGCCGCCAGAAATAGAGCGGGCCGGAGATGGCCCCACGTTGCCCGGCGGAGTAAACGCCAATGGTGATCTTTTTGCCCTTCCAGGCCGGATCGGGCTTGCCTTTATCGGCAGCTTCAAAGGCAGCCTGAGCCGTTTTTGCTTCGTTTTTGTCTGTTGTTGGGAAGCCATTGATTGCTTCGGTGGTGGGCTGGGGCGTAGGCGTAGCTTCTTTATTGCCAGCAGCTCCCGCCACCTGGACGGCTAATATAAACAACGCCATCGCAGCAACTACCAAAATAATAAAGCGCTTGTTAAACATCATTGTTTTCTCTCTCCCACAAGCAAATTTAAAATTATATGGATAATACTAAACAACGATTTTTACAGAGGCACAACTAACTACTTTGGTTTACCACCTCCTTTCAATGAAGACATCAGTTTGGCCAGGAGAATTTAGCCTAAAATTGGAGGTATTATTGAGGACTAACAGAGTAAACTACGAAACTAACGTTTACAGGCTAACACAAAAATTTATGGTTGTCAACTCTAAAATCACCCCGGCTACGACCCCAGAATAGCCATTTACCGGTAGTTATCTAACACCATTTTTAAGAAAAACCGGTAAACCACAATCTCTCCTGTTGCAGAGGTTGTGGTTTACCATATTCGCCATAACATCACACCGGCGATAATTTAAGCAACCGCGCGTAGGCATCGTCCCACAACTGGCGGTCTTGCGGCAGGTAGGTTTCTACCGGGAAGGAACGCTGCACAATGGCCCGCCCTTCGGCCAGCGAGTTAATTTGCCCCACTGCCAGCATTTGCAACAGAATATTACCAATCGCGGTGGCTTCGATGGGGCCGGTAACAACGCGCCGCCCGGTGGCATTGGCGGCAAACTGGTTGAGCAGCCGGTTTTGCGTGCCGCCGCCCACAATATGCACCACTTCAACCGGACGGCCCATTAGTTCTTCCAGTTTTTCCAGCACCCAGCGGTATTTGAGCGCCAAACTTTCCAGCGCCACCCGAATAACGCTGCCGTGGTCAGCGGGCGGGGTTTGGCTGGTGCGCCGGCAAAACTCGGCAATGCGGGCGGCTATGTCGCCGGGAGCCAAAAACAGGGCGTCATCGGGATCAATCAACGCGACAAACGGCGGCGCGGCGGCGGCCATGTCGGCCAGTTGGGCAAAGCTGTAATCGTGGCCCTGCTGCGCCCACACCCGGCGGCATTCCTGCACCAACCACAATCCGCCCAAATTTTTGAGCAGCCGGATGGTGTTTTGCACGCCGCCTTCGTTGGTAACGTTGTAGGCCAAACTTTTGTCATTGATGACCGGCGCGGGCAACTCAACGCCCAGCAGCGACCACGTGCCGGAGCTGAGGTAAGCAAAGTTGCTGTCGCCGCCGGTAACGGGCACCGCCGCCACGGCGCTGGCGGTATCGTGGCTGCCGGGGGCAATCACCGGCACGGCGGTTTTCAGGCCGGCTTCTGCGGCAAGATGCGGCAGTAGCGGCCCCAGATTGGCGCCGGGGGCAATCACATCCAAAAAGATGCGCGACGGGATGCCCAATTTGGCCAGCAGATCGGTGGCCCAGCGGTTTTCTTGCATGTTGTACGCCTGGCTGGTGCTGGCAATGGTGTATTCGGTGGTTTTACGGCCGGTAAACCAGTAGTTGAACAAATCGGGCATAAACAGCAGCGTTTCGGCAATATCAAACACCGGCGATTTTTGCTGCGCCATGGCAAACAGTTGAAACAGCGAGTTGAGCTGCATAAACTGGATGCCGGTTTGCCCAAAAATTTCGGCGCGGGGAACAACCTCAAACGCCTGTTCAACCTTGCCGTCGGTGCGGCTGTCGCGGTAGTGGTAGGGGTTGCCAATCAGGTTGCCCTGCCGGTCGAGCAGGCCAAAATCAACGCCCCAGGTGTCCACGCCCAGCGCGGCAATGTTGCCGCCCAGTTGGCCGGCGGCTTTGGCCAGCCCGGTTTTCATCTCGTTGAACAGGTTGAGCGCGTCCCAGTGCAGATTATCCAGCAGGCGGGTGGGGCCGTTGTTAAAACGGTGCATTTCGGCCAGCGACAACTTTTCGCCATCAAACTGGCCGGCCACGGCCCGGCCACTCGATGCGCCCAGGTCAAACGCCAGGTAGTTGCTTGTTTTTGTCATAAATCACCCCTGTGAACGAACGGCGAATGAGCGAATAGCGAAAGTAAATTCGCCATTCGCAGATTCGCCCATTCGCAATTTCGTTAGAATTGGCCGTACAGCGGGCCAAAGTTGGCGCAGGCGCGGAAATCCGCACCGGTCAGGTCGCTGGCGCCAAAGGCCGCCCAGGTGCTGGGCCGGAAAATATTTTCTTCGGCCACGTTGTGCATGTACACCGGAATGCGCAGCATCGAGGCCAGCGTAATCAAATCACTGCCGATGTGGCCGTAGCTGATTGCGCCGTGGTTGGCACCCCAGTTGGCCATCACCGTGTACACATCACGGAAAGCGCCGCTACCGGAAGTGCGCGGCGTAAACCAGGTGGTGGGCCAGGTGGGGTTGGTGCGTTCATCCAGCACGGTGTGAACATCATCCGGCAGGTCAACCGTCCAGCCTTCGGCAATTTGCAAGGCCGGGCCAAGCCCTTTGATGAGATTGATGCGGGCCATAGTGACCGGCATGCCGCCCACGGTTTTAAAGCGGGTAGACCAGCCGCCGCCCCGGAAATAACCCATATCAGAGGTGTGCCAGGTGGTGGCGTTGAGGCTGCCTGTCACATCGTCCGGGGTGATTTCCCAGAAGGGCTTCATCACCGGCTGGCCGTCGCGGCGCATCTGGCCGGCGCCATCGAGCGTGGCCGGGCCGGAGTTAATCAGGTGCAAAATACCACCGGCGGCAGCGCCGCTCAACTCGTAGCCGGTAACGCGCTTCACCGCATCAAAACTCCAGTAGGTGCGCACGTCGGCAAAAATCTGGGCGGTGCCGGTGAGCAGGTGGCCCAGCAGCATGGTCAGCCCGTTGAGAAAATCGTTTTCGGTGGCCACAATGTACGGCTGGCGGATGCCGTTCCAATCAAAGCTGGTGTTGAGAATGGCTTCCATAAAATCGCCGTTGGGGAAGTGGTCTGTCCACTGGCGTTGCCCCTGAAAACCGGCGGCAATGGCGTTGTGGCCCAGCGATTCTTCGCCAAAGCCCATTTCGGCCAGTTTAGAGTTGCCGGTCATCAAATCGCGGGCAATCAGCGCCATTTTCACCGAAAGTTCCCAGGCTTTGTCTTTTTGTTCGCGGGTGTGTTGCTTGCCGGCGGGGTTGTAATCTTTGCCTTCGGGGCAGTTTTCTTTAACCCAGGCCAGCGCCCGTTCAAATTCTTCGGGGTCGTAAATGCCTTCATCAAAGCGGCGGGTAAATTCGCTCATATCCACGCTTTCGGAGCGCATGCCAAAATAGGCTTCCAACAGCGACGGATTCACAATCGAGCCGGCAATCCCCATAGAGGTGCCGCCCATGGCCAAATAGGATTTGCCGCGCATGGTGGCTACAGCCAGCCCGGCGCGGGCAAATTGCAGCAATTTTTCGGCCACGTCCGCCGGAATGGATTTATCGCCGCCGTCCTGCACATCGCGCCCGTAAATGCTAAAGGCGGGCAGCCCTTTTTGGCTGTGGCCGGCCAGCACCGCCGCCAGATACACCGCGCCGGGGCGCTCGGTGCCGTTAAAGCCCCACACCGCTTTGGGAATGAGCGAGTCCATGTCCATCGTTTCCGCGCCGTAACACCAGCACGGCGTTACCGTGATTGACAGGCCAACGCCCTCTTTTTTAAATTTTTCGGCGCAACGGGCGGCTTCGGCCACGCGGCCAATGGTGGTATCGGCAATAACGCACTCAACCGGCAGGCCGTTGGCATGGCGCAGGTTTGAGGTGATGAGTTGGGCCACGGCTTTGGCCATATCCATAGTTTGCGCTTCCAGCGATTCGCGCACGCCGCCCAGCCGCCCATCAATGGTGGGGCGAATGCCAACTTTGGGCATATCGCCCACCAGTTTATTGGCCGGGGCATTCATTTTGATATTAGCTACATTCGGCATTGTTTTTTCTCCCTTGAAAATAGGATTAAAATCGGAGGCCAGGTTTTATGTCACAAAAGCCGCCTGGCCGGTGAACAACTCAATTATTGTTTAACATCAATCAAAATTTTGGTGAATTTGCCGGGAGCCGCGTCCCAATCTGCCAGAGCGGCGGCGCTTTCGGCAAATGGGTAAACTTTTGAAATCAGGCTGGCAAAGGGCATTTGGCGCTGCGCCAGCATTTTGATCACCGCCGGGAACACTCGCAGCGCGTTGCGCGACCCCAGAATATCCAGTTCTTTGCGCACAAAGTTGGTGGTATCGTAGGTAACTTCTTTTTTGGCGTAACCCACGTACACCACCCGCCCGGCAAAACAAACGGCCTCGATGGCCAGCCGGAACGTGTCGGGCAGGCCAATTGCCTCAATGGCCACGTTTGCGCCTTCGCCGTTGGTGAGGCCGCGCACCACTTCCAGCACATCCTGCTGCGTTGAGTTGATGGTGTGCTGCGCCCCAAATTTGCGGGCTTCGGCCAGCTTGGTGTCGTCAATATCGGTGGCTATCACGGTAGCGCCTTTGCGGGCAGCGGCGGCAATCACGCCAATGCCGATGGTGCCCGCGCCCAGCACCAGCACGGTGTCTTCTTCGCTAACGCGGCCCCGGTTGGCGGCGTGGTAGCCCACGCTGAGCGGCTCTACCAGCGCCAGTTCTTGCAGCGACAGGCTGTTGTTAACAAAAACCTTGCTGCAATGGATGGCAAATTTGCCGGTGAGCGCCCCGTCGCGCTGCAAGCCCATTGTTTCATTAAATTGACAGCAGTTGGGCCGCCCGGCGCGGCAGGCCGGGCACACGCCGCAGTTGGAATACGGCGACAGCATCACCTGATCGCCGATTTTCAGGCTGGCGGGCACGGCCTCGCCTTTACCAATAATCACCCCGCTCACTTCGTGGCCCAGCACCCGTGGGTATTTGGCCAGCGCAAACGTGCCGCGATACATGTTCAGGTCGCTGCCGCATAAGCCCACGTAATGCACATCTACCAGCACTTCTTCGGGGCCGGGCTGCGGTTCGGGGATGTCGGTGATTTTTACGGTTCGGGGAGCCAGTACAGAAATGGCTTTCACAATTATTTCTCCTTGCAAAAATAGCGTTTTGGCGCAGGGGCAAACCGCGAGGGTTGCCCAATAAGGGCAGGTTTTGTGCCTGCCCTTACTCAAAAGCGCAATTTACGGGTCTTGTCTTGGAATTAACCCTTTAGAATTTGCTCAATTTTGGCAGCCAGTTGAGCGGCTTCGGCGGGTTGCAGCGCGCCCACTTCCATTTTAAAATTGATTTCGCCCAGCGCCGGCAGGGTTTTGATGTTGCCTTTGGCCTGTTCGGCGGTGTAGCCTTCCGGCTCGGCGGTGGCGGGCAGCACCATGCCCAGCGCGTCCTGGTCGGGGGTGCGGCAAATCCAGCGCACACCATGATCCAGCGTGTCGGGGCGGTGGCTGATGAAATCGGCGGAGCCATCGGGGTGCAGTTGCATGGTGTGCGCCCAGCCGTCCGCGTCGGTTTGGTAGTCTACGTACAACACCACTTCCGGGTCAAAGGCCAGCCCCGGGGCCAGCAAATTGTGTTTGGCGGGATTGGCTTCCAACTCGTTCAGAAATTCGCGGTAGCCCTGTGGCGGGTGAATGTGCGATGGAATGCTGCTGCGCACCCGCACATGCTGCGGATCGCACGGGGCGCTGTAGATCAACTGGCCGTTATCAACCGGCTTAAAATTAACGTGAGCCAGGTACATCACTTCCATTGGAGATTTTTTAAGGTTTTGCACGGTTATCTCCAGCGGCACCCGGCTGGAATTGGCGTAAAGTTTTACCAGCGGGCGGGCCACGTAATTGTAGTTAAAAGCAATGGTGTGCTGGTACGAGCCGGTTAAGCCCAGGTACAGGCCGCGATCATCCTCGCCGGCCAGCAGTTGGGCGCTTTGGTATGGCGCGTTGGGCAGTTCGCCGTGCAGCGGATGCGTATCCGGGCCGGCGGGCACGCCCATAGCGGTAGCGCCGCAGTGCAGCATAAAGCCACCGTAGGTATTGAGGTAGTTGGTGGTGGCGTTGGGCTGGGTGAACATGGATTTCATGGTGAGGCTGCGGCCAAAAAATTGGGCATCCCAAATTTGCTGGCCCTGGAACGGCAACAGCACCAGTTCGCCCAGTTCGTTTTTAAGGCGCACGGCCTGCACGCCGGTGCCAAACTGAAAAGCCGAAGCCGTCAGGCTGCCGTTTTCAACCAGTATTTTTTCTGTTTCGGTAAAAAAGTTTCGTTGGAGTTGGATGGTTGTTTGCCAAGCCATTTTTTCCTCGCTTGTTAAATAGTAAAATGTTTTTAGCTACCTGACACTTTGGGCATGAAACGGCAACTTCTTAACGCGAATACTCCGAATTGGGCCGAATAGTACGAATTTTTCACGAATTTTTATCGCAACATTCGCGCCATTCGTGTTGAAAACTATCAGGTAGCCAGAATGTTTTTTATTGAAAGCCGCCGCTGGCATCGGCGGTGCCGCGTTCTTTGCGAATCTTTTCCTCGTAGCCGCTGGCCAGATAAGCCGCGATGGGATCAGCCGGCACGCCTATTTCTGCGCGCACCTGGGCCAGCAACGGGCGCACATCGGTGCTGTACGCGCCGGTTAACAGCCGGTAGGCGTTCAGTACTTCGCCGGCCTGTTGCGCCTGGCGCAGTTGCTCGCGCGGCACCAGCAGCGATTTGGCATACGCTTCCTGGCAGTTCAACACCGATTGCATCATGGGCGCAATTTTGCCCTCAATGTTGTGGCACTGGTCAATCATGTAAGCCACGTTTTTGGCAGTGGCGCTGGCAACGGCATCGCTGCTGGCGGCGGCCCCGGTGAGTTCGTTGTAAATCAGGAACAGTTCAAACGGATTGACGCTGCCCACCATCAAATCATCATCGGCGTATTTGCGGTTATTAAAGTGAAAACCGCCCAGCCGGCCTTCATCCAGCAAAAAGGCCACAATTTGCTCAATATTGACGCCCTGGGCGTGGTGGCCCAAATCAACCAGTACCTGCGCCTGCGGTCCCAATTTCAAACACCAGGCATACGACGTGCCCCAGTCCGGCACGTCGGTGCTGTAAAAGGCGGGTTCAAAAAATTTGTATTCCAGCAGCATCCGGCTGTTGGCGGGCAGGTGCTGGTACACGGTTTTTAACCCGGCTTCAAAGCGATGCTTGCGCCCGCGCAAACTATCCTGCCCGGCGTAGTTGGTGCCATCGGCAAACCACAGGCTGAGCACATCGCTTTTGAGTTTGGGCATAATGGCGCAACATTCCAGAATGTGATCCAACGCCTGCTCCTGCACGCCGGGGTCGGGGTTGCCCAGCGAGCCGAGTTTGTACTGATCATCCTGAAAAACGTTGGGGTTAACCGCGCCAATCACAATGCCGCGTTCCTGTGCGTACTGGCACATGCCGTCGTAATCATCACCGGCGGGGCGATCCCACGGAATATGCACCGCCACCGACGGAGCGATGCCGGTCATTTTATGCACCACAGCGGCGTCATCAAGTTTTTGTTCGGTGGTGGTGGCAGCGCCGGGCCAGGCAAAGGCTTTAAAGCGGGTGCCGCTGTTGGCGTAACCCCAACTGGGGGTTTCGATGTGCTGCTTTTTGAGCGCGGCTTTAACGGCTTCAACATCTATCCCTTGCGCCGTCAGGCTATCGGCCAAAATATTGTAGGCGGCTTTGTAATTTTCCATTGGTCATACTCCTTGTTGAATGTTAATACAGGCGGTGATGCTAATTTTTATAGATACAGGGGCTAAACCGTCACTCCGGCAGAGTTACCAGTTGGTTATAAATGGGTTCAAGCGCCCGGTAAGTTTCTTTGAAAAGATGGTACAACGCCTGGTAGCGGGGTTGAGTGGCCGGGTTAGGCACTTCGGCGGGCGTGATTGGCACCAATTGCTGCGCCACGGAGTAATCGGCGTACAGGCCCACGCCAATGCCGCCGGCAATGGCCGCGCCCAGCGCGGTAGCTGCGGCGGGCAGGTTAACCTTTACAATGGGCAGGTTGTACACATCGGCTAAAATTTGCCGCCACACGGCGCTTTTGCCGCCGCCGCCAATCAGCCGCATGGCTTCAACCTGCACGCCCTGACCGCGCAGCGAATCCAGAATGTAGCGCAGGTTAAAGGCCACGCCTTCCAGCACGGCTCGCGCTATTTCGGCTTTGCCGTTGGGCATAGACAAGCCCACAAAAGTGGCGCGCGCGGCGGGATTCCAATGGGGACTGCGCTCGCCCAGCAGGTAGGGCAAAAACAGCACGCCGGTTGCGCCCGGCGGCACTTTGCCGGCGGCTTCGTCGAGGGCTTTGTAAATGGGTTGGGTTGCGCCCTCATCCCGAAAAAGGCGTTCCAGCCAATCGAACGCGCCGCCCGCCGCCTGCATGGTGCCCAGCGGACAATACAGGCTGGGGTCGAGATGAATAAAGTTAAAGGTGCGCTGGTCGGGATCGAACACCGGCTGGGCGGCGCTTAAAGCCACCCACGACGACGATCCAATATAATTGTAAACATCACCGGCCTGCACCGCGCCCGCGCCCACCGTAGCGCAGCCGCCATCGCCGCCGCCAATCACCACCGGCGTGCCGGCTTGTAGCCCGGTAGCTGCGGCGGCCTGCGGCGTAACCCGGCCCACCACCGTGGCGGCGGGATAAATATCCGGCAAAATAGCGGCGGAGAGTTCCAGCGCATCCAGAATTTCGGTTGACCAGTGCCGCTGTTGCAGGTTAAGCAACTGCGTGAGCGAGGCATCGGAGTAATCGGTGGCAAATTGGCCGGTTAACAAAAACGCGGCGTAATCTTTGGCCTGTAAAACCTTGTAAATTTTGCGGTAAATATCGGGCTGATGCTCTTTAATCCAGCGGATTTTGGCCGCGGTGTAGCCGGGGCTAACCCGGCTGCCGGTGAGCCGGTAAACCTGATCCGCGCCCAACGCCTGGGCCAAAATATCGGCTTGCGCCGTGGCCCGCTGGTCGGCCCAAATAATGGCGGGGCGCAATGGTTGGCCTGCTTTATCCACCACCAACGCGCCCTGCATGTGGCCGCTAAAGCTCACCACGGCCACTTCTGCCGGAGAAATTTGGGCCTGCTCCAGTAACTCGCGGGTGGAGTTAAAAATGGCGCTGGCCCAGTCGGCGGGATTTTGCTCGGCCCAGTTGGGCAAAGGGTAAGCGGTGGTGTAACTGGCCAGCGTTGAGGCCACCACCTGGCCGTTTAAATTAAACAGGCTGGCCTTGTTACCGGTAGTTCCCAGATCGTGGGCCAAAATAAAGTGTTGTGCGCTCATAAATTTATCAATACCCAACTTTGGGGTTACAAGGCAACTAAATTTTTTTGGGGGAAAAACGTGTTTACCGGCTTGGGTTTTGAAAGGGGGCTGTCTGTTTGGGTTGAACAGCCCCCTTTCTTATTCTAAACTAACCCGTTGTTTTTATTCGTACAGCAGGGGTTTAATGTCGGCGGAGTCGATGTTGGTTTTATCGTACCAGTGGAACCCGGTATCAATAACTTTGTCAACTTTTTCGCCTTTAAGGGTTTTAACAGCGGCTTCCACGCATTTGTAGCCAATGCCGATGGGGTCCTGGGTAATAGCGCCCGCTTCGGTGCCGGATTTAATGGCTTCCATTTGCTGCTTGCCGGAGTCGTAGCCAATGACCACGATTTGGCCTTCTTTGCCCAGTTCTTTTACCGCGTTCAGCACGCCGATAATCGAACCTTCGTTAGCGCCAAAGAAACCTTTCAGGTTGGGGTGAGCCTGGATAATGGCTTTGGCCAGGTCGGTGGATTTCAGTTGGTCGCCAGCGCCATATTGGGTGTCAACAATGGTAATGTCTTTGTATTTGTTTTTAATCTGATCGGTGAAGCCGGCCACGCGATCAATCCCGGTGCGGCTGGTTTGGTCGTGGGCAATAATCGCCACTTCGCCTTTGCCGCCCATCAGTTCGGACATTTTGTCGGCAGCCAGAGCCGCAGCGGCCACGTTGTTGGTGGCAGCGGTGGCAACCGGAATGTCGCTATCAACGCCGGAGTCAAAACCAACCACTGGAATGTTTTCGGATTTGGCGCGTTCCAGTAGCGGAACCAGAGCTTTGCTATCCAACGCGGCCAGGCACAGGGCGGCGGGTTTTTTATCAAGCGCAGCCTGAACCATTTCAACCTGTTTGTCAACCATGGCTTCGGTTTCGGGGCCTTCAAAGGTGATGTCAACATTAAATTCTTTGGCAGCTTTGTTGGCACCGGCGTTCACGGCTTGCCAGAATTGGTGCTGGAAGCCTTTAGACACAATGGCAATGTAGGGTTTGCCAGCGGCTTTTTCGGCGGCAGGTTGTTCGGCGGGTTTGTCAGCCGGTTTTTCAGCAGCCGGTTTCTCGGCGGGTTTTTCAGCCGCTTTTTCGGCGGGCTTTTCGGCAGGGGCAGCCGGAGCGCCGCCGCAGGCGCTCACCAGCATGGCAATGACCAGCAGGCTAAACAGAACAGAGAACAACTTGGTAATCTTCATAACAAATCTCCTCTTTAAGATTTTTTGAGAGTAAAACAAGGGTGTGCGGAGTGATTTCACTCCAGACAACAGTATTGGGTTTTAACTTTATGCTCAGGTAGTAACCGTTCTTTTCTCCTCCTTTTTAATACCATTACTATCCAAGTAGATTTTGTTATAAACTCCGGGTTGGAGTGATAACCAGGTTAAGGCCGCAGTTTACAGTTTGCGGCGGCGGAGGATATCCAGGTACACAGCCATAATAACAATACCACCGGTAACTACAATTTGCCATTCTTGCGGCACAGAGAGAATCCGCAGGCCGTTGGTAAGCACGCTGATGACAAACGCGCCGATGATTGTGCCCAAAATGGTGCCTTCACCGCCGCTGAGCGACGTGCCGCCGATGACCACCGCGGCAATGGCGTCAAGCTCGTAGCCGGCGCCCAGCGCGGGCTGGGCCGAGTTGAGGCGCGAGGCAATCAGCACGCCGCCCAGGCCGGCAAAAGTGCCGCCCAGCGTGTACACCATAATCTTCCAAAAGTCGGTATTAACGCCGGAGAGACGGGTAGCTTCTTCGTTGCTGCCCAGGGCAAAGGTGTACCGGCCTAAAATTGTTTTGTTAAGGATGAAGTAGGCCACAATCGCCATTCCAAACAAAATCAGCACCGCGTTGGGAATATCAAACCCCGGAATGATTGTACCCAAAATTGACCCCATTGCCATTTTGCTAAACTCCGGGGTGTCGTTAAAGTAGATGGGCTTTAAGCCGGAGATCACCAGCGATAACCCCTTGGCAATATACAACATCCCCAACGTAGATACAAACGGCGGGATTTTCATTTTGGCAATAAAGGTGCCGTTGATAAAACCGGCCAGCGCCCCCGTGCCCAGCCCGGCCAATATGCCCACCGGCACCGGCAGCCCCCAATAGGTAACAAACACGCCGGTCATTACCGCCGAAAGGGTCATGACCGTGCCCACCGAGAGGTCAATCCCGGAGGTGATGATGATAAACGTAACCCCCAACGCCAACACACCGTTCACGGCGGTGGCCAACAAAATACCCACCAGGTTGCTAAATTGAAAAAAGTTTGGCGATGCCAGCGAAAATACCACAAAGAGAACAATTAACCCGGCAAAGGCCAGCAGGGTTTGCATGGCATCAGAGCGGAACCAGGAGCTTTTGAGTGCAGTTTTGTTTTCCATAAATTACGCCTTCCCGACTTGAGTATTGGTTGGAGTTGATCCGTTCACACTTAATACGCCGCCACGCTGGGTGGCATATCTCATAATTTCTTCCTGAGTAGCATCGGCGTTTAGCTCGCCGGTAATGCGGCCTTCGCACATTACAATAATTCGATGGCTCATGCGCAGAATTTCGGGCAATTCCGAGGAAATCATAATGACGGATTTGCCCTGTTGGGTTAAATCATTGAGCAGCTTGTAGATTTCGCTTTTGGCCCCAACGTCAATGCCCCGGGTTGGCTCATCAAAAATCAAAATCTGGGTGTCGGCGGTGAGCCATTTGCCAATAACCACCTTTTGCTGGTTTCCCCCGGACAGGTTTTTAACCCGCTGCTGCAAACCGGGAGTTTTTATAGTGAGAGCTTCAACAAAGTGGCGGGCGGTAGTGCGGGTTTTGTTACTGTTTACCCAGCCAATCATGCCCAAAAATTTATCAAACGCAGCCAGCACAATGTTGGTTTCAACGTTCATGCCCAGCGCCAGCCCGTACCGTTTGCGGTCTTCTGACAGGTAGCCGATGCCGTATTTCACCGCGTCGCGGGGGCTTTTGATGCTGACCTTTTGGCCATGCACGTACACTTCACCGGAGTCAATATGGTCCGCGCCAAAAATAGCCCGCGCCACTTCCGTTCGCCCGGCACCCATCAGGCCGGCAAAGCCCAAAATTTCGCCTTTTTTCAGGTTAAAGCTGACATCTTTAAGGACGTTGCCCCGGTTGATGTTTCTGGCTTCGAGCACAATCTCCTGGCTGGCATTTTCGGGGATTTCGGGGGCGGTTTCGTAAATGGTGCGGCCCACCATCATACTGATAATCTGGTCAATGCTCACTTCTTTGGTCAGCACGGTGTCAATATAACGGCCATCACGCATAACCGTAACCCGGTCCGAAATTTGCTTGAGTTCTTCCAGCCGGTGAGAAATGTGCACAATGCCCACGCCTTTGGCCCGCAAATCGCGGATTATCCGAAACAGCTCGTCTATTTCGGCTTCGGTGAGCGCGGCGGTGGGTTCGTCCATAATCAGCACATCAGAGTTAAAGGACAGTGCCTTGGCAATTTCTACCATTTGCTGCTTGGCCACCGTTAAATCCGCCACTTTGGTGCGCGGATCAAGGTTGAGGTGCATCATCTGGAATAGTTGCTGCGTTTGGCGGTTGATTTCGTCTTCTACCAGCAAAAAACCGGCTTTGCGCGGCTCACGGCCAATAAAAATATTCTGGGCCACGGTAAGGTGCGGCATCAGGTTGAGTTCCTGGTGGATCATGCTAATGCCCAGGTGTTGGGCCGCGCCGGGGCTGTGGATTTCAACCTCTTTGCCTTTGTAGATGATTTTGCCGGCATCTTTGGCGTGAACACCGGCCAACACCTTCATTAAGGTGGATTTACCGGCGCCATTTTCGCCGACCAGGGCATGCACTTCACCGGGGCGCAATTCAAAGCGGCATTGGCTGAGCGCATGGACGCCCGGAAAGGATTTTTCTATCCCTTCCATCAAAACTAAAGCTTCACCCATGTATTTCCTCCGCAAGGTTACTGGATAACAATTGGTTAGTAGATCGAACGTTGATCACAAGCCAGATTCCGGGCCGCGCGGGTAACGGTTATAACCGGCGGCAAGATTCGCGGATGATTAACTCAACCGAAACGGGCGAGGGAACTTCGAAATCCTGGTGATCCATTAGTTTTATTAACAGCCGGGCCGCCATTTGCCCCAATTGATAGGTGGGCTGGCGCACCACCGTTAACGGCGGCGCAAACAGGGTGGCCCAATCGTGGTCGTCAAAGCTAATCAGCGAAATATCGCCGGGGCAGGATAGGCCCCGCTCTTTAAGGGCGTAAAACGTGCCCAGCGTCATCTGGTTATTGGCCACAAAAATGGCCGTTGGCCGCTGCGGCAGGTCAAGCAGCCCTTGCAGCGCGTAAAAAGCGGCGGGCGTCATTTGGTTGTTGGTTAAAAAGGTAGGGGGTAAGGCCACACCGTTGCCAAACTGGTTAACGGCCATACGGGGATCGGCGTGAACCACCAACGCATCTTCCAGCGGCAGGCCGGCTTCTTGCATGGCTCGTTTGTAGCCGTTTAACCGGGCCACCTGGGTAGAGATGGTTTCCAGCCCCATCAATACAGCAATCCGGCGATGCCCCAACTCAATCAGGTAGCGGGTGGCCATGTACGCGCCGCCTTCATTATCCACGCTGACCAGCGGCGCATCGAGGCCGGGCATACTGCGGTCAAGCAGCACAATGGGGATTTCAGCTTCGGCCATGCGAACCAGCCGGTCCGAGGGCACGCCGGTGGGCGCAATAATCAACCCGTCAATCTGGCGGGCAAACAACAGGCGCAGGTATTCGTCTTCGCGGTCGGGGTCTTCATCGGTGTTGCTAAAAATGGTGTGAAAGCCGTGCTGGTTGATTTCGTCCTCAACCCCACGGGCTACGGCGGTAAAAAACGGGTTGGCAATATCGGAGATGACCAGCCCAATGGTTTGCGTGGAGTTGGTGGCCAAACCACGGGCAATGGCGCTGGGTTGATAATTCAATTCTTCGATGGCCTCTAAAACTTTAAGGCGGGTTTCATCGCTAACAAACCGGGTTTGGTTAATTACGTGCGATACGGTTGCGGTTGAAACGCCGGCCCGTTCGGCCACATCCTGAATTCTAACTCGTACCATTGAGCTTACACACCAATGTGATTCAACTAAACAGGGGGTTTAAGTAAATTCTTTTACGTAAGCGGTTGCGTAACCGCTTACGTAAGCGGTTAACCAAGATTAACCCAAAAATTTTTATTTGTCAAGACAACAACCGCGTCTGCAACCTTAAATTTCTACAGTCTTTGTCACCCCCATTTTGGCCTGCCATAATCAGACCAACTATTTTTGACAACCTGTTCCGAAGTTGGTATAATACTTTCGATTTCTTTCAAAACTCCCGCATTACAAATCAATCCGAAAACACAAAGAGGTATTCTTTTGGGCAAAGAGCATCGCCTTGCAGAACGACGGCAAAATATCGTGATAGCCTTAACCGATGCCGGGCAGTTATCTGTGGTTGACCTGAGCGCCCGTTTTGACGTGTCCGAAGTCACCATCCGGCAGGATTTGCAGGCGCTCAGCGAGCAGGGCGTGTTGCAACGCACTCGCGGCGGCGCTTTATCCATTAACGCCATGCCGGAGTTTTCCTTTGACGTGCGCCAGCAGCAGCAATCCGCCGAAAAAGCGCGCATCGGCCAGGCGGCTGCCGGTTTGGTGCACGACGGCGATACCATTTTTTTGGATGCCAGCACCACGGCCCAGGCCATGCTGCCCCACCTCAAGCAGCGGTCAGAACTAACCATTATTACCAACAGTCTGCGCATTGCCATAAACCTGCTCGATGCGCCCCACATCCATGTTTTTATGCCGGGCGGCAGCCTGCGGCGCACCTCAATTTCGGTGGCGGGCCAGCCCCAGGCTCCGTTTTTGGCGGGGGTTAACATTGAGATTGGTTTTTTTGGCGCGCGGGGCCTCAGTATAAAAGAAGGGCTGACCGACGCCGGGCTGGAAGAAGCGCAAATGAAACGGGGAATGGTAGAACGCTGCCGCCGGGTGGTGGGCGTGCTGGACTCTCGCAAATGGGGCAAGGTGTCGGCAGCCACGTTTGCCCAGCTTCACCAGCTTGATTCTATAATCACCGATGTTGACGCGCCACAATACCTGGTTGACCAGGTTAAAGAGCATCACGTGGACGTGATCCTAGTTTAAGTTACAGAGGGGTGACTATGACCGAACCCATCCTAAAGATGACCAACATTAGTAAAAATTTTGCCGGTGTTCACGCGTTGCGCGGGGTGCAATTTAACCTGTACCCCGGCGAAGTTCACGCCATTCTGGGTGAAAACGGCGCGGGAAAATCAACGCTCATCAAAATCATCACCGGCGTTCACCAACCCAATGATGGCGAAATTTACCTCAACGGCCAGCAGGTGCATTTTGATAACCCGCTGGCGGCCCGCCAGCACGGTATTGCCGCCATCTACCAGGAACCCAGCCTTTTCCCGGATTTAGATATTGCCGAAAACATTTTTGTGGGCCGCCAGCCCACGCAAATTGGCGGCACAATCAACTGGAAAGGCATGTACGCCGAAGCCCAAAGCCTGCTCACCACGCTGGGGGTTGAGCTAAACCCCAAAACCAAAGCCCGCAGCCTGAGCGTGGCCCAGCAGCAAATGGTCGAAATTGCCCGCGCGCTATCGGTAAACGCCAAAATTTTAATTATGGACGAGCCAACCTCGTCGTTAACGCTGGCCGAGGTGGCCGACCTGTTCCGCATTGTGCGGCAACTCCGCGAGAAAGGCACGGCCATTGTGTTTATCTCGCACCGGCTGGAAGATTTGTTTGAAATGGCCGACCGCGTGACCGTGCTGCGCGACGGCGCTTATGTAGACACCCGCCCCATGGCCGGCATCACCACCGACATTCTCATTCAGTTGATGGTGGGCCGCACCCTGAGCGACCTGTTCCCCAAACAAAATGTAGAAGCCGGCGAAGTGATGCTGCGCGTTGAAAACCTGTCGCTGGAAGGGGTGTTCACCAACGTTTCATTTGAACTGCGCAAAGGCGAAATTTTGGGGATGGCCGGGCTGGTGGGCGCGGGCCGCACCGATGTGGCCTGCACCCTGTTTGGCATTTCTCCGGCTAACAGCGGTCGCATTGAAATTAACGGCAAAGAGGTAAAAATCACCAGCCCGCAACAGGCCATGGATTTGGGGCTGGCCTACGTACCCGAAGACCGCCAGCACCACGGCCTGGTTTTGCCGTTGAGCATAACCCACAACATTACCCTGCCCACGTTGGGCCAATATTCGGCGGGCGGCTGGATAAAAAACGGCCCGGCCAACCTGGCCGCGCAAGACGCCGCCACCCAAATGGAAGTTAAAGCCTCGAGCATTTGGCAAAAGGCCAAAGAACTTTCGGGCGGCAACCAGCAAAAAGTGGTGCTGGCCAAATGGTTATCTACCCAGCCCCGCATTTTAATTTTAGACGAACCCACCCGCGGGATTGACGTTGGCACCAAAGCCGCCGTTCACGGCCTGATGAGCGAACTGGCCGCGCAGGGACTGGCCATTTTGATGATTTCATCGGAATTGCCCGAAATTTTGGGCATGAGCGACCGTGTTTTGGTAATGCGCGAGGGCTACGTAACCGCCCAGTTTACCCGCGCCGAAGCAACCCAGGAAAAAATTATGTTGGCTGCCACGCAGTCCGTAGCAGGAGGGCTAAATTGACCACGCAAACAGTTAGCGCCCCTAAACAAAGTATTGTTCTCACGTTGGCCAAATTCCGCGAAACCGGGATTATCGCCTTCATTGTCCTGTTGGTGGTGGGGGTTAGCCTGCGCAGCCCCTACTTTTTAACGCTGGAAAACTTTCGCGATATTTTGATGAATATTTCAATTTTGGCCATTGTGGCGCTGGCCCAAACCATGATCATCATCACCACCGGCATTGATCTGTCGGTTGGCTCCATGATTGGGCTGGTAGCGATGATGGTGGGCTTTGTCATCAAAATGAACCCGGAAATGTCGCCGGTGGTGGCGGTGGTGCTGGGCATGGCTCTGGGCTGTGTGCTGGGCAGCTTTAACGGTTTTGTGATTACCGTTGGTAACGTCCCGCCGATTATCGCCACGCTGGGTACGCTGAGCATTTATCGCGGGCTGGTGTTTTTGTACAGCCAGGGCACCTGGGTTAACTCCTTTGAAATGCCGCAAAGCTTTAAAATGCTCTCCAAAGGGACGCCGCTGGGGCTGCCCAACCTGGTGATTTTTGCCATTGTGGTGGCGGTGGTGGTGTACTACTTCTTAAACTACACCCGTCCGGGCCGCGATATCTACGCCGTAGGCAGCAATTCCGATGCCGCGCAGGTGGCCGGGGTGCAGGTGCAGCGGGTGCTCTTTATGGTGTACGCCATTTCCGGGTTGTTGTGCGGATTGGCCGGGGTGTTGTGGGCCAGCCGGTTTGAGGCCGCCCAAACCAACACCGCGCTGGGGTTTGAACTGCAAACCGTGGCGGCTTCGGTGGTGGGCGGCGTTAACATTATGGGCGGCAGCGGCACCGTAACCGGCGTGCTGCTGGGCGCGTTGTTGCTGGGTATTATCAACAACTCGCTCACCCTCATCCGCATTTCACCGTTCTGGCAACTTGCCGCGCAAGGCTTGCTGATTTTGCTGGCCGTTATTGTGGACTCGGCCATTCTCAAGCGGTTACAAAAATCAATAGCCAATGCCAGGAGAGCGCAATAATGACCATTCAAACTAAAACCCAGGCTCCACAAGTAAGCCTTCGCCCTCCCAAGCAAACCGCCGTATCCTTCTTTTTGCGGTGGGAATGGATGCTGGTTTTACTGCTGATTATCGCTTGTATTGTCAACACCATCATCTCGCCTTTCTTTTTAAGCGCCAACAACATGTTCCGCACCGCCTCGGACTTTATCGAAATGGGCTTGATGATGCTGCCGATGGTGTTTATTATCATCACCGGCAATATTGACCTGGCGGTGGCCTCTAACCTGGCCATGTGCGCCTCGTTGATGGGCTTAATGTTCAACTCCGGGATAAACATTTGGGTGGCCGCCGCCGTGGCGCTGGTATTGGGCAGCCTGGCCGGTTTGTTTAACGGCTACCTCATTGCCAAAGTAAAATTACCGGCGCTGGTGGTAACGCTGGGCACCTTTGCTTTTTATCGCGGGATGGCCTACGTAATGCTCGGCGACCAGGCCGCGCGCGGCTACCCGGAAGCCTTTACCTACATTGGGCAGGGCAAAGTTGGCAGCACGCCCGTGCCGTTTTCGCTGGTGCTGTTTGTGGTGTTTGCCCTGATTTTTGGGCTGATTCTCCACAAAACCACGCTGGGCCGTTACCTGTACGCCATTGGCAACAGCGAAGAAGCCAGCCGCTACTCCGGCGTGCCGGTTGACCGCATAAAAATGAGCATTTACGTACTCTCCGGGTTTATGGCGGCGCTGGCCGGTATTGTAATCGCCTCGCGCTTTGGCAGCACCCGCCCCGATATTGGCCTGGGCCTTGAGCTTGATGTGATTACGGCCACCGTGCTGGGCGGCGTGAGTATTTCCGGCGGCAGCGGCACCATGGTCGGCGCAATCCTGTCGCTGGTGTTGATTGGGATTATGCGCTTTGGTATGAGCCTGGTAAATATTCAGGGCCAGGTGCAGAGCATTGCCATTGGGCTGCTGCTGGTGTTTGCCATTCTGCTGCCCAACATTGGCCAAAAAATTTCTAACGGCAGCATAAAATTCAATGCGTCAACCCTGTTAACCACAACCGTGGCCGTGGTGATAGCGGTTTTGTTTGGCACGTTCTTTGCCTGGTCCCGCACGCCGGTGCTGGCTACGCCCGTCCCCACCGCGGCACCGCCGACCGCCACACCGCAGCCAGCGGTGGTATTAAAAGCCACGCCCACGCCGGGCCAAATTCCGCCCACGCCCACGCCCCGGCCCTCGCCTACGCCGGTACCAACCAACGCCGCGGCCCCTGCCGCCAACGGCGCGAATGCTGCCGCCGCTACGCCCACCACGCTGCCCCAACCAGAAGAGGATATGATCGAAATTCCAGCCGGGTCGTTTATTTTGGGTAGCAACAAAACCGAACCCAACGAAAGCCCGGAACAGCAAATGGATGTGGCCGCCTTTAAAATTGATCACTTTGAAGTAACCAACGACGACTTTACCATGTTCGTCAACGCCACCGGCTACAAAACCGAAGCCGAAAAGAGCAACGCCAAGAAAACCTGGCGAACCTACGTAGAAGGCCACGGCAACCACCCGGTCATCAAAGTAAGCTGGAACGATGCCATCGCCTTTTGTCAATGGCTGGGCAAACGGCTCCCCACTGAATTTGAATGGGAAAAAGCCGCGCGCGGCCAAAAAGGCAACATCTACCCCTGGGGCAATGAATTTGTGGCCGCCAACGCCAACATCAAAGCCACCGGCATTCGCGGCACCGTGGCGGTGGGCAGCTTCCCGGCGGGAGCCAGCCCCTATGGCGTAGAAGATATGGCCGGCAACGTGTGGGAATGGACAGCCAGCCCCTACCAGGGTTATCCCAAGAGCACCTACGTAGACAAATTCTACAGCAACAATCTGCATGTAACCCGGGGCGGTGGCTGGTTTGATGACGAAGCCCAGGTGCGCTCCTCCAACCGTTCTGCCGCCGCGCCCAACGCCGCCAACGACGACCTGGGGTTCCGCTGCGCCCAATAACGTCACCATCTTTTCAGGGGGGGATTTTATTCCCCCTTTTGGAGAGAACTTTACCATTGTCAATATCAGACCTAGTTCTGGTATAACCCATAATTGATTTTTCGACAATTGGTGATACAATCCAAAACGTTTGGGATGGATGACGTCGAAGTCACCCGGCCCAACAACCCAACAAAGGAGGATTAGAAGTAGCCCAACAATATTTCAGTAAGCAGTTATCAGTACACTCAAGTTTTAACACCTTAAACAAAGCTTTAAAGCCAAGTAAGAAAAAGTAAGGAGGACCCACTAACAATGAGTAAGCTGTTTAAAGTATTAGCTATTCTGGTAGTATTGACCGTAATGTTCCCTGTTGCGGCGGCCTTTGCCCAAGGCGGCGATGCAAAATCCACTGAAGCAGTTACCACCACCGTTACCACCACCGACACCGTGACTGCCACCGAAGCTGCTACCCCCACGGTAGAAGCCACTGTGGAAGCCACCGTAGAAGCTACCGCCACCGTTGAAGCCACCGAAGCCATGACTGCCACCGAAGCTGCTACCCCCACGGTAGAAGCCGCCGTGGAAGCCACCGAAGCCACGACCGCTACCGCGACCGCCGCTGCTTGTGAAGAAGACTACAGCGTGCAAGCCGACGACTGGCTGAGTAAACTGGCCGACAAATTCTACGGCGACGTGCTGGCCTACCCGGCTATCTTCAAAGCCACCAACGATGCGGCCGCTGCTGATGCCAGTTATGCCAAAATCGCCGACGCCAACGTCATCGAAGTAGGCTCCAAACTGTGCATCCCCAGCAAAGACGCGGCGCAAGCCCTGTTGGGCGCCAAAGCCGAAGCAGCTCCGGCTGCCCCGGCTGCTGCCGCCACCACCGAAGCGGCCGCTGCTCCGGCTGCCGGTGCCAAAACCTACGTGCTGGTTCCCAAAAACCTGGGCAACCCCTACTTTGATGCCGCCAACAAAGGCGCTCAAGATGCCGCTAAAGAACTGGGCGTAACCGTTAACTACCAGGGTTCTGCTACTGCCGACGCCACCGAACAAATCCAACTGCTCAACTCCCTGATTGCCCAAAAAGTGTCCGGTTTGGCCGTTTCGGCTGACGATGCCGACGCGCTGCTGCCCACCGGCAAAGAAGCTCTCGCTGCCGGCATCCCGGTTGTCAGCTTTGACTCCCAGATTGCCGCCGGTGGCCGCACCGTGCACGTCAACCAGGCCAACGCCGAAGGCATTGGCCGCAGCCAAATTCAGCTCATCGCCAAACTGATCGGCGGCGAAGGCAAAATCGCCATCCTCAGCGCCACCTCCACCGCTCCCAACCAGAACGAATGGATCAAATGGATGCAGGATGAACTGAAAAAACCTGAATACGCCAAGATTGAACTGGTAACCACCGTTTACGGCGACGACGAAGATGAAAAGAGCTACAACGAAGCCCAAGGTTTGATGAAAACCTACCCGGATCTGAAGGGCATTGTCTCCCCCACCTCCGTTGGGATCGCTGCGGCTGCCCGCGCGGTAAAAGATGCCGATAAAATTGGCAAGGTTATTGTGACCGGCCTCGGCACCCCCAACCAAATGCGCGACTACGTAAAGAGCGGCGCCGCCCCGGCCTTCGAACTGTGGAGCCCGGTTGACCTCGGCTACCTGTCCATCTACACCCTCGATGCCATTGCTTCCGGCAAAATCGCTGGCAAACCCGGCGACACCTTTGAAGCTGGCAAACTGGGCAAATACACCATCGATCCCGATGGCGTAGTACTGCTTGGGCCGCCCACCGTCTTTGACAAAGACAACATCGACAACTTCAACTTCTAAGACTGGCCTAATCTAATCCCCCGGACAGGTTTGCCTAAAACAAACCTGTCCGGGTACCTCCTTTGTGAATTTTGGGGTGCGCATCCCTTGGGTGCGCACGGCAAAGCGCACAATGGTTGTACCGTCTCAAAAGGATTGATTGATTTTGAACCGTAAAACCCTCGCTCTGCATGTTGGCGTAAAAACAGACCCCCTAGAGTACCGCTTCTCATATTCCTGGTTGTTCCGGCTAATGGCCGAAGAGGGTATTTACCACGCGCAACTGGGCAGCTTTTTTGAGCTTTACCAACTCCCCAACGACTACTTTATTCAACTCAAACAAGAAGCCGCCGCTTACGGCATTACCATTGCCAGCGTTTTTACCGCTCACCGCGAGTTGGGCGGATTTTTCCGGTTTGAACATTCAGCCTGGGCCGAAGTTACCCACCGCAACTACCAGCGCCTCATCCAGATTGCGACGCTGCTGGGCGCAACGTGCGTGGGCGCAAACCCCGGCGCGGTTCTGCGCGACCAGATGCACCGCAAAGCAGAGGGCCTCCGGCGCTACCTGGATTTTATGCAGGAGATGTTAGCCTACGCCCACCAGCATCAGGTAGCCTGCCTCACCATTGAGCCGATGAGTTGCCTGGCCGAGCCGCCTACCCTCCCCGCCGAAATTCACGCCGTAGGCCAAACCCTGCTCAACTACCACCGGCAAAACCCGGCCTCTACCGCCGCGGCGGGCTACTGCGCCGATGTATCGCACGGTTACGCCAACCGCGACGGGCAGGTGGAGTGGGACAATCTTCAGCTTTTGGTTGAAACGTTGCCGTACCTGCGCGAAGTCCATTTAAAAAACACCGATGCCATCTTCAACTCCACCTTTGGTTTTTCACCCCAGGAGCGGGAACGCGGCATTGTGGATGTTGCCGCCATCCGCGATTTGCTGTTGGCCCACGCCGCAGAAATCCCGGTGACGGAGTTGGTGGGCTATTTAGAAATTAACGGCCCCAAACTTGGCCGCGACTACACCGATTTTCAACTGGAAACCATGCTGCGCGAATCGTTGCGCCACCTGCGTGCAGAATTTACCGTTAGCCCGCCGGAATTATAAAATTGGCCGCCACGCTAAATCTGGTACGCGTACCATTTACACTGCCGGCGCGTTGGGGGTTACAAATGGGGCCGCTCCGGCCCAAAACAAGGAGGACTTATGCAATCCATTCCCGAACTTTTGGCCTACGTTGGCCGGCGCATGTTCGAGCGGCGACTGGCCGATATGGCCGGCGGCAACATCAGCGCCCGCGCCGGCAACACCATCTACATTTCACCGCGCTACAGCGGCAGCAAACACAACTGGCAACTCAACCCCGAACACATTTTAACCGGCCCAATTGATAGCGACGCCCTGTTGGACAACCCCGATTTCTCCCGCGAAGGCAAGGCGCACCTGGCGGTGTACCGCCACTTTCCCAACGTGCAGGGCATTATTCACTCGCACCCGTTTCACATTCTGCCCTTTTGCGTGGCCGGGCGCCCCATCGAGCCGGTGTTGGAAGCCAACCAAAAACTCGGCGTGGTGCCGGTGATCAAAGGCGCGCCGGCCCACAGCCCGCAACTGGCCCTTAACATTGTGGAGGGGTTTCGCGGCAAAGAAGAGAACATTAACAAACAGGCCGCCGCCGTACTATTGCCCAAACACGGCATTTTTGTGGCGGGTAAAGATATTATGGCCGCGCTGGATGCGCTGGAACGCATTGACTGGAACGCCTGGTGCATTATGGCCCAAAGCCAAATTCCGCCGCTGCCGTTTGCCTACACCGCTCCCGGCGCGTAATGATTTTAACGGTTACGCCCAATCCGGCGCTGGATCGGATTATTTTTATTGATGAATTTTGCCCCGGCGCTTCTATGCGAACGGCTAACTGGCTCGACAAAGTGGGCGGCAAGGCGCTCGATGCCTCGGTGACGTTGCGAGCATTGGGCGTTGACACGCTGGCGCTCGGTTTTGTGGCCGGCGGCGTGGGGCGGCAAGTGGTCAATTTACTCGATGGCTACGGCATCCGGCACCATTTAAACTGGGTGGATGGCGAAACCCGCATCTCGCACGTTATTATTGAAACCAAACACCGCCGCCACAGCCACATTACCGCCGGAACGCTCACCGTGCCCGCCGCCGCCATCACCGGGTTGCTCGCCCGGTTTGAGCGGCAAGCGCCCAACGCCGCCTGGGTGGTAGCCGGCGGCACGCTGCCGCCGGGCGTGCCCGTTACCTTTTACCGCCAACTTGCCGATATAACCCGCCGGGCCAACGTGCCGTTACTGCTGGACAGCGCCGGAGAACCGGCGCGGGCCGCGTTAACCGCCGCGCCGCCCGCCGTGCTCAAAATGAATCAGGCCGAATTTGCCGCCACGTTCAACATACCGCCCAGCGCGTTCACCGAGTTGGCGACGCAGGCGCAAACGGTTTTTAACCGCGAAAAGCTGGCGGCGCTGGTACTAACCTGCGGAGAAGACGGCCTGCTGGCCGTTACGCCGGCGGGCGCGTTTCACGCCGGTTGCCCGCCACAGCCGGTGGTCAATGCCGCCGGCGCGGGCGATGCCGCCTCGGCGGCGTTGGTGTGGCGGCTGGCGCAGGGCGAGCCGTGGCCGGAGGCGCTACGCTGGGCCGTGGCCGTGAGCGCCGCTTCGGTGCTAACCGCCGGCACCGCCGATTGCCGGCCCGCCGATATTGAACAAATTTTGCCGCACGCCGTGGTGCGGCAACTCAACTAGCCGGCCTCAATATATTCCCTTTTGGTCCGCGGCAAACGGGGCCAGTCACCACTAAAAATAAAATTAAACCAAAGCAGGATGTAATTAACAATGACAGCGATACTCGAACAACTGGTTAAACTTTCTAACAATTTAGGCCAACCGGCCAAAGATTACGTAATTTTGGGCGAAGGCAACACCTCGGCTCAGGCCGATGACGCCACTTTTTGGGTTAAAAAGAGCGGCACCGAACTGCAAACCATCGGCCCCGATGGGTTTGTGCAGGTTTACTTTGAACCGATTTTGCAGCTACTCACCGGCCCGGATTTAAGCGATGAGCAAATCAAGCAGGCGCTCATCGCCGCCAAGGTAGACCCCGCCGCGCCGGGCCATCCTTCGGTAGAAACGGCCTTTCACGCGGCCTGTTTGCAACTCCCCGATGTGAATTTTGTTGGGCACACCCACCCCACCGCCATCAATATCCTCACCTGCTCGGCGGCGTTTGAAACCGCCGTGAGCGGGCGGCTCTTCCCCGATGAAATTGTGGTGTGCGGCGTGGCTCCGCTGCTGGTGCCGTATGTTGACCCCGGCCTGCCGCTGGCCCGCGAAATCCATCGCCGGGTGTACCAGTACATCAATGAATACGGCGAGCGCCCCAAAACTATTTTAATGCAAAACCACGGGCTGATTGCGCTGGCCCCCACCGCGCCGCAGGTAGAAAACATCACCGCGATGGCCGTAAAAACCGCCCGTATTTTGCACGGCACATTTGCGCTGGGCGGCCCGCGCTTCCTGTCGGCGGCCAACGTTAACCGCATTCACACTCGCCCGGACGAACACTACCGCCAAAAAGTGATTGGCAAAGGATAAACCGCATGGCCAACGAGTTTTTTCGCGGCGAGTTTTGCGTTAGCGCCAACCCGGCCCGGCTAAACCTGGATACCATTCACCGTTTTTTGGCCACCACCTACTGGTCGCCCGGCATTCCCCGCGACGTGGTCGCCAAGGCCATTGCCCATTCGCTCTGTTTTGGCCTGTACCACGCCGAGCGGCAAATTGGTTTTGCCCGCGTTGTCACCGATTACACCAATCACGCCTACCTGTGCGATGTGTTTGTGCTGGAAGAATACCGGGGGCGGGGCCTGGGCCGGTGGTTAGTTGAGTGCATTGTGGCCTACCCGGACTTGCAGGGTATCCGCCGGATGCTGCTGGCCACCAGCGATGCCCATCACCTGTACGAGCAATGCGGCTTTAGGCTAATTCAGGAGCCGCACAAAGTTATGGAAAGAGTGTACCCACGAACCTGGGTTAAGGAACAAGACCAATGAATCAAACCGTAGAAACTTTAGAAAAACAACTCAATGATTTCTCGCTGGAAACGCGGATTGCGGCGCTGCAATCGCTGCTCCGGTTGGCGCAACAGGGCCAAATTGAGTTGCCGCCGGCCCAGAATGTGGCCAATATGCACTGCCACACCTTTTTCTCGTTCAACGGCTACGGCCACTCGCCCACTTCGCTGGCCTGGCTGGCCCGCAAAAAAGGCTTCAAACTGATTGGCATTGTTGATTTTGACGTGCTCGACGCGGTGGATGAGTTTTTGAGCGCCTGCGATATGGTGGGCGTGCGCGCCAGCACCGGCATCGAAACCCGCGTGTATGTGCCTCAATTTGCCAGCCGCGAAATCAACTCGCCGGGCGAGCCGGGCGTGGCCTACCACATGGGCATCGGCTTTACCAGCCGGGCCGTACCCCAGGATGTGGCCCCCATTTTAGAGAGCATGCGCCAGCGCGCCGCCGAGCGCAACCAGGGCGTGCTGGAACGGGTAAACGCCCACCTGGAGCCGCTGACCATTGATTACAAAAACGATGTGCTGCCACTTACGCCCAAAGGCAATGCCACCGAGCGCCACATGCTGGCCGCCTACCTGGCCGCCGCCGAGCGCGAAATTGCCAATCCCGTGGCCTTTTGGGCCGGCAAATTAAACCTGCCCGCCGAGCAGGTGGCCGGATTAATAGAAAACGCGCCCAAATTTCAGGATACCATGCGCGGCAAATTGATGAAACGGGGCGGCGTGGGGTATGTGCAGCCCAGTTCGCACACCTTCCCCACCGTGACCGAGTTTCACCAGTTTGTTGAGGCGTGCGGGGCGCTGCCCTGCGCCGCCTGGCTGGATGGCACTACCGCCGGTGAACAGGCCATGCCCGAACTGCTGGGGCTGCTCATTGACAACGGCGCGGTGGCACTCAACCTCATTCCCGACCGCAACTGGAACATTGCCGACCCCGACGTGAAGCGAGTCAAGCTGGAAAATCTGTATCAGGTGGTAGAACTGGCCCAACAACTTGACCTGCCGCTGAACATCGGCACCGAAATGAACGCCTACGGCCAAAAACTGGTGGATGATTTTACCGCGCCGGAGTTATCGCCCCTGCACGATGTATTTATGGACGGAGCCTACTTTATCTACGGGCACACCGTGGCCGAGCGGGCGCTGGGGCTGGGCTACCAGAGCGCGTGGGCCAAAATGCACCTGCCCAGCCGCCGCCAGCGCAACGCCTTTTACACCAAACTGGGCCGGCAGGTTGAACCCGGCCCGGTTAATGCCGCCGCCGTAAAACAACTCATCGAAACAATGACTGCCTAACGATTAATGTATCGCACAAAAGGAGAATACAAATGTCAGAAAAATTAACCCAATACCGTTTAGCCAATACAGTTGGCCAGGAAAATTACCTGTGGCCGTTATACGGCAAAGGGCTGGAAAATCTGGGGCAAAACGGGCGCACCATCGAAGTGGGCGTGCCCAAATTTGGCCCCGATGAATTGTTAGTTCGCCACGACGCCTGCGGCATTTGCTTTTCAGACATCAAAGTGATTAACGCCGGGCAGGAACACCCCCGCATTTTTAAGGATATGAAAACCGATCCGGTGGTGCTGGGCCACGAAGTCTCGCTCACGGTGGTGGGCGTGGGCGAAAACCTGCGCGACCAGTACAAAATTGGCGACCGCTTTATTGTGCAGGCCGATATTTACGATAAAGGCGTAAACTACGCCTACGGTTACATGCTGCAAGGCGGTATGTCTCAATACGCCGTGATTGGCCAGCGCATCCTCAACGGCGATGACGGCAACTACCTGCTGCCGGTGCAACCCGCCACCGGCTACGCCGAAAGCGCCCTGGCCGAGCCGTGGGCCTGCGTCATTGCCGCCTACGAGCTGAAATACCGCACCGGCTTAAAAGCCGGCGGCTTTACCTGGATTATCGGCACGCCCAACAGCCGGGCCGATTACACCATCAGCGCCGGTTTTGATGCCGCCGGCCACCCGGCGCAACTGGCGCTCAGCAACGTGCCGCCCGCCTTTGCCGCCGCCCTCAAAACCAAAGCCGAGGCGCTGGGCGTGAGCGTCATCAATATTGACCTGGACAACCTGGCCGAATCCATTAAAAACCTGCCGCCGGTGGATGATATTGTCATCCTCGGCGCGGATGTGGACGTTATCGAGGCCGCCAGCCCCTACCTGGCCGATTTTGGCATTGTGGCGCTGGTAGCCGAGCAGCCGTTGGCTCGCCCGGCGCAGGTAGACGTGGGCCGCGTTCACTACAACCGCTGGACTTACGTGGGCGGCTCCGGCGAGGATATTGCCCAGGCTTACCAAAATTGCCCCATCACCCCCTCGGAATTAAAGCCGGGCGGCAAAGCCTGGTTTGTGGGCGCGGGCGGACCCATTGGCCAAATGCACGTGCAGCGCGCGGCGCAAATTGCCAATCCGCCCAGCGTTATCCTCTGCACCGACCTGTCGGAAGAGCGGCTGCAAGTGCTGGATGACATGATTGGCCCGGATGCCCGCGCGCGCGGCATCAACTTTGTGTGTATGTCGGTAGCTGCGCCCGATTACCGCGACAATCTGGCCAAATTGGCCGGCGACGGTTTTGAAGATATTGTAATTTTGGCTCCCGCCGCCCCGGTGGTGAGCGATTGCGCCAACTACCTGGCTCCCAAAGGCGTTATGAATATTTTTGCCGGCCTAAAACGCGGCACCATGGCCACGCTCGATTTGAGCGCGGTATACCAAAAGGGCGTGCGGTTTATTGGCCACACCGCCTCCAGCATTGACGACCTGCGCCTGATGCTCAGCCAAACCGAAAGCGGCCAGCTTTCGCCCAACCGCTCGGTGGCGGCTGTCGGCTCGCTGAATGCGGCCAAAGACGGCTACGATGCGGTGCAAAAAGCCCTGTTCCCCGGCAAAGTCGTCATCTTCCCGCAAATTAAGGATTTTCCGCTCACCGCCCTGCCCGATTTGAAGGACAAACTGCCCGGCGTGTACGCCAAATTGAAAAATGGCCGCGAATGGACGGTGGAAGCCGAACAGGAATTTCTCAAATTGATGCTGCCGGAGGAAACCGATGAATCTGCTTGATAAAGTGGCTTTGGTCACTGGCGGCGCGCAGGGATTGGGGCAAGCCATCTGCCAGCGTCTGGCCGCCGAAGGCTGCCACGTGGTAGTGGCCGATTTAAACGAAGAAGCCGCCCGCGAAACCGCCGCCCTTGTTGCCACCGAAACCGGGCGGCAAACGTTGGCTCTCAAAGTTGATGTCACCAACGAGGAACAGGTGGCCGACATGGTGGCGCAAACTCTGGCCAAATTTGGCCGGCTGGATATTGCCGTGTCTAACGCCGGGGTGCTGCTGGCCGAAGAACTCACCGAATTCTCCGCCGAAAAATGGCGGCTGGTGATGAACGTTAATCTGTTTGGCTATTTTTTGGTGGCCAAACACGTGGCCAAAGCCATGAAAGCCCAGGGCGGCGGCTCCATCATTCAGATTAATTCCAAATCCGGTAAAAAAGGCAGTTTTAAAAACTCGGCTTACGCCGCCAGCAAATTTGGCGGGATTGGCCTTACCCAAAGCATCGCCCTGGATTTGGCCGAGTTCAACGTGCGGGTCAATGCCATTTGCCCCGGCAACCTGCTCGATTCGCCGCTGTGGGTTAACTCGCTATACAGCCAGTACGCCAAAAAATGGGGCATCACCGAGGAACAGGTGCGCCAAAAATATATTGACCAGGTGCCCATGAAGCGCGGCTGCACCTACACCGACGTGTGCAACGTGGTGGTCTTTTTAGCCTCCGACCAATCCAGTTATATGACCGGCCAAGCCATCAACGTGACCGGCGGGCAGGAAATGCGCTAAAGTTTTACCCAACCCTTTCCGCCTTCTCCCAATAGGAGAAGGCGGAAAAGCGGGGTGGCCAAAACTCTCATATATAACCTGATGTGCAACTCTTTTTGAGTTGACTATGTTTGCACTTTTCTAACTGAATAATGAAGGCATGGTCTCTTCC
>CAZFCE010000023.1:0-90118 GCA_964517605.1 uncultured Caldilineaceae bacterium | reverse complement strand
CCGTTGCAGACCCCTGCGCGACCGTTGCAGACCCCTGCGCAACCGTTGCAGACCCTTGCGCGACCGTTGCAGACCCCCGCGCGACGGTTGCAGACCATTGCGCGACCATTCCAGACCCCTGCGCGACCGTTGCAGACCATATTAAATGGTTGGGGTTGCGGGGTTAATCCTTTTGCTCATTTTTGCGATTGCTGCGGGCCAGCTTATCGCGCCAGGTGCGTTTTTTCACCGGCATGGGCAGGGCGGTGCGGCGCACTTTATCAAACTGGTACAGGGCGTTGGCTACCGCCCCGGCGGTGGGTACCAGGCCAATTTCGCCCACGCCTTTAGCGCCGTAAGGGCCGTGGGGGTCCGGCACTTCTACGCCGATGACCTCAATCTCCGGCATTTCCCAGGCGCGTAAAATACCCATATCGCGCAGGCGGGTGCTGGTGGGCCGGCCCTGCGCCAATTCCAGCTTTTCGCTGATGGCGTAGCCCAACCCCATGTGCAGCGAGCCTTCGATTTGGCCTTCAAATAGCGTGGGGTTCATAATTTTGCCGGCATCGTGCGCCGCCACAATTTTCTCAATATACCCGTCATCGTCCAAAATTACCAATTGAGTGGCGTAGCTGTAGCTGTAGTGGGTGTACACCTTGTCTACCGGCGCGCCGGGTTTGGTCGTCCAGTCCACCATCCATTCGCCTTCGTAGGTGCGGCCCGTCAGCTCGGCCAGCGAGTGCGTTTGCAAATCGGCTTTTAGCTGGCGGCAGGCGTCAATGGTGGCGTTGCCCACCAGCGAGGTGGCCCGCGAGGAGGTGGTCATGCCGGCGTGCTGCTCCGAGGCGGTATCAACCCGCACCTGGCACAGGTTGGGGTTAAGGCCGGTTTCGGTGCACAGGGTTTGAATAGCGATGGTATGCACGCCCTGGCCCATTTCCGTCCAGCCGTGGTCAATAATAATTTTATCCGGGGCGGCAATGGTTACGCTCACTTTGGCGGCATCGGGCATGCCGTTGCCCACGCCGGTATTTTTAAGGCCGCAGGCCAGCCCGGCGTATTTGGCGGCATAAAACTGATCCTTTACCGCCAGCAGCGTGGCTTTAACCCCCGCACCGCCTTCGATGACCTGCCCGGTGGCGGTCATGTCGCCGTTGTCCAGCGCGTTATCAAACCTGAACTGCCAGCGATCAAACCCGCCCTGCTCGCACAAATCATCAAGGCAGCTTTCCAGGGCAAAGGCGGTTTGGTTTACACCAAAGCCGCGCATTGCGCCGCAGGGCAGGTTGTTGGTGTACACCGCCGTGGCCACAATATCGGTGGCCCAAAAACTGTACGCGCCGGTGGCATGCCCCGCCGAGCGCTCCAGCACCTTCATGCCCACCGAGGCATACGCGCCGGTATCGCCCACAAACCGGCCCTGGCAAAAGGTTAGCTTGCCGCGCTCATCGCAGCCAATGGTGTATTCCATCCAAATGGGATGGCGTTTGGGGTGCATAATAATGCTTTCGTCGCGGCTGAGTTTGACCTTAACCGGCATTTGCAGCAAAAAGGCGGCCAGCGCGGCGTGGCCCTGCACGCTCAAATCCTCTTTGCCGCCAAACCCGCCGCCGTTGGGCGCCAAAATTACGCGCACTTTATCCAGCGGCAAGCCCAACAGCTTGGCAATCTGGGTGCGGTCTTCGTACACGCCCTGGCTCTGGCTGAGCACCTCCACGCCATCTTCCACCGGATAGGCCACGCAGGCTTCCGGCTCCATGTAGCCGTGTTCAATCATTTGCGTCTGGTAAATGCCGTGCGAAATATATTTGGATTTGGCTTTGGCCTCGTCAATGTTGCCCCGGCTGGCAACGCTTTGCGAGAGAATATTGCCGCCTTCGTGGATGGACGGGCTATCGGCCTGCAACGCCTGGTGCATATCGGTAACGGGTTGCAGCACCTCGTATTCAACTTCAATCAGGGCCACGGCCTGCCGCGCCGCCGCCTCGGATTGAGCCACCACCTGCGCCAGCACATCGCCCACGTAGCGGGTGGTTTCGCCTTCGGCTATCAGCAGCGGCCAATCCTGTTTAATCAGGCCGATGACACGCCCGCCCGGCACATCGGCGGCGGTGAACACCCGAATCACGCCGGGTACTTGCATCGCCAGGTTGGCATCAATCTTTTTAACCACCGCGCGGGGATGGTCGCTGAATTTAAGCGCACCGTACACCATGCCGGCCACGCGGATGTCATCCACATATTGGTGCCGGCCCAGCACCAATTGCTGCGCCTTGTATTTGGGCAGCCGGTCGCCCACGTGGCCATCACTTTGCGGCAGCGGCACTTCTTCTTCAGTGCGGATGGCTTCGGCGGCGGTTTGCACCGCATCAATGATTTTTTTGTAGCCGGTGCAGCGGCACAGGTGCGGCGTAAGCGCCTTTTCAATATCGGCGCGGTCGGGCTGCGGATTTTTGCTGATGAGCGCGTTGGATTGCATGACAATGCCGGGAATGCAAAAACCGCACTGCACGCCGCCGTTGGCCACAAAAGCGTTGGCAAACACGTTTTGCTTAAACTCGCCCAGCCCTTCGATGGTGATAATGTGGCTGCCTGCCACTTTTTTCATGGGGGTCACGCAACTCAGCGCGGCTTTGTCATCTATTTGCACGGTGCAGCAGCCGCAAGCCGCCTGCGGCGCGCAGCCATCTTTGGGTGAAGTGATGCCTTCTACCTCGCGCAGGTAGGTGAGCAGCGGCAATTCGGGATCGCCGGTGTAATCTCGTTCACAACCATTCAGATAGAATTTCATGGCAAAACCTCCGGGTTACAAGGCCAAAACCGATTTTTGTTTTACGCAGCCACCGTCCGGCGGATGAGACGCAACCGCAACAGATCATTACGAAAGTAGGAGCGGGCGCTGATAATGGGGGCGTGGTCGGGGGTGAAGCCAATCTCGCTAAAGGACATAAGCGCGGTGGCCGGCTGCGGCAAGTTGAGCGTGGCCGCCAACTCGGCCCCGGCGATAACCGGCAAAAGTTCGCTGAGGTAATAGGCCAGTTCCTGCTGGCACAGACGCGGCAGCACCTCAAAAATGGGCGGCAAAAAATCGGGGGCGGTGTACGGGTGCGTCACCAGGCGGCGCGGCAGCCAGGTTTGGCTAAAAATCACCGGCTCGCCATCGGCCCGATACAATTTTTCTACCGCCAGCAAAGTTGCCCCCGGCTCCAGGTTGAGCGCCTCGGCGCTGGCGGCATCGGCGGGCTGCTCCGCAAAATTGATAAGTTCGATGGTGGGGGTGTAGCCCTGCTCGGTAATCAGCGTTTCGTAGGGAATAATTTCTTCGAGCCGGGTTTTTACCAGCCGCACCGTTTCATTCACAAAGGTGCCCGCGCCCTGCCGCCGGTAGATTACGCCTTCCATTTCCAGCCGGCTGAGCGCGTCGCGCACGGTGTTGCGGCTCACGTTCAGTTCGCCGGCCAATTCCATTTCTGGCGGAATCCGGCCATCATCAAACTCGTGGTTGATAATCCGCTGTTTGAGATGAGTTTTCACTTGCTCCACTAGCGACGGCGCACGTTTTATCATTTGGGTTTATGTTTTATTGGTTGGATTGTTGGGTTGTAGGACAATTTTAAGAAAGTATAAAACAGGCGACATTTTTTGTCAAAAAAATACAAGTGACCGGCACTTATCAAAGTGCCGGTCACTTTACAGTTAAAAAACAATGCGGCGTTGGGGGTTACACAAACAGCGGCACCAGTTTAAACTGATCTACGTCTACCAGGCCGTGGTCGGTGAGTTTGAGCGAGGGGATAACCGGCAGCGCCAAAAAACTCATGGCCATAAACGGGTCGTGCAGCGGCGAACCAAGCTGGTGGGCGGCCCGTAACAATTCGTCCATCTGGTCGCGCACGGTTTCAATGGGTTGGTCGCTCATCAACCCGGCAATGGGCAGCGGCAACTGGGCCAGCACGGTTTCGCCGTCAGCGGCAGCCATACCGCCCCTGGTATCGGCAATGGCGTGCACGGCGGTGAACATGCTCTGGTCATCTGCACCAATCACCACAATGTTGTGGTGGTCGTGGGCCACGGTGCTGGCAATTGCGCCCCGGGTTAACCCCAGGCCGCGCACCAGCCCCACCCCAAAGCGCCCGGTGGCCAGGTGCCGCTCGATAACGGCCATTTTGAGCAGGTCGCGGCTGGTATCGGCAGCCAGATGGCCGTTTTGTTGCGGCGTGTCTTCAACCAGATTGTGGGTAATAAGCTGGTCGGGGATGGCTCCAATCACGCGCGCCTGCCGGCCCTGCACCGGCACTGTCAGGCTAACTTTGCTCCAGTCCACATTCATCGAGCTGCGCAGCACACTGCGGCGCACCTCGCGTTCCCACGGCAATACCTGGCCGTTTTGAGCCACCAGCTTACCACCCCTGAACACCAGTTCGGCCACGGGCTGCTGCAAATCAGAAAATACCATCAAATCGGCGCGGCGGCCTGGCGCAATCGCCCCCCGGTCATGCAGGTGAAAATATTCGCTGGGGTTGAGCGTGGCCATGCGAAAGGCGGTAATCGGCGGCACGCCGTAGGCAATAGCCACCCGGAGCATGTGGTCAATGTGGCCCTCGGCCAGCAGGTCGGCGGGCTGGCGGTCATCGGTGCAAAAACAGATGCGGCGGGCGTTGTCGGGCGTAATCAGCGGCAGCAGCGTTTTTAAATTGTGGGCGTTGGTGGCCTCACGGATAAAAATGTACATGCCCACGCCCAGTTTTTCGCGGGCTTCGGCCACGGTGGTGCATTCGTGGTCGCTGCCAATGCTGGCGGTAACGTAGGCATTGAGCGCCTTGCCGGTGAGTCCGGGACAGTGGCCATCTTTAACCTGACCTTTAAAGGAACGGATTTTGTTGAGCACGCTTTCATCGCCGTTGACCACACCGGGAAAGTTCATCACTTCGGCCAGGCCGATGACGAATGGCTCGCGCAGCAGCGGCTCCAAATCGTACCACTCCAGCGACGCGCCGGTGGTTTCCATGTGGGTGCTGGGCACGCAACTGGGCGCGTTAACGTACACGCTGAGCGGGTTGCGCTTGGCCATTTCCAGCATGTAACGGATGCCCTCCAGCCCCAGCACGTTGGCAATTTCGTGCGGGTCGGTGATGACGGTGGTGGTGCCGCGTGGCACTACGGCGCGGGCAAATTCGGGCGGCGGCACCATGGCGCTTTCAATGTGCACGTGGCTGTCAATCAGGCCGGGGGCCAGGTAGCGGCCTCCCAAATCCATAGATTCGCGGGCTTCATAGCGCCCCAAGCCCACAATCCGCGAGTGGACTACGGCCACATCGGTGTGAACAATTTCTCCGGTAAATACATTGATAACTTTGGCATTTTCCAGCAACAAATCGGCCGGCTCGTCGCCGCGCGCAATTTTGATAATTTGGGCCAATTCCATACATAAAGCTCCTTTGCTAAGTGTGGGTCACCCTAAAGGTGTCACAAAATTATCCTCTATTCCAGAGGCAGTGACAAATACCACGCCAAATTTGGGCCTGGGGCCAAGTAAAATTCCAGGGTGATTGACACCGCAAGTTTTATCATATACTATTTTAATAGAATTGTTTTGCTCCGGCTGATTTGATTTGAGTGCCTCAAACCATCAAAAATCGCGTGGACACAAACTCTTTTCAAAGTGAATTGCAACAGCAAATTGAATTTGAAAAAATCATTGGCGCTATTTCGGCCCGGTTTATCAGCCTCAACTCCAGCGACATTGATTACGGGGTAGCCCATGCTCTGGAAGCGATTGGCCGCTTTGTGCAGGCTGACCGCGCCTCGGTGTTTGCGCTGGCCGAAGACCAACCCGCTCTCCTCAACACCCACGAATGGCGCACCGGCAGCGCGCCGGCGTGCCGCGAAGCCTGGCCGCAACTGCCGTTAACTGCGCTCCCGTGGAGCCTGGCCCAACTGCAACGCATTGAAGTGGTCAATATTCCCGACATTGTCCAATTGCCCGCCACCGATCTGGTATTTTTCCGGCAACGGCAAACGCAGGCGGCGCTGCTGGTTCCCATGCTTTACAACGATGCGCTGGTGGGCTTTTTGGCGCTGGAAACCACGTGCGCGCCACAACAATGGCCCATCAATTTTGTGCCGCTGCTCAAAATTGTGGGCGAAATGTTTGTGAGCGCCTTTGACCGCAACAAAACCGAAACCGCCCTGCGCCAAAGCGAAGAACGCTTCCGGCGGGTGGTGTCCTCGGTAAGCGACCACATCTATTTTACCGAAGTGACCGGCAATGCCCAGCACCTCAATTTGTATCTTTCGCCCAACATCGAAGAGCTAACCGGCTATCCGCTGGAACGCTTTTTAAACGACTGGAGTTTTTGGCCCACCCGGGTTATCCACCCCGACGACCAGCCGGCGGCGGCGCAACAGGCGGCCCGGCTGGCCAGCGGCCAAAACGGCCAAATGGAATACCGGCTGGTCAAAGCCAATGGCGATGTTATTTGGGTGCGCGATAGCGGCCGCACCGAAATGGCCGGCAATTCGCGGCTGGTGTATGGCGTGGTGGCCGATATCACCGAGCGCAAACAGGTCGAAGCCGCCCTGGCCGCCGAACGCGCCCTGCTGGCCCAGCGGGTAGAAGAACGCACCGCCGAACTCAGCCTGGCTAACGCCGAGTTGGCCCGCGCCGCCCGGTTAAAGGACGAATTTTTGGCCTCAATGAGCCACGAACTCCGCACGCCGCTCAACGCCGTGCTGGGCATGTCCGAGGCGTTACAGGAGCAGGTTTACGGCCCCCTCAACGATAAGCAATTCAACGCGCTGCAACGCATCGAAGAAAGTGGCCGCCACCTGCTGTCGCTCATCAACGATATTCTGGACCTGTCCAGAATCGAAGCCGGCAAGCTGGAACTGCAAGTTACCATGGTTGATATTTATGCCGTATGCCAGGCCAGCCTGTATTTTATTGATAAGGCCGCCCACGATAAAAACCTCACCGTTTTGGCGCAAATTGGCGACGACATCAACCTTTACGCCGATGAGCGGCGCTTAAAACAGGTGCTGGTTAACCTGCTCAGCAACGCCGTAAAATTTACGCCCAACGGCGGCCAAATCGGGCTGGAAGTAATCAACGTGCCGGAGGAGCCGGCGGTAAAATTTATTGTGTGGGATACGGGCATCGGTATTGCCCAGGAAGATATGGGGCGGCTGTTCAAACCGTTTGTGCAGCTTGATAGCCGGTTATCGCGCCACTACGAAGGCACCGGCCTGGGGTTAACCCTGGTTTACCGCATGGTAGAAATGCACCAGGGTAGCGTAACGGTAGAAAGCGAGGTAGGCCAGGGCAGCCGGTTTATTGTAACGCTGCCGGCGTACGCCCGTCCCGATGCTCAGGAACAGGACGCGCCGCGCCCCGAAGAAATCACAAAACCGGCCGGTTCAGCATCACCGGCAACGCTGATTCTGCTGGCCGAAGACAACGAGGCCAACATTGCCACCATTTCTGATTATCTGGAAGCCAAAGGCTACAACCTGGTGATTGCCAGAGACGGGGCCGAAGCCCTGCTGCGCAGCAAAGAAATCCACCCCGATCTGGCGTTGATAGATATTCAAATGCCCATCATGGATGGCCTGGAAACCATCCACCGCCTCCGCGCCGATGTCCAGTTTAACACCATGCCCATTATTGCCCTCACCGCGCTGGCCATGCCCGGCGACCGCGAGCGCTGCCTGAACGCCGGAGCCAACGAGTACATCAGCAAACCGGTCAGTTTGCGGCGGCTGGCCAACGTAATTGAGCAACTATTGTAATCACCACCCGCTTTAACCCCGCCGTTATTATTCCACGGTAACAGTTAACAGCCGCAGCGTATCGGCGGGCTGCGGTTGCGCCAGCGGCAGCCGCCCAAAATCCGTCAGATTATACCAACCGATGTTCAAATTATACCGGCCCGGCGGCAGCGAGGCCGGCAGCGCCAACTCCCGCGCATCAATAATGGTGTTGCCCGGCTGCCACACGCCGGTGGGATATTGCGGCGGCCCATCAAACCCGGCTGCCGGAGCCGGCGTGGCCGGGTTGGCCAGGTGGATAAACAGGTTCAAATCCCGTTGCGGTGCGGCCAGAGTTTGCCAATACAACGTTAGCCGCACCGCTTGGCCGGGATGCACCGGCTGGTCAACCCAATCGTAGCCGATTAACTGAATTTGGTTGCCAAAATTGGCCGCCAACGGCTGGGCCGGATGCAGCGCCGGCCATTGCGCCGGCGTTAACGGCACGCCCGGCACAATCAATTCCACGGGATTGCCGGCAGCCGCATACGCAATTTTGGCGGCGCGGGTGGAATCATCAAACTCAAAAATGCCCAGCGCCAGCCGGGCAAAAACCGGCGCGGGCGCGTTGGCCGGTACAAAAATGTAACTGGTATCGGGCAGCACCAACCCCGGCGTTAAAAACGAGGTAGGCCAGCGCCCGCCATCGGGGTAGGTGTTGGCCTGCGCAATTGATTGGCCGGCGGTATCGAGCAGGTGCACAAAAACGCTGTAATTTTTGGCCACGGGCCGGGTAGCCTGCCAATACAACGTTACCGGCAGCCATTGGCCCGGCTGCACGCCGCTTTTTTCTACGCGATAGCCCAATAACCGCAACCCTTCCTCGCCAAACGTGGCATCCAGCCGGTTGATATTGGCCGGAAGGTCGGCTTCGGTCAGTAGCGGAACGGGCGCGTAGGCCGCCTCAATGTAATAAAACGGTGCAACCGCCGCCAGACCCAACAACGCCAGCGCCACCAGCCAGGGCGCAGCCGGCAACGTAAACCGGATTTTTCCGGGTACATAATTTTGGCCCAGCAATGCCAGTTCCGCCAGTCCCCAGGCTGCCAGCACCGCCAGCGCCGGCAACGCCGGAAAAAGCAATCGCCCCCACGAAGCCGGGGTAATCTGCATCCAGCGCAGCAACGCCCCAAAAACAATCGCGGCCCAGGCCGCCAGCAGCGCCAAAATGATGGCCTGAACTCGGGCTGGCGTTCGTCCCCAAGTTGGCGGTGGCGCAGCAACGCGGCAGGCTCGCGCCAGTTGCCACGTTCCCACGGCCACGCCCGCAAACACAACAAATTTCAGGCCGCGCAGCGCCGTATAAATCCAGGGGGTAATCAAAATTTGGCCCGCGCCAAAAGCGGCCCAAAACGTTAATTCCAGGCCGGTCATTTCGGTTTGCCACAGTTGGGCCAGCGTGGGGCGCGGGTTGAGCGCCCCGCCGCGATACAACAAATGCGCCGACAGCGCCGAAATATCGCCGTAAAGCTGCCAGTTGCGCCAGTACCACCAGCCGGCCACCACCGCGCTCAACGCGGCAAGTAACGCGCCGTGGCGCAACAACCGGCCCAACTCGCGGTGGCGAGAAAAATCAATTAAAAATGCCAGCGCCACCACCGGGTACAAATACAGCAAACTCAATTTGGTAAGGGCCGCCAGGCCCAAAACCAGCCCCAACCCCGCCGCGTATTTGGCCGACGCCCCATTTTTTAGCGTCAACGCCACCAGCAACAGCCCGGCGGCAGCCAGCGGCACGCTCAAACTATCGTTGGTGATGGCCGAACTGACATGCAAAAATTGCGGCACAAACGCCAGTAGCGTCGCCGCCAGCAGCGGCAGCCCCCGGTACGTGGTCAACCGAATCCTTTCCGATTCAGCCAGTTGCGGCAACGGCGGTGGGTAATCCCAGATAACCCTGGCTAACCAATAGGTAAAAATGATGGTCGCCAGCCCGGCCAACAACGATACCCAGCGTGCCAGCCTCGCCGCCACAATAATGCCGGACGCGCTCCGGTTTTCGCCGGGCGGGTGGAGGTAAAGGTTGTTGTTGCCGCGCTCGCGCCACACAAACGAACGGTCATCGGCGTAGTGCGGGTTGCGCGGCGGCTCCGTAAAATCGGCCAGATTCAGCCCCCACGCAGTCACCGCCGCCGCCAGGTGATACAATGGCGGCTGAGTGCCCTCCTGATCCCACGGCTGGTACACGCCGGCATGCACTTCGGGCAGTTGCCGCCGGGTTTGAATGTACTGCACCACGGCAAAATGTTTCAACTCGTCGGGTTTTTCAAACAGGGGCACGGAAAAATCATACCACAACCCCAAAACAGCAAACAGGCCCAAAATCAGCCCCAACCCCCAGGCGTAAACCGGATATGTTTTGGTTAACAGATTTTGTTTCATAACGGCAGATTATAACACAGAATAGCGGCTTTGACGCGCCCGCCGCAACCGCTATAATTCAACCCGGTTAATTCTTGCAAAAAGGTGAAAAAATAATGCGATTAGCTCAATTGAGGCTTGGTTTATGCGGCGTGGCCATGTTGGGATTAGCGGCGTGCGCGGGAACGCCGCCGCCGGAAACGGCGCAGCAATCCGCCGCCACCGCTGTTGTAACAACCCCCGCTACCGTTACCGCCACCCAAACTACCGAAACCGCTACCCCCGTAATTACCGCCACACCCGCCCACGCGCCCACCACTACCCAAACCGGCGTGCCCGTCGCCACCGCCACGCCGGCTACTCCAACCCCCACGCCCAATCCGGTGGTCAGCCTGAACCCGGACACCTCTCAGCAAATTAACGTGCGGAGCGGCCCCGGCACCGATTACCCCGTTATCGCCTCGTTTAAAGCGGGCGCAATTGCGGTGGTGGTGGGCCGCAACGCCGACCAAAGCTGGTGGGAGGTAAAACCGGAAGGCGCAACCTCGCCGGGGTGGGTAAACGCCCGGCTGGTAAAACTCGCCGGCAACGCCGACGCCGTGCCGGTGGAAAAAGTAGCGCCGCCGCCACCGCCCACATCCACCCCCACGCCGGCGACAACCGCAACCCAAACTCCGGCCCAGGCTGAAGCCGATACCGGCAACGACAACAAACCGCTCTCATCGGACGAACTGGAAAAGAAGTTGCGCTGCGGCAAGGATTTTTGCATTACCTACCAAGCGATGGTTCCCATTTGGGAGAACGGCGGCTGCATTGGCAACCACAGCATTTTTGTGACCGTGCTGCAAGGCCCGCCGCCGGGCAAGCCGCTCGATGGGATTGTGTTGGGCGATACGTTTAATAACGTGGAAGTTGCCTCCGGCAGCAAAGGGCCGGGCCAGGCCGAGTTTACGCTGTGGATGAACACCATGAGCGTTAAAGTGAAGCGCCACATTGATGGCCACGAATTCACCAGCGAAGAGAGTTTCCCCTTTACCGCGCACGATGAGCTAATCCCCGCCGAAGTGCTGGCTGCCAACGGCTACTGCGATAGCAGCGTGGAAAAATGCCGCGTGGCGCAAAACCACAACCAGGTATGCCGGGGCCACTACTCCTGGAAAGTCACTTTTCACAAATTTGATTAACGGGAACCCGGGTTCCCGTTAATCAAAATGGAGTTTCCGCACAAATGACCGGCACCGCAAAAACGCCGGTCATTTTGCGTTTGTGCCGAATGGAATCAACGGGGTTAACAGCGGCGGCGTTTTTAATTTGACGGGCAGGGCGGCTGGCAGGCGTTTGGCCAGCATAGCCTTTAAACCTGCCGCTGCCTGCCAGCGCCCCCGCACCGGGGCCAGACTGCGGGTGAGAAATAGCTGGTACACCAGCGAACCGGCATCGAGCAGCAGAATAAAAAGCCAGGCCCACCACAACTGCCCAAAATCAAAGTTTTTGGCCATTGCCCACAGCCGGTTGCGGCTAAGCAAAAATGCCTTGCGCGAACTAAACCGCCCGCCGGTAGCCGAGTGGTAGTGCAGCACCCGAGCTGCCGGCGCGTACATGCACCGCCAGCCGGCGCGGCGCGCCCGCCAGGCCAGATCAACGTCCTCGTAGTAGGTGTAAAAATCCTCGTCAAACAGGCCAATTTGCTCCAGCATGTCGCGGCGGTAGAGCGCGGCTCCGGCGCATGGGCCAAACACCTCTTGCGGCTGGTTGGCCGCGCCAACCGGCTGCCGCCAGCCCCGATTCCAGCCAAACCCGGCCCAATCCACCTCGATGCCGGCGGAATCCAGCAACTCCGGTTGATCCCAAATGAGCATAGCCGCCGCCACCATGCCCACATCGGGGGCGGTAAGGCCGGCCAGCAGCGCGGCCAACCACTGCGGCTCGGCCCGGGTATCGTTGTTTAGGGTGACAATGTGCTGCCCCAACGCCGCGCGAATGCCCACGTTGTTGGCCCCGGCAAACCCCACGTGCTGTTCCAGCCGGATTAAACGGACAGCGGGGTACTGCGCCGCCACCCACGCCGCCGAATCATCGGTGGAGCCGTCATCAACCAGAATAATTTCAAAATCGGTAAAAGTTTGCGCCCACAGCGCCTCAAAACAATCCGCCAGCCAGCGCCGGCCATTCCAGTTGGTGATGATAATGCTAACCGCCGGCATAATTACCACCCCGCCGGCAGGCCAAACGGAATTTCGATGTTGGCAAATTCCCGGGTTTGGCGGCTGCCCACCTGCCGCACCCAGGCCGCCATTCGTTGCAGGCCGTAATTCAGCGCCACCGGCTCCGGCACATCAAAAAATTCGCGGGCTTTGGCATGCGCCGAAAAGGCGTGCTTTACCTCGTTGCGGGCCGGAAGATGCCGAATGGCGGCGTGCGGCGCGTCCATTACCGCGCACACCGCCCGCGCCAGTTCGTTAACGGTGTACGGGCGGTCGCCGCCCACGTTAAAAATCTGCCCAAACGCCGCCGGGTTCAACACCGATTGCGCCATCACCGGGGCAACGTCATCAATATAGGAAAAAGCGCGGGTTTGCTCGCCATCGCCAAAAATGGTAAGCGGCTGCCCCTGCAAAATCTGGTTCATAAAAATGCCGATGACGTTGCGGTATTTGTCGCCAATATTCTGGTGTTCGCCGTACACGTTGTGCGGGCGAAAGATGATGTAATCCAGGCCAAACTGCTCGTGGGCGGTGCGCAAATCCATTTCAACCGCGTATTTGGCCACGCCGTAGGGGTCTTCCGGGCGCGGGGTCATGTCCTCGGTCATAGGGGGCGGCAACGTGCCGTACACGGCAATTGACGAGGTGAATACAAAGCATTTGATGCCGTGCAGCACGCTCAAATTAATCAGGTTAACCGAGCCGATGAGGTTGTTGTGGTAGTTGTAACGGCGGATAAAGTGGCTCAAGCCTTCGGCAGCGTAGGCAGCCAGGTGAAAAACGTAATCAAATTGATGCCGTTGGAACAGCGTTTGCAGCAAATCATAATCCGTAATGGAGCCGCACACCCATTCGGCGGCGGCGGGCACGTTTTCGCGGAAGCCGCCGCTCAGGTCATCGAGGGCCACCACCGTTTGGCCGGTCGCCAGTAAGTGCCGGGTAAGGTGCGACCCGATAAATCCGGCAGCGCCGGTAACTAATGATGTTGGCATTTTTTATTCCTTTTCAATGGTTCAAGGCGTAAATTGGGTTGGGAGGGATTAACCGGGGAAAAAGCATCAAAATTGACGTTTTAAAAATGTCCAGCTTTCTTGCCACAAACCGGCCAATCCGGTGCGTTTATAATGAAACCAGGCTTCGCCCGCGTAGTATTTTAAAGCGCCCACCAGCGCCGGCTCTGCCGAAACGGCGTGCGCCCGCACCGAAGGCTGCCGGATAAAGTTATCCAGGGGAGTGATAGTTTTATCCCAGGCCAGTTGCTCTTTAACCAGGCGGCGGGCATTCTCGCTGCGCTCGGCCACCAGCGCCGGGTTATCAAAAATTTCTTGCAACACCGCATTAATGGCGGCGGTGTCGTTTGGGTCCAGCGTCCAGCCGGCGTTGTAGGCGCTGATGTATTCGCTCAATTCCGAGTAATTGTTGTAAATCACCGGCAGGCCGCACCACAGGTAAACCACGGTGCGCGTGGTAAAGGCCAGTTCACGCTCCCGGTTGTACTTCATTAAATCAACGGCTACGTGCAGCCGGGCGTATTTGGCAATGAGATCATCATACGGAATAAGGCCGGAGGTGATGACCCGCGGGCTTTTTTGCAACTCTTGAAAGAGCGATTCAAAGATGCCGGTGTTCACCGAGTACACCGGGTGTTTGCCGCCAAAAAAGTAAAGATGACCGGCGCGGCGCTGTTCGAGCATTTTTACCAGCAGCGACAGCGTGGTGGAGGGGTCTTGCCACGGCAAAAAAACGCCGCCGTACACAAAACTCAACTCAGAATCGGGGCGGCGCTCCGGTAAATCCGGTGAAATGGAAAACGGAATTACGCCGGTTAACGTTTGCTGCTCGGCATCTGTCCAGCCGGCGCGGCCAAGCCAGGGTTTAAAATATTCAAACTGCAACCGGCCCGAACAGTTGAAGAAGTCGGCCTTTTTAAACGCCTCAATTTTGATTTGGGCGTTGGCCTGAGGATCGCCAAAATTCTGGAACTCGCGCTCCAGCAAATGCGGGCCGGCCTGATCCAAAACCACCGGCACGCCCAGTTTATCGGTGCGCAGGTTGGCCATAAGCGGCCAGTTGCACACCACAATAACATCGGGGTTAACACTACGCGCAATCGCGCCCAAACTGTGATGCTCCCAGGCCAGTTCCACCAACTCCGGCGGGGCCACGTTTTTGCGCCCGGTTAACGCCGCCCGTGGAATCGAAAAGAATACTTCGTGGCCCCGGCTTTTTAACCCCTGCCCAATACCCCAGGCGCGTAACCCGGAGCCAACCGTGGGCAGGCCGGGGTACGGCAGCAAATCGGAACTGATGACCAGGACTCGTTTGTTATTATTGGCGGCAGGTTGTGGCTGCATTTGGGTAGTCCGTTCGTAACAAAAGTGGCGTAAGTATAATCAAGGTGACGGGATTTTGGCAATAAGCAGGGCAACTTCGGCGGGCAACCGCTCAATTATCAGGCTCATCTCGCATGCGCCACACGGCCCGCACCAAAAAGACCACGCCCACAATATAAAAGAGGCCAATCAATGGATAAAACCACGGCTGGCCAAACGGAAAAGTTTTATACGCCGCCAAATTAACCAGCAACGCCTGCAACGTTGCCAGCGCCGGGCCGGCGTAAAACACGTTAAAGCCGATGTCGAAGTTGGCGGCGGACTTATGGCTAAAAATAGCCGGCAGCCACACCCGATAAGCCGGTTCAAATTGCGGTTGGGCCGTCGGCGGTGGCGGCGTGGGGTCATCACCCCGATAAGCCGCCGCGCCGTCGGGGTAAATATCAGTTTGGCTGGCGTAAACGGCCAGTTTTTCCACCGGCGGGGTGGCAGTTACCTCAAGGACAAGGCAGTATTCCTTAAACGCGGAATCATCAATGGGCGAAAATTGAAAGGAATAGTCCCGGTTATCGCCAATGGCGGCTTCTGGCACCACCTGGGTAACAAGGTCATCCCCGGCGCAAGACTCGCGCAAATGAAACGTGAGCTGACCGTCATTGCGTCCCTGGTTCATAAAATGGACATCAACTTGATGCAGGCCGGGATACCGGGCCTGAAAAGTTTGCGTTACCTGATGGATTGCCGAAAGCTGGTACAGACTGCCGGAATACAGTTCCGGGTAGTTGGTTGAATAAAACCACGGCAAACGGCCCCAACCAAGGTAACCAATTAGCGCCAACGCCAGAGCGCCCCAAACCCAATATGCTCGATTAGCCATAAACAACCGGTAAAATCACCGTCCACATCACGGCGGTGTCGTAAATAATCCAGCCGATAACCCACACCGGCAGCGCCAATCGGCGCAACCGGGCCGGTAAAATCTGCTGAAAACCCAAAAACATGGCCAGCGAGGTGGGCAATAACGCCGGGAAAAAATATCGCCCGGGCGGCCCCCACACCCCAGACCGGGTAGCGATAATGGGCGCGAATATTCCAATGAGAGAAAAAATAATCGCCAAAAGCAAAACCGTTAGAATATCCTGCTGGATTGAAGACAAAGTTCTGCCGTTAAACACATTTTTCAACCAGAAGACCCCAACCCCCGCAATCAAAATCACCGAAACTACCGCCAATCCCTTTACCCAAAGAAATGGAATGTGAATATTAGCCCACCCAAACAAGCCCCAATACGATATAAAACCGTATTGCGCCGCCAGCGAATACACTTTTAACACTTTTTTGCCGGGAGCAAAAACGCCCAGGTTTATATTGTTTAGTGAACCCAAACCATTCGAGATTACCGCGCGTCCTCCCGTTGAAATCTGAAACAGAATCACCGCACCAAAAAACATCGCCACCACAAATAAGATAAGCAGCACATTACGGAGGCTGAACGGCCAACGCCGGCACCTGAATAACATAACAGTCAGCGCGGCGGCAAAAGTTGGCACCACAAAAAGGTTGGTCGGCTTAATGAAAATGGCGACAACGAGTGACAAAATCACTCCGATCCAAAGGGCAACGCTCTTTTTTTGGTAAAACAGATTTACCAGCAACAGAAAAAACAGCGATACCACAAAGGTTGCAGGCACATCGGTATTGATGGACGTATTAAGATGTAAATGCGTTGGAAAAAACACCAAAAACGCGGTTACAGCCGCCGCGTATTTGGCCGTTCCGGGAAACACCGTCACCGCAAACCACCAGCCCATCGCTACCGTGGCTAACATTAACAACAGCGACACATAGCGCAAACAGTAAACCTGCTGCATCATACTAAATGAACGGGTTAAAGCCAATACGGGCGAAACCAGCCTGTGGTAAACAAGCGAGTAATTTTCAGCAGCGATGACACTCCCCTGGCTTATCGGCGGATAATAGACACTAAAAGGCATAAATGGCGGCGAAGAATTTTTGGTTGTAATAGTCGGGGTTCGCGCCGCCTCTTGCCAGATGCGAAAATTATCAAAAATTTCTAGCATCTCCGGTGGCATGGGGGTTTGGTCATACACCGCGAGGGTTGGGTTTACCCCCAGTTGCCCAATCATACGGATGGCTTCAAAATGGGCGGGTTCATCCGGGGCCAACCAGGGCGGGAAAATAGCAATATAAATTAGTCCCCTGATCAACGCCAGTAAAAGCAAAACAAAAAACAACCTCCGGTTCTGGCGCGACAGTTGTTCAACGGTCATTAATCAGTTCATCCCAACAACAATATGCCCCTGATTTTATCAGTCCGCGCTTCAGAAGCAAATATCTGCCGGAACAGCCAGAGTAACCCCGGATTTTGCCGGATTTATTTTAAGGTTGACGAATGTTTTTTTAGTTCACACAACAGGGAAGTGTGTTATAATCAGGGGAACTTTTTTGGCGGCGCACTGTTCGCTAATTTTTAGCTGATACAAAGATGTGACCCGTGAACGGAATTGCAGTAGAGTTTATTCGGTACGTTCTGGAGCGGCACCCCGAAGCCCAAAGCTTTGCCGCAATCTACGATGCGTTGTCTCGCACGGCGTGTTCGCGTACATTTCATAACCTGGGCCATGAAGAGTTAACCCTAGCCGGTATTTCGTTTTCTTTGCTTGACACCAACAAGCTGGAAACCCTTATCTCCGAAGCTCGCCGCTTACCCCCGCGTTAAGCCTCTGTTTATTCGATTTTATGACATTATAATTTTATAATTTTATAATTTTATAAATCCAAAAAGTGCATTACGCAACGAATCCACATCTTTTACGGATGAATCCTGAAGGATTTCATCCATTTTGCCGGCCACTAAATTAGCCAAAACATCCACCGCAACGCCAATCAGTTCACTTTTATTAACCGAAACCTGCTCGCTGAGCATCAAGTGCAGCTTGTTTAAATTTCTGGTTTCAGATTGGGTGAGGTGCACCGTAGTGGGTTTACGCTGAACTTTTTTGGGAGGCCGACCCAGCGGTTTTGCCTGACGCCGGCTCAATTCTTCTTGAACCTCATACAGTTGCGCAAATGTGCCTTGAGTTTGTTGCGGGTCGGTTCGCTTTTTTATCATTATTGCAGTTCCTCAATCACCTGGTCAACAAGTGCACCACTAACAACAGACACCCTATTGATGAGCGCCGCCGGCAAAATATTTAGCCCCAGCACGCAAATTTCCCGTGGCATGCCACGGCTATAATCATAAATACGGGCCAGCGCCTCATCGGTAAATAACGGCTCCTGGCGACCGGCTACCATCACCCTAAAATTTATCATCGAGCGGGTATCATCAAAATGGAGCGGCTCAAGCGTTGAACGGGTAGCCACCCGCGAGGCCAAAGCTCGTTTAAGCCGGAGTTTGTTGCGGAGTTCATTTTGCCCAATCAGTACAATTTGAATGAGTTTGCGCGTGTTGGTTTCAAAGTTCAATAGTTGGCGGATTAGCTCAAATTGCTGCCCAATCAAGCCCTGCGCCTCGTCAATAATTAACAAAACGTTCCGGTCGGCCTTGAACGCAGTAATCAAAAAATCCTCAAAAGCGGCCAGTTGCACCAGTTTGCTGCGTTTGGCCTTGATGCCAAATTCGGCGCAGATATTTTTTAAAAACTGAAAATCCGAAGGGTAAAGCGGCGTTGGGATGTAAGCCGTGTGGTAATCCTGCCGGTCGCGGTAAATCTGGTACAATCGGCGCGCCACCGTGGTTTTGCCCACGCCCACATCACCAAAAATCACCGAGAGGCCCTGTCGTTGCTCGGTGGTGTAGGTTACTTTAGCCAGCGTTGCTTTGTGCTGCAAAGACACGTAAAAATATCTTGGATCGGGTGATAACGAGAACGGTGGTTCAACTAACCCCAGGGGACTTAAGTCAAGCATAAACCTCTCTCCGCACGAAACTTAGTGCTAATTATAGCACCTACCCCCTAAAATTACAAGTAACTTTTGACACCGTATTTAATTATGTTTATAATTCTTGCAAAGAGGCTGATATTAAGGCTAATTTTAGAGAGTCAACTATAAATTAGCCGTGCAGAAATGCAAAAAAAGGCTCGTTGCCGCGAGCCTTTTGCCTGAAGTAATTTGACTGGTTAGGCTTTTTAAGGTTGCCGCCTCGAAAGCCTATGTTTTATTTGCCGACCATTGCGTCTGCTTGGGTTGAAATATACCACAAGTTGACATATTCTGTCAAGTTACCGACCGGCTTTGCTTTGATTCCTGCAAATTATTATTTTTCGGCAGAACTATCAGCCCGGCAAAGAGGTCTGCAATGTCCGATCTTTCAATTCACCCGGTATATTTAAGCGCCAGAGCGGCGATTGTAGCCCCAGAGCGGGCTATTCCCCTAACAATTTATGCTACCCAAAAATGGCTTCCCCGGCTTGGCCCCGAACGATGGTGCCTGGTAATGCTGCTGAGAAGCCTGTCCATTGATTCAAAACGCAGAAACGATGGCACCAAGCGGGTTTCGTGCAGTTGGCGTCAGCTTTCTGAAATGCTCGACGTTCACGAAGAAACAATAGCCAGTTGGCTTAAACACGAACCCATCCCCAACGACAAACCCTGGCGACGGATTATCCCCACCGATGACCAGGCCGAATGCCTGGCCTTGTTCATTCCCCGCATCCGGTATGCCTACGAGACCAGCAGTGGTAAAACCCGGCGGGTTGGTTTTCTATTAGAGGTTCTGATGGAAGACCCCGTTATCCCCGAAGACGAAATCCGGCTGCAAAAACAGATTGAATTGATGCAATTACAGCAGGGAACATTGGGGTTGGAAACCTACCGATTAACCGAATCTGTTAGCCCTAAATTAACTGAGTTACCTCAAATATCAAAAGTCAGCCGTATCCCAGAGATTCTCGATTCACGTTATGTAAATCCACTACAACCAGGATTACATAACGAGGCAAATCCACTCCAACTGGATTTACATAACCAACTAGTAAACTCGGAATATCTGGATTTACCAACAAACGTGAAACAGGATAATTCCAACTCAAACGGTTATGTAAACCAGCAAAAAGAAAGTTTACATAGTGATAAATCGGCGATTCCCGAAAAGAACGTTAACGAACTTGACATATTGATTCAAAATATTAAACAAAAATCAATACGAAAAAACCTTCGACGGGATGTATTTGATCCGGTTATAGAACTAACTGAAACCTTACTAGACGATACCCATTCAAAAGGGATGCTCTACAAAGTGCTCAATTCTCTTTACCCGGAGCGAATTGATTTGTATGTGGCGGCGGTACGTGTGGCATTGGATGCAGCCAGGCTTGATGCTTCGGCTAACCGGGGTGCTATTTTTGTGCGGGCGGTTAAGGAGTTTGCCGAAGTGGCGGGGGTTGATTTGGGGTTAAAACGGCTGCCTTCTGACGTTTTAGAGGATGACGGGAACCCGGGTTCCCGTCAGGATGCGTTTATGCCGAGTTCGCTGCAAGTGCCATCAGTATTGGATGCCATTTGGACGGAAACGCAGTTAATTCTCCGCCGGCAGATGACGCAAGCGACGTATGATGCCATCATTCAGGGTACGATCCTGCTTGAACAGCACGGCCAAAAATATGTAGTGGGTGTGCGTTCTGAAATGGCCAAAGAATGGCTGGAAAACCGATTGCGAGAGATAGTGCAACGCGCCCTTTCGGCAACAATTGGGCAACCTGTGGATGTTGAGTTTAGTTTGCTGGCTGAAGTAAATTGAGGGTGTTGGCATTTGGTAGTTTTTTGAGAAACCTGACAAAGGTGTTAACATAGAAACTCTAGCGCCTTAAATTTATCTTCGTTCCTATGATTGGGGCAAATTATGTATGTGGTTTCATTAACGAATTTGAAGGGCGGCTCTGCTAAAAGCACAACCACGTTCAATTTGGCTGGCGCTCTGGTAGAAGCTGGGTATCGAGTTTTGTGCATTGATGTTGACCCGCAGCAAACTTTGGGAGAGGCGTTTTTTGGGGTGTATGCCGGTCCAAAATCGCTGTCGTCGGTGCTGATTAATGATGGGAACCTGGGTTCCGCAATGCATGCCACTAAATTTGATAACCTGTACATTATTCCGGCGGATGATGGGTTAAAGGGCATAAAAAGCGGCCAAACTCAACTTGAAGGTGGTGAGCTTCGCCTGAGAAGCTGTTTAACCCGGGTAATGGCCAGCAAGGATCAGGAAAATGGAATCAATAAAGTTGATTGGATTTTGATTGATTGCCCGCCGAGTCTGGATCGGTTAACCATGAATGCGCTGGCGGCAAGCAACTACGTGTTTGTGCCGGTTGATCCCGGTGCGGGGGGGCGTGGTGCTTTGGGTGACACTATGGAGTACGTATATTCGGCTCAAAAATGGTATAACCCAACGCTAAAAGTAATGGGGCTGCTGGTTAACAACACCGACCCGCGCACGGTTTATGATCAATCAACGGAGCAGGTGGTGCGAGAAGCGTATGGCGACCTTGTGTTTAAAACGGTGATTAACGCTTCGGTGCGGGTGCGCGAGTCATCCGAGATGCAAACACCGCTGGTATTCTGTGATGGCTCGGAATATGTGCGCTATGCCAATATGTACCGGGTTTTGCTTGAGGAAGTTCTTCAACGAGTTGGATAGGATGGGCTGAGCAATGGCCAAACGGAAAATAGATATTCAGCGTTCGCTTGGGGTTAGAGGAGCGGCGTTGGCTCAAGATGATCCCGGTAGCGCAATTGACAGATTGACCGGCAGCATGTCAACCACTGATATTGGGTTTCGCCCAACCGACCAGCGCGTTTACGAAATAAACCTTGACAGAATTGTGCCCGATCCCACGCAACCCCGCCGGTTGTTGCCCCATGATCTCCGCGAGGCGGTTTATAATAATCGTATGTCGCCCACCGAGGCGATGCGCGAGTTGATTCTCCGGGCCGAACGGAATGATACGGTGGCGTTGCTCATTCTGGGCGGCAAGGAAAAAGGCCCGGTTGAAGAAGATGATCAAACCATTGAGGATACAGGCTTGTTGGCGTTGGCGCAATCCATCAGAGAGGTGGGGTTACGGCATCCGCTAAATGTTTACCGGATTGATGACCCGGACCAGCCCAACATCATCAAATACCGGCTGGGTGAAGGCGAACGGCGTTTTTGGGCGCACCATTTGTTATTGTTGCAAGGATACGAGGAGTTTAGAAACGCCAAATGTATCGTTGAATCCTTGCCTGATGATGAAGAGTTAATTCACCAGCGGCAAGAAGCCGAAAATGCCGCCCGTGTTGATTTGCCGGCGTTGGCGCGGGCGCGGTCAATGGAACGCATAAAAGAGCGGTTGATTATCGAAATGGGAACCCGGGTTCCCGGTGAAAATACCATCAAGTTGCCCGGCCAACGTGAATTGCAAATTGCTGTTGGGCAGCAGGTAAAAACTTTTACTGGCCGGGCTATTGGCGACCGAATGGTGCGAAATTACCTGGCTATACTCAATTTGTCCATTGAGGCCCAGGATTTGGCCGAAGCGGCTCAACTGACCGAAAAACAGCTTCGCCCGGTGATGCGCTTGAAAACGGACGAAGAACAGGTGGCTATGATTCGCCAGATTGTTGAGCAAAAGTGGAGCGGGCGGCAGGTTCTTTTGGAGGTGGTTGCACCGCCGGTTGCGAAATCAACCTTGCGTGAGGTTAACCAAACCAGCGTTGAGCAGCGGTTTGAACGGCGAATTCTGGATGCGGCCAAAACCATGCATTCGTTGTTAACTTTGCCGCAGGAAAATTACGAAGAAACCGTCAATTCGCTGGCGGCCAGGGCCAAAGATGCCAAAACGCGCCAGGCGTTGCAATCGCTGCGGCAAACGATAGAAGAGGTGCTGCTGCGAGTAGAAAACTCGACCACTTCGGTGAGCACGTCGGTGAATCTTGTGGCCGTAATTCCACCCACGGATGATCTCAAGCGGTATTTGCCGGATGAAAAAATAGCGTTGTTTGGTCAGGAAGTGTTAACCGGGAGCCAAATTCTGGATCGGTTATTGGAGTGGCAGCAGGAAGATGCGGTACTTGCCAGTAAACTCCAATCGTTTTTTGGCCAGATTGAAACGTGCGCTGAAATGCTCCGGGCCGGAGAGTTTGTTAACTGTCCAACGTTGATCGGCGAGAAAAACGCGGCATACCCCGATACAATGGTATATCGGGTAATTACCGATCCGAATGTTTATTGGGCGCACGTATTGTTGGTGCGTCGGGGTGAAAGCCAGTTTAAATTTATGGAAGCTCAACTGGCAAAATAAAATTTGTATTTTGGTTCAACTGAAAATATTGGAGTTGACAAAAATCGGTGGAGTTTGCGCCGATTTTTTCTTTGGCTGAATAGTTGTTATCTTTGAACGCCTGCCGAAAAAGCATCAGTTTTGATATAAAAATATTATTTTGTGAACAGCCGGCTGCTTTTTGAAATGGTCAACAATGTGTTAAAATGCCGCTTTGTTGTTTAGTTGAAGGATGAATTGAGGAAAATGGTTACTATCGAACGCAACGAGTCGAAGTTGGTTATTACCGCTGAGGCCAAAATGTCGGTGGGCGAGCGGTTGTTGTACGCCGGGCGCAGCATTTTGTGCCAGTTAATCGAGCTTTTTCGGTATCATGAGCTGGTGCGTAATTTGGTTATTCGTGATCTCAAGGTGCGGTACCGAAATTCGGTGCTGGGGATTTTGTGGTCGCTGTTTAACCCGCTGTTGATGATGGTGGTGTTTACGGTGGTGTTTACAATAATGACGCCGTATTCTAATGTGGCGCATTTTCCGGTGTTTGTGTTGTGTGGCATTTTGCCCTGGAACTTTTTTTCGGCGTCGGTGATTGGCGCTATCCGTAGCATTGTTGATAACGCCCCGCTGGTGAACAAGGTGTATTTTCCGCGCGAAATCCTGCCCATTTCGGTGGTGCTGGCCAATATGGTTAATTTTGTGCTGGCGCTGCTGGTGCTGTTTTTGTTGATTTTGGTGTTTCGGGTGCCGCTCACCATTTGGGTTTTATTGTTGCCGCTGGTGCTGGCGGTGCAGGTGATTTTCACCATCGGCTTTGGGCTGATTATGGCCACCGCCAACGTATTTTATCGCGATACGCAGGTGATTATGGAAGTAATCATGATGGCCTGGTTTTTTGTAACGCCGGTGTTTTATTCGGGGCAGATTTTGCCGCGCGCGTACCGGTTGTGGGATGGCGTTACCGTTGATGTGTTTCGGTGGGTGAATATTTTTAACCCAATGGCCTCGATTATTGCCATGTACCGGGTTATTTTATACGGCGACGGCGGTGGCGGCTCATCGCCGGAGTTTTACTTTTTTATCAGAACATGCATTACTTCGCTGGTGGTGCTGGCGGTGGGCTGGCTTATTTTTTATCGGTATAGCGCCAGATTTGGGGAAGAGGTTTAGTTATGAGCCGCCCGGTTGTTACCTTTGAGCACGTTTCCAAAGAATTTAAATTATCCAAGCTGCCGGTACGGTCGCTGCAAGATATTTTTGTTTTTTCGTGGCGCAAGCATATGCGTGGGCGTGAGCGTTTTTGGGCGCTACGGGATGTCAGTTTTGAGATTTATCCGGGCGAAACGGTGGGGCTGGTGGGCACCAACGGTTCGGGCAAAAGCACTATTCTCAAGCTGATTAGCCGTATTATTGACCCCACCAAAGGCCGGATTACGGTGACGGGCCGGTTGTCGGCGTTGCTTGAATTGGGCGCCGGGTTCCATCCCGATTTAACGGGCCGAGAGAACATTTTTTTGAACGGCTCTATTTTGGGGTTGGGCCGCGTTGAGATGCAAAAAAAACTCAATAATATTGTTGAATTTGCAGATATTGGTGATTTTATTGATGTGCCCACCCGCAACCTTTCTTCAGGGATGCAGATGCGGTTGGGTTTTTCTGTGGCCGTTCACGTTGATCCCCAGGTGATTTTGGTGGACGAAGTGCTGGCGGTGGGCGATTACAGTTTTCAACTCAAATGCCTGGAGCGCATTCACCAGATGCAACAGCAGGGTGTGACCATCCTGTTTGTTTCGCACGATTTTTCGGCGGTGCGGGATTTGTGCTCGCGGGTGATTTGGCTGGATGAGGCGCGGGTGCGGGCCGACGGGCCGGCCTCGGATGTGTTAGTCCAGGTAAAGCAGAATTACCAGCGGCGCACAAAAAACGCCGCTCCCGAAGTGGAAGCGGCGTTGACGGTGAAAGAGTTGTTACCCTGATTTAATTGCCGGGCAGCAGCTTTAAAAGCTGATCAACCGTTGCGGCTTGAGCCGGCTTGTCTTTAGCCAAGGCTCGGAGTGCCCCGTTTACCCGTTTTTCCACCAGTTGGCGTTGTTCCGGGCCAAGCATATCAAGTTTGGCGACGGCTTTTTGTACCAAAGTTTGGGCGGCGTCGGGCTGCCCTTTTGCCAACTGAACTAAACTCAAATAGAGTTGCGCTTCGGGGGCATCAGGCGCAATTTCCAGCGCCTTTGTTAGAGCCTGTTCGGCTTGCGGCAGTTGGTTGGTTTTGTAGTAGGCAAATCCCAGGCTTTGGTAGGCCGCCGAATAGTTTTTAAACCGCTCAACCGCCGCCTGGTAATCTTGAATTGCCGTCTGGTAATCCTCTTTGGCAGCGTAAACCTCGCCCCGGAAGAAATAAACATCGGCCTTGTTGTTTCTATTAGCGGAAATTGATTTATTGAAAGCTTCAATCGCTTTGTCGTAATCACCCTGCTGATAATAAATCAGGCCGATGTTGCCGTTAGCCCGATAGCCAAGTTCCAGTGGGCTTAACTCGGCGGCTTTTTGCAGATCGGCCAAGGCTTCGGTGTATTTGCCTTGTATTCGAAGTAGTCGCCCCCGGTTATAAAATGAATAGGGATAGAGCGGTTCAAGTTCGGCGGCTTTGGTGTAATCTTTGAGCGCCTGCTCTAAATTGCCTTGCTCAAAATAGGCGCTGCCGCGCAGGTTGAGCGTAATAAAATTGGCGGGGTCATCGGCCAAAATTTCTTCGGCTAATTTGATAACGCCCTCGTAATCTTTTTGCTCAAAAGCACGCGTGGCCTGATCAATGAGCGGCTGGATTTTTTCAGAAGCAACTTTGGGCAAATTCTGCTCGCTCTCCACCGGGCTGATTGGGGAGATGGGGGAAACCGGCGAAACGGGTGACTCGAAATCAGGCGCGTTTGCGGTTTCTGGGCCGGGCGAGGCTACGGGGGAAGAGTTGTTTAATGACGCAGGTTTGGGAGTGGTACCTGCCGTCCAATAAAAAATTCCTGCTCCCACAATAATAATAAGGCCAACAAGAATGAGCCAACGGTATTTTGAAGTATCAGTTTTCATAATGTTTTTTATTACCACCTGTAGTTGGATACTGACCTGAAGACAGCGAGATTCTATGCATTTTCTGCTTGATGCGCAAAAAAGAGAAGCGTTTACCCCTAGCTCAATGGATAATCCGGCAATTAACCCACAGGTATTATTGATTAATCGGGGGGTAAGTGGTAAATTCGAACTCAAAGTATACAGGGAAAACCCTATTCCATGGAGGATTTAATGAAATCAAGATATTTGAGCCTGTTAATAATTCTTACTCTCATTTTGGCGATGTTTGCGGTAACCGGTATTGCCTTGGCCCAGGATCCGCAAGGGGATGACTCTTCGGCGGTAACATCCCAGCCGTCCGAAGAAGCTACCGAGGTGCCAACTGAGGTGCCGACCGTCGCCCCGACCGAGGAAGCTACGGTTGAACCGACCGTCGCCCCGACCGAGGAAGCCACGGTTGAACCGACTGTTGCCCCGACCGAGGAAGCCACGGTTGAACCGACCGTTGAAGTTACGGTTGAGCCAACCGTTGAAGTTACGGTTGAACCAACCGTTGAAGTTACGGTTGAACCGACTGTAACCCCCACGGTAACGCTTCCGGTGATTGATTCTTTTGTGGCCACACCGTCAACGCTTACGGATACCACTGCCCTCACTGCCACTCTGAATTGGGCCGTGACCGGAGCTGATACCCTCGATTTGAATGGCGAAGATGTAACCGGGTTGACCGAAAAACTGGTTAACGTGACCGCCACCACCACGTATACCCTCAAGGCTACCAACGCCGGCGGTTCTGTTGAAGCTCAGGTGGTGGTCGTTGTTTCGCCGGTGGTGGTGGAAACTGCCGGTGAGATTGAGGCGCAAGCTGCAATGCCGGGTAGTTCCACCACTTCGATTATTGGGGTGGCTAATATTGACTCCAGTGCAGCTACCATTGGATTAACTTTGTATCCATATCCAAGTGGAAGTTCATTTTCAGTAGGTGGATCACCAACTGTGCCAGTTGGTGGTGTTCATTTTTACCGTAGTTCGGATTTAACAACTGACGGTCAATTTGGCGGGGTTATTCAATCCGATGTTAAGGTGGCGGCAGCGGCTGTTTTGCAAAATACAACAGCTCATGCGGCAGATGCTTATCCGGGATTATCTGATACAACATTGGCTACCGAATTGTATGGGATGTTGATTTTGAACAAACACACCGGTTCAGGTGGTGCTGTTTTTCAGAGTACGTTGGTATGCCAGAATGCGGGTAGTTCGGCTGCCCATGTAACAGCAGCGTTATACCAGAAAGGTGAGTCTTCTCCCAGAGTAACCGTGTCTACGGCTGATAGCGGCCAATCCGGTGATTATGGCGGCACGATGTTGGATCCCGGTCAGGTTGTAAAATGGGCCATTGCCGATATGGCTCGGGTTCAAACTGCCTGGCCTGGGGGTAAGGGGCAGATTGGTTATGTCAAATTCAGTTCAACCCAGAATATAGCCTGTGTAATCCAAAATGAACGGTTACTTACGGGTGGATATATTATGTCGCAGTATCAGGCTGTTCCAGCCAGTGAAGCTGCGACATCAATGGTGGCCCCCAATATTTATAATGGTCATGGCTCTAGTTCAGCTAACACTAGGATTACGAAGTGGAATAGCAGTGTTACGTTTGTTAACCCCTCATCTTCAACCGCCGCCGTGCAGGCGACATTTGCCACTGAAGCCGGGTATAGCTATACCTGTACAGCCTCTATCTCTGGTAATACAATGTTGGATTGGTATGCTCCTGAGATAGGTACGGGAACGGGCGGGGGAACTGGTTGGACTTGTGCGGCGGGGACGTTGCCGTGGTCTTACCCCAGCAATTATACCTTTGGGGTGATGAATGTAACCGTAACGAGTGGGCCGGGTGTATTGGCTATAGTTACCTCTAATAAATACGACTCTAAAGGTGTTGGCGTGGTGGGGGTTTCTGGCTTGGCTGTTTCACCGGGGTTAGCAACCGAGCATGCTGTCTGCCCGGTTGCTTGGAATCTTGGAAGTGGTACCTCTACCTGGGTAACTGGTATCCAGGTAGTAAATTTGGGTGGTTCTACCACAAACTTTACCGTAAAAATGGTTAGAGCGGATGCAGACCCAACCAATGCCTCTAACTATAAAGATTTTTCCTATACAAATGTGGCAAGCGGAGCTTCAAAAAATACATATTTCCCCGAAGTTTCGGCTTTAACCAGTTTTGAAGGAGCCGTGTTTGTAACAGCCGATGCCGGGTCTAAAATTGTTGCCGGTAGTTCGAGCACTAACTATGGCTCTTCGGTAAATGGGGCTGCATACTACAGGTGTATTAACTACTAAGCTCAAGTTTTTAGTTGTTTTTGAACGAGTGGTGGTTATTCTTACCGCCACTCGTTTTTTTGTAGTGGTTTACTTGTAAGTGACGATGTCTTCTTATTTTGTCCCTACTCCTATATTTTGGGGAGGGGGAACGATTAATATTGTGTGGTTTTGAGCGGCGACCGCAAGGAGTGCGCTCAAAACCACACAAAAAACTTTTTTGATGGGCGTCTTGTAATTTTTATGCTGCTTCATCAATTTGAACTGATAGACCGATATAAAAACGCCAGCTCTTCTTTTAGATAGTTTCCTGAGAAGTAGTACAGAATTAAACTATAAACAATAAACCCACAGAAACTTAAGAAAAACAGGGTGAACAGGGGGGATAATATTAGCCAGGTTTGAATTTGGATTATCTCAACTGTGATTGCCATTACTATAACAGCCAAAATTTGTGGGAAACAATAGGTAATGTAATCTTTGATTGTGATATTAACGATTTGAGTTACTACAAACAAATCTAGCAAAATAGTAATCAGCAAGATAGTAGTGAGTAGCAACGCAGTACCAGAAAGGCCAAAATTAACCGTGACCGGATAAATCAAAATAACTGCAAAAAACACCTGCCCGGCTACTATTTTTAGCATCAGTCTTTGTCTGCCGCTGGCCATAAAAACCGGCCCCATTACTGCTCCGATTGAACGAAACAACCCATAAAAAGCTAAAATTTTCAGTACATGAGCCGTCTCAAACCATTGAGAAGGATATAAGGTGGCAATAAAATCTTTGGCCAAAAGACTCAACCCTACTGCAACTGGAAGAGTGATGGTCGTTACAAGCCCCAATGTTTTGAGGTAGGTTTTACCCATTTGGGTGGGGTTGTTTTGCAGTTTAGATAGAGTTGGAAATAAAATTCGTCCAAAGACAGATGTTACCATAGTCGCGGGCAAATTGGCCCAGGTGAACGCCATTGCGTAAAGCCCCAGAGTGTGCTCACCCAGCACTTTGCCAACGGTTACATTATCTATGGTGAGGAAGATAAATATTAATATTGAATTTAAGGTGATGTCTTTGCCATAGTGCAGTAATTTAGAAACTATTATCATTTCAAAGTGCCGCTTGGGTCTCCATGGGGAGATATACCAAACTAACCATGTTCGTATAATGGCTTGAATTATTCTGGCCCAAACAATACTCCAGGCTCCAAAGTTTAATAAGGCTAATACAGACGCAGCGTTCCCATAAATGATAAGAGGAAGAAGAGTAGGCCATAATTGTCTGCGGAATTCCAGTTCTTTATCTAATAGTGTTGCCGGTATTACCCCAAGCGCATCTATAAAAATGCCCAATAATAGTACCCACAACATCGGCGTAAGTTGAGAATTATTAAAAAAGAGAGCCGTTACCGGCGCAATTATAAAACCGGTTATAACCAATCCCAAGCTAATAAAAATAATCAGAAAAAAAGCTGTATTAATAACGTGATCATTAATCTCTGACCATTGAATTAGGGCGATATTTAAGCCTAACCCTTGTAAAAGGGTTAAACTACTAATTACAGTCATAGCCATAGCAACTAGCCCAAAATTTTCGGGGGGTAGCAGCCGGGCTAAAACAATGTTAATGATTAAGGTAATGAACTGAGTGGCGATATAGTAGAGGCCAATCCAAAAAATACTCTGGATTGTTTTTATTTTGAATGAGGTCAAGGGATTTTCCTTTGTTTTTTATTTTTTGAAGTTCCAAATAATAATTGTATTTTTGATGTTTAGCCAATTGGAAAGCGGAAGAAAATGTTAGTAAATAACCCAAGTTGCTACCTATAACGAATTTCACCGCAAAGTTCGTCAAGATTTTTACAAGATTCTTTGTGTTTTTGTGGTTTAAATGGAGTTTTCGGCCTAAAGGTGGCAACTTGGGTTAAATATCTTAAATTACCGGCAGAGTTTATTGACTGTTGATTGGTCAAGTGGGGGACAGATACCATTACTTTACCGAGGATTTTGCAAATATTAAGATTGGCGGGGATTTGCTAGAAGAATGGTAGACAAGACAAACATGCGAGTATGTTACTTTGGGCGGTATGATCCTGATTATGCGCGAAACCAGATCATTCGCCAGGGTTTGGAGATGAGTGGCATTGAAGTTGTACCCTGTCGGATTGAATTAGATCTGGAATTCCCTCACCGGTATTTTGCCCTTACCCATCAATTCTTAAAAGCCTCTAAACCATTCAACGCAGTGATAGTGGCTGAAATAAACCAGCCTGTAATGTTTTTAGCCAAAATGCTTACCCGCCTTTATCGGCTTCCGTTAATTTTTGACCCATTTATTTCTCGACATGATACCTTGGTGGTTGATCGTGGGTTTATACCCCTAAATTCTACCGAAGCGCGATACCTTTACTGGATTGATCGTTTAAGTATGAATCTGGCCGACCATGTTTTAGCTGATACTCACCAACATCGGTTATACTATCAGGAACAATTTAGGGTACACCGCCCCATTAGTGTTGTGCCTGTAGGCGCTAACAGTCAAATTTTTTATCCGCGGCTAAATGTTCCCCCAAAAGGAACGGATCTATTTAAGGTAATATTTTGGGGTACTTTTATTCCATTGCAGGGAATTCAATACATACTTAAAGCTGCTCATATTCTTCAACGATATCACCAACCGGTTTGTTTTGAAATTATCGGCAAGGGGCAAACTTTACCTGAAATGCGGAGAATTGCCTTAGAATTAAATTTATCCAATGTAAAATTTCTCGATTTCATTGTTCAACAATCACCTGAGTTTATCCAAACAGCTGATGTGGTGTTAGGTATCTTTGGTGACACTCAAAAAACTTTAAGGGTTGTTCCAAATAAGTTGTATCAAGGAATAGCTATGGCCAAACCGGTTATTACCGGTGATACTCCGGCCCTGCGTGAATTCTTTACGCCAGGGGAGCATTTACATGCGGTGCCGGTTGCTCAACCTGAAGCCCTAGCCGAAGCCATCATTCATCTTATTCAGAATGAAGAGTATCGGTTCGATCTGGCCCAACAAGGGTATAAACATTTTTGTGAACACTTCACGCCTGAGAAAATTGGTCAATCTATGCGAGAAGTTATTAAAGGCTTAGCTTTCTAATAGTTTTGGCGCATCACTAGCACCAAAGGTTATATAAAGCTAACAAGGGATTAAGAGAAAAATGAAAGTTGGAATTTTAGCAGGCGGCTTGGGAACCAGATTATCTGAGGAAACTGGTTCCAGACCAAAGCCTATGGTTGAAATTGGGGGACAGCCAGTTCTTTGGCATATAATGAAGTTATATGCAGCCTATGGTTTTACCGAGTTCCTGATTGCTTTGGGGTACAAAGGGGAGATAATAAAGAATTATTTCTTAAATTATCACCATCGAGTAAATAATTTGACGGTACAGTTAAACAACGGTGAAATCTCCATTCACGATGAGTTAGCCGAGAATTGGATAATACACTTACTAAATACCGGATTAGAGACTCAAACTGGTGGTAGAATTAAGCAGTTGGCCCAATATGTAGGAAATGAAACATTTATGCTCACCTATGGTGATGGCGTAGCAAATGTTGATTTGCAACGGCTACTGGCTTTTCATCGTCATCACGGTCGGTTGTGTACTGTTACCGCTGTGCGTCCTCCCGCCCGGTTTGGTGGTATGATTTTTGATGGGGATGTAGTAACCAGATTTGAAGAGAAACCCCAAATTGGAGAAGGCTGGATTAATGGCGGTTTTTTTGTATTAGAACCCGAGGTGATTAATTACATTGATGGTGATAGCACTATTTTTGAACGGGAACCATTGGAACGTTTAGCCGAGGATAGGCAATTGATGGCTTATCGTCACGATGACTTTTGGCAGTGTATGGATACACTGCGAGATGTGCGCTTATTGGATAGTTTGTGGCAAAATGGTCAGGCACGGTGGAAAGTATGGGGATAACTTTAGAAGCCGATAAAACACACGCAATAAACTTTTGGCATGGTCGCCGAGTTTTTGTAACCGGCGCTACGGGTATTGTCGGCTCATGGTTGGTAAAAGCCTTGTTGGCAAAAGGGGCTACTGTTGTGGCTCTTATTCGTAATAATGATCCCCAATCTGAACTTTACCGCAGTGGTGATATCAACCGGATATTTGTGGTGTCTGGCAATTTGGAAGATTTTTGGGTTTCAGAACGGGCTATTAATGAGTATGAAATTGATACTATATTTCATCTTGGGGCGCAGCCAATTGTAGGAATGGCTCATCGTTTTCCATTGCCAACGTTCGAGGCAAATATTCGGGGTACATATAACCTGTTAGAAGCTTGTCGTCTGCATTATCAGTTTGTACGCCGGATAGTGATTGCTTCTAGCGATAAGGCTTATGGCGAGCAACAGAAACTACCGTACACCGAAGAAATGGGATTGAATGGGCGACATCCTTATGAGGTTTCAAAAAGTTGTGCCGATCTCTTAGCCCAGTCTTACTATCATACCTATGCCTTGCCGATTGCCATTGCACGTTGCGGGAATATCTATGGTGGGGGTGATTTGAATTGGAGTCGTATTGTGCCGGGCACTATTCGTTCATTTATGCGGAACGAACGGCCAATTCTTCGTAGCGATGGAGCGTACATTCGGGACTATATTTATGTAAAAGATGTGGCCAGGGCATATATGCGTATTGCGCAATACCTTGAGAGCGAACAAGTATGTGGTCAGGCGTTTAATTTTAGCACCGAGTCTCTAATAACGGTTTTGGAACTCGTAACTATGATCCAGAAACAGATGGGGTGTGACCATATTGAGCCTGATATACAAAATTGTGCCCAAGGAGAAATTAGAGATCAATATCTTTCGGCGGCAAAGGCTCATTGTATCTTGAACTGGCGGCCTGATTATGCAGTTGAGGCTGGGTTACAAGAGACAATCGATTGGTATCGTAATTTCTTTGCGGGAAACAGGGCATGATCGAAGGCATTCAAATACATCCTTTACGGCAAATACCAGATGAGCGCGGCAAAATTATGCATATGTTGCGTTGTGACGACCCTCATTTTAAACAATTTGGGGAAATATATTTTTCGGTAATCTACCCTGGTGTTGTTAAAGGATGGCACATTCATAAAGAGATGATACTAAACTATGCAGTAGTATCTGGTATTATCAAGTTAGTACTTTACGATGATCGTCCTGATTCGTCTACTCATGGGATGGTGCAAGAAATTTTTATGGGTGACTCCAATTATGTGTTAGTAGTTGTTCCACCAGGAATATGGAATGGTTTTAAGGGAATTGGAACTGTACCTTCTATTGTAGCCAATGCTGCTTCTATGCCCCATGACCCCAATGAGATTATGCGTTTGGATCCATTTAATAACCATATTCCTTACGATTGGAATCTCAAAAATCGATGAACCTCCACTTAATTATTGGCGCTTCCGGGCTGGTTGGCGAACATTTGGTTGCAGCCGTAACCAAGGCGGGTTCTGAGGCGGTTGGAACATACTACAGCCACCCAGTCGGATTTGGAAATAAAAAATTGGATATTCGGTGCCCGGCTGAGTTAAATTTGTTGTTACAAACACTTTGTCCTGATGTTGTCTATTTACCGGCCTCACTAACCAACGTGGATTATTGCGAACTAAATCCATTAGAAGGATATGCCATCAATGTAGTAGGGGTTTCTAATGTAGTTCAGGCGGTGAATGAGATTGGGGCGAAATTAGTCTACTTTTCTTCGAATTATATCTTTGATGGTAAAGCTGGGCCTTATAATGAATCCCATCCTGGTAACCCTATTTGTGAATATGGTCGCCAAAAACTGAGCGCTGAGCATTATGTGGCATTATATGCAAACAATTACCTGATTATTAGAACAACGGTGGTTTATGGATGGGAGCGGCAAGGTAAAAATTTTATTTATCGCTTGCTAGATAGTCTTAAAGCAGGCAAAAAGTTAAGGGTACCATTAGATCAGATTGGCAACCCAACCTTTGCTCCTAATTTAGCTCAAGCTGTGGTTGAACTGGTCTGTTTAGATGCCAGTGGCGTATACAATATAGTTGGCTCAGAGCGAGTAAGCCGTTATGATTTTGCTTGTGAGGCTGCTGATATATTTGGTTTGGATAGAAACTTGATTGATGCAGTTCTGACTTCTGAGTTGGAACAAATTGCTCCTCGCCCCCTCAATGCCGGAATGACAATAGATAAAGCGATTGCTTGCCTTGGTACACCACTTCTTGGTTATCGTGATGGTCTAAGAGTTATGAGTAATGAAAGGGTGTAATAGTGACTTCAAAAGATATTCGTGCTGATATTTTGGCATTGGTTGACCAATATTACCAAGGTTCTTGGCCTGAAACGCAATTCATTCCGGGGCAAACGCCTGTGCCTGTGTCTGGACGTGTTTTTGATGCCGATGAGATAAAGTATTTGGTAGATGCTTCACTGGATTTTTGGTTGACCACGGGAAGATATGCTGCTCAGTTTGAACGTGAGTTTTCTTTGTTTTTAAAGACTCGTTACGCTATCTTATGTAATTCTGGTTCCTCAGCCAATTTATTGGCACTCTCGGCCTTAACTTCGCCAAAGTTAGGGGAGAGATGTTTAAAACCAGGAGATGAGGTTATTTCGGTGGCGGCGGGTTTTCCTACAACAATTAACCCAATTATTCAAAATGGCTTAAAACCGGTTTTCTTGGATGTTGAATTAGAAACCTGCAATATTGATGTGGATAACTTGGAGGACGCGATTAAGCCCAATACACGCGCTATTATGTTGGCGCATACCTTGGGCAACCCATTCAACCTTGATGTTGTGTTAAATGTGGCCAAGCAACACAATCTTTGGGTAATTGAAGATAATTGCGATGCGTTGGGGGCAACCTATAAAGGGCAAATGACCGGTACTTTTGGCTCTTTGTCCACAGTAAGCTTTTATCCTGCGCATCACATCACTATGGGTGAAGGTGGTTGCGTGGTAACTAATCATCCCAACCTTAAAGTATTGGTGGAGTCCTTTAGGGATTGGGGGCGAGATTGTTGGTGTGAGCCTGGTAAAGATAATACTTGTGAAAAGCGGTTTGAATGGCAATTAGGTGATTTACCGTATGGATATGATCATAAATATACATATTCACATATTGGTTATAATCTAAAGTTAACTGATATGCAGGCTGCGGTGGGATTAGCTCAACTTAAAAAGTTACCAATGTTTATTGAAATTCGTAAGCGTAATTGGCGTATGCTTTATGATGGGTTAAAGTCTTTGGAGGAATTCTTCATCTTACCTCGTGCGACGGAATATAGCGACCCAAGCTGGTTTGGTTTTTTAATTACAGTTATGCCTGAAGCACCGTTTTCTCGTAAAGAACTTATAAGTTGCCTGGAAAACCATAAAATTGCAACCCGGTTGCTTTTTGGTGGTAATTTGACCAGACAGCCTGCCTATAAAAATACTTCATATCGTGTTGTTGGCTCATTAAAAAACACCGATATTGTAATGAATCAAACTTTTTGGATTGGAGTTTATCCTGGTATATCTACTCAAATGATTCAGTACGTCCTTGATACAATACATTCATTTTGTGCCGGTAAAAAATCTCTAAATCAGGGTCAAACTTAGAATTAAGCCAAAGCCGGGGGATGATAGCGTCAAGATCAAAATTGTTTTGATCGCTCGTTTGAGTAGTTGAGGTGGTTTATAGCAGTGATGCTGGGTTAACTCTTCTCGATTGGGCCAGATCAAAGCCCAAAAATTCAAATTGTTGGCGAATATTGTTGGCTTGAGCATACCAAGCCGCACCATCCCAAATGGTAAGTGTGGGCTGGCGGGTTCGTCGGTCAGTTTTAGCCAGATACTACAAAAAGACGACGGTCTGCCCCCATCACACGTGTTCTGATGCCAATTCAGGCATTGACTGTGACGAAAATCAATCGGTTTCACTTACATCCGACCTGTGATAACCTAAGACTAGGTCTTGGTGGAAATGAGTTTCATCGACCTAGATCAAAAGCTATATTTTCATTCTGTTTTTAATCTGATGCCAAACATTTTACACATATTATTCTACACCGGACTATACGGCGCTGAGCAGAGTGTGTTGACGCTCATTCAGCAACTTTCACTTCGTGGTTACCGGTCTGTAGTAGCTGTATATCAACCAGGTCCGCTTACGCAAATGCTGGATTCAATGCAAATTCCTGTTGTTTATGTGCCAAGCTTTAAGCCTTGGTTGCCCAATGCCGGCGTGCCGGCTTGGAAACGAAGCCTGTTTAACGTGTATCACCTGCCATCTTTACTAAAATCGGCCTTTAAACTCAGGCAGGTTATTAAAGACTATAATATTGATTTGGTGCATACGGGGAGTGTCACCCTGATTGATGGGGCATTAGCCGCCAAACTGGCGGGTATTCCGCATATCTGGCATATCCGCGAAACAATTGAGTCGCATCGCACCCTCACGTTTTTTCTGGGTACCGGTGCTGCCCGATACCTGATTAAACAATTCTCAACCAGAGTGTTGGCTAACTCTGCGGCTATTGCCAAACCTTATCTCTCATCTGAAAATGACCGGCAAAAAGTGCGGGTTGTCTACAACGGGATCAATCTGACTCTTTATGATGAGCCTTTTTCCAGGGCTAAACTGCTACAAGAACTGGGATTGCCGGAAATTGCGCCGATTGTGGGGATGGTGGCTCAATTAATGCCACTTAAGCGCCACGAGGACTTCATTCGCGCTGCGGCGCTTATTAATAAAGCGTATCCAGAGATTTATTTTATTTGTATTGGTGGGAACCCTGATTTAGACGATAATTACATGGTATTTCTTAGAAAGCTTGTTCATGATTTGGGGTTAGAAAACCGATTGATTTGGCTGGAACACCAAAACAATATACACCGGGTTTTTCAGGCGCTTGATATTGTGGTGTTGCCATCCCAAGAAGAATCTTTTGGGCGGGTATTAGTCGAGGCTATGGCTGCCAAAAAACCGGTAGTGGCTACCAAGGTTGGAGGAATACCAGAAATAGTTATTCATGGACAAACCGGCTATTTGGTGCCTATATACCAGCCACAAACTTTGGCAGAAAAAATCTTGGCATTGCTTCAAAACCCGCAACTTGCTCAAGCAATGGGGCAAGCCGGACGGCAGCGGGTTGAGGAACATTTTACCGATATACAATATGTAAACTCAGTGGAAGCAATTTACCAGGAACTGCTTCCATAATGAATATTGTTGAGTCTTGCGGGGTAAAAGTCTCGGTCATTGTTCCAAACTATAACCATGCTGCTTTTTTGCAAAAACGTTTGAAGACCATATTCAACCAGACTTATCAGAATTTTGAACTGATTTTTCTTGATGATGCTTCAACTGACAACAGCATGGAGGTATTCTATGAAAATTCCCGTGAACACACGACGGTGCAGGTTTTCCGTAACCAAACCAATAGTGGTAATCCATTCAAACAATGGAATAAAGGCGTAAACTCAGCTATTGGTGAATATATTTGGATTGCCGAGTCCGATGACTACGCTGATGAAAACCTGCTGGCCGTACTGGTGGATGTACTTGACAATAATCCTGGGGTTGGATTAGTTTATTGTCAATCTTTGGTGGTGAATGCGGAAGATCAGGTGATTGGCACATGCAGTTCGTATTACCAGGGTTTTGCTGACTCTTGGCGTTGGAACCAGAATCATCTAAATAGCGGTTTGGCCGAAATCGAAACTTACCTGGCTCAACATTGTACTATTCCCAACGCCAGTGCTGTATTGTTGCGCCGCGATGCTTTCATCCAAATTGGTGGGGCCGATGAATCATTTCGATTGGCCGGCGATTGGGTGACTTGGCTAAAAATCCTGCAACACTGGGACATAGCCTATGTAGCCCAACCACTCAACTACTTTCGTCAACATACCAATACTGTCCGGGCCGCATCTGACCGCACCGGCTTGTTTGTTGAAGAATATTATCAGGTGCAAGGTTTGTTGCGTGAGTGGCAGCCTCTCCCGACGACCACTCGTCAACATGCCTTTAATTTTATTGCCCATTATTGGTTTAGAGTTGGGATTACAGGTCAGTTATCCACTGTTACACTGTCCCGGTTTTACCGTCTCGCTCGGTCCATCGACCCCCGTTTGGCATTACGTCTGCTAAAATATTTGGTCAAATATCCGGGCCGTATTGTCATTTACCGTGAAATCCCCAACATACCATTTTTGAGTCATTTAATTGCACTGATGGCTGTTGACATTATTGCTTCACTGTTCCATTGGCATGGAAAATCTTCATGAAAATCGCTCTGCTCAGCAAAGCCGATGCCTCCGGCGGCGGGGCCAGCCGGGTAGCCGAAGAACTAACATCCTTGCTCAACGCCGCCGGCCATACAGCCCATCACTACGTGGCTATAAAACAGGCGGCCAATCAATCTGTCCGCAGTTTGTACGGCAGTTTCACCTGGGGAAGGCCATTGCGCCGGTTACACCACCTGGTTAAACGCGCCGGCTTTCCCGAACTAATACCGTGGGAGTTACCGGCCCTTCTCTTTCAACAAATAAAACAGTATGACCTGATCCATTTTCACGATCTATCCTCAGCTATTTCACCCCTAACGGTACGTTATTTGGCCCAGAGAGTGCCAACGGTTTGGACATTTCACGATTGTTCGCCGTTTACCGGGGGCTGTCTATACCCAATGACCTGTAATAAATATCGCACCCACTGCGGCCAATGTCCTCAACTTGGCACGTGGCCGATTGCTGCCAAACTGGATTTCACCGGTTTTATGCAGAATATCAAGCGTAAAACAGCGCAGGCGGGTTGCTTTACCCCGGTAGCGCCATCACATTGGATGGCAGATATGGCTTACCAATCTGGGTTGTTGGCTGTACCGCCGGTAGTTGTTCCCAACGGCGTGGATACAAAAAAGTTCGGTGGGATTACGAAACAGTACGTTAGGGCAGAACTTGGATTGCCAATTGACCGGCACATCATTTTACTTATCGCTGCTTATATTGGTGAGATGCGCAAAGGAATTAAGTACGCTTTAAATGCGCTATCAATGCTAAAAAAGATAACCCCGTACTTGCTATTGGTTGGTCACATTGATGATCAAACCAGAAGCGTATTGAGTGAATTTGAATACCGGGAAACCGGGTTCCTGAGCGATGATCAATTAAAGGCTCAATATTTTGCTGCTGCCGATGTTTTTTTGTTTTCCTCACTGGCCGACAATCTGCCATTGGTGGTGCTGGAAACAATGGCCTCTGGAAGACCAACCGTTGGGTTTGCCACCGGCGGAGTGCCGGAAATGATTGAACACAATGTTACCGGCTACCTTGTGCCGCCTGAAGATGTACCCGGCCTGGTTGAGGGCATTACATTGGCGTTTGCCGATAACCGGGCCACCGAGTGGGGCCAAAATGCCCGCCTTCGGGCCGAACAGTCTTACTCGCACGAAATTTTCCTCAATAACCATCTGGCGTTGTATGATGAGGTAATCCATAACTTCAGGCGATGACTCACACCGTTTACTCTTTTGACGTATTTGATACCTGCCTGGTTAGAAATATTGCCCGGCCAGAGGATATTTTTGTTGAACTGGCGCGCCGGTTATTACCCGTCACGGCCACCCCGGAAGAAATCGCCGAGTTGGCCAAAGGCCGGATTGAGGCCGAAGCCCAGGCCCGCCGCATGTCCGGGCGGGAAGATATTCTGTTAGGCGATATTTATGCCTGTTTCAAGGAACTCTCCTTTTGGCGCATTTCTCCCGAAACGATGATGCATGCGGAAATCGAGTTGGAACAAAACTCGGTTTCGTCGGTGGCGTTAATCAGGCAAAAAATCCAGGCGTTGCGCCAGCGCGGTGAGCGCGTTATTTTCATCTCCGACATGTACCTGCCGCCGGCCATAATCAAGCAGATGTTGGTGGCCCATCAATTGGCGCTACCCGGCGACGCGGTGTATGTTTCGGGCGAAATCGGACTAACCAAACATTCCGGCAACCTGTTCCGTTACGTTTTGCAGCAAGAAGGCATCAAACCGGCCCAATTGTGGCATTGCGGCGATAATCCGCATAGCGATGTGCTGATGCCGCGCCGGTTGGGCATAAAAACCACCTTTTTTCGACAAAGCCAACTAAACCGGTACGAACGGCTGGCAATGCACCCCAGTGGTTACTGCGATTCACGGTTAACTTCACGGTTGGCCGGTATTAGCCGGGCAACTCGCCTTGCTCTGCCCCCCGATGACCTGGCCGCCTACCTGTCGCCCATTGCCGGCGTTATTGCGCCATTATTAACCGCGTTTGTGGCCTGGTTGTTGCGCGATGCCCAGCAGCGTGGGATTTCGCGGCTTTATTTTGTGTCGCGGGATGGCCAGATTTTGCATAAAATTGCCAGCCAGTTTGCCCGGCAGTGGAATGTGCCGGAATGTCGCTATTTGTATGGTTCCCGGCAGGCCTGGTTTTTATCATCAGTTACGGCTTGTAACCGGCAAAATCTGGATTGGCTACTGGCTGATGACAAAACCCCCGCCAGTCTTTTGCAAAAATTAGCGGTTGACCCCGCCGAAATTACGCCAGTTCTGGCGCGGTATAATTTTGATGCAACAACGTTGCATCGTCCTTTGGGGTGCGCTAATGTTGAGCAATTCTGGCAGTTGGTAGAAGACCCGGCCGTGGCCGACCTGGTATTGGCCAGAGCGGCGGCCAATCGCCAAACCGTGCTGGCCTACTTTGCTCAGGAACAACTTACCGCAGGCGGCGCGTGGGCCTTGGTTGATGTGGGTTGGGCGGCGCGTGGCCAGCGTGCAATTCGGCAACTCTTGCGTACTCAGGACTCACGGCGTGAAGTTTGCGGTTATTATCTGGCCTTGGCCGATAATCGTCGCCCGCTGGCCGAAACCGGCCCATATTGGGCTTTTATTTTGCCTTCTCAAACCGAACAGTTTGAATCTCCGGGGCGTTTGGTGTTAAACAACACCATGTTAATTGAGCACTTGTTTGTAATGGCCAATCATGGCACCGTGGTGGGGTACGTTGAGGAAAACCGGCAATTTGTTCCGGTGTTCAAAGAAACGCCCACAAATGAGTTTTTGCGTGCGTTTATAGAGCGGTTTCAACAAACTATTTTACACTACAGCACCGAACTCATTCGGAGTGAGCCGGATTTGGCAGCGTGGGCCAACTTGCAGCCGGTGGTGTTGGAGTTGATTCGCAATTTTATCGCTCAACCGGACCGGGTTGCCGCTCAACTGGCCGCGCAGATTCCATTTGTGGTGGCCCAGACCCACGCCAATGCTGATTATAAATATTTGGCCCGCCCTTTGGGCTGGCGCGATTTGGCCTATATTGGGCGTTATTTTTTATTAAGCCGGCTAAAATCCACCGATGACCGGCCCCGGTTTGCGCCGGGGTATGCTTGGCGAGAAGGTTCGCTGGCTTTATCTGCGCCGTGGATACGGTTGTTATTTCGCCCCATCAGCATAGCTTTGCAATTCAAACAAAATCATGGCCGCCGGCAAATTTACAACTACTGGGCCAGATTAGTGTCAAACAAACTTTTGTAGTACAGTTTTGTAACTGTAATTTTAATGCAGTAATCCCAAATTCAGGATAAAGTGGATGCAACTACAACCCCTCATCCTTGGAGCCGGCATGACCGGCCTGGCCGCCGGAATTGCCTCCGGGTTGCCGGTGTTTGAAGCCGCCGCCACCCCCGGCGGCATTTGCTCATCATACTACGTGCGCCCCAACCAGCCGCAACGCCTCGATGCCGCCCCTGCCGACGGCGAGGCGTATCAGTTTGAAATTGGCGGCGGCCACTGGATTTTTGGCGGCGATCCAACCGTGCTGCACTTTATCCAATCGCTTGCGCCGGTAAATACCTACCACCGCCGCTCATCGGTTTATTTTGCGGCGCAGGATTTGTACGTGCCGTACCCCATCCAGAACCACCTCAGTTACCTTGGCCCAGAACTGGCCGCCCGCACCCTTACCGAAGTTGTAACCGCGCCCAAAACCACGCCGCGCACCATGGCCGATTCGTTCCGCCATTATTTTGGCCCCACCCTTACCGAACATTTTTTTGCCCCGTTTCACGAACTGTACACCGCCGGGTTGTGGACGCGCCTCGCGCCGCAGGATGATTTCAAATCGCCGGTGAATATGGCGCTGGCGGTGCAGGGCGCTTTTGGGCAAGCGCCGGCGGTGGGCTACAACGTCACTTTTGTTTATCCCCAGGCCGGGTTGAACACACTGGCCCGGCGTATGGCCCAGCGCGCCGATGTTCGGTTTGGTTGCCGGGCAGTGCAGGTTGATGTAGACCGCCGGGAGGTGATTTTTGCCGATGGCTCCAGCCGGCCATACAGCGCCTTAATTTCCACGTTGCCGCTCAACCATATGCTGGCAATGGCCGGGCTAACGCTGGACGAAACCCCCGACCCGTACACCTCGGTGCTGGTGTTAAACATTGGCGCGGTAAAGGGGCCAAAATGCCCCGCCGACCACTGGCTCTACAACCCCGACGCCACCTCCGGCTTTCATCGGGTTGGCTTTTACAGCAATGTTGACCCCCTATTTTTGCCGCAATCGGCGCGGGCGGCCAATAATCACGTTAGCATTTATGTCGAGCGCGCTTACCCCGGCGGGCAAGAGCCATCAACCCAGGCCATAAAAACCTACGCCGATGCCGTGGTGGCAGAACTCCAGCGGTGGCAATTTATCGGAGCCGCCGAAGTGGTGGACCCCACCTGGATAGAAGTGGCCTACACTTGGGCCTGGCCCGGCTCAACCTGGAAGGCCAAAGCGTTGCGCCGGTTGCAGGAACATGGCATTTACCAGGTAGGGCGCTATGGTCGCTGGCAATTTCAGGGGATTGCCGATTCTATCCGCGACGGTTTTTTTGCCGGTGCGGGGTTTAAGGCGTAAACAGATAGTGTTTGTTGCTCAAAAAAGAGATTTATTTTTAAATCTAAAAGTCTTATGCGTAAGAGAATAAAAGTAAATTTTACCGATTTTTGGCCAAATGCCAGAGACATCAACCACAATCCATTGGTTTACATTCTTTCCAAAAGATTTGATTTAGAAATATCCAATGTCCCTGACTTTTTAATTTATTCCTGTTTTGGATTTGATTTTCTAAAGTATAGATGCACTCGCGTTTTTTACACTGGAGAAAATGTTAGACCCAATTTTAATGAATGTGATTATGCTTTTAGTTTTGATTATCCAATAACTGAAAAAAATTTCAGGTTTCCGATCTATGCCTGGCACCCAGGCCTGGAAAAGTTAACAATCAAACCGGATGTGGAAACACTCTTTAAGTATAAAACAAAGTTTTGCAACTTTATCTATTCCAATAAAAGAGCCAAAGAGCGCATCCATTTTTTTGAGGCGCTTAGCCGATATAAACCCGTAGATTCTGGTGGCAAGGTATTGAATAACATTGGGTATAGAGTTGGCAACAAAATTGAATTTATGGCTGCTTACAAATTTACAATCGCTTTTGAAAATGAATCGTATCCAGGTTACACCACCGAAAAAATCTGGGAAGCTAGAGTAGCCAACACAGTACCAATCTATTGGGGAAACCCGTTAATCCACAAAGATTTTAATCCGGCCTCTTTTATTAATTGTCATAATTATAAAAGTTTTGATGAAGTGATTGAAAAAATCATTGAACTTGATAATAACGATGACCTGTATCGGCAATATTTGGCGCAGCCATTTTTCTACAATAATCTCCCCAATGAATTTGTAAACAGAGAAAATATATTGGATAAGTTTGAATATATTTTTGAGAATCCGGCTATAAAACCGATAGCTAGAACCCGAAAAAATTATTGGGCTAAAATTAAATCTGTGCCAAGGTATATCGAATATACAGCCAAACCGGTCGCCAAAAAATTGATAGCTCTGTTAAACTCTAAAAATGAAAATTGATATACCACCACTAATACCACCAATTTCAGAAAATATTATCCGTCCGCTTTGGTCGGTGATGATTCCCACTTACAACTGCGCCGCTTATTTGCGCCAAACGCTGGCCAGTGTGCTGCAACAAGACCCCGGCCCGGAGGTAATGCAAATTGAAGTGGTAGACGATGGCTCTACCCGCGATGACCCCGCCGCGGTGGTCAACGAATTGGGACGTGGCCGCGTTAAATTCTATCGCCAGCCGCAAAATGTAGGCGCAATTGCCAATTTCAACACCTGCATTCAACGTTCTGCCGGGCAGTTGGTGCATATTCTCCACGGCGATGATCTGGTGGCCGACGGGTTTTACCAACAATTGGGTGCGGCGTTGTTACAAAATGATGCCGTTGGCGCGGTCTGCTGCCGCCAAACGTTTATTGACGAAACCGGTCTGCCGCTGGTGACTACCCGGCCAGAACTACCGGCAGCGGGCATCTGGGCCAATGCGCTGGAGGTGTTGGCTGTTTCAAACCGCGTTCAACCGCCGGCGCTGGTGGTTAAACGGCAGGTGTACCAAACGTTAGGTGGCTTTATTCCGGCGCTTTTTCACTCCGCCGATTGGGAATTGCTGGTGCGGATTGCCTCGCGGTATGCCGTGTGGTATACCCCGGAGCCGCTGGCGCTGTACCGGCAGCACCGCGCCTCGGATACGTCGCGGTTGTTGCAAACCGGGGCCAACCTGCAAGATCGCCGTCACTGTATTTACACCTGTCGCGCTTATTTGCCGCCCCACCGCGCCGCCGCGCTCACCCGCCGGGCGCTGGTTTATTCGGCGGTGTATGGTTTGCGGCTGGCATTGAACGCGCTTAAAGCCGGTCATCTTCAAATTGTGCGGGCGCAACTGCGCGAAACGGCTGTCTGCGCCGCGCAAATTTTTCAGCCATCAAATTAGCCATGAAAGTCTCAATGCTGATCGCCTCCCGCGACCGGATTAATGTTTTGGCGCTCTGTGTGCAAAGCGTTTTATCGCAAACGTACCATCCCCTGGAAATTGTGGTGCTGGATGATGGCTCCCGCCAGTATCACCTGGCCAACCTGCTATCGGCCCAATTTGATGACCCCCGGCTGCGTTGCCTGCGCGTCGAAGAATCGTTGGGGGTGGCGGGCGCGCGCAATCTGCTTATGCAGCAGGCCACCGGTGATATTTTATGCTTTATTGATGACGACGCTTTCTTTCAGGATGATCAGGCCGTGGCGCGGTTGGTTGAGGCTTTCAACCGGCAGCCATCGGCGGGGATTATCGCCGTTAAGGTTATTGATCACTACCCCACCGGCCACATGCGGCTGTCGTTGCCCTTTACCCAGCGCCAACTCCGGCGGCAACCGCAACTTGTTACCCGGCCTGGTCGCGTGGCTTATTATTTGGGCACAGGCCACGCCATCCGCCGTAACGTGCTTGCTGTGTGCGGCAGCTACCACAGCGCCAGCAAATTTGGCGAAGAGGAACTCGATTTATCGTATCGGGCTATTGAAGCCGGATTTGAACTGCATTACCTGCCGGATGTGACCGTGCAGCACTTTCCGCAGCCGTCGGTGGTTACGCGCTCCGGGGCGCACCGCCACATTGAGCTTTATTATCACGTTTGCAACCGTTTTTATCTGGCGTACAAATATTTGCCCTGGCAATATGTACCGGTGTACCTGGCTGTTTGGTTGGGCATGTACGGTTGGCGGGCGGTGTGGCAGCAGGCGCACCGGGAGTTTTGTGCCGGTATTCGGGATGGGTTGAAGCAGCTAAAAAGCGTGCGCCGTACTCCGTTAAGCCGCCGGGCGGTGGCGTATCTCCGTAATAATTATGGCCGGTTGTGGTATTAAACCTCTTTAGCGGCTAATTTCCCCCAAAACTAATTCATTGCTATAATCTTTAACTCAATCCCCCCGAATATACGGGGTTTATATTAATCTGTACGGAGGAAAACCATGTCTAGAATCAGAGTTGGCGTGTTAGGCGCCACCGGCGCAGTGGGGCAACGATTTGCCCAACTGCTGGCCAATCACCCCTATTTTGACTTGCAAGTCCTGGCTGCTTCGGAGCGTTCCGCAGGCAAAACTTACCAAAAAGCAGCTAATTGGATTCTCACTACTCCCATGCCCACTGCTCTGACTAATTTAACCGTACAGGACATGACTACTAACCTGGATTGCGAGCTGTTGTTCTCGGCGCTGCCCACCGACCAGGCCCGCGAGTGGGAAGGTAAATATGCCGCCGCCGGGTATGGCGTGTTTAGCAATGCCGGCGCGTATCGTATGGAAAACGATGTGCCGCTGCTCATCCCCGAAGTGAATCCGGAACATTTGGGTTTACTGGAACAGCAAAAAATTAACCGGGGCTGGCAGCGCGGTTTTGTAGTGACCAACCCCAACTGTACCGCCATCCCCATGACAATGGCGCTGGCTCCGTTGGCTCAATTTGGCCCCGAACTGGCTATTGCCACCAGCATGCAGGCGCTCTCCGGCGCGGGTTATCCCGGCGTGCCCAGCCTTGACGTGCTCGACAACATTCTGCCGTATGTGGCCGAAAGCGAAGAAGTAAAAATGAGCCAGGAACCCAATAAAATGTTGGGGCGGTTTAACGGCCAACAAATTGAAACCGCCGGCATCCGCATTAGCGCCCATTGCAACCGCGTGCCTGTATCCGATGGTCACACCGTCACCGTGTCAGTAAAATTCCGCCACAAACCGGAACTGAGCGATATTCTGGAAGCGTGGCAAAGCTGGAAACCGTTGCCCCAGCAACTCAACCTGCCCTCGGCCCCGCAGCCGGTGCTGGTGGTGCGCCCCGAACAAAACCGCCCGCAGCCTCGCCTTGATCGGGATGCCGGCGGCGGCATGGCCACGGTGATTGGCCGTCTGCGCCCCTGCGAAGTGCTGGATGTGCGCTTTGTGTGCCTGGCGCATAACACCATTCGCGGCGCGGCGGGCGGCTCGGTGCTCAACGCCGAATTGATGTACGCCCAGGGGATGCTCGATATGTTCAAGCCGGAGGCTGCCCATGTACCCGCTTAAAATGTTGGCCGATTTTCTGGCCGATCGGGTGGTGTACCGCAACCTTAACCCGGTTGATTCCGGTTTACCACAACTGGCCGACATCTGGCAGGATGTGGGCCTTGACAGCCTGCGCGTGCCTCGCAAAACCGAACCGGCCTACGCCGCCGCGTCCATCCGTTATTTGCAGGCCGCTCAGCAAAGACGCGGTCTGCCGCCGCTGGAGCGTCTGCTTTTTATAGGCGATACTCCCATGAACGATGGCTCGGTGGCCCGCAACCTGGGCCAATACCTGCCCATGCGCGGCTTTATTGGAGCCGACAAACTGGCCACCGAACCGCAGCTAAAAATTGAAGACCGGCTGATGTTGGCCAACCGCTGGCAATCGCTGGCCGATTTTTTAACCTGGGTGCAGGCCGAGGGTTTTGTGTTTGATGAGCGTACCGCGCTGGTGCTGGACCTGGATAAAACCGCTCTTGGCGCGCGCGGGCGCAACGACAAAACCATTGACCAGGCCCGCGTGTCGGCGGTAAAATGCACCGTTGAGGAGTTGCTGGGCGGCGGGTTCGATGAAACTGCGTTCCGGGCCGTGTACGATGAACTCAACCAGCTTGATTATCACCAGTTCACCGCCGACAACCAGGATTATCTGGCTTACATCAGCCTGATGGCCGTGGGCGGCATCTACCCCACCCAAAAGCTGTGGGCCGATTTGGGCGACGGCAGCTTAACCGGTTTTCACCAGTTTGTAACGCTGTGCGATGCCCGCCAAAGCCAAATGAGCGCCGGGTTGCTAACCGCTCACCGCGAAGTAACCGCCAACATGGCCAAAAAAGACCCCACGCCCTTTAAAAGTTTTCGCTACCGCGAATACTACGCCACCGCCGGCCTGATGAACGTGCTGCCCAATAGCGCCCCCGAAGCCGAGGTGCTGGCCGCCGAAATTGTGATTACCGGCGAAGTGGCCGATTTAACCGAGCGGTTGGCCGCGCAGGGCGCGCTCACGTTTGGCTTTAGCGACAAACCCGACGAAGCCGCCATTCCATCGAAACAGGCCGCCGCCGGCGGCGCGCAGCCGTTGCACCGGATTCAAATGAAGGTGGTTGGCCGGCTTTAAAACCCGGCACACCAAAAAACTAAACCCAATCAATTTAAAATCCACGCGGCGTAAATCGTAATTTTTACGGGTTACGCCGCGTATTTGGTAACTATGTATCTCAAATCGCTTGAAGTTCAGGGTTACAAATCATTTGCCAATAAAGCCGAATTTGTCTTTGACCAGGGCATCACCGCCGTGGTGGGGCCAAACGGCAGCGGCAAATCCAACGTGGCCGATGCCATCCGTTGGGTGCTGGGCGAGCAAAGTTACAGCAACCTGCGCGGTAAAAAAACCGAAGATATGATTTTTTCCGGCTCCGAAGGCCGCGCCCGATTGGGCATGGCCAGCGCCACGCTGGTGCTGGACAACTCGGACCGCTGGCTGCCGCTTGATTTTTCTGAAGTGACCGTTACCCGCCGCGCCTACCGCTCCGGCGAAAACGAGTATTACGTGAACGGCAGCCGGGTGCGCCTGCGCGATGTGAGCGAATTGCTGGCCAAAGGCGGGTTGAGCCGCCAAACGTACACCGTCATCGGGCAGGGCACTATTGACCGGGTGCTCTCGCTGCACGCCGACGAGCGCCGCAAGTTGTTTGAAGAGGCCGCCGGCATCACCTTTCATCGCCAAAAACGGGCCGACGCGCTGGTAAAACTGGAAGAAACCGAAGGCAACCTGCTGCGCCTGCACGACATCATCAAAGAAATTGAGCCGCGCCTGCGCCGGCTGGAAAAACAGGCCGAGCGCGCCGACGAATATCAACTGGTCAAAACTCATCTGGATGGGCTGCTACGGGTGTGGTACGGCTACCGCTGGCGGCAGGCCCAAATCCAGCTTAAAGAAAGCACCGACCGCCTCACTGCCAGCGAAGCCGCCGTAAAAGAGCAGCGGGCGCGGCTGCAAGGCTTTAACCAGCAGCTTGACCGGCTGCGCACCGAACAAACCGAAGCCCGCGCCAGCCTCAGCCTGTGGTATTCTGAAAACAACCGGCTTAACAAACAGGCCGAAACCTTGCAGCGCGAACTGGCCGTCACCGAAGAGCGGGCCAGCCAGTACGCCGCCCAGCGCGATGAAATTCTGGCCGAATTGAAGCCGCTCTCGGAAAATTTGGCCGCGCAGCAGCAGCAGGTGGCCCAGGCGCAGGCCGATTTGGAAAAAATCAACGCCGAACTGGCCCAGGCCGAGGCCAAATTGCGCCAGGCTCAAAACCGGCTTGATGCTCACCGGGCGCAGTTGCAGGCCGTTGAAACGCGCCAAACCGCCGCCGAAAAGCGGGTGCGCCAGTTGACCACCGCCATCACCCAAAAACAGGCCCGCATTACGCAACTTGAAGAGCGCCGCGCCGCGTTGCAAACCGAGCAGGCCGGCCGCGCCGCCGAAATTGAGCGCCTGCGCGCGCAGCAACAGGAAGCGCAGGGCAAGCACAGTCAACTTGCCGCCCGGCTGGCCGAACTGACCGCCGATTTGGCCGGGCTGGAAACCGGGCAGCAGCAGCGGCGCGAGGCGGTGGCGCAGCTAAACCAGGCCGCCGAGCAGCTTAAAACCGAACTGACCACGCTGGACCGGCAGGCCGGGGCCATCAAAGCCCGGCAGGATGTGCTTGATAAACTCCGCAACGATATGTCCGGCTATTTTGCCGGGGTGCGGGCGGTGCTGCAACCCGAAAGCCGGCTGGCGGGCATTATCGGCCCAATCAGCCAACTGATTCAGGCACCGCCCGAACTGGAAGTGGCGCTGGAAACGGCGCTGGGCGGGCGCGTGCAGGATGTGGTGGTAGAAAGTTTTGCCCACGCCGAAGCCGCCATCGAATACTTAAAATCCAGCCGTAGCGGACGGGCCACTTTTTTGCCGCTGGATACCATTCGCACCGGCAGCCCCGCCGTGGTGCCCAAACTGCCCGGCGTGCTGGGCCTGGCCTCGGATTTGGTGTCGGTGGCGGATGAGCGGCTGCGCCCGGTGGTGGAGCACACCCTCAACCGCACCGTGGTGGCCGAAAACCTGCCCGCCGCTCGCCGCGCGTTTGAGGCCATGGACGGCGGTTTTCAGATTGTAACCCGCGAAGGCGAGTTGATGCGTTCCGGCGGCTCGGTAACGGGCGGGCGGGCCGGCGGCAAAGCCGCGCAAGAAGGTACTTTTTTGGCCCGCGAGCGCGAGTGGCGCGAAATTCCCGGCCAGCTTGAGGCGCTGGCGCAGCAGCATACCCAGGTTTCTACCCGGCTGGCCGCCAACCACGACGAAGCGGCGTCGCTGCGTAAAAGTATGCAGCAATTGGCCGAGCAGTCGCAGCAAAAATCGCGCCAGCGGCAGGAATTGCAGGCCGTGGCCGATAAAATCAGCCGCACGCTGGAGCAAATGGGTAACAACATTCAGTGGCAGCAGGATTTACAGGCCAAAGCCGATACCGAAGTAGCCCAAATTGATGGCCAGCAGCAAACGGCCCGGCAGGAAATTGCCCAGGCCGAACAGGATTTGCAACAGGCCGAAGCCGAAGTAACCCGGCTGGCTGCCGAGGCGGCGGCGCTATCGGCGGATAATTTGCGGGCCGAATTTAGCCAGGCGCAGGCGGCGGTGCAAGCCGGGCGCAACCGGCAAACCGGCCAGCAAACGCTGCTCCGCAGCAGCCAATCCACCGAGCGCCAGTTGGCGGCTCAAATTGAAAACAAAAAAGCGCGGGCCGAATCGCTGGCGCGGGAACGGGCCGAGTTGCTGGCCCGGCAGCAGGGCGTGCAGGCGCAGCGCAGCTTGTTTGATGGCGATTTGGGATCGCTGGGCGAAAAGGTTCAGGCCGGCGAAAAGCAGTTGTCCGAACTGGAAAGCCAGCAGGTGCAGCTTCAACACGAGGAGCGCACCCTGCGCCAGCGGGTGCAACGGCTGGAGGCCGACCACAACCGGCTATCGCTGGAGGCGGCGCGCTGCCAGGACGACCTGAACAACCTGCAAGAGCACATCCACGAGGATTTGGGGTTGGTGCAGCTTGAAATGTCGGCGGAGCAGATTGGCCAGCCGGTGCTGCCCATTGTGAACGACCTGCCGGCGGTGGATGCGCTGCCGCCCGGCGTTGACGATGACGTGAAGCGGCTAAAAGTGCAGTTGCGGCGGCTGGGCAGCATCAACCTGGATGCGCCCCGCGAGTACGCCGAAACCCGCGAGCGGTACGGCTTTTTATCCGAGCAAATTCACGATTTGGAAGCGGCGGTGCTGGACTTGCGCGAAATCATTGCCAAGCTGGATGAAACCATGCAAGAGGCGTTTACCCACACCTTTCAGCAGGTGGCCAAAGAGTTTCAGCGGTATTTTAAGGCGCTGTTTGGCGGCGGCGAGGCCAAGTTGCTGCTCACCGAGCCGGACAACCTGATTAACACCGGCGTGGATATTGTGGCCCGCCCGCCGGGCAAACGGCTGCAAAGCATGGCGCTGCTGTCGGGCGGGGAGCGGTCGCTGACGGCGCAGGCGCTGATTTTTGCGCTGCTGCGGATTAGCCCCACTCCGTTTGTGATTTTTGACGAGGTGGACGCCATGCTCGACGAGGCCAACGTGGGGCGCTTCCGCGACGCGCTCAGTAACCTGGCCCGCGAAATTCAGTTTATTGTGATCACTCACAACCGCCGCACCATCGAGGCGGCCAGCACCCTGTACGGTATTTCAATGGGCGATGACTCGGCCTCGCAGGTGTTTTCGCTCAAAATTGATGACTGGCTGGAGAGCAAGGCGGCTTCAGCCGGTTAAAAAATCTATTTTTCAGCCTCAAAAAGGCCAATGAGGAAAAGTTAACCATGCAGCACAACTCATCCATTGAAACCAAATTGATTCACGCCGGCGAGCCGGAGCCGCGCATTGACGGCGCAGTCAGTATGCCCATTTTTCAATCGGCCACGTTTGAATACGGCGGCCAGGATAATTACCACGATGTGCGTTACCTGCGGCTAAATAACACGCCCAACCACGTGGCGTTGCACCAAAAACTGGCCGCGCTGGAAAACGCCGAGGCCGCGCTGGTAACGGCCAGCGGCATGGCCGCCATTTCTACGGCGCTGCTCACCGTGCTGGCTGCCGGCGACCACGTGCTGGTGCAAAATGTGCTGTACGGCGGCACGCACGCGCTGGTTACGCATGATTTGCCGGCGTTGGGCATCAGCTTTGATTTTATTGATGACGACCCGGCCACGTGGCCGGCCAAATTGCGCCCCACCACCAAAGCCATCTACGTAGAATCAATGACCAACCCGCTGCTGGGCGTGATTGATTTGCGGGCGGTGGTTGAGTTTGCCCGGGCGCACGGGCTGGTGTCGCTGATTGATAACACTTTTCCCAGCCCGTACAATTTTAGGCCCATTGATTTAGGGTTTGATGTATCGCTGCACAGTTGCACCAAGTACCTCAACGGCCATTCTGATATTGTGGCCGGGGCGGTGATTGGCCGGGCCGATTTGGTGGAACGGGCCACGCACAAGCTCAACCACCTGGGCGGCTCGTTGGATGCGCACGCCTGCTTTTTGCTGCACCGGGGCATTAAAACGCTGGCGGTGCGCATGAAACAACACAACCAGAGCGCGCTGGAGATTGCCCAATTTTTGGCGCAGCATCCGGCGGTGGCGCAGGTAAATTATCCGGGGCTGCCCGGCCATCCCAATTACGCACTGGCCCGCCAATTATTTGATGGTTTTAGCGGCATGCTGAGTTTTGACCTGACGGGCGGGCTGGCCGCCGCCGAGCGTTTTATGCGGCGGGTAAAATTGCCCATTATCGCGCCCAGTTTGGGCGGCGTAGAAACGCTGATCACCCGTCCGTCCACCACCTCGCACTCAAACCTCACCCCGGCGGAGCGGCAGCAGTTGGGCATTTCGGACGGGTTGATTCGGGTGTCGGTGGGGATTGAGGCCACCGCCGATTTGATTGCCGATTTTGCGCAGGCGCTTGACTAAAGCCGCCCGCGTTCCAAACAAAAAAACGACCGGTTGGTTTGCGCCGGTCGTTTTTTTATTGGGCCGGTTTTTTAACCGCCGGAGCAATCCACCAATACCGGCCCGGTTTGGAAATCCGGCGTTTCCGGTTTAAGATTTTTGTCATTCCCAATGAAATTCTCAATTCAGGTGCAAAAATAATGGATACCGTTACGCTTGATAATAGTCGCCAGGAAAAAGCCAAAGAATATGCCCGCATTGGCCGCCAACTGTTTGTAGTTGAACTTGTTTTGGGCGCGGTTTACGTGCTGGCCTGGATTTTTTTGGGCCTGTCGCCGTGGTTGCGCGACCAGATTTACCGGCTCACCCAATCATTCTGGCTGGCGTTGCCGCTGTTCGCGTTGGGGTTTGGGCTGCCTTACTCCATCATCACCGCGCCGTTGGATTATTACAGCGGCTTTGTGCTGCCCCATCGCTACGGGCAATCAACCCAAAGCCTGGGCGACTGGCTGAAAGACCAGGCCAAAGGGCTGGCGCTTGGCAGTGTGCTGGGGCTGATGGTGCTGCTGGTGATTTACGGGCTGTTAACGGTTGCGCCCAACACCTGGTGGCTGTGGGCCGCCGGGGTGATGCTGCTGTTCTCGGTGCTGCTGAGCAACCTGGCCCCGGTGTTGATTTTTCCGCTGTTTTATAAATACAAACCGCTGGATGATGCCGAACTGGTGGCCCGGCTAACCCAACTGGCCGAACGCGCCGGCACGCGGGTGAACGGCGTCTTTGCTTTTGATATGAGCAGCAAAACGGTAGCCGCTAACGCCGCGCTGATGGGCCTCGGCTCTACCCGCCGGATTGTTCTTGGCGATACGCTGGTTAGTCAATTTACCCATGATGAAATCGAGACGGTGCTGGCGCACGAGCTTGGGCATCACGTGCATCACGATTTGCCGCTGGGCATTCTGGTGCAATCCGGCCTCACCTTGATTGGTTTTTGGCTGGCCGATGCGTTGATGCGCTGGGGCGTAACCCGGTTTGGCTATACCGGCCTGGCCGACCCGGCCACGTTGCCGCTGTTGATGGTGGCCCTGGCCGTGTTTGGCCTGGTAACAATGCCGCTGGGCAACGCCTGGTCGCGTTGGCGGGAGGTGCTGGCCGACCGCTACGCGCTGGAAACCACCGGCCAACCGCAGGCGTTTATCAATGCCATGACCCGGCTGGCCAACCAAAACCTGGCCGAGACCGAGCCGCCGGCCTGGGTGGAGTTTTTGCTGCACAGCCATCCCTCCATTAGCAAGCGGGTTGCCCTCGCGCAGGCGTACCAAAAGGTGCCGCGCTGAATTTGCAGGCGTTTGCGCCCTCGCTCCCGCAACCGGGATGAAGGCGCCGGAGTTGGGTAATGGTTACAAACTTCGCTAAAAGCAAAACCAAAGGATGATCAATTATGAGGGATTTGTTAGTAAGCCTTGGTTATGTAATGGTTTTAGTCGGAACAATTTTATGGTTCAGTTCAACATCATATTATTGGTGGTTAAGGCCGTGTGTTTTCAAAAAACCGAGGTTAACCCCAAGAGAATTTACCAAAGCCAGGTGGCTATTGAGTATTGCTTTCTGTATACCAGCAACCGGGTTAATATTTCTGATAATAGCACTAACATTTTTTAACCCATTATCTCCAGTATCTCCAGGAGAAGATGCCTCGATAAGTATTTTTTGTTGTATAAGTCCTATCGTGTTGGGTACAGTTTTTGAAATAAGACGCCTTAGTTACGCGATGAAAAGAGACGGACTTGTAGAGAGACCCCACAGGTGAATAGGGTTTCTTCCATTCATAAATGCGGGTCACATTTCAGGCGTGGCCTGCATGTTCGGCCCAGATAGTGTGAACAACCCCAAACCCGGTGGAACGCCCGGCGGCCACCGCCGGGCGTTGCCTGTTTTTGACCCGGTCATAAATAAATATGACCCGGTCAAAAAAAATTATGACTGGGTCAAAAATAATTATGACCCGGTCATATTTTTTCCGGGTGCGGGGCGGGTACGAACTACGAATGACGAGCTACGGGGTGGGTCTAATCACCCAAAAGGATGATTAGACCCACCCCGGCCAATATTTTTGTGCCAACTGCCTTTGGGTTGGCCATGCGCCGGGTGTAACCATTGTTGCCCAAATCACCAAAAACGGGTATACTTGGCCCAATCTGAAAAAAATTTTACAATTCTATTCAGATTGCTGCTAACCCCAAATCAGTTTATCAAACCAAATATTTTCAGTGCCAAAAACATATTCGGGATATTGCCGCATGCAATGTTCGCATTAAGCTGATTATGGCCCCCTCAAAAAATTTTGCCAAAAGGAGCAATCATCTTCCATGAAACGTTTTTTTGCTTTGCAGGCATTGGCCGGGCTGGCTACCCTGCTCTTGCTAACCGGCTGTGGCGGGCAGGAACAAGCCCCGCAGCCTGCCGCTCAGGAAGCCGCCGGCCAAACCGCTCCGACCAAAGAACCGGCTAAAGAGTTACTGGGCGCAACAGCTATGCCCACCCCGCTGCCGGTTACGCCCACCGCCACGCCCATTCCACTGCCGCCCACGCCCACGCCCCGGCCCACCGCCACCCCGGAACCACAACAGGAAACCACGCCGGTAAAATTTAAATCGCTCACAGAACTGGCCGAAATCCCCGCCGGAGCTTTTTCAATGGGCCGCAACGATGGCGCGCCGGAAGAAGGCCCGGCTCATCAGGTTGACCTGCCGGCTTTTTATATGGAGATTTTTGAAGTAACCAACGCCCAATTTGTGGCCTTTGTGCAGGATACAAACTACGTAACCGATGCCGAAAAGAGCAGCAGCACCGGCTGGCGAGCTTACCTCAACGGCAAAGACAATCATCCGGTGGTAAAAGTAAGCTGGAACGACGCCCAGGCCTATTGCCAATGGGCGGGCCGCCGGTTGCCCACCGAAGCCGAATGGGAAAAAGCCGCCCGGGGCGATAAAGCCCTGCTGTACCCCTGGGGCAACGATTGGAACGCCGCCAACGCCAACGTTAAAGAGTCCGGCTTTAGAGGCACCACCCCGGTTGGCACATTTGCGGGCGGCGTTAGCCCCTACGGCCTGTTTGATATGGCCGGCAACGCCTGGGAATGGACCGCCGATTGGTACCAGCCCTACCCAGGCAACACCACCAAAGATAACTACTACGGCGAAAAGTTTAAAGTGCTGCGTGGCGGCGGCTGGTTTGAAGAAAAAGAGAAAGTCACCACTACCGTCCGCTCCAGTTCTTCGCTCGAAGCCGCCAACGACGACATCGGCTTTCGGTGCGCCGCCGACAAAAAATAGGCATGCCCGATGTTCCCCGCCGGCTCGGAAAGGAGGAATCATCGTAAAAACCATCAAACTTTTTAGTGGCTACTATAATTTTACTATCTTAACAGGAGGAGTGATCTAAAATGACCAAGAAGTTAGTAAGTTTGATAATTGTCTTAAGTTTGGCTTTGTTAATTTTGCCCGCCGGCGCGCTGGCCCAGGGAAACGATGTAAAAGGGCAGGATTACACCATTCAAAAAGCCGACTGGCTCTCGAAACTGGCCGAAAAATACCTGGGCAATGCCAAAGCCTACGACGCCATTGTGCAGGCCACCAACAAAATGGCCGAAAAGGATAAAAAATACACCAAAATTGAAAACCCCGATGTGATTGAACCGGGTTGGGTTATTTTTATCCCCGAAGCTGCCGCCGCCCCCGAAGAAGGCTACCTGGCCACCGTTAAAAGCCGGGGCACGCTGATTGTTGGCACCTCGGCGGATTACCCGCCCTACGAATCCGTAGACGCCGCCGGCGCGTTTGTGGGCTTTGATATGGACCTTATCCGCGAAGTGGGCAAACGCATGGGCCTGCAAGTTGAAATTAAAGATATGTCCTTTGATGCCCTGATTGCCGCCGTGCAAGAAAAGAAAGTTGATGCCGTTATCGCCGCCATGCAGTACTCGCCGGAACGCGACGAAAAAGTGGATTTCTCCATTCCCTACCACTACCAAAAAGATGCCTTTATTGTGGCCGGCAATTCCACCATCGAAATGAAATCCCCGATGGATGCCGCCGGACATAGCATTGGCGTTCAAACCGGCACCCTGCAAGAAAAATGGGTTATTGATAACCTGGTCACCCCCGGCAAAATGACCGAAGACCAACTGTTCCGTTATGAACGGGTTGATCAGGGCGCGCTCGACGTGGCGGCTGGCCGCATAGACATTCTCTTTATCAACGCCGACCCCGCCAAAGAACTGGCCGACAAACAAGGGCTGAAGCTGGCGCTTGTCACCAGCGAAACCGTGGTGGGCGGCCAATCCATTGCCATCCCCAACGGCGAACTGGGCTTCAAAGCCGCGCTGGATAAAGCCATCACCGAACTGCAAAACGACGGCTTTGTTGATAAACTGCAAAAAACCTGGAACGTTCCCTGATATTTTCCTAAATTTTCAGCCTGATTTGTAAGTAAGCGTATCCCCGGCCCCTCCCTGTCAACCTGATGGGGAGGGGCATCAATTAAAATAAAAAAACAGTTTCCCCTCACCACCCGGCCTGGCCGGGAAAAATTATTACGCGGCTCACGGCGTATGGAACAATTACAAAACCTGACTCTGTTATTTAGTTATTTGTTGCAAGGCACGGGCGTAACGCTGGGCGTAACCACCATTGCCTTGACCATCGGCTTTATACTGGGCATGCTGCTGGGTATTTGCCGCGTGTACGGCGGGCCGTGGTTAGCCGGCTTTGCCGTCACCTATAGCACCGTCATCCGGGGCGTGCCGGTGATTGTGGTAATTTTTATCCTTTATTTTGTGATTGCCCGCATTGTTGACCTGTCACCCTTTTTGGCCGGCGCTATTTCGCTGGGCATTGCCAGCAGCGCCTACCAATCCGAGGTACTGCGCGGCGCGATTATGGCCGTGCCCGCCGGCCAAATGACCGCCGCCCGCGCCATTGGCATGAGCCGCCTCAAGGCTATTCGCTACATTGTAATGCCCCAGGCGTTGCGGCTGGCCATTCCGCCCTGGTCCAACGAAGCCGCCATCATTTTAAAAGACTCCTCGCTGGTGTACGTGATTGGCGTGCCGGAGATACTGCGCCGGGCCGAATACGTGAGCGCCCGCACGCTGGAGCCGTTTGTGGCCTTTGGCGCGGCGGCGGCGATTTACTTTTTACTGACCTTTTTAACCAATCGCGGCCTGGATTTGCTGGAACGTCGCTATAGATTATTGATGTAGAGGTGTGGCCAATGGCCAACAAGCTCATTGTAAAAATAGAAAACCTGCACAAAGCCTACGGTGAAACCCAAGTTATCAAAGGCATCTCGCTCGAAGTGTATGAGCAGGAGGTGGTGGTGATTATCGGCCCCAGCGGCACCGGCAAAAGCACTATGCTGCGCTGCATTAACCTGCTCACCACGCCCGACCAGGGCCGCATCTGGCTGGAAGACCAGGAAATTACCGCCGCGCATACCGATGTGAATAAAATCCGGCAGCGGATTGGCATGGTCTTTCAGGATTTTAACCTGTTCAACCATTTAACCGCTCTGGATAACATTACTATTGGCCTCACCAAAGTGCTGGGCCTTAAGCCCAAAGAAGCCCGTGATAAGGCCATGTGGGAACTGGAACGGGTGGGCCTGGTCGAAAAAGCCGCGCTCTACCCGGCGCAACTGTCCGGCGGGCAAAAACAGCGCGTGGCCATTGCCCGCGCTCTGGGCATGGATCCCCACGTGATGCTGTTCGACGAACCGACTTCGGCGCTGGACCCGGAATTGATTGGCGAAGTGCTCACCGTAATGCAAAACCTGGCCCGTGAAGGCATGACCATGCTGGTGGTAAGCCACGAAATGGGCTTTGCCCGTGAAGTGTCAAACCGGATTGTGTTTATGGAACACGGCGTTATTGTGGAACAGGGGCCGCCCAAACAACTCTTCTACGAACCGCGTTTTCCGCGCACCCGCGAATTTCTGTGGAAACTCACCGAATTATACGGCAAAGATGACACCGCCGGCGCTGCGCCGGCCAAATTGTAACCCAGGTAGCTGCCCATGAATGACTTTTTGCTTTTTTTACAGCGCGTTGGGCCGGATTTCATCCAGGGTGTTTCCATTACCATTCAACTAACCCTGGTGGCCCTGACTCTGGGGGTCGTTATCGGGCTGCCTACCGCGCTGGCGCGCGTTTACGGTTCGCCCTGGCTGCGCCGCCTGGCCATGGCCTACACCGAAATTTTTCGCGGGACGCCGCTGCTGGTGCAACTGTTTGTGGTGTACTACGGCCTGCCCGATTTTGGGCTGACGCTCTCGCGGTTTGCCGCCGCCTATATTACGCTGGGGCTAAACAGTGGCGCGTACCAATCCGAATATTTTCGCGGGGCCATTCAGGCCATTGGCAGCGGCCAAATGACCGCCGCCCGCGCCATTGGCATGAGCAAAATCAAGGCCATTCGCTACATTATTTTGCCGCAAGCCCTACGGCTGGCCCTGCCGGCCTGGTCCAACGAGGCCATTTCGATGGTGAAGTACACGTCCATTGTTTTTCTCATTGCCGTGCCGGATTTGATGACCAAAGCCAAAATTTTAGCCGGGCGCTACTTTAACCCCATCGAAATTTACCTGAGCGTGGCCGTTATTTACATTGCGCTGGTGGCGCTGGGCACCCTCATCATGCGCACCGTCGAGCGCAAACTGCAAACCCCCGGCCTGGAAATTGAACCGGAGCGGCACTAAAACGGCCCCATTAACCCGCCTTAAACTGCCCCAAAACCACCGCCCGCCCCTGGAACTTGCCATCCCGGACAACTGGCTGGGCCAGGTTGTGTTGCCGCCGGCGGTGGCTCCCGCCGCCAACGGCCCCGCGCTCATCGCGGCGGCGCTGGCTCAGCCCAGCGGCTGCCCACCGCTGGCGCAACTGGCGGCCCCCGGCCAAACCATCGCCATTATTGTTGATGATTACACCCGCAAAACCCCCGTTTACCAACTGCTGCCGCCCGTGCTGGCGCAATTGCAGGCGGCGGGCGTACACCGGCGCGATATAAAAATTGTGCTGGCGCTGGGCACCCATCGCCCTATGACCACCGCCGAAATCACCGCCAAAATTGGGGCGGAGGTGGCCGCCCGGTACGAAGTAATTAACCGGCCCGCCACCGATTCCACGGCGATGGTTTACCTGGGCCACGCCTCCAGCGGCATTCCGGCCTGGGTTAACCGGGCCGTGGCAGAGGCCGATGTGCGGATTGGCCTGGGCATGATTACCCCCCACATGGAAGCCGGCTTTACCGGCGGAGCCAAAATCATTTTGCCGGGCGTGTGCAGCGCCGTTACGGTGGATGCCTTTCACACCGCCTCGGCTTTTATTGCGGGCAACCAATTAGGCCGGATTGACGCCCCGCTGCGCCATCACCTGGAACAATTTGTGGCCGAGCGCGTGCCGCTGGATTTTATAGTGAACGCCGTGCTAACGCTGGAGGGGGCCATGTACCAATGCGTGGCCGGCCATTTTATTAAAGCCCACCGCGCCGGAGTAAAATCCGCGCAAACCGTGTTTGGCGCGCCGGCCCGGCGGCGCTATCCGGTGGTGGTGGCCAACTGCTACCCCTACGATGTTGATTTGTGGCAGAGCGTTAAGGGCATGTGGGCCGGTGATTTGCTGACCGCCAACGGCGGCACGCTGATTGCCGTGACCGCCGCCCCCGAAGGCAACAGCAGTTACCCTCGGTTGCCGCACTACATTGGCCAGAACCCGGCGGACGTATTGCCCCAAATTGAAAGCGGCGCGCTCACCGGCCTTGAGACTATTCAGGCCGCCACCGGGGTGATGGTGCGCCACCTGCTGCAACGCATCAAATTGATGCTGGTTTCGCCCGGCCTCACCCCGGCGGATGCCAGCGCGATGGGCGTGCCGCACTTTACCACGGTTGAAGCGGCGGTCAAGGCCGCCGTCACCGCTCTCCCTCCGGCGGAACAACCCGGCTGCGTGGCGGTTTTGCCACACGGCGGGGTGGCGCTGCCAACCGTTGAAGAAACGGAAGTTGAGGGTTAGGAGTTCTGTGAGTTCTAATTCCCAAATCTTATCTTCCCAAGGAGCGCCACCAGCAAGTACAGGTGATAAAAATTCGTCGTTCGTAATTTTCGAAGGAGTTGTTACCATGACCCCACCCAAAAACTTTGCCCAACTGGTCGAAAATATGCCCCAATTGCTGGCCCCCAGCCTGGCCCGCGACTGGCCCAACCTGCCCGTAAACCGCGCCGAAGGCATGTACCTCATCGGTACGGATGGCCGGCGCTACCTGGATTTTACCGCCGGGATTGCCGTGATGAACGTGGGTCACTGCCATCCCCGCGTGGTCGAGGCGGCCCAGGCCCAAACCGCCGCCATGATTCACTCCGCCGTGGGCATCACCCAAACCGAATCCCTGCTGCGGCTGGCCGATGAACTGGTGCAAGTGCTGCCGCCCGGCCTGGATAACTTCTTTTTCAGCAACAGCGGCGCGGAAGCCATCGAAGGGGCGCTCAAACTGGCCCGCTACGCCACCGGGCGACCCGGCTTCATCGCTTTTTGGGGCGGCTTTCACGGGCGCACGCTGGCTACCGCCGGTATTACCACCAGCAAAGGCAAATATCGCGCCCACTACGAGCCGCTGCTGCCCGCCGTTTACTTTGCCGATTACCCCTACTGCTACCGCTGCCCGCTCAACCGCCAGCCGGAAAGCTGCGCGATGGACTGCATGGCCAGCCTCGATACGCTGTTCAGCCGGGCCATCGCCCCCACCGAGGTGGCCGCCTTCATCGTCGAGCCGATTCAGGGCGAAGGCGGCTTCATCACCCCGCCGGTTGAATTTTTGCGCCGCCTGCGCCAACTGGCCGACCAGCACGGCATCCTGCTGATTTTTGATGAAATCCAGACCGGTTTTGGCCGCACCGGGCAAATGTTTGCCGCGCAGGCGTTTGGCGTCACCCCCGATATTATGGCCATTGCCAAAGCCATCGCCTCCGGCTTTCCGTTGAGCGCGGTGGTGGCCAGCCGGGAGCTGATGAAAAAGTGGAAGCCCGGCGCGCACAGTACCACTTTTGGCGGCAATCCGGTGGCTTGCGCCGCCGGGGTCGCCACACTGCAAGTCATCCGCGAGGAAAACCTGCTGGACAACTGCCGCCGGCTGGGCGACCGGTTGGCTGCCGGGCTGCGGCGGCTGCAAGCCAAATACCCCATCATTGGGGATGTGCGCGGCCTGGGGCTGATGCAGGCGCTGGAATTTATCGAGCCGGACGCGGCCAAAACACCCAACCCCGCCGCCGTCACCCGCCTGCTGGACGAGTGTTTGCAGCGCGGGCTGTTGCTTTACATGGCCGGGCTGCACAACCACGTCATCCGCATTTTCCCGCCGCTGATTGTCACCGAAGCCCAAATTGACGAAGCCCTGCAAATTATGGATGAGAGTTTGGCTGTGGTTTCGGCCTGATCAATTCAGGTGACTGGCACTTACAAAGTGCCAGTCACTTTTACTGAATGGAAAGATTAACCGTGCCACCCACTGACAGTCAACTCACGGAATTACAAACCGATTTGCGCCGCGCCATTACCGGCGAAGTGAAATTTGACCGGCTGGCCCGCCAGCTTTACAGCACCGACGCCTCCAACTACCGCCAAACGCCGCTGGGTGTGGTCATCCCCCGCCACGCCGATGACGTGGCCGCCGCCGTTGAAATTACCGGGCGGCACGGGGCGGCGCTCACCCCGCGCGGCAGCGGCTCCAGCCTGTCCGGGCAGGCCATTGGCCCCGGCCTGGTGCTGGATTACTCGCGCCACTTCACCCGCGTGCTCGAACTCAACCCCGCCGAGCGTCGGGTGCGGGTGGAAGCCGGGGTGGTGCTGGCGCACCTCAACGCGGCGCTGGCGGCGCACGGGCTGATGGTCGGCCCGGACCCGGCCTCCGCCATTGTGGCGACCCTTGGCGGGATGACCGCCAACAACTCCACCGGCTCGCACTCCATCAAATACCGGATGATGGTTGACCATGTGCAGGCCGTCACTGCCATTCTGGCCGATGGCCGCCGCGCCGAGTTCGGCCCCAAATCCCCCGCCGAAGTGACCACACTGGCGGAGCAACCCACTCTGGAAGGCCGCCTTTACCGGGAAATTCCCCGGCTCATCAGGCAGTATCAAGCCGATATTGCCGCCGGCTACCCGCGCACCTGGCGCAACGTGGCCGGCTACAACCTCAACCGGCTGCTGGCCGACCGCGAGGCGGGCCGCCCGTTTAATCTGGCCCCGCTCATTGTCGGCAGCGAAGGCACGCTGGCCCAGATTCTCGCCATCACGTTGGGCGTAGTGCCCAAACCGCGCCACACCCGGCTGCTGGTGCTCCATTTTGATGACTTGCGGGCGGCGCTGGATAGCGTGCCGCGCCTGCTGGAACACGATCCCGCCGCCATCGAGTTGATGGGCCAGTATTTTATCCGCATTGTCCACGACCACCCCCGCTTTGGGCCGGACGTGCGCCGGTTTATCAGCGGCGACCCGGCGGCAGTGCTGATTGTGGAGTTTGCCGGCGATGAGCCGGGCCAACTGGCGGCACAGGCCCATCAACTGGAACAAACACTGCGCCGCGACGGTCACGCCGGCGAAATTGTCCATTGCCTCACCCCCGCCGAGATTGCCAACGTGTGGACAATCCGTGCCGAATCTTTTGGGCTGGTGATGAGCCAGCCCGGCGACGCCAAACCGCTGGCCTTTGTGGATGACGCCGCCGTGCCCATTACTGAACTGGCCGACTACGCCGCCGAGGTGGAACGGGCCTGCCGCGAGGCCGGCGCGGAGGTCACGTTTGACTCGCACGCCTCCGCCGGTTGTTTGCACCTCAACCCGGTCATCAATTTAAAAACCGAAGGCGGCCTGCGCCAGATGGAAACCATCTCGCGGGCGGTAATGGCCATTGCCATGCGCCACCACGGCACCACCACCGGCGAGCACGGCGAAGGGCTGGCCCGTAGCTACTACAACGAACAGTTATATGGCCCGCGCCTGCATCAGGCGTTTCGGCAGGCGAAGGCGCTGTTTGACCCGGACAACCGGCTTAACCCCGGCAAAATCATCAACGGGCCGGAGCCGTGGCAGCCGGAACTGCTGCGCTTCAATCCCGATTACCGCACCCCGCAGTCCCCGACCCACACCTGGCTGGATTTTTCCGGCTACGGCGGGCTGGCCGGGCTGGTAGAAATGTGCAACGGGCAGGGCTTGTGCCGGGCGAGCGGCGATGGCGCGATGTGCCCCTCGTTCCGGGCCAGCCGCGATGAAACGCACGTCACCCGTGGCCGGGCCAACGCCCTGCGCGCGGCGCTGACCGGCGAATTTGGCCCGGACGGTTTTACCGGCCCGGAGTTGTTTGAGGCGCTGGATTTGTGCCTGGAGTGCAAAGCCTGCAAAAAAGAGTGCTCGTCGCTGGTGGATATGGCCAAACTCAAGTACGAATTTTTGGCCCACTACCAGGCCCGGCACGGCGTGCCGTGGCGCAGCCGCCTGTTTGCCCACGTGGCCACGCTCAACCGGCTGGGGAGTTTGTTTCCGGCGCTGACCAACCGGCTGTACAAAAATAGCGTTCTGCGCCGGCTGCTCGATACAACGCTGGGCATTGACCGGCGGCGACCGTTGCCCCCGCTGGCCCCCGTCACCTTTCAACGCTGGTTCAACGCCCGCCCGCCAAAAACGGGGCGGCGCGGCCCGGTAATTTTGTGGGACGATACCTACCTCACCACCAACCACCCGGAAATTGGGCAGGCCGCGGTAAAAGTGCTGGAAGCCGCCGGCTTCACCGTCAAAATTATTGCCGAACGGCGTTGTTGTGGCCGCCCGATGATTTCCAAAGGGCTGCTGGCCGAGGCGCGGCAGAACGCCGCCCACAACGTGGCGCTGCTCGCGCCGCACGCGGCGGCGAGCACGCCCATCATCGGCCTGGAACCGAGTTGTTTGGCCGCCTTCCGCGATGAGTACCCCGACCTGCTGCAAACCGACGAAGCCCGGCAGGTGGCCCGCCACAGTTATTTTATTGAGGAATTTTTGCTGAAGTTAGCCGAAAAAGGCGAACTGGATTTGCCGTGGCGCGGGCCAACCGGCGCGGTGGTGTTGCACAACCACTGCTACCAAAAGGCGCTGGGTCGGCCCGAAGCGTGGGCGCGGCTGCTGGCATTGCTGCCCGGCGCAACCATCACCGAGATTCCCAGCGGTTGCTGCGGCATGGCCGGCGCATTTGGCTTTGAAAAGGAGCACTACGAGCTATCGCTGGCCGTTGGCGAGGAGCGGCTGCTGCCGGCGGTGCGCGCCGCCGCGCCGGACGCGCTCATTGCGGCGGCGGGTACCAGTTGCCGCCAGCAGATACAGGACGGCGCGGGTCGCACGGCGGTGCATCCCATTATTATTTTGGCGGCGGCGCTGCCGGACGCCGGTTCATTGTAACGCCGCCTGCCAGAACGGTGGCACTTTTTCGGTAAAAACGATGCGCCGCGCCGCCAAAAATTGGGCCAGTTCGGAGATGGCGGCGGCCACCGCCGGGCCGGCGTCGGGTGGCGCAGCGGGTTCGGCGTAAACGGCGTTAATGTGCAGCGTGTGCGTTTTGCGATCCAGGCGCGGGTCGAGGCGGCCAATCAGCCGGTCGCCGTGCAGAATGGGCAGCACGTAATAGCCGTACTGCCGCTTGCCCGGCGGCACGTAAATCTCAATCCGAAAGAAAAAGTCCCACATTTGCTCGGTGCGGTCACGATCGCAAATTAAATTATCAAATGGCGATAGCAGCGTGGTGCGCGGCTGCCAGCCGTTGTCATCGGCCAGCGTATTGAGCAGCGGCACGTCGGCGGCGTGGATGTACCACCGGCCCGGCCAATCGGCAATTTGCGCCGGCAAAATTTCCGCCGCGGCAACCAGTTCGGCCAGCACGCTGTCCAGCTCCGGGTAACGGTTGCGGGTAAAGTGGTTGGCAATGTGTTTGGCCGTGCCCACGCCCAGCGCCCGCAACGATTTTTGCGCCGCCCGCCGCGTTATTTCCCGCGCCGGCAGCGGTTCGCGGGGCGTCCACTCCGGCAAATGGTCGGCGGTTAGCCCCCACAACCGCTCGATGCCTTTGCGCCCGGCCACCATAATATCGCCCTGTTCCCACAAAAAACTGAGCATTTGCCCAAGATTGCGGTTTTGGTTCCAGCCGTCCGAAGCCCACGGGCGCACGGAACGGTCCTCAAGCTGGCTGATGGCCAGCGGGCCTTCGGCGTGCAGCCGGGCCAGCACGTATTCCCTAAACCCGGTGTTTTCAACCAGCCAATCCTGCACGCGCTGATGCCAGCCGGAATCAACCTGACCGGCAGCAAAGCGGCGCATGTAGTGGTGGTGAATCTGGTAATCCTCGGTGAGCACAATCGAGGCGGCGTGCGCCCAATACTCAAACAGATGGCGCGAATCCCACAGCAAGGTATGCAGGTGGGCGGGGTTGTAGTTGCCCACCCGGCTCCACAGCACCAGATATTGGGTGCGTTCCACCGCCCGAATGGGATCAATTTGCACGCAGCCCAAATTTCGGAACAGTTCCAGAATACCATCGCGGGTGGGGGCCGGCGGCGGGCCGGCCAATCGCTGCCGGGTAATGGCCAACCGGCGAGCCTGGGTAGGCGTAAGGGTAAGTGCGTTCAACGCTGCCTCCATATATCAAAAGACAGAACACAAGTTCTTGTATTTTATTCAAAATAGCTAATCAGACCAATCGGGGTTGGGCAGATTGGCCTTGCCGGTTACATTTGGGAACGTGACCGGCGACATTCAGAATGAAAAATTACCCAAAGTAGTTACAAAACCTCATTGCTTAAACCTGTTGCCTGGAGTATACTTGCTGGAATACAAATTATCTGGCGGTAAGCCGCCAATTTTTGTAGCGGGTGAGATAAAATGGTCGCGCTAAAATCAGAAGTTACCACTCAAGACGCCATTGAATTTGATAGCTGGCTGCAATCAATCTCCGAGGGGCGCTCCGCCTCGGAAATGAATTTTATTTGCAAGGCGTGCGAACTGGCGCAACAGGCTCACTATGGCCAGTACCGGGCTTCGGGCGAGCCGTATTTTCAGCATTCGCTATCGGTGGCTAATATTCTGGCCGATCTCAAGCTGGATCACGAAACCATCGCCGCGGCCATATTGCACGATGTGCTGGAAGATACGCCGGTGGTTTACCAGGATTTGGTAGAAGAATTTGGCGAAAACGTGGCCAAGCTGGTAGACGGCGTTACCAAAATGGGCCAAATCCAGGAATATCGCGGCCTGAGCAAAAAGAGCAAAAAAGAACGCGCCCAGGCCGAAAGCCTGCGCAAAATGTTTTTGGCCATGGTGGACGACATCCGGGTGGTGCTGATCAAACTGGCCGACCGCACCCACAACATGCGCACGCTCCACCACCTGCGTGAAGACAAACGCAAACGGATTGCCCGCGAAACTATGGAAATTTTTGCGCCGCTGGCCAACCGGCTGGGCATTTGGCAAATCAAGTGGGAACTGGAAGATTTGGCCTTTCGCTACACGGAGCCGGAAACCTACAAACAGATTGCCGGCCTGGTAGATGAGCGGCGGATTAACCGCGAAGGCTATATTAACAAAGTAGCCAACCAACTGCGGGATGAACTGAAACGGCGCGGCATCGAAGCGGATGTAAAAGGCCGGCCCAAGCACATTTACAGCATTTACCGCAAAATGAAACGCAAAGGCGTTGATTTTGACCAGATTTACGATGTGCGCGCCGTGCGGGTGCTGGTGAATCAATTAGGCGATTGTTACGCGGCGTTGGGCATTGTGCACACCATGTGGCGGCCCATCCCCGGCGAATTTGATGATTACATTGCCGCCCCCAAAGACAACTTGTACCGCTCGCTGCACACCGCCGTAATTGGCCCCGAAGGCAAAACCATCGAGGTGCAAATCCGCACCTTTGAAATGCACCAGGACGCCGAACTGGGCGTGGCGGCCCACTGGCGCTACAAAGAAGGCGCGCGTTCGGACCCCACGTTTGACAAAAAAATCGCCTGGCTCCGCTCACTGATGGAGTGGAAAGAGGATGTGGTTGACGCCAAAGAGTTTATTGACCAGGTTAAAGCCGAGGTTTTTCAGGACAGGGTGCACGTGCTCACCCCCGGCGGCGACGTAATTGAGTTGCCTTACGGTTCCACGCCGATTGACTTTGCCTACTACATTCACACCGAGGTGGGCCACCGCTGCCGGGGCGCAAAAATAAACGGCAAAATTGTGCCGCTCAACTATCAGCTAAAAAACGGCGAGCAGGTAGAAGTGCTTATTTCCAAACGCGGCGGGCCAAGCCGCGACTGGATGAACTCGCATTTGGGGTTTATGAAAACCTCGCGGGCGCGGTCAAAAGTGCGGCACTGGTTTAAATACCAGCACTACGAAGAAAACGTATCGCAAGGGCGCTTTATTTTAGAGCGCGAATTGCGACGGCTGGGGCTATCGGAAATTAATTACGAGAAATTGGCCCAGCGGTTTACCTACAACAAGGTAGAAGAATTTTTGGCGGCGATTGGCCGGGGCGATATTTCTAACACCCAAATGGTCAACGCCATCAATGAAGAAGTTGATTCCGGCGAGGCCAAAGAAAAAGAGCACTGGCCGCTGCCAGCCGGCGATATTCCCCCCACGCCGGCAGCGCCGGCTACCTCTAACGGCGTGCAGGTGCAGGGCGTGGGCGATTTGCTCACCAACCTGGCCCAGTGCTGCCGGCCCGTACCCGGCGACGCCCAAATTGTGGGCTATATTACCCGGGGCCGGGGCGTTACCATTCACCGGCACGATTGCCCCAATGTGCTCAACCTGCTCAGCCGCGCCCCGGAGCGGTTAATTGCGGTGGATTGGGGCGCGGTTGATAACGTAACCTATCCGGTGGATATTTACATTGAAGCCTTTGATCGCTCCGGTTTGCTGCGCGATATTACCTCGGTGGTGGCCAACCAGCGCATCAATATGAACTCGGTGCACACCATCACCACCAAGCCGGATAACAAAGCCAGGGTTTCGGCCACGCTCGAGGTTTCGAGCATTGACGAACTCAGCCGGGTGCTGGCCATGATTGAGCAGTTGCCCAACGTGATTGAAGTGCGTCGCCGCAAGTAACCCGGCGATTATTCCGGCCCGGCCACAAATTCCGGGGCCGCTACCGGCGCGGCTGGCCGGGTGCGGCGTTCTTGCACCAATGCCCACACGCCCAGCCCCAGCGCCACGCTCACCGCAACAACCACCGCCCAAAACACCTGCTGCAACCCGGCTACCTGAGCCGGAATTGGGGCGGTGGTTACATCTTGAGCCAAAGTTTGGCCGGCGTAAGCCATTACCCGGCTGGCCCATAGCGCGCTCAACACGGCAATGCCGGTGGTTTGCCCCAGCGTTCGCGTGAGCGATAACATCCCCGAAGCCACGCCCAACCGCTGCCGGGGCACCGACCCCATAATGGCGCTGTTATTAGGCGATTGGAACGCGCCCAGGCCAATTCCCACCGGGATTAACCGCAACACGTACCCCAACACACCGGTACCCGCCGAAAGCGTGCTCATGGCGGTGTAGCCCAATACCATTACCATCAGGCCAACCACCGTAATCAACCGCGTGCCAAATTTATCAGACAACATTCCCGAAATAGGCGAAGTTAACCCCAGCATTACCGGTATCACCGCCAGCATCAACCCAACCTGTTGCGTATCGTAGCCCAGCACGTTTTCCAGGTAAAACGGCAGCAGCACCACCGTGCCGGCGGTGGCAATAAAAGAAATAAAGCCGGTGATCAGCCCCATGCTGAATAAACTATTTTTAAACAGGGTTAGCTCAATCATGGGTTGGGCCAATCGCTGCTCGATCACCACAAACAGTATTAAAAAGACGGCCCAACCCGCAAACAGCAACAAAATCGGCGGGCTGGTAAAACCGGCCTCCTGGCCCCAGGTGAGCGCCAACAAAAAAGAGAGCAGGCTTAAAAACAGCACAATCGCCCCGGCAAAATCAAATTTTTGCTGGCCCTGTGGTTTGGTGTTGGGCACAAACCGGGCGGCCATCCACGTGCCAATTATCCCCACCGGCAGGTTAACCAAAAAAATCCAGTGCCACGAAACAAACGCAATAATCACGCCGCCCAACGTTGGCCCCACCACAATCCCCACCGAAACCACCGTGCCGGTAATGCCCAACGCCTTGCCGCGCTCTTGCGGCGGAAAAGCCTCGGTGACAATGGCCATGCCCAGCGCAAACACCATTGCGCCGCCAATGGCCTGCACCACCCTAAAGCCAATCAGCCAATAAACCGAGGGAGCTAGCCCGCACAACACCGAACCGGCGGTAAACACCACAAACCCGGTGACATAAATGGGCTTTTTGCCGATCATATCGCCCAGCCGCCCCACGCCCAACAGCAGCGTAGCCAGCGTGAGCATATACGCCAGCACCACCCATTCTACCGTGGCAAATTCGGTGTTCAGTTCACGGATTAGTGTGGGCAAAGCCACATTCACAATGCTGCCATCAATGGTGGCCAAAAAAATCCCCATTGAAACCGCCGCCATTACGTACCATTTGCGGCTATAAATTGCTTGTTGTTGCATAAAATTCCTTTCAACAAAATACAAGGAGACAGATTTGGCGCACCCCCTCTGTCTCCTCAACATTGTGGCGAATATCATATTTATCCACCAATTGTAATTGATGATAGCCCGGTTAGCGAATTACCCGCCGCAAAATTAATGCAGCGCGATGGGCTTTAGCCCGGCCTCAATTTGCGCCCGATGCGGCTCTAAAAAGGGCGGCAGGGCCAACCGCTCACCTAAATGCGCCGCGTCTTCGTCAACCGCAAAGCCGGGGCCATCGGTGGCAATCTCAAACAGAATATGGCCCGGCTCCCTGAAATATACCGAGCGAAAGTAAAAGCGGTCAATTGGCGGGGTTGATTCCAGCCCCAGCCGGGTAATGCGCTCGCGCCACTGCAACTGCGCGGTGTCGGTTGGCGCGCGAAACGCCACGTGATGCACCCCGCCAATGCCCATTCGGCCCGGCGGCAAATCGGGCCGCACCTCCACCACCACGGTTGCGCCCGGCCCGCCGGCCCCGGTTTCAAACATCACGGCGCGCTGGTGCGGATTATTAGGGCTGGGCAATTGGGCCGTCTGCCTAAAACCTAACCCATCAACCAGCGTGTGGGCGGTGGGTTCAAGCTGGCTAACGGTTAATGTGACCGAATGCAGCCCCCGGATGGCCATTTCCGGCGCAACCGGGCCGGCGGGCCAGGGCGTGCCGCCGGGCGCGCCGCCGTCGTCAACCAGTTCCAGCCGCTGGCCTTCCGGGTCGGTCAGGCGGATTAACGCAACATCACCCCAACAAGTGATACCGGTGTGCGCCACGCCCAAACCGGTTAGCCGGGCGGCCCACCACTCCAACGCCGCCGGGCCGGGAACTCGCAGCCCCAGCGCGGTAATCTGGCGCGGGCCGTAGCGCGTTGGCCCGGCCTGCGGCCAATCAAAAAAAGTTATCTCGGTGCCGGCGCTGCCGGTTTCGTCGCCGTAAAACAGGTGGTAAGCCGAAGTGTCATCCTGATTAACCGTTTTTTTCACCAGCCGCAGCCCCAACACCTGGGTGTAAAACTGCACATTTTGGGCCGGGTTGCCGGTAACGGCGGTAATATGATGCAAACCGGGGATTTCCATCGTTCTGCTCCTCAAAACAAAAGGGCGACGGTGGCGTCGCCCAGAATGGTGTAGCTTAAATTTTGATTTTTACAAGCCTATTCGGGCTGTTTTACCAGTTCCACTTCGGCGCTGATGGTAACTTCGTCGCCCACCAGCCAGCCGCCGGTTTCCAGCACCACGTTCCAACCCAGGCCAAAATCCTTGCGGTTAATTTTGGTGGTGGCGCTTACGCCCCAGCGCTGGTTGCCCCAGGGGTCCTGAGCGCGGCCTTCATCGGTTACATCAAACACAACTTCGCGGGTTACGTCTTTAATGGTCAGGTTGCCGTAAACTTTGTACCGGTCGCCGCCCGCCGGTTCAATGCGAGTGCTGGCAAAGCTCAGTTGGGGGTACTTTTCCGCGTCAAAAAAGTCGGCAGAAAGCAGGTGCCCGTCGCGTTGCGCTTCACGGGTGTCAATGCTGGTCACATCAACCGTGCCGGTTGCCCGCGAGGCCGCCAGGTTAGCCGGGTTGAGGTCAACCGTGCCATCAAACGTTTTAAATTGCCCGCGCACTTTAGAGATCATCATATGCCGCACCGAAAATTCAATTTGAGTATGGGCAGTATCAATTTTCCAGGTCATTATTATATTCTCCATTAAATGTATGATAATTGATTTTTTGTTTAATTTTATAATTTGATTTTTTAGCTTCTGCCCGGCCAGTTCATCCAGGCGATGAAAGCGGCCAACACCCCCAGCACCAGCGGCACGGGAAACGCCGCCATTTCACCGGCTCGAAGGTGGGTAAAAACCGCCCCAACCATTGTGGCCGTTAACAGCGCGCCGCCGTAAAAGCGAGTTTTGGGGATAACAACCAGGGTTGCGCCCAGCACTTCGATGGTTCCGGTTACATACATAAACCAGAGCGGATACCCCCAGCGAATAAAATTTTCTACGTGCATCTGTTGCCCGGCCAGTTTGGTGCCGCCCGTTAGCAAAAACACCAACGCCACCAGAACCGCCAAACCGTGCAAAGCATAACCAATCCATTTTGGGGTACTCTTTGCCATTGCCATTTTTCCCTCCACAGAATATTTAATTTTTATTTACAACCCCAGTGTAACCGGCTTGCGTCCTTTTGACTGTCCTGTCCGCCGTCCCGCTGGTTGTCCTTTTTTGTTTTACTTACCGCCCCAACTATAATAGTGGCTATGTCCACCCTAAAATTTTTACTGCTCGGCCCGGCTGAACTGTGGTTGAACGGCCAGCCGGTTGACCTCAAATCCGCCAAAGCGATGGCGCTGCTGGCCTACCTGGCTGTAGCCGGCGCGCCGCACTCCCGCGACCATCTGGTTGACCTGCTCTGGCCCGACAGCCTGCCCGAAGCTGCCCGCAAAAATCTGCGCAACACACTGTGGCACATCCGCAAGCAGCTTGGCGATAACGTTTTAACCGCCGACGCCGACTGGATTGCGCTGGCTCCCGCCGTTGAGCTTGACCTGCGCGAGTTTGAACAGGCTCGCCCCACCCTGCCAGTGGCGCTCAACCTGTACCGTGGCTCGCTGCTCGATGGGCTGGCGGTGGCCGACGCGCCGGATTTTGAGTTGTGGCTGGCCGCCGAGCGGGAACGGCTGGGGCAGCTATATTTGCGCCAACTGGAAACGCATCTGGCCGCGCAACGCGCCAACGGAGATTGGCCCGGCATGTTAGCCACCGCCCGCCGCGCCCTGGCCGCCGATAATCTGCAAGAACCCATGCACCGGGCGATAATGGAAGCCCACGCCCGGCTGGGTGAACGCGCCGATGCCCTGCGCCAGTTTGATGCGCTCAAAAACATTCTGGCTCAGGAATTGGGCGTTAGCCCCCTGCCAGAAACCCAACGGCTGCGCGCCGCCATTATCAACGGCAGTTTGCCGCAACCGGAGGCCGTCGCTCCGGCCCCAGCCCCAATTCCCCGGACGCCGGCCCCCAAACCGGCCACGCCGTTTGTGGGGCGTCAGCCGGAACTGGCCGCCCTGCGCGAACAATTTCAACTGGCCGGGCAGGGCCAGGCGCAGGTGGCGCTCATCACCGGCGAGTTGGGCATTGGCAAAACCCGGCTGTGGCAAGAATGGTCGGCCGGCCTGCCGCCCGCCGGCACCGTGCTCGAAGCCCGCTGCCTTAACACCACCCAACTGCTGCCGTTTGCGCCGCTCACCGGCCTGTTGGGGCAATCGGTGTGCATAAACCGGCTGTTGGGGCTATCGCCCATCTGGCTGGCCGAGTTGAGCCGCCTGTTGCCCCAACTGCGGCAGGCCGCGCCGGAACTACCGCAGTTGCCCGCACTGCCGCCCGCCGAAGAGCATCAACGCCTGTTTGAGGCTTTAGTGCAGGTGTTGCGGGCCTTCAACGGCCAACCGCTGGTATTATTTGTGGATGATTTGCACTGGATTGACCAGGCCACGCTGGATTGGCTGGTTTATCTGGTTGACCGGATGCAGCGCGAACCGCTGCTGCTGGTAGGCACCTATCGCCCCTCGGATGCGCCGCCGCAGCTAAACCAGGTAGCCGCCGGCTGGCAGCGGGCCGGGCGCTTGCTCCGGCTGCCGCTGGCCCGCTTTACGCCCACCGAAACCGCCGCGCTGCTATCGGCGTTGGGCCGCGCTCAACAGGCTGACCGGCTGCAACAACAAAGCGCCGGCAACCCCTATTTTCTACTGGAATTAAGCCACGGCCAGGCCGATGACACGCCGCCGGCGCTGGCCGAGTTGGTCCGCGCCCGGCTGGATCGCCTGCCCGATACCGCGCGGCAGGTGTTGCAAGCGGCGGCCATCCTTGATAATAATGTTGATTTTGCCACGCTGCGGCGCACCAGCGGGCGCGGCGAGGAAGAAACCATTACCGCGCTCGAAGTGCTGCTGGACAACAACCTGCTCACCGAGCGCCCCACCGGATACGAATTTACCCATCCGCTGGTGGCCCAGGTGGTGCGCCACGCGCTCAGCCTGGCCCGGCGCAGTTTTTTGCACCGGCGCGCCGCCCAGGCGTTGGAGGCCGTTTTTGCCGATCGGCTGGACGCGCTGGCCGGGCAACTGGCCCATCACTACGGGCAAGCCGGCCAACCGGGCAAAGCCGCTCGCCTGGCCGAAGTTGCCGCCGACCAGGCCGTTAAATTGAATGCCCTCACCGAGGCCGGCAAATTTTACCGGCAGGCGCTCATGCTGGAGCCTACCCCGGAGCGCCGGTTAAAATTGGGCGAGGTTATGCTGATGCAGGGGCAACCCGCCGAAGGGCGCGACCTGCTGCGGCAGGCCGCCAAAGAATTTGAGCAAGCCGCCAACAAATTGGGCGTGGCGCAAGCCTACCTCAGCCTGTCGCTCAGTTTTATGAGCAGCGGGCAGGGCCACGAGGTGGTTTACTGGGCCGAGCAGGCGCTGGCGCAACTGGAATCGCCCCAAAACCCGGAGGCGCTGGCGCGGGCGCATCACGCCCTGGCTGCCGGCGGCACGCTGGCCGGCGCGCCACTGGCGCAGGCGCAGCAGCACTTGCAAGAGGCCATCCGCCTGGGCACCGAACACAACCTGCCCGGCTTAACCGGCAGCAGCAAGTTTGAGCTGGGCAATCTGCTGGCGCAGCAGGGCAATCTGGCTGCCGCCATTGATTCATTCCAGGCGGCGCTGGAACTGGCCCAAATTGACGGCAATTTATTCCAGATGGTGCTGGCGCACAACAACCTGGCCTATCATTTAACGCTCACCGGAGAAATTGAGGCGGCCCGCCGGCACATTGAAACCGGGCTGGAACTGGCCGAAACTTACGCGCTGTTTTCGCCGCGCCAATATTTGTACAGCACTCGCGGCGAGGTGGCGCTGGCCGCCGGCGAGGCTGACCAGGCCCAAAACTGGTTTGAACGCGCCCTGCGCGAAGCGCAGCGCAACCACAACCAGGTTCAGGCGGCCAACATTCAGGCTAATTTGGGGTTGGTGGCCCGCCAACGTGGGGATTTGGATGAGGCGCGGCGGCAGCTCGAAGCGGCGCGCAACGCGGCGGCGGCGCTGGCTGCGCCGCATCTGCAAACCCAAATTGATTTGTGGCTGGCCGAGTTGTACGTTCAGCGGGGCGAACATGCCGCCGCCAGAGCGGCGCTAACCCAGGCCGAGGCCCGGTTAGCCGGCAGCGAACGCGCCGGGTTGCAGGCCTGGGCGCGGCAAATCCGGGCCACTCTGGCGGGCGGCAACAGGTAACGCGCCGGTTTACCGCCGGCGATGGTTATCAATCTGGTCAAACGTGCCGCCGTACACCAAATCCTTAATTCCGTCGGATGTGAGAAAATTGTAAGGGAAGCCCAAATCAATCTGGCTGGCGGCATCCAGCCGGGCCAAATGTTCGGCGGTTAGCGTAAACTCCAGGCAAGCCAGGTTATCGGCTACCTGGTCAACCCGCCGCGCCCCAATAATCGGGATGATGACGCCGGGCTGCTGCCGCACCCAGTTGGTAGCCACCTGCGATGGCGTGCGGCCAATTTCTGCCGCCACATCCACCACGGTTTGGGCAATGGCCAAATTCTTTTCGCTGATGGCCCCCCACAGCGAGGCCCGCCCGCCGGCCCCGGAATTTTGGTTGTACTTGCCGGTGAGCACCCCGGAACCCAGCACGCCCCACGGCGTAACCGCTAAATCGGTGGCGCGAGCCAGCGGCAGGTGTTCGCGCTCAATGTGGCGCTCAACCAGGCTGTACTGCAATTGCATGGCCACAAACTGCGACCAACCCCGCAATTCGGCCAGCGTGTTGGCCTGCGCAACAAGCCAGGCCGGCGTATCAGAAACGCCAATGTACAAAATTTTGCCGGCGCGCACCAGGTCATCCAGGCCGCGCATCACCTCTTCCACCGAGGTGGTAAAATCCCAGGCGTGCAGCCAGTACAGGTCAATATAATCGGTGTTCAGGCGTTTGAGGCTGGCCTCTAGCGCCTGCCGCATATTTTTGCGGTGATTGCCGCTAAAATTGGGGTCGTTCCGGCGGGTAAACAGGGTGTATTTGGTCGCCAGCACAAAATGGTCGCGGTCGGCGGCAATAAACTCGCCCACCAGCTTTTCCGAGGTGCCTTCGGTGTAACGGTTGGCCGTGTCAATAAAGTTGCCGCCCGCCCCGGCGTAGGCATCGAATATTTTTTGGCTCTCCTCCTTTGAGGCTCCCCAACCCCACTCCTCGCCAAAGGTCATTGTTCCCAGCGATAACTCCGATACCCTTACCCCGCTTTTGCCCAACAATTTGTAACGCATGGTAGCTCCTTGTGTGCTATTTTTGTTTATACCAAAATCAGTCACCAGTATGGTTATGGTTACGAGTGCCCGTTTTGTCAAACCATTCAAAGGAATTAAGGCGCGATTCTGTTGCGCCCAAATCAATGGTATAATTTACGGGTAGTTTAACCGGATTAATTTGCCAGCGCCGGGGTTGCCCGGAAAAGGAGAAAACCGTGCCGATCCAAAATATCACCATCAATCTGGATGACGCCGCCTATCAGGCTGCCGTTGACCGCGCCCAAATTGAGGGCCGCACCCTGGCCGCCGTGGTGGCCGAAATGCTGGCCCATTACGCCGGCAACCCTTCAAAACCCATGCTGGCCAGCTACGTAGTTCAACGCGGCGATACGCTCTCGCGGATTGCCCGCCAAATTTACGGCGATCCCAACCAGTACCCGCTCATCCAGCGGGCCAACAACCTGGCCGACCCCGGCCAAATCTGGGTGGGGCAGGTGCTGGTTATCCCGGCTCCGGCGGGTTCAACCGTTCCGGCAGCAACGTTACCACCAGCGCCTGCGCCGGTGGTAACGCCGGTGGCTCCAACCCCGGTGCCGGTGGCCACTCCGCCGGGCCTGCAAACGCCCGCCGCCGCGCCGGCCACGCCGCAACCCCAGGTTGATCCCTGCGCCCCGATTGCCGGCCAGAGTTACGGCACGCTGCCCATTGTTGGCTCGCCTGCCGATCGGCCCGCCGCTCAGCACGGCGACCTCAATTTGGCGCTGCGCGGCTACCAAAAAACCACCGCCGTGGCCGGGTTGATTGACATGTCCGGCCCCACCGACCAGCGCGCGCCGCAACTGGCCGGGTTGTTCTCTAACAAACGCGCGCCGGAATTTAGCGGCGTGTACCGGGTTAACAACTGGGATTGGAGCCGCAACGCACGGGGCAACGCCATCACCGATTTTGAAGTGACGTTGGCCGGGCTAAAAGCCACCCCCGCCGAAGAAATCTGCGTGCCTGCGGCTGATTACAGCATTGGGCAGGGTTACGCCGTGCTGGTGCTGTACGCCGGCCCGGAAGGCATCACCTTAAAATACACCGGCGAAGACAGCGTGGTGAGCGGCTACACCATTCACCTTGATGGCATCTGCGTAGAGCCAAACCTGCTGGCCCTGTACGACAAAATGAACGCCGCCGGTCGCCGCAATTTGCCCGCCTTGCGCGCCGGCCAACCGCTGGGCCGCGCCCGCACCGCCGAAGTACGGGTGGCCATCCGCGATACCGGCCGGTTTATGGACCCGCGCGTGCGCAAGGATTGGTGGCGGAGCCGGTAAACCGCCGTCCGCTTTAACGTAATTTCCCCCTAACCCTCTTTCTGCGGAAGAAAGGGGGTTTTTATTTTCTCCTTGACAACCGCCGCGCCCTGTGGTATTTTCTCAATTACAAAAATAGACTGACTGGTCGGTTTGTAATAGATAACGGTTTAAATTGATGTCTGACAAAGCCAAAGTTACTCAGGAACGCATTTTAGATGCGGCTATAACAGTATTTTCTCACAAAGGCTACCACGAAACCAAAGTTGATGACATTGTAGAAGAATCGGCCACCTCCAAAGGCGCGGTTTACTTTTATTTTCCGGGCAAACAGCAAATCTTTTTGGCACTGATTGATAAATTTGCCGACGTGTTGCAGCAAAGAATGATTGCCGCCGTAACCCCGGTGAGCGATGGCGTGGAGCGGGTTAACCTGGCCCTGCAAGTTTGCCTGGAAACATTTGCTCAGTATCGCGGGTTGGCCAAAATTTTTTTGGTGCAGGCCGTGGGGCTGGGCGCGGTGTTTGAAACCAAACGGCTGCAACTCCACGACCGTTTTGCCGGCGTTATCAAAAGCTACCTGGATGAAGCCATTGCCGGCGGCGAAATTGAGCCGATTGACACCGAGGTGATTGCCTACGCCTGGATGGGCGCCATCAACGAGGTGGTGATTCGCTGGGTGTACACCGGCCAGCCGGAACCGGAACGGTTGATTGCGCCGCTACGGGCTATGCTGCTGCGGAGCGTGGGCGTTCCGGCGGCCCGGATTGAACAATTAAGCCCGGCCCCAACTATTACGCCAAAGGACAACCAACATGCTTAATCTGATTAATCCAACGTTGCGCCAAACGCCGGGCTGCGCCCCGGCCCAAGCCGAACCATTACTGTACCTCAGCTACAGCGTGCCGTGGCCGCAAACCTCGCTGCTGGATTTTTTACAGTGCGGGGCCAACGCGCCCCGCATCTACTGGGAAACCGGCAAAAACACCCCGTCGCTGGCCGGTTTTGGCGTGGCCGCCATGCTCACCGCCCGCGACGACAACCGGTTTGAAGCCATTCAGCAGCAGGCCGCCGCGCTGTTCAGCCGGATTGTCCGGCTCAATGCCGATGCGCCCGCCGTCGCCGGCCCGCGTTTGTTTGGCGGCTTTGCCTTTAATCCCCAGCCGCCCACCGATGAGTTGTGGTCGGCTTTTCCGGCGGCCCGCTTTATTTTGCCGCAATACCAGCTAACCCGTTTTGATAACCAAACCTGGCTTACCATTAACCACTGCGCCGGCTCCGAGGCTGAACGTGACGCCATTGTGCAACACCTGCCGCAAGAAATCAGCCAACTCCACGCTGCGTTGCTGGCCGGCCAACCGGCAGCCGCCACGCCGGCGCAACCGCAAACCGCCGGCAACGTGATGCCGCCCGAAACCTGGCATCAACTGGTGGCCGAGGCCGTCCGGCGCATTCGCGGCGGCCAACTGGATAAAGTGGTGCTGGCTCGCGCCCGCCGCCTGAGCTTTGCCGCGCCCACCGACCCCACCACCGCGCTGGCTCGCCTGGCCGAACGCTACCCCGATACCTACCGCTTTTTGATGGAACCGGTGCCCGGCCACGCCTTTTTTGGGGCCACGCCGGAACTGCTGGCCGAAGTTGACGGCCCAACCCTGCGCACCGTAGCCATGGCCGGCTCCATTCGGCGCGGCGGCACTCCCGCTGAAGACGACGACCTGGCCCAACAGCTATTGGCTAACCCCAAAGAGCGGCAGGAACACGCGCTGGTGGTTGAAGCCATTCAAGAAAACCTGGCCGGCCTTACCACCCACCTGCACGTGCCCGCCGTGCCCACCATTTGCCGGTTGAGCAACATTCAACACCTGCAAACCAAAATTCAAGGCCGATTGGCCCATCAATTGGGCATTTTGCCGGTGGTTAAGGCGCTGCACCCCACCCCGGCGGTGGGCGGGCGGCCCCGCGCCATCGCCTTGAACATCATCAACACCGTTGAACCCACCGCCCGCGGTTGGTACGCCGCCCCGGTGGGCTGGCTGGATGAGCGCGGCAACGGCCTGTTTGCCGTGGCCATTCGCTCGGCGGTAAGCGTGGGCAGCGACAGCATGCTGTTTGCCGGGGCGGGCATTGTAGCCGATTCCGTGCCGGAGACGGAGTGGCGCGAAACCGAATTGAAATTCAGGCCGCTGGCCGAAGCCCTGGGCGCGGAGGCTGCCAATGGCCGCGCCTAACCGCAGTACCCTGTGGGCCGAAATTTTTGTGGATGAACTGGCGCGGGCCGGGCTGCGCGCCGCCTGCATTGCCCCCGGCTCTCGCTCCACGCCGCTTACCCTGGCCTTTGCCGCCCACCCCGATATTACCGTTTACTCGCTGCTGGATGAGCGCGGCGCGGCCTTTTTTGCGCTGGGGCTGGCCCTGGCTACCGGGCAACCGGCGGCGCTGGTGTGTACCTCTGGCACGGCCACGGCCAACTTTTACCCGGCCATCATCGAAGCCAACGTGGCCCACGTGCCGCTGCTGGTGCTCACCACCGACCGCCCGCCAGAACTGCGCCACAGTGGGGCCAACCAAACCATTGACCAGCTCAAAATGTACGGCGACCACGTTCGCTGGTTTGTTGATGTGGCCCTGCCCGAAGCCAACCCGCCCGCACTGGCCCTGCGCGCCCTGCGCACGCTGGCCAACCGGGCCGTGGCCGCCACGCAGGGCTTTCCGCCCGGCCCGGTGCATCTCAATTTTCCGTTCCGCAAGCCGCTGGAACCCATCCCCGTGCCCGGCGATGCCCCCGCCGCCGAAATTGGCGCGGCCCGGCCCGGCCACGAGCCGTTTGCCCGCCTTAGCCGGGGCCAACTGCTGCCATCGGCGTTGCAAATTGATGCGCTAACCCGCGCCGTGCAAAGCTCGCGGCGCGGCCTGATTGTGTGCGGCCCGCGCTGCCCCGGCGATAATTTTCCCGCCGCCGTGACTCAACTGGCGCAAGCCGCCGGCCTGCCCGTGCTGGCCGATGCGCTATCGGGGGTGCGCTTTGGCCCGCACCTGACCAACTCGGATGGCCACATTTTGGGCGGCTACGACACCTTTTTACAGCGCGGCGTGGTGAGCCACTGGGAACCGCCCGACCTGATAATCCGGTTTGGGGCCATGCCCATTTCACAACTGCTCAATGATTACATTGCCGCCGGCCAATCGGCCCGCCACATTCAGGTGAGCGAGACCGGCGTGTGGCAGGACGACACCCACACCACCGCCGATTTTATCTGGGCCGAGGCCACGGCAGTGTGCCAGGCCGTAACCCACCGGCTGGCGCAACAGCTCGCCGCGCCGCCCAATGCCGGCTGGCTGGCTCAATGGCAGCAGGCCGAACAGCGCAGTTGGGAAATCATCAGCCAAGTGCAGGCCGAAACGTTTTTTGAAGGCCGCCTGCTGGCCGAGGTGGTGGAGTTAATGCCCCACCCGGCGGCGCTGTTTGTGGCCAGCAGCCTGCCGGTGCGCCACTTGGATCAATTTGCCCGGCCCCATCCGGCGGAACTGCGCGTGTTGGCCAATCGCGGAGCCAGCGGCATTGATGGCACCATTGCCAGCGCGCTGGGCGTGGCTGCCGGCAGCCGGTTGCCGCTGGTGCTGGTGTGCGGCGATCTGGCCTTTTACCACGATTTGAACAGCCTGCTGGCGTTGCGTCGTTGCGGCGTAAACGCCACCATTGTGCTGATTAACAACAACGGCGGCGGCATCTTTCACCGGTTGCCTATTGCCAATTTTGAGCCACCCTTCACCGAGTTGTTTGTGACCCCGCCCAACCTTAGCTTTGCCGCCGCCGCCCAAATGTTTGGGTTGGAATACAGCCACATCAACCAGCCCACCGATTTTAAAGCCGCCTTTTGCGCCGCCGTGCAATCTCCGGCCCCTCACCTCATTGAGGTGAGTACCAGCGCCACCCACCACGAAGAGACCCGGCGGGCCATTGCCCGGCAAATGGCGTTGTAGTTGTTGATTTTTTAAAATTAAGATTTTTTAAAATTGCTATTCCGGGCTGTGAAAATTAAAAAGATAAGGCATGGTTCAGAAGCCCGTAAATTTAGATTGACCCTTTTTCACCACAGAGACACGGAAATTTTTAATTTTCCTCCGTGTCTCCGTGGTTTTAATTTTGAGAAGTGCCAATCTAACTTGAACCAGGCCAAAATTCGTCATTCGCAATTCATCATTCGCAATTCACAATTTGTAAGGGAGCTAACATGGTCAACTGGATTGAAGTAAAACCTTATCAAGACATTACCTATCACAAAGCCGATGGCATGGCCCGCATTGCCTTTAACCGCCCGGAGGTGCGCAATGCCTTTCGCCCGCAAACCATTGACGAAATGATTGCCGCCTTTGAAGACGCCTGGGCCGACCAGAGTGTGGGCGTGGTGCTGCTCACCGGCAACGGCCCCGCCGCCGACGGCAAATACGCCTTTTCATCCGGCGGCGACCAAAAAATCCGGGGCGATGCCGGCTACGTGGGCGATGACGGCGTGCCGCGCCTGAACGTGCTGCAACTCCAGCGCATTATTCGGAGCATGCCCAAACCGGTGATTGCGCTGGTGGCGGGCTACGCCATTGGCGGCGGCCACGTGCTGCACATTATCTGCGACCTGACCATTGCCGCCGATAACGCCATTTTTGGGCAAACCGGCCCCAAAGTGGGCAGTTTTGATGGCGGCTTTGGGGCCAGCTACCTGGCCCGCATCATCGGCCAGAAAAAAGCCCGCGAAATCTGGTATTTGTGCCGCCAGTACACCGCCGCCGAGGCGCTGGATATGGGGCTGGTCAACAAGGTGGTGCCGGTGGCGCAACTCGAAGCCGAAGGCGTGCAGTGGGCGCAGGAAATTCTGGACAAAAGCCCCATCGCCATTCGCTGCCTCAAAGCCGCCTTCAACGCCGATGTGGACGGGCAGGCCGGGCTGCAAGAACTGGCCGGCCACACCACCATGCTGTTTTACATGTCCGAGGAGGGGCAGGAAGGCCGCAACGCCTACGTTGAAAAACGCGCCCCCAACTTTCGCCAATTCCCCTGGCGGCCCTGATTCAATCAATTTACGATTTTGGATTGACGGCAAACCATGCTCGACTGGCTGGCCCATCGCGCCCAGATTTCACCCCATAAAATTGCGCTCATTGCAGGCGAACAGAGCTTTACCTACCGCCAGTTGAACGCGCTCACGGCCCGGCTATGCGCTCAACTGGCTGCCGCCGGGATTGAGCCGGGGCAGCACGTGGCGGCGCTGCTGCCCAACCAGGCGGAATTTGTGGCGCTCATCCACGCGCTGGCCCGGCTGGGCGCAGTGCTTGTCCCGCTGAACACCCGGCTCACCGCCGCCGAACTGCGCTGGCAGGTAACGCAGGCTGATTGCCGGGCCGTGGTTTGCAGCCGCCCCACCGAAGCCGCCGCCGCCGAACTGCATCAAAATAACCGGTTGGTGTTGCCCGTGGAGGCGTTGCCCCCGGTTTCCACCGCTCAAATTGAGGGCTGGCAGAGCCGCCCGTTAAATCTGGAAGCGGTGCAGGGCATTATTTTTACCTCCGGCACCACCGGCCAACCCAAAGGAGCGATGCTTACCTTTGGCAACCATTTTTGGAGCGCGACGGCCTCGGCGTTTGGGCTGGGCGTAAATCCGGCAGACCGCTGGCTGCTGTGCATGCCGCTGTATCACGTGGGCGGGCTGGCTATTGTGCTGCGCTGCTGCCTGTACGGCGCGGCGGTGGTGATTTTGCCGGGGTTTGAGCCGGCGGCAGTGGGCCGGGCGCTGGCCGAACAGTCCGTCAGCCTGATTTCGGTGGTGCCCACCATGCTGCACCGCCTGCTAGATGCCCATCCCGGCGGATTGGCCGCGCCCCACCTGCGCTGCGTGCTGGTGGGTGGTGCGGCGCTGCCCCCGGCGCTGGCCCAACGCTGCCGGGAGTTGGGGCTGCCCATTGCCGCCAGCTACGGCCTCAGCGAAGCCGCCTCACAGGTGGCTACGGCCCTGCCCGGCGCGCCGCCCACCGGCAGCGTGGGCCAACCGCTGCTGTTTTTGGCGGTGCGGGTGGTAGATGCCGCCGGAAATCGGGTTCCCACCGGCCAGATTGGCGAGATTGTGGTGAGCGGCCCCACGGTGATGGCCGGTTATTACGGCCATCCGACGGCCACGCAGCAAGCCCTGCGCGGCGGCGAACTGTTTACCGGCGATTTGGGTTATCTGGATGAGGCCGGCGAGTTGTGGGTGGTGCAGCGCCGGGCCGATTTGATTGTGAGCGGCGGCGAAAACGTATATCCCGCCGAAGTGGAGCGCGTGCTGCAAGCGCATCCGGCGGTAGCCGAGGCCTGCGTGGTGGGGCTGCCTCACGCCGAATGGGGCCAACTGGTGGCGGCGGCGGTGGTTTTGCGGGCCGGCCAAAACGTTAGCCCCGCCGAGATCATCGGCTTTTGCCGGGCGCAGTTGGCCGGCTACAAACTACCGCGTGTGGTGCAATTTGTGGCGGCGCTGCCGCAAACGGCCTCCGGCAAGGTGCGCCGGGAGGAAGTGCGGCAATCAATGTTGCCATTCAGGGAGTGAGAAGTTGGGAGGAATAGGGAGGCTTGTTCCTTATTCCATACTCCGGGTAGTAACCTGGGTTAATAAAGGGGGGTAAACAATGACAATGCCGGTTGAGTCAGTTTTGGCGCAAACCCGCCCGGTTTGGCTTGACCCCGATTTGAGCGTGGGCGGCCCCGAAATCATACTGATGGCCGGCCCCTGCGCGGTTGAGAGTTACGCGCAAACCAGAGCGGCAGCGGCGGCGCTGGCCAACGTGGGCGGGCTAGTGCTACGCGGCGGCGCGTACAAACCGCGCACCTCGCCGCACAGTTTTCAGGGGTTGGGGCTGGAGGGGCTGCAAATTTTGCGGGCGGTAGCCGATGAGTTTGGCCTGCTGGTCATTACCGAGGCGCTGGGCGTGGAGCACGTGCCGCTGGTGGTAAAATACGCCGACATCATCCAGATTGGCAGCCGCAATATGCAGCATTTTCCGCTGCTGTGGGCAGCAGGCGAAACCAGCAAGCCGGTGCTGCTTAAACGCGGCCTCATGTCAACCGTGCAGGAGTGGCTGCTGGCCGCCGAACACATTGCCTCGCGAGGCAACCGCAACATTATTTTGTGCGAGCGCGGCATTCGCACGTTTGAAACCGCCACCCGCAACACCCTGGATACCAACGCCATCGCCCTGGCCAAGCTACAAAGTCCCTACCCGGTGCTGGCCGACCCCAGCCACGCCACCGGCCGGGCCGATTTGGTGCTGCCGGCGGCGCGGGCCGCCATCGCTGCCGGAGCCGACGGTCTGCTGGTAGAAATTCACCCCAACCCCGCCGCCGCCCTGTCCGATGGCGACCAATCGCTGCCGCTGGAGTTGCTGCCCCGCCTGGTTGATGAAGCCAGCCGGATTGCGGCGGCAATGGGCCGCCGGCTTATCTAACCCGCCCCGCCGTTTTATTTCTTTTTCTTCCGTCTGGCTACCCGACCAGTTTTTAACACGAATGGCGCGAATAAAACGAATAACGCGAATGTTGTAATAAATTCCTTGAAAAATTCGTGCTATTCGCCCAATTCGGATTATTCGCGTTAAGAATTTACAGTTTCATGGGGCAGGCAGCTAATTTTTCACGGCGTGAAAGAAAATTATCAGGTCGTGGGAAAAAATTATCTCGACCTGATAAATTTTTTTCAGGTCGAGATAATTGTTATTCCAGCTTAAAATTATCCAGGTGGATGGTGTTTAAATCCGTTTGCCCCACGTCGCCTTCGGCGTTTTCAATGCGAATGAACACGGTAACGGCATCGGCCTGGGCTTTAACCTTGAGCGCCGGGTAACGCCACTGGTTGTCCACGCCGTCGCGCTCGCCCCACACCACGCTGGCGCTGCGGTAATCGCGCCCGCCGGTCGGGTCAATGCCAATCCGTTTGAAGATTTTGTTATCCACGGCGGGCGGGTTGGGGCCTTTGAAATAGGTGACAACACTGCCGGAAAAGGTGTAATCGCGCCCCGGCTGAGCCTTGACCGGCTGAAACAGCACCAAATCAAAGCCGTAGCGCCCGGTGATAACCTGCGAGTGCTGCCCGTGAATGTGGTAATCGTGGCCGTTGCCGTGAAAATACGCCTGGGCAAACTTGGCAAACATGCCGCTATCCAGCAGGTGAGCGGCGCGGTCGGCCACTTCTGAAATAATTTGCAGCGACCAGCTTGCGCCAAACCGTTCCGGGAACTCGCGCCAAAACACCTCTTTGCCGTCGCGGACGTAGGGCTGGTAATTATCAAAACTGCCGTTTAAAAACGATGGATTAACCGGCCCCGCCGCCGAAGCCACCAACGCGGGCGGCTGGTATGGCGCAGGCGCGGCGCTGAACGCCGGCAAATTGGCCGAGTTGGCCAGGTTGGCCCACGCGCCAAACGCCGCCGGAATCTGGCCGGCCAGTTTGTATTCGCCCCGGATTTTTAGCCGGCCACTTTGAATGGCCGCCTGCGGGTCTAACTGGCCCTGCGCCAGCTTGATATAATCCTGGTCGTTCATAATCACATCAACCGTGGATGAGGGGTCAACCTTGCCTTTGTACACCTGGCAGCGCCCATTGTTCACATCCACCGTCCAGTTGCCACTGGTAAGCTGAAACTCGAACACGGCATCGAGGCCGCCGGCTTTGCCGGGGTTAAACGCCTGGGCCATAGCCCGAAAATAATTATCCAGCGGCGAGGCCGGTTCAGCGGGCGCGGATTGCGGCGCGGGCGGAGTGACCGGTTGAGGTTGGGGTTGTGGCGCGGGCGTCGGGGTGGCAGCCGGCGGCGCAACCGGCTTTGCAGGTGTGGGCGCGGGCTGAGGTGTTGGTGCTGCGGGCGCGGGGTCGGCGGCGAGATATTTTTCCCATGGCTCAAAAATCTGGGTGAACAGCAGCGCATTTTGCAGGTTGCCCTTCACCTTGATGTCGCCGGCCTGCACCGCCCGCTGCGCATCGAGCCGCCCGGCGGCCAGTTGCATGTAGGCGGCGGTGCTCAACTCGATGCGGGTGCCGGCCTGGGCCGGCGCGCCGGCAGTGATGCGGCAGGTTTTATTGGCCACGGCCACGGCCCAACTACCGCCGCCGGGGCCGGTTAAGGTGAGCGCGTAAGTTTCGGTGAGGCTGCCGGCCCGGTCGGGTTTAAACCCGCGCAACATGGCCTGCATATATTGTTCAGCGGTTGCGGTCATAATTCCCCCTAATTAGCTAAATTGGGCCGCCGCCGGGTTTTTCCCGCCGGATTACGGCCTGGGCGCTATTCCTCCGGCGCAAAACCGAGGTCTTTGCGCATGTTAATCACCATTGAACTCATTGATTTTTTGCGTTCAGCTTCAACCAGCAAGGCCACACTAAAACCATCGCCTTCGGGCACCACCTGAAACTGGATAATTTTGGTGATTTCAAAGGTATCGCTGGTGGGCGCGGTTCGCCCCGGCTGGCTGTTGGCCCATTCGATAGCGGCCTTGACCGAGGCAAAACCGCCGTTGCACATCAACAAAGTATTCACTCCACACCTCCCGGTTGTTAAATAGATTTGTAATCCGCGTGGGGATAAGTATGGCCCCCGGACGGCATCCTGTCAAGTGATTCTGATTGTCAGGTGGGCGGCGGTGTGCTACAATCCCGGCTGATGAACCTGAAAATTGCCGTTGGATCAACCAATCCCGTAAAATTGGCCGCCGTGCAGGCGGTTTTGAGCCGGGCCTTTCCCGCCGCTCAATTTGTGGCGCAGGCCGTGCCCAGCGGCGTGCCCAACCAACCCTGGGGCGATGACGAAACCCGGCAGGGCGCGGAGAATCGCGCCCGCACGGTGCGGCATCAAACCGGCGCTCATTTTGGCGTGGGGCTGGAAGGCGGGCTGGTGCAAACTCCGGTGGGGTTAATGACCTGCGCCTGGTGCGTGATGGTGAACGATAACGGGCTGGCGGGCTACGGCGGCGGGGTGCGGATTTTGCTGCCGCCGCCGGTAGAGCGGCACCTGCGCCGGCACGGTGAACTCGGCCCGGCAATGGATGCCCTGGTGAACGAGCGCAACACCAAGCAGGGGCGCGGCGCGGTGGGCATTCTCACCAACGGGCTGATTGACCGCCAGAGCGCCTACGAGCAGTTGGTGGCCATGGCCGCCGCGCCTTTTGTAACGGATTATTACCACGACTGACCCCCGCACCGCAGTTCCCCCCAACCCGGGCCGGCAGTGTTGAAAAACGGCGCGGAGCATATGGGATGATACTACTCACCCATTTGGGTTCCCATATGCTCCGGCTTTTTTGGAGGAATAAAAAAGCCCCTAAAGATTTAAGCCTTTAGGGGCTGGCACACTGGCTGGGTTAGAGCGGGTAAGGGGATTCGAACCCCTGACATCAACCTTGGGAAGGTTGCGTTCTACCACTGAACTATACCCGCAAAACTGGTTTGGATTATAAAACCGACCGGTTAGTTTGTCAAACCTAACTTGGGTGGGGTTTGCCCGGCGTTCAACTTTGTGTTATGCTCAAGTGCGTTTGGCTCAAAATTACTTTTATTGAAAGGTAACAACCGGTGTACGAAGTATCTGTTGAAAATTCTTCGGTTTCATTCAGCAAGCGCCGCCGCACAGCCGCCTGGCTGGTGCACCTGGTTACAGCCAGCGGGTCGGTGTGGGGGTTGCTCAGCCTGTGGGCTATTTACGAGGGGCGTTACATTTTAGCCTTCTGGTTTATGGGCGCGGCCATTTTTGTTGATGCCATTGACGGCACGCTGGCTCGCCGGGCCAAAACCAAAGAAGCCACGCCCATGGTGGATGGCGAACTGCTTGACAACATTATAGATTATTTCAATTACACCATGGTGCCGGCCTTCTTCCTGGTGGTGTCCGGGTTGTTGCCGCCCTGGTGGGGGTTGGTGGGCGGCAGCGTGATTGCCCTGGCTTCGGCCTATCAATTTACCCAACCCGACGCCAAAACCGACGACCACTTTTTTAAGGGCTTTCCCAGCTATTGGAATATTGTGGTTTTTTACCTGTTCTTCTGGAAATTCCCGGCGGTGGTAAATTTGGCCATCATTTTGTTTTTGGCGGTGATGGTGTTTGTGCCCATCAAATACCTTTACCCCTCCCGGCTGGAACATTTTTCAACCAATCCGTGGGCGCGGCGCGGCATGCTAATTGCCTCGTTGTTGTGGGGCGGGGCCACGCTGGGCATGTTAATTGTTTACCCCAACTCTAACCCGCTGTTTATTTTTGTGTCAATGGGCTACGGCGTGTTGTATGTGGTGGTGAGCCTGTACCGCACGCTGGTGCCGGTGGTCAAAACCCGACGAACTTCGCGGTAACGCCGGCGGCTAAAAAAATCAATGGGGACAGGCTTGCGGCCTGTCCCTTTTTATTTACGCAATACCGCGCCAAACAATTGTCCCCTAACCCGTTTTGTGCTACTCTATTTGATTGCTGCCCGCCGCGCCGGGGCCGATTCGTTGGGAACGCATTACCCCCGGTGCTGCAAAAAATTTAGGACTTACGCAAGAGTCATAGGAATAGACGGATGTTTGAGTTGGGCAATC
>CAZFCE010000022.1:0-91340 GCA_964517605.1 uncultured Caldilineaceae bacterium | reverse complement strand
ACCATTTTGTCGATGTTGACCTATGTTTGTGATTTCAAACACTCCCGCCACAAGGTCTGGGACTATTTTGAAACAAAATTAGGCTTTACGATGGCGATGTTTAACATTTTGGTCCAGTGGTACGGCTTCCACGCTGATGAGGACGGCTTTGTCCCACTTTCGATTGCCGAGTTCAGCTTATAAAACTAGCACCAAAGGTTATTAGCAGTGCCACTCAAACGGTTAGCCTGACCAACACCGGCGAGACTGCTTTGGAGTTGAGCGATATTACCACCAGCGGCGATTACACTATTCAAAGCAATACCTGCCCGGCCAGCCTAAACCGTGGCACTGGCTGCGTGGTGACAATCACCTTTAACCCCACAACAGCGGGAGCGCGTTCCGGCACGCTGCTGGTGATTAGCAACGATCCCACCAGCCCGCTAACACTGGTGTCGCTACAAAGTTATGGGGTGGTTTCACTAACCCTGACCAAAACAGTTACCCCAACCGTGAATCTGCCTTATCATGGTCTGGTAACTTACACTCTGGTTTTGAGCAACAACAGCGCGGCTGCCGCCGATAACACAATTCTCACCGATACGCTGCCCACCGAGGTTGATTTTGCCCGCTGGCTCAACCAACCGGACGGAGCCTTGGTTGCCCCGTGCGCCAACTAACCTGGAACGGAACGGTACCGGCGTATCAAGCCGTTACTTTTACCTTTGTCGCCACTCACACCGGTAATTACGGGGATGCGGTTGCCAATACCGCTGTTTTTAGCCAAGCTTTTAGCGATGGTGGCGCGGCCCAAACCACTTTCAGCGTAATTGGGCCACCGCAGCTTGAGCTATCAACTACGGTTTTGGATTTTGGCAATCAACTGGTGGGTACCACCAGCGCCTCTCAAACCATCACGTTGAGCAATACTGGCGCAGCACCACTTAACCTGACAAACGTGGCTGCGACTAATGAAGTTAATACCGCCCCGGCAACGCTGAAACCAACCACTACTCCAGATTTACCAAACCGGGCCAATAGCGATAAAAAGTAACAAGTGGCAGGTTAGGCTTAACAAGCACAATCCACATTACCAACCCAACAAGCCAATGGGTACGTAGAGCGTAAACTTTGTCACTTTAATATCACCGGCAAAAAAACCTGATTGGTGTACACCAGCACCGAGGCGCTGGCGGTCAGGGCTTCCGGGCCGGTAAAAGAGGCCCGGTTGTTCACCAGCCCGCCGCTCCCCGCCTGCGCCTGAATGGTGAGCGTAACCGTTTCCTGGCTGGCCAGCGCCACCGTCCAATTGACTAACTGGCCGGTTATGCCGGGAGTTGGGCTTTTGCTGCCGCTGGCTCCCAGCACCGTTGTGGTTATCGGCACGGTATCGCTGATGGTAACGGTGTGGGCGGTATCACCGGCATGGTACACCAGCAAATAGTTAAAGGTGCCATTTTGGGGCACACCCGGTTTGCTGGTGGCAACCGAGGCGCTCGGCCCGGTTAGTTTGGCGGCGATGACGGCGCGGGTAGCGTACAGGTCGGTGGGAACCCGGCTGAACAAAGTGCGGGATTGGATAAACTGGCCGGCCAGCGTGTCGCTTTGGTTGCTAACGCCAATCTGCGGCTGGCCCTTGTTCAACAGCCACAGGTATTCGTAATCCTCCATGCCCTCGCGCAGCAGCTCCCAACGGATAGACGGAACCAGCCGGTTGCTCTGGGCATTGCAGGCATCAAACGCCAGCGTGCTGTCTTTGGGCGGGTAGAACATTACGGCGTCACCGTTGCTGCTGTTGTTACTCCACGGCTGCGTCCACGGAGACGGACTCCAGTCGGTGGTGGCGTAGTAGAGCAACCCCTGCACCCGTTCCAGCCAGGCCAGCCACGGAGTAATGCGGGCCTCAAGGCCGGGCCGGTCAATGATGGTGGGGTTGGGTAGCGGCGGCCTGTCGCCGTAAAGAAAATACCACCACACCTGCTCGTTGTGGTTGAGTTGCCGGTCGTGCGATTTTTCCGGCTCGTAATTGGTAATGGTCGGCAGCCAGATATCAATTTTGGCGTTGTTGTAAATGCCGGCCTCTACCTGCTCGCTGACCATTAACCGCACGTTGGGCGCGGCGGTTTTGGTCTGTTTAGCCAGATAAGCCACAATGTTGTAATCGGTTAGTGTTTGCGGCTCGTTGACAATGTGGTAGTAGCCTTTGCTGGCGTAATCGCTGGTGCTGCCCAGGTAGTTGCTCACCGCCGTCCAGTACTGAAACCATTTGGTGTTGTATTTACTGTTGCCGGGCGGGTCGGTGTCCCGGCTCAACTCGCAAAACGTTGAGGGGCGGCTGTTGGGTGGATCGTTGCTGGCCGGGCCTCTGATTAAAAAGCTGGGAAAGCCCACGCCGTTATCCAGCGCCCCGCCGCTGAGATATTTTTGGGCGGTGCTGTTAAAATACCAGATGTTACCCCCGTGGTTGGGGTCCAGCACGCCGGTGTCGCAATACTCATCATCAAGATTCAACCCCGCCGGCCAACCCACACCTTTGGGGGTAAGGCGGTGGTCGGCAAAATCTTCATACAAGGCGTCAACCAGATTCCAGTAGCAGGGCTGCACGCTACCGCCAATTGTCCCTTTGTATTGTTCAACAATATTGCTCCAGTCAAAGCCCCACTCGCCGGCCAGGTGAATAGTTTGCGGCAGCGTAAAATTCCACACCTCCAACTCTACCGGAATGGTAGCCGTACCGATAGTAACCATGGCGTTGTACACGCCGGGCGCGGCGGTGCGTGGCACGTGCACGGTAACCCAGAGCGGCTGGTTGCTGCCCGCCAAAAAACTGACGCTGCTACCCAACACCAGCGGGTAGAGCGGGTCGGGCGTGGCCACCAACCGGCCAGACGAGTCGCTGAGTTTGGTCAGCGTTACATAATCCACCCGATGCAGGGTAACATTGGCGGCGGGAATGGTATCGCTGCCTTTGGTAAAGGCGGAAATGTTGACCGCCAAATTTTGAGCTGAAGCGGAGCGAACCACCAGTTGAAACGGTTCAAACTCGTCCTGGGCAGCCGAGATGCGCAGTGGAGCGGTAGTTACCGGCGTAGCGTTGGTTTTGAGGATTTTTTCTACCGGCGGCGCGGCCCACACTGCCAAACTGCCCGTGCCGGCTCCGGTGACAAGGTGAAAATAACCGCCGGCTTCGGGTAAACCGGCAGTTCCGGTTAGCGTGGCCGCGCCCAGACTGGTGAGCGCCGGTTGGGGGTGGCCTTCGTGGGCCAGCGTGTCAAAATAGAGGTAATAACTGTTGGTGCTGCCATCGGCGTTCCATTTGATGACTCCGCCGCCGTCCTGGTCTACCAGCCGGAGGTTATCAAACCAGAGGGTAAGTTGGTCGCCATCATCCCACAGACCGGTTGGCCCGCTCAGGTCGCCGGACACATTGTCGCGGGTGTGGAATTCCATGCGGGTAATATTGCTAAAACTGGGCGTGGTGCAGGTATCAAACGGTTTAAGCGAAACGCTCACGTAATTCCAGCGGCCCAGCGCCAGCGGCGGGCTGCCCTGAGTAATGCTGCTGGCACAGCCAGAGGTGTTGTACAGCTTAAAATAGTACAAATCCGGGGCCTGGTCGAGGGCGCTGGCGTTAACCGCCGGCCATACATCGTAAATAAAGCTCTCGTAATTGTGCCAATCGGTGATGGTGCTGGGGTGGTATTCCACGCCGGGGTAGCCATAGCCTCCGGCCTTGTTATCAATAAAGGCCTTAACCGATTTACTCCCCTGAGAAAACCGGGCGCTGTCGTTGGATACGCTACCGCCATTATCGCTGCTGTTCAAACTCCAGCCGCTCGTCGTCTCGGCATCGTGGAGCACGGCGCTGTAGGTTTCGGCGTAAGGAATGGGCGAACCGGGCGTGGTACCGTTGTAAGGCACCACCCGGATGGAGCGCACATCAAGCAATCCGCCGCTCAACCCCAGCGTGTCAAAGGCGATGGTAAAGTTGATGGACACCTGGGCCACACCGCTGCCACTCACTGTAACCGGAATGCGGTAAGGCCAGGCCTCATTCCACCAGGCATCGGTGGCGTTAGCCCGGCTTACCGGCGGTGATAACAGCATCGCCAGCAGCCCCAACCCAACCAATATTCGGATGTATTTCATGTTGGCATCTCCCTTTTGCATTCACTACAAATTGTTCCCGCTTATGAGTCTGGTACGGAAACCAAAAGTTATGGGGAGAGCCGAATTTTAAGACAAAAAACCTGAATGGCGCAGCAACCGCAATCAATAACCACTGCGGTTTAATTTTGGGTTCCTAATAAATGGCAGGACGGGCCGGTCCCCAATCGGTGCTTTCTCCGACGCCTTCTTTGACGGTGCGCTCGTTGTTGCCATCAAGCCCGATGGCTGTTACCCGCCAACCGCCGTAATGGTCGGTGCGAAGATAAATTTCCCGGCCATCCGGGCTAAAAACCGGGGTGATATCGGTGCTGGGGCGGTTAGTCACCCGGCTTAACTCGTTGTGGCTCAAATTGAGCGTATAAATCTCCCAATTACCATCGCGGCTGGTGCAAAACGCCAGTTGGTCATCAACCGACCAACTGGGGTAACTGTCCGAGGCGTCAAAAGTTAGTTGTTGGGCGTTGCCGCCATCAAAATTTACCCGCCACAGGCCGCAATCCGGGGCGCAGGTTTTTATAACAAGGTATTGGCTGTTAGGCGACCAGGCCGGTTGCGCGCCGGGAAAACGGTGAAGTTCCGCGCCGTCCTGCGCCCCAACCACCACAATAGTGGGGATTGCGCCGGGCACGTCTATTTCGTAGGCAATTTTGGTGCCATCGGGCGACCAGGCAATGGTTTTGATGTGGTCTTCGGCTTTGAGCCGCCAGGCCGGGTTTTGCACCGGGTCATCGGCATCCAGCAGCCACAGGCCGCTGCCGGCGCTGTAGTTGCCCTTTAACTGGCTGATGGCCGGCTCGCCAAAAAAGGCCACCTGCACCCCGTTAGGCGACCAGGCCGGCGCGGCGGCAAATTGGTGCAGGTTGCTGTTGAGAATGTCGCCGTTGGTTGATACCAGCCCCAAAAAATGGCCCGCGCCATTACTTTGCACGTAAACCACCCGCCCCGATTTGGCCGGGGTAGTCTTTTTGGAGGGGACGGAAACCGGGGTGGCAACAGTTTCGGCGGCAGTTGCGGCGGCGGTGGCCTCGGTGGCGGTAACCGTGGAGGTTACAGCCTCGATGGTGGCGGCAACCGTCGCGGTGGATGTGGCGGTGGGCCGGCGCGTAACGGTGGGGCTGGGCGATAACGTGGACTGGGCGACACTTGCCGGGGTGGCGGTGGGAGCCGGCGTTGGGGCCAAAGTGGGTTCGGCGGTAGCCGGAGCCGGCGTGGGCGGGATAACCACCGCTTCGGGCACGGCGGTCAGATCAATTTTATCCAGATTCAAGCCGGTTAAAAGCAGCCAGCCGGTGGTGGCATCAACGGCGGTAACTTTGGCCCATTGTTTGTCCGGGCTGATGGCCTCCAGGGTTAAGTTTTGGCCCGGCTCTAGCTGCCCCAACTCGGCGTAGTTGTAGCCGGGGCCGGCGTACAGCGTGGCCGGGTTGGCCACCGACACGGCGTTGGTGGCGGTAACGGCGTTGGTGGTGGTAATCGCCACCGCCGTCGAGGCGACGACGGTTACGGTTGTTGCGGGCTGGTGCAAGTTACGCCAGGCCAGGTAGCCCAGACCGCCAACCAGCACCAGCAGTAAAAGCGCCACTGCCGCCAGCACGCCCAACGCCGGAATCAGCCAGCGCGGCAACCCGGCCTGAACCGGAGCCATGTAAGCGGCGGCCAAATCATCGGCCAGTTCTGCGCCACTTTGATGCCGTTTGCCCGGTTCTTTTTCCAGCGCCTTGAGGATAACTTTTTCCACCGCCGGGTTAATGGCGGGGTTAACTTCGCGCGGCGGCAGCGGCTTTACGTGGGCGTGTTTGTACATGAGTGATGTAAAATCGGTGCTGGTATCGCCAAAGGGGCCGGCCACATTAACAATCATTTGGTACAGCACCACCCCCAGCGAGTAAATATCGGAGCGATGATCAATTTGGCCTTCTTTAAAATGCTCCGGCGACATGTAAAAAGGCGTGCCCAGGTAGCCATCGGTGGTAAGCTGGCTGTCTTCTTCCAGAGCGCGGGCAATGCCAAAATCGGTCAATTTAACATGGTTATTGGGCATAACCAGAATATTGGCCGGTTTTATATCGCGGTGAACCACCCGCCCGTGCTGGTAGGCGTAATCCAGCGCCTGGGCCACCTGGCGAATAACCGGCACGGTATAGCCGGGGTCCAGGTTTTCGCCCTGAATACGCGCCTGGCGCAGCACCGTGTCCAACCCCCGCCCCTCAATGTATTCCATCACAATCAAAAACAACCCCTCGGTTTTGAGGATGTCAAACACGGTGACAATGTTGGGGTGTTTGAGTTGGGCGGCAATGCGGGCTTCGCGCTCAAACCGGGCCACAAAACGGCTGTCGCTGGCGCGGGCGGCATCCAGCACTTTAATGGCAACCGCCCGCGATAGCGCGGTATCCTGAGCCAGATAAACGTGGGCCATGCCGCCCTGCCCTATTTTGCGTTCTATTTTGTATTTGCCAATAGTTTTACCGGCTAATTGATCTGGCTGTAGCACAGTTCTCGCTCCTTAAAAATAGCCTTAATAGCTTTCGCTGGTTGTTGAGCAATACAGGGGGTTTAACTAATTGTAATATCACCCCTGTTTTATACAAAAATGATGATTACAAAAAACGCCAAACGCCCGGCAGTTGCACCGCTTCAAAAAGCGGTGTATCTTTGGGAGCGATGAAACATTTTGAATTAGCCGGATTTATGAAATTATTTTTAAGCGGATTGATGTTGCTGGCGGCGTTGCCGGCTTGTGCGGCGGCTCAACCGCTGGATGCAGCCCAGGCTCGCGCCACGGTATTGGCCGCCTGGCAGGCCAACCAGCATGCGGTATGGGAGTTAAACTGGCCCAACTCGCCGGTAGCCGGCCCGATAACGGTTGAAACGTGGCGGGCCGGCAATTGCGCTCGCGGCAATTGCGCTCGCTATGAAATTTTAGAGGCGGAGGCTCCGGCGCTGGTGGGCCAATCGCTGGTGGTGGCCGGCCCGCAAAGCTGGCAGTTCAACCGGCTTGAGGCGGCGGAACCAACGCTCGCAACTTACCCGGAGTTAGCGCCGGTAACGCCGGCCATCACGTTGATTAACCGGCTGCTGGCCAACACGCCGGCGGCGGCCACGCTTGAACGCGCCCGCGTGAATACCGTTTGGGCGGATAAAATAAGCCTGCAATTTAAAACCGGTGATCGGTTGGTGTTTTTTGTTGAGACTGCCACCGGGCTGCCGGTGCAAATTGAGTTTGCTGCGGGGGAACAAAGCGGGCGAATCCGCGCCCGGTCGGTGGAACCACTGCCCCAGCCGCCGCCAGAACTGTTCAGGCCCGCGCCGTAAATAAAAAGAGCGCGGTAAAAACCTGCGCTCTGGGGCTTAAGCCGGTTGCAAATTACCGGGCAGAATACTGGTTAAATCCAGTTTTTGCCCAAAGAGTTGGCTCATACTCAGCCCAGAGGTGGCCGAAATTTCGTTTTCCAAATCCCAGATTACCTTTTCGGTGGGAACCCCGCCCATTTCCCGATTTTCTGCTTCCATCACTTCGCGCCGCGAAACCAGCCAGATGTACAGGTCGCCTTCGGTGTTTTTGGGAAACTTCTTGAGTATTTGGCGTTCTTGCACCAGTTTTATCACCGGCATGTACACATTATCGTACCAACTGGTAACGGCGGCGGCGTAATCCAACTCCGAACTTGTTTCAACTTCCTTTAGATATTTGTGCGTGTCAATGTGTTTTTTGGCCAGTTGGTAACAACCCGGCTCGGTAAAATGGATGCCGTGGTGCGGGATTAGCTCATCCAGGCGGGTTTGCTCTAAAAACCGGGTGCGTTCAACTTTGAGCGGCATGTTTGTAAAGTTAAGTTGATTGCGGAAAAAGCCCATCAACCGGGCAAAGGGATTGGTGGCCCGCTCGCGCTTAAGGTTTTCCAGCACCGCTTCATCGGGCACGCAGCCCAGCGCGTTGTACTCTTTTTCCAGCCGGCCCCGGTGAATAATCAGCCACACGTACAGGTCGGCTTCGGTGCGGCCCGGAAAATCCCGGAGTACGTGATTTTTGCGGATAAGCTCAACCACCGGCATGTATACATTATCATACCAACTGGCTACCGCATCTTCGTAGGGAACTTCGTTGCTCCGTTCTATTTCCAGCATGTGCTTGTGAAAGGCAATATGCCCGCGCACCCGCCGGTAGCGGCCCGGCTCGGTAAAAGAAATGTTGTGGTTGGGCCGGATGTCGTTGAGTTTGGTTCTTTCAAAAAAAGTGGCGCGTTCCATGTTCAGTAAGATGTCGTCCAGGTCGTCATCTTTATTAATGGGCACCGGCGTTTTGTATTCGGTTACGTAGGCTTCGATGGTTTTGGCCTGGTTGGCGCGGGCCACCGATACGCGGTGGTTGCCGTCGCGCACAAAATAAACGTCGCCTACCTGGTACACATCAACGGGCGGATAGCCTTCTTCGCTGGCTACGGTATCTATCCGCCGCCAGCGGTCTTTGGTCTGGTCGTTTTTGGGCAAAAAAGTGCGGGTAAAATCTCGGTAACGGCCAATACTGCCCACTATTTTATCCAGTTCGATTTCCTGCAAGCCTTTGTAGGATGAATCTTGCAGCCTTAAATTATGTTTGACCGCTTCAAAAGAGAGCAGGTCGGTGGGGCGGCGGGTAAAGAAATTCAGCCATTCTTCGATGAATGCTTTTTGCCGGGCCGCCGCAAAGTCGGCATTCGACTCTGCGGTAAGTAATAAATCCATAAAATATCTCACTCCTTGGTAGTGCCGGGTTTTTGCCCCGGATTTTAATTTTAAATTAAAAGGCGCTATCAAACAAGCGCCTTTGCCGGTTACTGCGGGTAAAAAAAGGGCGCGTTACAAAATTAACGCGCCCTTGCTTATAAAATTTTATTGGTCTTATTATACCAACAAAATAATAAAAATCAATAAGAAAGTTTTGTTTAGATGATGGGCAACGTGCCGGTTCCGGGTTTGAGGCCCAACCGGGGCCGTAGCGGTGATTCCCACGGGTACACAATGTAGCGGTCGGTGATGGCGCCGTAGTAGTTGGGGCCGGCGTGGGGAAACAAATTAGATTTTAGGCGGTAGTGCAGCACGGCGGTTTCAAACCGGCAGCCGGCGGCTTGCAGGCGGCCCTGCACAATCATAATGGCCCGGCCATTGGCCCAAATATCATCCACCACCAACAACCGCCGCCCCATTAACAGAGGATCGGGCGGGTATTGAATAAAGGTCGGCCAGGCCAGTTTTTGGTTAACCTGATCGGGAAAATAAACCGAGGCGGTGAGCACGTGTTTTATGCCCAGCGCCTCGCTTAGAATGCCGCCGGGCACCAGCCCGCCGTTGGTAATCATCAACAGGCCATCAAATTCCCCGTTAAATTGGGGGATGAGATGGTCAATTAACTTATCAATGTCATCCCAGCCCAAAATTTCGTGCCGCAGGGTTTCGCTGGGGTGACGGCTTTCGGGTGACTCATACGATGGTAAATACATAATCGCACTCGCTGCGTAAAATTTTAGGAAACGTATTTTACGCCTGTTTGAGGGTTCCGTCAATGTTTAGAATTCGCTGTTACCAATTCTAAACCGTTCGATCAGCAAAAAGCCGGCGGCGCACACCGCCATTAAAATGGCGCTCATGGCCAACGCCTGCCCGTAATTGAGCGGCCCGGGCTGGCCCAAAAACCTGAAAATCGCCACCGGGATGGTGGGCGTATCGGGCCGGGCAATAAACAGCGTGGCCCCAAACTCGCCCATACTGATGGTAAAGGCAAATACCGCGCCCACCAGCAGCGCCCGGCTGGCAATGGGCAGGTCAACCTCGCGCCACACCCGGCCCGGCGACGCGCCCAAAATGGCGGCGGCTTCGCGCAGCGATGGCTGAATGGTGCGCAACGCCGGCAGCACGCTTCGCACCACAAACGGCAGCGCCACCAGCGTGTGGGCAATCACCACCAGCAGCGGCGAAGTGCGCAGGTTAAGCGGCGGGTGGTTTAAGGTGATGATGTAGCCAAAGCCCAGCGTTACCGCCGAGGTGGCCAGCGGCAGCATAAACAGCGCGTCAAACAGCGATTGCCGGGCGGGGCCGGATTTGGCCGGTTGCGTGATTGCCAGCGTGACCATCAACCCCAGCGCCGTGGCCGCAATCACCGTACCGCCGGCAAACAGCAGCGAGTTGCGAATACCGACGCTAGGCGGCACAAAGAACATGCTCTGGTGCGCGGGCGTGTTGGCAAACAGCGCCCGGTAGTAAGCCAGCGACAGCCCGCCATCAACCGTAACCGAGCGCAACACCAGCGCCAGCAGTGGCAGCCCCAGCAGCGCCAGCATCACCGTCACGGTGCCGCCCACCAACAACTTTTCGGAGCGAGTGCGGGGCGCGCGCTGGTTGGCCTGCTGCGAGCGCAGGCTCAACGGGCGGCTGGCGCGGGCCTGCAACCGGCTGTAAACCAGCATCAGCCCAAAAATAAAACCGATTTGCACCATTGACAGCGCCGCCGCCACTGGCAGGTTAAACAAATTAACGGCCTGCCGGTAGATTTCCACTTCCAGAGTGGCAAACTGGGGGCCGCCCAGCACCAAAATCACGCCAAAGCTGGTAAAACAGAAGATAAAAACCAGCAGCCCCGCCGCGCCAATGGCCGGAGCCAGCAACGGCAGGGTAATCTGCCGGAAGGTGCGCCACGGGCCGGCCCCCAGCAGTTGGCCGGCTTCAACCAGTTGCGGGTTTAGGTTGGCCCAAAAACCGCCCACCAGCCGCAGCACAATGGTGTAGTTGTAAAAAACGTGGGCCAGCAAAATCAGCGTAAAACTGCGCTGAAATTCCAACGGCGGGGCATCGAGTTGAAACAACGCCATCATTACGCCATTAATCAGCCCGCGCGGCCCCAGCAACGCCGAAAAGGCGCTGGCTACCACCAGCGTGGGCAGCACAAACGGCACGGTCGTTAATGCCAGCAGCAGGCTTTTGCCCGGAAAGCGGAAGCGGGCAAAAACATACGCTCCCGGCAGCGCCAGCGCCAGCGTGAGCAGGGTTGACAGCCCGGCCTGCCACAACGTAAACCACAGAGTTTTGAGGTAATAGCTGCCGGCGACCAGTTGTTTTAACGCCGCCGGATTAAATTGGCCGGCGGGAACCAAACTCAACCCCAAAATCGAAGCCAGCGGGTAAAAGTAGAATAGCGCCAAAAAAGTAAACGGCACGCCAAAATAGAGCGCTGCCAGCCAGCGTTTAGCCGGCAGCGCCCCAATGCGGCCACGATCGGCGGCGGCAATAGTACGGCGGGAAAGCTCTAAAATACTCAATTAACGCAGCACCGTTTCTGTCCAGGCGTTGAGCCAGGCTTCGCGGTTGGTAGCGATGGTGTTGGGCGGCAGCGTGGCCGGATTATCGGCCTGTTGAGCGTATTTGGTGAACACCTCGGGCAGTTTGGCGGTTTGGTTGGCCGGGAACACAAACATTTGCAGCGGAATATCCTCTTGAAAGGCCGGGCTGAGCATAAAATCAATCAATTTTTGGGCCAGTTCCGGCTTTTTGGTGCCGGCCAAAATGCCGGCAAACTCAATTTGCCGGAAGCAACTGCCTTTAGTTACCAGCGAGGCGGTGGGCGCTTCGGTGAGAGGCGTTTTGGCAAAGTAAACTTCGGCGGGCGGGCTGCTGGCGTAACTGAGCACAATGGGCCGGGCGCCTTCGTACCGGCTAAATTGAGTGTAATAGGCATCCTCCCAGCCATCGGACACCAGCACGTCGTTGGCTTTGAGTTGCCGCCAGTAATCCAGGTAGCCGGTTTCGCCAAACTGGGCCACCGTAGCCAGCAAAAAGGCCAGCCCCGGCGATGATGTGGCCGGGTTTTCAACCACGGTTAGCCCTTTGTATTCCGGTTTGGTTAAATCCTGCAAGCTGCCAGGCGGCGGCAGTTTTTTGGCGGCAAACCAGGCTTTATCGTAATTAAAGCACACGTCGCCAAAATCAACCGGCAGCAGCCGGTTTTCCGGGTCCAGTTTGAGCGCGTCCGGCACATCGGCCAGCCGGGGCGAGGCATACGCCTTGAAAATGCCGGCATCAATGGCCCGGCTGAAAAAGGTGTTGTCCACGCCAAAAAACACATCGGCCAGCGGATTGTCTTTGGACAGAATGGCCTGGTTTAACGCCGCCCCGGCATCGCCGGAGTGCAGAAACTCAAGTTTTACGTGATTGGCGGTTTCAAACGCCGTAACCACTTCGGGGCTAACATTAAAACTGTCGTGCGTCATCACCGCGAGGCGTTCCGTCCCGGCGGGGAGGTCGCCGGTGGGCGAAACCGTGGCGGCGGGCGCGGCAGTTGTTGCCGGCGCAGCGGTAGTGGCGGCTTCGGTGGCCGGGGCAGCGGTGGGCGCGGCGGGCCCGTTACACGCCGTGATGAATACAACCCAAAGCGCAACTAACCATAAAAACGGGTTTAATGACGGATGCAACTTCATTGTAATCTCCTCTGAAAATAACGAATTGCGAATAACGAATTGCGAATGTCACCCCGAGGGCGCAAGACCGGCCCTTACATGTTGTCCATTATATGCACCACCAGCGCCAGCCCGCGCCCAATTTCTACGCTGGCTTGCCCGGCGGCAAATTGATTGCTGATGCTCCACGTGCTGCCCAGCGTTAACGTGGCCTGGGTGAGCGGCCATTTTACGCCGCGCAGCGTTACCTGCGTTACCTGTGCGCTCAACGGCGCAACCGAGAGAATATCGCCCGGCTGGCCGGTTAGAGTTAACTGCTGGTTATCGCGGAGCAGCGTGGCGCGTTGCCGGCCATCTACCACGGTGATTCGCGCGCCGGCATACGCCGGTTGAGTGAGCAGCAGAATGTTGGCCAGCATTTGGTCCAACCGACCGCCCAACGCCGTTACCAGCAAAATTTCATCGGGGCAGGCGGCCACAGCCACGGCCAGCGCCAATTCCAAATCGGTCTGGTCTTTGTTAACCGGGTGGCGCTGAATGGTTACGCCGGCAGCCGCCATCCGGCTTACAACATCCGGCGGCAACGAGTCAAGGTCGCCGATGATAATTTCGGGCATAAGGCCCAACGCCAGCGCGTGGCGAGCGCCGCCATCGGCGCAAAAAATGCGATCGGTGGGGCGCAGGCTGGCCGCGAGCAATTCGGGCTGGTTCAGTTCACCATTGGCAAAAATAATAATTCGGGGCATCTTTCAAGTTAAGCACTTAAATAAAAAACCACCCCGGTGAGGGGTGGTTTACAAGTTTGGCATTGACTACCTCCCTCCGCCGGCATTATCCGGATCAGGTTGATCGGTCATCCCCACAGTACCGGTGGGTACAAGAGGATTTCTCAGCTTGGTTTGTCCAGGCCCCCGAGGCGACATATTAATTTGTTAGTAAAATTATACGCAACGTGCCAGGTTAATCAAATTTAACTTTTGTTTTCTCGGCGCAGCCAAAAAATTTCGGCGGTTAGCGGTATTCAACGCCGGTCATGTTGCCCACAAATTGAGGCAGATCGGGGTGGCCCAGCATTTGGCGGATGGCGTGGGCTTCGCCGGCGTGAAACCAGTAGTGGTAAATGTTGCGGAGCAGCAACGTGCCCACATCTTCGGGCCGGCGCTGGCCCTGCCACTCAAAATAAGTGGTGAGTTTGTCATCGGTGAGGGCGACCAGGTAGTCATCGGCGGCGGCGGTAACGGTGCGCCACGTGGCCCACATTTCGGCCAGGGGCGGCGTGGTGGCCGGTTTGCCGTAGCCCACCAAATCGTTCAAGCCGGTGACAACCTGCCGGCCCTGCGCCATAATCACCCAGTAGGCATGCTCCTGGTTAGCCAAGTGGCCAATAATCCAGCTAATCGAGTTCATGGGTTGCAGCCGGCGCACGGCATCGGCATCAGAAACGCCGGTCAGACAGCGCTCAAATTCGCGCCGGGCAAAGTGTAATTGCGTTACAAGCGGGTGAGACATAAAAATTCTCCTTTGAATAATTGGATAATTTTAAAAATTGCTCAACCAATGAAAATCCGGGCGAAGGCGAGGATAAAGTTGCTCAAACCGATGGTACAAATCGTTGTAACGGGCGCTGGCCTCCGGGGAGGGGTCGGTGATGGGGCCGTATTGCACCACCCGGGCGCAGGCTTCGATCAGGCTGCGGTAAACTCCCGCGCCCACGCCGGCCAGCAGCGCCGCGCCCACGCCGGCCTGCTCCTGCAACAGCGATTGTCGCAACGGCAGGTTAAAGACATCCGCCTGAATTTGCCGCCACACGTCGCTTTCGGCTCCACCGCCCGCCGCGATAATCATTTCAGTAGAGCCGCCCAGCGCCAACGTAATTTCCAGCGCCTGCCGCAGCGCCATCGCCACGCCTTCCATTACCGCCCGCGCCAAATGGCCACGAGTGTGGTAATGCGTCAGGCCGATGAAGCCGCCCCGGGCCAGCGGATCCATGTGCGGGGTGCGCTCGCCGGAGAGGTAGGGTAAAAAGATAAGGCCATCCGCGCCGGGAGCGATGGGCGCGGCTTCGGCGCTGAGAATGGCGTAGGCGTTGGGGGTTTGGCCCAGCCCCACCATATTACGCAGCCAGCGCAGCGATAACCCCGCCGACAGCACCGCGCCCAGCACGTACCACATATTGGGCGCGGCGTGGTTAAACACATGCAGCCGGGGGTCGGGGCGCACCGAGTTGGGCAAAACCGGGGTAAACACCTGGCCGCCGCTGCCGGTTGTCACCGAGGTTTCGCCGGCGGTAATCAGGCCGTTGCCAATGGCCTGGGCGGGCTGGTCGGCGCAACCGGCCACCACGGGAATGCCGGCGGGCAGGCCCAGTTCGGCGGCGGCAGCCGGGGTGAGCGCCCCGGCCACAGCGGTTGAAGGCAGCACCGGCGGCAGAATAGCGGCGGGCAGGTTGGCTTTATCTAAAATAACGGCGGCCCAGTTTTGGTCGCGCAGGTTAAAAATACCGGTTCCGGCGGCATCGCTGATGTCGGTGGCAATGTGGCCGGTCATTTTTAGCCTAAGGTAATCCTTGGGCAAAATGACGTGCCGGGTATTGGCCAGCAGTTCCGGCTGGTGGCGGGCCAGCCACAGCAGCGTCGCGCCCAAAAAGCCGGTGGCCGGCAGCGTGCCGGTGAGCGCGGCGTAATCGGCCTGGCCGATTGGGTCAACTAACTGTTGGCAGGCGGCGGCGCTGCGCTGGTCGGCCCAGATAATGGCCGGGTGCAGGAGTTCGGCGTTGGCGTTGAGTAGCACGGTGCCGTGCATCTGGCCGCTAAAACTGATGCCGGCCACATCGGTGCGGCCCGCCTGCGTGGTGACTTGCCGGGTTATGGCGGTGATGGCTTGCCACCACAACTGCGGGTTTTGCTCGGCGCGGTCCGGGGCCGGTTTATCAACCGGGTATTCGCGGGCGGCGGTGGCTAAAATTTGGTTGTCTTCCGGGTCAAACAGGATGGCTTTGACGCTGGATGTGCCTAAATCTAGGCCAAGCAGGGTAGTCATTGGGTTTCCTCCGTTTTACAAAAAAACCTATCCGGTTTGGGATAGGTTTTTGAGATTATGGTGTTGGGCGCAAGGCGATTACTGGCTCGAACTGGAGAGCGGCAACTCGGCATTGCTGTCCAGTTGAAAGCCGCTGCCCACGATGACGCGAAAATCAACATCACTTTTGAGGTTGGGGCTACGCCGGATGTCGGTTTCTTCCACGTTAAAAATAGCCGAAAGCAGTTTGAGGGTATATTTTTTCTCCTCGTTGTACACCACAATGATGGATTTGGTGTAGGTATTGGCGTCGGCGGGGCTAAACTGCACAATGTTAAAGCCCTGGTTTTTTAGATACAGCGCGGTTTGCGAGGCCAAATTGGGCACGTTGGTGCCGTTTTGAATCACAACCTTGGCGTTTTCCTGGGTTAAAAAGCCTTTTACTTCTTCCAGCCGTTGCGCCTCTTTTTGCGCGGCCTGGGCCTGCGTTTCGGCCTGAGCGGTGGCTTCGGCCTGAACCTGCGCCGGAGCCGGCCCGGTGGGCGCGGCGGCGGGCGCAGCCGATTCCGCGAACATTTCGTCTACCAGCACCTTGATTTTTTCACGCAGCGGCAACAGTACTTGCGCGCCGGTATCGGGCACCACGTAATTTACGGTGTATTTAAAATCAATCACTTCGGAGCGAATATTGTCGGCGGTGATGCTGTCGGCCAGTTTGGCCATTTCCAAAATATCCACCAGTTGCAAGTCGGTGGCGATGGTGTCCGAAAAGGCCGCCCACAGTTCCGGGATTTTGGGAACCATACCCAGTTGCAGGGCTTTATCTTTAATGGCAATCAACACTTGTTGCTGCCGTTTGGCCCGCGAAAAATCGGAGCCGGACGAGCCGTGGCGCGAGCGGGCGTAGCGCATGGCGTCGTGTCCGTTCAGTTGGTGTACCCCGGCTTCCAGGTAGAAGGGATCGTACCCGTAGTTGTTGTCGGGGAAGGTGGGGTCGTCAATTGTTTCAAGGGCGTTAACTTCAATACCGCCCAACGTGTCTACAATTTTTTCAAAGCCCTTAAAATCAACCTCGGCGTAAAAGTGAATCGGCACGCCCAGGTTGTACTGCACGGTTTTCATGGCCAGCGCCGGGCCGCCGCCGGGATAGTTGTTGGAGCCGCCCAAAAAGTAGGCTTTGTTGATGCGGTCTTCGCCATAACCGGGGATTGACACCCACAGGTCGCGGGGAATGGAGAGCATGCCCGCGGTTTTGGCCACCGGGTCAACCGTTACCAGAATCATGGTGTCGGTGCGCGAGTAAGTTTCTTCGGGGCGGCGATCCAACCCCAACAGCAAAATGTTAACCCGCTCATGGCGCTGGTAATCGGGCAGAGGCGCGCCGCTGGCGCTGGTTTCGCCGGTTTCGCCGCCGCGAGACGGCGCGGCCACCGGTAAATCCTGGCTACTGCCGGTGAGCGGCAACGCCGCCACCACTTGCGGTAGCGACAGGTTTAGCGAGTTGAGGCCCGGCAGGTTGGCTTTAACCACCACGTTTTTTACCGTGTGGTAAAACAGGTAGCCTACATAAGCGCCACCCAGCAAAAACACAAAAACCAGCCCGGTAATCAACCCATTAATAATTAACGCAGGTAAAAATGATTGTTTGTAAGATTTTGATCGTGTTGCCATAACCCTACTATTATATCATGAGCAGAAACACAGGCAAAATAGTTGGCAAAGGTGGGCCGCCGTAAATTTGGCGGCGCGTTGCGCCCTAAAATCCTCTTGTGTACAATGGAAAGGCATTGTATCGGTACAATTGGTAAAATCAAGGAGGAACTTTCTGTGAAAACACGCGGTTTGTTGGTAATAACAATGTTGCTTTTGCTGCTGGCAGCCTGGCCCGCCGGCGCGCAAAGCGGGGGTGACTTTAAACTCACCATTCTGCACACCAATGATATTCACGCTCATGTTGACCAGTTTGACAAAGGCGGCAACTCCTGCGATGAAAAAGAAGCCGCCGCCAACGAGTGCTTTGGCGGAGCCGCGCGGGTAAAAACGGCGGCAGACAAAGTAAAAGCCGAGGTTCCCAATACCCTGATGGTGGATGCCGGCGATCAATTTCAGGGCACGCTGTTTTACAACCAGTATCGCGGCGGCGAAGCCCAAGAAATGACGGGGCTACTGGGCTACCAGGCCATGACCATTGGCAACCACGAATTTGATGACGGCCCCGGCACGCTGGGCAGTTTTTTGCGCGGCGTAAAGTTTCCGGTGGTAAGCGCCAATCTTGATGTTAGCGCCGAACCGGAATTGAAAGGGTTGATCAAACCCTACGCCATCATCGAGGTTGGCGGCGAAAAAATTGGGGTGGTGGGCGCTACCACCACCGAAACCAGCCTTTTATCAAGCTCCGGGCCTAATGTAAAACTCAATGAAGTAGCGCCCAGCGTTCAGGCTGCCGTCAACGAACTCACCGCGCAGGGCATTAACAAAATCGTTGCGTTAACGCACCTGGGCTACAACACCGATCAGGAATTGGCCAAAACCGTCAAAGGGCTGGATGTGATTGTGGGCGGGCACAGCCACACGTTGCTGTCCAACGCCAATCCCGCGGCCTCCGGCCCGTACCCCACCGTGGTAAAAACAGACAACGGCCCGGTGTTGATTGTAACCGATGGCTTTTACGGCAAAGCTCTGGGCCGGCTGAATGTCAGCTTTAACGCCGCCGGGCAAATCACCGTGTATGACGGCGAGCCGATTGTGCTGGACAGCAGCGTTCCGCAGGATGAAGCGGTGCAGGCGCGGGTAAAAGCCCTGGCTGCGCCCATCGAGGCACTCAAGGCGCAAAAGGTGGGCGTGGCGGCAGAAAATCTTGATGGCGAACGCACCACCTGCCGCTTTGCCGAATGCACCATGGGCAATTTAATCACCGATGCCATGCTCTGGAAAACCAAAAGCGAAGGCACTCAAATTGCAATGATCAACGGCGGCGGCATTCGCGCCAGTATTCCCGCCGGCGATGTAACCATGGGCGATGTGCTGACGGTTTTGCCGTTTGGCAACCTCATTTCCACGTTTGAAGTCACCGGCAAAGAGCTGGTTACGGCGTTGGAAAACGGGGTGAGCCGCGCCGAAAGCCCGGACAACGAAGGCACCGGTCGTTTTCCGCAGGTGGGCGGGCTGCGCTTTAGCTGGAATCCCGGCCAGCCGGTAGGCTCGCGCCTGGTCAGTGTTGAGGTAAAAAAGGCCGATGGCAGTTACGCCCCCATTGACCCGGCAGCCACCTACAAATTAGCCACCATTGATTTTATGCGCACCGGCGGCGATGGCTACGAAGTATTCAAAACCGCCCGCAACGCCTACGATTTTGGCTCGGCGCTAGATGAAGCGGTGCATGAATATCTGGCCAACTTCAGCCCGGTGTCGCCCAAAATAGAAGGCCGCATTACCAAAGCCGAAGGCGCAGCAGCCCCGGCTCCGGCGGCCAAAGCCGAACCCGAAGCAAAAGCGCCCGCCGCCGAGTTTGTGCTCGATGGCACCTGCGCCCAAAATTACACGGTTCAGGCCGACGACTGGCTGAGCAAAATTGCCGAAAAATTTTTAAGCGACCCGCTGGCCTATTCGGCTATTTTTGAAGCCACCAACGCCGCGGCCAAAGCCAACAGCGAAACATTCAAAGCCATTACCAACCCCAATATAATTGAAGTTGGCCAGACAGTTTGTATTCCGGCGGTTAAAAAGTAAACCGGCAACCGGCTAAAAACAAAAAGGCGAGAGCTTGCGCTCTCGCCTTTTTTATGGATTTCGGTTCAAATTAAAGTTCGGTGGGTTTAATGCTGCTGCGGATAAGGCGTTCGCTTTCGCGTTTGCAATCAACGCACAGGGTTGTTTCCGGAAAAATCTCCAACCGCTCCGGCTCAATGAATTTGCCGCACCGCTCACAAATGCCGTACCCCACCGATTGGGATTGCTCAATGGCATGCTCAATGTCTTTTAGCTTGTGTTCCAGCGCCACAATCAGGGCCTGGGTTTTGTCGCGCTCAATTAAATCCGAGGCTGCGTCGTCAACATCATCATGTTCAAACTCGGCGCTTAATTCGGCGCGGAGGTTGGCCAAATCTGTTATGGTTTGTTGGCGTTGTTGTTCTAAAAAATCTAATTGAGTTTTGGTGATTTTCTTGCTCATAGCTTCTTTGCTCTCCCAAGCGACCATCAAAAAATTACTATTAACAGGTGATGCGGGCCGGCTGATGGTGTTGGTTATCAGCCAATGGCAGCCTATTTTTTTGAGTGCAGATTTATACCATAAATAAGAAGATTTGTAAAATACGAACATAAATTTCAAACATTTTGGGTTGTTGTGGCAACTGTGCTAAAATTGACCCCCTAAACACCCTGCCATTATACGGAGAGCCAACATGCTGCCCCCCAGCCACATAACCTACACCCTGGCCGCCTGGAGTTTGCTGCAAAACCGCTGCCCCAACTGCCCCAACCCCGATTATCGCCTGTTGGCGGTGGCCGCCACCGGCCCCGATTTAATTGACAAGCCGCTGGCTGCGCTTTATTTTTACCGCCGGTACAGGGCGGCGGTGCTGTTTGCCCACACGCTGCTGGTTCACGCGGCGCTGCTGGGGTACGTGCTGTGGCAAAGGCCGCGCTGGTGGCCTTACGCGCTGGCTTTTAACGGCCACGCCATTTTAGACCGGCTGTGGCTGTTTTACGATACGTGGTACTGGCCGTTTCGCGGCTGGCGGTTTCATCAGTGGCAAAAACGGGGCAGCGAACAAACCGATATCAAACTGGCTTACTGGTACGCCTTTACCCGCCGCCCCGAACTGTGGGGCTGGGAACTGGGCGGGCTGTTGGCCGGAGTATGGCTGGTGCTGTACCACCGGCTGTATATTTGGGAGCGGCTAAAACAATTGTTGCTCACCGGGCGGCTGCCCTCAACCCGATAGTTTGTGGTATAATCAAATCAATTATGAGCGAACGACCTGTTTCCCCTAATTTGCAAACCGAAGAGCAAAAGCTAGAAACCAGCCTGCGCCCAACCGATTGGGACGGTTATTTTGGCCAGGCCGCGGTTAAACAAAACGTTCAAATTTTAATCGAGGCGGCCAAACGGCGCGGCGAGGCGCTGGATCACACCCTGTTTTACGGCCCGCCGGGGTTGGGCAAAACCACGCTGGCCAGCATCATTGCCCACCAGATGGAGGTCAATTTAAAAATAACCTCCGGCCCGGCCATTGAACGCGCCGGCGATTTGGCCGCCATTTTAACCAACTTACGCAAGGGCGACCTGCTGTTCATTGACGAAATTCACCGGCTGGGGCGGGTGGTCGAAGAGGTGCTCTACCCGGCCATGGAAGATTACGCCCTGGATATTGTGATTGGCAAAGGCCCCAGCGCCCGCAACATCCGGCTAAAACTGCCCCGGTTTACGGTGCTGGGCGCAACCACCCGGCTTGACCTGCTGGCTTCGCCGCTGCGAGACCGGTTTGGGGCCATTTTTCGGCTGGAATTTTACCAGCCCGAAGAGTTGCAGCAAATAGTCAGCCGCTCGGCGGTAATATTGAACGTGCCCATCCAGGCGGACGGCGCGTTAGAAATTGCCCGCCGCTCGCGGGGCACGGCCCGAATTGCCAACCGCCTGCTCAAACGCGCCCGCGATTACGCCGAGGTGCGGGCCAACGGCATAATTACCCAGGCCGTGGCCCAGGAGGCGCTATCGCTGTTGAATGTTGACCCGCTGGGGCTGGACGAACTGGACCGCAAGGTGTTGCGCTCGATTATTGAGAAGTTTGGCGGCGGCCCGGTGGGGCTAGAAACCATTGCCGCCAGCATTGGCGAAGAATCTTCTACCATTATGGATGTGGTGGAGCCGTACCTGCTTCAGCTTGGGTTTTTAGACCGCACCCCACGCGGGCGAATGGCTACGCCGCACGCTTACAACCATTTGGGGCTGGCCAACCCCAACCGGCCCGAACAGCCAGCCCTGTTTTAGCCGCGCCGAGGAGGGACTTATGAAGCAACGATTGTTATGGGGTTTAGTAGCGTTGGCGCTCCTCACCGGAGGGTGCAACGCCGTTCTAAATCGCACCGGGATAACCACACTGCTGCCGGCCTTTAGCGCCGCCACGCTGTCGGGGCCGCAATCAAGCCCCGGCGCGGCCCGGTTAGCCCAGGCGCAGATGGTGGCCAGCGCGCAGCCCGGCGCGCCGGCGACCACGGTGTACATGCTGGCGCAATCCAACTCCAGGTTTCCGGCGCAATTAACCCCGCCGGCGGCGGCCCAGGCCGTCTCGGTGGCGCGAACGACCACGCAATCCCCGGCGGCCATCAACCAGGCTCCGGGCCGATTGCAAATTACCGCCGGCCAGCCGGTTGAGCTAACCAGTTCGCATTCAAGCCGCAACTTTTTGGCCTCAATCAGCGTTACGGTCAACGGCCAGCCGATTGGCTCCGGCCCCACCGACTTTCCGGCCAGTTACCTGGATGTGCAGATTTGCACCGTTACCTGGCAAAAAATTGCCCAAAACAACTACGCCAAATTCTGCCCGTCTGCCGCCACGCGGCCAACCAGCCTGGATTTAACCTTACGCCGCACCTACCACCAAAACTTTACCCTGATTATAACCGGCCACCAACCCGGAACCTATCAACTAAAAATTACCACCGCCGATGTTGCCGGAGCCACCAGCGAAATTGAACAAACCATCGAGGTTATTGACACCCGCTCGTGAACGTCTCGGATTTTGATTACCACCTGCCCCCGGAATTGATTGCCCAAACGCCCATTGAGCCGCGCCACGCCTCGCGGCTAATGGTGGTCAACCGGCGCACCGGCCAGATTAGCCATCACACCTTTACCTACCTGGTTGAACTATTGCGCCCCGGCGATATTGTGGTGGCCAACAACAGCCGGGTTATCCCGGCCCGCTTGCTTGGCCGCAAACAAAGCGGCGGCCAGGTAGAAATTTTACTGCTCAAACAACTCGATGACCTGCGCTGGGAGGCGCTGGTGGGCGGCAAACGGCTGCGCCCCGGCGTTACCGTTTTGATTGGCCCGGCGCAGGTTGAGCTAACCATTGAAGCCGATTTAGGCGAGGCCCGGCGCGTGGTAAAATTTGCCGCCCCGGTAAACCACCTGCTGCCCCAAATTGGCCAAACCCCGCTGCCGCCCTACATTCACACCACGTTGGCTAATGGCGAACGCTACCAAACCGTTTTCAGCCGGATTGACGGTTCGGCGGCAGCGCCCACCGCCGGCCTGCATTTTTCGCCAGAAATTTTGATGGCGCTACGCAACAACGGCGTGGCGCTGGATTACGTAACCCTGCACATTGGGCTGGATACCTTTAAGCCGGTGGCGGTAAACCAGGTAGAACAACACGTTATCCACCGCGAACTGGCCCAGCTTTCCACCGAAACGGCCCGCCACATTAACCACACCAAACTGGCCGGCGGGCAATTGGTAGCGGTAGGCACCACCGCCATGCGCACGCTCGAAACCGCCGCCCTGCGCAGCGCCGGCGTGAACGGTTCGCTTAGAAACGCCAGCACGCTTAACCCCGGCCTGTGCCCCTGGCAGCCCGTAGCCGCCATCAACGAAGAAACCGATTTGTTTATTTACCCCGGCTTCACCTTTAGGGCGGTTGACCTGTTGCTGACCAACTTTCACCTGCCGCAATCAACCCTGCTAATGCTGGTAAGCGCCTTTGCCGGGCGCGAGCTAATCCGGCAGGCGTATGCCAGCGCCATTGCCGAAAAATACCGCTTTTTTTCCTTTGGCGATGCCATGTTGATTGTGTAACCCGCTGCCCAATGGTTAAGGAACCGTTGCAGACGGTTAAGGAACCGTTCCAGACGGTTAAGGAACCATTCCAGACGGTTAAGGAACCGTTCCAGACGGTTAAGGAACCATTCCAGACGGTTAAGGAACCGTTCCAGACGGTTAAGGAACCGTTCCAGACGGTTAAGGAACCGTTGCAGACCCCTTAGCGACCATTCCAGACCATAAGTGAGGCTAACCCCGCAGCCTTTGGGCCGACATTGCCCCCCGGTGAATTGTTGGCTATAATGTGGCTTACGTCGCCGGGGCGGCGGTAATCTGCCTAAAAAATCAACACCGTTGAGGTTTAACCTATGCCATACGAACCCGTAATCGGGATGGAAGTTCACATTGAACTGAACACTGCCAGCAAAATGTTTTGCGGGTGCAGCGCCGAATTTTTTGGCGTGGCTCCCAATACCAACGTGTGCCCGGTGTGCCTGGGCATGCCCGGCACGCTGCCCGTTATCAACCGGCGGGCGGTAGAATACACCATTCTCACCGGGCTGGCCCTCAATTGCGCCATTCAGCCGCACAACGTCTTTGCCCGCAAAAACTACTTTTACCCCGATTTGCCCAAAGGCTACCAGATTTCGCAGTATGAATTGCCGCTGTGCCTTAACGGCTATGTTGATATTGAGCCGGAAGGCGGCGCGCCCAAACGCATCCGCGTGCGCCGCGCCCACCTGGAAGAGGATACCGGCAAACTTACCCACGTTGATGATTACAGCCTGGTTGATTTAAACCGGGCCGGCGTGCCGCTGCTAGAAATTGTCACCGAAGCCGATATTGCCTCGGCGGAAGAAGCCTACGCCTACGTGCTAAAACTGCGGCAACTGGTGCGCTATTTGGGCGTAAGCACCGGCGATATGGAAAAAGGGGCCATGCGCTGCGAGGTTAACCTGTCGCTAAAAAACGCCGAAACGGGCCGCTGGGGCACCAAGGTTGAAATTAAAAACCTCAACTCGTTCCGCTCGGTGCGCAACTCTATTGCCTACGAAATTGAGCGCCAAACGCAGGTGCTCAACAGCGGCGGCGTTATTGAGCAGGTGACTATGGGTTGGGATGAAAACCGGCAGCGCACCGTGCTGCAACGCAGCAAAGAAGGCGATACCGGCTACCGTTACTTTCCCGAACCGGACTTGCCGCCGCTCGATTTGGACCCGGCCTGGATTGACAGCCTCAAAGCCGGCCTGCCCGAACTGCCCGACGCCAAAATTGCCCGCTACACCACCGCCTACGGCCTGAGCCACAAAGAAGCGCACCTGCTGGCCGATGACCGCGCCGTGGCCGCCTATTTTGAAGCGGTGGTGGCCGCCGCCAAAAAAGCCAAAAGCGTTACGCCCAAATTGATTAGCAACTGGCTATCGGTTGAGCTATTCCGGCTGCTGGGCGAAAGCGGCGGCGATATTGACCAGGTAAAAATCAAACCCGAAGATTTGGTGACGCTCATCAAACTGGTTAACGATGACGCCATCAACCAATCGGCGGCCAAAAAAGTGTTTGCCGTAATGTTTGAAAGCGGGAACGCGCCGCAACAAATAGTTGAGGAGTTGGGCTTGCAGCAAATCAGCAACACCGCCCAGCTTCAATTTGTGGCCGAGCAGGTAATTGCCGCCAACCCCGATGCCGTCAGCCAGTTTCACAGCGGCAAAGAGGGGCTGATTAACTTTTTGGTGGGGCAGGTTATGCGGGCCACGCGCGGCAAAGCCAATCCGCAAGTGGCCGAAAAACTGCTGCGCGACCTGCTGCAAAAAAAATAAACGGGCCGCCCACCGGCTAAAAAATCGGCTGGCAAATTTAATCAACGTGTTTCACCCGGAGGTGCAACCGGATTGAATGCTGGTAAAAAAAGCGAACCACCGTTACTACAGGTTCGCTTTTTTGTTGGCCAAAACAGGTGGTGGCATCGTAACGATGCCCACCCATAAAAAATGTATTTCAAAGGAGAAATGCACTATGTCAAACAACAACCCGTTTCAAATTGCGCAGCAGCAGCTTGACGAAGCCGCCATCATTTTGGGCCTACCGCCGGCGGCCCACGCCCTGTTGCGCGAACCCATGCGCGAACTGACCGTAACCATTCCGCTGCGCATGGATGACGGCAGCGTGCGGGTGTATCGCGGCTACCGGGTGCAATACAGCGATGCGCGCGGGCCATGCAAAGGCGGCTTGCGCTGGCACCCGGATGAAACCCTGGATACGGTGAAGGCGCTGGCGGCCTGGATGACCTGGAAAACCGCCGTGGTGGATATTCCGCTGGGCGGCGGCAAAGGCGGCGTTACCTGCAACCCCAAAGAACTGTCGCCAACGGAGCAAGAACGGCTGGCGCGGGGCTACATTCGCGCGGTGTGGAAAATTCTGGGCGAAGATACCGATGTGCCGGCCCCGGATGTGTACACCACGCCTCAAATTATGGCCTGGATGATGGACGAATACAGCGTGATTAAAGGCCACATGGTGCCGGGGATTATTACCGGCAAGCCGCTGGCGCTGGGCGGCTCCGAAGGCCGGGTAGATGCCACCGCTCGCGGCGGTATTTACACCGTGCGCGAGGCGGCCAAAGTGCTGGGGCTGAATCTGGCGGGTGGGCGCGCCGCCATTCAAGGCTACGGCAACGCCGGCCAATTTGCCCACAAACTGGCGGTAGAACTGCTGGGGCTAAAAGTGGTAGCCGTGTCGGATTCGCGGGGCGGGGTGTACGCCGAAAACGGGCTGGATTTTGAAGCCACCTTACAACACAAACACCAAACCGGCTCGGTGGTTGATTTGCCGGGGACAACGCCGCTCAGCAACAGCGAGCTGCTGGAACTGGAGGTGACGGTGCTGTTCCCTTCGGCGCTGGAAAATGTGATCACCGCCGAAAACGCCGGCAATGTTCGCGCCAAAATTGTGGCCGAACTGGCCAACGGCCCCACCACGCCCGCAGCCGATGTTATTCTGTACAGAAACGGCGTGTACGTTATCCCCGATTTTCTGTGCAACGCCGGCGGCGTAACGGTGAGTTATTTTGAGCAGGTGCAAAACGCTTACAACTTCTACTGGTCGCTGGACGAGGTTCACCAGCGGCTTGATGACAAAATGACCGCCGCCTTTCACAGCGTTCACAAAATGGCGCAGGCCAAAAAGGTGCACAATCGGTTGGCGGCGTATCTGGTGGCGGTTGAGCGGGTAGCCGAAGCGGTTAAATTACGGGGCTGGGTTTAACCGACGGTTGAGACTACAAAAAATGGGGGCGTGTTTACGCTCCCATTTTGGTAAAGTGCCTATTTTTCAAAGTTGCCGGTGGTGACAAAATGTTGCGCCGGCGGCCCTGGCGGTGGCATGTGGGACTGAAGCGGGGTCAGGTTGGTGGCGTACCGGATACCAAAATTTAAGGCAACTCCGATAATCAACGCTTTGATAAAGAGAAGGGTGGTTTGTTTTAGCATGGTAATTGTATCCTGCGGTAAAAAATATCTATTTGTATAGATAACATGGGCCGGCTAAAGACTCAATGTGAAATAAGTCCTGCGTTAAAACGGCAGGTGAGCCGCCCGTGTAATTACAAGCCGCAGCCAATCCATTCCGCCAATCATTAAAAACGATATTGCCGCCGCCATTGTTACCGGCGCAACCAACTCGCGCCAGTTGCCGGCGGCGGCTTCGCGCCGGGTGAGCGCCAACACCAGCACGGTGTTAACCATGGTGAGCATCACCACCACGCCCAATGCGCTTAAAATGGTTAGCGGGTACAGCAACCACGAGTTTTGCCACAACACCACCGCAATAATTGCGCCGCCGCCCGCCACAAACGCGGCCAACTCGGCCACGTTCTGGATGATGGCTTCATTTTTTACCAGTTCCGGTCGCCACAGGCTAATGCTCACCACCGGATAAACAATCACGCTGAGAGCCAGGCCGTGCAGCGTGCCGGTGGTCAGGCGCAGCCAGTTTTGGGATGGGTAAAGTTGTGGCACGGCAGGCACAAACTCTAAAAACGAGTTGAGGCCGTCAAAAATCATTACCAAAATAAACAGCACCAGCGTTACCAAAATTGCCGTGGGCGGCAAATCAATGGCATATTGGCGGCGCAACAGCCACATGCCCAGCAGCCCGCCAAGAAAGCCCAAATAAATGCCGGTGCAACGCGCGCAGAGCGGCAACGGCACGCCCTCAATTTTAAAAGTACGAGCCGGTAGCTGGTGGCAAATGGCATACCCCACCGCATGCGCCTTATCCAGCACCGATACCGGCGGGGCCAACAAAAATCCGGCGATAATCAGGCCGCTAAAAATAAGCCCCAAAGTTTTAAACCGTAACGCCATGTCGCTGTTCCATTGATTGTTATCAAGCCCATTTTAGCATGCCCAATCCGGCCAATACAAAATTTTGAGTGGGCCAAATTACTCATTTTTTCGCTTGCGGGCTGGATTTAACGGTGTTATACTTAACAAATAAAGGTTCAGGTGGATATACCCCCTGGCAATTATCTAATTTTGATAAGGATTTGGGGATGGAGATAAAAATCCGCCCTATCAGAACCCTAACCGATTTACGCAAATGCCACGAAATCCAGCGCACTACCTGGGGTTATACGGATTTGATGGTGTTTCCGTATACCCAGTTAATCTCCGCGGCGCATAACGGCGGGGTGCTGCTGGGCGCTTACGATGGCCCGGATTTGGTGGGCTTTGTGTATGGCTATTTGGGTATGTCCGGCTCTAAGCTATACCTGTTTTCACAGCGCATGGGCGTGCTGCCCAATTACCAAAATCGCGGCATCGGCATGAAGCTAAAGCTGGCCCAGCGCGACCAGATGTTGCGCAAAGGCATTGATTTGATCGTGTGGACGTATGACCCGTTACTGGGCAAAAACGCCACTCTGAACATTGAAAAACTGGGCGGAATTGTGCGCCATTACGCCCGCGATATTTACGGAGCGGTGAGCAATCCGCTGCAAGTGGGCCTTTCTACTGACCGCTTTTTGCTGGAATGGGAATTGATGAGCGACCGGGTGCGGGAACGCATTCGCAGCACCGAGCCGCGCCCGTGGGCCGACCAACTGCTGGCCCAGTACAACGTGGTTAATTACGCCGCCTGGGAAGGAAACCTGCCCCGGCCTATGGCTACCGATCTGGAAATGGACGAAAACACGCTGCTGGTGCAAATTCCCCCGGATTTGAACGCCATCAAAAAAGTTGATTTGAGCGTGGCCCGGGGCTGGCGCGAATCGACCCGCGATATTTTTGAAACCTATTTTCGGCGAGGCTATGTTGTAACCGGCTTTGCGCAAAGTTCCGGGCCGCAAATACCCAATGTTTACAAAATCCAAAAGGTGGAATTGCCTACCACTTCGGATTTTTCTTCGTGGGTAACAGGCGTAACTCCCGAATAGTCAGTTAATTTAACACCCAATCAGTTCCTCGGGGCCATTAGCTCTAATAAATCAACGGCTGTTTATTAGAGGATGCCCGGCAGAGGAACTTTTTAATTTTTTTACGGATTGATGCCAGTGGGTTACGAACAACCGGTTGTTAGATTTGCTACACGTGAAGATTTGCCCCAGGTGGCCTATATTGCCCATATTACCTGGGATGCCACCTATAATGAAACCATCGCCCCCGAAAACCGCCGCGAATTTTTGGAACGCGCCTACAAAATTGAAAACCTTGAATCGGCCATAAATATGCCGGGGCATTGGTTTTACGTGGCCGAAATTGACAGCAAAGTGGTGGGGTTTGGCCACTTTCTCCGGCGTTACCACCCCATGCGGGCGCGCGCAGAACTGGTGCGGCTGTACGTGCTGCCAGATTACCAGAACTTAAAAGTAGGCAACACCATTCTAACCACCGGTTTTGCGGCGCTGGCCCAGGCCGGTTTTGACCAGTGTTTTGTGTCGGTGCAATCCAGCAACGCCTCGGCCCGGCGCTTTTACGAGCGCCACGGGTTTACGGTTAGGGGTTCGCACGGCCAGTTTTTGGGCACGCAAATCATCACGCTGGTAGAATACGTGCGCCCTCTCACCCCAAACGATTCAACTGAATAGTGATTTTTGGCTGTTTATCTGCCGGATGGGGCCATAGCTCAACCGGTGCGCCGGCGTGGGGCCAAATTTAGCCAGCGCCGTTTGGTGCAGTTGAGTGCCGTACCCTTTATGGCGGTCAAAGGCATATTGCGGATATTGGCGGTGGAGTTCAACCATCAGCCGGTCGCGGGTAACTTTAGCCAGCACCGAAGCCGCCGCCACCGACAGCGAAATGTTATCGGCTTTGGGAAAAGCATCCTGCGGCAGGGGCACGGCGGGCAGTTTGAGGTGATCCAGTAATAAATAATCCGGCGCGATGGGCAACGCCGCCAACGCCTGTTGCATGGCCAGCCGGGTGGCCCCCACCACGTTTAAATCATCCACTTGCGCCGCCGAAGCCAGGCCCACTGCCCAGCCCGCCGCCGTGGTTTGAATAACCTCAAACAGGCGCTCGCGCTGGGCCGGGCTGAGCAATTTAGAATCGCGCAGGCCGGTAAGTTGGGCGGGCAAATTTGGCCGGTGCAGCGGCAAAATTACGGCGGCAGCCACCACCGGCCCGGCCCACGCGCCTCGACCGGCTTCATCCAACCCGGCAACAAAACGATAGCCCTGCTTGAGCAGGGCTATTTCTTTTTGCAAATGGGGCATAAACAACGGACAGAACTAAAACTACTAGGCCAGCCGTTTTTCTTTCAACCGGGCCGACTTGCCGGTTCGGCCACGGAGGTAGTACAGTTTGGCGCGGCGAACTTTAGCGTGCCGGACAACTTCAATCGCGCTGATGCGGGGGGAGTGAACCAGAAACTTGCGTTCTACGCCAATCCCGTGCGAGGCAATCCGCCGCACGGTGAAAGATTCGTTGATGCCGCTGCTTTCTTTGGAAATAACAATCCCCTGAAAAACCTGGATGCGTTCGCGGTTGCCTTCGACAATCTTAACCGACACCTTTACCGTATCGCCAACCTCAACTTCTGTCACGTTGTCTTTTAGTTGTTCTACTGAACGGATTAAATCTACTGCGTGGGCCATTTTACACCTCTATCAATTAAAGCTCTCTTGCTGGCTATCAAACTCACAACATCTCAAAACAATGAAAAGAGGCACACTGGTGTGCCTCTCGCCACAAAGCGGGATTTTACCATAAGGGGCGGGGGTTAGGCAAATTCATCCGGAGCGGAATCGGGCGGTTGTTGTTTGAGTTGCTCCAAATAGGCAATGTCTTTGGCCGAAAGGTCGGCTTCGGCCAGTAAATCTGGCCGGCGGGCCAGGGTGCGGGCCAGCGATTGCTCGCGCCGCCACACTTCGAGTTTGGCGTGATGCCCCGACAACAAAATTTCGGGGATGCCGTGGCCGCGAAAGTCGGCGGGGCGGGTGTAGTGGGGGTGTTCCAGCAGGCCGCTGGAATGCGAGTCCTTGTCGGTGGCCTCGGCATCGCCCAGCGCGCCGGGAATAAGCCGGGTGAGCACGTCAACGGCAACCATCGCCGCCAGTTCGCCGCCGGACAGCACGTAATCGCCAATGGATAGCTCATCGGTGGCCAAATACTGGCGCACCCGCTCATCAAAACCTTCGTAGCGGCCACAAATGAATAGTAACCGGTTGCCGGTGGCCAGCAATTGGCGGGCCAGCGGTTGTTTGAGCAGCCGCCCCTGCGGGGTGAGCAAAATTATGGGCGGGTAGCCCTGCGCCAGCAAAGAGCGATAGCCGGCGGCGGGGACTTGAACATTTAAAATGCTTTCAACGGCGTAAAAAATAGGCTCCGGCTTCATAATCATGCCGCCGCCGCCGCCATAAGGTGTGTCGTCGGTAACGTGGTGTTTGCCGGGCGCGTAATCCCGAATGTTGTGCAGCACAATTTCAACCAGGCCGCGCTCGCGGGCGCGGTTGATAATTGAGGCGTCAAACGCGCCCGCAAACATTTCGGGGAACAGGGTGAGAATATCAAACCGCATTTTATTTAACAATTGAAATATCTTTCCAGGTTGCGCCGCTATCGCCGGTGGCGGCGTAAATAGCGCCATCGCTGAAGGTAACGGCTAAATTGGGGCCAATTCGATACAGGCCGGTGAGCACAACATCCGCCGGCAACCCGCTGCCAGAAATGGGCTGCCAGCTTTGGCCGTTGTCGGCGCTGCGGAACAGCCCGCCCATGCCGGCCACAACCAGATTGCCGTTTTGGTATACCACGCCATCCACGCTGCCCAACTCGGCGGGCAACAACCCGGTAAGGTTGCGCCACGGCGGCGTTTGGGAATCGGTTTGGGCCAGTTTGCGGTCAAACTCAACGGCGGCGCTGAGCGTGCCGCCGGCATCGGCATCATAAGCCAAAATAGAGAAAAATTCATCGCCGGCGGTGTTGGGCTGAATTTGCCAGCTTTGGCCGGCGTCGGCGCTACGGTACAGGTTTTGGCCGTAGCCAAAGCGCACATATGCCGTTTGGCCGTTGGGCGCAAAGGTCAGCACATCGGGTGTTGAGGATTCGGCGGCGATGGATAGCACTTGCTGCCAGCTTTCGCCGCCATCGGCGCTGCGGTACAGGGCGGTGGGCGTGCCGACCAGCAGCGTTTTATCGGTGGCATAGTTGGGCGATAGCGCAATTTGCTGCGCCGGGAACGTAAAACCGGCCCCGCCCAGCGATAGCGCCTGCCAGCTATCGCCGCCGGTATCGCTACGGTGCAGGCTCACCCCCGAAGCCACAAAAACGGTTGGCCCGGCCACGGCCACCTGAAAGCGGCGACTGCTAAAATCCAGGCGGCGAACCGGGTAGTTGGTGCGCTGCCAGCCGCGCCCGCCATTGGTTGATTTGAACAGGCCGTGCGGCCCGCTCACGGCAAACAAAGTCGCGCCGCTGCTATCGGCGGCCAGGTCATCAAGGGTAAAGCGGCTGGCCGGCAGGTTGGCCGTGGCCCAGCGCATCGCCGCCGGCGATTGTTGGGTAAGCCGCCCGGCGGTATCGCCCAGTAAAAAATCGCCGGTGGGGGTAAGGGTAAAGGCAGTAAAAATAGGGCTATCGGCGGGCAACTGCCACGGCAACCAATTTTGGCCGCCATCGGTGGAGCGGTACAAAATGGATTGCGCGCTGCCGCTGGTATCCGCACAGAAAAAGTAAACGGTGTGATCCCGGTTAAATTGGGGTGAAAAAAACATTTGATCGGGCCTAACCGCCGATTCCTGAGTAAGCCCCGCGCCGCCAATTTCCCAGTTGCGCCCGCTGTTGGTAGAGCGCCACAGGGCGTTGCCGTAAGCCAGCGCCGTTTGCCCATCCGGGCTGAGCGCCAGCCGCGAGGCGGTTTGGTCCAACACCTGCTCCCAGGTTGATGGCCCGCCGTTGGCCCGGCGCGTGGCGCGGAACAGGCCATGCATCTGGTTGAGCGGCTGGCTAATCAAAATAGATTTGGCGCTAATGGCCGCCGCAAAATCGCTGGAGAAAACGGGAAACGGATCGTTGGGGTTGAGTTCGGCCACCGGCTGCCAGGTATCGCCGCCATCAACGGAAAAATGCAGCCCCCCGTAAAAAGTTTGGGCAAACACCAGGCCGGTTCGGTTAAAATCGGGCGCAAAGGTGAGCGCGTTCACCCACAAATCGCGCAGGCCGGTCATGGCCGGTTGCCAGCTTTGGCCGCCATCCACCGATTTGTACAGCCCGCCGCTAATGCCGGAGTTGAGCACGCTGGCCAGCAGCGTTTGGTCGGTAGCAAAATTGGGCGATGCGGCCACCGCCTGCACCGGGTAGGGCGGCAGGTTTTGGCCCAGATTGGCCCAGTTTTGGCCGCCATCGGTGGTGCGGTACAGGTAGGCTTCGAGCGAGAATTCTCTGACGTGGCTGTTTATCCGGGCGATAACCGGGCCGTTGGCGGGCGCAGCCAGGCCCAGCACCGCATCATCGGCGTGTACGGCGGGGGCGGGCGGCGGAGAAATGGCCGCCGCCGGCGTAGCGCCGGGCGCGGTGGTGAGCAAGTTGCCGGCGCTGTCAATCAGGTAAAGGCGGTCGGTGGCGGGATCAATTTCAACCAGCCGAAAGTTGTCGCCGGGCAGCCGCAGTTCGGCCAGCACGTCCAGCGTGTCGGCATCCAGCGTAAGCAGCCGGGCCGAGTTGCCATCGGCCACGTACAGCCGGTTGCTGGCGGGGCTGTACCGGGCCTGGCCCCACAAACCCAACAGGTGGTGGCTGTATTTTTGGCTGGCCGGGCTGAGGGTGAGCAAGCGCTGGTTGCTGTTGCGCAGGTAGCTGACAAAAGCGCGTTGGCCGGCGGGGTCCGGTTCGGCGCTGAGAAAGCTGATGTTGGTATCGGAGAAAATCAGGGTGGGGCTGAGCGGAGCCACGTTGTACACATAAAGCTGACTGCCGCCGTTTGAGCCGGGAACGCCGTTGGGCACAATACTGTACAACCACTGGTTTTGGGCATCCAGGTAGCTGTGGCCTACGCACGGGTTGGGCGATAGCCCATCGGGGCGGGCGGTGCTGCCGGAAATAACACCGCTGGGGCTGAGTGTGGCGGCATTGAGCATGGTTACGCCGCAATTGCTCAGGTATACGGTGCTGCCGCCGGAGGCAAGGGCAAACTGGCCGCCGGGGTCCAGGGTGGCGGTTTCGGCCAGCGTGCTGGTATCCAGCGCCACCGCCGGCAGGCCGCTAACGTACAATCGCTTGCGGTTGGTATCCAGCGCCAGTTGGCCGGACCAATCCTGGTTTTTAAAGCCAAAGTCGGCCCAGTTGTTGTGCAGCAACGTTTCTTTTTGCGGCGCTAACGTGGCGGGATCAAGCTGGCGAATGCGGTTGGCGCTATCGGAAACAAACAGGCGGTTGCCGGCGGCATCCAGTTGTACATCACGCAGGCGCACGGCGGTGACTTCAATTTCAAAGGTGGCGGCGGATAAATCAATTTGGTACAAATGATGGGCATACGGATACACGGCGTAGGCGTGGCCGGTTTGGTCGTCAACAATCAGGTGGTCAACGTTGGAAAGCAGGGGGATGCGGCGCGTTTCGGCCAGCGTTTTGGCATCCAGCCCCACCAGCGCCGGCCCCTGGCCAGGATCGCTGCCCCACTGGCCGTTGCTGTAGAACAGCGTGTTGCCATCTGCCGCCAGCGCGATGCCTTCCGCGCCGTAGTGCGGGCCTAATTCAACGGGCAGGTCGGCCAGTTCGCCGCTGCCGGTGATGCGCCCCAGCACCCGCACGCCGGTTTGGTCGGTGGTGAAAAATGCCTGGTCGGTGGCGGATTGCGGTAAAATATCGAGCACCTGGCCGTCGGTGGCGTAGTGGGTTTGGAGTTGCAGGCTCTCGGTTTCAAAAATTTCGATGGCCCAGCCGGCCTCGGTTTTGCGGCCCAAATAGAGCCGGTGGTGGGCGGCATCCACCGCCAGCGGCCCGGCGGGAGCGGCGACGGGCGGCAAACTCACGCGGCGGGCTTGCTCCAGGCTGTTGTTAGAAAGATTCACCGCCAGCAGTTCGGTGGCGGTGGCGGCGTATAAAATTCCGTTGTTGGCGGCAAAAGCCTCGATGTTGGGAATTTGCTGCGATAGTTGCAGCACTTTGCTATCAATTACGGCCAAAACGGGGCGGGCGTTAGCCGAGCGCTCTTGCCACAGGGCGTACAACAAACCGGAGGCGGGGTCAAATTGCAGGCCGAGCGGTTGCGCATCGCTTTGGTTTAATTGCAGCCGGTGGGTAAATTCTTTGGTTTTGAGGTTAAATACGCTCAACAGGTTGCCCTGTTGGGCTTCGCCTTCGCTAAAAATGTAGAGCAACCGCTCCGGGCTGTTGAGCGCCACAAATTTGGGCAGCGGGACATTGCCCACCGGCACGCCCAGATTAACCATTTTTTCCAGCGCAATGGGAGCCGGCGGGCCGGCAGGCGGCGGCGCAGCCAGCGCCGTGGCTGAAAACAGTAACCCTGCCAGTAACGGCGTAAAAATTTTCAACCAGTTTGCCATAATGTTAAATCCATTGTAATGATGTTTGCCGGAATTATAACACGCCGCCGGAGGCCGGGCAAAGGCCAAACCAGTCCAAATTTTACATAAAATAAGCAATTTTCAAATATGGATATTTGTGGTAAAATCTTAATATTCCGGGCAAGTTCAATGCGCCCGATTGACCTCTGTTTTACGCCGCTGGAATAAAAAATGACTAACTCTGGACCCGATTTGACCAAAGATTTAAATTTGGGCATCGAAGCCGCCCGGGCCGGCCGCAAACAAGAAGCGCGCAAATGTTTGTGGGCGGTATTGCGGGCCAACCCCAACTACATTCCGGCGTTGTTTTGGATGGCCTACGTGGCAGCCACGCCGCAAGAAAGCATTCAATTGCTGGAGCGTATCCTCAAATTGGACCCGAATAATGAGCGGGCCAAAGCCGGGCTTCTCTGGGTTGAACAACAAGCGCGGGGCGAAGAAATAGAGGAAATAGAAGAAACAGAAGAAATTGATGACGTAACGTCGCCAACAATTGACCGGCGGCAGTTGTTCACCGATAACGAGGCGCAAAAGCGCGCGCAAAAGGGGGCAATGGCCCACCGCGCCCGCAAAACCATTAACCCGTTTTTAATGGTGATGCTGTTTGTGGCCGGCGTGGCGCTGATGGCCATCGGGCTGTTGGCGCTGGTGTTAGCGCCGCCGGCTACGCTGGCGGCCTGGCTGCCGGCAGCGACCTCGCCCGAAAGCGCGGCGGTGGTTGCGCCGCCGGTGGTCGCCCCAAAACCGGCCTCAAAAGTTAACCGGCCACTCGCCTCGCGGGGAGATACGGTAAAAATCCCGGTGCAAATGCGCGAAATGCCGGTGCAAACCCTCACCGTGCCCAATGTGCCGGCCTTTTTTAAGCCGGCTCCTGCCGCCGAACCGGCAGCCGTTCAATCGGCCCGGCCAGACGAGTTGCAAGGCCCCAACCGCGATAACCTGGGCGGCCCCAAATTGCTTGCCCCGGTTGACGCCAGCCTGCTGGCTCACCAGCCGGCTTCGGCCACTGAAAAGTGGATTGAAGTAAATTTAACCCAGCAGCGGGTTATCGCCTGGGAAGGCAATGTGCCGGTAATGACCTTTTTAAGCTCAACCGGGCTGCCCGGCACGCCGACCGTGGTTGGTAATTTTAACATCTACTGGAAGCTGATTTCCACATTGATGGTCGGGCCGGGATATTACCTGCCCGAAGTGCCCTACACCATGTATTTTTACGCCGGTTACGCGCTGCACGGCGCTTACTGGCACGATAACTTTGGCCAGCCGATGAGCCACGGTTGCGTAAACTTGAGCAACGAAAACTCGAAAAAGTTGTTTGAATGGGCCAACCCGGTGTTACCGCCGGGCCAAACCCAGGTGGTGGCTACCGCCGATAACCCTGGCACGCTGGTGGTGATTCACGAATAGGTTAACCAACAAAAAAGCTCGTTCCTGCCGGAGCGAGCTTTTTTGTTAGTTTTCTCGACAAGCTAAAGGTTTGTGTGTAGAATATCAGCCAAAATCCAGTCATTAAAAAATAAGGAAAAATAAATGCAAACACATCTTTCTTGGCGTCGCGCGGCAGCGGCAGGGGCCACGGGCTGGTTGCTGTTAAACCTGCTGGCAGCCTGCGGCGGCGCGGCCCAACCCGTTTCAAACAAAAACGGCGCTACCAAACCGGCCTCAACCACGCCGCCCACCGAAGTTGCCCAGGCCACCCAAGCGCCGATTACGGCCACAGTAGCCGGCACGGCACAGGTAACTTCAACCCAACCGGCCACCTGTTCAGCCGTAGAAATCCCCAACGATGCCCAAACGCCGCCGGCCAGCGCCCAGGATTGGTCGCTGGGGCCAGAGAACGCGCCGCTTACCATAATTGAGTACGCCGACTTCCAGTGTCCGGGCTGTTCCGGCGTTGCTCCCATGTTAGATCAAATTAGAAAAGAAAACAGCGATAATATCCGGCTTATTTACCGCCATTTTCCATTGCTCACCATTCACGACAAAGCCAAAATTACGGCTGAAGCCGCCGAAGCCGCCGGAGCGCAGGGCAAATTCTGGGAAATGCACGACATTATGTTTGAACAACAGTCAAACTGGGCTTCAACTCCGGCCTCTGGCATGATTGACGTGCTGGTGGGCTACGCCAAAGAAATTGGCCTGGCCGATGTGGATAAATTCCGCACCGACCTGGAAAAAGAAACGTATGCCGCCAAAGTACAGGCCGCGTACCAACAGGCCGTTGATGCCAAACTCTCCGGCACGCCGACGGTTATTGTTAACCAGGTCATGTTCCCCTCGCAGCAGTTTGGGTTATCGTACCAGGGCTTTGACGCCTTTATCAAGCTGATGCAGTTGAAAGAAAAATGGTACACCGAACCGGCGCAGGTAATTGACCCGGCTAAAAAATACACGGCAACTATTAAAACCGAAAAGGGCGATATTGAAATAGAACTCTTTACCGAAACCGCCCCGGTTAATGTGAACAACTTTGTCTTTTTGGCCCAAAAAGGGTGGTACAAAAACACCACCTTCCACCGGGTGCTCGAAGGCTTTGTGGCCCAGGGCGGCGACCCCACCGGCACCGGCGTGGGCTTCCCCGGCTATCGCTGCGGCGACGAGCTAACTCCGGCGCACAAGTTTGATGGCCCCGGCGTGTTTTCGCTGGCTAATAGCGGGCCAAACACCAACGGCAGCCAGTTTTTTATTACGTTTGCGTCGCTGCCGCAACTTGATGCCAACTTTACCATCATTGGCCGGGTAGTTAACGGGCTGGATGTGGCCAAAAAACTCACCGTGCGCGACCCCCAAACCAACATGAATCCACCTGCCGGCGACAAAGTGCTTGATGTTGTAATCAACGAAAAAGGGTAAAAACCGGATAACACTGAAGTTATCGGTTAATCAAAAAAATAAAATAAGGAGAAATGAGATGGCGCTTCCAGATTATAACCGGCAGTTTTTGGAAACCGTAAGCCAGGGCCAGGGCGTTTTTAACAACGCCGCCAAATACGGGGTTCAGATTAAACCTTTGGCCAGTATGCTGCCCGCGGCCAAACAATACTGGCGGGTGGTAGGCATTTACCACCTGACCGGTGCCGAGAATAACGGCAACCACCACGTGTATGTTGATGTACTGGGCGGCGATGGCCAGCGGATTAATAACACCCGGCTGGTGCTCACCGAGGAAAATGCCAAACCGGTGTACGCCGTGGTAGATAAACCCGCCAACGAACCGGGTACCAACTTTCCGCTGTGGTCAAAAACCAGGGCCACGGTAGCGGTAGAATATCCAACCGATAACCCGCTGCCCAGCGAAGCGGTGTCCGGCATTCGCACCGATCACGCCGATGAAGACCACGGCAACACCTGGGGACACCATTCGTTTTACATTGTGTATCAGCTTACCACCGTTCCCGAAATGGCGCCGCCGCCTCCGCCACCCCCGCCGCCGGCACCGTCGCTATCGCTGGAAGAAACCATTGCGCTGGTGGGGCAGCCCAACATCATCCCGCTTAACCCCGAAGCCATGTTCTATAAAGTGGCTCAATCCCAAAAACTGGGCGAGCGGTTAAGCGCGGAATATGATGTAACCTATCTGGACAAATCGTACCGCGCCCAAATTTATGAAAAAGGGATTGTTTACGCCGAAGTTGGCGACTGGGGCAACGTAAAAACTATTGCCCGCACCAACTGATGACCGGTTAGCCGGCAAAAAATTTGTTTTTTTTCAAAACGCCCCTGACCGGGGGCGTTTTTATTGCGCTCGCTAAAAACTTGGAGGATTTTTAATGAAAAACTTTTTGGTAACTGGCGGAGCCGGCTTTATTGGCTCAAATTTTGTGCAGATGATGTTAACCCGGTACAACGACATCAACATAGTGGTGTACGATAAATTAACCTACGCCGGCAACCCGGATAACCTGTTGCCGGTGGCGGCCAATCCGCATTACCATTTTGTGCAGGGCGATATCAGCGATGCCGAAGCCGTGGATAACGCCATGCGCGCCTACAACATTGACACCATTGTCAACTTTGCCGCCGAAACGCACGTGGACCGCTCGCTGATGGAGCCGGGCGGCTTTATCCAGACCGATGTGTACGGCACGTTTGTGTTGCTGGAAGCCGCCAAAAAATACCAGATTGAACGCTACCACCAAATCAGCACCGATGAAGTGTACGGCGCAATCCCGATGGGGCAGCGTTCGGTAGAAACCGACCGGCTGCACACTCGCAGCCCCTATTCGGCGGCCAAAGCCGGCGGCGATTTAATGTGCCTGGCTTATTACACCAGCTTTAACCTGCCAATAACCATTACGCGCGGCAGCAACAACATTGGCCCGTACCAATACCCGGAAAAAGTGGTGCCGGTGTTTGTAACCAACGCCATTGACAACAAACCGCTGCCCCTGTACGGCGACGGCCTGCAAATGCGAGATTACCAGTACGTGCTGGATCACTGTGATGGCATTGATATGGTGCTGCGCCAGGGCCAGATTGGCGAAATTTACAACCTGGGCACCGGCGTAGAAAGCACCAATATTGCGCTGGCCAAACTCATCCTCCAATTGCTCAACAAACCGGAAAGCTTAATTCAGCCCATCACCGACCGCCCCGGCCACGACCGCCGGTACGCGCTCGATTGCAGCAAAATCAAGGCGCTGGGCTGGGCCAGCCGGCACAATTTTGAGCAGGCGGTTGAAGCCACCGTAAAATGGTACGTGGATAACGAGGAGTGGTGGCGCAAAATTAAAGATGGCCGCCACTACCAGGAATATTACCAGCGGCAATACGCCGGCCGAGAGGTAAAGCAGTAAGGCGCAGGAATAAGAAGTACGGAGGATGAAGTAGGGGAAAATATGACCCGGTCAAAAAATTTTTTGACCGGGTCATATTTATTTTTGACTGGGTCATAATTAATTTTGACCCGGTCATAATTTTTTCTGACCAGGTTAAAACAAAAGGGCTTTTGAACCACCAAAAAGGCGGGGATTTTTATTTTTGCAACCAGCGCGGCAAGCGCCGCCACAGGGTTTGCCTGAGCATGGCCGGGCGCAGCCGTTGCCAGGCGGCCTCATCCGGTTGAATATTATCCGGGTTGCCGGTGTGCGGGTTGCCGTAACCGGCGGTCACGTAACCGCCGGCAATGGTTTCAATTTCCTGCCGGCGTTGCGGCAGGGCGCGTTGCAGCATGCCGGCGTGCTCAAACGGCGTTTGCCACGGGCGCAGCCTTATCCCCATCCAGCCGGCCAACTTGACCATTCGCCGGTACAGGCCAACCACGCCGGCTTCAGCCATCAACCGGGCGGATTGCCGCCGCCAGGCCACCACGCCGCCGGCCAACGCCGCGCCGGTTAGAATAATTACACCCGCGCCCAACGCCACCAGCGCCCACGAGATTTGCCGGCCCGCCAGCGGAATTAAATAGTTAAGGCCAAAGGGCAGTTTGCCGCCGCCAAAGGCTTCATCATCAATGGGGATGTTGTTATGCGGGTTGCCCGGCGCGTTTTCCGGCTGAACGGTGGCTGCCGGGGGTGTTACCGCATCAGCGGCAGCGGTGCGAACAATGGCCGGCTGGCTGGCGGTTGGCTCAAACTCCAGCCAGCCGTACCGGGGAAAGTAAACCTCAACCCACGAGTGGGCGTCGCGGTTGAGCACTTCGAACGCGCCGCTGGTCGGGTTAAAGGTGCCCTGGGCAAACCCTGCCGCCAACCGGGCCGGAATCCCCAGCGAGCGCAACATAACAATCATCGCCGTGGCGTAATAATCGCAGTAGCCCTCTTTGAGCGTGAACAAAAAGTAATCCACTTTATCGAGGCCCGCCGGCGGCGCGGCAATTTTATCGTTGTATTTTATGTTTTGGCGCAACCACTGTTCAATGGATTGCGCTTTGGCAAAATTATCGGCGGTGCCGGCGGTAATTTGCCGGGCCAACTCGCGGGTGCGGGCGGTGATGGATGGCGGCAGGTTGAGGTAGCGGTCTGTTACCCAGGCGGGATAATCCGCGCCGGCGGCGGCCAGTTGCGTGGCGGTGGCCCGGCTGGCCAGCGACACAGCCTGGTAGCTTTCGCCGTTATCCACCGTGGCGTTGCTGCGAACGTAGGTGATTTCGGCGGCCCATACCTCGCCGCGGCCCAGCCAGCCCGGAATGGCGGCCTGCGCCACCTGCTCGGCGGGCAGCGCGAAAAAGTTTACCCGGGTGGGGCGGTTAAAATAAACGGGGCTGGACATAGCGTACAACACGGTGGCGTTATCGCGGCGCAGGGTGTAGGTTTGGGTTACGGCCTGGCGCATTTCAAACACCGGCAACTCCAGCGCAGCCTCCGGCCCAAAATTGGCTTTGTCCTCGTCGCGGGTAAGCCAGCCATCGCCGGTGTAATAATCGTACACGGCGGCCCGCCAGTAACGGCCCGCGCCGCTCACCCGCACATCCATCACCGGCGTATTGTTAAGCTGACGCGCCCCGCCCAACCGCAGCGACCCGCCAAAGGTATCGCCGGCAGATTGGTTGCGGTAGTTCAAATTGGCAAACAGGCGGTTCCACTGCTCCTGCACGTCGCTCCACCACAGGTGGTACTCATCGAGCACCGGCAGTGTTTTGGCGTTGACAAACGGCGGCGTTATCCAGGCAAAGGCAACCACCAGCAGCGCAAAGATAAAGCCATCGCGTAAAAAATCAAAGTTAATATCGGGCCTAAAAAAAACGCCCTCGCGCCGCCACTGGTGTTGCTGGTCAAACAGATTAAAACGCACCACCAGCAACAGCGCCGTTATCAGGTAGAGGATAAAATAAAACGTAAGCGATGGCGCGCCGGCTTCGGCGGCCTGCACGCTGTCAATGTAATACAGGTTGATCAGCAGCACCAGCCCGCCGGGCACCACCGCCGGCCACGGCTTGCCCGAACGGAACACAAACCAAATGGCCAGGTACCCCATCACCCACAAAATTACGCCCATTTGCAAAATAAACATCAAATTATCGTAGCTGGTGCCGCCGTGCAGCGCGGTAAAATACCAGTTTTGCAGCCGCGCCGCCAGGTTGTGCCAGCGTTCGGGCCAGGTGTAGTGGGTGGGTAACAGGCGGCTGGTAATCCAAAACGACCAGCTAACGCCGATAATCAGGCTGAAAATGTGGGCCACCAGCGCCGGCAGCAAACTCCGGGCCAGCATGACGCCAATTAAAATAACGCCCAGACCCACAAACGTAAGAATATTGATGCCGTTAGTCCAGCCGGCAGCGCCCACGCCCCAAGTAGCCAGCATAATCAGCGCGCCGGTTAAAAATAAAATAGATTTAGCTTCACCGATGTTGGTAATCCGGTGGTTCATACGGCATCTACTTGTTTTTTGCGCCGGGCGGAGACTGACCGGCATTGGCCGAGGGCGGCTGGCCGGGTTGGCCGGGCGGCTCTGTTGTGGATGGCGTTTGGGTGGGCGCTTCGGTGGGCGAAGCGACAGTGGGGGTATCGGTGGGCACTTCGGTGGGTGGGGCAACAGTCGGCGTGCTGGTGGGCGTTTCAGCGGGCGGAGTGATGGTTGGCGTGCTGGTCGGCGCGTCGGTGGGTGGCGGCGTGGAGGTAGGCGGCTCCGGGGTACTGGTGGGTTGGGCTGTGGCGGGTTTATCGGTTGGGGTGGACGTGGGCACAGCCGTGGCCGGGTTATCCACCAATATTCGCGTCCGGCCTTCGGTGGAGCCGCCGCTTTGGTCAAACACCACCAGCCGGATGGTGTACGGGCCGTTGGCCAGTTGGGTGGTATCAAACGTGCCCAGCACGCCCTGCTCAATGATTTGGCTAACCGGCCCGGCAATCACCGTAAAAGCCTGCGGGCCGGTGCCCACGCCCAGCTCAACCTGGTAGCGGGCAAAGTTGGCCGCCGTAGCCGAGCCTTCTAGCTGGGTTACGCCGCGCACGGTGCTGCCATCCGCCGGATTGGTAATTTTAGCCACAATATTGGTGGAGGGACAATAGGTATCGGGCGGCTGGGCAATGCCGTGCTCCATCGCCCACTGCTGGCCATCGGGCGGGTAAACCTGGTAGTACCGTTTTTCAACATTGCCCCGGCAAAATTCGTTGGCGCGCAGGCCGCTGTTCAAATCAATTTCAATTAATTGGTGGATGTCGTGTTCAGGGCCAAGCGGCGGCTGGTCGCGGAAAAATATTTCTTTGCGGCGGGCCGGGCAGGCTTCGCTGGGCAGCGTGCCGGAATCGGCGCACACTTCCATTTCAACAATGGTGTCCGGGCGGGTAAAATCCTGCGCCGGTTGCCCTTCGAGGGCGCGCTCCATAAAATTGTGCCAAATGGGTGCCGCGCCGGCCAGGCCGCTCACGTTAACCATCGGGCTGCGGTCGGTGTTGCCCACCCACACGCCGGTAACAATATCCGGGGTGTAGCCAATGGCCCAGTTATCGCGGTAATCATTGGTGGTGCCGGTTTTGGCCGCTGCCGGGCGTGACAGCTTTAAAACGCTGTTGGCGCCAAAAGCCGGGGTGCGGGCCTGGTTATCGGCCAGAATGTTGGTGATGAGATAGGCGTGCGCCGGGTTGAGCGCCTGGCGCGGTTGCGCCTGGAACGGCTCAATGGTGCGGCCATAACTATCGGTAATGTTGAGGATGGCGGTGGGCGCCACCAGCGTGCCGTTGTTGGCAATGGCCTGAAACGCGCCGGTCATTTCAACCAGCGGCACTTCGCCGCTGCCCAGGGTGAGCGACAGGCCGTAATCGGGGCGGGTGAGGGTGGTAATACCCAGCCGGGCGGCCATCTCTTTGAGGGCGTCAAGGCCAACGGCTTGCAGCGTTTTTACCGGCGGAATGTTGTAGCTGTTGGCCAGCGCCGTCCGCAGCGAAACCGGGCCGTGGAATTTGTTATCGTAATTGGTGGGGATGTACAGGCTACCCGCGCCGTCGGGGTATTGCACCGGCACGTCCATCAACAGGGTGCCAGGCGTGTAGCCCAGTTTTTCAAAGGCGGTCAGGTAGGTGAGCGGCTTCATGGTCGAGCCGGGCTGGCGCGGGCTGGTGGCCATATTCACCTGGCCATCAATGGCCTCGTCCTTAAAATCCTTGCTGCCGACCATGGCCAAAATCTGGCCGTTGCCGGTGTTCAGCGCCACCAGCGCCCCGTTGGTAACGTTGCGGTTGGCCAGCGCGGTAACTTGTTTGGCCACTTCTTCCTCGGCAATGGCTTGCAGGCGCGGGTTAAGCGTAGTTTGCACCCGCAGCCCGGCCTGATAAATGTATTCCGGCGGCACAATCTGTTCCAGTTGTTGCCGCACGTAGGTTACAAAATGCGGGGCGGCAAAGGCCGCGCCCAACTGGCGCAGTTGCAAATCGGTGGCGTTGGCGGCCTGGGCCTGCGCCGAAGTAATGTAACCGGCCTCAACCATTAGCCGCAGCACATCTTCCTGTCGCCGTTTGGCGTCGTCGGGGTTGACGTAGGGGTCGTGCGTGGCCGGGCTTTGCGGCAGACCGGCCAGCAGCGCGGCTTCGGGCAGGGTTAAATCTTTGGCCGGTTTGCCAAAATAGGTTTGCGAAGCGGCTTCGATGCCGTAAGCCAGGTTGCCGTAATAAATCTGGTTAAGGTAAATTTCCAGGATTTGGTCTTTGGTGTAGCGGCGGCTGATTTCTACGGCCAGCACGGCCTCTTTTAGCTTGCGCGACATGGTTTGTTCGGCGCGTTCATTCTGGCTTAACAACACGTTGCGGGCCAATTGCTGGGTGATGGTGCTGGCCCCGGAGACAATTTCGCCTTCGCTCATGTTGTAGTACAGGGCGCGGGCAATGGCAATGGGGTCTACGCCGACGTTGGTGTAAAAAAAGCGGTCTTCGGTGGCAATGGTGGCGTGGAGCAAGTCCGGCGAAATCTGGCTGAGAGTAACGGTGGTGCGCCGCCCGCCGGTGGGGTCAATAATTTCCCATAGCAGGTTGCCGTCGCGGTCTAAAATTTGGGTGGTAGCAAACTGAAACGAGCGCGAGCGCAGTTCATCCGCCGAAGGCAACCGTGAGGCAATCCAAAAATAGCCCAGCACGCCGCCGGCAAACGCCAGCCCGCCCAGTAAAAACAGCAACACGCCCAACGCCCCCAAACCTCGGAACAGCCAGCGCCCCCAATTGACAGGAGATTGGGGCGGGGGGGGTACGGCTCGTTGGGTTTGGGCAATGGTGGGACGCGCTGGAGGCGGGTAGTTTGGGCGCGGCGTAACCTGCTCCGCGCGGGTTGGCGGAGCAACCGGGCGGCGAGGCGGAGATGGTGGCGGTTGGGGCGACGAAAATGTATTTTCCGGGTCGCCGGTGGGGCGAAACGGCTGGGTTTTGTCGCTTTCAGATGGAGAAACGCGCCGGGCCGGGCGCGTAAATTCGTTGTCAGAGTTATTCTGATCGGTCATAGTTGCAATCGGCGTTTTTTAGTGAGGGGAATTATAGCCAAAGAGGTGCTAACAATAAAAAAAGCACAGCCCCTCCACTGTGCTCAAAAAATTAACGCAACTATTGCAAGTAAAAATAATGCGATCAGGCTATTTCTTGTACCGGTAAATAATCCGGCCCCGGTCGAGATCATACGGAGAAAGTTCAACCCGAACTTTATCGCCCAGCAACACGCGAATGTAGAATTTGCGCATTTTACCCGAAAGATAAGCCAAAACCTCGTGCCCGTTTTCTAATTCAACTTTAAAACTGGTGTTGGGCAGCGCTTCGACAATTTTGCCATCAAGCACCAGTTTTTCTTCGGTGACTTCTGTCATTCCTGCTCCTTTTGAATAGCTCAACTAAAAATAAATAACCGAGGCGTAGCCATGCCTCGGGGAAATTTTTTTCTGGGTGATATGGTTCGCCATTGAACCGAACGTATTTTAGCAGACAGCCAAAAGCTTGTCAATTTTCAGGCGGATTGGGCCTCCTGAGTGAGTTGGTGGCAAAAATCCAGCAGGTCTTTAAACACGACTCTTTCGTTGTCTTTGTGGCTGGGCGGCGAGCCTTCGCCATAGGAAAAGAAGTAGTGGTCGCCCCGCATCAGCCGGATTTGCGCCGGGGTGACGCCAAATGATCGCAGCAATTCCAGCATGCTGTCAAAGCCCACAATCAGGTCTTTGTGGCCCAACGCCACCCTGAAACGAGGCCAATCGGTACGCTGCGGAATGGTGGTGGTTGCCCCCAAAACGTACAGAGTTTGCGCCAGCGTGCCAAACGTGGTTTGGTTGTAAATGCGCAGGTGTTCGCTTTTAACCTGCGGGCTGGCCCCCGGCCCCAGCAAATCAATCACGCGGGGCGCGAGCGCATCCTTGACTGTATTAAACGATGGCAGGCCAATACTTACGCCCACGGTTTTGAAAAAAGCCTGGCGTTGGGCATCGTTGTAAAGCAGGGCCGGGGCCAGCGCGTAAAAACCGTAAGCCAGGTTGTCCCAATCGGTGGAGTCTTTAAAAAACAGCGCCGCGCCGCTCATCGAGTGGCCCACAAACAGGTAAAAGGGTTTGTGCTGCCGGTTGGCCGGCGGCGGCCACAGGCCAATTGCCTCCAGCCACCACTCCACCGCCTTCATTAGCGCCGACGGCGTGCAATGTTCGGCCAGCGGGGTTTCCCGGAGAAACGGCGATTGCCCAAACCCGTTAACATCGAGGTTAAAGGCCACAATATTTTTGTGTTTGCCGGTAAGCCGAACCGGGAGATTTTCCCAGGTGCGGTGACTGCCGGTCCAGCCGTGCATAAAAAACACGTAACCGTCAACTTCGGTTAAATACCTGGCTAAATCCTGCTCTAAACCGGGCCGTCTAAAGTACATGGCGTGCCAGTAAAGATCGGCCAGGCCCGTTTTCTGTTGAAATTCCGACAGCGTGAGCGAGCCGGCCAGCCCGTGGTTTTTGGCCACCCCCGACAGGCTAAAACGTTCGGTGGCTACGTTTTCGTAGGTGTAATGGATAGCGGTTTTAACATTGGCTTGTTTTTGTGTTCTTAACATAGATTAATAATTTAATAAAGGTACAACAATCGTCAATGGGCCAAGAGGACTATTCCAACAATGGCCAAGCCGAGGGGGTGATTCTTGGGGATGCGCCCGGAGTTGTGTTATAATGGCCGCTCTGTAACATCATACTTTATTCAGGGAGTCAAAATGAGTCAATATTATCCACCGCAGGGGCCAATGTACCCGCCGCCACCTCCTCCACCGCCGCCGGCGCGCAATCCCGAAAGCGAATATTACGATAACGGCGATTACGAGTACGAGGAATCCAACGGCTCCTCAAGTAGCCCATTCACTAATCCGCTGGTTACATTTTTTGCCGGGGGCTGTTTGGTTTTTGTGTGCATAAGTTTTTGCGCGTTGCTGGTAGCCGCGTTGTGGATTGCCGATTCCAGTTTGGGGCTAACCGGCGGCACCCCCATTCCGGGCAGCGACATTGGCCTTACGTTTGAAGACCCGGCCTTTGCCACCGAATCGGTGGTGAATGACGACGGGTTGAAGCTCACCATCAAGGATGTTAACCGCAACGCCTCGGTTGAAAAGATTCCGCCGGTGCAGGGCCGCGAAGTGATTATTGTGACAGTTGAGCTGCTCAACGCGGGAACCAAAGATGTTACCTACGACGAGCGCAACTTTAAACTCCTCAATGCATCTCAGGCGGCGTACCAACCTGCGGTAGACGCCATTGCCGGGGCGCTGGGGCATGGCTCGCTGCCGGCCAATGAAGGGCTGGAAGGCCGGCTGGTATTTGAAACCGTGGCCAACGAAGCCGACCTCCGGCTGCTGATGGAACCGGGCAAAGAGGGCAAACCCCGGTATATTTATTTACAGTAACCATTATGTTTAAGTTGCTGATTGCCACCAATAATCCCAATAAACTGGCCGAGTTTGGCGAAATTCTGGCCAATTTGCCGGTAACGCTTACCAGCCCGCAAGCCGAGGGCCTCAATTTAGACCCGGAAGAAACCGGCGTAACGTTTGAGGAAAACGCCATCATCAAGGCCCATGCCTTTGCCCAGGCCAGCGGCTTGCTCACCCTGGCCGATGATTCCGGCCTTGAAGTGGACGCGCTGGGCGGCGAGCCGGGCATTTACTCGGCCCGTTACCAGAACACGCCCAAAGATGATCATCGCCGGCGCTGCCAGATTGTGCTTGATAAGCTGGCCAACGTGCCGTGGCCGCAGCGAACAGCGCGGTTTAGATGCGTGGTGGCCATCGCCACACCGGAGCGATTGGTGGGCACGGTGCATGGCACGGTTGATGGCTTTATTAATTATGAACCCAAAGGCGAAAACGGCTTTGGGTACGATCCCATCTTTTTTGTGCCGGAGTTTAACCAAAACCTGGCGCAGGTTTCAGCCGAACAAAAACACAGCATCAGCCACCGGGGCCGGGCCGGGCGGGCCGCCGTACCGTTGATTAAAACGGCGTTTGGCCTTTAAAACTCTGGGGCGACCGGTTTGGTCGCCCCGTTTTTTTATGAGGATGACCGCTCGCCTAACGTGAGTTTGGCCTGAAGCGTTTGGCTGCCGCGCAACACCTTTAACGTTACGGTTTCACCGGCTACGTGCTCCAGCAGCAAACTCACCAGCGAGTTGCGGTCGTCTACGGGGCGGTCATTCAGCGCCGTGACAATATCGTTGGGCTGCAAACCGGCCTGGGCGGCGGGCGTGCCATCAATTACGGCTTCGATGACCGCGCCTTCGGTAACGGCAATATTCATTTTGTTGGCCAACTGCGGGTTGAGCGCCTGAAAGCGAATGCCCAACAGCGGCAGGCGGGCATCGCCGGTTTCAATGAGATTACGCACCACCGAGCGAGCGGTGTTACTGGGAATGGCAAAACCCAACCCTTCGGCGTCGGCAAAATCTCCCCGCACCACCATCGCGTTTACGCCGATGACTTTACCTTCTAAATTGATGAGCGGGCCGCCGCTGTTGCCCTGGTTAATGGCGGCATCGGTTTGCAGCAGCCCGGCCATGGGGCCAAGCTGGCGGTTGAAGCCGCTCAGCATGCCGCCGGTAACGGTGTTGCGGTATTCGCCCAGCGCCGAGCCAATAGCAATTACCGGCGCGCCCAGCGGCAACGCGCTGGAATCGCCCCAATCCAGCGTGGCGGGCATGGTGCCCTCAATTTTTAACACGGCCAGGTCAAACTCCGGCGACGCGCCCACCAGTTGAGCCGGGGTATTGCCGCCTTTGGCAAATATCACCTCAATTTTTTGCGCCTCTTCGATGACGTGGTTGTTGGTCACAACGTAACCGTCCGGGCTGATGATAAACCCGCTACCGCTGCCACCGCTGCTTCCCGCCGGCCCGCCCTGAGTGATGATGGTTACTACCGCCGGCAGCGCCCGGTTAACCGCCACAATTGTAACCGAGGGTTGGGCCTCGGTGGGGCCGGCGCTGGCAGCGGCCAACGTGTAACCAGCCGCCGGATTGGACGTTCCCCGGCTGGCCAGCGCGTACCCCACCGCCCCGCCAATCACCGAACCGGCCAAAACGCCGCCGGCTAAAATCAACGCCAGGGTTAACCAAACTGTAAAATTAGAACGATGCGCCATCGGGAACCTCCATAGTCAGGTGAGTGTACATAATCTTATTGTAGACAGGTTTGCCGTTTTTTACTAAAGTTGCGCCGCCACCCGGGATTCTTCCTTATAAGAGGATTGACTTAACCCCGGATTTTGGATAGCTTGACAGCGCGCTAAAAAATCTGTAGACTACAATTATTAACATTATGTCACGTTTCAGTTTAAATTATACCGTAAAGGGCTAAACCCCGTATGGCGGCAAGAAAAAACAAAATCCAACCGGCCCCGGCCATTGACCAACTGGTGGGGCGGCTGCGCCCCTACCAACGCGAACTCATCGGCGGCGGGTTGCTGTTGTTTACCAGCATCACCTTGCTCAGCCTGTTGTCGCTCACCGAAGGCGCGCTCAGCCGGTGGTGGGCCGGCATCTTTTCGCAGCTATTTGGTTGGGGCGCGGCTCCGGCGGTGATTCTGCTGGGCGGGTTTGGCATGCTGTTAATTCTCAGCCGGTTTAAAGATGAAGAGCGCGCCTTTCCGTTTGATGTTATTGTAGGCATTGAGTTGCTGCTGGTGGCTACCCTGGCGCTAACGCACCTGCTGGCGGTTGAACCGGGCGAGTACGCCGTGCGCCTGGCCCGGCAGGGCGGCGGCGGCGGCTTTGTGGGTTGGGGCGTGAGCAACTTTCTGGTGGATTTGGTAGGCCAAACGGCGGCCATCATTTTGTTGATTTTAACCGGATTGGTGGCGCTGGCCATTACCTGCCGCATTACCAGCGCCGATGCCGCCGCCTGGGCCGAGTTGTTGAGCAATTGGGCGCAGCGCCGCCTGGAAAAACCGGCGGCTCCCCCGCCGCCTGCGCCGGCAGCTTCGGTGCAGCCCAAACCGCTGCCATTGCCGCCGCCCGTTCCCGCGCCGCCTCTTGCCCCGGCTTCGTCGCCGGCCAAAGCCCAACCGGAGTCAAGAATCAAAACCCTGCCGACCCCGGCGCTTACCGCCGAGGCGATGCTGGTTGAAATGCCGGCCTCCAACCGCCAACTGCCGCCGCTCGATTTGCTGGCGCTGCCCACCCAGGACCCCACGCGGGGAGCCAACACCCGCTACCAGGCCCAAATCATCGAAGAAACACTGCACGGCTTTGGCATTCCCGCCGAAGTGACCGAAATCAATACCGGCCCCACCGTAACCCAGTTTGGCCTCAAACTTGGCACGGTTGAGCGCAAACTGCCCGATGGCACGCTGGTGCAACAGCGCATCCGGGTAAACAAAATTGCCGCGCTCACCAACGATCTGGCGCTGGCGCTCTCGGCGGCGCCCATTCGTATTGAAACGCCGGTGCCGGGCCGCCCGCTGGTGGGGATTGAAGTACCCAACGCCCAAAAAACTATGGTGCCCCTGCGCGCCATTATGGAAGATGACAATTTTAAGAAAAACCGCAAACCGCTGCTGGTGGCGCTGGGCAAAAACGTGGCCGGCGTGGGCGTGGCCGGCTCGCTGGCCGAAATGCCGCACCTGCTCATTGCCGGGGCCACCGGTTCCGGCAAATCGGTGTGCGTGAACGCGCTTATCTGCACCCTGTTGATCACCCATCCCCCGGAACAACTGCGCTTTTTAATGGTTGACCCCAAAATGGTGGAATTGACCAGTTTTAACGGCATTCCGCATTTAATTGCGCCGGTAGTGACCGATTTTGAGCAGGTAGCCGGCGCGCTGGCCTGGGTAACGCGCGAGATGGAACGGCGCTACAAAATGTTTGCTCAGATTGGGGCGCGCAGCATCAGCACTTACAACAAAAAGGTGGCGGCCAAAAGTGAGCGGCTACCATTTTTGGTGGTGGTGATTGACGAACTGGCCGATTTAATGATGATGGCCCCCGACGAAGTGGAGCGCAGCATTGCCCGCATTGCCCAAATGGCCCGCGCCACCGGCATCCATTTGGTAATTGCCACCCAGCGCCCTTCGGTGGATGTGGTGACCGGCCTGATTAAAGCCAACTTTCCCACCCGGATTGCCTTTGCCGTATCCAGCCAGGTTGATTCGCGGGTAATTCTGGATACGCCCGGCGCGGAAAAGTTGCTGGGGCGCGGCGACATGCTTTACATGGCCTCGGATTCGGCCAAACTGGCCCGATTGCAAGGCTGTTTTGTCTCGGATGCGGAAATCAACAACATTGTAAACTTCTGGAAAAGCCAAACCAGCACGCCCACGCAAGGCGCACCCGGCGGAGCCGCCATCGAACTGCCCTGGGCCAATATTATGGCCGAAGCCGACAAAGACGATATGCTGGAAGAAGCCGTAAAACTGGTGCTGGAAGGCGGTCGCGCCTCAACCAGCCTGCTCCAGCGACGGCTGGGCATTGGCTACCCCCGCGCCTCGCGGCTGATGGATCAACTGGAAGAAGAAGGCGTTATCGGCCCGGCTAACGGAGCCAAACCCCGCGAAGTACTGTGGCACGATGACAATCCGGCAGATGAATACGCCGAGTTTGAGCAGGATGTGCGAGACGATTAGCCCGGTTGGCTCGCGCCCAAAATTAACCGGGCTGGCCGCAAGGCCGGCTTTTTTGTTGCGTCGCTGTCACTATAAACTCTGGCTAGAATTTGGGCTTGGTGATATAATATCGCCACTTTATTTGAAGCTATTTCTCCGAGAGAGGTATTGGTATGTCTGGACACAGTAAATGGAGCACCATCAAACGCAAAAAAGGGGCCGAGGATGCCAAACGCGGCAAACTGTTTACGCGCATTGCCCGCGAAATTATGCTGGGCGCTCGCCACGGCAGCAGCGACCCCAGCGCTAACCCGGCGTTGCGCCTGGCTGTGGATAAAGCCCGGGCCGCCAACATGCCTAAAGAAAACATTGAGCGGGCCATTAAAAAAGGCACCGGGGAACTCGAAGGCGGCGATGTGGATGAAATCACCTACGAAGCCTTTGCCCCCAACGGCGTGCCGCTGCTCATCCGCTGTCTCACCGATAACCGCAACCGCGCCCTTTCCGATGTGCGGCGCATTCTCAACAAAGCCGGCGGCAATATGACCGAAGCCGGCGCGGTGGGCTGGATGTTTGAAACCAAAGGCTACATTACCGTAGAGCGCACCAACCAGGACCCCGACGAAGTTTTTATGATGGCGGTTGAAGCCGGCGCCGAAGATGTGGAAATTGGCGAAGAATCATTCCAAATTTACACCGAAGCGTCCGAACTGCATGCGGTGGTTACGGCCCTGCAAAAATCCGGCTTAAAAATTAGCGAAACCGGGCTGTCTGAAGTGCCCAAAAACGAAATTGAATTGAGCGCGGCGGATACCATCAAAGTAATGAATGTCATCGAGGCGCTGGAAGAATTGGATGACGTGGATCAGGTTTTCTCCGGCCTGGGCATCAGCGATGAAGTAATGGCGCAAATGGAAGCCGCCTAGTGCGCATTATTGGGGTAGACCCCGGCACCGCCATTACCGGCTGGGGTGTGGTTGAAGGCGACGGCGATAATTTGCATATGCTCGGCGGCGGCGTCATCAATACCGCCGCCGGTATGCCGTTACCGCAGCGGCTCCAGATAATTTACCGCGAACTCACCCGGCTAATTGAGCAGTGGCAACCCGAAGCCGCCGCCATTGAAGAGTTGTTTTTTAGCAAAAACGCCAAAACGGCGCTGGCGGTGGGGCACGGGCGCGGCGCGGCTATGCTGGCTTTAGCCAACGCCAACCTGCCCATCACCGAATACAAACCGCTGGAAATAAAACAGGCCATCACCGGCCACGGCGGGGCCGATAAACTGCAAATGCAGCACATGGTTAAACTGCTGCTCAACCTGAACGACATCCCCCGGCCCGACGACGCCGCCGACGCGCTGGCAGTGGCTATTTGCCATCTGCACTCCGCCCGGCTGCGCATGTTAGAATAAAATCCCCAAAACCTGGCAATTAGCCAGGTTTTTTGTGAGGCGGCAATGATTGGATCGCTCTGTGGTGAAGTTATAGACAAAACCGAAGACAGCCTGCTGCTAGAGGTGAGCGGCGTGGGCTACGTGGTGCAAGCGCCTACCACCCTGCTTGATACGTTGGAAGTGGGCGTAAAAACCCGGATTTTTACCCACCACCACATCCGCGAGCAGGAAATGACGTTATTTGGTTTTGTTGACAAAGAGGAACTGGATTTGTTCCGCACCCTGCTCAAAGTGCAGGGCATTGGCCCCAAAGTGGCGCTGGCCATTCTGTCGCACATCCCCGCCGAAACGCTGCGCCAGGCCGTAGCCAGCGGCGAAGCGGCAATTTTGGCGCGGGTGCCGGGTATCGGCCCCAAAAAGGCCAAGCAGATTGTCTTTGAATTGAAAGATAAAATTGGGTTTGAAGATATTTTTGTGACGGCCACGCCCATCAGCGATACCGACGGCGAGGTGATTGCCGCCCTCACGACGCTGGGCTATAGCGTGGTTGAAGCGCAGGCGGCCTTGCAACAGCTTCCCCCCGAAGTAAAAAACGAGAGCATCGAAGAAAAAGTGCGCGTGGCGTTAAGCAGCCTGGCCCGTTTTTAGGAGCGGTGGCAGGTTATTTGCCAATGCAAAACTTGCTAAAAATGGTATCGAGCAAATCTGCGGTAACGCTTTCACCGGTGATTTGGCCCAACGCTTCCACCGCTTCGCGCACATCAATCGAAACCAAATCGGGCGTGAGCCCGGCTTGCTGGCCGGCAATGGCGGCCTGCGCGTGGTCGAACGCCTGTTGAATCAGGGCTTTGTGGCGCGGGTTGCTGAGTAACGGCGTATCGGCGGTAGTTACCTGTCCCCCTAAAATTAATTGCTGAATGGCCTCTTCCAGCGCCTCAATGCCAATGCCCGCCAACGCCGAAATTGGCACGCGCGGCGCGCCGGGCAAAAAGTTGGGCGGCGGCTCAATAATGGGGCCAACCCGCAGATCGGTTTTGTTAACCACCAGCAACGCCGGTTTGCCTCGCGCCAATTGCTCAATGTCCCAATCACCCGGCGTTACGGGGTGGCTGCCATCTACCACCAGCAAGGCGATATCGGCTTTTTGCAGCGCGGCCTGGCTGCGTTCAATACCAATGCGCTCCACGGCATCGTTGGCCTGGCGGCGAATCCCGGCGGTATCAACCAGCACCAGCGGAATACCGCCCACGTTGGCAGTTTCTTCCAGCGTGTCGCGGGTGGTGCCGGGAATATCGGTAACAATGGCCCGGTCGCCGCGCAACAGGGCGTTGAGCAGGCTACTTTTGCCCACGTTAGGCTGACCCACAATGGCGGCTTTTACGCCCTGCCGGTAAATTTGGCCAAAATCGGCGCTTTTGAGTAACTTTTGCAGCATTTCAGAGACAACAGTTAAAGGCGCGATAATATCCTGAAACGGAATCTCATCTTCCACAAAATCAATGCTGGCTTCCAAAAAGGCCAGTTGGTCCATTAATCGGCTTCTAACGGCGGCAACCTGCGCCGACAGGCTGCCGCTGAGTTGCTCGGCGGCAACGCGCAACGCGGCCTCGGTTTTGGCCTCGATGATGTCGAGCACGGCTTCGGCCTGGGCCAAATCCAGCCGGCCATTTAAAAAGGCGCGCAGGGTTAGCTCGCCGGCTTCGGCGGGACGCGCGCCCAAACTGAGCACCAGTTGTAAAATACGCCGCAACGGGATTGGCCCGCCGTGCGCCTGGATTTCGACGACATCCTGCCGGGTGTAGCTGTGCGGTTGCGGCATGTGCACCACCAGCGCCTCGTCAATGGCTTCGCCGCTGCGGGGATCAACAATAACGCCGTAGTGCAACCGGTATGGTTTTAAACGGGATTTGCTCCGGGCGGGTTTAAATATTTTTTGGGCAATAGCGGGCGCATCGGGGCCGCTGAGCTTTACAATCCCTACGCCGCTATGGCCTATTGACGTGGCAATGGCGGCTATGGTATCATCTAAACTGTACATAAATGGGGTATCTCCCGTAACGGCAAAATTTTTAGCGCCAAAAAATTATTGACAAATTATACCATAAGCCCAACCGGACTGGCGGTTTTGCCGTTACAACGGTGGTAACGAATAGAGTGTCGGGCTATGACCGCTCCCATTAGCTGGCCAAAAAAGCTCTTTCGCTTTTTTTCTTCCAGCATCAGTAAAAAGATTATCATCCCCTACGCCATACTTACCTTAATTTTGGCGGCGATGGGGGTTTTTGTGGTAGTCCGGTTGGTAGCCGGCTCGTTTGAGTCCCGGTTAAAAAACCAGCTTCGGGAAGCCGCACTGGTTGTTCGCGATGAAATTGTAAACACAGAGCGCTTTCGGTTGGAAATCGAACGGGTAGTAGCCAGCACCATCGGCGTACCCGAAGCGGTGATTAACCGCGATGTCACCCGGCTGGACGAACTGATTTCGCCGGTTATTGCCAACGCCCGCGCCATTGACAGTATCATTATTATTGATACGCAGGGCAAAGAGATGATCCGGTTTCACCGCGAGAGCACCGGCGAGAATGTGTTTATAAAAACCAGTTCCGGCAGCCGGCTGGATTTATCAAAATGGCCATCGGTGCAGGAAGTGCTGGCCGACCCTGCCGGCAACAAATCGGCGCAACTGGCGCTGGACCCCGACCTGAACGAGTTGATGGTTTACACGGTTGGCCCAATCCGCACCGATAAGGGCACGGTGGGAGCGGCGCTGGTGGGCACCTACCTACACAACGAATTGGTCAACCTGCAAAACCTGGCCCTGGCCCAGATTGTTTTGTTTGATGAAACCGGGCAGGTGCTGGCCTCAACCTTTCCGCTGAGTAAAACTCAACTCAAAGAGACTTTTTCCTTTTTTGATGCAGCGCGCTACCAGCAAGTGCTGCAAAACCAGGATGTCACCCTGCTGGATCAGCTATTTTTGCCGCGCGAGGACACCGGGGGCGATATTTTGGTGCGCGACCAGGGCTACCGGCTGGCGTATGCCCCTTTTCAACTACGCGATAAAACCTACGGCGTGTACGCCGTGGCCCTGCCCACCAATTTTATCACCGACACCACCGACCAGAGCCGCAACGTGCTCATTTTGGTTTTTTCAATGGGCGTGATTACGGTGTTTGGCATTGGCTATTTTATCTCGCGGCGCATCAGCGAGCCGATTTTGCGGCTGGTGCAAACGTCGCGGGCCATCTCCGCCGGTGATCTGGGCCAGCGCACCGGCCTGAAACAAGAGGACGAAATTGGCATTTTAGCCAACACGTTTGATGACATGACCATGGAATTGCAACGGCTGCTGAAAATTCAGGAGGAGGAAGCCAGCAAGCTCAACGCCATTTTGCACAGTATTGCCGACGGTGTGGTGGTGCTCGGCCCCGACGGGCAAATTGTGATTAAAAACCCCGCCGCCGACCAGATTATGGCCGAAATGGAACAAAACCTGTGGCAAAAATCGTTGCAGGCCGTTGGCAAAAACCAGCCGGTCACCGCCCCAACTAACTCGCTGTTGGGGTATTTGAGCGGCTTCGATTTTAAAGAAACACACCGCTTTGAAGCGGGCCAAAAAATGTTTAGCGCCCTGTCCGCGCCGGTAGTATCGTCAGGTAACAACCAACTGGGCGAGGTGGTGGTGTTGCGCGACATTACCCGTGAATATGAAGCCGAAAAACTAAAAGACGATTTCATCACCAGCATGTCGCACGAGTTGCGCACGCCGCTGGCGGCTATCAAAGGGTACAATGATTTGCTCAAAATGACGGCAGCGGGCCGGCTGGATGCCCGTCAGCTTGAATTTATTGACACGATTGGCTCTAATGTGGATGATTTGCTGGAAATCATCCAGCAAATGCTCGATCTGTCGCAAATTGATGCCGGCAATCTGGGGGTTGATCGCGAACCGCTCAACCTGTCGGACCTGGTTGAAGAGGAAACGGGCCGGTGGCTGGAAAAAATGAACGAGCGCGACATGCTGTTTGCAACCAACCTGCCGGAACAGGAAGTGTGGGTTGCCGGCGATTACGACCGGTTGCTCCGGGTAATGCACAATCTAATAAAAAACGCACACAGTTACACGCTACCGGGTGGCCGGGTGGCAGTTAACATGCAGCCGCATAACGGTTCGGTGCAGGTGGATGTGGTGGATACCGGCGTGGGAATTTCGGTAGAAAACCAGCGGTTTCTCTTTACCCGCTTTTTCCGGGCCATCCACGAGGAACACACCTTTGAAGTTAGCGGCGCGGGGCTGGGGTTATACACCAGCAAAGCCATCATTGAGGCGCACGGCGGCAAAATGTGGGTAAAAAGCGAATTGAACCGGGGCAGCACCTTTAGTTTTTCACTGGCAACCATTGCCCCCGAAGACGATTGGTAATTATGGACAATCACGTAAAAAAAACGGAACAGAATAATAAACGGCGTTCTGATTTATGGCGGATTATCATTGCCCTGCTGTTTTTGCTGTTGAGTTTTGCCTGCGTGTTGTTATCGTCCAATAGCGCCCTGTATTTTATTGACCGCGACAAAATTATTGGCGGGATTATCCCCCGCATTCGGGCCGATTACGGCCCCAGCGCGTTGATTGAACTGGCTCCCATTGACCGGGACCGGATTATTGCCGAAATTGCCAGCGACGAACTGGCCCTGGCCGCCACGCCCCGGCTGGTTGAAGCCGGAGCGGTGGCGGTGGCGCTGCTGCCCAAAATTACGCCTATTCAATTTTCTACGCCCACGGCTGCCGTTCCAACGCCAACGGCCACGCCAACGAGCAAACCTGGCGTTACGCCGCCGCCGGCATCGCCTACACCCAAGCCGATAGCCGCCACGCCCACCGCCGGCATCAAAACCCCGGTTGCCTCCGCAACCCCGCCGCCGGCGTCGCCATCGCCCACCGTGGCCGGCCCCACGCCAACGGGCACCTCGGCTCTCCCCACCGCAACCGCCACCACCGAGCCGCCCACCGCCACCTCAACCTCGCACCCGGCTACCGCCACGCCGACAACTACCAATCACGCGCCCACCGCCGGCAACGACACGGTCACTGTGGCCGAAGACGACTCGGTTACATTTAACCCGCTGGCCAACGACAGCGACTCCGATGGCGTAATTGTGCCTAGCACGCTGGCCATTACGGCCAACCCGGCTCACGGCACGGCGGCGGCCAATCCGGCCACCGGGGAGATTATCTACACGCCGGCGGCCAACTACAACGGCTCCGACAGCCTCACCTATCGCATTTGTGATGACGATGGCGATTGCGCCACGGCCACCGTTTCGATTACGGTGACGCCGGTGAACGACCCGCCGCAAGCCGTTGATGATGAATTCTCCACACCTCAGGATACGCCAATCAGCCTGCCGGTGTTAAGCAACGACATTGATATTGACGGGCCAACGCTGTTTGTTGCCGCCGTGGGCAGCACCCCCGCCGGCACGGTTGCCAATAACTCCAGCAGCGTATATTTTACGCCGTCCACCGGTTATGTAGGGCTAGCCGTGTTCACCTACACCGTCAGTGATGGCAGCCTTACCGATACCGCCACCGTTACCGTGACCGTAACGCCGGTAAATCATGCCCCCGTGGCCGTGCCCGACTCCGCTTCAAATGCCGAAGACACGCCGGAAGATATTTTTGTGCTGGCCAATGATTCTGATGTGGACGGCGACCCGCTCACGGTGATTGCGGTTACAACTCCGGCCAACGGCTCCACCAGCACCGATGGCATTAGCGTGCGCTACACACCCAATCCCAATTTTGATGGCGTTGATACCTTTTACTACACCATTAGCGATGGCAACCTTACCGCCACCGCCATAGTAACTGTTACCCAAATTCCCATCAACGATCCGCCCCAGGCTAACGCCGATACTTACTCGGTGATTTCCAACACCACGTTGTCGGTGGCTGCGCCCGGCGTGCTGGCCAATGATACCGATGTTGAAAACGATACGTTGCAAGCCAACCTGGTCGGCGACCCCACCGCCGGCACGCTCACGCTCGACGCCGATGGCGGGTTTACCTACACTCCTCCGGCTAGCTTTACCGGCGCGGTAACATTCACTTACAATGCCAACGATGGCACGGCAGATTCCGCTCCGTCCACAGTGACTATCAACGTCAATTAAGGTTTCATCCAGCGCCGTACCCAAAGCAACAAATTCGCAGACATGCTTGTAATCTACCCTCAAGTTGTGAAAAAATGAACTCAGCAAAAATCAAACAACTTGCAATTGCGCTGGTTTTGGGGCTAACCTTGCCGTTGGTTTTGCTATTTACGGCGGCCAGCACCGCGCAGGGAGCGCCGGCGGCGCAATTACCGCAACTGCAAATTACCAAACAGGGCGTTAGCAACTGGACGCGGCGGGTAAAACTGGTGTTTGCCAACACCGTTACCGGCTCAACGCTGACTGATTTTCCGGTGCTGGTTAAATTAAACAGCAGCCGCATTAATTACGCCGATACGCAAAACGCGGGCCAGGATCTCAGGTTTATGGATGCCGCCGGCAACTTGCTGGCCTACGAAATTGAAAGCTGGAACGAAAGCGGCGCTTCTTACGTGTGGGTAAAAGTGCCGCAAATTGCCACCACCACCGATTACATCTGGCTGTACTATGGCAACGCCGCCGCCCCCGCCGGCCAAAACGCCGCCGAAGTGTGGAGCAACAACTACCGGGGCGTGTGGCACATGGAAACCGGCTTTGCCGATTCGTCGCCTTACAAAAATAACGGCCGTTCCACCTTGTCGCCAACCACCGCCATTGGGCAGGTTGCCAGCGCCCAAAATTACGTACCATCCGGCCCTTACATCAACGTGGGGTCAGATACCAGCCTGGACAACATTTTTGCCATTACCGGCGGCACCATCTCGGCCTGGATTTATCCGCGCGGCTACGGCGATAGCGATCATGGCCGCATTGCCAACAAAGCCACCGATGTCGGGGGGTATGATGGCTGGGCTTTTTCGCTGGAAAAGGATAACAATGCCCTGCGGTTTCAACGGGGCTACGTTGGGCCACGACAGGGAGCCTGGATTGCTCCATCCATTATTACGCTGAATACCTGGCAATACGTGGTTTTAACCTACCAGGATGGCGCAGCCAATGATCCGGTGATGTATATTAATGGTGCAACGCAAACAGTAGTGCGCCAGTTGAGCCTGACTACCACGGCCGTATCCGAGAGTGAGAATGATTTGTGGCTGGGCAATATTGTGTCTAACGCCAGAACCTTTGATGGCCTAATTGACGAGGTTTGGCTGGCCAAAGGGCAGCAATCGCCGGAGTGGATACAGGCCCAATACCGCTCCACTACCGATACCCTCATCAACTACGAAACGCCAGAAAACACCAGCGCCGGGCCGGGCGGCATTATCGGTGCGCCCTACACCTACACCCTGGCTATTTCAAACAGCGGCCTGGGGCCGGCCACCGGCGTGGTGGTTTCTGATACCGTGCCATCCGGCGCTAATTACGTTTCAGGTGGAGGGTATGCCGGCGGCAGCGTTACCTGGACCATCCCGGCTATTGCCCCGGCCACCACGGCCACGGTAACGTATGTTGTGACCACCTGCCAGGTCAGCCTGGATAACAACACCTACCAGGTGATAGGCAGCAACGAGGGCGTGAGTTCCGCGCCGGGGCCGGCCTTGCTCACCCTGTTCACGCCGCCCACCCTTGCCGCCGGTATTCTCCACTCAACACCCGTTCTAAGCCAACCGGTGCTTTTTACCGCCACCACCACCACCAACGGCGGCCCCATCACCGGCTACGCCTGGGATTTTAGCAACGGCCAAACCGCTGCCGGCGCTACCGCCAGCGCCACCTTTGCCGCTGCCGGAACTTACACTGTCACGTTAGCCATCACCGACAGTTGTGGCTACACCGCCACAGCCACCCAACCACTCACCGTGGTGGCCCCGGCGTTGAACGTGAGCAAAACTGCCCAGCCGGCCACGCTGGTTGCGGCGGGAGAGCGCCTTACCTACACCCTGGCTATTTCAAACAGCGGCCTGGGGTTGGCTACCAGCGTGGTGGTTTCTGATACCGTGCCATCTGGCGCTAATTACGTTTCAGGTGGAGGGTATGCCGGCGGCAGCGTTACCTGGACCATCCCGGCTATTGCCCCGGCCACCACGGCCACGGTAACGTATGTTGTGACCACCTGCCAGGTCAGCCTGGATAACAACACCTACCAGGTGATAGGCAGCAACGAGGGCGTGAGTTCCGCGCCGGGGCCGGCCTTGCTCACCCTGTTCACGCCGCCCACCCTTGCCGCCGGTATTCTCCACTCAACACCCGTTCTAAGCCAACCGGTGCTTTTTACCGCCACCACCACCACCAACGGCGGCCCCATCACCGGCTACGCCTGGGATTTTAGCAACGGCCAAACCGCTGCCGGCGCTACCGCCAGCGCCACCTTTGCCGCTGCCGGAACTTACACTGTCACGTTAGCCATCACCGACAGTTGTGGCTACACCGCCACAGCCACCCAACCACTCACCGTGGTGGCCCCGGCGTTGAACGTGAGCAAAACTGCCCAGCCGGCCACGCTGGTTGCGGCGGGAGAGCGCCTTACCTACACTGTGGTGGTGAGCAACAACGGCCTGGGGTTGGCTACCGGCGTGGCGGTTTCTGATACCATCGCCCCCAATGCCCAATTTGATGCCGGCAGCGTTTTAATTGCGCCGCCGGCGGCGGGCGGAACCACCGGCGCGCCGCCCCTCATCGCCCAAAATTTAACCATCCAGCCGGGCAGCGCCATCACTGTTACCTACGCTGTTACCGTTACCGGCGGCAGCATTGTTACCAACACCGCAGCCGTTACCGGCCAGCAAACTCCCGCCCTAATTTCGGCGTCTACCACGGTGCCGGTTTTTCAAGCGCCGCCGGTTTTGCAACTCACCAAAACCGCTGCGCACGCCAATCCCCTGCGGCCCGGCCAGCGGATTACCTACACCATTGTGGTGAGCAACAGCGGCAGTAACCCGGCCACCGGCGGCGTTATCTCGGATTTTTTGCCGGCGCAGGTTGAGTTTATACCTGCCAGCCTGCTACTGGAGCCGTCGAGCGCCGGTTCAGCCGGTGTTTTGCCGGCGCTGATCACCAACCTGACGGTTGCTGCCGGCCAGCAAGTCACCGCTACCTTTGCCGTAACCGTTACCCGCCCCATTACCAACGGCTTGGTGCTTACCAACACGGCGGCGGTCACGGCAACAGAAGTCATCACGCCGCACCGCGATACCGCCACGGCCACGGTGCTGGCCGTTCCGGTAATCAATATTGCCAAAACCGGCCCGGCCACGGCCACGGTCGGCAACCTGTTAACCTACACTTTTACCGTAACCAACCCCGGCGACAGCCTGCTGCAAATCAAGGCCGTGGTTGATGATTTAACCGGCCCCGCCGCCTTGCCAACCGGCGACAGCAACGGCAACGGCTGGCTTGATCTGGACGAAACGTGGCAATATGTGGCCACCTACACGGTAAAACCCACCGATTCCACGCCGCTGGTGAACACCGTAACAGTAACCGCCGCCGATGGCACCGGCGCGCTGGTTACGGCCAGCGCCCGGCACACCGCCACCATCGAGTATGCCCCGGCGATAACCATCACCAAAACCGGGCCGGCCACGGCGGTGGTGGGGCAAACCGTTATTTTTACCTTTACCGTAAGCCACGCCCCCACCAGCGATGGCTCACCGTTGAACCAGGTGGTTGTCATTGATGATTTTGCCGGCGGCGCAACGCTGGTAGCCAACGGCGATGGCGATTTACTGCTGGAAGCCGGTGAAACGTGGGTGTACACCGCCGGTTACACCATTCAACCAACCACGCCCAACCCGTTCACCAACACCGCGCGAGTATGGGCGCAGGATAGCACCAACGCGCTGGTCACGGCCTCGGCGCAGCACCGCACCGATTTGAGCGGTTTTTCGCCGCAATTGTTTGTGGATAAAGACGGCCCGGTTTCGGCGCGGGTGGGCCAGGCCGTGGTTTTTACCTTTACGGTTATCAATGTGAACTTGCAGGCGTTGCAACTGTTTAAGTTGGGGCCGGTGGGTATTGCCAGCGTAGGCGATGGCTCCCCCATCCGGCTGACCTCGGTGAATGATTCGGTGGCCGGGCCGGCCACACGCATCAGCGGTGATGGCAACGGCAACAACCGGCTGGACGGCGCCGAAGCCTGGGTGTTTACCGCCGGGTACACCATTCCGGCCACGGGAACCCACACGCTGGTGAATACCGTTACCGTGATTGGCCTTGACCAAAACGGCGGTGAAATTACGGCGGAAGACAATCACGTAACAGATATTTTATATTACCCCCAACTGCAACTGGCGCATGCCGGGCCAACCACCGCCACCGTTACCCAAACCATCTACTTAACCTACACGCTCAGCCACGCCGCCGGCTCCGATACATCGCCGGTGAGCCAGCTCAAAGTGACCAACTCGCTGGCGGGCGTGTTGGCGCTGCTGCCCGGCAGCGACAGCAACGGCAACAACAAGCTGGATGGCCTGGAAACCTGGCGTTACGCAACCAGTTACACGGTAAAAATCTCGGATCCCCGGCTGCTGACAAACACCACGGTGGCGGCGGGCAAAAACAGCGATAACCAGGCGGTGCTGGTAACAGACACCTACACCATTGAAGTGGACAAATCCAGTTTGATGGACGTAGCGGTGTATTTGCCGCTCATTGTAAAAGAGGCGTCGCCGTAAAAACAGGCTGTGTCGTTAAAAACGCCGCCGGATGCCTGATTATTATCACGACGTGAAAAAAATTTATCACGACGTGAAAAAAAATTATCACGACGTGAAAACAGCGGCCTCTCAGGTTGGCGTTTTAAACGTAACCTGCGGCTACCGGACACTTTTACGATTGTATTCCGGGGAACAGCACAAAAAAGCCGGGGCCACAATTGGCCCCGGCTTTTTTAAATGGGCAGGCGCAAGGCCTGCCCTTACAATTTTCAGCCGCGTGACCGGCTCCGGCTTTTTTGGAAAGCGGAGATTTTACCGTTAATTTAACGCTTCGTAGGCAAAGCGTTGGATCGCTGTTTGCCCGTTGGGGTTAGTCACCAACAGGTCGTAAGAGCCGGTTTCCAGCGTGCCCGCCGGAATAAGCACATCGTAGCTGGTGCTGGTGGCCGAACGCACGCTCTCGTCAATGGTCAAATCCACATTAAAGCTGCCGTCGGTGAGTTGGAGTTCGGTTCTAAAACCGGCTTCCAGCGGGCGAAAATTGCGGCCCTGCACGGTTAGCCGTACATCCTGGGTTCTGTACCCCGACGACGGACTGACGCGGGTGATTTCGGGCGGGGCCGGAGTGGGCGTGGGCGTGGTATCGCTGGGCGGCCACACCTGGGTGCGCGTGTCCATTCGCCCGTCGGGGTTAATCACCACCAAATCGTAATTGCCCAGCGCCAGTTTATCCAGCGAGGCCCGCCCTTCAAAGCTGGTTGAGGTGGCCGCGCCGCCAATTTGCAGTTGCACGGTGGTGGGGCCAATCAGTTCGGCCCGAAAGCCTTGTTCCTGCGGGCGAAAGTTTTCGCCGGTAACAAATACCGCCACCACGTTGGCCGATACATCGGTTTGCACCAGCGCCGTGCCAATTTTGGGTGAAACGGGGGTGGCGGTGCGGGTGGGCGTTGGCAGCCGGGTGCCGGTTGCCTGCGGCACCGGGGTAAAGGTGGGTGTGGGCGGCACCATAGGCAGGTAGATGTTTTGGCCGGGTTGAATGGTGTACGAAGCCAAACAGTTGGCCTGTTGCAGATCAAACACGGTGACGCCGGTGCGCGTGGCCAGCGAATTGAGCGTGTCACCAAGCTGTGTTGGGTACACTATCCACGAGGCCGGCGGCTGGCAGGTTCCGCCGGCGGTTGTCACCGGAGCCTTGGTTGCTGCCGGCGGCACGGGCGTGTTCGAGGGGGCCGGCGGCGCGGCGGGCGTATCGGTAGCAGGCAGCGGCGCGGGCGTAAAAGTAGCCGGGGCGGCTGTCGGCGAAACCTCAACCGGCAGCGGAGCTACCGGCGTAACGGTAGCGGGCGCAACCAACGTGGTGGTAACGGCGGGCGGCGCGGGCGTAAAGGTTAGCGTTGGCAGCAGAACCGGCGTATTAACCGCTGCCGGCGGGGTGGTGGTGGCCTGGGCCACCGGCGTTTTGTTATCCGGCGGCATATCCTGCATGGCCAGCATCACCGCGCCAATCAGCGTTAGAATGACCACCAGCAACGTGCCGCCGCCAATCAAAAAACGCTGCAATGATTTTGAATCTTCGGTTGGGTTGTTAGGAGAAGATTTCATGGTGTTAACCTGATCAATCGGTATTAAGGTCTAACGGTGGAATATCAACTTCCAGCCATGGGTCATCAAACTGTTCGCTGATGGGCAGAATGAAGTGAAACGTTGAGCCTTCGCCCATTTCAGATTCTACCCACACGCGCCCACCGTGCGCTTCGACCAATGATTTTACAATGGATAACCCCACGCCGGTTTCGCCCAGCCCTTCAATCAGTGGGCGTTCGGCGCGGTAAAAACGTTCAAAAACCCGGTTCAAATCCTTTTCGGCAATGCCGCCACCGGAATCCCGCACCGAAATTCTTAAAAAGGGCGGCCCGGCTTCATCGGGGAGCGCGGCGTTGTCGGTGTCGTGGTAAATATCGGCAAAAATTTCAATGGACCCGCCCGCCGGAGTGGATTTGATGGCGTTGCCCAGCAGGTTGCTCATAATTTGCCGCACCGAGTCCGGGTCGGCTTCTACCGGCGGCACATCGGCAGACAAATTCATGCTCAGCGTAATTTCGTTTTCTTCCAGTTGAGCGCGGGTGTTGATAATGGTGTCTTCAACCACCTCAACAATATCCACCGCCGTGGGCCGCAACTCAAGCTGCCCGGCATCAATGGCCGTTACCCCAATCAGGTCGTTCAGCATCACGTTCATGCGCTCAATATTGGCCTTGATGCGCTGCAAAAACTTGCGCTGCATCTCGCCAATCACCCCCACCGATTCGCCCACCAGCAAATCGGTGTAGCCGGTGATGGAGGTCATGGGCGTGCGCAGTTCTTGCGAGAGCGAGGCGATGAATTCATCGCGGGCCTGCTGGCTTTCGGCCTCGGCGGTAATATCATACAGGATTGTGACCGAGCCGGCCTTTTCGTCGCTGTCGGCGGCCAGAATGGGGCTGATGGAGGCGCGGTAAATGCCGCTGCCAATTTTGAGCGTGGTGGTGAGCATTGGCTCGTGGCTGGATACAAATTGATCCAGGGTTTTGAGCCAGCGTTCGTCGGTGATGGCTTCAGGCAGAACGCTGCCCATAAGTTGCCGGCTACTTTTACCCAGCATTTCGGCGGCCACGTTGTTGGCGCGGTTAATTTTGTGGTGGGCGTCGGCAATGAGCACGCCGCAACTTAAATCTTCCAGTTCGGTGCTGGTTTCGGCGCTGGAGAGGCCCGCCGGCACCACGGCAAATTGCTGGTTGCGGGTGCGGGCCTGTTTAAGCGCCCGCGCCAGTTTTTTGGCGCGTTCGTTGCTGGTGGTTAGCGCCGTGTTCAACCGTTCAATTTCAACGCCGTCCTGTTCCAGTTGCTCAATTTTATCCAGCAACGCCTGGCGCTCGACTTCAACGGCTTCGAGTTGTTTTTTCTGGTTTTCGGCCAGAATCACCAGGTTTTTTACCTGCCGCTCGTTCAGTTTGGCTTTTTCGGCTTCCAGCCGGATTTTTTCGCTGTTGGCGGTTAGCTCGCCAATGCGCTGCTGGTAGCCGGACAACTCCTGTTCAAGTTGATTTTGCTCGGTTTCATATTGATGCAGCCGTTGGGCAAACAGCGATACTTCCTCGCGGCTCTTTTTGAGTTCGGTTTCCATAGCCGCCAGCCGCTTGCCCGATTCCAACTCCTGGTTGCGCAGCGTCCACGATAAATGCTGCGACTTTGAGGAGACGGCGGCGTATTCCCTGGCGTGTTCAATAGCCACCACGGTTTGGTCGGCCAGAGTTTTGCACAATTCGGCTTCGGTTTCGGAGAAGTAACGCTTTGAGTTGGCGTTGCCCAAAATCAGCACACCGATGGGTTCGCTGTTTTTGAGCAACGGCTGGATAATCAGCGGCCCCACGTCGGCAGCGCCCATCAGCGTAAACAGCATGCGGATTTGGCTGTTATCCTGGTATTCATCGGTGATAACCTGGTATTTGCGTTTGAGGGCGTGACGGATAACCTGCTGGTCATGCACCGGAAACGTAACCGATTCGCCCCGGCCTTTGCGGCTGGGGTTGTAAATGGCAATCAACCGCAGTTGGGCCATGTCGCTTTCGTTTTCGGGCAGGGCGATGGCGCACTGGTCGGCGTCGAGCGCCAGGGCCACGCTTTTGGCCGCGCCATCAAGCACGTGCGACAGTTCCAGCGAGGCGCTGATGGAGCGGGTGGCCTCGAACAGGCTGATTAACCCCTTAATCTGGTCCAGTGAAACCTCGCTGAGGCTTTGCAGTTCCCGGCTGCGGGCGTTTAAGGATTGTAACGCGCCGTTGTAAACGGCCACGGTAAAGAGCGGGTAGGCAATCAGTTCCATCAGCCGCACCCAAAATGGCGTGTGGGGCTGGGTGTAGTTGCCGCCCAAAAATACGTGCAACACGTACCCCACAAACAGGGTGGCAAAGCTGAAAAAGGCAAACATGCGCTCGTCATCCATTTTGCTAACGCAGTTAACCGCGCCAAACACCACCAGCACCACCTGCCAGCCCACAAAGAATATTTCCCAGGTGGTCTGGTTAAAATCAACACCGTCCCACAACCAGACGGTTAAAAAATAAAAGATGAAGGCAAAAACGGTGTTAATGGCCAGCAGGGTATTGCCGGTGAGACTGTTGTTTCTAAAATAGGGGGTAAAGCCCCACACCAAAAAGCCCAAACTGGTAATAGCCACCACACGTTCAAAAGGCGGCAGCCAGTAACCGGCAATTTCGGCGGAGTTGCCGCCAATCATCGCCAGAACAAACAGCATAATCCGCAGGATGGTGAGGCTGCCAAAGGCAATGGTAAGCCGGTAGGCCCGGAACGAATCCAACCGACGCCACTGCCACCAGGCAATCACCAGGGCCGCTTCTATACTAAAGAAGGTGAATAGATAATAGGCTAACGCCAAAGCTGGGCTGGCAAGAAAATTAAACACAGGCAACTACCCCAACGCGGAGAGAAAAATAGTATAAGGTGGCCCATTATACCATATTTGGAAGTGGTATGAAATATCCACAAGTTGAGATTTTTGTGCGGCTGATGATGCCGGCGCACAACCTCTGAATAACCGGGCGGCAGCAATTCGATTGCAGAAGTTACCCATCTGGTTTCTTTTTTCAGGGATAACGGATTGGTTAGCTTTGGGCCTGGCCAAAACCGTCTCCGCTTTGTTTGTATTCCGGGCGGGGCGGGCTGAAAATATCCAGCACAACAGCAGGTAATGCCCCCGTCCGAATTCCGTGCAGAATATTTCCGGGCGTGTGCCAAAAATCGCCGATTTTTACAGCGATTTCTTCGCCATTTTGAATACGGATGCATTCGCCGGCAATCAACACGCCCCACTGTTCTTCCGGGTGGCGGTGAATCTTGCCCTCAGAATGAGGCTCAACCGTTACGACTGACAGCATTACATTTTCCCCTGCAAAAACACGCGCATTTAACCCCTCGGCCAGCTTGCGGGGAATTCCCTGTTTTTCATTATGAAGGTTAAAAAGCCATTCGGGGATTGATACTTCGTTCGACATTACCTTGTTTCTCCAAATCCCACAATAATGATGATTTTTACCCAAAAACCAACCCCAAACGCGCCTCAGCGGAATATGGCGTCGAGCGATATTTTCACCGGCTCAATGGTAACAATAACCCGGCTCTCTTTTTCTCGCTGGCCAGCCGGGTATACATCACCATAAAAATGTTGTTTGCCGGTATACTGTTGGGTAAGCCGGTCGGCGTGAGCTTCGGCATTTGTTGCCGTTAAGCCGATGACCTTCCCCCGGATTTCAATCCAGCGGCTGGTATTTTGGGGGTCAATAACCAGCACGGTTACTTTGGGATTGGCCTGCATATTCCGCCCTTTTTGCCGTTCGAGCGTGGTATTGACCAGAACGTGCTCGCCATCATAATCAACCCAGACCAGGCTGGATTGAGGCGTGCCATCCGCCATCATAGTGGTGAGCACCGCGTGAATCGGTTCGGTTAGCAAATCCTGGTGCGAAGCCGGTATTTTGGTTGTCATCGGCGTTTACCCCTCAACCCTAATCCGTACCGGCTCAATTTTAATCCGAACCGGAACGTACTTTTCTGCCAATTCTTCAGCAATGGAATCGCCAAAAAACCTGGCGTCCGGCTTGTTCAGGTACAACTGCGTCAATTCATCCAGGTGTTGCAGGGCGTTCTCGGTGGTCATTTCAACAACCCTGCCGCGAATCTCAATGTTGTGTAACGGATTTTTGGGGTTGTAAGCCAACAGGGTTACTTTGGGGTTGGCGCTCATATTCCGTTCTTTGCGAAAGCCGCGCATGGTGTTAATCAACACAAAATCGCCCTCCCGATTACACCACACCGGCGTTGTTTGCGGCTGGCCGTCAGGCATAACCGTGGTCAGGCACGCGGGATACGCCCCTTCGATCAAATCCTGGTGCGATTTTGGAATTTGCACCGGCATTGTTTAATCCTCACTTTCTATAAAAATATTGCATCCAATTCATACGGCATTTTATACCACTTGGAAAAATCTGGGTATAACCGGCATTCCTAATTTCTCCATCAGGGCAGCAAAACGCTTTTTGACTTTGCTTAAGTACCGTAGATAATGAGTTTTATCCCCAACGGAATGATTCGCTTCCGCCCACGCGCAAACACCACTCAGCTTTTAAGCAAATTAAGGCGGCTCTATGAACAATTTATCGCCCCAAGCAACCATGCCTTGCCAATTGCTTGAATTAACCAATGATGTTGCCTGGACTGCCACGCTCGACGGCCAACGCCTGCTGTACGCCAACCCGGCCATGTCGCGGGTGTATGGCCGGCCCGTAGCCGATTTTTACAGCAATGCCGGCTTGTGGCTGGAGATGGTTCACCCCGATGACCGGGCCGTGGCCGCGCAATCGGGCCGGGAGTTGCTGGCCCACCACCAAACCGAAGCCACCTACCGCATTGTCCGCCCGGACGGAACCACGCGCTGGCTGCTGGACCGCAAACACGTTATTTTTGATGAGGCCGGCCACCCCCAGTATATCGGCGGTATCGCCACCGACATCACCAATCACAAGCAACTGGAGAACGAGCTGCGGGTTAGCCTGGAAAAATACCGGGTGCTGTTTGAAACCCTCCCGTTGGGCGTGACCATTGCCAACGCTGCCGGCCAGATTACCGAAAGTAACCCGGCCGCCGAACGAATTTTGGGCATCTCCACCGCCGAGCAGCAGCAACGCGAGATTGACAGCCCGATCTGGCAGATTATCCGGCCCGACGGGACGCCACTGCCCGCCGAGGAATACGCCTCAACCCGGGCACTGCGCGAACAACGGCTGGTGGAAAATATGGTAATGGGCGTGGTTAAGGGTACTACCGGGCAAATCTCCTGGATTAGCGTTACGGCAGCGCCGCTATCGGTAAAAGGCGATGGCGTTGTGATTGCTTATGTGGACATCACCGAGCGCGTGAAGGCAGAGGAAGCCCTGCGGGAGAGCAAGGAGCGGTATCATTCACTGTTTGCTAACAGCGGCGATGCCATTCTGCTAACCGCCCCCGATGGTAGCGTCTTTGCGGCCAACCCGGCCGCCTGCCAGATGTTTGGCCGCACCGAAGCCGAGATTTGCCAACTGGGACGGGCCGGCCTGGTTGACCGAACCGACCCCCGGTTAACCGCCGGGCTGGAACGGAGAACAAGAAGCGGAAAAGTTCACGGGGAACTAAACCTGTTGCGGGCGAATGGCAGCGTTTTCCCCGCCGAGATAACCTCGGCCATGTTCCGAGACCGCGATGGCTCACCCAAAACCAGCATGATTATCCGCGACAGCACCGAGCGCAAGCAGATGGAAGCCGCCCTGCTGGCCAGTGAGCGCAAGTTCCGCAGCCTGATTGAGCAATCACCCAACGCCATTTTCCTGACCGATGAAACCGGCCAGATTATTGAATGGAACCAGGCGGCGGAACAATTAACCGAGCTGCCCAAAACCGATGTGTTAAACCAGATGGTCTGGGATATTCGTTATAAAACTAGCCCCTCAACCGCCCAAACCCCGGCCCTGTATGAACAGATGAAAACCAACATTCTCAATTTGCTGCAAACCGGTCAGCACCCCAAGAATGCCAAAGTGACCGAACTGCAAATCAAGACCGTCACCGGCCAGCTAAAAGTCATCCAGGCCACGGTATTTGCCATTAAAACTGAAACCGGAAATATGCTGGGCAACATTATGCGAGATGTCACCGCGCAGAAACTAACCGAACAAGGCCTGCGCGACAGCGAAGAAAAATACCGGGCGCTATTTAACAACGAGTTGTACGCCATTTGTATTTTTGATCTGGAAACATTGCGCTTTCTGGATGTGAATGCGGCCTATACCCGGCTATACGGCTACAGCCGGGCTGAACTTTTGGCGGGAACGACGATTCACAACATCACCGCTGAACCCGAAAAATCCGACGCGTCTACAAATCAGGCCGTTCATGAAGGCACTATTTTTATTCCGTTGCGGTACCACCGCAAAAAAGATGGCACGGTCTTTCCGGTTGAGATTGTCGGCGGGCCGTACACCTGGCAGGGCCGCCGGGTAATGTTTGCTCTGGCTCACGATATCACCAACCGCCAGCAGATGGAAGCGGCATTGCGCCATAGTGAGCGCAAATTCCGCAGCGTTATTGAGCAGGCCAACGACGCCATTGTGTTGGTTGACGAAACTGGTCAGGTGATTGAATGGAATCCGGCGGCGGAACATATTATCGGCATGAAACGGACCGAGGTATTGGGGCAGATGGTGTGGGATGTGCAATTTGGCACTTTACCGGCAGAATGCCAAACGCCGGCATTTTACGAGCAGCTTAAGTCTTTACTGCAAACCCGTTACCAAACCGACCAACACCCCCAATCACCCCAGACGCACGAGACAGAAATTCAACATCCCGATGGAACTCGCCGGACAATTCAAACGGCTGAGTTTTTAGTTAAAACCGAGCACGGCTTTTTACGAGGCAGCATCATTCGGGATGTCACCGAGCGCAAACAAGCCGAAGCCGAACGGGAACGGCTGATTGCCGAACTGCAAACCATACTGGCCCAGGTCAAACAGCTCAGCGGGCTGCTGCCCATTTGCGCCAACTGCAAAAAAATCCGCGATGACCACGGCTACTGGCAACAGGTAGAGGTGTACATTCGTGACCACTCCGAAGCGGATTTCTCGCACAGTATTTGCCCGGATTGCACCGAGAAGTTGTATCCCAGAGCGCAATACCCGTTTTTATATAAGGATAATGATTGATGGTTAAACCAGGCCAACAAAAAAAGCCGGGGCAGATAATTGCTCCGGCTTTTTTGTTGCTGTCACACTCCCTTGAAAATAACGTTTTGGCGTAGGGGCGACCCTCGCGGTCGCCCAGCGGGGGCCGGCGCAAGGCCCGCCCCTACAATTTTCATCCGCAGGGCGCTATGCCGGGCGCGGTTATTGCGCCGTTACCCCGTAAATCTGCCGGTAAGCGGCCAAATTTTCGTACACTCGGCGAATGTACGTGCGCGACTCGCGGTAGGGAATGGCTTCCACAAAAATATCGGGGTCGGCGGAGGTTTTTATCCAATCCAGCACATTGCCCGGCCCGGCGTTGTAGGCCGCCATTGCGGCAAACTCGTTGTTGTCAAACATGCCAAGCTGCTGGCTAATGTACCAGGCCCCAAATTTTATGTTGAGGTACGGCTGCCAGAGCAAATCGGGAGTGTAACCGCCAAATTTGCTGTGTTGGGCCACGTAATCGCCGGTGGCGGGCATTACCTGCATTAGCCCGCGCGCGCCGACCTGCGACTCCGCCGATTTTTCAAACAGGCTTTCCTGCCGGATTAGCGCCGCCACCAGCGCCGGGTCAACTTCCAGCGCGGCAGCTTCTTTAAGGATAACATCCTCAAAATAGAGCGGGTAGTATAACCGCTGCACGTACATGGGAATATCGTTAATGTTTTTGGCTGGCGACAGGGCAATCAGCCGGGCCGCCGCCAGAATAGATAGCCGCCCCAGTTGGTGGTCAGAAAAATATTCGGCCAACTGGTACATGGCCAGCGGATTATCCCACCACTTGTCTTTTACGGCTTCCATTTCAACCAGCGCCTTGTCACGCAGCCCCAATTTGAGCAGTTCGTCGCCGCGTTGAAAGGCCGGGTCGGTTTTGATGTTGCCGCCCAACGCCGACAGGTTGGCCGTATCGGGCGTTTTTAACCAGCCGCGCAGCCATTTTTCGGCGGATTGTTGCTCCGGGGTTAGCTGGGCGGCGGTGGGCAACACCAGCGGCACCGGTTTGGGCATTTGCCCGGCCAGCCGGTCGCGGGCGCGGAGCCGGTAGTAATCATAGGTGCCATCGGCCAAACCGGTGAGCAACTTTTTGGCTTCGGCGGGACGGTTTAAGTTTTCCAGCGCCCGGGCGCGCCAGTAGCCGCCAAAACTCACCAAATCGCTATCGGGATAAGTTTGGGCCAGTTGTTGCCAATTTTCAATGGCTACCTCGTATTTTTTTTGCAAATACGCCGCTTGCCCGGCCCAATACAGCGCGTCGCCGGCGTAATCGCTGGCGGGATAGGTTTGGGCCAACTGGCGCATGGCCACGTAGGCGTCATCAAACACCTCGTCAGACATATCCAGCATGGCCGCCCGCCAGAGCGCCTCGGCAGCGAGCGGATCGCGCGGCAATTGGGCGGCAAAACGGCGCAACACCGTTTTGGCCTGCGCGTAGTTTTCCTGCTCAATCAGGGTGCGGCCAATTTGCAGGCGAGCTTCGCCCTGGTGGGCGCTATCGGGATAACCATCAATCAACCGTTGAAAGGTGTCAATGGCGCGGTTGTATTGGCCCAACGCCTTCCAGGCCAGGCCGGTTAACCACAACGCCTCGTCGGCCAGGCGCGGGTTGGGCGGTGGAAGCTGAACGGCGGTAATGGCCGCGCTGCCGGTAATCGCCGCCGTGCCGCTGATGGGCAGCGTCAGCGTGACCGCGCCGGTATGGGTAAGGGCGGCGGTGGCGGTAATGGCCGTTGCGCCGGTTATCGGCGTTGAGTTGGCCAACTTCAACTGATCAAGTTGCGCCAGGTAGCGCTCAAACGCGCCAATGGCCGGTTCGTAGGCGGCGGCGTTATAGTCAATTAACCCGCGCTGGTATTCGGCTACCGGCACGCCGGCGTTAACCAGTTCTACCAGCGCCAGGTAACTGTCGGGCGCTTCGGGGTAATTGTTCACCGCTTCCAGATATTTGGGGTAGGCGGCGGCCTTGTTATCCAGTTTGGCGTAGGCGTCGCCCAGCAACCGCAGAATTTTGGCCCGGTAGGTGGGAATTTTGGCCACCTGCAAAATACCTTCGTATTCGGCAATGGCGTCGGTGGGCGTGCTGCTGTACTGCAACTCCGCGGCGGCGATGCCTTCGCTCAGGTGCACTTTAAAGCTCACGTCATCCGTGGCCTCAATGCCGGAGCGATAGGCGGCAATGGTTTGGGTGTACGCGCCGGTAGCCAGGTACAGGTTGCCAATCATTTCATAGATGTACACATTCACCGGGTCATTGGGGATGATAACGCCCCGGTAAGCGGCGATGGCGTTTTCGGTTTGGCCGGACTGCTCGTAGGCGCGGGCCAGGTTAAACTGCGCGGGCCGGGCCAGGTCATCGGTGGGATATTGCTGCAAAAACAGTTTTAACGTGGCGATGGCGGCGGCGGTGTTGCCCAGGTTTAGCTCGCTGCGCCCGCGCCAGTGAAGCGCCGGCCGTTTCTCGGCGGCGGTAGCGCCGGGGTCGCTCAACAGGGCGTTAAACTCCTGTTGAGCCAGCTCGTAATTGCCGGCATCGTAGGCGAGTTGGGCCGTGGTTAGCCGGTCACTGGCTACCGGCGTAGCCGTGGGCGTGGGCGTAATGGTGGGCGTGGGCGAGGGCATCGGCGTGGAAGTAGGCGGCGCGGTGGGCGTGGGCGTAAACGTGGCGGTAGCCGTAGCGGTGGGAGTCGCCATCGCGGCTAAAACGCGCAATCGTTCTATATCAAGCTGGCAGGCAGACAGCAACAACAACAGAGTTAGCAATATGGGTACGTGTCGATTCATAGGCGGTTATTATGCCACGGGCCGGGATAGTCCCAAAATTGAGCGCCGCCAAAAAGTTAGAACCATAGTCGGGATGGGCAAAATCTACTACAAAAGTTACTGGCTAAAATGTTAACTTAATGCTATAGTACACATATCTATTGGCCGCAACGCAGGGAGACAACCAACCATGAATTGGGTGGGCCAAACTTTAGGGGATTACCGCCTTGACGAATTGATTGGCGAAGGCGGCATGGCAACCGTTTACAAAGCGTACCAGCACAGTTTAAAGCGTTGGGTGGCGGTAAAAGTGCTGTATTACCAGGAAGACACCTCGCGGGTGCGCTTTCAACGCGAAGCCAAAGCGATTGCCGCCCTGCGCCATAAAAATATTTTGATTATCTACGAGTACGGCGAACAAAACGGCAACCCGTTCATCGCTATGGAATACATCACCGGCGGCACGCTGGAAGACCGGCTAACCGGCAAGCCGCTCGATTGGCGGCGCGTGGCCGAGTTAACCATCCCCGTGGCCGAGGCGTTACACTACGCCCACAGCCACGGCATTATCCACCGCGATGTCAAGCCCTCAAACATTTTAATGCCGCAGGAAGATTGGCCGGTGCTGGCCGATTTTGGGCTGGTAAAACGCTTTGATGATGAAAAAGGACTCACCATGTCGGGCATGTTTATGGGCACGCCCAGCTACATTGCCCCGGAACAGGCCCGCGACGTAAAAGTGGATTACCGCGCCGATATGTATTCGCTGGGCGTGATTATGTTTGAGATGATCACCGGGCGGCTGCCCTTTGATTACGAAAACCCCAACAAAACCCTGCTGGCCCACGTTATGGAAGCCCCGCCCCGGCCCCGCCAACTCAACGCCAACTGCCCGTCCCAACTCGAAGCCATCATCCTGAAAACCCTGGAAAAAAAGCCCGAAGACCGCTACGCCAACCTGCAAGAAGTGGTTGCGGCGTTGCGTGCCCTGTTGGAACAACCGGACGAGGCCGTAACCCCAACCCCCAAAACCGGCGCGATGACCCCGGTTAAAGAGCAGCCGCAATCGGCGTTGGGCCGCTTTTTTAGCAAATTGTTTGGCAAATCCAAACCCGCCACCGGCTCGCTGGGCAGCCGAACCGCCCCGCAGGAACAACTGAACATTGAAGACGGCGAAGATGGCCAGTTTGACGCCACAATTCAGTTTAACCTCAGCAATCTGTCGGGCCGGCCCATGCCCCGGCTGGCGTTGCCCGGCAAAAAAGACGTAATTTTGCCGTTTCCCAACCAGGATACGGTGATTCTTGGCCGCACCTACGCCGACAGCGTGGCCGATATTGATTTGGAGCAATACGAAGCCAGCAAATACGGGGTTTCGCGGCGGCACGCCCGGTTCAAACGGCAGGGCGATAAATGGCAAATTGACGATTTGAACAGCCTGAACGGCACCTTTGTTAACGATAAAAAACTAAAACCCGGCCAACCCGTAACCCTAAAAGACGGCGACCGGATTAAATTAAGCCAGCTAAATTTGATTTTCCTGCTCTCGTGAGTGTGGTTGTTCCCGCCTTGCCCAAAAGCCCACGCCAACGCCTCTTTTTTCAATTAACCAGGCGAAATCGTTTGACAAACCCTATTGGCTGTGTTACCATCGCTTGTTGTTTAGCGGTTGCAGTAATTATAGCCTGGCGCGTTCCCTCCGGTAATTAACGGTGATTCTCCGTTGTTGCGGAGATTTTTTTATTGTAAGCCGCACCGCCAACCCTTTATTTTCAGAGGAGAAATCACTTTGACTGTAGCAGTTACCGGCTCGATGGCGTTTGATTATATTATGTCGTTCCCCGATCAGTTTTCGCGGCATATTTTGCCGGATCAAATCCAAAAACTATCGGTGAGTTTTTTGGTTGATTCTATGCGGCGCGAACGGGGCGGCACCGCCGGCAACATTGCCTACAACCTGGCGCTGCTGGATCAGCCGGCGTTGTTAATGGCCACGGTGGGCCAGGACGCGCCCGAATACATTGCCGGGCTGCGGGCGCGCGGAGTTGATACCAGCGGCGTGCTGCAACTCCCCACCGATTTCACCGCCTCCTTTTTTGTGAGCACCGACCAAACCAACAACCAGATTGCCCTGTTTTACACCGGCGCAATGGCCAAAGCCGGCCAAATCAGCTTTGCCGACCAGCCCTACCACACCATTAAAATTGCCATCATTTCTCCCAACGACCCCGGCGCAATGGTGAAATACGTTAAAGAGTGCCGCCAGCTAAACATTCCCTACATTTACGACCCCAGCCAGCAAATCCCCCGGCTTTCGGCAGAAGATTTGGTGGCGGGCATTGCGGGGGCCAAAGTGCTCATGGTTAACGACTACGAGTACGAAATGATCAAAGCCAAAACCGGCCTGAGCGAAGACGCCATCCGCCAAAAAGTAGAAACGGTGATTGTAACCCAGGGCGAACAAGGCTCGCTCATTTGGGACAAGGGCGCAACCTACCACATTCCGGCGGCCCGCCCCGACCGGATTGCCGACCCCACCGGCGTGGGCGATGCCTACCGCGCCGGGATTATCAGCGGGCTGATGCGCGGCTATCCGTGGGAAGTTACGGGCCGGCTCGGCTCGATTGTGGCCGTGTACGTGCTGGAGCAGCACGGCACCCAGCGCCACACCTACAATCGCCGCCAGGTGGCGCAGCGTTACCGCCAGGTTTTTGGCCACACCCCGGAACTGGATGATTTTGTGAGCGCCGCCTGACCGGCATGCTCATTTTTAATTTACGCCTGCCCCCACAAATGGCGCATTTAAGCCATGTGTGATTATTTTTTATGTTGACCCGTAACCAACCAAAAGGAGTAAAAATTGGCTAAAAAAGATTTTGATATTAAAGATATGAACCTGGCCGAACAGGGCCGGTGGAAAATTGACTGGGCGCTCAAAGAAATGCCGGTGATGCGCTCGTTGATGGACCGCTTTGCCAAAGAGCGCCCGCTCGATGGCGTAAAAATGAGCGGCTGTTTGCACATTACCACCGAAACCGCCAACCTGGCCCGCGCCTTGCAACTGGCCGGGGCCGATATTGTGCTTACCGCCAGCAACCCGCTCAGCACCCAGGATGATACCGCCGCCGCGCTGGTATCGGTGTTTGAAATTCCGGTGTTTGCCATTAAAGGCGAAGACAACGCCACCTACTACCAGCACCTCAACGCCGCGCTCGACCATCGGCCCAACGTAACTATGGACGACGGCGCGGACCTGGTGAGCATGCTGCACAAAGATCGCACCCACCAAATCCCCGACATCATCGGCAGCACCGAAGAAACCACCACCGGCATTATCCGGCTGCGGGCCATGGCTGCCGACGGCGCGCTCAGATTCCCGGTAATTGCCGTGAACGACGCCAACACCAAACACCTGTTTGATAACCGCTACGGCACCGGCCAAAGCACGCTCGATGGCATTACCCGGGCCACCAACATTTTGATCGCCGGCAAGGTATTTGTGGTTGCCGGTTACGGCTGGTGCAGCCGGGGCATTGCCATGCGCGCGCGCGGCCTGGGCGCTAACGTCATCGTTACCGAAGTAGACCCGCTCAAGGCGCTTGAGGCGGTGATGGACGGCTTCCGCGTAATGCCAATGATTCAAGCCGCGCCCGAAGCCGACTTTATCTGCTCCGCCACCGGCGACAAACACGTGGTTGATCAACAGCACTTTGAAGTGCTGAAAGACGGCTGCTGCGTTTCCAACTCCGGCCACTTTAATGTTGAAATCAACATCCCGGCGCTCGAAGCCATGTCCGTAGAAAAACGCCAGCCCCGCGCCTTTGTGGATGAATACCAACTGGCCGATGGCCGCAACATCCGCGTGCTGGGCGAAGGCCGCCTCATCAACCTGGCCGCCGCCGAAGGCCACCCCGCCGCCGTAATGGACATGAGCTTTGCCAACCAGGCGCTATCGGCGGTGTATGTGTTCCAAAACGGCAAGAACATGGAAAACAAGGTTTACGCCGTACCCGAAGCAATAGACCGCGAAATTGCCCGCTTCAAACTGCAAGCGATGGGCATAAAAATTGATGTCCTCACCCCGGAACAGGAAGCCTACCTGAGCAGTTGGCAAGAAGGCACGTAAACTTACGATGGACAATACCCAGGATTTGCCCGATTCAACCGCCGCCGCGCCCGACGCTGTTCGCCCTGCCTTTACGTTTATGGGCAACACCTACGATCTAATGGCCGTGGTGAGCGCAACCATCGCCGGAACCGCGCTGTTTACCTGCGCCACCTGCAACTTTGGGTTTTACTGCCTGCCGGTTATCCCCATTTTGTTGGGGATTGTGGGCCTGCTCACCACCCGCGATGCGGTTGACCCCGACCGAACCCGGCTGCTATCGTGGATTAGCATTGGCATTGGCGCGGGCATCTTTATCCTGTTGGTATTGTTTATTGCCGCGTACTTTGGTTTTATCTTTTATACCATTACCGCCAATAGCGGCCGTGGTTTTTAAAACTTAATAAAGGAGACAATTTATGAGTACAACCTTTATGACTTCGCCCCAACTCTTCTTTACCAGCGAGTCGGTGACCGAAGGACACCCCGATAAAATGTGCGACCAAATCAGCGATGCGGTGCTGGACGCCATTTACAAATCCGATCCCGCCGCGCGCGTGGCCTGCGAAACCGCCATCACCACCGGCCTGGTGTGCGTTATGGGCGAAATCACCACCTCAACCTATGTTGACATTGCCGATATCGCCCGCAACACCATTAAAGATATTGGCTATACCCGCGCCAAATACGGGTTTGATTACGAAACCTGCGGTGTGATTGTCAGCATCAAAGAACAATCCCCCGATATTGCCATGGGCGTGAACAAGGCGCTCGAAGCCAAAGCCGGCGAGCTTCAGGATGAGCTGGATACCGGTGCCGGCGACCAGGGCATGATGATTGGCTTTGCCTGCAACGAAACCGAAGAACTGATGCCCATGAGCATTGCGCTGGCTCACCGGCTGGCCCGCCAGTTATCCGAAGTTCGCAAAAACGGCACCATTGAATACCTGCGCCCCGACGGCAAAAGCCAGGTAACGGTAGAATACGAATACGGCCAACCCAAACGGGTAGACGCCATTGTAATTTCTACCCAGCACAGCCCCGACGTAACCCAGGAGCAAATCCGCGCCGACGTTATCGCCGAAGTGATTACGCCCATTGTGCCGCACGATATGATTGACGACGACACCAAAATTTTTGTTAACCCCACCGGTCGCTTTGTTACCGGCGGGCCAATGGGCGATGCCGGCCTTACCGGCCGCAAAATTATTGTAGATACCTACGGCGGCGTGGCCCGGCATGGCGGCGGCGCGTTTTCGGGCAAAGACCCAACAAAAGTTGACCGCTCGGCCGCCTACATGACCCGCTACATTGCCAAAAACATTGTGGCTGCCGGCCTGGCCGACCGCGTTGAGTTGCAGGTGAGCTACGCCATCGGCGTGGCCAAGCCGCTGTCGTTGAGCGTAGAAACCTTTGGCACCGGCAAAGTCAGCGATGAATTGATTGTAAAACTGGTGCACGAACAGTTTGACCTGCGCCCGGCGGCCATCATCCGCGATTTGAACCTGCGCCGCCCCATTTACAAGCAAACCGCCGCCTACGGCCACTTTGGCCGCACCGACCTGGACCTGCCTTGGGAAGCCACCGATAAAGCCGACGCCCTGCGAAAAGCCGCCGGCCTGTAAACCTGTTTTTTCAAATATCCGGTAAAAATATTGCTCCGGCAGACAAATTAAAGGTCTGCCGGGGCTTTATTTTTTAGCCCCAACTATTGCCTTTGTCCCCTTGCTTACCAGCCGGGGCAACCGCCCCAAAGGAACGCCCCCATGAACTATGCCAACATTCCAGCCGCCCAACTGCGTAAAGGTGCAATCATCAAAGTTATATCGAGTTTGGCCTTGGGCAGCGCGGTTATTTTTATCCGGTTTGCCTACGCCGCCGGCGTGCTGCCGGGCATGGCCATTTTTTTGCGCTTTTTTATTGCTGCGCTGGTCATGACGCTGTTTTTAACCCTCACCCGCCGCTGGACGCCGCTCCCCCTGCAACGAATTGCCATTATTTTTGGGCTGGGTTTGGGCGGCTACACCATTATGGGCACCACCTGGTTTGTGGCCCTCAGCCTCATTCCGGCCTGGCTGGTTTCGCTGGTGGCGGCGTTCTCGCCGTTAGCCATCAATTTGGGCAGTTGGTGGTTCTTTAAAGAGCGGATTCCGACGCAGCAACTTGTGGCGCTGGCGGCGGCATTCTGCGGCAGTTTGCTGCTGTTTTTGCAGCCGTTTACCGGCGCGGTTTGGGGCGGCATTGGGTTGATGGTGCTCAATGTGCTGGCCGTGGCCGGCTACATTTTGGTGGGCCAACGCTGGATGCGCGGCATTCCGCCGCTAACCAGCACCACCTACACCATTTGGGGCGCGGCGGTTGGCACGCTGGCGTATGCGCTCATCACCGGCCAATTCTCCATAGATTTTGCCCCGGTGGGCTGGCTGTGGATTTTTTGTTTTGCCGTAATTTCAACCGCGCTGGGCGTAATGACGCTGTGGTGGAGCATTGATTTAATCGGCGCGTCGCGGGCCTCGATTATTGGCTCGTTTGAGGTGCTTTATTCGATGCTGCTGGCGGTGCTGCTGCTGGGCGAAAGGATGTCGCCGCTGCAAGTGGCGGGCGGCGGCTTTATTTTGCTGGGCATGTTTTTGGTGCAATGGCAGCCGCGCCGGTTGGCAACGCGCCGGCTGCACGCCGATTAGCGGCGGCTGCGGGCCACCCGCCAGCTAAACACCACCACCGCGTTCCAAATGCGCCGCCAGCGCCACGGCTGGGTCATCAGCCGGTGCAGCCATTCCAGGTGAATTTTTTGCAACCACACCGGCGCGCGCGGCGTTACCCCGGCCAAAAAATCAAACGAGCCGCCCACGCCCATTCCCACCGGAATTTGCAACCGGGCCAGGTTGCGGGCCAGCCATTTATCCTGGTTGGGCGCGCCGTAGGCCACCAGCAAAATATCGGGGCGGGTGGGCCAAATGCGCTGCACCAACGCCTCGTTTTCCGCCAGCGCCGGCGAACCGGCAAATACCCCGGCCACCTGCATACGCGGAAACCGCCGCCGCAAATTTTCCACGGCCAGTTCGGCCACGCCGGGCTGCGCTCCCAAAAAATAAAGCCGATAGCCGTTATGGTGCGATAGCTCGGCCAGTTTCACCACCAAATCGCTGCCCGCTACCCGCTCCGGCAACGGCGTACCGCCCAAAAAATGGGCCGCTTTAAGCAAGCCGATGCCGTCGGGCAGGGCCAGCGCCGCCCCGTTTATAATTTGCCTGAATTCGGCATCAGTTTGGGCGGCAATCACAAACTCCGGGTTAACGGTGCAAATCTGGTGCGGCTGGCCGCCGGCAATAAATTGCTCAATCAATGCCAGCGTTTGGGCGTTGGTCACGGCGTGAACTTTTACGCCCAAAATTTCGGCGGTGGGGATGGTTTCAGTCATTTTGGCTCCCCGGTGACGGCGGCTACCAAAATTTTTAGCGTCTGCGCCGCGGCGGCATCCCACGAAAATTTTTTAATTTGCTCAAAGCCGCGCGCCGCCAACTGCTGCCGCAGCGCCGGGTTGCCGGTCAATTCGGCCAGCCCGGCGGCAATTTGGGCCGGATTGACGGGATCAACCAGCAACGCGGCCTCGCCGGCTACCTCCGGCAGCGACGACACGGTGCTGGTGAGCACCGGCGCGCCGCAAGCCATCGCCTCCAGCACGGGCAGGCCAAAACCCTCGTACAACGACGGAAAGACATACGCCAGCGCCCCGGACAACAGCGCCGGTTTATCGGCGTTGGCCACAAAACCGGGGAAAATAACCTGTTCGGCTAACCCCAACGCCTGCACGCGGGCAAAAATTTCGGCGTACAGCCAGCCCTTTTGCCCGGCAATCACCAGTTTGAGCGCCGGAAAGCGCGGGCAAATGGCGGCAAACGCCTCGATGAGCCGCACCAGGTTTTTGCGCGGGTGCAGCGTGCCCAGGTACAGCAGGTAATCGCCATTAATCTGGTAACGGTTTTTAACGGCCTCAATTTGGGCGGCGGCGGTAACGGGGGCCAGCGTTTCATCGCGGCCCAAATACACCACGGAGATGCGGCGGACATCGGCCTGGTAAAAATTGACCAAATCGGCTTTGGTGGCCAGCGAATCGGCGATAATGTGGCGGGCCGCGCGAGTGTGGCGGCGGGTAGTCCACTCCAGGTAACGGCGGTCAAACGGGCGATGAGCCTGTGGGTAGTAGCGGTAGCCCAAATCATGCACCGTAACCACGGCAGGCACGCGGCACACCAACGGCAGCACGTGCGCCGGCACAAACAGCGCGTGCGGCGGCTGGCGCAGCAGTTCGGCGGCCAGGCGCAGGTGCGTCCACAGGCGCGGCAGCGGGATAACCCGCGTTTCTACGTGCGGTTGGCCGGGCCAATCGGTGGGGTAAGGCGGGTGGGGCGTGTATAGCCGCAGCCGCACCGAGGCATCGGCCAGCCGGGCCAGCGCCTTGATTAGCTCCAGCGAGTAGGTTTCGGTGCCGGTATGCCGGGCGCGGGCGGCGCGGCTGGCATCAATGCCAATAATTAGCGGCGGCATCGGTTGGCTTTGCCCCTCATACTCATGCCGCCGGCTCCAGATTGGGCAGGTACGCCCGCAGCGCGGCCAGCGTTAAATCGCCTTCGCGCAGCAGCCGGGGCGGAGAAACGCTAAAATCAACAATGCTCGATGGGTTGGGGGTGGGCGTGGGGCCGCCATCAAGAATGAGCGGCAAGCGCCCGCCCAGTTGCGCCGCTACCTGCGCCGCCGTGGTAGGCGCAGGCCGGCCCGACAGGTTGGCGCTGGTAACGGCCAATGGCCGGCCCAGCCGCACCACCAACTGGTGGCACAACGGGTGGTCGGGCAGGCGCACGGCCACGGTATCGGCTCCGGCGGTAACATCGGCGGGCAGGTGCGGCGATTTGGGCAGCACCACGGTAAGCGCGCCAGGCCAAAAGTGGCGCAAAAAATCCCAAGCGGCGTTGGGCACCTGGCGGGCCACCTGGTTCAAGTCATCAATTTGGGTAATAAACACGGGAATGGCTTTATCGGGCGGGCGCTGCTTTACCTCAAAAAGTTGGCGCACGGCAAATGGCTCAAAGGCGTTAACGCCCACGCCATAAACCGTATCGGTGGGAAAGGCAACCACTTCGCCTTCAAACAGCAGCCGGCGGGCCAATCTGATGGCTTTACCGGAGGTGGCGGGTAAAATTTGAGTCATTGAGTTTGTCCCATCAAAAAAAATTTTAGCGGCCACTGGCGGGCCGCCGAGTTTTGCCTAATTTACCCCCGGAACAGGCGCATGTCAATTAAATTTTTTGGCAATGGTAAGAAATGGAAAATGGTGCTCGTCTAATCAGAGAAAGTGGATAAAGGTTAACAACTTGACAGTGGAGTCAGTTAATTTACAATTCATAAACATCCCACCTGCTATAGAAATTAAGCTAATTAAGGAGCAATAATAAAGATGACTCAGCCAATCCATGTGAATGATGACGAATTTGAAGAAAAAGTGCTTAAATCCGATAAACCGGTGGTCGTTGATTTTTGGGCGCCGTGGTGTGGGCCATGCCGAATGGTTGCCCCTATTCTGGATGAAATTGCCAAAGATTACGCCGAAGAATTGATTGTGGCCAAAGTAAACACCGATGAAAACCCCATGTGGGCCACCAAATTTGGCGTGCAGGGCATTCCCACCATGCTGTTTGTAAAAGATGGCCAACTGTTTGACCGGATGGTGGGCGCAGCGCCCAAACCGTTCATTCAGCAGCGCGTTGACGCCATGTTAAGCGCCAACTAAAGGCGCGTTTAGCCGTGCAAAAGCCTCCCGCCAGCCGGGGGGCTTTTTTTTTGAAATCAAACTGAACAATTGTTCTTGGCGGTAATCTCTGTTATAATTTTTTCACTATGGCCAAACCCAAAACCCAGTACATCTGCCAGGCTTGTGGCAGTATTCAACCCAAATGGATGGGGCGCTGCCCCGATTGCGGCGAGTGGAACACGCTGGTAGAAACGCTGGCTCCCAAAAGCGTGGCCGCCGTAGAAGGCGTGCGCCCGGTGTTGGGCCAGAACAACGCACCGCAGGCGCTCAACGCCATTACCGCCGACCACTACCAACGCACCCAACTGCCGGTGGAGGAGTTTAACCGGGTGCTGGGCGGCGGGCTGGTGCCCGGCTCGCTGGTGTTGATTGGCGGCGACCCCGGCATTGGCAAAAGCACGCTGCTGCTGCAAATCTCGGCGGCGCTGGCGGCGCATGGGCCGGTGCTGTACGTTTCGGGCGAAGAGAGCGCCCAGCAAATTAAATTGCGGGCCACCCGGCTGGGCATCACCTCTGAGCAGCTTTTTTTGCTCACCGAAACCAACATGACCGCCATTCTGGAGCACATCCGGCAGATGAAGCCGCATTTTTTGGTGGTGGATTCCATCCAAACGGTGTACCTGGAAGAACTGCAATCGGCTCCCGGTTCGGTGGGGCAGGTGCGCGAATGCGCCGCCAAATTTCAAGAGGTGGCCAAAGGGCAAAACATCCCGGTGTTTTTGATTGGCCACGTTACCAAAACCGGCGCGATTGCCGGCCCGCGCGTGCTGGAACACATTGTGGATACGGTGCTGTACCTGGAAGGTGAGCGGTTTCACACTTACCGCATGCTGCGCAGCGTAAAAAACCGGTTTGGCGCAACCAACGAAGTGGGCATTTTTGAAATGGGCGACGCCGGCTTGAGCCAGGTGCTCAACCCCAGCGAGGTGTTTTTGGCTGAACGGTTGCCCAACGCGGCGGGGTCGGCGATTGCGGTTACAATGGAAGGCACTCGCCCGCTGCTGGTGGAGGTGCAGGCGTTGGCCAGCACCACCAGCTTTGGCAACCCCCGGCGCACCGCCAACGGGGTTGATATGAACCGGCTGCTGCTGATTGTGGCCGTGCTCACCAAGCGGGTGGGGCTGCGCCTGGCCGACCAGGACGTGTTTGTGAATGTGATTGGCGGCCTGCAAATCAACGAGCCGGCCTCGGATTTGGCGGTGGCGGCGGCGCTGGCCTCCAGTTTTCGCAACCGACCGGTTGCCGCCGACCTGGCGATTGTGGGCGAAGTGGGGCTATCGGGCGAGCTGCGGGTGGTGGGCCACCTGGAAACCCGGTTAAAGGAAGCGGCCAAACTGGGCTTTAAACGCTGCCTGCTGCCGGCATCAACCCAGATTAAGGGGTTAAAGGATGTTCCGCTACAACTGGTAAAAGCCCGGTCTTTAAACGAGGCGCTGGAAGCCGCCCTAATTTAAAATTCTTTGACATTTAACATTGTTCGTGCTACCATAACCCATTATTATTTTCTTAATTGACAAACCTTATTTCCCCCTAATTTATTGATTGCAATCATTCAATTTTCATTGTAGTGGTGGTAATTAATAGTTGTTGTCATTGGGTTATGCGAGCATGTGAGTATTAACTTGCGCCAGGCGTAATAGCAAGTAAACTGAACTGTCAGAATACTTGAGCCGGAAACGGTTCGGCTTGGCTGTAGGGTAAAAACAGCTTGCGAGGGAAATAAGGCGATGCATGGCGAGTGCAATCGCCTTTTTGCTGTAAAACAGAGGAAGCAGCTACCCGAATGAGTGTGGAGTTTGTATTTCGCCTGGTAGGAATGGTAGTGTTTGCCATCATCGGCGCGCAATCGCGTTACCTTTTTGGCCCCGCCGACTCGGCGCGTTTAGTGATTATTTTAACGCTGGCCGGGGCCGCGATGGGGTTGCTGCTGGCTCCGTATTTAACCACCCGGCCATTTGCCTGGCTTCAGAGTAAACTCAAACAGATGCCGGCCTCAAAAATGATTTCCGGGGTGATTGGCCTGGCGATAGGTTTGGCCATTGCCGCGCTGGTGTATCCATCGGTTTCTAATTTGCCGGCACCCTACGGCACCATCTTGCCGGTAGCCATCAGCATTTTGTTTGGATACATTGGCCTGGCGGTGATGGTAATGCGCCAGAACGATATTTTTAACCTCCTCGGCCCCAAAATTGTGGCCGGTATTCCCACGTTTGACGGGCTTACCCGCAAACCCGCCGAAAGCGGGCTGTTACTGGACACCAGCGTGATTATTGATGGCCGGATTGCCGATATTAGCCAAACCGGTTTTATTCGCAACACCATGCTGGTGCCCCGGTTTGTGCTGAATGAACTGCAATACATTGCTGATTCGCCGGAGCCGTTGCGCCGCAACCGGGGCCGGCGCGGGCTGGAAGTGCTGCGCCAATTGCAAGAAAACTCGCCGGTGCCGGTGCAAATCACCGATCTGGACGTGGACGGCGTAAAAAACGCCGATGACAAACTGGTAATTTTGGCCAAACAGCTTTCAATCCCGGTGGTAACTAACGATTTTAACCTCAACAGCGTGGCCCGGTTACAAGGCGTGTCAGTGCTCAACATCAACGAGCTGGCCAACGCCATCAAAACGGTGATTTTGCCGGGCGAAACCATCAGCGTTAAAATCATTCAGGAAGGAAAAGAGCGCGATCAAGGCGTGGCTTACCTCAACGATGGCACCATGATTGTGGTTGAAAATGGCCGGAATTTTATAGACCGCACCATTGACGTGTCTGTAACCAAAGTGTTGCAGACCAACGCCGGAAAAATGATATTTGCCAGAATGGAAGATTGACCATGAGCTTACGGGTTTACAATTACCTCAACCGCCAGGAAGAAGAATTTACCCCGGTTACGCCGGGTTTTGTGGGCATGTACGTGTGCGGGCCAACCGTTTACGGCGATGCCCACATTGGACACGCCAAAGTGTACATCACGTTTGATGTGGTGCATCGCTACCTGGAATATGTGGGCTACAAAGTTAGATACGTGCAAAACATTACGGATGTTGGCCACCTGGTTGGCGACGGCGACGAAGGCGAAGACAAAATTGGCAAGCAGGCCCGGCTGGAACAGGTTGAGCCAATGGAAGTTGTCGAAACCTACACCCGCAATTATTTTAGAGACATGGACTTGCTCAACGTGCGCCGCCCCGATATTTCGCCGCGAGCCAGCGGGCATGTGCCGGAGCAAATCGAAATGGCCCAGCAACTCATTGAGCGCGGCCACGCTTACGAGAGCGACGGCAACGTTTATTTTTCGGTGGCAAGCTGGCCGGATTACGGCAAACTATCGCGCCGCAAAATTGATGATTTGGAAGAGGGCGCTCGGCTGGAAGTGACCGGCGACAAACGCGACCCGCGCGATTTTGCCGTGTGGCGGGCCGCCTTGCCCAACCACCTGATGCAGTGGAACAGCCCGTGGGGCGCCGGTTTTCCCGGCTGGCACGCCGAATGCACCGTAATGGCCAAAAAATACCTGGGCTTGCCCTTTGATATTCACGGCGGCGGGCTGGAAAACATCTTTCCGCACAACGAAAGCGAAATCGCCCAGAGCGAAGCCGCTTTTGGCAACGGCTTTGCCCGTTACTGGCTGCTGAACAACATGGTCACAATTGATGGCAGCAAAATGGGCAAAAGTTTGGGCAACACGCTCAACATTCAGCAAGCCATCACCGGCAACCACCCGCGCCTGTCGCAACCCTACCCGCCGCTGGCCATCCGCTTTTTCATTTTGAGCAGCCACTACCGCCAAAACACCGACTTCACCGACGAGGCGCTGAAGAGCGCCGCCAAAGGCCACGAGCGGCTGCTGGCCACGGTAAGCCGGGTGCGGCAGCAGTTGGCCCAACCCGGAACTGACGGCCCGCCGGATGCCGAATTTGCGGCGGTTATCGCCGAGCAAAAAGCGCGGTTTTTAGAAGCAATGGACAACGACTTTAACACGCCGCAGGCGCTGGCAGCGCTATTTGATTTTAATCGGGCGGTCAACGGCCTGGTCAACGGCGACAAACCGGTTTCAAAAGCCACGCTAACCGCAATTGATGAAACTTATCGCGTGTTGGGCAGCGAAATTTTGGGCATTATCCCCGCCGAGATTTCGGCGGGTGGCGCGGCGGCTGGCCGCGAAGAAGACCTGGTGCGGGTGCTCATTGATTTGCGGGCGGCGGCGCGCAAAAACAAAGATTTTGCCACCAGCGACGCCATCCGCAACCGGCTGGCCGAAATTGGGATTATCCTTCAGGATGGCCCCGAAGGCACTACCTGGAAAGTGAGCCAATAACGCCCCATGCGTGAAATTATTTATGGCCGCAACGCCGTGCGCGAATGTTTGCGGGCGCGGCGGCGGCATGTTCACCGGCTGGTGCTGGCCCAAAATCTCAAGCCGGCGGCCATCATCACCGAAATCACCGAACTGGCGCAGCGGCAGGGCGTTCCCGTCCACGAAACTGACCGCAAGGATTTGGAGCAAATATCCACCGCGCATCAGGGCGTGGCGCTGGAAGTGGGCGGCTACCCCACCGTTCACCTGAACGACATTTTACATTTGGCCCAAAAACAGAACGAACCGCCTTTTCTGGTAGTGCTGGATCATCTGGAAGACCCCAACAACCTGGGAGCCATTTTGCGTACCGCCGAAATTGTGGGTGTTCACGGCGTCATCATCCCCAAACAACGCGCCGCAAAAATCACCCCGGCGGTGGTCAATGCGTCGGCGGGCGCTGCCGAGCACATGCTGGTTGCCGAAGTGCCCAATCTGCCCCAAACCCTGAAAGATTTAAAACAAAACAATATCTGGGTAGCCGGCCTGGAACACCAGCCGCGAGCGGTAACAATCCAACAAGCCAACCTGTCGGGGGCAATGGCGCTGGTAGTTGGCAGCGAAGGCCAGGGCTTAAGCCGGTTGGTGCAAGAAACTTGCGATTTTCTGGTAAAATTGCCCATGCGCGGCAAAATCGAGTCACTCAACGCTTCGGTGGCTACCGCGCTGGTTTTGTATGAGGTCTGGCGGGCCCGGGGCTACCAATAAAGCGGTAAAATTTCAAAAATGCCGATTTGACTCTTAATTCGATTTCAGTATACTTGACTTCTGCACGGCGCAACAGCGTCGTGTTTTTAAGTACAATTTCATAGGGAGGGGTGCCCGAGAGGTTAAAGGGGACTGACTGTAAATCAGTTGGCAGACGCCTACGGCGGTTCGAATCCGTCCTCCTCCATATCCCTAAAACAGACAGTGAGTAGTCCTCACTGTCTGTTTTCCGAATAACACTTTTAGATATTTTTAAAGAGGGAACCAGATGGCAAAAGAAACATTTGTAAGGAATAAGCCGCACGTGAATGTGGGGACGA
>CAZFCE010000021.1:0-96012 GCA_964517605.1 uncultured Caldilineaceae bacterium | reverse complement strand
ATGATTGCCCAACTCAAACATCCGTCTATTCCTATGACTCTTGCGTAAGTCCTATCCATGTTGTGGCACATGAGAACTACGATTACTACAAAAAAACAGGCGCAAACCGACTTCAAATCGGGATGCGCCTGGGTTCCTACAGTTAGAGGCTCAAGCCGCCAATGGCTAAGCCGGCAATGTCTAATAAACGGCTGTGGCATAAAAAACAAAGCCCTTTCTTTGTATAAGAAAAAGCTTCTTTAAAATCAACTTACTGGCTTAACTCTCTCCCCCCGGAACAAAGTCGGCTTAGCAAGTAGACATAAAGAAACAATTATTTTAAGTTGGCAAACTTGGCAAATGAAATTGCTGGTTGTGGTGAGGATTTTTGTATTTTAGCCCAAACAGAATAATCTGTCACATTTAGTATGATATAAAATTAGGCTTGGAATCGTATTGGAAAATAATCTGAATTCAGTTAGGAATACAAAAAGCCTTTCCTCTCCACCGGGAGAAGAAAGGCTTTTTGTGTTGAACCGCGCAAAAAAGGGGAGATTACTCGTTAAACATTTCTCCTACGGAAATGCCCAGGTGAACGCGGCGGATTACTTCGGCCAGCAGCGGCGCTACCGATAATTGGGTAAATTTATCAAACCGTTTTGATGGCGGCAATTGCACGGTGTTGGTAGCCACCACTTCTTTAACCGGCGCGTTGGTGAGCCGTTCTACCGCCGGGCCGGATAAAATGGCGTGGGTAACACAGGCGTAAATATCGCCGGCACCCTCTTTTTTGAGAAAATTCATGGCTTCAACCATAGTGCCGGCGGTATCAATTTCGTCATCAAAGATAATGCAGTTTTTGCCTTTTACCTCGCCAATAATATTAAGGGCTTCGGCTTTGCTGCCATCTGGCCGTTGCAAGCGCCGTTTTTCAATAACGGCCAGCGGCAAATCGAGCCGCTGGGCAAAGTTGCGCGAGCGTTTGGTGGCGCCAATATCGCCGGCGATCACCACTCCGTTTTTTATATTTTTGCGGCGGATGTAGTCGCTGAGCAGATAAAAGGCGGTTAGTTCATCAACCTGAATATTGAAAAACCCCTGAATTTGCCCGGCGTGCAGGTCTATGGTTAAAAAGCGGTCGGCTCCGGCCACAATAATCAGGTCGGCCACCAGCCGGGCGGTGATGGGCACTCGCGGCTGGTCTTTTTTATCGGTGCGGCCATAACCGTAGTAGGGCACTACGGCGGTAATCCGCCCCGCCGAATCGCGTTTGGCCGTGTCAATCATAATGAGCAATTCCATCAGGTTGTCGTTTACTGTTGACATTTGGCCTTGCTCATCAAAAGATATGGCGATGGGTTGGATAATGAACACATCTTTGCCGCGCACGCTGGTTTTTAAGCGGCAAAAAATATTCTGGTTTGAAAATCTAAATACATCAGCCGGGCACATGGGCACAGCCAGTTCCCGGCTAATTTCCTCGGCTAGCTCGCGGTTGCCATTTCCACTGAACAGGGCAATCTCACCGTACATTAAATGTCTCCTTAACAGACGCTACAGGGTTTGCAGAGCGGCAATCAAGCGGTCGACATCGTCTTTGATGTTGTAATGGGCCAATCCAACTCTAACCATGCCGCCAGAGGCTTCCAAACCGAGTTGTTCGGTTACGCCCCGGGCATAGTAGTTGCCATCCCATACAAAAATATTATGTTCACCCAGATAGGCGGCTACTTTGGCCGGGCTGTGGCCGGCTACGGTAAAGGCCACGGTGGGGCAGCGTTCGGCAAAGTGTTGGGGGGTGGTAATGCCGTAAATAGTCAGGCCGGGGATGCTTTCCAGTTGACTGATTAAGTAAGTGAACAGGTCGCGCTCGTAAATATTGATGGCCTTCATGGCCTGTTTCAACTCGCGGCGACGCCCTTCAAATTGAGGGTAATCGGCGGCAAATTGGCTGCCGTATTCGCGGCCCAACGCCGCCAGATAATTGATGGCGGCAGTGGTGCCGGCCAATCCTTCAAAATTGAGCATGCCGGTTTCAAATTTGTGCGGCGGAATTTTGGGCGCTGCCGCCACCTGGTACGCCGGCAGCTTTTCCAGCAGGCTTTTTTTGCCCCACAGCACGCCCACGTGCGGGCCAAAAAATTTGTACACCGAACACACCAGCATGTCGCAGCCCAACGCCTGCACATCTATGGGCGCATGCGGCGCGTAATGCACGGCATCCACATACAGCAACGCGCCAATGTTGCGGGCCATCGCTGCAATTTTGGGAATGGGGTTGATGGTGCCCAGCGCGTTAGAGGCCAGCCCCACGGCAATCACTTTGGTTTTGTCGGTGAGCAGCGAGGCCAGGTGTTCCAGATCAAGCCGGAAGGTTTCCACATCAAACCGGGCTTGTTTTACCAGCACGCCCTGTTCTTCCAGCGCCTTCCAGGAAGAAACATTGGCGTAGTGATCCAGCCAGGTTACGACAACTTCATCGCCGGGTTGCAGGGTTTTGCCAATGGCCCGGCTAATGTTAAAGGTAAGGGTGGTCATATTTGGCCCAAAAATAATTTCTTGCGGCGACGGCGCGTTAAAAAAATCGGCCATAGCCAGGCGAGCCTGTTGCACCACTTCGGCGCAACGGCGGCCAAAGACAAAATTATCGCTGCCCAGCGAGTTGGCATACGCATAATGGTGCGCCACCGCCTCAATAACCGGCTGCGATACCTGCGTGCCGGCGGGGCCATCAAAAAATACAAAGGGGCGGCCTTGCTCATCTGTTTCTTGCAGCGCCGGAAACTGGGCGCGAAGGGGTGAAAGGTCAATCGGTTGGTCGGTCATCTGTAAAAAACTCCAGTAAAATATGGTCCAGAAACAAAAGTTGAGTGTAGATGATAAGCACTTAAATTGCAAAACCTGCACTTTTAGGTTCAGAAGGTGCAGGTTTTGGGATTCTCCAAATTATTGAGCGCCGAAGGCTGATTACAGCAGGGTACGTCCAAAGTGGGCGGTTCCCAGCAGCGCCGGCTTTTTGTTGAGGATTACATACACCGGGATTTGGGCCAGCATGTCCGAGAAGCGTCCTTTTTTTACAAACGCGGCCATAAAAGTGCCGTCTTTTAATTTGGGCAATATTTTGGGCGGGATGCCGCCGCCCACATAAACGCCGCCCAGCGCCATCACCTTAAGCGCCAGGTTGCCGGCTTCTGATCCCAGAATGGAAACAAAAATATTGAGCGTTTGCAGGCACAGTTCGCTTTCGTGGTTTAGGCCGGCCTGCACAATAATGGGCGTGGGATCGGTGGTGCTGGCCAGCGCGGCGGCAACGGCGGCGGCTTCTTCGGCGTATTTGTTTTCTTTGAGGTAGCCGTAAATATTGGGAATCCCCAGCCCGCCGGAACAAACGCGCTCGTAGCTTACGTGGCTGTATTTTTCCAACATGTTTCGTAGCAACCCCATTTCAAACAGCGAGTTGGGGCCAAAGCTGGCATGGCCGCCTTCTGAGGCTACTACCTGGTACCCGCCCTGGTGGTGAAACAGAATGGCTTCGCCCAACCCGGTGCCGGGCGCAATTACGGCTTTGTTTTTGCCGGTAACCGCCGCGCCCAAACCCTCGTTTAAAATGGCCAGGTCGCGGGCGGGCAAATGCGGCACTGCGTAGGCAATCGCTTCCAGGTCGTTGATGAGTTTTACCTGGCTGAATTTAAATTTTTTCCGCAGTTTTTTCTCAGAAATGCGCCAGGGCAGGTTGGTAATTTCGGCTTCGCCATCAACCACCGGCCCGGCCACACCAAACACGGCTCCACTGATGGTGGTAGCTTTGGTATTGGCTAAAAACAGCTCAATAATATTTTCCAGGCTGGGGTGGTCGGCGCTTTTGAAGGTGGCCTGAATATCCATTTCAACTTCGCCGGTGAGGGGCACAAGGGCCAAATCGGTTTTGGTACCGCCAATATCTCCAATTAATAGCATTTTGGGTTCTCTTTTGTGTAGATTTATGACTGTCTTTGCGCGCGCTTTATAAATTCCAGTTGGCTATCCACCAACGGCTCATTATCGGCTCTGGTCACGGGCACGCAAGTGCCATCGGGCCGTAAAATGCGGGCGTTCACATTATCTTTAGCCGAAACATCTAAAATATCCATCAACTGCTTTTTGAGAAGCGGTTCTTCAATGGGGAACAGCGTTTCGATGCGGCGGTCCAGGTTACGCGGCATCAAATCGGCGGAGCCAATGTAAATATCGGGTGAGCCGCCATTGTGAAAATAGTAAATGCGGGTATGCTCTAAAAAGCGGCCCACCACGCTGGTTACTCTGATGTTTTCGCTGAGTTTGGGAATGCCGGGCCGCAAGCCGCAAATGCCGCGCACCAGCAATTCAATTTGCACCCCGGCCTGAGACGCCCGGTACAATTGCTGGATAAACCTGGCGTCAATCAGGGCGTTCATTTTAAAGATGAGTTTGGCCGGCGCGCCCTTTTGCGCCCACCGGATTTCTCGCTCAAGGATGGCGGCAAATTTGCTGCGCAGGCTGTTGGGCGCCACCAAAAATTTGTTGTAATTTTCTTTTTTGGAGTAGCCGGTGAGGGCGTTGAACAAATCCGAGGCGTCGTCGCCAAATTCCGGTTTGCAGGTAAACAGCCCCAAATCGGTGTAAATTTGGGCGGTAGAGGCGTTGTAATTACCGGTGCCCAAATGCACGTACCGGCGGATGGTGTCTTCGTCACGGCGGATCACCAGGCAGATTTTGCTGTGGGTTTTAAGGCTCATAAAGCCGTACACCACGTGCACGCCTTCGCGCTCCAGCGCCCTGGCCCAGCCGATGTTGCTTTCTTCGTCAAACCGCGCCTTTAGCTCCACCAACGCCGAAACGTGTTTGCCGTTTTCGCTGGCCTCCATTAAGGCATCCACCACCGGCGAATTGCTGCCCGCCCGGTAAAGCGTTTGCTTAATGGCAACAACCTGGGGATCGCGGGCGGCAGCCCGGAGAAAGTCAATCACCGGGACAAAGGAATCATACGGGTGGAAAAGCATAATATCGCCCTGGCGGATGGTATCAAAAATCTCCTGGGGCTGGTTGAGTTTTCGCAACCGGGGGTGGATAACGCCCACATGGGGCGGGTCTTTCAAATCGGGGCGGTCAATACTGAGCAGGCTCATCAACCCGCTCAAGCCCAGCGCCGCATCGCTTTCAAATATTTCTTCGGGCGGCACGTTGAGGTTTTTGGTGAGCAGTTGTCGAATGTGTTCCGGCGTATTTTTGCCCAACGTTAGCCGCACCACAAAGCCAAACCGCCGCCGTCGCACGGTGGCCTCAATGGCTTCGAGCAGGTCGCTGGCTTCGTTGGCTTCGAGTTCCAGGTCGGCGTTGCGGGTAATACGAAAATGGTGCGATTCTACAATTTCGTAGCCGGGGAACAGTTCGGCCAGATTGTTGGCAATTAAATCTTCCAGCCAAACAAAGCGAAATATCCGGCGGCTGTCATCGCGGATGCGTTTTACCGGCACCAGCCGGGGCAGTGTGTTGGGCACTTTGATTCGGGCAAAGTAACGTTGGTCCGTTTCGGGGTCGCGCACAATCACGGCCAGGTTCAGGCTAAGGCTGGAAATGTGCGGAAAGGGCCGTCCGGGGTCAACCGCCAATGGGGTGAGCACCGGAAAAATCTCGCGTTTAAAGTATTCGTTACTGGTTTCTTGCTGGGCGCGGGTGAGTTGTTTGTAAGTGTGCAGGTACACGCCGGCTTCGGCCAGCTTTTCTTTTAGCTCAATGAAACAGCGGTTCATCACCTTTAGGGTGGAACGCACTTTCTTTTGAATGGCGCGGAGTTGCTCGGATGGGGTCAGGCCGTCGGCGGGAATGGTATTAACCCCGGCGGCAACTTGCTGCATTAAAACGGCCACCCGGATCATGAAAAATTCATCCATGTTGGCGCTGTAGATAGCCAAAAATTTTATCCGCTCCAGCAACGGATGGCGCTCTTTTTGGGCTTCTTCCAGCACCCGCCAGTTAAATTCCAGCAGGCTCAGTTCGCGGTTGATGAATAACGCGGGGTTATCCAGATCGTAATCGGGTTCGGACAACTCCGAAGCTGCCTGTTTATTTTGGTCGGTAATATTGGTAACAGCGGTAGCCGGAACTGCCGTCATCCTGTCTTGTCCCTATTTATGGCTTGGCAAACAGTGCTTTTTAGCTGGGCCTGGAAGCGTATTTATTAACTTTATCAATTAAATCGGTGAGGATTAAGCTTTTTGAGATGAGTTCTTCGGCCCCGGCATCAACAGCGCGTTTGGCCTGTTCACCTTTGATGTAAGCCGACAACACCAAAACGGGGATGTTTTTGGTAACGTCGTTGGCTTTGATGTACGTAATTGCGGTTGCGCCATCCATCCCCGGCATCATTAAATCCATAATAATCAATGCCGGCTGATGTTTGAGGGCCATATCAACCCCTTTCCGGCCATCCGAAGCTTCCAGCACATCATGCCCGGCGCGGGTTAGGGCTAAACGCAGTAACATCAGTTGGGTGGGTTCGTCATCAACACACAATATTGTGGCCATAGGCTTCAGACTCCGGTGAATGATGTATACAGAGGCAGTACAACCTAGATTATACCACTATTATTTGTTCACACAACAGCCGGCAAAGGCTTTTGTTTGGGCAGAATATACGCTCCTCACCGCAACACAGCAAAAAACGGGGCAGAGATTGCCCCGTTTTTTGTTTACTGCGCCAACGTTGTTTTAGTCAGGCAGGTGGGTATTAAGCCAGTTGTCAAAATCGGTGGGGTTTAGCTCACCGATGACCCGTAAGGCAATGTTGCCATCGGGCGTAATTACAAACGTGCGCGGCAGCGAACGCGCCTGGTACACCCGTAGGGTGGTATCGTCCGGGTTGAACAACACAGGAAAGGTGATGTTGTAATCGGCGGCGAATTTTGCCACCGTTTCGGTTGATTCTTTTAAATTGATGCCCACCACCACAATATTATTGCGCGTGCCGGCAATTTTTTGCAGGTAGGGCATCTCTTTAACGCAGGGCGGGCACCAGGTGGCCCAAAAGTTAACCAGCACCCACTTGCCCCGGTAATCGCTCAGCGAAACGGTTTCGCCGGTAAGAGCCATCAGCGTAAAATCATGGGCCGGTTCGGGTTCGGCGGCGGCCACCGGCGAGTTGCCCGCGCCGGGGTAAGCCGCAGACAGGCGCACCACAAGCAAATAAATGCCCACACCTATCAACAACACCCCTATCGCCATTCCCGCCAAAATGGCAAACCTGCGCATTGAACAACTTCCCTATTTGGCCGGCGCTATGAGCCGCTTTCGGCCATAGCCTGCATAATTTTTTGCTCGTCCACCTCGCCGCTGAACTCGTTTATCTTCTTTCGGTCGCGTAAGACCACAACGCGATGGCTGGTGCGCAATACTTCCTCTAATTCCGATGAAATAAACACGCAGGCTTTGCCTTCTTCGGCCAACTCAAGCACCAGTTTTTGAATTTCGGCTTTGGCCCCAACATCAATCCCGCGGGTAGGCTCATCCAGAATTAAAAGATTGGGGTTTGTAGCCAGCCAGCGCGCCAAAATAACCTTTTGTTGATTTCCACCGCTTAGATTTTTAACCGGCTGGTCGGCGGTAGGCGTACTGATATTGAGTAATTTAATGTAGTATTCAGCCAGTTCATATTGTTTTCCCTTGCTGATATACTTAAACCAGCCTTTATTGCCCTGAATAGCCAGAATAATATTTTCTCTAACGGTTAAGTCGGGCACCAGGGCTTCGGCGCGCCGGTCTTCGGGGCAAAAGGCAATCCCCCTGGCAATGGAATCGCCGGGCGAGAAGCTTTTAACGGTTTCACCGGCAAACTTCAAGGTGCCGCTATCGGGTTTGTCTATGCCAAACAGCAACTTGGCAGTTTCCGTTCGCCCCGAACCCAACAGCCCGGCAAACCCAACAACTTCTCCGGCGTGTAAATCCAGATCAAAGGGTTCAATCGAACCGGTGCGCCCCAACTGCCTGGCCTCAAGCAGCATCTCTTGTTTAATGTGCATGCTGCTGTCAAGCTTTGTTTTGGTCATATCATTAAAATCACTGAGATTCCGGCCAATCATTTTGGTAATTAATTCGATCATCGGCAAGGAATCGGTGTCGTAAGTTCCAATCAGGTTTCCGTTTCTGAGAACCGTTATTCTGTCCGAAATTTCGTACACCTGGTTAAGGAAGTGAGTGATAAAGATAATCCCCACTCCTTCGTCTTTTAATTTGCGCATCACCTGGAATAACTTCGCGGTTTCATTGGCATCGAGGCTTGAAGTCGGTTCGTCCAGAATCAGTATTTTTGCCGAGGCAATTTCAAGCGCCCGCACAATGGCTACCATTTGTTGAATAGCCACCGAATATGCCTCCAGGGGGCGCGTTACATCAATATGAATATCCAGCCGGCGCAGTAATTGGACGGCCCGGTCATTCATGGCTTTCCAATCAACGCCCCCGAATTTTCGGGGTTCACGGCCAAGCAAAACATTTTCGGCCACCGATAGATTTGTGCAAAGATTGACTTCCTGGTAAACCGGGCTAATCCCTAAAGTTTGGGCATGTTGCGGTGATTTTATAGAGACTTCTTTGCCCTCAAGCGAGATTGTGCCCCGGTCTTGCCGCTCCACGCCAGTCATAATCTTGATCAGGGTAGACTTGCCGGCCCCGTTTTCTCCCATCAGGGCATGGATTTCGCCCATTTTGAGCGTAAAGTCTACATTACTAAGGGCCTGCACCCCCGGAAAGTGTTTATAAATGCCTTTCAATACGAGAATATCTTGGTTAGACTCCGCCATAATCGCTGTGCCTCCGTCTTTGGATAACAACCTTACATCAAATTACGAGTGTTTCTTTCTCATATAGAACAGGCTTTGAATTCCGAGAAAGATTAACGTGAGGACACCGACACCGATGCGGGTCCACCATGAACTCAATGTGCCATTAAACTGGAGGATAGAGACAATGGTGCCGTTAATTAAAACCCCAAACAGGGTACCCACTACATTGCCTACCCCGCCCGTTAGCATTGTCCCGCCGATTACCGCCGAGGCAATGGCATCTAATTCCATGCCAGGAGCGTACCCGCCATAACCGGAAAGTAAAGAAATGCTAAACACAATCCCGGCCAGAGAAGAACAAAAACCGCTAAACGCATACACCAGGAGTTTGGTGCGGGCGACAGGAAACCCCATTAACAGAGCAGACTGCTCGTTATTGCCAATAGCATAGACCATGCGGCCAAATCGGGTAAAGTAACACAGGTAAATTGCCACCACTAACAACACCGGGCCGACAAAGGAGGGAATATACAGGTACGCTTTTTCAAAAAAAGGAATGTAAATTTTAGTTAGCGCCAGAGAACGGTAAACGGGGTTGGAAATGGTTAAAGAAGCAAGGGTGATAATGTAAGCCATACCCCGCGCAAAAAACAGGCCCATTAAGGTGACGATAAAAGGTTCAACTTTGAAGAAGTGAATAATCCAGCCCTGGGTAAGCCCAAAAACAATCCCCATCACTAACATCAACGGCATCACCACAAATGGACTTACGCCATTGGCCAGCAAAGCGGCTGAAGCGGCGGTGGTCAGGGCAATAACCCCGGCTACAGACAGATCAATGCCTTTGGTCAAAATCACCAGGGTCATGCCAATGGACACAATCAACAGGCTGGACTGGTTAATAAACAGGTTAAAAAATACCTGCGGTTTTTGCATCGCCGGGTACATCCAGCCGCCGGTCAGGTAGAGCAGAATAAATATAACGATGGTCGTTAGCAGGGGGCCGTTATCTAGCAGGAACCGTTTTGTTTGTTGCATTATGTTAAATTCCTTTCCGGTCAGCAGGGAACCGTCGTTATCTAACGGGAAGCGCTTTGTTTGTTCCATCACGCTGGGTTCCTTTCCGCTCAGAGAATTTGTTCAAAATCCGGCGAGTGTAGTCGGAGTAAAGGATAATCACAATCAAAACCAGAACGGCCCGGCCCGCCAGCAGGGCGTTAGCAGGCACGCCAAAGGTGTACATGGTGATGGTGAAAGTCCAGATGATCAGCGCACCAATCACGCTTGCTATCAAAGAAAACCGGCCACCCGACATGGAGGTGCCGCCAATGACCACGGCTAAAATTGCGTCCAGCTCGTAGGCAAGGCCAATGTTATTGGCATCAACGCCGTGAATGTAAGAACCAAGAATCAGGCCGGCGACGGCGCTGCAAAAACCACAAAAGGTATACGCAAACAGCTTGATATTTTGTTCGCTGATACCGCTATAATACGTGGCCTTGGAATTGATACCCACCGATTCGATGAACAAGCCAATTGAGGTTTTACGGGCCAGTAGCCAGGCCAGCACAAACACAATCGCCACAATATAAATGGCAACGGGAAACCCAAAAATAAATCCGTTGCCAAACCACCAATAGGGTGTGTAGTAAACCGTCATAATTTGACCGTTGGTTACAAGCTGGGCAATGCCCCGGCCGGCAACCATCAGAATAAGCGTGGCAACCATCGGCGAGATTTTACCCCTGGAAACCAGAAACCCGTTCCACAAACCGCACGCGGTGCCGGCCAGCAGATCAACCAAAACCACAATCCACAACGGCGTATTGGTGGTGTTGGCCGCCAGAATATCATTGGTGATGAGTTCATTGCCCAGAGCCGGATTGATCAAGACGGTACTTGTGGCCGCCGAAATAGCAATCACCGCCCCCACCGAAAGGTCAACCCCGCCGGTGGCAATCACCAAAGTCATGCCGATTGCTACCAGCATCAACGGAGCCGCATTGTTCACCACATCAATGAGATTCCCAAACAAATGGCCATCCAGAATCCCGATCTTAAAAAAGCCGGGGGCAAAAATTGCATCAACAATTAAAATCAAAATCAGAGCAACAAGAGGCCAGAACAACTGGCTGCCGCGCATGCGTTTGAATAAAGACGTATTATTGTTCATAAATTTCCTGCCTGCCGTTTTATAAAGAGAAGCGGCGTAAGTTTTACGCCGCTTCTCACTTATTGTCTGCACGAGCGTTTTACAAATGACTCATGCGTTGCGGCCAGAACAAATGCGTACTGGCGCAGAACAAATTAGTACTGGCGGCTGGGCAATAATTCGGCCGCTTTGTCAGGGTAGAAAACGCTTTCGTTGGTGAGCTGTTCTTTCGGCTCTACAGCCCCGCCGTTCGCCAGAAGCAAGCTCATGTCCATAACCTGCGGCCCAAGCAGCGGGTTGCATTCCACGTCGGCTTGCACCCAACCGTCAATCATCAGTTGGAAACCACCGCGGGTACCATCAACAGAGATGATTTTGACATCGCCGGGTTTCAAACCAGCGGCCTTCATCGCTTCAACAGCGCCAATGGCCATATTGTCGTTGTGGATGAACGCGCCCTTAATTTCGCCAGCGTATTTCTTCAAGAAGGCTTCCATAACAGGCTTGCCTTCAGCCGTGGTGAAGTTGCCGGTTTGTGAGTCGATAATTTCGATGTTCTTGTTGAGTTTTTCGCGGAAGCCTTTGGCGCGGCCAAGAGCAGCGCCGGAACCGGTGGTGCCGCTGAGTTCAACAATCTTGCCGCCATCGGGGAGCAGTTTGTTCATTTCTTCGGCGGCTCGTTGGCCTTCCACTACCATGTCAGAGCCAATGTGAGCGGCATACAAAGACGCATCGGCAGAGACGGAGCGGTCTACAACAATAACCGGAATGCCGGCATCTTTGGCTTCGGTGAGTACGGCATCCCAACCATCTTCAACCACCGGGGGCAGGGCAATCACATCAACACCCTGTTGAATACAGGCGCGCATAGCCGAAATTTGGTTTTCTTGCTTCTGTTGAGCATCGGAGAAAATCAGGTTTACGCCCAATTTCTTGGCGGTTTCCTTGAACGACGCGCTATTGGCAGTCCGCCAGTCGCTTTCGGCACCCAGTTGCGGGTAGCATACCGTCAAATCTTTGAATTCTTTTTTGGCTTTTGGGGCTTCGGCGGCGGGTTTGTCAGCCGGTTTTTCGGCAGCGGGTTTTTCAGCCGCTTTCTCAGCAGGTTTCGCGGGGGCGGGGGCAGAAGCGCCACAACCCACTACAGCCAGGATCATGGCTAAACCTACCAGCAAACTCAAGACCTTAATAAACTTCATTGTTCAGTTCTCCTTCTTTTCTATTTTACTAAGTTTGATTTTACTACAGTGGATTTGGTGAAGGACCGCATTTCTCCCGGGATGAGATGCGGGCATTTATTTGTTCCATCATATCCCTTAAACGGAACAACATCAATGCGTTTTAATAAGCAATAGATTGGAATTTATGGGTTGTTTACCAGCAATAAAAAACCTTCCCGCAGGAAGGTTAATTTTTTTTAGATAAAGGTTAATTATTTTTTGATTGATGCCGTCGAGAGGCGAAAATCGAATTAATATTGGCGGGTTAACAGAACCTGGGCCGCGTTATCCGGGTAAAAAATAGTTTCATCAGACTTAATCCACTTGGGAACTTGCTCACCGTTGACCACTTTCAGGGCCAGATCAAGGAACTGCGGGCCGAGGAGCGGGTTGCACTCAACCGTTGCATTCAATTTGCCTTCGATCATGGCTTCAAAAGCGCCCCGCGCGGCGTCAATGGATACAATCTTAATATCTTTGCCAGGTTTCAGGCCGTAGGCTTCAATCGCCTTAATCGCGCCCAGGGCCATGTCATCATTGTGCGCGTACAGCGCGTTAATCTTGTCCCCATAACGCAGCAAAAATCCTTCCATCACTTCTTTGCCCTTGGCCTGGGTAAAATCGGCGGATTCAGAAGCAATAATGTCCATCTCCGGGTAATCTTTTAGGATTTCTCTAAAGCCCACGTAACGGTCATTAGCCGGGGCCGAGTCTATCGTCCCGACCAGTTCAACAATTTTGCCCTTGCCATGCAGCAGTTTGGCCATTACCCGGGCCGCGTTTCGGCCTTCTTCGATAAAATCGGAGCCGATATAAGTTACGTAAAGACCTGAGTGAACGTTAGCGCGGCGGTCAACCAGGATAATCGGAATGCCGGCATCTTTGGCTTCCTGAAAAACATCGGCCCAACCGGTTTCTACCACCGGCGGCAAGCCAATCACATCCACCTGTTGGGCAATAAAAGAACGAATGGCCTTGATTTGATTTTCTTGCTTTTGCTGGGCGTCGGAGAAGCGCAACTCTACCCCCAATCGCTCGGCCTCCGCCTTGATTGACCGGGTATTAGCCGTTCGCCACTCGCTTTCGGCCCCGATTTGGGCAAAACCAACAATCAGGTTTTCATAGGTTTTTTTTGCGGGGGCGGTTGCCTGGGGCGAAAACTCATCTGATGATGGGGATACAGCGGTGGTGCCGCACGCAGCCAGGGCCAACGTTATGGCCAAAATCAGCAGCAGATAGGGAATCTTCATTGTTGTTATCCTAACCCGGACAAGCCGGAACCCCATTGTTCGCTCAAGCCATTTTTCATCGGAATCACCAGTCTTGCCTTTGTTCCCACCTGGTATTCACTTTCAATTGAAAGCCCATATTCTTTGCCATAATACAACTTAACCCGCTTGTTAACATTTTCAAGCCCAAAGCCTCTTTCATCCAATTTGAACTCATCAGAGTCGTCATTAAGATATTCCTGAATTTTGGTGAGTTTATAGGCCGTAAACCCGGCCCCGTCATCCTCCACTTCAAGGAATATTCTGGCTTCATCCTCACGGTAAACGCGCACAATAACGGTTCCGCCCTGCCTTTTGTTTTTAATCCCGTGATAAATGGCATTCTCAACCAGGGGTTGCAAGAGCAATTTGAGGATTGTTCCTTCTAAAACGGCTTCATCTATCTCAATTTTGTAATCCAAAATATCCCGGTAGCGCATCTTTTGAATAGCCAGGTAACTTCTGGTCTGCTCTATCTCTTCTCGAAGGGTGATCCAATCTTTACCTTCACTGAGCGTAACTCTAAAAAAGCACGATAGGGAGCGCACCAGGTCAATCACTTGGTCGTTTTTTTTAGCTTCGGCCATCCAGATGATTGTGTCGAGTGTGTTATAAAGAAAATGAGGGTTGATTTGGGCTTGCAGCGCTCTAAACTCGGCTTTCTTCAGGTTTTCCTGCTCTTTGATTTTGCTGTCCAGCAATTCCCTGATTTTGTTAATCATGGCATTAAAGCTCATGCCCAAATCGGTAATCTCATTGACATTTTTGCTGGTCACCAATGCCTGCAAATCATTTTGGGTGATTGTGGCCGTTACATCGTGAAGTTTTTTAATGGGGATATAAACGCTTTCCGAGATAATCCAGGCCGCTCCCACCGAAAAACCAATCACCCCCACCAACAAAACCATATAGATAAAAGCCCATTGGCTAAAGCTGTTTTGCGTGGCCCGGTAGTTAGTTTCAACGCGATTCACCTCAAACAAGCTGTATTCTTGCACCAGGTCAGCCACCAGGTCCGAAACCCCCCGGATGTTTTCCAGCACTTGCTCGTTATCGTCCACCCGACCGCCCTGCTCAATCTGCTCTCCCATCCGATCCACATAATGGGTGAGGGTTTTCATCGTCCTGAGAATCACCTGGAGTTTGATTTTGCCTTTCTCTGAGTCGGTATTGGTAATCATCAACCTGATTTGGTTATTCACCCCGTCTATAATCTCATACTGTTTACCCTGTTTAAATTCCGTTTTTCCGGCCACAATATTCCACATTTCCGAATCGATGGCGGGTTTGATGTAACCATTGATGCGGTTGGCGGTGGTAATGTTAGTAATAATGGCGCTATATTCTCTATTGAAGCGCACTACTTGCACAATCAAAAAGGCGTCAACTATGCCCATAGCCAGAATGATGAGGAGGAATGACAACAGAATTTTGGAGCGGATGGATAAATTGATTCCGGCAAAGTAATCAATCAACCCGCTGATGTACCTGGGATTAGGCAATATTTCACTATCCACTCTGACGATCATGCGACTCCTCCTGATTCCGTCCGGTTTCACCGGCAAAAGCCGGCAGGTTTTTAAAACCCACCATCGCTTTAACTTTAATAAGTAGCCTTGGTTAACCGGCGAAACTGTTTGGGCGAAAGGTTGGTGTGTTTCTTAAAAACGTAGCTAAAATAGTGAGGATCGTTATAGCCAATTTGAGAGGCAATTTCAAACGATTTTAAAGGCGTGGTGCGGAGTAATTCTTTCGCTTTTTCCATTCTGATGTTAATCAGGTAATCCTTAAAGGTCATCCCTGTTTCACGGCTAAAAACCACGCTAAAGTGGCTGGGGCTAAAATTAACCTGATCCGCCACGTCATTCAGCGACAATTCAGGGTCAGCGTAATGCGCCTCGATATATTTTTTGGCCAGGTGAATCATCGGCTTGTATTGTTTTTGGGTTTTGCTGTCTCTAAAGGCCAGGGCGCTGGCAAAAACCTGCCTTGTTTCTTCTCGCAGTTGATCGAGGGTTTTAACATTCAACAACATTGTCTCCACCCGGTTTATTTCAGGGATAACCTGATCAACGTTTCCGCCTAACTGGTGAACAAATTTGGCCACCATTAAAACGATGTCAACAAAAATATAATTTCTAACCAGGTATGACTGAAGGGCGGCTTCATTCAATGGCTGCATATAAACCTGAAAAAAGCTGTCAAATTCCTCTCTGGTTCCATACCTCAAAAAGTTTTCCAAAGCCGATTTATCCAGTTCAAGCAGTTCCGTTTTGCCGGTTTCGCTGCCGGCCTCAGCCTGGTTTGGCGCTTTAGCCGCATCCTGTTGCAAGTTGGCCAACGCTTCGGCAAAAGACCGGTGGATATTACCAATCCGGTCTTGGGGGCTGCCCAATCCCACCCTCAAAAAACACTTGGTTCTGTTTTCCACTTCGGTTCTGATCAACTCGGTGAGAAAACGGCCTTCCTGGGCCAGGTGTTCGCTGGTGTCGCCCTTGATAATCAAGACCAGCTCTTCCACGCCGGTCTTGGCCAAAAAAATATCGGGGTTAACGCCGGCTAATCGGGAGATGGTTTGTTCAACCTGTTGATACTCGCTATAGTCAAACTGTTCGGCCTGGCTGTTAAGCTCAAAATCAACCACCAGCACCAGGTACCACCTGGCAACAAGGTCCAACCCCAAAAGCCGGCTCTCCCGAATAACCTCCGGCGAGGCCATGCCCCCCATTACCAGCTTGGAGAGAAATTTCTCCTGCCGTAGCGCCAGATTGTCTTCAATTTGATTTTTTAAGCGTTCCAGCTTTTCCCGTTCTGCCCGCTCATAATCAAGCAGGGCGGCTACTTTGTTCAATACCTGGTGTAATTCCTGAACGCCAAACGGCTTGAGCAGATATTCGGTTACGCCTAACTTAACCGCCTCCTGAGCATACTGAAATTCATTATGCCCGCTCAGGATAATAATTTTGAGCGCCGGCATCCGGTCGCGCAAAATTTTACAAAGTTGTAAACCGTCCATAAACGGCATTCTGATATCGGTAATCAGCACATCGGGCCGGGCTTTTTCAATGAGCGGCAAAGCCATCTCGCCGTCGGGCGCTTCGCCGCAAAATTCAAAGCCGGCGGCTCGCCAATCAACATTATCCCGAATACCCTCTCTGGTCACAATTTCATCTTCAACCAGAAACACTTTATATAACACAGGCTCGCTCCACTGCGGTTTTAGGCCGATGCCGTATCGGCCCACATTACTTTGGCCCAATTTTAGCATAATTCACCAGGTTATTACCAAAACCGGGCCGGCGTTCCATCACCCCAATTACAAAAATCGGGCCGATTGGCCTGTTCGTTTAAAAAGCAGTATGCTTGATTTATGAGAAGATTACTCCATTCGCGCAGTTTTTTAATCCGGCTGGTTTCTGTTTTTTGCGTGCTGATTTTACTCACCACCCTCAGCGCTGGGGTGCCGGCCTATTTACTAACCCGCGCCCAACTGGAACAGCAAACCTGGAGCAGCGTCGAAAACGCCCGGCAGGCCACCCTCAGCCTGCTTTTAGCCGAACAAACCCGGCTTACCAGCCAGGTTAGGCTTTTTGCCGAGCGTTCCACCCTGCACAAATTGATGCTGGCCTACACCCCCGCCGAATTATCGCGCTACAGCCAGGCTTTTCAGGATCAAAATAACCTGGATATTTTGTTTTTGTGCCAGGGAAACCGGCCTCTGGAAGACACCACGCCGTTTCCATGCCCGCAGCCGGCCTCGCCCAGTTTTGAGTTGGTAACTAACCGCCCGGCGATTGTGGTGCGGCAGCCCATTTTTGATGCGCCCACGGGCCGGCAACTGGGCACGGCGGTAGCCGGGCGCTGGCTAGACCACGCCTTTTTGCGCCAGTTGGCCCTGAACACCGGCGCTACGCAAACCATTCTGGGGCTTGATGGTGTGCGGTTGAGCAGTAGCCTGGCCTACAAAGCCGATATTTCAACGCCGGCCCCGCTCGATGTTGTTCAGCCGGTATCGCGCCAAACGCTGCAAATGGATGGGCGGCCCTACTACGCCGCTTACACCCCGCTCACCAGTTCATCAGAGCAAACCGCGCTTGTTTCCGAGGTGGCGCTGCCGGTAGATGGCCTGTTTGCGGCCACCAACCAGGCGTTACTGGTGTTGGCCGCCAGCACCGGGCTGGTCGCCGTGTTCGGCGCGTTGCTGGGGTTGGGTTACGTGCGCCAACTCACCGCGCCGCTGGAACACCTCACTCGCGTGGCCGAGCGCATCAGCGGCGGTGATTTAGTTACGCCCATTCCCTCCTTTACCGACCCCGCCGAGGTGAGCACGCTGGCCGAGGCGCTGCAAAAAAGCCAGTCCAGCATGTTGCAGGCCATCAAAGAACGCTCGCAGGCGCGGGATTGGCTGAACACCCTGGTTCAATCCGTGGCCGAAGGCGTGGTTACGTTTGACACCGAAGGCAAAATCACTTTCTTTAGCCAGGGCGCCGAAATGCTCACCGGCTGGAGCAGCGGCGAGGCGCAAGGCCGCCACATCAACGAAGTTTTTCCACTGTCGGGCGAAAACGATGCCAGTTTTTTTGACCAACTGCCGCCGCGCGGCGAAAAACGGCAAATCAGCCTGCTCAACCGGGCCGGGCAGGAGGTGATTTTAGCCACCACCCGCTCGCGGCTGGTGCCGCCCGGCGGCGACACGCCCCAGGTGGCCCTGGTTTTGCGCGATGTCACCGAAGAAGAGGCGCTGCGCCATTTGCGGAGCTACTTTTTGGCCAACATTTCGCACGAATTCCGCACGCCGCTCAGCACGCTCAACGCCTCAATTGAGTTACTGCTCAGCGAGGCCGAAGAACTGTCTACCGCCGAAATGCGCGAACTGCTCAAACCCACCGCGCTCAGCCTGCGCGGGCTGCAAACCCTCATTGACAACCTGCTGGAAAGCAGCAGCATCGAAGCGGGGCGCTTTATCATCCGCAACCAGCCCACGGACATGAACGAGGTCATCCAGAGCGCACTGCAACTGGTGCAACCGCTGCTGGAACGCCGCAATCAAACCGTGTCGCTGGAAGAGCCGGCGCGGCTGCCCCACATCACCGCCGACCCCGCCCGGCTCACCCAGGTGCTGGTTAATCTGCTTTCCAACGCCAGCAAATACAGCCCCATCGGCCAGCCGGTTGACCTGCGGCTGGAACAAATCGAGGCAATGTTGCGCGTTTCGGTGGCCGACCGGGGGCCGGGTATTCCGCCTGCCGAGCGGATTAACCTGTTTCGGCGTTTTGTGCGGCTGGATGCCCATGACCGCGAGCAATACGGGGTGGGGTTGGGGCTGTTTGTGGTAAAAAACGCCATCGAAGCGCACGGCGGGCGGGTTGGCGTGGATGACCGGCTGGGGGGTGGCTCGGTGTTTTGGTTTGAGTTGCCTTTATAATTTATCGACAAAAGCCATATCCAGAGGATTGCATGAAAATTTTGGTAGTTGAAGATGATCTGGCCCTGTCTGATGTGCTGACGTTTGTGTTGCGCCGGGCCGGGTTTGAAGTTATCGCCGTGTACGACGGGCTGGCGGCCATTGAAACCTGGGCCGAAACCTCGCCCGATTTAATTGTGCTCGATTTAAACCTGCCCAAACTCGATGGAATGGCCGTTTGCCGCCATATCAGAAACCACGAGCAAACGCCCATCATCATTCTCAGCGTGCGCCACAGCGATGAAGCCGTGGTTGAAGGGCTGGAACTGGGCGCGGATGATTACATTGTCAAGCCGTTCAGCCCCAATCAACTGGTGGCGCGGGTCAGGGCGGTGCTGCGCCGGGGCGGGCGGCTGCCATCCGCCGGTGGGGCACTAACCGCCGCCGGTCTAAACCTTGACCGCGCCCGCAGCGAAGTGCGGCGCGGCGAGCAGCCACCCATGCGCCTCACCCCGCTGGAAGTGCGCCTGCTTGAGGCGTTAATGATGAACGTGGGCCAGGTTTTAACCACCGATATGCTCATTAACGCCGTGTGGGGCGCGGAAGGCGGCGACCGCACCATGCTCAAACAACTGGTGTATCGCCTCCGCACCAAAATTGAACCCGACCCCTCCGTCCCGGTTTACCTTGAAACGCTGCCGGGCGTTGGCTACGCCCTGGTAGACGAAGTTCGCCGGTAAACCATCAATATTTGTTACCGCTTTGTTACCGGCTCATAACGGCCCCTGTTACCATTGTCTGTTAAACTAAACGTAAAAATACGCAATAACAGGCAATGAATTTATGTCCACTTATTTAACCCTGAATCTGAGTAACTTCATCGTCGATCCAACCCTGGTGGCCCAGGTGCCGTATGGCTTGGCGCTGTATTATTTGGCGTTGCCACTGGCCCGCGAGAATGACCAGGTTAGCGTGGCCATGGCTCACCCCGAAAACGAAACGGCGCGCACCATGCTCGGCGACCTGTTGCATGCCGATATTGTGCCCGTGCGCAGTTCCGCCGAGGCCATCCGCGCTGCCCTGGATCGCTTTTACCCCAAAGAACCTCAACCCGGCTCCCGGATTTTGGCCTGGCACAGCGCCCCCTGTTGTAGCGATGCCGTTAACAACCTGTCGGCCAAGTTTGGTGCAATCCTGAACGCGCCTGTAACCCATTTAGACGCCACCCAAATTGATCTGGATTCCCTGTTAAACCTGGCCGGCGAAGAACAATACGCCCTGACCGTGCTCGATACCCCCACCACCGACCTTCTCAAACAGGCGCTTCGCCAATCCACCACGCCGCTGTTGCTGGTGCGAGGCGACCACTACGAGTTGCAGCGCATTCTGGTGGCCATTCGGGGCTACGCTTCCGATGCCCAGGCTATTGACTGGATGCGCCCGGTGTGCGCCAACGAAGCCACCATCAGTCTGATTCCGCTGCTGGTGTCGTCGCTGGCCGAATTAACCGGCTCGCTCTCGGTGAACGGCGCTACCCGGCAGCACATTGAACACTGCCTGACCCTGGCCGACCAGAAAAGCGGCTCAATCCAGCTAAAATTGCGCCAGGGCAATCCCGCCGACCGCATTGCCGCCGAACTGCTTCAAGAAGCCTATGATTTGCTGGTTATTGCCGCCGAAGGCTACGGCGATTTTGTAGCCGAAGTTATTTTGTTGATTGAGAGTTACGGCGGGCATGCTGGCCGCCCTATCTTTGTACTCAAACCTCCGGTACCGTTGCCCATTGAAAATTAAACCCAACAGTAGAGAAAGGAGCTAAACGATGAAGTTACAACCATACATTGTTCGTCTGTTAACACTTTTATTTATCGGCTTGTTAGCTTTAAGCGGTTGCGGTCAGGCTGCCCCCGGCGGCAAAAACGAAGCCGCCCCCGCCGCACAAAATACCATCAGCGTTTCCGGCGCATTTGCCCTGTTCCCTATGATGACCGTTTGGACTGAAGAGTACACCAAACTCCACCCCGAGGTGCGGTTTGATGTGCAAGCCGGCGGCGCGGGCAAAGGGATGACCGACATGCTGGCCGGCGCGGCTGATATTGCCATGCTCTCGCGCGATGTGCGCCCGGAAGAAACCGACAAAGGCGCTTTTCCGGTGCCGGTAACCATAGATGCGGTGGTAGGCACGGTTAACGCCAACAACCCCTACCTGGATAAAATTCTGGCCACGGGGCTAACCCCAAAAATTGAAAATGACATCTGGATTGGCGGCAAAATCAAAACCTGGGATCAATGGTTGGGCAACGGCGCTACCGAAGCCATCAACGTTTACACCCGTTCGGATTCTGCCGGAGCCGCCGAAATGTGGGCCAAATATGGCGGCGGCAAAGCTCAGGAAGAACTAAAAGGCACCGCCGTCAATGGCGACCCCGGTCTGGCCGAAGCCGTGCGCCAGGACAAACTGGGCGTAGGCTACAACAACATCGGCTTTGCCTACGACCAGGCCACCGGTAAACCCATTGAAGGCCTGCGCATTATCCCGTTGGATTTGAACGGCGACGGGCGCATTACGGACGATGAAAACCTGTACGACAGCCGCGACAAATTAACCGACGCGATTGCCAAACAGGTTTATCCGTTTCCGCCGGCCCGCGTGCTTTATTTGGTAACTAAAGGTAAACCCAGCCCGGCTATCACTGCTTTTTACCAGTGGGCGCTCACCGATGGACAAAAATTTGTCCCCAAAGCCGGTTATGTGCGCCTGCCCGACCCCCGCATTGCCGAGGCTCTAGCATTGCTACAGAAATAACCGGGAGGGACAATGGAGTTCAGCCAGGAACGTAGCCTTGTTAGCAAAAAATTACTCGCGCCACCGCAACCGTTGGTGCGTCGAACCAGCGTGCGGCGGCTAGCCCAGGATTGGACCGCCCGGCAACTGATGGTTGCCATTACCACGGCCACTTGTGGCTTAATTGTAGTAGTCGGATCAGTGCTGTTGTACCGGGCATGGCCGCTGTTGGCCAGCTATTCGCTGCCACAATTATTGGGCGGCCAAACCTGGCAACCCATGCTGGGCCAGTTTGGGTTTGCCCCGTTTATTGTGGGCAGCGTAACCGTAACTTTAACGGCGATGGCTTTTGCCGTAATTCCGGCGGTGTTCAGCGGCATCTACATGGCCGAATACACCTCGGCCCGCGTGCGCGGCGTGCTCAAACCCCTGCTCGATTTGCTGGTGGGCATTCCTTCGGTGGTGTACGGGCTGTGGGGCATTCTGTTTATTGTGCCGCTTATCCGCGATTACATTGGCCCGTGGGTTGATAACACTCTGGGCCACAGCATCCCTATGTTCAGCCGGACAAATCCCAGCGGCTACGGCCTGTTAGCCGGCGGTTTTGTACTGGCGGTGATGGTTTTTCCCCTGATTGTGGCCGTTACCGAAGAAGTGCTCCGTAGCACTCCGCGCGAAATGCGCGAGGCGCTGCTTTGCCTGGGCGCTACCCGCTGGGAGGCCACGCGCTGCATTGTGCGCCGCCGGGGGCTGCCGGGCATTCTGGCGGCCATTGTGCTGGGCTTTTCGCGGGCCTTTGGCGAAACGCTGGCGGTGATGATGGTGGTGGGCAACAGCGTGCAAATTCCCCATTCGCTATTTGATGCCGCCTATCCGCTACCGGCCCTGATTGCCAACAACTACGGCGAAATGATGTCGGTGCCCATGTACGAATCCGCGCTGATGGCCGCCGCTTTGTTGCTACTGCTGGTGGTGCTGGGGTTTAACATTATGGCCCGGCTGGTCATTGTTCGATTGGGACACAGGAGTTAACCATGATCAACCGCAACCAATGGCGCAAACTGGAAGAAAAATTTTTTACCTGGGTCATGCGGCTGTCGGTGGCGGGCGCTGCCGCAATTTTGGGGCTGATTTTGCTGGTGATTGCCCGGCGCGGCGTCGAGGCGCTCAGTTGGGACATGCTCACCCAATCACCTAAAGGCGGGTTTTACCTGGGCGGTGAAGGCGGCATTTTAAACGCCATCGCCGGTTCGGTGTACTTGGCGGCGGGCGCAACGCTGCTGGCGGCAATTTTAGCCATCCCGCTGGTGCTGTACCTGCACGCCTACCAACGAAATGGCCGACTGGTTAACCTCATCCGGCTTACTCTGGATGTAATGTGGGGCATCCCCAGCATTGTCTACGGCGCGTTTGGCTTTGCGCTGATGATGTTTTTGGGGCTACGCGCCTCGCTGTTGGCCGGGATTATCACCCTGGCGCTGGTGGTGCTGCCCATTTTGGCCCGCACCTTTGATGAAGTTATCGGCTTAACCCCCCGCGAACTGGCCGAAACAACCATGGCTTTGGGCGCTACCCGGTTTGAGTTTTTGGGCATTTTACTGCGCCAAACCATCCCCGGCTTGCTCACGGCTCTGTTGCTGGCCTTTGGACGCGGCATCGGCGATGCCGCCTCGGTGTTGTTCACCGCCGGCTACACCGACAACATGCCAGAGTCGCTGTTCAGGCCAGTGGCCTCGCTGCCGCTGGCTATCTTCTTTCAACTCAGCACGCCTTTTCCGGCGGTTCAGGCCCGCGCCTACGCTTCGGCACTGGTGCTAACGGTTATAATTTTAGTAATCAGCCTGCTGGCTCACCTGTCCATCTCCCGTTTAGGCCGGCACGTTATCCGGTAGATTAATGCCGGGGCGGGGTTTTCTCAAATTGAAAACTCCGTCCCGGCCTACGCGAAAGATTTATGGCGATGCAACCATTATCCATTCAACAGCTCAATGTTTGGTACGGCGCAAAACATGTTCTGAAAAATATTAATGTTGATATTCCCCGCCACCAAATTACGGCCATTATCGGCCCTTCTGGTTGCGGCAAATCAACCCTGCTCAAAAGTATGAATCGCCTGCTGGAATTAAACGAAGGAACACAAATCACCGGCCGGGTTCTGTTTGATGGCATCAACATTTACGATGCCGGGGTAGACGTAACCGCCGTGCGCACCCGGATTGGGCTGCTGGCCCAAAAACCGTTCCCGCTACCCATGTCAATTTTTGATAATGTGGCCTACGGGCCGCGCATTCACGGGTTGGCCAACGGCACGCTCCACGAAACCGTGCGCCAACATCTGGAGGATGTGGGCCTGTGGAGCGAAGTGTCTGACCGGCTGCAAGCGCCGGCCACGGGGCTATCGGTGGGGCAACAACAGCGGCTATGCCTGGCCCGCACCCTGGCCGTAAAACCCGAAATTTTACTATGCGACGAATCTACCGCTTCCCTCGACCCCATCTCGGCGCGAGGCATTGAGGCGTTGCTGCATGGCCTGAAAAACACCTACACCCTGGTTATTGTCACGCACGATATTGACCAGGCCCGCCGGCTGGCCGATCACGTGGTGTTTATGTGGTTGGGCGAACTGGTTGAACACGCCCCCGCCGCCCGTTTCTTTGAGCAGCCGCAAACAGATTTAAGCCGGGCGTACCTGGCCCGCGAAATTGGCTAAACTAAAACCCCGCCGTGGCTATTTAGTTGTGCAATTTCAGTTGTGCATTTTTTCCCAAGTCGGCACATCGTAGTATTATTAGCGTGATACGGCTTTTTAAGCCGCGGCTACACTAACTACACTATTTCACACAACCTAAGGAGTTGAAAATTATGAGCAAGATCACCCCAAAATTTATTGATGTAACTTTGCGGGATGGTCACCAAAGTCTGGCTGCAACCCGAATGAGCACCGAACAGGCCATGCGGGTACTGCCAATGATTAACGACGCCGGTTTCCCCGCGCTGGAACTGTGGGGCGGGGCCGTGCTTGATAGTGCCATCCGCTTTTTGAAAGAAGACCCCTGGGATCGACTGGATGCCTTCCGCACCGCGCTGGGCGGCGGCGAAAAAATCCGCGCACTGCTGCGCGGCCAAAACCTGTTTGGCTACCAGCCTTCTGCCGATGACCTGGTTATCTCGTTTGTAAAAGAAGCGGTTATCAGCGGCGTTGGGATTATGCGTATTTTTGACGCCCTGAACGACTGGCGCAACCTGCAAACCTCAATTTTGACCACCCGCGCTTACGGCGGCAAAGTAGAAGCGGCGCTCTCGTACACCACCAGCCCGGTGCACACCACCGCCTATTTTGTGGATTTTGCCAAAAAGCTGGTAGAAGAAGGGGCCGACCAACTGGCTATTAAAGATATGGCCGGGCTGCTGTACTCCACCGACGCGCTGGACTTGATTAAGGGCCTCAAACAGAACGTTTCGCTGCCGTTGGTACTGCACAGCCACTCCACCACCGGCGTGGCCGAACTGAACGCGGTTATCGCCATGCAACTGGGTGTTGATTTCATTGACACCGCCATTACGCCGTTTGCCGGCGGCACCTCGCACCCGCCCGTTGAAGTGATGATTGTCTTTGCCGAAGAAATGGGCATTGACCACGGCCTGGACAAAGAACTGATTTTGAAGGTTCAAGCTGAACTGTTCAAAGTATTCGACGAACTGAAAGCCGTTATTCCGCAGCACGGCAAATACTACCGCCCCGTCCACTACAACGATGTAGACCGCAATCAGGTTAAAAAGATTATTGACCTGGTGGCCAAAGAAGATAAAGAATCCATCGAACTGGCGCTGCCGTTGATGCGCGAACTGCTGCTGGGGCTAAACTACCCGCCCTTTGATGACAAAATCTTTGAAGCGCAAGTGCCCGGCGGGATGCTCTCTAACCTGCACAACCAGCTCAAAGAAATGGGCCAGTTGCACCTGATGGACAAAGTGCTGGATGAAATTCCGCGCGTGCGCGCCGATGCCGGCTACGTGCCGCTGGTAACGCCCACCAGCCAGATTGTTGGCTCGCAGGCCGCCTTTAACGTGATTATGGGCGAACGCTACAAAGTAGTGCCCGATCCGTTCAAGATGATCCTCAAAGGCGAATTTGGCCGCACTCCGGCCCCCTGCAACCCCGACATTGTTAACAAAGTGCTGGGTGGAACCGAAGAGCCGCTAAAATACCGCGCCGCGTCTTACCTGCAACCCGTGTTGGAAGACCCCTACGATCTGCCCTTTGTGAAAACCCACAAAGATTTGCTGCTTTACCTGTTGTTCAAACAATCCGCCGAAACCTTCCTGAAACATAAATACGGCCTGAACTAACAACCGGTAATTTACCCTGAAAAAACGCCCCCAATTCTCGCCGGCACGACGCCGGTTGAGGGTTGGGGGCAATTTTATTTTTGCGCCGAAAGCTCGCCTCACCAGGCGTTTTCGCCAAAATACATTGAGCCGGTCTCAAAAATCAGGCTATCGCGCCGCCCCTTTGGCGACAAAAACAGCATCATCGCCAGCAGCGGGTACACCAGCGGCTTATCCGGCGGCCCGATTAACGTTTGCAACCGGCTCATGGCCTGCCAGCCATAACGAACATAAAACGCCCGCAACTCCGGGGCGCACCACAGCAACCCCAAATCGGCGTCAGAAGCCCGGATGTAGGCCGTGGCCGCCGCCACAATTTGCCGGCCATAACCCCGCCCGCGCCAGGCCGGCAGCGTAAACACCCCCGACAGGCCGTACACCTTATAAATTTCATCACCATAGTTGAGCTGTTTCCAAACTATCTCGGCGTGGCTGATTAAAACGCTATCCTGCACCAACACCAGATGAACCGGATGATTTTCCTGGTGAGCAACCCAATCCAAAACCTGTTGCTCTTCAACAAATCCATCCGGCCCCGTTTGCCGGAGTGACGACAGAATTTGAAGGCGTAACGTAGATGGCAGCTCGGTGATTGGGTAGACTTTTTGCCGAAGCATAGGCCAACCTCCAATTGAGCTATCCAACCATGTTATTTTTTACGCCGCCGCGAAGTTTGAATCCCGGAGGAAAAACGTTGGGAGGTGCTGCCGTAAACCGGAGAAACGCAGAATGGTTTGGGGGATCGCTGCCCAAAACTGAAGAAGCGGCCAAACATTCTCACTCCTATTATACTCCGCAATTGCCGCAAATTCTATAGCCAACCGGCCCATCCATTTTGATTTTTTACGGCTATTCAGTATAATGCGGCCTTCAGGTTGCTGATGGACATCAAGTAACCACAACTGAATAGTTTGCTTGCAAAGGTGCGCCAAAACCCGGATGTTTGGCGCGTACCAGGGGAAGACCGGTTAAAGTCCGGCGCTGTCTGTCCCGCAACGGTAAAAATTGGCCGGGGGTAAAACCCGCCCAATTTCAGCCCGAATGCCTGCCTTTGTTGATTTGTTGCTACCTTCGCGGATAGAGGAAGCCAGGTATTTGGGTTTGCATCTATCCCGCCGCATGGCGGGATTTTTTATGGCGACTCGCCGGCGGCGTGGGTCGCCATTTTTATTTTTTAGCCACAGGAGGTTAACGATGAAAGCCTTACAACTGGAAACCATCGGCGCGCTGGCGCTTAAAGAATTGCCGCTGCCCGCGCCAAACCGCCTCGAAACCCGGCTCAAGGTAACGTGCTGCGCCCTGTGCCGCACCGACGCCAAAATGTGGCAGCGCGGCCAGCGCGATTTGGTGCTACCCCGCGTGCTGGGCCACGAAATTTGCGGCGTTGATGCCAACACCGGGCAACGGTACGTAGTGTGGCCCGGCCAGGCGTGCGGGCAATGCGAACAATGCCGGCAAGGCCGGGAGAATATGTGCCGCCACATGCAAATCATCGGCTTTCACCGGGATGGCGGCCTGGCCGAGTACGTGGCCGCGCCCACCGCCAGCCTGGTTGCGGTACCCGCCAATCTGCCGGATTACCTGGCTTGTCTGGCCGAACCGCTGGCCTGCGGCCTCAATGCGCTGGAACAGGCCGGCGTGCAGCCGGAGCAGCAATTGCTGATTTTTGGGGCGGGGCCGGTGGGGCTGCTGCTGGCGCTGGCGGCGTTGGCGCTGGGCGCAGCGCCGCACGTGGTTGAAATCAACCCGGAGCGGATTGCCCACAGCGCCCGGTTTCAAACCTGCACCGGGATTCCGGTGCAAACCGGCTTCACCCCAATAATGTTCGATGCGGCCATTAACGCCGCGCCATACAGCATCACCTTTACCCAGGGATTGGCGCAGCTTAAACCGGCGGGCTGCTTTTGCCTGTTCAGCGGCTTTACCGATGACGCGCCGCTGGCCGCCGGTCTGCTCAACGAAATTCACTACCGCCAGTTGCGGGTAGTGGGCGCTTACGGCTGCACCCAAAAACAAATGGAAACCGCCGTGCAAATTTTGGCCCGTTACCAGCGCGAAGTATCGCTTTTGGTTGAAGCGGAATTGTCTTTACCCCAGGTTGTTGCGGTTTTGCCCAAAATTCTGGCCGGGCAAGCCCTAAAATATATCATCCACATTTAAACCAAAACCGGAGGAACTATGTACGCAGAAAATGATTTACGAGAATTTGGCCGGCTGATTTGCGCCGTGGCCGCCGGGCAAACCATGACCCGCGCCCAAACCTGCGAGGCTTATCGGCAGGTGATTTTAAACGAGCAGCCGGAGTTGCAGCAGGGCGCATTTTTAACCGCGCATATTTCGCGCGGGCCAACGGTCGAAGAACTGGGCGGAGTGTGGGATGCCATGTACCAGTACGACACCGCCAAAATTAACGTTTTGTTTGATGGCCCCGTGTGCGACATTGTGGGCACGGGGTCGGACCCGCTCAAAACCATCAACTGCTCCACGCCGGCCTCGCTGATTGCCGCCGCCTGCGGGCTGCCGGTGGCCAAAAAAGGCGCCCGGTTAGTAACCGGCGTTTCCGGCGCGTCGGACATCTTTGAAATTTTGGGGGTTGACCTCAACGCGCCACTGGTAAAGGCCGAAACCTGCCTGCAAAAATACGGCATTTGCTACCTGCCCGGCGAAGCGTTTCTCAAGGCGGGCTGGGCGCGGCTTATCCGGGTAATGCGCTTTACCACCACGTTTAACATTGTGGGGCCGCTCACCATGCCATGCGCCCAAACCAACCGGATTGTGATTGGAGCCTACTCGCCGGCGGTGTGCGACCAACTCATCACGGTGCTAAAGGAAATCAATATGCAGGCGGCGTTATCGCCGTTTGGCATGGTCAACGGGCAAGACCCGGCCAAAGGGATGGACGAATTTTCGCTGGCTGGGCCAACGCGGGTAGTCGAACTGCGCCACGGCGACATTGACACCTACACCGTTACCCCCGCCGATTTTGGCCTGAAACCCGCGCCCTTTGAGGCGTTTGCCAGCAGCCGCACCGCCTACGATAACGCCAAACGCATTCTGGCGGTGCTACAGGGCGAATACGACACCCCCGACGCGGATTTCTTTTGCATGAACGCCGCCGGGGCGCTGTATATTTCTGATGTGGCTAAAAGCTACGCCCAGGGGGTAGAACTGGCCCGGACTGCGCTGGCTGGCGGCAAGGCTCTGGAAAAACTCAACCAGATGCGCTCCCTGCAAGGGGCATCGTAATTTGACCCGGTCATAAAAAATTATCACCTGGTCAAAAAAAATTATGACCCGGTCAAAAAAATTTTTGACCGGGTCATAATTTGGGGATCACCCCCAGGTAAAAAAATTCCCCGGCGCGGGGCCGGGAAATGGCACAAAGAGGAGATCGGGTATTAGCGGGCAAAAAGCGCGGCGTGGATTTTAGCCGTTGTGGCCTGCGGGTCTTCGGATTGCCACACCCGGCGGCCAATGGCCACCCCGGCAGCGCCGGCGGCCACAATATCTTCTACCAGTTTTACGGTGGCGCTGTCATCGCCCTGGCTGGGGCCGCCGGCCACAATAATTGGAATGGGCGCAGACTCAACAACGTGTTTAAAGCTGGCCACATCGCCGCTGTAATTGGTTTTAATGACATCCGCGCCGATTTCCAGGCCAATCCGGGCGGCGTGGGCCACGGCTTCCGGCTCGTAGAAACGGTCCGAGGGCGGCATCATCTCGGCCACCACCGGCATGTCGTAGCGCTGGCTGGCGTCGGTCAGTTCGGCCAACCAGCGGTAAATGTCAATATCACCGGCCCGGCCAAAAAACACCGACACGGCCACGGCATCGGCCCCCAACCGCAGCGCGGTTTCCAGCGAGGCGATGGGCGTTTCTTGCGTGCCTTGCTGGCTTAAGCCGGCGGTTAAGCTCACCCGCAACACAATGGCCACTTCCGGCGAAACCACCGGCGCTACGGCCCGGTAAAAGCCGGGCGAAATGAGCAGGGCATTTGCGCCGCCTTTAAGCACCGCCGAAGTGATGACCTGCGGGCGGTCAATGCCCCGCACCGGGCCAATCCAGCCGCCGTGATCCAGCGGCGACATGAGGCAGCGTTTTTGGTCGCCGACAAACAGCCGGGCGAGTCGTCTTGATTTTCCAACCATGGTTAATACTCCTTTAACTGAAAACTAGAGATTTTTTAATAATTGATTTGGCTCACAACTGAGCCACAAAATCGGCCAGCAACCGGTACCGCCGATAGATGTTGTGATAAGTGGCCACAAATTCCGGGCGGGGCGCAATCTGCTGGGCCAAACTAAACGTGCTGCGCAACGCCTGATCAAACGTTTGGTTGGTGGCCAACGCCGTGGCGCAGTAAGCGTACAACGGCTGCGTTACCGTTTCCTGGCCGGCAAAAATCAGCACGGGGCGCTGGCACACATCGGCAATGATTTGCGGCCAGCCGGGCGTGGTTGCGCCGCCGCCGGCCAAAGCGATTTCGGTAACGCGCACGCCCAACTCTTCGGCAATATCCACCAGGTGACGCAGGCTGTAGGCCACGCCTTCGAGCACGGCCCGCACCATATAATCGCGGTTGTGGGCCAGCGTTAGCCCGTAAAAACCGCCGCGCAGATTATCGTTCCAGAAGGGGCTGCGCTCGCCGGCCAAAAACGGCAGGTACAACAAGTCGGCAGCGCCCGGCGGGGTGGCAATGGCCGCCTGCGCCAGGTCATCCAGCGGCAGTTGCAGATCATACAACGCCTGCCACGCCCAAGTGAGCGAAGCGCCGCTGGTGGATAACACCCCGTTGAGAAACGAGTACGGCAAAAACGGATACATGTACAGCCGGTTGGCCGGGTCATCAATGTGTTGATGGGCCGGTACCAAACACGATACCATTCCCGAACTGCCCAGCGAGCAGGTGAAACGGCCCGGACTGGGCGGCGCAGCGCCCATCAGGGCAATCACATCACCGGCGCCCACAATCACGCGGGCAAGGGGCGGCAGCCCAAGCTCGGCGGCAATTGCCGGCAACAACGGCCCGGCGTCGTCGCCGGCGCGGGCCAACGGCGGCAAAACCGTGGGCGACAGGCCCACCAGCGCCAGTCGGTCGGTGGCCCAGGCGCGTTGTTCCCAATTGAGCAGCGCCGCGCCGGCGGCTTCGGTTACATCGGTTAAAAAGCGACCGGTGAGCCGGTAGCGCAGGTAATCCTTGGGCCAGAGGATGGTGCGGGTTTGGGCCAGCACCTCCGGCTGGTGGCGGGCCAGCCACAGCAGTTTGGGCAAAGTGTAGGTTGAGTTAAGCTGGTGCGGGCGCAGGTTGAGCCGGGTTTGCAACTCGGCGGTTTCTGCCGCCGCCCGCCGGTCAAGCCAGAGAATGGTGGGCGAAAGCGGCTGGCCGGCCTGATCCAGCAGAACGGCGGTGTGCATTTGCCCGGTAAGGCCCAACACCTGTACTTTTTGCAGGTTGAAGGCGGCGCGCAACTCGGCCACGGCCTGTTGCAACGCGGCCCACCAATCCGCCGGGTCGGCTTCGCCCCAACCGGGCTGCGGCGTGTGGTGGGTGTAACGCTGCGTGGCCGAAGCCAGCACCTCGCCGGTAGCCGTAAAGAGCACCGCCTTAAGCGCCGACGTGCCCACATCAATGGTTAGAATATGCGGCAGGTGGTTAGAGTTCACGGTTTTTCCTTGCCCCCTAAAGTTACGCGCCAATTAAAGTTACGCCGCTTCGCCGTTAACTTCCATCATAATTTTTAGCCCTTCGGCGTTTTTAACCATTTCCAGGCCGCGCTCCAGTTGTTCCAGCGGCAGCAGGTGGCTAACCAGGCTGGCGGTATCAACCTGGCCGGATTCGATGAGTTCCAGGGCGCGGTACATGTTTTCCGGGGTGCTGTCGGCGGAGCCGGTTAAAACAAATTCGCCGTAGTGAATGAGGTTGGGGTCAATCCGCAGCTCGTCTTTGGGGTAGATGCCGGCAAAAATATTCAGCCGGCCACCCGGCGCGAGCAGCGGCAGCGTTTGTTCAATTAATCGGGTTGACCCCACCGCCACGGTGGCGGCGTCAACGCCCCAGCCATCGGTGGCTTCTTTCACCAGCGCCGGCAGATCGCTTTCACTCGGGTTGATAACCCATTCCGCGCCCAACGCTTTGGCCTTTTCCAGCCGGGCCGGCACCAGATCAGAGGCAATTACGCGCGCGCCAAAAGCGCGAGCCACCTGCATGTGCATCAAGCCGATTGGCCCCAACCCGGCTACCAGTTGCACCTGGCCGGGGTACAGGTTGAGCATATTCTGGCCGCGTACCACGCAGGCCAGCGGCTCCATAAAAGCGGCGGCTTTAAGGCTGGTGCCGGGCCGAATGGGGTAAATATTCTGCTGCGGCAGGCGGATATAATCGGCGTAACCACCGCCGTACTGCTGGTACGTGGGGCGCTGGCAACGGTTGGCCAATCCCCGGCGGCAGGCCGGGCAAACGCCGCACTTCACAATAAAATCGGCCACCACCGGCTGGCCCACCGTTAAATGCTTTACGTTTTCGCCCACCGCCGCCACCCGGCCAGAGGTTTCGTGGCCCAACACGCGGGGAAAAGCCACCGAGGAGGATTTGCCGGAAAAGGCGCGCAAATCCCACGGGCAAATGCCGGTGTAAGCCACTTTTACCAGCACATCGTTGGGGCCTACTTCAAAAATGGAGCGATAGCGCACTTCCAGTTGGCCGGGTTTTTCACACCACATCTGGCGCATTTGTTGTTCTGTCATGGTTGTATCCTTCTTTTAAAAAATTATTCGGGTTATGTTGAAACGTTCCCGGCGTTTTTGTTTTTCAAAATTCAGCAGTCAAACCGCCGGAAACTTGATCTTCCAAAATATTAAATTGATAAGTTAGCCTTTGGCTGCGCCCATGGTTAGCCCCTGCACAAAATAGCGGTTAAGGAACAGGGCAATAATCATGGCCGGGATAATGGCAAACACCGACATTACGGCCATAATCCCCCAGTTAATCTCCGAGGCGCTGAACGAGGCCAAAATGCCCAGCGGCATGGTTTTGGTTTGCGGCGAGGTAAGCATGAGGGCAAACAAAAAGTCGTTCCAGGAAAAAATAATGCAGTACAGCGCCGAGGCCACAATCCCCGGCAGCGATAACGGCAGCGCAATTTTAAAGAACGCCTGAAAATGGGATGCGCCATCCACCAGCGCGGCTTCTTCCATTTCTTGCGGCACGTCCTTAAAGTAGCTGCGCATCATCCAGACCACAAACGAGGCGTCAAAAATTGTGTCAATCACAATAACGGCGGCGTAAGTTCCCAACAGGTGCATATCGCGCATAATCAAGTAAAAAGGGATGAGCATGGCAATCGGCGGAATCATCAGCAACAGCAGGAAAAAGTACGATGATGTATTGAGCAACTTTGATTTGCTGCGGGCAATGGCGTAGCCCGCCGGCACACCCAACAGCAACGAACAAAGCGTAGCGCCGGTGGTAATAATGATGCTGTTGGTTAAAAACCGGAACACCTGCGATGTGTCCAGCACGGTTTGAAAATTTTTAAGGGTAAAATCAAACAAAATCCATTTGGGCGGAATGGCAAATGCCTCCCGGCCAAATTTAAAGGCGGTGGTAAGCAGCCAGTACAGCGGCATCATAAAAAATATAAACACCAGAACTATGGTTACATTTTGGGCGATAGTTTCCAGTTTGTTCTTTTTCATTCCCGGTTCCCTATTTAAACCTGTTGCCGTTCCAAAACCATCACATAAATAACCGATAGAACGCCCACTATAACCAGCAAAATATTGGCCAGCGCCGCCGCGTACCCCATATCAAAAAAGGTCATCCCCACGGTGAAGATGTGGTAGTTTAAAACCGTGGTGGCGCTGCCGGGACCGCCGGCAGTGGTGGCAAAGATAATATCAAACACCTTGAACGATTGTGTGGTGCGCAGCAACAGCGCAATGAGAATAGTTGGTTTTAGCATGGGCAGGGTGATGCGCCAAAAACTTTGCCAGCGGGTAGCGCCATCAACCAGAGCGGCCTCGTAGGGTTCGGCGGGCAGCCCTTTAATGCCGGCCAAAAAAATCACCATCAGCAGCGGCGTCCACTGCCAAATGTCAACCAGAATCACCGCCGGCATAGCGGTGGTAATCTCTCCAAGCGGCCCCCGCCCCACCGTCAGCCCGGCTAGTTTCAGGTAATAGGGGATTACCCCAAAATCAACGTTGTACAAAGATTTCCAAATTAAGCCCACCACCAACGGAGGAATGGCCATTGGCAACAACAAAAAAGAGCGAATCACCTGCATTACGCGGGTTTCGGCAGCAAGCAACAAGGCCAGCGCCAGGCCAAAAACCAGTTCCAGCGAAACGGTGCCAAACACAAAAATCAGAGTGTTTGAAACCGATTTGACAACCTGCGGGTCTTTTATGGCCGCCAGATAATTTGCCAGCCCCAAAAAAGTGCGCGTTTGGTTGGGGTCGGTGAGCCGGTACTTAAAAAAGCTAATGAAAAAAGAAAAGCATAACGGATAAATAGCGATGACAAATACAAATATCAGCAGCGGCGCTAATAAAACCAGATAATGCCCTTCGTTAAATATAAACTGACTAAAAGCTGAGCGGGATTGACCCTTCATAAGCTTAACTCGCAGTGACAACGCTAATTGTTCACCGATTTACAGTAAGTTTTGGCAGCGGTGGAATTTGAATGATGATGGGTGTCAGGCGCTGGGCCACGCTGCAACCAGCGCCTGACACTTTTAAATTTTGGGCAAATCAGAGTGTAGCGTCAATTGAGAAACCGGGGTAAAAACCCCATCAATTGGCTAATTATTTTTTGGTAGCCGCATCAATCTGGGCTTGCGCCTGATCGAGCGCCTGTTGAGCCGTCATTTCGCCTACCAGGTAAGCATTCACCGCGGTGCCCAGCGCATCTTGAATGATGCTGTACTGAGGAATACGGGGCCGGTAATCGCCATCGCCATTTTCAAAGGATTTCAGCATCAGCGGGAACCAAGGGTATTCCTTGTTCAGGTCGGGGTCTTCCAGGGTGCTGCGGCGAATGGGCGCGCCGTCGTGCCGGACCCATTCTTTTTGAACTTCGGGGCTGGTAATCCATTTAATAAATTCCCAGGCCGCATCGGCTTTTTTGGAGTTGGCGTTAATGCCAATGCCCCAGCCGCCAAAACCGTATTTGGGTTCCATGCCCTGGCTCACCGGGGCGGCGGTCACATCCACTTTGCCTACAATCGAGGAGATTTCGGGGTTTTCGTAGCCGGCGCGGGCAATGCTCCAGCCTTCCATCATGGCCACTTTACCGGAGCGGAAAGCGGTTTCGCGTTGATCCCACCAGTAATCGGTGGCTCCGGGCGGGGCGTATTTAAAGAGTTCGCCAAAGAATTCAAGGATTTTTACGTTTTCGGGGGTGTTAACCGCCGGTTTGCCGTCTTTATCCAGAATGGTGCCGCCGTGTTGCTGCACCCAGGCCATATAATCCTGGGCTACCGCCGACCCTTTGGCACCCAACAGCGCAATCCCGTAGAAATCTTTTTTGGCATCGGTTAATTTTTTAGCCGCCGCTAGCAGTTCTTCCTGGGTTTTGGGCGGTTCGATGCCGGCTTCGGCCAGCACGTCTTTGCGGTAGTTGAGCACGTTAGCATAACCGGCCAGAGGGTAGGCCCAATGCTTGCCTTCCCATTCGCCCAGGGTCCAGGCTACGGGCATAATGTCGTCCGCTTTGATTTGTTCTTTGTCGCGCGCCATGTAGTCATCAAGGGGCAGGGTGTAGCCGTTGGCGGCGTATTCACCACTCCACACAATGTCTACGGTCATCAGGTCGTAGTTGGCGGTTTTGCCCACAAAGTCGGCGGTTAATTTTTGGTACAGGTCTACGTAGCCCAGTTCATCCATGGTAACTTTAATCCCGGTTTCCTTTTCAAATTCGGGGATTAAATACCGGAAGGCGGCAATGTACTGGTCGGTCATTGAGGCCAAAACCAGTTCGGTGCCGGCAAAGGGTTTGTCTTTGGCCGCATCGGCAGCCGGTTTTTCGGCGGTGGGAGCGGCGGCTTCGGTGGGTTTGGCTTCTTCGGCTTTAGGCGCTTCGGTAGCCTTGGCTTCTTCTTTGGGAGCTTCGGTGGGTTTGGCTTCTTCTTTAGCCGGAGCTTCGGTAGCTTTTTCAGCAGCGGGTTTTTCGGCAGCCGGTTTTTCTGCCGCCGGAGTAGCCGGCGCGGCTCCGCCGCACCCGGCAACAACCAATGCTACCAACAGCAACACTGCCAGTAGACCCCAATAAAAACGCTTTACTCTCATTTCTTCCTCCTTGTTCTACTAACTAACGGACTGCTTGGATTGTATATTTGTATCGATCACCGCGGTTGAACATCTTGTGATATTCAATGGGAACCGCTTGATCGGTATACACGATGCCTTCCACCAGCAACAAGGGTGATCCAATAGCCACCTGTAGGAGTTGCGCCTGGCTTTCGTTGGCCGCAACCGCCTCGATTGTTTCCTCGGATTTTGATAAGGTTAAGCCTTTTTCTTCTAAAACTGACCAGAGCGAGATGTGTTCTTCTAATTCTGCCGGCACCAGGGCAACAGCGGCGGGCAAATTCAGGTAGATGATCGAAAGGCCAATCGGCTCGTCATCCACCAGCCGCAACCTTTCCACAATCCAAATCCAATCATCTTTGGTAAGGTTGAACACCGTAGCCGCGTGCCCTATTGCCTTTTCGCGCTGAAGCGAGAGCAACCGCGAGCCGGGCCGGTGTCCGCCGGCGGTGGTGGCAATTGAAAAACTCTGCATGCGGGTGAGCGGGCGCTGAATTTTGGGGCGGGCCACAAACGTGCCCCGGCCCCGTCTGGTGATCAGGTAGCCTTCGCGCACCAGTTCATCAATAGCGCGTCGAACGGTAATCCGGCTAACCTGAAACTTCTCGCCAATTTCGCGCTCGGTTGGGATGGGGTCGCCTTCCTGGTATTGGCCTTCCTGAATAGGCGCGAGCAACACATCTTTTAACTGAAAATACAGGGGAATCGGGAGATTCCGATTAATGGGAGGAGACGATGAATTTTCAAGAAAGTTCATCATAATTTTTCCCGATTGGTAACTAGCATTCGTTATAATGTTATAACAAATACCTGCGTACTATAACATGTTCCCACCGGGTTGTCAACAAACCGTCAATCGGGCAAAGGATTAAGCCGGCACCAGTTGGCTCTGGTAGTAGATTGTCTCCAGTTCTTGCATCTCTTCGGCAATACTTTTGACGGGTTTGATGCCGGCCCGGAGTTTGGGCAGCAATTCCGGCTCGGTGATTAACCGCTGCAACTGCCGGGCCAGGCTGGCTTCATCGTTTAAATCAAAGAGCAGGCCGTTTTGCTCATGCTGAACCAACTCGGCCATTCCCCCCAGGTTTGAAGCAATCACGGGCGTATGGTGAGCAAAGGCTTCTAAAATAACGTTGGGGCTGTTTTCTCCCCACAACGATGGCACAACAAGCACATCCAGGTTGCGTAAAACCTGGGCGAGTTGGTCGCGGGGGTAACTGCCAGCTAACTCCAGGCGGCTATCCTTGAGCGCCAGTTGGCGCAAGTTGGCCACATATTCGGGAAATTGGGTGGGGTTGCCGTAAGCGCGAACAGTGAGCGGCGCATTGGGGAGTTGCTGCACCGCCTGAAACAACAGATGCGTGCCTTTGTGCCACACCAACTGCCCAATATACCCCACCCGCAACCGGTTGGAGGGCGTTTTTGTCAGCAACTCTGGCGTTAAGTTTGGAAAATCACGCCCCTGGCGTGAAAAAGTAATCCGATCGGGCGCAAAACCGGCCTCAACAAAAACCGAACGCAAATATTGCGAGGGGCTGATGATTGCACTCACCTCGTTGAGGGTTTGCGTTAAAAAAGTCTGCCGCTCTTCTAATTTGCCGATTGATTTTTTTTGTAACTGCCAGAAAGTTTGCATCAGGCTGGAGGTGAATTTGCCGGGAATGCGGTAGCGCCGTTGTTCTTCTCCCAAACAGCGGGTACATGTAACCGCATCCAGTGGAGGCGAGCAAATCTGGTTATCACTGCGTAACATTGAAATACGCCGGCACAAAAACCAGAAATCGGTGAGCGTGACCACCGTCGCCAGGCCCATGCGACGGGCAATTTGCAAAGGCCGGCCCGAAATTAAATACCCGCCAATCAAGTGAAAGACATCGGGCTGGTACTGCTTCATAATTCCGGCCAGATGAGTGCCAATCCAGGGGTTATTGTATTCCCACCGGAACGGGTCGGGCGCGGAGGCCAGGTTAAAAGACAACCGGCGAACATTAATCCCGTTATAGACATCGTCTTCCCAGGTAAGTTCGGCGCCCTCGCCCTGGTTAATCCGCTCAATGCACACCACCTGCACTTGATGTCCACGCGCCTGCAACGCCGCCGCTGTTCGATAGGCCCGCCATTCCGCCCCGCCCGTAAATCGCGGCGGAAAATGATGCACCGCCAATAAAATTTTTAAAGGGTACTTTTCTTGCTTCATTAATCCCTCCCAGGTTGAAGTTTCCCCCAAAGTGAAGTTAATCCCCGTATCCGTTAATCGTAAAATCGCCTGAGCATTTGTTCGTAAGTTATAATCGGGGCAATTTTGCCAATCGTTGCTTCTTCAAGGCCCGATAAATGGCGATTCAAAATGGTACGCAAAAAAGCCGGGTTAAAAATTCCCCGGTCAATAGTGCGTTGGTCAAAAAGAATGGCCTCGGCCCAGACCCGTAAATCTTGCCGGAGATAGTTTTCGTAATCGGCGTACAACGTGTAATACTCCGGGAAAACGGGCCACAGATGGCGGTTGAATCGCCGCCTGATGCGGAGCGCAATGTAATGCAGACTGCGGGTTACGGATTGAGGCGTGGGCGGCAACTCGTCGTGGTCATACGGAATGGAGGCCAGTTTGGGCGTTTGCCGTTGAATTAACGCCTGATATAACGTTTTGTGGCCCCGCACCGAAGCCGGCAGTGAATAGAGAAAATCAAACAGGTCGTAATCAAAAAATGGAAAGCGCACCTCAACGTGAGACCGGGTAAAAGTGATAAAGTTGTGCGTTAACCGGCCACAATGGTTACGAATGTAAAAATATCCACCGCGCACATCGGGCCGCAGCCCAAGATAGGGCGCTAATTCAGCCTGAAAGGAATCAAAGGCAACTCCGCGCAGTTGACGGCGCATCGGTGGGGAGTATAACAGATTTTCTTCGACAGTGGTAAGCGAGGGCCAGGTAAATTTTTGGTTAAACAGATAAAACAGGCGGGTGAGCAGCGCCAAATCATCCACCGCTTCAAGCTGGAGCGGCTCGATTGTATCCGTATCGCCCATAATGGTGCCGCCATCCCAGCCGGTGAGATTAACATCCATTAGCTGCCGGGCCTGGGGCAACACGCTCATTCCGTGGGCATGAATCCAACTGTGATACCCTTCGGTCAGTTCCAGGTGAAATTTAGCCTGGTCTATAACCCATTCTCCGTTAGGCAAATCAAACCAGTGATGGTCGCTGCCGGCGGTACGGGCAATCTGGCCGGCGTAGTACACGTCGCGGCAATCCCGCCGGCCATAAGTGAGCGACGCCACCGGACGGCGCTCAACCAACCCCAAAATGGTGCGAGAATCCAGGCCGCCGCTCAAAAAAACGCCGGGGCGATACCCGTCCCCGGAAAAACGCCGAACGGCCTGGCGCAACAACCGCCCGGCTTCTTCAACAGCTTCGCTAAAACCCACTTCGGGACGGTAGGGAACATCGGCAAAAGTCCAGTAGGGCGTAATTTGGCACTCGCCCGCCGCCCGGTTGTACGCCAAAACCGAGCCGGGAGGCAACAGCCGCATGTCCTCAAAAAATGTGCGTTCGCCCAATAGATGTTGAAAGCTCATATACTGAGCCAGCGCGGTTTGATCCGGTTTTTTGGGAAAAGTTTCGTCGCACAGCACACCCTTCATTTCGGGGGCAAAAACCAGGTGGCCCGCCCGGTAAGCGTAAAAAAGCGGGTACAACCCAAACCGGTCATTGGTAATTACCAGTTGGCGACGGGCTTTATCCCAAATGGCAATGATAAATGCACCGTTCAACCGGCGGGCAAAGCCGGCTCCAAATTGTTCGTACAGGGCCAGCGCCAGTTGCTCATCAGAAATTGCCGGGCCGTTAATTACGCCGGCCAATTGAGCCTGGTTGTAAAATTCGCCGGCCATCACCAGCGCCACGGTTTTGGCGGCGTTCCAAACCGGCTGCGCGGCGGCGTTAAAAATTCCAATGCCGATGCGCCCCAACGCCACGGGTTCGGTGGTATCAACAAAATATTCAGTTACAAACCAATCCCGGTGAGCCATAACTTTGGCCATTTGGTTAACCAAAGGCTCAATTGGTTCTGCCGCCGGGTTAACAACTCCAAAAACGCCACTCATATGCTTGTGCCTATACTCCAACAACACTTTATGTCAAATAGATTATAGTCCTCCAGGCGCGAAGCCGCCTGCCCCGGAATCACAATCAACGGGCCAATTTCTTTTTGCCGGAACAGCAGCCGGTTTTCGCCCATAATGTCCAGGTTAAAATGATACGGCCCAGGCCGGCTGGGGGTTGACTCGAACTTGCAGGTAATAACCCCCGCGCCGGGCTGAAGCATGGGCAAACGGCTGCCATTATCCCCGGCAAACTCCGAACCGGTGAGGCGATAGCGCTGCAAGGTAAGGTACAACCGAAACAGCGGCAAGGGGATGGGCTGGGCGGCGGTGTAATAAATTTCAATTGTAACGCCCGCGCCGCCGCTGATGGTTTCTACCGGCTGGCCAAGTTCATTGAGAATATCTATTTTTTCAATGGTGATTTCGCCGTTCTGGTAATAGGCCAGGTCTTCGCCCTCTTCTAATTTTAAAACGTCTTTCTCTTCGTAGTGGCGGTCGCGCAGATAGGCGCTGATAACTTCCTCTGGATTGCCGGCAGCGCGGATTTTGCCCTGGTCAAGCCAGATTACCCGCGAACAGATATCCTGAATGGCAATCATATTGTGCGAAATAAACACCATCGGCTTGCCCTGAACTTTGAATTGCTTCATTTTGTTAAGGCTTTTTTCCTGAAAAATGGCGTCGCCCACCGACAAAACTTCATCAATTAACAGCACGTCCGGGTCTATGTGGGCGGCCACGCTAAAGGCCAGCCGGGCGTACATTCCCGACGAATACCGTTTTAACGGGGTATCCAAAAATTTTTCCAGGCCGCTAAAGGCCACAATTTCATCAAACCGGGTTTTGATTTCGGCATTGTTCAGCCCCAAAATGGAACCGTTCAGGTAGATGTTTTCAGCGCCGGACAAATCCGGATGGAAACCCGCGCCCAGTTCGATTAAGGCAGACACCCGGCCTTTTACCGAAATATGGCCTCGCGTGGGGTACGTAACCCGCGATAACAGCTTGAGCGTGGTGGTTTTACCCGCGCCGTTACGGCCAATCAACCCCAATACTTCGCCCGGCTCAACGGTAAAGCTCACATCCTCAAGCGCGTTAAAAAACTGCCGATCCAATTGATCGCGGCGGGCAAAATTAGCCAACGTGGTGGTGAGGGTTTCGCGCAGCCCGCCTCTGGCCCCCAACCGATAGGTTTTGGTAACGTGATCAAATTCAATTATAGCCATATTGTCCGTTTGTTAAATCAAATCGGCAAAACTGCGGGCAGCCTTGCCAAAAACAAAGTAAGCCAGCCCAAAAAGCGTCAGCGAAATTAAAAAAGCGGTTCCCAGATAAAACGGCGCGGGCCAGCCGCCCTGAATTAAAATAGTGCGGTAAGCATCAAGAATGCCGGCCATAGGGTTGAGCATATAAAGCGGCAAAAATCGCTTGGGCACCACCGAAAGCGGGTAGATTAAAGGCGTAACGTACATATAAAGTTGCAACCCCAGCGGCACCACAAACCGGATATCGCGGTAAAAAACGTTCATGGCGGCCAAAATCAAAACCACTCCACCGGTAAACAACAGTTGAATCAAAACCAGCACGGGCAGTAGTAACAGGGATGACCCCACCGGCACCTGGTAATACATTGCCAAACCCACATAAATCAGGCTGGCAATGCCAAAATCAAACAGGGCCGCCACAATTCCGGCAAACGGCATAATTTCGCGGGGAAAGTAGATTTTTGTAACCAGATGCATATTGGCAATAATGCTGTTAGCGCCGGTTGTGACCGAGTTAGAAAAAAAAGTCCAGGGGAATAGCGCCGCATAGTAAAAAATCAGGTGCGGCACGCCATCGGTGGGGACACTAATAAAAAATCTAAAGATCACCGAAAAAATAATCGCCACAGACAACGGCTGCAAAACAGCCCACAACCCGCCCAATAACGATTGTTTGTAGCGAATTTTTATCTCGCGGATGCTCCAACTTTTGAGCAGATGGCGATAACGGGTCAGTTCAGCTAGCGATTCAAGCAGAATAGTCACAACGGCAATCCCTTCATATCCGGTTCTGCCGGATGGGCGTTAACTTCGACGCCGGGTTGCGCCACAGCCAAAACCCATTCCCGGATAACCTGCAACAGAGATTGCTGGCCGGCCAACAGGTTAAAAAGATGGTCGGCCTGGGCAATGATTTCCAGTTTCAGCCCATCCGAGGCTAAAAACCGATCAATTTCCGGGCCAAGCAGGGTGCGAATATAATCCAGGCCGGAATTGTTGGCCGAATAAACCAGAAGCAACCGCGCTCCCCGTTTAATCAACTGCCGGAATTGGGTAACAACCTCGCTTTCCGGGGCGGTTGGCGCAACCGCCAACACCTGGTTATGCGCCTGGTTGAGTTTTCTGAGTTGGAACGGCGCAGAAATTTTATTCCACAAAATATTTTGAAAGATATTCCGGGCCACGCTAAGATAATCAACCTGCCCCTTTATCAACCTGAGCCAGCGTTGTGGATCGGTGAAAACCGCTTTGCTGTAATAATTGCTATAATAGCGGGCCAGTTTTTGCCCCCGGTCATATTCGGCCCATTCTTCACCGTTGCCTTGCGGGTTAATCAGCACTGCGCCGGTTACGCGCGGGTCGGCGCAGGCGGTTAAAAATGAAAACATGGCCCCGGCGCAATGGCCCATCAGTAAAAAACGGTTGATGCCGGTAGTTTGGGCCAGGCAATCCATTGCCGTTTGGGTTTCGCTGATGCCTTTCTGTTCAAGCGGCAGATTATCGCCGCGCACTTTACTATCGCCAATGCCGGAAAAATCAAACCGGAGAACAACTATTCCCTGCTCGGCCAGATGGCGGGCAATTTTCACATACAAACGGTTGGGGCCAACTCGATGAATAAGGCCGGCATTCAGCAAAATTACCGCCGGTAACTGCGGGTTGGGGTTGACCGGGTGGGTAATAATACCAACCAGAGAATTGCCAAAAAGTAGCACATTTTCATTCATAACGACGCCTCCAACATCCAAGCGATAATCGCTTGCAGGGTTTGGCCGGGAACAAGCCCTTTGTCGGTGTTTTCAATCCATATAAGAAATTCTGGCACACGCCGATGTGTAATTTTGGCGCGGCTCTGCTGCAATTGTTTTTGCAATTGGCCGGTTGCGGGGGTTTGGCCATTTTCCACAACCAAAATATTTTGAACCAGGCCGGGATGAGTCGTTAACAAGTTTAGATTTTCCAACTCGGTTGCCAGAGTGGCGGCTAACGGAAACCCCAATATTTCGGTGGGATGCTCCGCAACCGCGCCCCGCCCCGGCAGCCCGGCAAAATACCACAACGCTTTTTGGTGCTGGTCGGTCAGTTCGGCCAGGTGAGTTTTGCCGTTTATCACCGGCTCCCACAGCGCCAAACCAACCACATCATCCCGCTGAGCGGCGGCCAACAGCGCCAACGATGCGCCCAACCGCAACCCGGCCAGATAAACTTTAGAGCGACCACTCCGGGCTTTGGCCTCGGTAATGGCGGTGGCAATATCGCGCTGCCACCGGGCCAGATGGCCGTCTTCGGCCCGCCCCGCCGAATCGCCGCAACCCAAAAAATCAAACCGCAATACCGGAAAACCGGCTCGCGCCAACCGCACCGCCAATTGCTGGCAAGCCCGGTGAGAACGAATATACTCCTGGCCCATTGGGTAACAAAAAACCACCACAGAATCCTGGGGTTGGGCCGACAGCGGAGGGTGATAGCACCCAAACAACTGCTCATCCGCCGGGCCAAAGAAAAACGGCTCCATATCTGCCGCCGTAGGGCTGGCCGAAACCGGTTTTTTTACAGCCACGGCATGACCGCTGCCGTTATTAAAGTCCGCCGGCGCGGGCTGGCGGCGCGGGTCGGTGGGCGGGAGTTTGGACTCGTAGGCGGCGGCCATTTGCCCCAGAGTTTGATAGCCCACCAGCGCCAGCGGCAACTTCACCCCGATTTCCTGCTCTAATTTAGCCATCACCCGAACCGACAACAACGAATGCCCGCCCAAATCAAAAAAGTTGTCGTACACGCTCACTTGTTCCACGCCCAAAGCCTCTTGCCAGATACCGGCAATCAGCGTTTCCAGAGGAGTGCGCGGTACTACAAAATTATCCGCCGGGGTGGATTGAACTGACTGAGGCAATGGCAGCGCCTGGCGATCAATTTTTTTATTGGGCGTGAGCGGATAAGCCTCTAAAAAGACAAAAGCCGCCGGAATCATATAATCGGGCAGGTTTTTGCGGGCCAGGGTACGTAGTTCGTCGGCAGTGGGCGCTGTGCCCGGTTGCGGAATAAGGTAGGCCGCCAGCCGTTTATCGCCGGGCGTATCTTCGCGCACAATCACCACCGCTTCACGGATAGCCGGATGCTGCCGCAAAACGGCCTCTATCTCGCCCAGTTCAATCCGAAAACCCCTGATTTTTACCTGATGGTCAATCCGTCCGGCAAACTCAACCTGACCATCGGGCAGGTAGCGCCCCAAATCGCCGGTTTTATAAAGCCGGTCATCATTGGCCTGAGTAAACGGGTTGGTAATAAACCGCGCCTGCGTTAAAGATTCGTCCCCTAAATAGCCTTTGGCAAGATAGGGAGTGCGGATATAAATTTCTCCCAACTCGCCCACCCCGGCTAATTGCCGGCGAGTATTAAGCACAAGTAACTGCACATCCTCAATTCCCCGCCCCAAAGGGATGTTATCTTTTAAATTGATGTCATTTTCGGCGGGCGTTCCGGGCGCAATAAAATACCCCATCGCCTGAGGTGTTTCGGTGGCACCATAAAAATTAACGCATGTTACGGCTGGAGCTAACTGGCGCAACTTTGACAGATGGAGTTGGGTTAGCAGATCACCGCCGGAAAAGGCGTAGCGCAATGTTTTAACCGTGGTGGTTGGGGCTTCTTCACCGGCCAAAATCTGAATCAACGGCGGGGTAAGGTGAGCCACGGTAATTTCCTGTTGCCGCATCCAGGCCGCAAGCTGACCAGGGATGGCTAGATCGTTACTGTTCGGAATGCACAACGTAGCGCCCACCTCAAACGGCGTGAATATATCGCGGAGCAACGGATCGTGGGCCAACCCCGACAGCAAACTAAACCGATCCGCCTCGGTGAACCCAAAGGTCTGGCTGTGCCACCCAAAAAAGTGAGACAGCGGGCTGTGGCTGCCCAGAATGCCTTTGGGTTGCCCGGTTGAGCCGGAGGTAAATGAAATATAAGCCAGATCATCCGGGCCAACGGCTATAACCGGCGCATTGGTTGGATAATCTTTTAATAATGGCTGAATTTTGGCATCGGCCTGGGGTAATTCCAGTTGAACATTGCCGATGGATGTGCTCACAAACTCCATCAACACCAAAGGCAACGGGCCGGCGGCTTCGAGTTGAAGCCAACCCCGCGGTTGGGCTATTTTGAGATAATCAATTAAACGTTGGGGCGGATATGCCGAATCAAGAATAACAAATGCCGCGCCGGCTTTTAATACCCCCAACACCGCCCAAACTAGGGCCGCACTCCGATGCCCATAAATAGCCACCACCTCTTGCGATTTGATTCCAGCCGCCAGAAGATAGTGCGCCAGTTGGTTGCTTCGCGTTTCTAGCTGCTGGTAAGTCCAGCGAGATTGGTTATCAACCAGCGCCAGGTGATGCGGGGTTCGCCCGGCCTGGCCGGAAAATCTGGCCTGAACCGGCCCCAACCACTCCTTTTTCTGGGCTTGGGTTGGATTGGGCAGACATGCGCTGGCCTGGTCAGTTACCAGAGAAAAATCGTTTAGTTTTTGGTCCGGATTGGCGGCAATCTGGGTTAAAAGATACTCATACTGGGCCAGCAACTCAACCATTCGGGCTTGGGTAAACAACGCCGCGTTATAAACCAGAATCAGGTTAATTTTTTTGGATTTCTCAAACGTATATAAAGTGAGGTCAAACAACGATCCCACTTCGGGCGGGGTGGGCATGTCAATAACCAGGCCAGGTAACTCAAACTGGGTTCCCCGGATATTAAGCATATTAAAAAACACCTGAAAAAGCGGGGTATGACCGGATTTACGTTCAGGTTTTAACTCGGCTAACAATCCCTCAAATGGCACATCCTGGTGATCATAAGCCTCCAACGCAACCCGGCGTACTTGCTTCAACAACTCCCTAAAGTTGGACTCTCCGGATATATTGGCGCGTAACACCAGATTATTCACAAACATGCCAATGAGTTTTTCAATCTCGGCCCGGTTGCGCCCGGCAATTGGCGTTCCCACCGTAATATCAGTTTGGCCCGTGTACCGATACATCAACTCATAAAAAGTTGCCAACAAAACCATAAACAGGGTAGCGCCTTCTTGTTCGCCTAAAGTTTTAAGCGCCTTTGATAACCCTTCTGGCAGTTTGAGGGTTTCACGCCCACTTTCAAAGGTTTGAACAGATGGTCGCTGATAGTCCAGAGGCAGCACCAAAGGCGAAAGCCCGGTTCCCAATTGCTGCTTCCAGTAATCAATTTGCGAGGCCAGCGTTTCATTTTGGAATGACTCGCGCTGCCAGTAGACAAAATCAATATATTGAATAGGTAGCGGGGGGAGCGCATCCGGCTGGCCGGTGATAATGGCCCGGTAAAACGCTGCCAGTTCTTGAATAAGCAGGCCAAAAGACCAGCCATCAGCCACAATATGATGCACAACCAGCAAAAAAGTAAATTGATCTTCGGCCAGTTGTAATAAAATCGCCCTGAATAACAGGTCTTTACTTAAGTTAAAAGGGCGTCGAGCCTCCTCTTCTATGAGCCGGTCAGCTTCGGCTTGTCGTTCGGCGGGAGGCAAATGCCTTAAATCAGTTTGCGACACAAAGAGTGTTCGGGTTGGGTTGATAACCTGAACCGGTTCGCCCTCGACAGCCATGAAATTAACCCGCAACAGTTCATGACGCGCTATGATATTATTCAAACTCTGTTCAAGGGCAATCACATCAACAACGCCTTCCATCCGAATAAGGAGGAGCAGGTTGTAAACAGGATTGCCGGGGTTCAGTTGATCCAGATACCAGAGCCGTTGTTGGGCAAACGATAACGGATGACTTGCCGCCTCGCGGCGTTGTTGTGGAATAGGCTGAAGGCCAGTTTGGGTCGCCTTCGCCTTTTTCTTTAGTAACTGTTCTAACAAAACCCTTTTTTCTTCAGGGGAAAGTGTTTTGGCGCGCTCTGAATCTATGTTCATCAGCTTGTCTCGTCTTCCAGTAAATCTGCCAACAGTAAATCCACCTGTTCATCCGAAAGTTGATCCAAATTAGCCAGCAGTTGAGCCGCTTTGTTTTGGTCCAAATCGCCGCCGGGCTGGTCATTCTCGTCTGGTAAAGATACTGTAGCGGCAATGGTTAATTTAGACAACAGCAATTGCGCCAGTTGTTTAGTGCTGGGGCCTTGCAAAAACTGCACCATAGGGATTACTACGCCCAGATTGGCCTCAATCCGGTTTTTTAATTCCAGCGCCATCAGCGAGTCAAGCCCCAATTCATTTAATGGTTGGGAGGAATCAAGTATGGTAGTAGCATCCAGTTTGATCACATCTCGAACCCACCCTTGAAGATATTCCACTAAAAGTTCAAGTTGCTCAGTTGGTGGAGCCGATTGCAAATGAGCCAAAATATTGTATGTGCCGGGTACCGGGTTATCAAACAGTTGCCGGGCAGGGTAAAGTAACCCGGATAGAAAAGGCGGTTTTGTTTGCCCCAACTGCCGGGTAAAAACTGGCCAATCAATTGGCAAAACAGCAATCTGGGGCAAAGCAGCAGACATCAGTTGAGCCAGGGTATTTATCCCTTTAGTGGGATTAATCAGGTTAATCCCTTGAGCTAACCAGCGTTGTTTTTCCCATTCAGGTAAGGCAGCAGCCATACCAACTTCTGCCCAGCCTCCCCAGTTGATACTTAAAGCAGGCAACCCCTGTTGGCACCGGTAGTGAGCCAACCCATCTAAAAAGGAATTAGCGGCGGCATAGTTAGCCTGTCCCATTGACCCGAACAAGGCCGCTCCCGCCGAAAACATTACAAAGAAATCCAATGGCAAGTGTTGGGTAAGCGAGTGAAGTTGCCAAGCCCCTTCGATTTTGGGAGCCATTACTTTTTCAAAACGAGGCCAAGTTTGTTGAAGCAGCACGCCATCATCCAGCACGCCCGCCGCATGGATAATACCCCGTAATGGCGGCATTGTTTGCTCAATATCCGAGAGAAGCCGGGCCATATCCGCATGTTGGGACGCATCGGCTTGAGCTACAATCACCTGTACTCCGGCATGCTCCAGGTTGGTTACAACTGTTCTGGCCGCATCTTGCGCTCCACTCCGGCCCATCAAAACCAAATGCCGAGCGCCTTCATCTGCCAACCAGCGAGCAACCATCAACCCCAATCCGCCTAGCCCTCCGGTTATCAAATAGGTAGAAGTGGAATTGATGATTTTGCCAGCCGTAATTCGTTCAACTGATCGCGCCAACCGGGCGACATACGGTTTTCTGCCACGAAATGCTATCTGGTTTTCATCAGTTGGGGTCCAGACGGTTTGAAAAAGGTTTAAGGTATCATCATCATGGTTTCCGGCTGGGTCCAAATCCACGCAAACACACTGTAATTCAGGTTGTTCCAGCGCCAAACTACGGCCAAATCCCCACAACGGAGCCTGAGCCACGGCAACAGGCCGGTTTTCACCCCCAACCGCTTGCGCTCCCCGGCTAACCAGCCACACCCGTGGCGATTTTTGCCACGATTGCCGCGCCAAAGCCTGGATTAAATACAACGCGCTTTCGCACCCCAGTTTATGAGCCATTTCCAGCGTAGTCGGGGTTGTGTTCTCCGGCGCGGGCGCATCAAGGCTCCACAGATGCACCACGTGGCTAACCGCAAACTGCTTTACTCCGGCTATCTCCTGGAATAATCGCTCAAAATCCCTGGATTGATGGGCACGCACCCAAAAGTGATGCTCATCCCGGCGCTCGTACTGCTCCCCGGCAAACACCAACAGGCAACGCTCGCCCTGCGCCTGCAAAGCCGCGCCAACGGCTGCGCCTGCACCCTGGCTATCGGCAAAAATCAACCACCCGGATTGGCCATTACCGCCAGATGCTTGCGCCGCCGCTGGTTCTGCCGGTTCCCACCGAAGCTCATAAAACCAGTCATCCGGGTTCTCCAGCAGGTTTTGCTGCGCCTGCCGATCCAGATACCACAACCGCGCGCCCAGAGTTTCGGAAACCAACGCGCCGGTTTCGTCAACAACCAGAACATCTCCAATGAGAATATTTTGATCCCCATGTTCCTCGCGCCGTAAGCGGGCGTAAGCCCACAACTGCCTGCCCTGAGGCTGTTTATACCAGCGAGCTTCGGCGATGCCACCACCCACAACCGCCCCGCCCTGAACACCGCCGGAGTGTTCCAGCGAACCGGTTGCCACCAGAACATGGCCGCAGGCATCGGCAACCGCCGGATGGAATTGATAGGCGTCAAAGCCCGCCTCCAGTTGCGCCGGAACACGCACCAGGCTAACGGCCTCATCAACGCCTCGCCACACCTGGTCAATCCCCTGAAAACACGGCCCCCACTGGTTTCCTTTTTTCGCCAATTGCCGGTAGAACGTTTCGCCGGAAATTTTTTCAGGGCAACGGGCTTGCACATCTTCCGGCGTAAATAAAACCGGGTTGATTGCGACAGCCTCGATTTGAGATATATTGCCCGTAACGTGCAAAGTCCAGGGTTGTGGCGGGCTGCCGTTTTGTCCCAAATCATCGGGCCGGCTAAAAATCTGAAAAAACATTGCGCTGTCTGCCGCCGGAGCCAGCGTTACTTGCAGCAAAAGCGGCGGCATCGCTTCAGATAGCAGGAGCGCCTTTTTGTTTTCTATCTCGGTTAACCGTAGCGGGCCAGGCCCCCAAACCTCGGCGGCAGCGGCCAGGGCCATTTCAATATAAGCTGTTGCCGGAAATATCGCCGTATCCTGAACACGGTGATCGTAAAAAAACGATAGCCGCCTTAAATCCAGTTGGCCCTGCCAAACGTAAGTTCCGGGCCAGGCGGCCAAATCCAGCCGCGCGCCCAACAACGGATGCCGGCCCGGTTTACCGGCATAAACCGCCGGTTGAGCCGTGGTTGCTTTAGCCGTTTTGGGTTCAAGCCAATACCGCCGCCGCTGAAAGGGATACGTGGGCAACGGCAACCTGTGGCGGCGCGGATAGCCCTGCTCAAAACCGGCCCAGTCAATCTCCTGGCCGCGTGCGTGCAACGCCAGCAAACTATCGAGCATTTGCTCCCAATCAGCCCGGCCCGCCCGCAATGAAGGCAGCCACAGCCGGTCGTCATCCGGCAGGCAGCGCCGGGCCAGGCTTAACAGGGTTGGTTTGGGGCCAATCTCTAAAAACGCATCAATATCCTGGCCAGCCAAAGCCCGGATTCCGCCAGCAAACTGCACCGGAGCGAGCACATGCTGTTGCCAGTAGGCCGCAGTGGCTACTTCCGGGCCGGCCAGTTGGCCGGTTACATTAGAAATCAAATCAAGGTGGGGCGCGTTGTATTTTACCGCAGTTGCCGCCCGGCCAAAATTGGCCAGCATTGGCTCCATCAACGGTGAATGAAACGCATGCGACACCACCAGCGGTTGCGATTTGACGCCCTCGGCGACCAGGTTGGACAGAATGGTTTGCACCGCCTCGCCCGCCCCGGAAATAACAATATTTTCCGGCCCATTAATCGCCGCCACCGCCACCGCTTGGGCAAACGGAGCCACGGCGGCCCGCACTTGCGCTTCGGCGGCAAATACGGCGGCCATTTTGCCGCCGGCGGGCAGGGCTTGCATTAACCGCCCGCGTTCGGCAATCAATTTCAGGCCATCTTCCAAACTAAAAACGCCAGCCACACCGGCGGCCACATACTCGCCCACACTGTGGCCCAGCACCACCGCCGGTTTCACGCCCCACAACCGCCACAACTCGGCCAGGGCGTATTCTATGGCGAATAATGCCGGCTGAGTGTAGGCGGTTTCGTCCAGCAATGGCGGCTGGCCGGCTTCCGGGTAGAGCACGCTCAACAAAGGCCGGGGCAGGTAAGGCCGCAACAGTTCATCGCATTGTTCCAGAATGCGGCGGAAAAACGGCTGGGTTTGGTACAATTGGCGGGCCATTTGCGCGTATTGCGCCCCCTGCCCGGTAAACAAAAAAGCAATCCGGGGCTGGCGACCGGCGGCGGGCTGACCACTGACCAAACCGGCGGGATTTTCGCCGGTTGACCAGCCCGTTAGTTTTTGGCTAAACTCGGCGGTAGAAGCGGCGGCAACGGCCAACCGGTGATTAAACTGAACCCGGCCCGTGTTAACCGTATAGGCCACATCGCCCGGCGCTATGGCAGGTTGCTCCGCCAGATGTTGCCCCAATCGAGCGGCTAGCTGGCGCAGCGCCGGCTCGGTTTTGGCCGATAACATTAGCCCATGAACCGGGCGCTCCGGTTGAGCTTCAATCGGAACCGGTTCCGGCTGGGGTGCGTCTTGTAAAATAACGTGAGCGTTGGTACCGCTAAAGCCAAAGGCGCTTACTCCGGCCAGGCGCGTTCCGGCGGGCGCGGTCCAGGGTTGCCGCTCGGTGGGGATTTGGATGGGAAAGTTAGGCCAGGGAATCTGCGGGCTGCGTTTTTGTAAGTGCAAATGGGGCGGCAATTCCTGGTGTTGCATGGCCAAAACCACCTTTATCAGCCCGGCAATGCCCGCCGCCGATTCCAGGTGGCCGATATTTGTTTTAACCGAAGCCACCGCCAGCGGTTGTTCGGCGGCGCGGCCTTCGCCCAGCACGGCGGCCAACGCCTCTATTTCGATGGGATCGCCCAGCGAAGTGCCGGTGCCGTGGGCTTCAACGTAACTGATTTCAGCCGGACGGAGCCGGGCGCTGGCCAACGCCTGCCGGATAACGGCCTGCTGCGCCAGCCCGTTGGGAACCGTCAGGCCGCTACTACGGCCATCCTGGTTTACGGCTGATCCCAAAATGAGCGCCAGAATGTTATCCTGAGCGGCCAGCGCATCCGATAGCCGTTTTAAAACAATCACCCCGCAGCCTTCGCCCCGCACAAACCCATCGGCCCGGCTGTCAAAGGTTTTGCAGCGGCCATCGGGAGCCATCATGCCCCATTTAGAAAAACAAACAAATGCCTCCGGAGCCAGTAGCGTGTTAACACCGCCGGCTAACGCCAACTCGCTCTCGCCGGAACGCAGGGATTGGCACGCCAAGTGTACCGCCACCAGCGAAGACGAACACGCCGTATCAACGGCCATGCTCGGCCCTTGCAGCCCCAGCGTATACGCCACCCGGCCCGGAATAACGTTGAGGGCGCTGCCGGTGGCGGTGTAAACATCCATGGTAGCCGGGCCGCCTTCCCGCGAAAGCTGAGCGTAATCATTGGTGGTTACGCCAATAAACATGCCGGTACGGCTGCCTTTTAGTTTGTCGGGCGGCAACCCCGCCCGTTCCAACGCTTCCCAGCTTGCTTCCAGCACCAACCGCTGCTGCGGGTCCATGGTTTCGGCTTCACGGGGAGCAATCCCAAAAAACTGCGGGTCAAATTGATCAACCTGGTCAAGAAAACCGCCATACCACGAAGCGCCGGCTAATTCCGGGGCGGACTCAATATCTACCGTCCACCGGCCAGCCGGAACCCGGCTAATGACATCCCGGCCATTTTGCAACAATTCCCAGTAGGCTTCGGGGCTGTTGGCCCCGCCCGGAAAGCGGCAACTCAGGCCAATTATGGCAATCGGTTCGGATTTGGCCCGTTCCACGGCATCCAGTTTGGCCTGGAGTTTATCAACCGCGGCCATTGCGTTTTGTAATAATACCCGCCGGTCTATCTGTTGGGGGTCTCCTGACATATAGCCTTCCTTTCCGTAAACCTTAAGCCGGTACCGGCAAATCCTTAAGCAGATAAAGGGCGCTACCAACAATCACAACAATTCCCAACGCGGCCAACTTGCCGGGCAACTGGCCGGTTAACAGGTAAGTTAGCCCCGCCAACCAGATGGGTTGGGTGTAAGTAAATGGCGCAACAATTGAGGCCGGAGCCAGTTCCAGGCTTTTATCCAACGTGAATAACACCAAAAAACCAATCAGCCCGATTAACGCCATCATCAAGCCGGATTTGATGGCCAACGGCTGCCAAAACAAGGGCAGGCCAAAGCTTAACAGAATAAAAACGCCGGCAGCGGTATAAAACAGGCTGGCCAAGGTATCTTCGGTGCGCATTTGCCGCGTCATTACCAAATACAGGCCAAAACAAAAGGCCATTCCCAGCGGCAGCACAACCTGCCAGGTTAATATCCCCAAGTTGGGGCGTAACATCATCAATACTCCCCCCAGGCCCAGCCATGTTGCCAGCCAGTGAGTGGGGCGGATTGTCTCGCCCAGTAAAAAAATGGACAATCCCATTACCAGCAGCGGCGAAACCCAAAAAACAGCCAGAACATCCTTTAACGGCAATTTAGAAACGCCCATAATAAAGAAGATGGGCATTCCCAACATTAACAGCGAGCGTAGCCATTGCCGCACCGGGCGACGGGTAAAAAACAGCCGGGTTTTGTAACGCGGCCCCAATATGGTCAGCATGAACAGCAGGTGCGTTCCGTACCGAATCCAAACGGTTTGGTAAGCCGAATACGGCCCCGGTATCAGCCCGCCAATAATTTCTATCGCCGCCCACAGAAACACCGAGATAATCATTAACAAAACAGCGTCAATATATTTTCTGCGGGTAACAAAGGCAAAAGCATCAGGTATCATAGCCGGATTATTGAAGCTGCTCCAACTTCTTTAAAAGTAGCGCCGCCAAATCATCCTCCGAAAGGTCATCCAGAGGCAAACCGTCGCCAGTGCCGGCGGAGTCCGGTGGCACAACCGCGGCCTCGCTCGCTGCCGGCGGCAGGCCGGGGAGCAGCGTGGCCAGGTATTGAGCCAAATCGGCGATGGTGGGGTAGTTAAAAATGAGGGTAGAAGGCAAGGTTGTTTCTACCAACACCTCCAGCCGGTTTTTTAATTCCAGCGCCATCAGCGAATCCAGCCCCAAATCAAACAAACCCTTTTCCGGTTCGATGGGCTGGGCGGGGTCAATGCCCAACACCCCGGCCACAGCCCGCCGCAGGTGCGCCGCCAGAATATTGGGCCGCTGTTCAGGCCGGGCGGCGGCCCAATCGCGCAACAATTCCGAACCGGATTGGGCGGGACCAGCCGCCGGCGCGCCGGACGGCTCCATTTTGAGGGCGGAAGCGGGCGCGGCCATCGCCTGCAAAAAAGGCCGCCGCCGCCGGGCTTCGTAAGCCGGTTTTAACACTGCCCAATCAACTGCCGCCACCGCCAGTTGAGGCAAATTACCGCCCAAAAATTCGCCCAAACACAACAACGCCTGGTCAGCCGGCATGCGCCCCAACCCAAACTGAGCAACTCGCTGCTGTTCGGCGGTAGAGGCCACGCGCATTTCATCCCAGGTTCCCCAATTAAAGCTGATGGCCGGTAAATTTATAGCGCGGCGGTAATGCGCCAATCCGTCTAAAAAAGCATTGGCGGCGGCATAATGGCCCAAATCCCGCGATCCCCACAGAGCGGTGGTTGACGAGAACAGCGCCAAAAAGTCCAGGTTTAGCTCCTGGCTGAGTTGGTGCAGCAGCCACGTTCCGGTTATTTTGGGGCTGAACATAGCCAATAAATCCGCCAGAGACAACCGGGTAATCGCCTGAGCGCCCAAAACCGCCGCCGTGTGGATTATGCCGCGCAAAGGCGGCGCAGTATGGCCAAATTTGGCAAACAAAGATTCCATTTGCGCCGCATCGCTCACGTCAACGGCCTCAACGACCACCGTGGCTCCCATATCTTCTATCGCCCGGATGGCCGCCACCTGATGAGCGGCCCGGCTATCCGGCGGCAAATCGGGCCAGAGGTTCCGCTCCGGCAGGCCGTGCCGACCGGTCAGTACCAGGTAACGCGCGCCCTGCCCGGCCAGCCAGTGCGCCACTTTTAGCCCCAGGCCGCCCAAACCGCCGGTAATCAGGTAAGCCGCATCCCCCCGAATAGCCGCCGGTTGAGATTTGAGTTGCGCCGCCCGAATCAAGCGGGCCAGATAACGCTGCCCGCCGCGCCAGGCAATTTGATCTTCGCCATCGGGCCGGCTAATTTCGGCCAGCAATTGAGCGGCCTGTTCCGCCGGGCCGGCGGTTGCATCCAAATCAATCAGGCCGCCCCACCGGTTGGGCTGTTCCAGAGCAATCACCCGGCCCAGGCCCCACAACGGAGTTTGGGCCACCGCCAGTTGCGCCGCCGGCAAACCGCCCGCCGGTTGAGCGCCGCCGGTTACCAGCCACAACGGCGCGTCAATTTCCCGTTCGGCCAGAGCTTGCACCAAATGCACCGCGCTGCCGCAAGCCAGCACTTGCGCCGCCGCCAAATCCGCGCCGGTCAAACTTTCGGAGGGAAGGTTATTATTCAGGCTCCACAAATGGATGATGCCCAGGCATGGCGGCCCGCCCACCGGCAACGCCTCATTGACCAACCGCAAAAAATCAGCGGGGGCCGCCGGATTAACCCGCTCCGGCTCAACCAGCGCGCACCGGTCGCCGCGCTGTTCAAGCTGCACCGCCAATTCTCGGCCCACACCCAATTTATCGGCCAGAATTAACCAATTGCCGGGCGATGGCGCGGCCTGCGCCAGAATAATCACCTGATTGGGCTGGTTACCGGCTTTATCAACCGCCGGGATAACGGCTGTTTCCGCCCAGCCTTGCGCCCGCAAAAGTTCCAGCCAGCGATCCGGCGCAAGCAGCGGATAATCAAGCCGCCAGGCGTGGTCGGCAAATTTCCACCAGCCCTCGGTTAAGCCAAACGTCAGGTCTACCCAGCGTTGCGGCTCCGCGCCTTCCAACAGCAGCAATACCCCGTGCGGCGTTAAAAGTTGGCGGGCGTGGGCTAAAGTTTGCTCCAAACTGGCGGTGGCGTGCACCACGTTGGCGGCGATAATCAAATCAAACTGTTGATTGGCCAAACCCTGGTTGGCCGGATCAAGTTCAATATCCAGCAGCCGATACTGCACAAACGGATAGTCTTTAAACTTTTCGGCGGCCCGGCTGGTGAACAGCGGCGACAGGTCGGTAAAAACATACTCCACCCGCTCCGGCGGTAGCGCCGGTAAAATATAGCTGGTGGTTGCGCCGGTTCCGGCCCCGATTTCTAAAATGCGCACGGGCCGGTTTTGGGGCAACCGGGCCAAAATCGCCGTAACGGTGTGCGCCATCAGGGTGTTGTAGGCGCGGGCAAACGGCGAATCCTGATACAACCGCTCGGTTTCGGCCAACGAACCATCGGGAAAGAGCAGGTGCAACGGGTCCTGCGCTCCTTGCAGCACGGCAGCCAACTGCCCGCCGCAACGATCCGTCAGGCTCAACTCGGTGGCGTAAGCCGGGTATGCCGCCAACAGGCCGGGCAAAATCACCGCCGGATTAACGGTTTCCGGCGAACGGCTAACCTGCCAGCCAGCGCCGGCAGGGGCCAACCAGCCATCCTCGGCCAGCAGATTGAGCAGGCGGTTAAACAGGCGGCGGTGCCGCTCGGCTACCCCCAGCCGAACAGCCAGAGTTTCCGCCAAAACGCGCTCGCCCGGCAAAAACTCCCAGCCTAGCTGCCGCAAAGCCGCCACCACATAAGCCGCACACAATTTATCAAATTGCGGCGCTAACTCCCCGTATTCGGCCAGGCGATGGCGGGCGCTCAACTCGGCCAGCCGGGGCGCGACCTCGCCGGCCAAAACGGCGGGCGCGGGCAGCGGCGCAGCCGTTGCCGGTTGCCATTCCACCTGGTACAGCCAGTCATCAGGCCGCCGCCGGATGGCGTGCAACAGCGCCTCGCGGCCAGCCCGTTTTAAGTGCAACCCTTCAACTTCGGCTACCAGTTGCCCCTCCGAGTTAAACAGGCGCACGTGGCCGGTAAAAATCTCTTTGTTGGCCGGGTCGCCCGGTTGCAGCGTGGTGTGGTTCCAAAGCTGCGTACCCGGTGACCGGTACAACCGGAACCGCTCAATGCTGATGAGCAAGTAGGCGGTATCAACTCCGGCAGCCAGCGGCGCGCCCAACAAATGAAAACAGGCGTCCAGCAAAGCCGGGTGCAGGTGATAAGTTTCCGCCTCGGCCAGCAGCATTTCCGGCAGTTGCACCAGGCCCAGCGCTTCGCCATCGCGCCGCCACAGGCGGTTGATGCCACGAAAGCCCACGCCAAATTCCAGGCCCAAATCGCGCAGCCGCTCATAATAATCGCTGCCGGATATTTCTTCGGCGCAACGCGCCTGAATCGCGGCCAAATCTAAGGGCATTACCGGAGCGGCCCCGGCCAAACGCGCCAAACTGCCGCCGGCATGCGCCGTCCACTGCTCGCCGGCCTCCAAACCGATGATTTGAAAATCGGCCCGGCCATTTTCTTCCGGCTGAATAATGATTTGAGCGGTGTGCAGCCCTTCTTCCGGCAGCACAAACGCCTCGTGAATAGTAAAATTGGCAATTTCATACGGGCCGGGGCGACCAACGGCCTCGCTGGCAGCCAGCGCCATTTCCAGGTACGCCGGCGAAGGCAAAATAGCCAGCCCGTAAATCCGGTGATGATCGAGAAACAGCGGCCAGGTTGCGCCCAGTTCCGCTTCAAAAATGGTGGAGCGAATGGCTGGCGAGCGCAATTGCCGCCCCAGCAAGGGATTTTTTACCGTGGGGCGGGGCGGGTCAGCCGGTTTGGGCGGCGTTGGTTTTATCCAGTACCGCGTTTTTTCAAATGGATAGGTAGGCAGGGGCAACCGCCGCCGCCCCCGGCGATACGGCTGCTCAAAACCGGCCCAATCCACCGCCGCGCCCCGCACGTACAAATTAGACAGGGCGTTAAACAATTGCGACCAATCGTTGTGGCCGGCCCGGAGCGAAGGCAGCCACACCCCGCTGCCCGCCGGCAAGCAATGCTGGCCCAGTTCAATCAAGGTGGGGTTGGGGCCAGCTTCCACAAATAGCCGGTAACCATGCTCATTGAGCGTTTGCATGGCCGGGTAAAACTGAACCGGCTGGCGCAAATTGAGCCGCCAGTATGCGGCGGTGGCCATTTCTTGCCCGGCCACAAGCTGGCCGGTAACGCCAGAAACCAGGCCAATCCGGGGAGCGGCGTATTGCACCCCGGCTGCAACCGTTTCAAACTCCGCCAAAATGGAATCCATTAACGGCGAATGGCCAGCTATCGAAATGGCCAAACGCCGGTTCCGGATTCTGTCGGCGCGTAAATCGTTGAGAACGGCCTGCACGTTGGCCTCTTCGCCGGATATCACCACATGCTCCGGCCCGTTTATGGCAGCGATGGTGGCCCGGCCCACATACGGCGCTAAAGCCGCCGCCACGCGAGCTTCGCCGGCAAACACGGTGGCCATTGCGCCGGGTTGTTGCGCTCCGGCGGCTTGCATTAGCCGCCCGCGTTCGGCAATCAATTTTAGCCCATCTTCCAGGCTAAAAATGCCGGCCACGCAAGCAGCGGTGTATTCACCGGCGCTGTGGCCCAGCACCACCGCCGGCTCAATTCCCCACGACCGCCACAATTCGGCCAGAGCATATTCAATGGCAAATAACGCCGGTTGGGTGTAGGCGGTTTCGTTCAGCGGCGATGGCTGGCCGGCAGCCGGGTAGAGCACGCTCAACAAAGGCCGGGGCAGATAAGGCCGTAGCAGTTCATCGCATTGATCCAGAATGCGGCGGAAAAGCGGCTGCGTTTCGTACAACTGGCGGCCCATGTGCTCATACTGCGCTCCCTGCCCGGTGAACAAAAAGGCCACTTCGGGGCGACGCGGGCCGGCCTGACCGCTCCACAGGCCCGCCGCCGGCTGCTCCTGGCGATACGCGGCCAGTAAAGCGCGGGCTTCTGCCGGTTCGCTGGCGGCCACCGTTAATCGGTGCTCAAAATGCGCCCGCCCGGTATTGGCGCTGAGGCACACTTCGGCCAGTTGGATTTCTGGCCGGTGGGCCAAATCCTGTTCAAACCGAGCCGCCAGCGCCGCCAGCGCCGTTTTGCTCCGCGCCGAAAGCGCCAGCAGATGCAATGGGCGCTCAATTTCCGGGGTGGCGGGCGGACGAACGGGCGCTTCTTCAATAATTAAATGCACGTTGGTGCCGCTAAACCCAAAAGAGCTGATGCCGGCCAACCGGCGGTCCAACCAGGGCGTGCGGCGGGTGGGGATAGACAGCGGCAGTTCCGCCCAGGGAATGTACGGGTTGAGTTTTTGCAAATGGAGATGCGGCGGAATCTCCTGGTGCTGCAAAGCCAGCACCAATTTTATCAGCCCGGCCACACCCGCCGCCGATTCCAGGTGGCCAATGTTTGTTTTTACCGAGCCAATCAGCAAAGGGCGCTCCGGCGAACGCCCCGGCCCCAACGCCGCCCCCAACGCCTGCGCCTCGATGGGGTCGCCCAGCGAAGTGCCGGTGCCGTGGGTTTCAACGTAACCAATTTCGTGCGGTTCAACGCCGGCATCGGCCAGCGCCGCCCGAATCACCGCCTCCTGAGATGGCCCATTCGGCGCGGTGAGGCCGTTGCTGCGGCCATCCTGGTTAATTGCCGCGCCCCGAATCACCGCCAAAATATTATCGCCATCGGCCACGGCTTGCGCCAGCCCCTTGAGCACCACCAGCCCGCAGCCTTCGGCCCGCACAAAGCCATCCGCCGCCGCATCAAACGCCTTACAACGGCCATCGGCGGCCAGCATATGCCCCTTTGAGAGCGCAACCGTAACCTCGACCGAAGCCAGCACATTTACGCCGCCGGCAATGGCCATATTGCACTCGCCCTGGCGCAAACTTTGCACGGCCAAATGGATGGCCACCAGCGACGACGAACAGGCCGTATCCACCGACAGGCTTGGCCCTTGCAGCCCCAGCACATACGATAACCGGCCCGAAGCCACGCTGTGAGCGCTGCCGGTAGCCGAATATGTATCAAGGCTGTCAACGCCGGCTTTATTCGACAACTGGTAATAATCATTGTTGCAAATACCAATGAACACCCCGGTTCGGCTGCCGGCCAATTTGTCCGGGGCGTAGTTGGCGTGTTCCAAAGCCTCCCAGCCCACCTCCAGCACCAGCCGTTGCTGCGGGTCCATGCTCACTGCTTCGCGGGGCGAAATACCAAAAAATTGGGGATCAAAGGTGTCAACCCCGTCAATAAACCCGCCCCAACGGGTTGATACTTTTCCGGCGGCGTCGGGGTTGGCATCGTAATATTCATCCACCGGCCAGCGCGTCGCCGGGACTTCGGTGATTGCATCAACGCCGTTTTGCAAAAGCTGCCAAAAAGCCTCCGGGCTGTTGCTTTCGCCCGGAAACCGGCAGGCCATGCCAATGATGGCAATCGGTTCATGGTGCTGGCGCTCGGCGGCTTCGAGTTTATTTTGCAGGTCTACCGCCAGCAGCGCCAGCCGCTTGGGTGAAAGTTGCGAGATGCGCTCAATAAAGCTAGTCGTTGCCATAATCCTGGTTCTCCACACGGCCCATTTGCTGGGCAAACAAACGATCTACCTCTTCATCCGATAAATCCTCAACCTGCGACAGAGTTGTCAGTAACCCCGTTCCCTCAATTTCGGGCAACACCGCCGCCGGTTCCGGTTGACGGCTGTCCGCCGGCAAATCCAGTTCTCGCGCCAGGTAAGTGGTGATGGCCGCCACGGTGGGGTAATCAAACACCAGCGTTGCCGGCAACGCGCGTTTGAGGTTTAGCCCGGCACCCAACAGGTTGCGCAATTCCACCGCCATCAACGAATCTAGCCCCAACTCATTGAGCGGAGTGCGTTCATCTACCAATTGCGTGGCCGCCAACCCCAACACCTTGCTGGCCTGCGCCTGCACGTAATCGCGCAGCAAACCGGCCCGTTTGTTGGGCGGCGCGGCGGCCAGTCGCGCCAAAATTTGGGGCGTTTCCACCGGTGATTCAACCGTAGCGGTAATGGCAGCCGCCGGGCGCTGCTCATCCCGGCTGGAGACGTTGGCCAGAAAAAGCGGCACGTCCCCACCGGCAAACTGACGTTTAAAAACCGGCCAGTTTACCGGGCTGATGCCTACCTGCGCCGGCGCGCCGGGCAACAGTTCGGCGAACAGGCGCAAGCCCTGTTCCGGCGCAATCACGCCAAGCCCCTGCGCCTCAAGGCGCTCAAAAATATTGTATTTAACCGCCGCGCCCACCTCGCTCCAGGCACCCCAGTTAAGGCTCAGGCCGGGCAAACCCTGTGCCCGGCGGTAATGGGCCAGCCCATCCAAAAATGCGTTGGCAGCGGCGTGATTTCCCTGCCCCGGCGATCCCAGCAGCGAAGCTACCGACGAAAACAGCACAAAGAAATCAAGCGACAGGTGTTGGGTTAAAGTATGCAAAAGCCATGCGCCATCCACTTTGGGAGCCAGCACCCCGGCAAAGCGCGGCCAATCCAGGTGGAGCAGCACGCCATCGGCCAGTACCCCGGCGGCGTGAACAACGCCCCGTAGCGGCGGCATTTCGGCGTTAAGCCGGGCCAGCGCCTCGGCCATTTGGCCGGCATTGGTTACATCGGCCTGGATTAGCGCCACCTGCCCGCCGGCCTGTTCCAGCCGGGCTACGGCTGCGTGGGCAGAGTCCGAAGCGGCGCTGCGGCCTATCAGCGCCAAATGGCGAGCGCCCTGTTCTACCAGCCAGCGGGCTACTTCCAGCCCCAAACCGCTCAACCCGCCGGTGATCAAGTAGGTACCATCCGGGCGAATGTTTCCCCTCGGTTGCTGCGAAACAACTATTTTGCCAATGTGCCGGGCTTGAGCCATATACCTGAATGCCACTGTAACTTCGGCCAGCGAAAAAACCCGTAGCGGCAGCGGCGTCAGGCGGTGGGTTTCAATCTCGGCCATTATCTCCAAAAACAGCGACCGGATGAGCACCGGTTCGGTGCGGCAAGCCTCGCTCCAATCCACAATAAAATAGGCGGCGTCGGGCCGCAACCGGGCGGCCTGCTCCGCCGTTAGAATGCCGCGTTTGCCAATTTCTAAAAAACGCCCGCCCTGCGCCAAAACCGACAGGCTGTGAGTAACAAATTCATCGGCCAGCGAGTTTAGTACCAGGTCAACCCCGCGCCCGCCGGTATCGGCCATTATTTCGGCGGCAAAACCAAGCGAACGGGAGTTGTACACGTGCTGCACCCCCAACTCCTGCAAAAAGGCTCGTTTGACCGGACTGCCGGCTGTGGCAAAAATCTCGGCTCCGGCGCGTTGAGCCAACTGCACCGCTGCCAAACCCACCCCGCCAGCCGCGGCATGGATCAGCACCCGGTCGCCCGCCGATAACCGCCCCAAATGCCGCAAGGTGTAACTGGCGGTTAAAAACGGAATTGGCAACGCAGCGGCAGCCTCAAAACTGAGAAAATCCGGTTTGCGCACCACAAACTCACCGGCGGTGGTAACGTAAGTGCCAAAACTGCCGGCAGCCAGAGCAAGCACCGCATCGCCCACGCGCAAGCCGGTTACATCCTTACCCAGCGCCACAACCTCGCCGGCGCACTCGCCGCCCAACGGCCCGGCGTCACCGGGATACAGCCCCAAGGCGTTGAGCACGTCTTTAAAGTTTAAGCCGGTGGCCCACACCCGGATTTCAACCTCGCCCGGCCCCGGCTGGCGGCGAGTTGCCGGGCGCAGCAGCAGGTTATCCAACGCACCCCGAACCGCGATGTCCAGTTGAACCGGCTGGCTTTTGGCTGCGTCGTCTGGCGGCGGTTCCGGCTGATACCGGGCCAGCCGGGCCAGATAACGAGCCTGCTGCCGCAAAGCCACCTGGTCTTCGCCGGTGTTTGCCGCTATTTCTTCAACCAGCAGCCGGCTGTTATCAAGCCCCAACGCCGGGTCAAGGTCAACCCGAACGCAGTGAAGTTCCGGGTGTTCCAGAGCAATCACCTTGCCCAGCCCCCACAACGGCGTTTGCGCCACGGCAATCGGCTCCGCCTCAACCGGTTGAGCGCCGCGAGTAACCAGCCACAGCGTGGGCGGCGCGGCGGCAGATGAACGTTTGGCCAACGCCTGCAACAAGTACAGCACGCTGCCGCACCCAACCTGTTGCGCCGCTGCCAACGCCGCGCCGTCCATTTCGGCGACGGAACCGCTGTTCAAACTCCACAGGTGGATGACGCCGCGCCAGCCAAATTCGTTGCCCGGCAAATTTTCATTGAACAGGCGGAAAAAATCGTCCGGCTGGGTGGGATCAATTGAAAAATGAGCGGGCTGGCGGTGGGCATAGGCCGCGCCCAAAGTGACCAGCGTGCAAGCGCCAGACCGGGCCTCTATTAACCCGGCCAACTCCCGGCCCACGCCGGCTTCGTCGGCAAAGATGAGCCAGTTGCCGGTCAGCGCCGGCGCAGCCAACTGCGAGCGGGCCAGCAGCACCGCCTGTTGGGGCAAATCATCCACGGGGCGGGGCGGAATAGCCGCCGCCACAAACCCCGCCGCTTCGAGCGTTTGCTGCCACGCCGCCGCCGGCAACAGCGGGCTATCGGGCCGGATTGCGGTATCGGTAAATTTCCACCAGCCTTCGGTTAGCCCAAAAGTGAGGTCAACCCAGCGTTCGGGCCGGGTCATTTCTAACAGGATGAACAGGCCCCCCGGTTTTAACAGTTGCGTAACGTGCGCCAGGCTATGCGACAAATCGGCGGTGGCGTGAATTACATTGGTGGCCAAAATCAAATCAAAAGATTGCACCGCCAACCCTTGCGCGGTGGGTTCCTGTTCAATATCCAGCAGTTGATAGCGCACAAAAGGATAATCCTGAAACTTTTGGGCGGCTCGCGCGGTGAACAACGGCGAAACATCGGTAAAAACATATTCGGTTTGGCCGGCGGGCAACACCGGCAGAATGTGCGCCGCCGTGCCGCCGGTGCCGGCCCCTATTTCCAGCACCCGCAACGGCTGGTTGGGATCCAACTGCGCTACCACCTCGGTGACGGCAGCCCGAACCAGATTGTTGTAGGCCAGCGAAAACGGCGAAGCCTGGTATAACTTTTCGGCGTTGGATAAATCGCTGCCGGGGAACAACAGCGGCAGCGGGTCGGTTTGCCCGGCCAAAACTCCGACCAGGTGCGGGCCGCAACGGCCAATGAACCCCAATTCGGCTTCAAAGGCCGGGTATTCGGCGGCCAGTTTGGCCCAGCGAGCCTGCAACGCGCCCATTTCGATGGCCGGTACAGGCCGGGCGACCACCCAGCCGGCATCGGTTGGGGTTAACCAGCCGTCTTCGGCCAGAATAGCGGCCATCCGGTTGAGCAGGCGGCGGTACAACGGAATAACCGGCAATTCGGCCAAGTTTACCGGCTGGTCGGGGCGAGGCTGCCAGCCCAATTGCTGCCAAGCGCAAATGATAAACTCGGCGCACAGGGCGTCCAGTTGAGGCGCTAACCCCCGGTAACGTTCCAAGCCGTATTGCCCGGCCAGTTGGCCAAAAACCGGCAGCAATGGCGCGGCCAGTTCAGCCGGAGCCGGGCCGCTTACGGCCAGGCGCGGCTGGGGCTGCCATTCCACCTGATACAGCCAGTCATTCAGATTGGGTTGGGCCGACTTAAACAGCGCCGTTTGCCTGGCCCGTTTGAGTCGTAACCCGGCCAATTGAGCCACCACCTGCCCCGTTAGGGTCAGCACGCGCACGTTGCCGGTAATGGTTTCCCGGCCAACGCCATCCGGTTCAATTTCAACCTGAACGTGGCTCCACAATTCCGCCGGAGGGTCATCGTACCGGCAAAAACTATCCAGCCCCACCGGCATATACACATCCGTTTCAGTCCAACCGGCGGGCAACGCTCCCACCAAAACCTGCAAACAGGCATCCAGCAGCGCCGGGTGAAACTGGTATGTTTTTAATTCTGAGGCCACAACCGCCGGCAATTGAATCCGGCCCAACGCCTCACCGCCCGCCGGGTTGCGCCAGATTTGCTGCACCCCGCCCAAACTGGGGCCAAACTGAAGCCCGCGCGCGGCCAGTAGCCCGTAATGAGCTTCGGCGGTAATAATCTCCGGGCACCGCGCCTGAATTTCCGCCAGCGCCGTTGCCGTGGGGCCAACGGATGCCGCGCCGCCGTCCACCTCAACCGAGGCGTGCCGTTGCCAGCCGGATTCGGTTGGCCCCTGGCTGTAAATCCGAATGGAAGCGCGTTGGCCGCCAGCCGGCGTTACAATGGCTTGCAGGGTGCGGGATTGGTCGCCCGGCAAAACAAACGGCTCAAAAATGGTTAAATCGGCCAAAGATTGGCTACCGGGGCCAAAAATCTGGGCGGCGGCGGCCTGCGCCAACTCGATATAAGCCGTGGCCGGCATAACCGGCTGGCCATAAACAACGTGATCCCGTAAAAAGGGCAGGTCGGCAGCCTCCAGTTGCGCCTCAAACTGAACATCCGGCAACGCCGAACGCAGCCGCCGCCCCAGCAACGGGTGAATAGCCAGCCCGGCTGCTACCGGGCGAGGGCGATCAGATTGAAGCCAGTAACGCTGGCGCTGAAAAGGATACGTGGGTAAAGGGAACCGGCGGCGGCTGGCGGCGTAATCGCGCTCAAAACCGGCCCAATCCACCTCAACCCCGTATACGTACATTTCGGCGAGGCTGCGCAATAGCTGCGCCCAATCGTCTTTGCCGGCGCGGAGCGAGGGCAACCACAGGCCGGTAGCTGCCGGCAGACATCGCTGGCCCATACCCAATAAAACCGGATTGGGGCCAATCTCCAGAAACAACTCAATCCCCTGGGCCGGCAAAACGGCGATGCCAGCGGCAAAACGCACCGCTTCGCGGACGTGCCGGCGCCAGTAGCCGGGCTGGGTAACGGTAGCGCCCATCGCCGGCTGGCCGGTGAGGTTAGAGATGAGCTTGATCCGAGGCTGGGCATAAGTAACGCTGGCTGCTACCCGCTCAAACTCGGCGAGGATTGGCTCCAGTAACGGCGAGTGAAAAGCGTGAGAAACGGTTAACCGGCGGGATTTTACTCCGGCGGCGACCAATTGCTCCACAACGGTCTGCACCACCGTATCTAACCCGGAAATAACCACATTATCCGGGCCGTTGAAAGCCGCAATGGATACCTGCCCGACATACGGCGCGATGGCCGCCGCCACTTGCGCTTCGTCGGCAAAAATGGCCGCCATAGCGCCATTACGCGGCAGACTTTGCATTAACCGGCCCCGTTCGGCCACCAGCCGGAGGCCGTCCTCCAGGCTGAATACCCCGGCCACGCAGGCCGCTACGTATTCGCCCACGCTGTGGCCAATAACCGCCGCCGGTTCAACGCCCCACGAACGCCACAATTCGGACAGCGCGTATTCTATGGCAAACAAAGCCGGTTGGGTGTAAGCGGTTTCATCCAGCGGCGAGACTACGCCCGGTTGCGGATAAATCACGGACAGCAACGATTGCCCCAAATAGGGGCGCAGCAGTTCATCGCACCGATCCAGCGCCCGGCGAAACGTGGGCTGAGTTTGGTACAACTGTTGCCCCATGTGCGGGTATTGCGATCCCTGCCCGGTGAATAAGAAGGCGATTTTAGGCCGATCGGTGGTTTGCACCGGCCCGGTTATAATTTCCGCCGGGGTTTGGCCGGCGGCAAATTCGGCCAGCAGAGCGCCGGCCTGCGCCGCAGCATCGACGGTTAGCGCCAATCGCCGCGTTAATTGAGCGCGCCCAGTATTGGCCGAAAAAGCCACATCGGGCAACGCGAGGTTGGGCCGGGCGGCCAGGTGTTGGGCCAACTGCCGGGCCATCTCCTTTAAAGCCGGCTCACTTTTAGCGGACAGACTCAATAAGTGCCGGGGCCGGTCAACTTCCGGCAAAGCGGATTGCTGATCGGGAGCCGCCGCCAAAACCAAATGCACATTGGTGCCGCTAAACCCAAAAGAGCTGACGCCGGCCACCAGGCTGGCGGCGTCCGGCCAGGGAGTGAGCGTGGTGGGCACCGCCACGGGCAAATCCGGCCAGGGAATCAGCGGGTTGAGTTCTTGCAGGTGCAGCGTTGGAGGAATAGACCGGTGTTGCAAACACAAAACCGCTTTCATTAACCCGGCCACGCCGGCGGCGGCTTCGAGGTGGCCCAGGTTGGTTTTTACGGCTCCCAACAACGCCGGCTGTTGCAAATTGCGGTACGGGCGCAACACCTGCCCTAACGCGCGAACTTCGATGGGATCGCCCAGGGCGGTTCCCGTGCCGTGAGTTTCAACATATCCCACTTCAGCCGGAGAGAGGCCGGCATTAGCCAGCGCCTCGCGGATGACCGCCTCTTGCGACGGGCCGTTGGGCGCGGTTAAGCCGCTGCTGGCGCCATCCTGGTTGGCCGCCGTGCCTTTGATCACCGCCAGCACCGTATCGCCATCGGCCAGGGCATCGGTTAAACGTTTTAAAACCACCAGGCCGCAGCCTTCGCCCCGCACAAAACCATCGGCCCGAGCGTCAAAGGCTTTGCAACGGCCATCCGGGGCCATCATATGGTATTTGGAAAGCGCCACCGTAATCTCCGGGGCCAATATCACATTTACCCCGCCGGCCAAAGCCAGCCGGCATTCACCCTGCCGCAAACTCTGCACGGCCAGGTGCACGGCCATAAGCGAAGAGGAACAGGCCGTATCAATTGAAATACTGGGGCCTTGCAACCCTAAAATGTAGGACAAACGGCCCGAAGCAATGCTTTGGGCCACGCCGGAACTGTAATAAGTATCAATCCGGTCAAGCCCACCGGATTGCAACTGAAGCTGGCGGTAATCGTTGTTGACAATGCCCACAAAAACACCGGTGCGGCTGCCGGCTAATTTATCCGGGGCCAGGCCGGCATGTTCCAGCGCCTCCCACGCCACTTCCAGCAGCAACCGCTGCTGCGGGTCCAGGCTGATGGCCTCGCGGGGAGCAATGCCAAAAAATTGCGGCTCAAACTGATCCACCTGATCCAGAAAACCGCCCCACCGCGATGACATTTTACCCGGCGCATCCGGGTTGGGGTCGTAATAGGCGTCAATATTCCAGCGGTCGGGCGGCACTTCGGTGATGGCATCACGCCCATCGCGCAAAAGCTGCCAAAACAACTCCGGGGTGTTAGCGCCACCGGGAAACCGGCAGCCCATCCCGATAACGGCGATTGGCTCGCGTTGGGCCTGTTCTAGCGCCGCCAGTTTGGCCTGCATTTTTTCTAACGCAAGATAAGCCTGTTTTAACGGCGATAACTGAGAAACGGCTTCTGAAGAATGGCTCATATTATCACAATCCCCGGCAATTTTGGGCTAAAATCGGCAGAAAGGAACGCGATTCACCTGGCTAATGCCAATCAGCGTTTATTGATTTTGATTATAGAAGTAAACTAATCGTAACAGCCTGAGAAAAAAATTAGAAAATAGTTATAAATCCGCAACATTTGGTAAGCGGCGGTTTTATTTTTTCCAAATTAAAAAAGTTACCCACAAGGCCAAACCGGCCAAACCGCCCAGGCAACCGGGGAGCGCAGCCGGCGATTGCCCGGCAGTTCCACCGGCAATACCGGCGCTTTCCAGAATTTCTTCATCGCTGAGGGGTTTTATATTCAATTTGTAGTACCGGTTAAATGGCTCAATAAAAACGGCATTGGCGATCAAACCAGAGGCAACTGTGCCACCATGTCCAACCGAATCGTTTAAGCGCATAAAATGGGGTTCATCGCTTTTTCCGGTAAATTTTATCGCTTCGCCGCCCACATTCAGATTGCCACTTTTATCAAGACGGGCTAACAGCGCGGTGGTAATTTGGCTTACATCAGCCAGCCCAATCCCTCTGGCATGGGCCAACTCCTGAATTTTGGCATTAACTTTATCAATTGCCGTAGTAACCCTTTGACGTTTGGCCGGGTCTGGAAAGGTCGCCAGCACCTCCGGGCTAACGCCTTTGTCGGCGATGGTAGCCACTACCATTTGCACCGGCCCGGCGCTCAAAACGGTATCAATCGCTGTGGTGATGTTAGCCACGATTCCATCAATTTTGGCCTGTAGATTAGCATCCGTTAGCGTGCCGTTGTATATTTCTTCATAAGTACCATTCCAAGTATCAAAATCGTTAGCACCAATCCACACAAGCACATAGGACACTTTACCGGCGGAAACCTGCTGCGCCAGGCCGGTATGTTGACCGGAACTGATGAGGCTTTCGGCGGTGGCGGCGCTACGCGCCCAGTTGTACTCGTAGCCGGTGCGCCGGGGTTCGCCCCAGGTGCCCCACGGCCCAAAATCCAGGCCCCGCTTCTTGACCAAAATCTCCACCCAGTTGAGAGTTGTCGCCGCATATTCACCGCCGCGATTATCATCGGCCCGGTATTCATCAGAATTGCTGTCACCTAAAATACCAAACCCGCCGGCTGGCGGATTGGCGGCCTGTAATATTTGGGGTGAGCCAAACGATGACAACAGTAACACCCCGCTCCCTAACACCGCCATCCCCAATACAAACCGGATTGCAGAAATTTGGCTAAAGCGCATGGCTAAATTTCCTTTAACTTTTTCAGTAACATCGCCTCAACTTCGGCATCGGATAGCCCGGCAAGGTCAACTTCAACCGGCCCGCCAACGGACGGCGCAATGGCAGCCTGCGGTTCGGGTTCAGCCGGCGCAAACAGTTGATCGGCCAGGTAATTGGCAATCGCTTCGATAGTGGGGTAATCAAAAATTAAGGTGGCCGACAGCGGTTTGGTTAACCCCAACCCGGCGCCCAGCCGATTGCGCAGTTCAACCGCCATAAGCGAATCAAGCCCCAAATCCAGCAGCCGTTCCCGCTGCCCCGGCGACGCATCCGGGGGCAACCGCAAAATCCGGGTTATATGACCGCGCGTATAATTAATGAGCAATTCCTGCCGCTCTTCGGGCAGCGCCTCGGCTAATTGCTGCCGGAAAACCGCGCCCGCCTCGGCGGAAGGTTGAGCCGGTTGCGCTCCCACCAGCCGCAATGGACCGCGTTCCGGTTCCAGGCCCACTTCGCCCGCCGGAACAAGCGCCGCTGCCGGGGCACGAGCCGCCACCACTTGCTGGCCCAACGCCAGCGCCGGCGAACCGGCTTCGGGCAGGCACACCGCCGCTTCAAACCCGGCCTCCCGTAACGTCGCCTGCCACTGTTCGGCGGTTAATAACGGGTTGTCCGGGCGCAGGTCATCCTCAAACCGGCCCCAGCCTTCAATCAAACCGGTGGTCATATCAAACCAACCCAGATGGATGGTTGCCTCAAACAATAACAACAGGCCGCCCGGGGCCAGCAGCGACCGGACATGAGCCAGAGTTTGCGGCAGGCTGCGGGTGGCGTGCAGCACGTTGGCCGCCACCACAACATCAAAACCATGTGCCGGATATCCCTGAGACTGCGGCTCGCGTTCAATATCCAGCAGGCCGTATTGCACAAAAGGGTATGCCGAGAAATTTTCGGCGGCCCGGCTTAAAAAAAGCTCCGAGACATCGGTAAACCAGTATTGAGTGCAATGCGCGGGCAAAGCCGGAATCAACACCGAGGCGGTGCCGCCGGTGCCTGCGCCAATTTCAAGCAGGCGCAACGTTTGGCCCGCCGGCAGGCGATGCCCGGCGGCCTGAACCATTGCCCGGATTATTTCATTATAATAGCGCACCAGCGACCATTTATGGTACAGGTAATCGGCGGTGGCAAAAGAACCGCCGGGGAACAGCGTTTCCAGCGGGCTTTCCGCGCCGGTCAACACGGCAGTTAGCATTTGGCCGCACCGCGCCAGATATTCCAGTAAAAAGGGAGTGTCTGCCAGCAAGGTTTGCGCCTCGGCCCAGAGCGGTTCCAGCGGCAACTCCGGTAGCGGGTGGGTAACGGCAAACGACTCGCCTGCCGGCTGCGCCAATCCTGCGGCAACCAACCGTTTTAACCAGCGAGTTACCAGGCTGTGATACCCCGGTTGAATGCCGGTTTGGGCTAACAGGCTGGCCACAGAATGAGTTTGGCCGGGTTGGCTAAACGCTCCCAGCGCCCGCAACGCGCCCACCACGTAGGCCGTAGTTAACCGATCCAGACAAGCCCAGCGGGCCGGGTAGGTTGAAACCGCCAGATCAAGCGGCGCTTGCTGCGCCTGTCGCTGCCCGGCAGCGGTTACGCCATCCCAAAGTGAACCGGCGGCAGCGGGCGGCGGCGAATTTGTTTCCAGCCAGTAGCGCGTTTCGCCCCAGGGATAGGTGGGCAGCGCCACCCGGCGGCGCGGATAATCCCGGTCAAACCCGGCCCAGTCAATGGCCGCGCCGCGCACAAACAACTCGGCCAAACTTTCCAGCAATTGCGCCCAATCGGCCCAACCCTGCCGCAGCGATGGCAACCAAAGCTGGCCAGCTTCGGGCAGGCAGCGGCGGCCCATGCCCAGTAACGTGGGATGCGGCCCGATTTCGACAAACAGGCTGAAGCCGGCTTCGTGCAGCGTGGCCATTCCCCGGGCAAATTGAACCGGTTGGCGCAGGTGTTCGCGCCAATACGCGGTGGTGGTAATTTGATGGGGCAACGCCAACCGGCCAGTTACCCCGGACACCAGGCTAATTTGCGGCCGTTGGAACGACACTTCTGCCGCCGTTTGTTCAAACTCGGCTAAAATAGGATCAAGCAGCGGTGAATGGGCCGCCTGCGCTACCGCCAGCGGGCGGGTTTTGATTTGCTCGGCCTGCAACTCAGCCACAATTACCCGGATGGCCTCGCTTGCACCGGAGATAACCACGCTCTCCGGCCCATTGATGGCGGCAATAGCGGCACGGCTGGCATGCGGAGCCACCGCCGCCGCTGCCCGCGCCTCGGTGGTAAGCACCGATACCATCTCGCCGGCTTCGGGCAGCGCATCCATCAACCGGCCCCGCGCCGCCACCAGCTTCAGGCCATCGGCTAAACTAAAAACCCCGGCCACGCAGGCCGCCACATACTCGCCCAGGCTGTGGCCCATAACCACGGTGGGCTGCACTCCCCACGCCTGCCACAACCGGGCCAGCGCATATTCCAAAGCGAACATGGCCGGCTGGCCATACGTCATTTTTTCCAATAAACCGGCTTCAACCGGATTAGCCGGATACAGCACCGCCAACAACGGGTAATCCAGGTAGGGGCGCAGCAATTCCTGGCACTGCTCCAGCGCCGCCCGAAACACCGGCTGCGTGTCGTAAAGCTGGCGGCCCATGCCGGCATACTGAGCGCCGTGGCCGGTAAACAAAAACACCACTTCGGGCGGAGTTGGGTCATCCACGTGGCCGGCGAACACGCCCACAACTTCCTGTTTGGCGCGGAAAGCCGCCAACTTAGTCGCCGCTTCGGTGGCAGATGCGGCGGTTACGGCCAAACGACAATTTAACTGGGCGCGTCCGGCATTGGCCGTAAAACAGGCATCCGCCAAAGCAGGCGCGTCAACGCCGGCCAGATGCGCCTCAAACCGGCCAGCCAATTCAACCAGAGCCGCATCGCGTTTGGCCGAGAGCGCCAGCAAGTGCAAGGGTCGCTCTGCGTTGGCCGGCGCTACCGGCGGATTGGCCGGCGCTTCTTCTAAAATAATGTGCGCGTTGGTGCCGCTAAACCCAAAAGAGCTAACACCGGCCAACCGCGGTTCCGGGCCAGCCGGCCAATTAGTTAGTTGCGTGGCCACGGCTACCGGCAGCGCCGCCCAATTGATGTAAGGGTTGGGGGTGCGCAAATTGAGATGCGGCGGCAGTTGGCCATGTTGCAAAGCCAGTATCATTTTGATTAACCCGGCAATGCCGGCGGCGGCCTCAAGGTGGCCAATATTGGTTTTAACTGAACCGATCAACACCGGGCGGGTTGCGGGTCGTCCATCGCCCAGCGCCGCCGCCAACGCCTGCACCTCGATGGGATCGCCCAGCGGCGTGCCGGTGCCGTGAGTTTCTACGTAGGCAATTTGGGCCGGCTCAACCCCGGCATTGGCCAGCGCCCGGCGGATAACCGCTTCCTGAGCCGGGCCGTTGGGCGCGGTCAGGCCGCTGCTACGGCCATCCTGGTTTACCGCCGATCCCCGGATAACGGCCAAAATATTATCTCCGTTGGCCAGCGCCGCCGAGAGGCGTTTAAGCACAATCACGGCGCAACCTTCGCCGCGCACGTAACCATCGGCGGCGGCATCAAAGGTTTTGCAGTGGTCATCGGCGGCCATCATCTGCGCCCCGGCAAAATTTTGGGTAATCTCCGGCGATAACATCAAATTGACGCCGCCCGCCAGGGCCAGCTCACACTCACCGGCCCGCAAACTCTGGCAGGCCAAATGCACCGCCACCAGCGACGACGAACAGGCCGTATCAACGGCAATGTTTGGCCCCTGCAATCCCAGCGTGTACGAAAGGCGACCGGCGGCCACGCTGAAAGCGTTGCCGGTGATAGAATACAGGTCGGTGTTGGCGGGGTTGGCCATAGCCAACCGAAAATGGTCGCTGCCGCTGATGCCGATAAAAACGCCGGTCTGGCTGCCGTTGAGTTTATCGGGAGCCTGGCCCGCCTGTTCCAATGCCTCCCAACTCACCTCTAACAACAACCGCTGCTGCGGGTCCATAGCCGCGGCTTCGCGCGGCGCAATGCCAAAAAAGTGCGCGTCAAAACGGGTTATATCCTCAATAAAACCGCCGGCCAGCCCCGGTTGGCCGGCGCTGCCGGTAGCGGCCTGCCAACGGTCGGACGGAACGGGGCAAATGGTGTCTACGCCATCGCGCAGCAAATTCCAAAAGGCCGCCGGGGTATTGGCTCCGCCGGGAAAGCGCAAGCTCAGGCCAACAATGGCAATCGGTTCGCGTTTTTCCTGTTCCAGCGCCTCAAGTTTGGCCCGCATTTCTCTAATTTCGAGCAGGGCGCGTTTTATGGGAGACAGATTATCGGGGTGCGTTGCGCTATCAACCACGGGCAATTAACCTTTCTTTTTCAGGTTGCTCAGCTCGGCCAAAAGCAGAGCCTCCGCTTCCGCATCGGATAAATTTTCTAATTCGGTGATGGCGGCAGCCTGTGCCGATGGCGCTTCCGGTTGAGAAACAGCGGCCAGGTGAAGCACTTCGGCGGACAGATACCCGGACAGCGCGGCGATGGTGGGGTAATCAAACAGCAACGTAGCCGGCAGCGCCGCATGAACGGTGCGGCTTAACAGGTTGCGCAGTTCAACCGCCATCAACGAATCCAATCCCAGTTCGCTGAGTGGCTGTTGAGGGTTCAGCGGTCGGGCCAAATCAAAGCCCAACACCGTGCAGGCTTGTTCGCGCACGTGAGAAAGCACCAGGCTGCGTTGCCGCGCCGGCGGTAAATCGGCCAGTTGTTGCTGTAAATTAACCGGTTGAGGCGGCGCTACCGCCGCTTCGCTCCGGCGCACCAAATCCACAAACAACGACGGAATCGCCCCCTGCGGATAGCGCCGGCCAAATTTGGGCCAGTCAACCGGCAAAACAACCACTTGCGGAGCCGGTTGCCCCACCAGTTTGCGGAATAGCTTTACCCCCTGCGCCGGGAGAATTTGCCCCAAACCCTGTTCGTCCCAACGCCGCCGGTCTAAATTAGCGGCCATACCAACCTCGGCCCACGCGCCCCAATTGATGCTCAAAGCCGGCTGGCCGTGCGCCTGCCGGTAATAGGCCAACGCGTCCATAAATGCGTTGGCGGCGGCGTAATTACCCTGGCCGGGCGAGCCAATCAAGGTCGCGCCGGCGGAGAACATCACAAAAAAGTCCAGCGGTTTGGCTTGCGTCAGGCGGTGCAAATGCCAGCTACCGGCTACCTTTGGCCCCAACACCGACATAAACTGAGGCCAGCTTTGCTGAAGTAGCACGCCATCGGCTAAAAACCCGGCAGCGTGAACAATGCCCCGCAACGGCGGCAGCGTGGCTTCGATTTCGGTTAAAACGCGGGCAACCTCGGCTTCTTGCGCCACATCGGCCTGAAACAGCGCCACCCTGGCCCCCGCCTGCTCCAATTGACGGATGACATCCTGGGCGGCAGCCGTTGGCGGGCGGCGGCCTACCAACGCCAGGTGTCGCCCGCCATTGGCTACAATCTCCTCGGCCACCCGCAGCCCCAGGCCGCCCAACCCGCCGGTAATCAGATACGTGGCCTGGGCCTGGAATGTTTCCGGAGCGGCAGCCGGAGCCACCACCACTTTGCCAATATGCCGGGCCTGAGCCATATACCTAAAGGCATCCGCCGCCTGTTTCAGCGGAAACAACCGCAACGGCAGCGGCATTAACCGCCCGGCCTCAAAATCCGCCATCAGTTCTTGCAGCATTTCCTGAATAAGCGCGGGTTCCCGCTCGCACACTTCGCCCAGATAAATTACAAAATAAGCCAGATTGCGGCCCAGGCCATCTACCTGGCTTTTATCCCAAATATCGCGCTTGCCAATTTCTAAAAAGCGGCCGCCATTTTTGAGCACGCTCAAGCTGGCGGGAATAAACTCACCCGTGAGCGAATTTAATACCACGTCAACGCCCTCGCCGCCGGTAGCGGCCATAATCTCGCCGGCAAAATCGAGCGTGCGCGAGTTAAAAATGCGCTCAACGCCGCCGGCTTGCAAAAAAGCCCGTTTTTCCGGGCTGCCCACGGTAGCAAATATCTCGGCCCCAATTTGGCGGGCCAATTGCACGGCAGCCAATCCCACCCCGCCGGCGGCGGCGTGAATCAACACCCGCTCACGGGGTTGCAACTGGGCCAAACGGCGCAACGCATAACTGGCCGTTAAAAAAGTGATGGGAATAGTGGCCGCCTCGGCAAAAGTGAGCCGGGCCGGCTTGCGAATAGCCAGCGCCGCCGGCGTGGTAACAAAAGTGCTAAAACTGCCCAAAGCCACCGCCAGTACGGCATCGCCGGGGGCCAGGCCGGTTACTCCGGGGCCGACTGCCGCCACAATACCGGCGCATTCATGGCCCAACGCTCCGGCCTCGCCGGGATACAACCCCAGCGCATTCAGAACATCTCTAAAATTAAGCCCGGTGGCTTTTACCTCAATTTCAATTTCGCCGGGGCCGGGCTGCCGGCGAGCCGCCGGTTGCAGGCGCAGATTATCCAGCACGCCCCGCGCGGTAATTTCCAGCCGTACCGGTTGGCTGGCCGCGCTTTGCTCCGGCACCCCTTCGGCTGAATGCTGAAGCAAGCGGGCCACATACCGCCGGCCATCTCTAAAGGCAACGTGATCTTCTGCGCTGCCGCTGCAAATTTCGGCAAATAACAGCCGGTCATTGGCGGCATCTGCCGCCACATCCAGATCAACGCAGGTGCAACGGAAATCGGGGTGTTCCATCGCCAGGGTGCGAGCCAGCCCCCACACCGGCGCTTGCGCCAGCGCCGGCGCTTCGGCGGCCACCGTTTGAGCGCCACGGGTAGCCAGCCACAACCGCGGCGATTGGCCGGCGGCGGAGGCGGCCTGCACCAGATAAAGCAGGCTGCCGCAACTGAGTTCCTGCGCCTGCTCAATGCCGGCGGCGGTGAGGTCGGCAGCGGGGCCGGCGGCCAAACTCCACAGGTGAACAACGCCCTGGTACGATGTTGTTTGGAACAACCGGGCAAAATCGGCGGGCTGCGCCGGGTTGATGACCCATCGCCCCGGTTCGGCGGTGGCTTCCCGGCCCGTCAAAACCACGGTGCAGACCGCACCTTGCGCCGCCAACTGGTTGGCCAGGGCTTCGCCCACGCCGGCCCGGTCGGCCAGAATGAGCCAATTGCCCGGCAAGTGGGCCATCTCCCCGGAGCCGGTTAGTGGTTGCGGCTGCCAGGTCGGCTGGTACAGCCAGCTATCCGGGGTGAGTTCGGCGCGGCTAACGCCGGCCTGAACCGATTGCAGCGCGTGGCGCGGCGCGCGTTTTAACCGAATGCCGTCAAGTTCGGCCACAAGCTGCCCGGCGGCATCAAATATATACACATCCCCGGTTAGCGCCTCGGCGGTGGGGCTGCTGCCAGAACGCAGGCTGGCGGTACTCCACACCTCCCGGCCCGGCGATTGGTGCAGGTAAAAACCATCCAGACCAATGGGGAGATAAGTGGTATCCTGAGCGTCATCAGCCGGGATAGCCGCGCCCAACACCTGAAGGCAGGCATCTAGCAGCGCCGGATGCACCTGATAATCCGGCATTTCGGCGGCCAGGGCCAACGGCAATTCTATCCGGCCCAACGCCGCCAACGCGGGGGCATCGGCCTGCCACAGTTGGGCAATGCCTTGAAAGCAAGGACCGTATTCCATTCCCTGCCGGCGCAAATTCTGATAATACTCCCAAACCGGCAACTCCAGCCGGCAATTGGCTTTGGCCGCCGCCAGCGTGGGCCGGTTGCCGTCCGCCGGGCCGGATTCGCCCCGGATTACCCGGCCGGAACTATGCAAAGTCCAGGCCGTGGGGTCGGTTTCATCCTTGCGGCTATAAATTTCAAACGTAGCCGGCCGGCCCGGCTCAACCGGGGTTAGAACACATTGCACGGTTTTGGATTCCGTTTCAGCCAGCGTTAAGGCTGCCTGAACAAACACCTCTTTAAGAGCAGCACTCCCCGGCCCCCACATCTGGTTTGCGCCGGCCAGCGCCATTTCGATGAAGGCCGTTGCCGGAAAAACCGGTACGCCGTACACGCAATGGTCGGCCAAAAAGGGCGTTTCCTGCGAACTGAGTTTGGTTTCGAATAGCACTCCCGGCATGGCCGGAGAACGCACCGGCGACCCCAACAGCGGATGGCCGGCGCGATGAGCCAGCCGGCTGGCGGCGTTTTGGTAGGCGGCCCGGTTAAACCAGTACCGCTGCCGTTGAAACGGGTACGTGGGCAGTGACACAAACCGGCGACCGGCGCGATAATCCCGCTCAAAACCATTCCAGTCCACTTCAACCCCGTGGGTGTACAACGCCGCCAGGCTGGATAACAGTTGCGGCCAATCATCGTGGCCGGCCCGGAGCGAAGGCAGCCACAGGCCGTTATCTTCGGGCAGGCAGCGCCGCCCCATGCCCAGCAACACCGGATTGGGGCCGATTTCCAAAAATAGATTAAACCCCTGTTGCGCCAGGGTTTCAATTGAGGCAGCAAACTGCACGGCGGCGCGGGCATGCTGCCGCCAGTAGGCAGCCGTGGGCGGTTGGCCGGCTGACCAAAACTGGCCGGTTACGTTGGCCACCAGCGGAATACGAGGAGCCTGAAATTGCAGTTGCCCGGCAAATCGCTCAAAATCCGGCAAAATTGGCTCCATCAACGGTGAGTGAAACGCATGCGAAACAACCAGCCGTTTGGATTTAATGCCATCCTGCCCCAATTGCGCCAGCACCGCCTCAACCGCCGGGCCGGCCCCGGAAATAACCGTATTATCCGGCCCATTGAGCGCCGCCACCGAAACCGCATCGGCGTATGGCGCAACAGCCGCCGCCACCCGCGTTGTTGATGCAAATACCGCAGCCATCGCGCCGCCCGGCGGCAGGCTTTGCATCAGCCGGCCCCGCTCGGCCACCAGCCGCAGCCCGTCTTCCAGGCTCAACACGCCGGCCACACACGCGGCCACGTATTCGCCTATGCTGTGGCCCAACACCGCCCCTGGCTCAATTCCCCACGAGCGCCACAATTCGGCCAGCGCATATTCCAGCGCAAAGAGCGCCGGTTGAGTAAACGCGGTTTCATCCAGCGGCGAAGCCTGCCCCGCCGCCGGGTAAAGGGTTGAAAGCAGCGGTTGCGGCAAATAGGGCTGGAGCAATTCGGCGCAGCGGTCTAACGCCGCCCGAAACGTGGGCTGAGTTTGGTATAATTGATGCCCCATGCCCGGATACTGCGCGCCCTGGCCGGTAAAAAGAAACGCAATTTTGGGAGCAGCCGGCGGAACCGAAGCATCAACCAGCGACGGTGCCGCCGCCAACGCCGCCAACTTTTCGCTTAACTCCGGAACGGTGGCGGCCACCACCGCCAGTCGTTGTGAAAAAGCAGAGCGGCGCGTATTAGCCGAATAACAAACGTCTGTAGGCAAAATATCCGGGCGAGCGGCCAAAGCGGCGGCATAACGTCCGGCCAATCCCTTAAGGGCGACATCATCTTTGGCCGATAACGCCAACAAATACGTTGGCCGGTCGGTGGGCAAAGGTTCCGGCTGGCGGGTGGGCGCGGCCTCTAAAATAACGTGGGCGTTAGCGCCGCCAAACCCAAACGAACTAACTCCGGCCAGGGCCGGCCGGTTTTGTTGAGGCCACGGCGTTAGTTGCTGCTGCACCCGCATCGCCAACTGCTCAAAAGAAATGTGCGGGTTGGGGTTTTCAAAATGTAGGCTGGGCGGGATTTGGCCGTGTTTTAACGCCAAGGCCACTTTTATCAGCCCGGCCACGCCCGCCGCCGCTTCTAAATGGCCTATATTGGTTTTTACCGAGCCAATGGCGCACGATTGCCCCGGCAAACGGCCACTCCCCAGCACCGCGCCCAGCGCATTAATTTCAATGGGATCACCCAAAGCGGTGCCCGTGCCGTGCGCTTCAACATAATCAATTTGAGCAGGCTCCACGCCGGCATCGCGTAATGCCGCCCGTAGCAACGCCTGCTGAGCCACGCCGTTGGGCACGGTCAGGCCGCTGCTAAAACCATCCTGGTTAATGGCACTGCCCCGAATAACCGCATAAATGGAATCGCCGTCGGCCAGCGCCCGCGACAGGAGCTTTAACACCACCAGGCCCGTGCCCTCACCGCGCACGTAACCGTTGGCGCGGGCATCGCCAAATTTACAGCGGCCATCCGGGGCCAAAAATTTGGCCACTGTTAAAGCCGTCTCTGGCGACAGCATCAGGTTAACGCCACCGGCTAACGCCAAAACCGACTCGCGTTGGCGCAAGCTCTGCACCGCCAGATGCACCGCCACCAGCGACGAGGAACAGGCCGTATCAATGGCCATGCTGGGGCCGCGCCAATCCAGCAAGTACGACAGGCGATTGGCGGCAATACAAAAAGCGTTCCCGGAAATGGAATAAGTGTCAACCAGGGCCGGGTTGAGCATTTGGCCGGGCGTTTGGAGGCGGCCATAATCGTTCAGCCCAATGCCAATAAAAACCCCGGTTTGGCTGCCGGCCAAACGAGCCGGCACTTGTCCGGCATCTTCCAGCGCCTCCCAGGTTGCTTCTAAAACCAACCGCTGCTGCGGGTCCATGGCGGCGGCTTCGCGCGGGGAAATGCCAAAAAATTGGGGGTCAAACTGGTCAATGGGAGCGACAAACCCGCCCCGGCGCGATTGCATTTTGCCCGGCTCGGCGGGGTTGGGGCTGTAAAAATCATCGGCGTTCCAGCGTTCCGGCGGAACCGGGCCAATCGCGTCAACGCCGGCGCGGAGCAATTGCCAAAAATCGGCGGGATTATTAACCCCGCCGGGAAAACGGCAGCCAATGCCAATAATGGCTACCGGCTCGTTTTTGGCCCGTTCCAGTTCTTCAACTCTGGCTCGCATTTTTTTTAATGCCGCCAAAGCCCGCTTTAACTGTTCGATATCTTCCGCATGTTCGGGAGTTATCTTCATTCTGACAATTCCTCGTCAATAAATTGTAGTTCCATGTCAAGCAGCGACTTTAGCTGGTCGCGGGATAAATCGGCCAAATCAGGCTCAAGCTCATCCGCTGCCGGAGCCGCCGGAAATAACGTTTCCAGCAAATGCTGCGTTAAAATAGCGATGGTGGGATAATCAAACGCCAGGGTTGCCGGCAGAGCGCAGCGCAACCCCGCCTGAAGGCGATTCCGCAATTCCAGCGTCATCAATGAATCCATCCCCAACTGAAAAAAGCCCTGTTCCAACGCCAGCGGATAATCGGCGGCAAAGCCCATAATTTCGGTCACTTGACGGCGCACGTACCCGGCCAAAATTTCAAACCGATTGGCCGGGCTACCGGCCATGAGTTGAGCCAGTTCATCCGGTGGCGGCGCGGCGGGTTGGCGGTGGGTTTCGGCCAACTCGGCCAAAAGCGTAGCGGAACTGCCGGGCGGTAACTGAGCCAGGTAAACCGGCCAGTCCATATTTATTACAGCGCATTGCGGCGTTGGGGATGGCAGCAGGTAGGCCAGCGCGGCCAAGCCCTGTGCGGTGGTCATAGCCGCCAAACCACGCCGGGCCAACCGCTCACTCCGTTCAGCCTGAACAGCCAGGCCAACTTCGGCCCACACGCCCCAGTTAATGCTCAAGGCCGGCAAGCCCTGCGCCTGCCGGTAAAACGCCAGCGCATCCATAAAAGCGTTGGCGGCGGCATAATTTGCCTGGCCGGGCGTGCCCAACAGCGCCGTAATCGAGGAGAACAGCACAAAGCAATCCAGCGGGCGCTCGCGGGTGAGGCGGTGCAGATGCCAGGCTCCGGCCACTTTGGCCGCCAGTACGGTGGTAAACCGCGCCCAGGTTTGAGCGGTAAGCACGCCATCATCAAGCACTCCGGCGGCGTGAAAAATGCCGCACAACGGGGGCAACCGCCGGTCAATTTCGGCCAGCGTTGCCGCCAACTGTTCGGGTTGGGCCACATCGGTTGAAAAAATTGATACCCGGACCCCGGTTTGTTCCAATTGAGCCAGAATCGCTTTTACCCGGTCAGTGGGGGGGCGGCGGCCCAGCAACGCCAACGACCGCGCTCCCTGTTGAGCCAGCCACAACGCCACCTCCAACCCCAGCCCGCCCAGGCCGCCGGTAATCAGGTAAGTGCCATCGGCGCGGCAACGGAACGGGGCCAGAGCCGGCGGCGGCGCTTGCTGCGCCAGCCGGGCCACATAACGCTGCCCCGCCCGAAACGCCAACTGGGTTTCGCCATCCGGCGCGGTAATTTCGGCCAGTAGCGCCGCCACCGCCGGAGATGCCGGGTCAAGGTCAACCAGACCGCCCCACAAATCAGGCTGTTCCAGGGCAATTACCCGCCCCAACCCCCACAACGTTGATTGCTCCACGGCCAGATGGGGCGTTATTGGCTCAACCGGTTGGCTGCCTTGCGTAACCAGCCACAACCGGGGCGCGTTGGGCCGCCCGGCCAAAGCCTGCGTTATAGGCAACACGCTGCCGCAACTCTGCAACTGAGCCGGCAGCGGCTCCTGCGCCGCCGGAGTGATGGCCCACAGGTGAACCACGCCCCGCCAGGGCGGGCCATCCGATGCCAGCACATCATCCAGCAGCCGCCGAAAGTCGTCCGGTTGGGCCGGGTTAACGGTAATCGCCCCGGCGCCGGGGTTAACGTAAGTTTCACCGGGAAAAACCAACCGGCTGGCCATGCCCTGTTCAGCCAACAGCGCGGCTAATTCTGCGCCCAGGCCGGTTTGATCGCTGAAAATCAGCCAACGGCCAGCGGCAGCGGCGGGCGGCGGGCAATGGGGCCGGGCTTGCCAATCGAGTTGATACAACCAGTTAGTTTCGGTTTGCGCCACCAGCATGTTGCCGCTGGCGTGCAGTTGCCAATCGGTGCTGTTCTGGGTGCGGCTGTGAATTTGAAACGAGGCTTCGCCGCCGGCTGATGGGCCGGTTAAAACCAGTTGCAATACCGGCTCAACCGATGCGGTTAAAGCCAGCGGCGTATGCAAAACCAATTCGGCCAGCCGGTGTAATTTTGCGCCAAAAATGGCATTTGCGGCGGCCAAAACCATTTGGGCGTAAAGCTGCGGCGGCCAAGCGGCGGCTTCGGCCACACCAATTTGCGGCAAATAAGCGCGCACCGAGCCATCCAGCTTGTTTTCCCACATGTGGCTATCCGGCAAGGCAGCCAACGGCGGCAACCGGCGGCCCAGCAACGGATGTTCGCGACGCTCGGTTGCGCCCCCCCCCGCCCAATCCAAACCGCCAGCAGCCGGGGGTTCGAGCCAGAAGCGTTCGTGTTGCCAGGGATATGCTGGCAATTGCGCCACATTGCCGGCGGGATAAAGCTGCCGCCAGTTAACCGGCCAGCCCAGCGTGTAAAGCTGCCCCAGCGAGGCCAGCATGGTGGCCTGCTCCGGTTGTTCCCGCTGCAATGAAGCCACGGTGTGGCCGTTGCGACTCATGTGGTGCAGAGTTTCTTCAATGGCCGATACAAGGATGGGATGGGCGCTAACTTCAACAAAAGCAGTGTGACCGGCCTCAATCAATTGCTGAATCATGGTGGCAAACAACACCGGCTGGCGCAGATTGCGTGCCCAATAATCGGCATCAAACGACGCGCCGTCGCTTACCTGGCCGGTTACGGTGGAATAAATAGGGATAGCGCCGGCCTGCGGTTGAAGACCGGCCAAAGCCAGGCGCAACTCGGGCTGGAGCGCATCCATGTGCGGGCTGTGCGAGGCCACATCCACTTTGATGAGCCGGCAAAATACGTTGGCGGCGCTCAATTGGCCGGTAACTTCGGCCAGCGCCGTGGGATCGCCGGATAACACCGTTGACTGGGGGCTGTTGCTTACCGCAATAGACAGCCGGTCTTCGTACCCCTGAATGGCCGCTTCGGCGGCGGCAAGGGATAAGCCCACCACGGCCATTGCCCCTTGCCCGCTCACCCGCCGCATCAATTGGCTCCGGCGGCAAATAATCTGGGCGGCAGCGGGCAAATCGAGCGCGCCAGCCACGTAAGCGGCGGCTACTTCGCCCATGCTGTGGCCAATTACGGCATCCGGCTCAATCCCCCACGAGCGCCACAAACCGGCCAACCCCACCTGAATGGCAAACAACACCGGCTGAATCACATCAATTTCGTCAAGGCGAGATTCCGCCCCGGTTGCAGTGAGTTGGGCCAGCAACGACCAATCCGTGTAAGGTTGCATGGCTTGCTCGCAGCTTTCCAGAATTTGCCGAAAAACCGGCTCCCGGGTGAGCAACTCGCGGCCCATTCCCACCCACTGCGACCCCTGACCGGGGAATACAAACACCAAACCGGGCCGGCGCTCCGCAGCTTTGCGTTCGGCAGTTGCCGCCGGTTGCGCCCCGGTTTGAGGCAGGGCGGCCAAACTGTCTGCCAATTCCCGGCAAGAACTGCCCACCAGCGCCAAACGGTAATCGTGGTGGCTGCGCCGAACGGCGGCAGTGTAGCAAAGGTCGGCTACGGTGGTTGGAGTTGTGGTTAAAAACTCGCGCCAGTTTTGAGCCAGCGCCGTTAACGCCGCCGGGCTATGCGCCGCCAATGGCAACAGGTACGCACGCTCATTATTGGCAGCCGGCTGGATGGCCGCCGGTGACGGCGCTTCTTCGAGCACCAGGTGGGCGTTGGTGCCGGACCAACCAAACGAACTGACGCCAGCGTAACGCTTTTGCTCGATGGGCTGCCACGATTGGAGCGTTGCCGGAATCATCAATGGGGTATTTTTGATTGAAATATGCGGGTTCAGTTCTTTAAAATGAGGCAACGGCGGAACGGCCCCATTCCGCAACGATAAAACCGCCTTGATTAACCCGGCCACGCCCGCCGCTCCTTCCAGATGGCCAATGTTGGCCTTGGCCGATCCCAAAAAACAGGGCTGGCGGTTTGGCCCGGATTGGCTAAACACCGCAGCCAGCGCCTCCACCTCAATCGGGTCGCCCAGCGGCGTACCGGTGCCGTGGGTTTCTACATAAGTTATCAGCGCCGGGTCAACCCCGGCGTTGGCCAACGCCTGACGAATGACCGTTTCCTGGGCCAACCCGTTGGGCGCGGTCAGGCCGTTGGTACGGCCATCCTGATTAATGGCCGACCCCCGAACAAGCGCCAATATTGAATCGCCATCGGCTAACGCATCGGAGAGGCGCTTAAGCACCACCACGCCGCAGCCTTCGCCGCGCCCAAAACCATCAGCCTGCGCCGCAAAGGTTTTGCAACGGCCATCCGGGGCCAGCATTTGCATCCGGCTGGCGGCAATGGTGAACTGCGGCGACAGCATCAGGTTAACCCCGGCCACCAAAGCCAGGCGGCATTCGCCCTGGCGTAAACTCTGCACCGCCATGTGCGCCGCCACCAGCGAGGATGAGCAAGCCGTATCAATTGCCACACTGGGGCCTTGCAAATCAAATAAATAGGACAACCGCCCGGCGATGACATTGTGCGCCGTGCCGGTGCCGGTGTAAATATCCATCTCGGCGGGTGCGGCAAATTGCAACCAGGTGTAATCATTGCTGTGGCTGTGCACCCCCACAAACACGCCGGTTTGGCTGCCGGCCAACCCCGCCAGAGTTTGCCCGGCATCTTCCAGCGCCTCCCAGGTCACTTCGAGCAGAAGCCGTTGCTGGGGATCCATACGCGCCGCCTCGCGGGGCGAAATGCCAAAAAAATACGGGTCAAACTGATCCACGCGCGCCAAAAAACCACCCTGGCGAGTGTTTATCTTGCCCGGCGCGGTCGGGTCGGGGTTGTACAGGGCGTCAATATCCCACCGATCGGGCGGCACTTCACCAATGGCGTCAACGCCATTTTGGAGCAGTTGCCAAAACGCCGCCGGAGAATCGGCCCCGCCGGGAAAACGGCAGCCCATGCCAATCACCGCGATGGGTTCCTGGCGGGCATGCTCAACCGCATCCAGCCGCGCCCGCAGTTCTTTGATTGCCAGTAACGCCCGTTTTAATTGCGTTGCGTCTGCTTTGGGTTCCGGGGAGTTGCTCACGCGACGTTCCTTTCAGTGCAACAAATCATCAATTGCGTTTAGTTCTTCGGCCAGTAACGCTTCTACCTCTGCCGTCGAAAGATCATCCAAGTCCGCTGCCGGCTCGGAGGGAGTGGTGTCAGCGACGGGAACGGCCTCTGCCGCCAGCGCAATCTCCATTTTACCGGCCAAAAACGGGGTAAGGGCAGCCACCGTGGGATAATTCCAGATGAGCGTGGCCGACAGCGTAACATCCAGGCTGATTTCCAGCCGGTTGCGCAGTTCCAGCGTCATCAACGAGTCCAGCCCCAGGTTTTTGAGCGGCTTGTTCAGCGGCACCCGATCCGGGGCCAGCCGCAACACCACAGCCACCTGCTCGCGGATGTGCTGCTCCAGTAGCGCCTGCCGCCGCCGGCCCGGCTCGGTGTTGAGCAGCATTTGGCGGATTGAACCGGCTGACGATTGGGCCTTGCTTTCGCCGGTACCGGCCAACGGGCGCAACTGCTCAAACAACGGCGATTGGCTGGCCGCCGGGTAAAACTCGGCCCATCGGGCCAGGTTAAAAGGCATCACCACCGTCTGGGGTTGAGCCTGACGCAGCAACCGGGCCAGCGCCGCCAACCCCTGCGCCGGAGCAATAGACCCCAGCCCCCGGCTGGAAAGGCGTTCGCCCCGGTCGGAGCGGGCCGCCGCCAGCCCAATTTCGCTCCACGGCCCCCAGTTGATACTGAGCGCCGGGCGGCCTTCAGCGCGCCGGTGGTGGGCCAGCGCATCTAAAAAAGCATTGGCGGTGGCATAATTGGCCTGGCCCGCCGTACCCAACAGCGCCGCCACCGACGAAAACAGCACAAAGAAATCCAATTGATTGGCCCGCGTTAGTTGGTGTAAATGCCAGGCGCCGGCCACTTTGGGGGCCAGCACGCGCTCAAAATCGGCGCGATTCAACTGGAGCAGGCTGCCATCATTGAGGAGGCCGGCGGCGTGAATGACGCCGCGCAACGGCGGCCCATCCTGTTCAATTTTGGCCAGCACGGCGGCTACCTGCCCGGCCACAGACACATCGGCTTGAGCCACCGTTACCCGCGCCCCCAACGACTCGATGGCGGCAATGGCGTTTTGGGCTGCCGCCGCCGGCGCGCGCCGCCCCAACAACGTAAGGTGACGCGCGCCCTGTTCGGCCAACCAGCGGGCGGTAGCCAGCCCCAGCCCGCCCAACCCGCCGGTAATCAAATACGTGCCATCGGGCCGAATGGCTGCCGGGCCGGCGGTATCGGCCAGTTTAACAGCCTGGTTGTGCACCGAAATAACAATTTTGCCAATGTGCTTGCCCTGCGCCATATAACGAAACGCCTCGGCCACATCAGCCACAGAAAACACCTGCAAAGGCAATGGGGTTAACGTTTTGGCTTCAAAATGGGCCATTATTTCACGCCAGAGAGACATCACCACAGCCGGGCGCTCGGTGATCAACCGGGCCAAATCAATGGCAAAAAAGGCTAAGCTCTTTTTAAAGTGGGCCAACCCAATATTTTGATTCTGGTAAATATCCCGCTTGCCAATCTCCAAAAACCGGCCATGCGGCCTTAGCACAGCCAGGCTTTGCTGCATTGCTTCCCCGGCCAACGAATTTAAGACCAAATCAACGCCCTGCCCATCAGTTTGAGCCATAATTTCAGCGGCAAACGCCAACGAGCGAGAATCCATCACCTGCGAAAAGCCAAGTTCGCGCAGGTAAGCCCGCTTTTCTGGCGTGCCCGCAGTGCCAAAAAGCTCGGCTCCGGCCAATTTGGCAAGTTGGGCTGCCGCCAGCCCCACCCCGCCCGCTGCCGAGTGAATCAACACCCGTTCCCCACGGCTTAACCGCCCCAGCGAATACAACGCGTAATAGGCAGTTAAAAATGTAATAGGAATTGTAGCCGCCTCTTCAAAGGTTAGATTTGAGGGTTTAGGCAACACCAACCCGGCGGGAACAGTAACATAGGCGCTCAACAAGCTGGTTTGTTCAAGCGATGGCGACAGGGCCAGTACGGCCTCGCCTACCTGCAAATCAGTTACTCCGGCTCCAACCGCCGTAATCCGGCCAGAACATTCAGCTCCCAAGGCAACCGGCAATTTGGGGTTTAACCCCGGATAAATCCCCATTGCTTTCATCACATCAATAAAATTAAGCCCAACTGCGTAAACCTCAATTTCAACCTGGCCGGGGCCGGGGGTTTGGCGGCTGGCCGGGTATAGCGTTAACGTATCCAGCAAGCCCGGCGTGGTGACCGTTACCCGGAATGGCTGGCCGGGCGCGGCCTCAACCAGGTTAACCGGCGCGGCGACGGCGTCATCAAAACTGGCCGACAGCAATCTGGCGGCGTACCGCCCCCCGGCGCGCAAAGCCACCTGATCCTCCGGCGAATCGGTCCGCAATTCGGCAACCAGCGCCTCGATTTCCGGCGGCTGGCCGGCGGGGCTTAAATCCAGGCAAGTGCAGCGCAGGTTAGCATGTTCCTGAGCAATCACCCGGCCCAACCCCCACAACGGCGCTTGAGCTACCGCCAGCGGCCCGGTGGTTTGCCCCACCGCCTGCGCGCCGCCAGTAACCAGCCACAACCGGCCCGCCGGGCCGGTTGTTTCGGCCTGAGCTAACGCCTGCACCAGATAAACCGCCCCCAACCAGCCCGTTTCGTCCTCCGGCGATTGGCTGTTAAGGCCCCACAAATAAACAACTCCCCGGTATAGCAAACGAGCCGCCAGCACCAGCCCAAACGCCGCCGGCCCGGTGGGGTTAATCTGGTACACATCGGGTTCCAACCGCAGGTTATCCGCGCCGGGCAACGCCAGCACGCAATCTTCGCCCAGCGCCGTGAGTTGAGCGGCCAATTGCCGGCCCACCCCCTGCTGGTCGGCTAAAACCAACCACGCTCCGGTTGTTTTACCGGCAGGAGCAGCGGGCGGGAGCGGTTGCCAATCAATTTGATAAAACCAATCAGCCGGCACAGGCGACGCATTAACCCCGATGGACTCAAACCGCAACCCCTGCGCCGCGGCCACAACCTGGCCGGTTTCATCCAGCAGCAGCACATCACCGGTTAGCGGCCCGGCTTCGGGCCGGCAAACAGCGTATCCCCGATAGGCATAACCGGGAACGATTGAGCCGTAAAGTTGCCACCGCTCCAGGCCCACCGGCAGCAAAGTTTCTCCGGCGGGAGCAGCCAACACCGCCACCACCAATTGAAAACAGGCATCGAGCAAAGCCGGCGGCAAAAAATAACCATCGTTACCGGCGGGCTGCAACTGGGCAGCCACAGCGCCCAGAGCCGGCTGCGACCAGAACCGGGTTACACCCTGAAAAGCCGGGCCGTAATTAAGCCCACGAGCGGCCATCAGTTGATAGTGTTCCGCTCCGGCGGTGGCGCTGCTCTCCGCCAGCGTTACCGGGGGGCTAACGGGGCACGGCGACGGATCGGTTTGCGGGCGCACCAACGCGCCGCCGTGTAAATTCCAGGCGGCGGCAGGCTGGTTTGCCGGGCGGCTAAAAAACCGGCAGGCAAACGCGCCGGGCAAATCGGGCGAAAGCACCACCTGCACCCGTTGGGGTTGCTCTTTAACCAGCGTTAACGCCGCATCAAACGTAACTTTTTCTACCAGATACGGCCCCGGCCCAAACACCTCAACCGCGGCGGCCAAAATCAATTCCAGGTAAACCGCCGCCGGCAAAACAACGGCATCCTGCACCCGGTGGTCGGCCAAATACGCAAACTGCTCCAGGCTGATTTCACCTTCCCAGAGGTGCTGCCCGGTAGCCGCCGGCAGGTATGCTTGCAAAAAGGGATGGCGGCCCGGACGGACCTGGCTTTGTCGGGCCGCCGGCGCATCGTACCAAAAGCGCTCGCGCTGCCAGGGATACAACGGTAGCGGCAGGTATTGTCCCGCCGGATAGAGCCGTTCCCAGGCCACCGGGCAACCCAGCACATAAAGCTGCCCCAACCCCGCCAGCATGGCGGCTTGTTCGGCTTGTTCGCGCCGTAACGACGACACCACCACGCCGGTTACTCCGGCATGCTGAAACCCCTGCTGAACCGCCGGCAACAAAATGGGGTGAGGACTCATTTCAATAAAAATGGTGTGATCGCCGGCCAATAATTGCTGCACCATTTTTGAAAACAAAACCGGCTGGCGCAAATTTTGCACCCAGTAATCGGGGCCGCAGTCAGCGCCATCAATAACCGCGCCAAGAGCCGTTGAATAAATAGGAATGGTTGCCGGATGAGGCTGCACCCCGGCCAGTTCCGCCCGCAAATCATTTTTGAGCGAATTCATTTGCGGGCTATGCGAAGCCACATCAACCTTGATGAACCGGCAAAAAACCTGCTGCGCTTCTAGCTGCCGGATAACCTCGGCCAGCGCCGCCGGATCGCCGGAAAGCACGGTTGAACGGGGGCTGTTGCTAACCGCTACCGCCAACTTATCTTCGTAGCCGGCCAACGCCGCCTGCGCTTCTTCAACCGAAAGCTCAACCACAGCCATTGCGCCCTGGCCGCTGGTGCGGCGCAACAACCGGCTGCGGCAGCAGATAATCCGCATGGCGTCGGCCAAACTCAAAGCGCCGGCAATGTACGCTGCCGCCACCTCGCCCATGCTGTGGCCAATAACCGCCGCCGGCTCAATACCCCAGGAACGCCACAACTCGGCCAGCGCAATTTCAATGGATAAAAGCGTGGGTTGAATGACATCAATTTCGGCCAGACAGTAACCGGGGTCAGTTTCGTTTAGCCCCAGTTGTTCTACCAGCGACCAATTTACCCAGGGACGCATTGCCTGCTCGCACTGCGCCAAACTCCGGGCAAAAACCGGCTCGGCGGCCAGCAGTTGCCGGCCCATGCCCAGCCATTGCGCCCCCTGGCCCGGAAAAACAAACACAACTTTGGGCTGGATCACGCCTTCTTTACTGCCTACAATAACTTCTGGGCGGAGTTCTCCATTTAAAAAGGAGGCCAACGCTCCGGCAATTTCACCCGGATTAGCGCCGATTAACGCCAGCCGGTGATCGTGATGGGTGCGGCGCACGGCCATGCTATAAACCAGATCCGTTAATTCGTCCGCCTTATCCCGCCGCGATTCAAACAGCGCAACACAAGCCCGAACCATTGCCCGCAAGGCTTCGGGCGTATGGGCAGATAACGGAATGAGGTAAGTTTGTTCACTTAAGGCAGCATGCAACTCTTTAGCCGGAGAAATGGGCGGATCTTGCAATACAATATGAGCATTAGTGCCGGTTACGCCAAAAGAATTAACACCTGCAAAAATTGGCCCCGCCTGTTCAGGCCATGGAGTTGTAGTTTGCTGTATTTGAAGAGGGATTTTGGACCAGGGGATATTGGGGTTAGGCTCTTTGAAATGAAGGCTGGCCGGAATAATTCGGTGTTTAAGGCTAAGAGCAGTTTTTATTAAACCGGCCACGCCAGAAGAAGCCTCGGTGTGACCAATATTAGTTTTTACCGAACCAATACGACAAAGATGACCAGCCGGGCGGTTTTCGGCCAAAACCGCACCTAAAGCTTCCAATTCAACCGGATCGCCCACCCGGGTTCCCGTACCATGGGCTTCGATGTAACTTACCTGGCCAGTATCTACACCAGCTTGATGATACACCTGGCGTAGCATATTAATTTGGGTTTTAACCCCAGGCGCTACTAACAATTCACTGCTACGGCCATCGTTATTAACTGCACTGCCCCTGATTAATGCATAAATGGGATCATGGTCGGCCACAGCTTGGGCTAACGGCTTGAGTACAACCAGCCCCACTCCCTCACTCCGTACATAACCATTGGCTTGGGCATCACCAAATTTACAACGCCCATCCGGGGACAACATTTTGGAACGGGAATAACCAATTGAGATTTGAGGCTCTAACAGCAGGTTTACCCCGCCCGCCAGCGCCAGAGTTGACTCGCCGGCCCACAAACTATGACAAGCCAGATGGACAGCTACCAACGACGATGAACAGGCTGTATCAACAGTTAGGCTGGGGCCTTGCAAGTCAAAGGTATAAGAAAGCCGCCCAGAAGCAGCATACCGGCCACTACCGGTGGTTATGTACAAATCAATATCATCTGAAAGATGGTATATCTTATCTTCATAATCATTAGTCCACATTCCAATAAATACACCGGTTTGGCTACCCGCCAACTTAGGTGGCACTAGGCCGGCATCTTCCAGGGCTTCCCAGGCTACCTCTAGCAACAACCGCTGCTGCGGATCCAGCCGGTCGGCCTCGCGCGGGGAAATACCAAAAAAGTGGGCATCAAATTGATCCAGGTGTTCCAAAAAACCGCCCTTTTTGGTAATCACCTTTCCCGGTGTGGCCGGAGTTGGGTGATAGAAAGCCCCAACATCAAACCGGATGGAATCAGCCGGCATATCGGTGATAGCGTCAATTTCCTGGCATAAAAGCTGCCAAAATGTTGCCGGGCTGTTAACTCCACCGGGATAGCGGCAGCCAATACCAATAATTGCAATAGGTTCCGGCGGAGAAACCGGTTTGCCGGCAGCGCGGCCCGGTGCAGTTTGGAACATAATCAATCCTCCTTGTTTCCAATTCAAACTCGCCACATATCACAAACATGGTTGCCCGTTATTGTTGTGCGGCCACCGGGGATATTTGTATTCAGTCAGAGTATGTGGAATCTGTCTTAGGTTTAGGTAAGGAAGCAAGTAATTTGGTTGGCTAACCGCGCCCCGCCGAGGCTTTGTTGCGGGTTAATTGAGCAATGGGGTTAACGTGTTAACAATAGCCTGAACCAGCAAAGGGCGCGCGCTTTGCACAAAAAAATGGTTACCGGGTAGCATTATCAAAGAAAAAGCGTTTTTGGTTTGGTTAAACCAGTCTGCCAATTCATGTTCAAGAGCCTGACCATCCTGCCGGCCCCCAAAAGCCGAAATCGGACAATCCAGCGGCGCGGCCTGGGTGTATTGATAATCTTCTAAAAGTTCAAAATCTGCCTTTAAAATTGGCAAAAACAACTCCAGCAACTCTTTTTCCTGTAAAATAACCGGCGGAATGCCGTTATACCGCTGCTGCACCTGGCTAATAAAGGCCGCATCGGGTAGGTGGTGCAGCGCGGGTTCCCGGCTGGGCATATGAGGAGGCCGCCGGCCCGATACAAACAAGTGCGTGGGCTGGATAGACGCCTGCCGGCGCAGGTAATGGGCCAGTTCAAAACAGATTAACGCCCCCAGGCTGTGCCCAAACAGGGCAAAGGGTTTATCAAGGTACGGCAGCAACGCCTGGGCTGTAGCTTCAATCAAGGGGTTAAATTGCCGGTAGGGCGCTTCTCCGAGGCGGGTTTCGCGGCCCGGAAGCTGAACGGCGCACACTTCTACCGTTGGCGGGAACAGCCTGGCCCATGGCGCAAACGTCGAAGCGCCGCCGCCGGCATACGGCACACAAATCAACCGTAATGTAGCGGTGGGGTTAGGCTTAGGGCAGGTTATCCAGGAGTTGGTTGTCAAAAAATCCTCCCTGGGGTGCATTATGGGCATCATGGTTACAGATTTTAATGGCCAAACCGGATGCCTTTGTTGGTTTTGACAGTGTTATAAGTATAGTGTTTTATGATTAAATACCAATTGGAAAAACATTAGAAAAAGGTTAGATGTTAACAGAGCCACGCCGCCGCCGCAGATTGTCAGGCCGGCGGGCTTGTGCCATAATTTAACCGGCATACCACCAGCGAGAAAACAGCTCATGACCAAACTGCTCATTGTAGAATCGGCTAAAAAGGCGCGCACCATCAAGGGGATGTTGGGCGCGGAGTACACCGTGCAGGCCACCAGCGGCCATATTTTAGAAATGCCCGCCGACGGCCTGCACGTGGATTTGACCGATTTTACGCCCACCCTGCACCTGATGCGCGGCAAAAGCAAAACGCTGGCGGCGCTAAAAAAAGCCGCCGATGCCGCCGAAATTATTTACCTGGCCACCGACATGGACCGCGAGGGCGAAGCCATTGCCATGCACGTGGCCGAGCGCCTGGGCCGCGGCGTGGCCGGCAAAATCCGGCGCATCACCTTTACCGCCATTACCCAAACCGATCTACGGGCGGCGCTGGCCGCTCCCCGCCAGATTAACCGGCGGCTGGTTGAGGCCCAAACCGCCCGCCGGGTGATTGACCGGCTGGTGGGCTACATGGTTAGCCCGGTGCTGTGGGCCGGGCTATCGGGCCGCAAACGCCTGTCTGCCGGGCGAGTGCAATCACCGGCGTTGCGGCTGGTGGTTGAGCGCGAGCGGGAGATTGCGGCCTTTACCCCCGAAGAGTGGTGGAGCATTGAGGCGCAGCTATCCAAAACCGCCGCTGCCGCCCCCCAAAAGTTTTGGGCCACACTGTTCAAAATAAAAGGCCAGCCGCCCCAGCTAAAAACCCAGGCCGATGCCGAGCGCGTGCTGGCCGATTTACGCGCCGCCGACTGGCGGGTGCAGCGGGTTGAAAAAGGCGTGCGCAGCCGCCAGCCCTACCCGCCCTTTACCACCGATACTTTGCAGCAGGCCGCCTCCAGCCAGCTTGGCTTTAACCCCCGCCTTACCATGAAGCTGGCGCAGGAGTTGTACGAGGGCGTAACGCTGGACGAAGGCAAGGCGGTGGGGTTGATTACCTACATCCGCACCGATAGCGTGGCCGTTGCGCCCGAAGCGCAGCAGGCCGCCCGCGAGGTGGTGGCCAAATATTTTGGCGAGGCTTACCTGCCGGCCCAGCCGCCCATCTACCAAACCCGCGATAAATCCGCGCAGGAAGCCCACGAAGCCATTCGCCCGGTAGACCCGTGGCGCACGCCCAAAAGCATCGAGCCGTATTTATCGGCCCCGCAGCACTTGCTGTACCGGCTTATCTGGCGGCGCTTTATTGCCAGCCAGATGAAACCGGCGGTGTACGATACCCTCACCGTGGATATTGAAACGTTACTGGCCCGGCAGCCCACGGTTTACCTGTTCCGGGCTACCGGCAGCACGCTCCGCTTTGCCGGTTTTTTAAAGGTGTACGGGGTTGATGTTGACGCCGAAGAAGCCCGCGCCGGCTCCGCCGCCAATCATCATAATAATAATGATGACGGTGACGACGACGCCGAAACCAATCCGCTGCCCGAACTGGCCGCCGGCGACCCGCTGCAACTGCACCAGTTGCGCCCGCAGCAGCATTTTACCCAACCGCCCAGCCGCTACACCGAGGCGCAACTCATCGGCGCGCTTAAAAAATTGGGCCTGGGTCGCCCCAGCACTTATGCCGCCATTGTCGAAACCCTGCACGACAGAAGCTACGTGGGGCTGGAGAAAAAACGGCTGTACCCCACCCCGCTCGGCGCGCAGGTGTGCCAACTGCTGGAACAGCACGTGCGGCTGGCGGTAGAGGTGGAGTTTACCGCCACTATGGAAGAAAATTTAGACCGGATTGCCCGGGGCGCGGCCAGCCGGCTGGCCGTGATGCAAGAATTTTACCCGCCCTTTAAGGCCGTGGTTGATCAGGCGTTGCTGGCCGCGGCGGCCACGCGCCAACCCGCCGCCAAAACCTCCACCCCGGCCCCGGCCAAACGCCGCCGCCAGAGACGCCCGCCGCCAAACAAGCCCGCCGCCCCACCGCCATCCGATTCCGCCGAACGGGGTTGTCCTCAATGCGGGCAGGGCACGCTGGTTTTAAAAAAGGGCAAGTTTGGCCCCTTCTGGGGCTGCTCGCGGTACGCCGATGGCTGCAAATACACCGAAAAGGCGGCTCCAACCGGCCCGGCCCCGGCCAAACGCAGGTGAGGAGCGACGAAAGACGAGTTACGAGTTATGAGTTACGAGTGGCGAACTACGAATGACGAATGTCACCCTGAGGGCGCACGCCCGAAGGGTCTCCGGTAGGGGCGGGGCTTGTCCCCACCGAATTACGAGTGACGAATGACGAGCGCCGAAAGGCAACCGTAGGGGCGGGGCTTGCCCCCGCCCTCACCTTACGCCCGGCTCACGCTCAAACCCAACGCGAATTTCACGAATAAAACGAATGGAACGAATTTTCATAAGGAATTATTCGCGGTATTCGGGCAATTCGGGCCATTCGCGTTGAGGTTTTGCCT
>CAZFCE010000020.1:0-97734 GCA_964517605.1 uncultured Caldilineaceae bacterium | reverse complement strand
GATTGCCCAACTCAAACATCCGTCTATTCCTATGACTCTTGCGTAAGTCCTAACATATAAACCTTGTATCTGTTTGCGGCTAATTTCAGGCCATCGGGTGAAAAAGCCAGCGATGTGCTTGGCCCCCGGCCCTCCCCTGCCCAAAGAAGATGCACTTGCTCCCCGGTTTGGGTATTGTCGATATCGATGGCCCCGTTCTCTGAAGAGGCCAGCAAGTCACCCTCCGGTGACAGGGCCAGGCTATCAACCGATTGCCAGTAATCTTTCAAAGTTTGCAGCAGTTGACCGGTAGCGGCATTCCAGACCAGGACTGAGGGTGAGGGGTAATGGTCGTAAGGGTCGAAATGGCCGGCGGCCAGGATTTGCCCGTTGGCCGAGACAGCGAGACCGCCCACGTACTGCTCGGGATAGTGGCGGGTGATTTGCCCGGTTGAAATATCCCAACGGCGGAGGCCCAGGTTGCGGGGCTGCGTGGTGTACACCGTCCCGTCGGCGGCAACGGCCAGGCCGGAAATACCGTTGGTGTAGCCCTCAACTTCTCCCAGGAGCGCGCCGGTGGCGGTGTCCCACAGATTTACCGGGTCATTGGCAAACAAGGGGGCAGAGACCAAAACAGTTCCATCGGCGGAGAAAACCAGTTGGTGCGTCGTAGGTTCCGGCAATGTATGCAGCAATCTCCCTTCCGCCACGCTCCACAGGCGAACCGTCTTGTCAAACGATGCCGAAGCCAGTTGCGCGCCATCGGGCGAAAGGGCCAAACTCAGTATAGAGTCGGTGTGTCCCGTGAGGGTCTGCAAAAGTTCGCCTGTCTCCACCTGCCAGACAAAAATACTCTTACCGCTGGCCGCCGCCAGCAGCTTGCCATCGGCGGAAAAGACGATATTCGACATCGCCTCCCGGTCAGGCAAAGGCAAGGTGTGGATCAATGCCCCGGTTTTGACGTTCCAGACCGCCACGACACTGTTCAATGTGGCCGAGAGGTGGGGGGCGCCGATGTCGGGGATCATTGCTGAAGCCACGATTGTGCCGTCGGATGAAAAAGCCAGAGCATTTGCCAGGCGTTCAGAGCCAGGCTGACTCTTCAACGCAGAAAGTAGTTTACCGCCCGGTAGCTCCCAGATGCCAACCTTATCCCCATCTCCCAATGGTGAGGCTACCCTGGTTCCATCGGGGGCAAAGGCGGTCCGGTTTGAGCCAATTCTCTTGGCATCCAGCGACCAACTGCCCACCAGCGCGCCGGTGGTCACATCCCAACGGTTGATGGTTTTGCCCCCCACCTGGGCCATCAGTTGGCCGTCCGCCAGAAAGGCCAGCGCATTTATCTCTGCATCGGTCAGCATAAAGCGGCGCAAGGCCCAGGTTTTGGCGTCGTGCAGCCACACCCCGGCGGTGGTGCCGATGGCCAGGGTTTGGCCGTCGGGGCTGAAGGCGGCGTGTTTGGCGGCTCCCCGGCCCCACATGGCCAGTTGTTGCAGCCGGTCAAGGTTATCGGGGGTAATCGGCTCGTTGGGCAGGGGCATTGGCGTGCCCATCAGCACCGGCAGGGCCGGGGTAATGGTCGGCGTGGGCGAGGCGGCGGGGGTCGCGGTGGGCGTGGGGCCGCCGGCAAAGGCGGTTACGGCAATAACGCCAAGCAGCAGCAACAGCCAGTGGTTTACGCGCATAGGGTTAGCTCCTTTGATAATCACGAATGACGAGCGACGAATGACGAATGGCGAACGAGAATTCGTCGTTCGTAGCTCGTCACTCGTCACTCGTCGCGGCCCCATCATACCATCGAACGGGCCAATTTGCGAACGGCGGATTATTCGCTCCGGGCGCGTTCAACCGGGCGGAATGCGGTTGGCCGGTCTGGTAGCCCGCCGGCCCGGAGTGTGCTATACTTACCTCACCCTTAACCTCAAAAGGGCAACCCTTATTGGGCGACCACAAGGGTCGCCCCTACTCAGGGTCATATTCGCAATTCGCTATTTTCCAAGGAGTGTGTTCCATGAGCCAGATTTTGCCGGAAAGCGCCCAAAAACGGGTGGGCGATATTATGACCACCACCGTAATTACCGTTACCCCCGCCACGCCGGTGGGCCAGGTTGCCAAACTGATGTCGGCCCATAACATTGGCGGGTTGCCGGTTGTAACCGATGACGGCGAGATTGTTGGCGTTGTCACCGAGCTGGATATGATTGTGCGCAACACCCGCTTTAAAATGCCGGCCTTTTTTACCATCCTCGATATGATTTTTTACCTGGAAACGCCGCAGCACTACCGCGACCGGCTTAACCACATTCTGGGCATCACCGCCGAGGAGATCATGTCAAAGCCGGCCAAAACCGTGGCCCCCGGCGCCACCATTGCCGAACTGGCCGAACTGATGATTGAACGCCGCATGAACCCCATCCCCGTGGTTGAGGCCGGGCGGCTGGTGGGCATTGTAAGCCGCTCTGATATTGTGCGGCTAATGGCCGGCGAATTTGAAGCCGGCGCGTAGTTACAAGGCAGGTACAGAGATATGACCACAGCCAATGTAGTGGCGCTGGCCGGCGGCGTGGGCGGGGCTAAACTGGCCTACGGGCTGGCTCAGCTTGTGCCGCCGGATAAACTAACCATCATTGTGAACACCGGCGATGATTTTGAGCATCTGGGGCTGCGCATCTCGCCGGATTTGGACACGGTAATGTACACGCTGGCCAATTTGGCCAACCCCGCCACCGGCTGGGGCCAAAAGGATGAAAGCTGGAACGCGCTGGCCGGGGTGGCCCGGTACGGCGGGCCGGTTTGGTTTCAACTGGGCGACCGCGATTTGGCCACGCACCTGTTACGCACCCAGTGGTTACACGAGGGTTTTCCGTACAACTGGGTTACTAAAGAGCTGTGCCGGCGCCTGGGCGTGCGCTGCGCCGTGCTGCCCATGAGCGAGGAACCGGTGCGCACCATTGTTGAAACCCCCAACGGCGAACTGCCGTTTCAGGAATATTTTGTAAGGTTACAGTGCCGGCCCACCGTAACCGCCCTGCGGTTTGAGGGAGCCGACACCGCCCAGCCCAGCCGCGAGGTGATTGCCGCCGTGCGCAACGCCGACGCGATTATCTTTTGCCCCAGCAACCCGCTGCTCAGCCTGGCCCCTATTTTGGCCATGCCCAGCCTGCACCGGATTATCGCCGCCAGCCGAGCGGCCAAAATTGCGGTATCGCCCATTGTGAACGGGGTCGCCTTAAAAGGGCCGGCGGCCAAAATTATGACCGAACTGAACATGGAAGTGTCGCCGGTGGGGGTGGCCCGCTATTTACGGGCTGTGCTCACCGGCTTTGTGCTCGATCTTCAGGACGAGGCGCACCAGCCGGAGATTGCCGGGCTGGGCTTGCGCCCGCTGGTAACTAACACCATTATGACCACCCCCGAAGCGCGGGTGCAACTGGCCCGCGATGTGCTGGCCTTTGCCGGCCTCAAAATAGCATAGTTTTGCCCCCAACCCTGGCCCCCCAAAAAAATTTGGGGGAGGGGAAAAACAGAAATTGACACACGCTCCTAAAAACTTCCCCCCTTCCCAATGGGAAGGGGGGACACAGGGGGAAGGGCGAAAACAAGGCCATATTACCCCCACAAAAAAACAGGCCGAAACCCAGGGTTTCGGCCTGCCGGTATTTTGCCCCGTTTTATTCTATTTGGGCCGTTCCACGGCCAGGCAGTTTACAATCAGCGGTTCTTCAATGCCCAGCAGCGGCACCATGTGGTCGTTCAGCCGGATGGCCATGTAAGTATTTTCGTTGCCATCAAAAATCATGGCCCGGTCTATTTTAATGCCCCACTTGCCGGCCAAATCAATTAGTTTTTGAGAATACTCCTTGAGCGTAATCCCGTAGGTTACGCTGAGAAACAGGTAGCGGCGGTCATCCGACAAAGCGGCGATGGTTTTGCCCCAGCGGGTATCGCGGTAATGAAACAGGTTTTCCGGGGTAAACCACTCCTGTTTGGGGTTGTAATCAAACTGGCCGTCCCACATAAAAATTGGCCCGGCTCCCCACGAAACCGTGGTCTGGGCAAACTCATCGTGCTTGCGGATAACATCAATATCAAAGCGACCATCCCGCTCAAACAGGGCGGCCCGCCCCATGTGAAAAAACAGTTCCCAGCCGTTTTCGGTTTTGTTAGAGCTGACCAGCCCGTGGTAATCGGCGGTCATCACCACCAGCGATTCGGGCCGAAAGCAGTACGACGGCGTAATGCGCACATTCGCCTCGGTTTCAAGGTCGGGCACCGGCGGGATGATGTTACGCAGCACGTAACCGGATTCCTTCAAATCAATCACCACGTAATGCACGGCATCCGCCACTATATACACCACGCCGGGCGCAAGCTGGTGCGCCTGCTGCGATAGCGCAATACCAAGCAGTTGATTCAGCGTGCCGGGGTCGGCTTTAACCAGCGCGTTCAACTCTTTTTCAGACATGCGCTCGTTGGGCGGGCATTCCGGGCAAAGCCGGCGCTGCGGAGTTTTGCGGGTTAACAACATTTTGGGGCTATAGGCCACAGTGGGCAGCGGCCTGGCCGCCGAGCCGCAGCCCGCCGCGTTGCAACCGGCCAGGTTGCGGGTAGGCGTTGGCGTGGCGGTAGCCGTGTGAGTGGGCGTGGGCGTAATGGTGGGGGTGGCGGTGTTGGTGGGCGATGGCGTGCGGGTGGGCGTGGCGGTGGCAGTTGCCGTGGCAGTAGCGGTAAAAGTAGAAGTAGCCGTATTGGCGACGGTTGGTGTGGGTTGAGCGGTGGCCCCGGCGCACCCGGCCAATGTGGCCAGCCAGAGTACCGCCAAACCTATCCAGATTGAGGTGCAATTGATCATCAATAGCAAACCCATTTGGTAAAATTTCAACAAAGCGAAATCTTACCCCAAGAATGGATTTCGGCAAACCGCCCGGCCATTTTTGGGCGGTTCACTCCCCGGATTGCCCGCCACCCGGCGACCAACTTTTGGGGAACAGGCTGCGCACCACGCCGCCGCCTCCGGCACGCGGCCAAAACACGCCCACGCCCAACCCAAAACCCCGGTGCCGGGCCAGCACGTAGCCCTGACCGACGCAATGCTGCGCCTGCGCCGCCGGCAACTCAAAATCCTGCCGGTTTATAAACGCCGTTACCTGCGCCGGCGTTAAATCAATGACGTTTTGCCGGGCCAGCGGCCCCAGCAGCAGCGCCGCCGACGTATTGAGTTTGGGGTCTTTAATGGCGGTGCGCATAAATTGCAGCCCCACCGCATCCGGCTCCGGGGTAACGGGCGGTTGCTGGTCGGGGTTGGCCAGATGCGTTTGGCGGCTGCTCCGCTGAAAAAACGCGTAGCGGGCCAAATCGGCGGGCAAAAAACCAAACCGGCTGACCGCCAGTTCCATAATTTCGGCGGGGATGGGCGAGAAATCAACCCCGCCCGGCAAATCGGCCTCACTTGCCGCCAAACCGGCCTTTTTATCCAGCGCCGCCACAAAAAAACCGCCGGTATCGTTGTGGTGCGGCCACAACCGCAGCGCATGCCGCACCGCCGGGTGCAAAGCCTGCCCCTGCCAGCTAACCACGCCCGCACCCGCCATCAACCCGGTGGGAGTTACCGCCGCCACGCTGACGGCATCGCCAAATTCCTGCAAAATAGCGTCAAGCACCAGTTCGTTTTCTTCCGGGGCGTAAGTGCAGGTTGAATACACAATCCGCCCGCCGGGCCGGCACAACCGCACCGCCCGGCGCAACAGCGCCCGCTGCAAGCCGCTTTTCTGACGCGATACCGGCTCGCCCACCCGCGCCAGCACCCCCGGCTCTTTGCGCGAGGTGCCTTCGCAACTGCACGGCGCGTCAACCAGCACCCGGTCAAACCGGCCCGCCGCCGCCGGGTAATTAGCGCCGTTGCAAACCGTGGTGCAAACATTTACCAGCCCCAACCGTTCCAGAGTGTGGCGCGCCCCGCGCATGCGGCCAAAATTAACATCGTTGGCCACCACCGTGCCCCGGTTGCCCATTTTTACGGCAATTTGCGCCGTTTTGCCGCCGGGCGCGGCGCACAAATCCAGCACCCGCTCGCCGGGTTGGGGGTTAAGCAGCGTCACCGGCAGCAGCGATACTTCTTCTTGCACGTGGTACAACCCGGCCAAATAAGCCCAATGGCCGCTGGGCCTGAACTCCGGCGCAAGTTTAAAGCCGCCGGGATACCACGCCACCGGCTCAAACGGGATGCCTTCGGCCCGGAAAATCTGGGCCAGATCGGCGGGCGTTACCCGCAGCGGGTTGGCCCACACGCAGGTGGGCAACGGGCGCAGCAGCGCCGCCGAAAACGCCGCCCAATCATCAACAAGCGGTTGGTACCGCAAAAACGGGCTAAAACTGGTCATAAAACTCCAATTAGATAAAATTTCCCCGGATTGTAGCCAACGCCGCCGGATTTGAAAATATCCGGTTTGTGTTTACAATCTCAGGATTGATTTTTGTCCGCCGCCAACCGTGACCACGGTTGGGAGCAAGCGGGATAAATCCGGGCGATTTTTCTCGCTTTCAAGCACCATCGGGATAGGTTATGAGCAAAAAACCGGCAAAAGCCGCGCCGCCAACTTTTTACCTGCTAACATTGGGCTGCCCCAAAAACATTGTGGATAGCGAAGGCATCAGCGAGATGTTGCTGCAAGCCAACTACCGCAGCACCACCAATCCGCGCCACGCCGACGTGCTGGTGGTGAACACCTGCGGTTTTTTGCAGGCCGCCAAAGCGGAATCCATTGAGGCGCTGCAAGAACTGGCCGGCCTTAAACGCAAAAATCAGCTTTTAATTGCCGCCGGCTGCATGGCCCAGCGGTTTGGCCGCGAAGTTACCGAGCAGGTGCCGGGGCTGGACGGGCTGATTGGCACGCGCTCGTGGGCCGATATTGTGCCGTTTATCCAGCAGCTTCGCGCCCACACCAAACCGGGGCCGCTGTACCACCTGCCCGAAGTAGGCGACACGCCGCTGGAAACCATCGCCTTAAACCGGCAACAGGTTGAACGGGGCCGGGCCAGCGCCTACCTAAAAATCAGCGATGGCTGCTCGGCGCCGTGCGCCTTTTGCACCATTCCCAGTTTTAAAGGGCCAAACCGCAGCCGCCCCCAGGCGCACCTGCTGGCCGAAGCGCAACGGCTGCAAGCCGCCGGCGTGCAGGAAATTATTCTGATTGCCCAGGATACCACCGCCTACGGGCGCGACTGGGGCGAGCCGGATGGCCTGCCCGCCCTGCTGGAGCAACTGGTGGCCACCGCGCCGGATATTGCCTGGTGGCGGCTAATGTACGCCTACCCCGGTCACGCCAGCCAGCGCCTCATTGAGGTGATGGCCGCGCATCCGGCTATTTTGCCGTATATTGACATGCCGCTGCAACACGGCCACCCCGACACGCTCAAACGCATGCGCCGGCCCCACAACGTAGACAAACTTGTTCGCTGGCTGGAGGATTACCGCCGGGCCATGCCCCAGGCCGTGCTGCGCACCACCTTTATTGTGGGCTACCCCGGCGAAACCGAAGCCGAATTTGCGGGGCTGCTCGATTTTATGGCCGCTGTAGAGTTTGACCGGGCCGGGGCCTTTACCTTTTCACCGGAGCCGGGCACGCCCGCCTTTGAGTTGCCCAACCAAATTGATGCCGCCACCCGGCAAGCCCGCTGGGAACGGCTGATGGCGTTTCAGCAGCCCATTTCGCTGCGGCGCAACCAGCAGTTGGTGGGCCGGCGGCTCCCGGTGCTGGTAGAAGGCGTGGATAACGGCATCAGCCTGGCCCGCAGCTACCGCGATGCCCCGGAAATTGACGGCCTGGTGGTGGTAGAAAAAGAGCTGCCGGTGGGGCGCATGACGTCGGTGTTAATTACCGGCGCAATGGAATACGATTTAACCGCCATGCCCGCGGATGAGCCGCTGCTGGTGCTGTAGCCGTTAAGCCTTGGGCTGGAACAACCCGGCCTCGTTAACGCCCAACCGGCCAGATTCAAAGGCCAGGTCATCCAGTGGCGACAGGTTGGCCACCATCGCCGCGCTCAACAACGAGATTGGCTTTAACCGCCACAAATAACGCTCTACGGCGTCCGCGCCTTCGTTGCTCCACATCCAGCCAAACTTGTCAAACGATTGCAAATTAACCGGACGGGTGTACCCCCGCAGCGTTTTTTGCCCTTTAACGTTGTAATAATCCTCAAAATAAGAGAGCACCAGCTCGCGCAGGTTGCGGTGAATCGCCTCCCGAAAGCGCAGCCCCACGTAATTGGATTTGGCCACCGCCCCCCAGTAACCATCCTGCCGAAAAAGCGCCAGCAGGTGGTCGTCGTCGGTGTCCGGCTCCGGCAGCATGTCCAAAATCAGGGGAGGATACCCCAGCCGGCGCAACGCCGCCGCCGCAAACAACGCGCCATCCAGACAGTGCGCCTGGCGGTTACGCAAAACATCCAGCGGGCAGCGGTTTATGCTTTCGGCGCTGTAGGGGGTATCGTTTAAAAAGGTTTGAATTTTAGCCGGGCTGGTTAATCCGGCAAACAACTCCAACTCCGCCGGAGTCAGATGCGCCTCAAATTGGGCAATGGTCATACTCAGTTACCTCCAAAAGTAATAATTTTCAAAATTTCTTACTTACTGCTTGCTACGCCATAAACTCAACCACCACCTGATTGGCCAAAAAACGGCCCGCCCGCGTGAGCCGCAACCGCGCCCCGGCAGGGCTGTCAACCCATTCCAGCAGTTGGCGGCGCACCCCGGCGGCAATGGCGGCCTCAAATTGTCCGGTCAGCGCCACGCCAAACCGCGCCTCAAATTCAGCGGCGCTCACCCCTTCGCGCAGCAGCCGCAAGCCCAGCATCATCTGCTCGGCGCGGGCCGTGGCGGGGTCAATAACCTCAAACGTGCGCTCATCGCGGGCCGGCCCCAACCCGCCGCCGGCTTCCACCCGCTTAATGTACGCCTGCGGGCGCTTGACATTGGCCCAGCGCTGCCCGTTAAACGTGCCCACCGCGCCCGCGCCCAACCCCAGATAAGGCTGGTTGCGCCAGTAGATTAAATTGTGCGCCGCCGCCAGTTGGGGCGTTTGCCAATCGGCTTCGCCGTGGCGGCGCGCCCAATTAGAAATTTCATAGTGGCTAAAACCCGCCGCGCCCAGCGTGTCAATGGTGGCGGCGTACATATCGGCGGCTACATCGTCGTCCGGCACCGGCGTGAGGCCCTGCGCCACCTGCCGGTGCAGCGGCGTGCCCGGCTCAACAATCAGCGAGTAGATTGAAAAATGGTCCGGCTCCAGATTGAGCGCCTCGCGCAGGTTAAATTGCCATTGCGCCGGCGTTTGCTGCGGCAGGTTAAATATCAAATCCAGGCTGATGTTCTCAAAACCGGCGGCGCGGGCGGCTACCACCGCCTGCCGGGCGGCATCGGCGTTGTGCAACCGGCTGAGAAAGGCCAGTTCCGCGTTATTGAAGCTTTGCACACCCAGCGACAGCCGGTTAATGCCACCCTGCCGGATGTGGCACAAATAATCCACCGAAACCGTGCCGGGGTTGGCCTCGGTGGTGATTTCGGCGGCGGGATGCAGCCGAAAAGCGGCGCGCACGGCCTCAACCAGTTCAACCAGTTGGGCGGGCGGCAGCGTGGTGGGCGTGCCGCCGCCAAAGAAAACGGTATTCAGCGGCGGGCGGCCCAACGCCGCGCCGGTTTCGCGGATTTCGCGCAGCAGGGCGGCGTGGTAATGCGCCTTCAGCGCCGAGTCGCCCTCAACGTAGGTGTTAAAATCACAATAAATGCAGCGCGTTACGCACCACGGAATATGAAGATACAGGCCCAGGGCGCTCATACCGCGCCGCGCCGGTTTGGGGTCATACCAACGCCTCGATTACAATTTAATCGCCGCATTATAACACCGGCAGACAAGGCCGCAAGGCGGGCATTGGCTACCGGCGCAGTTTTTAGTACAATACCGGCATCACACCCGCACAAGGACAGGATTATGCCGCGCATTAAAGAATCCATTGATATTAACGCTCTCCGGGGCGATGTATTCCGGTTTTGCCACGATGCCGCCGGCTGGCCCAATTGGGCTGCTCAGATAACCGGCGTGGAACTGCTCTCGCCGGCACCGTTGCGGCGCGGCGCGTTGCTGCGGTTTGATGCCCGGTTTGGCGGCGGCGCGGTGTTCAGTTGGGAAGCCGAGGTAACGGAATACCAACCGCCGGCGGCGCTACGGCTGCGGGCCATTGATACCGCCGGCAGCAGCCCGTTTGCCGCCGGCAGCGAACTGAGCTGGGAATTTAACGCGGTGGGCAACGGCACGCGCTTTACCTGGATTTGGGATTACCAGCCGCACGGTTTTTTTGGCAATCTGCTGGATCGGCTGGGGCGGCAGGCCGCCACTCAACGAGAAATCCGGCGCAGCCTGGAAACCCTGAAAAAACTGGTTGAAGCGGGTCAAAAGAGTTAAAAATCTACTCCCAAATTAGCTACCTGACACTTTAAGCATAAAGTTCAAACCCTTAACGCGAATAATACGAATTGGGCGAATAATACGAATTTTTTATACAATATTCGCGCCATTCGCTTCATTTGTACCATTCGTATTAAAAACTGCCAGGTAATCAGACTCCCAAACCCTTATTTTTGGAGTAGGGGCGGGCCTTGCACCCGCCCTAAAACCGGGCGACCCTCGTGGTCGCCCCTGCGCTAAAATGTTATTTTCAAGGAGATCATCAATGTGCGGACGGTTTACGTTAGCCAAAAATGCCCAACAACTGGCCGAGGCGTTTGTTCAGTTTGCGCCACCGGCGGAGTTTATACCGCGTTACAACATTGCGCCCAGCCAGCCGGTGGCGGTGGTGGCCAACACCGGCACGCGCAAAATTGATTTTTTTAGCTGGGGGCTGATTCCATCGTGGGCCAAAGAAGTGGCCGTTGGCAGCCGGCTAATCAACGCCCGCGCCGAAACCCTGGCCGAAAAACCTTCGTTTCGGGCGGCCTACCGGCGGCGGCGCTGCCTGGTGCTGGCCGATGGTTTTTACGAGTGGCGTGCCAACGCCGACAAGAGCAAAACCCCGCTGTATATTCAACTGGAATCGCGGGAGCCGTTTGCCTTTGCCGGGTTGTGGGAACAGTGGTACTCACCGCACGGCGACGAGGTGCTGAGTTGCGCCATCATCACCACCACGCCCAACGAGTTGATGGCCAAAATTCACAACCGGATGCCGGTGATTTTACCGCCCGCCGCTTACGAGCAATGGCTTGACCCCGCCGAACAAAAACCGGAGCGGCTGCAAACCCTGCTGGCCCCCTACCCCGCCGAACAGATGGCGGCCTACCCGGTAGCCGCCGTGGTGAATAACCCGCGCTATGACCGACCGGAGTGCATTGCCCCGCTCACACCAGCAGATTATAGCCCCCGTCAATAAGCAGGGTTTGCCCCACAATCATGGCGGCTTCGTTGGAGCAGAGAAACGCCACCGCTCCGGCCACATCCTGCGGCGTAACCAGCCGGCCCGCCGGGGCGCGATTGGCGGCGTATTCAAACACCTGCTGCAAATCTATGGGAAACGCGGCAATGGCATCGGTGTTGACCAGCCCCGGTGAAACGGCATTGACAATGATGCCTTGGGGCGCTAATTCCACCGCCAGATAGCGGGTTAACGCCTCCAGCGCCGCTTTAGAAACGCCAATCACGGCGTAATGGGGCAGCACCCGGGTGCTGCCGGGGCTGGTAATATTAACCACCCGCCCCCAGCCGTTTTTAGCCATGAGCGGCGCGGCCCGCTGCACGCAGCGCAACACCGCCCGCGCATTCACGTCCATCGTCCAATCCCAGTGCTTGTCGGTAATATCCAGAATATTTTGGGGCGTGCCGCTGGCGGCGTTGCCCACCAAAATATCGCAGCGGCCAAATTCGGCTTCAATTTGATTGAATAGCCGGTCAATCTGATCGGCTTCGGCCAGATTGGCTTTAATGGCAACGGCCCGGCGGCCCAGCGCCTCGATTTCGGCGGTTACGGCGGCGGCGGCGCTTTTTTTACGCAGATAATGCACCACAATATCAGCGCCCCGGCGGGCCAGTTCCAGCGCAACGGCCCGGCCAATACCCCGCGACGAGCCGGTAATCAGCGCCACCCGCCCGGCCAACGGTTGTTCGGTCATAAAATTGGCCATCCTTTTAGCCGCCAAACATGGCCCGCGTTATAAAAAATACGTTGGCCGGGCGCTCGGCCAGGCGGCGCATAAAATAGGGATACCAGGCTTCGCCAAAAGGCACGTACACGCGCATCTGGTAGCCCTGGTCGGCCAGGCGTTGCTGCTCATCGCGGCGCACGCCCAGCAGCATTTGGATTTCAAACTTGTCGGATGGAATGTTTCGCGCTTTGGCCTCGCGCAGCAGCGCCTCGATGATAACCGGGTCGTGCGAGCCGAGCGCCAGGTACGCGCCTTTTTCAATGGCGGCGGGCGACAGCATCAATTGAATGAGGCGCAGCGCGGCGGCGTTAATATCGGCGCGTTCCTGGTAGGCAATGGCAGATGGTTCCTGGTACGCGCCCTTTACCAGCCGGATGCTGCCGCCGTGAGCGATAATCTTTTCCACATCGGCGGGGGTGCGGAACAGGTAGGCTTGCACCGCCTGCCGGATATCGCCGCCAAAGGTGCTGAGCAGGCGGTGATAAATATCGAGCGTGTCATCAACATCGGCGCTGGCTTCAATGTCCAGCTCTACCGAAATGCCAAACTCGTGCGCCACCTGCACAATATCGGCCATATTTTCAAAGCAAAAATCGCGGCCAAAGCCCAGCCCCACGTGCGACGGCTTGATGGACACATCGGCATCGAGTTTTTCGGCGTGGATGCGTTGCAGCAGGGTTTGCACCTCGGCGGCGGCCACGCCGGCTTCTTGCGGCGTGGTTACGCTTTCGCCAACGTGGTTTAAAATGGCCTTGATGCCCCGGCTGTTCAGTTCTCTAACCACCGCCACCGCATCGGCCAGAGACTCGCCGGCAATAAACCGCCGGGCCATTTTTTTGGCCGGCGGAAAGCCGATAACAACTTTTTCGGCGGACTCGCTGTTTGAGAGTCCTATAAAGAAATTACGCAACATAACTGTTCTCCAAAACGTGGACTACAACCACGGTGATATCATCTTCTTGTTCATGGCCGCTCTGGTAACGCTGCACCTGCTCAATGATGTGCCGGCGCATGGCCAGCGCGGTGTGAGCCGGCGCGGCGGCAATGATGTTTTCCAGGCTTTTAAAGCCCATAATCTGGCGCGATGCGTTCATGGCTTCAACCACGCCATCGGTGGTGAAGATTACCCAATCGCCGGGGTAGAGCGCGGCCTCTACCTGGCGGTAAACTTCGGATTTTTGGTTAACGCCCAGCGGCAAACCGCCCACATCCAGCCATTCCAGGTGCCCGGCGGCTCGGCGAATAAGCGGGCTGATGCAACCGGCGTTGGCCACCCGCAGGCGATCCCGGTTAAAAAAGGCCACCAGACAGGCCGTGTTGAGGCCGCTGGTGTGGCTGTGTTTATGCAGCCGGGCGGCCACGGTTGCCAGCAGTTGGCCCGGCTCAATGGCTGCCGGCATAAGGCTATCAATCATGCCGGTGGTAATGGCCATAAGCAGGGCGGCGGGCATGCCTTTGCCGGTAACATCGCCAATGGTTACGGCCAAATCACCGTTGAGCAGCAGGTGATAATTGTAAAAGTCGCCGCCCACATCGCGGGCGGGCAGGCATTGCCCGGCAATATCGTAGTTGGCGCACTCCGGTGGGCGATCGGGCAGCATTTTTAGCTGCACCTCGGCGGCAATTTTGGCCCGGCTTTCCAGTTCTTGCCGGCGGCGGGCTTCGGTGATTTGATCCAGCAGCACCCGGTCAATCAACCGCGAACTGATATGCCCCAACACGGTGAGAAAGGTAAAAATCAGCGTAACATTGATGGTGTTAGCGCCCAACAGGGTAAAAAACGGCGGCGTGAACACGCCATAAAGCTGCGACAGCCCCAAAAACAGGTAGCCCAGCACCAGCACGCTCATGACCAGCATAAAGGCGCGGCCCCGTAACAAAATACCGTTTTCAAGGATGGCCATCACATAAAAAGCGTTAGTCGAGATGTCGGTGACGCCCCAGCCAAAACTCAAGGCAAAGCTCACCAGAATGCTAAACCCGCTGAAAATGTAAATGGCCAGTTGCACGCTGCGCCGGCGCGAAACCCAGTAGATGCCGGACAGAATAAAAACGCCCAAAAAAGTGCTTACCGCCGAGCCTTCATCCATGCCCCCAAACCAAAACAGCAGGTTGAGCAGGCAGTAAACCGTGGTAAAGAACATCAGGCTGAGCAGCACGGTGTTTAGCACAAAGCCACGCCAGGCCAGCTCGCGGTCTTCGAGTTGCACTTCGGCCAGCGGCCTTCCCTTTTTTTCAATCCAGCGCAGCGCGTTCATTTCCGTTGCCGCCCCGGAGCGATGGACTTAGCTCCGAATGATACCTAAAACTTCGTCACGCCGGGTTTCCATAAGCGCCTTTGACATGGCCTCTAAATTCAGGCGCAGCAGCGGCTCGGTGTTAGAGGGGCGCACGTTAAAATGCCAGTCATCAAACGATACCGACACGCCATCAAACCATTCAACCCGCCCGGTTTTAAAAATTTCGGCCAATTCCTGCATTTTGGCCAGCGGGCTACCGGCAATGCGGGTATTGATTTCGCCGGAGATGAAATATTTGGCCTCCAACGGTTTGAGTAACGCCGACAGGCTGGTTTGTTTTTTGGAAAGCATCTCTAAAATGATGAGCGCCGGAACCAACCCGGAATCGGCAAAGAAGAAATCTTTAAAGTAGTAGTGGCCAGTTACTTCGCCGCCGTACACGGCTTTTTCGGCGGCCATACGGCGTTTGATAAAAGCGTGGCCCACCCGTTCCATCAGCGGCGTGCCCCCGGCAGCGGTAATGAGGTCCGGCACAGCCCAACTGGCCCGCACATCGTACACAATGTTGGCGCCGGGGTATTTTTCAAGGTAATACTGGCCCATCAGCGCGGTTAAAAAATCGCCGGAGACAAACTGGCCGCGGTCATCAATGGTAAAAAAGCGGTCGCCGTCGCCGTCAAAGGCAAAACCGATGTCCGCGCCCTCGGCCACTACCCGCGCCTGCAATTCGGCCCGGTTTTCGGGTTGCAGCGGATCGAGGCCGTGGTTGGGCAGGCTGCCATCGGGGTCAAGGTACATGCCGGTGAGTTTGATGGAGGGCAACCGCTGAAACACGCGAGTGAGGCTGGGGCCGACCATGCCGTTGCCGGTATCGGCAATCACCTTCAGGTTGGCCAGCGCGGGCGCGTCAATCAGGCTGAGCACCATGTCCACAAAACCGGCGCTCAAATCCTGTTCGATCATTCGCCCGGTGCGAGTGGGCGGGGCGTAGGCATCGGTTTCGACCATGCGGCGCAAATCCTGAATGCCGTCGTCGCCGCTGAGGAGTTGGGGCATTTGGCGCACCATTTTAAAGCCGCTGTATTCTTTGGGGTTGTGCGAGGCCGTAACCATCATCCCGGCGTGGCCCAGCGTGGCGCAGGCGTAGTAGTACTGGTCAGTACTGACCATGCCAATGTTGATCACGTCCGCGCCCTGATCCATTAGCCCGCGCGTAACGGCGGCAAACATTTGCGGGCCAGACAGGCGCATGTCGCGGCCCACAATCACGGTATCAACTTTAAGAAACGAGGCAAAGGCGCGGCCAATGGCGTAGCCAACTTCTTCGTTTAACTCGGTGGGGTAAATGCCCCGAATGTCGTAGGCTTTGAAAATACCCGGATTCACGTTCATAAATTCAATCCTCAAAAAAATAATTTGCGGAGTCCAAAACCGTGGTTTCGGACTCCGTGGGTTGGCTTAAATCAAGTTTGCCCCTGATGCGCTCAGGGCGGGGAATCAATTACAGGCCGGCCACCTTAAAAGCGGCTTGTACAATGGCCTGCGCTTCGGTTTGGATTTGTTTGAGGTGGTCGCTGCCTTTGAAGCTTTCGGCGTAAATTTTGTAGATTTCTTCGGTGCCAGAAGGCCGGGCGGCAAACCAGCCGTTCTCCGTAACCACTTTTAGCCCGCCAATGGCTTCGCCGTTGCCCGGCGCGTGGGTAAGTTTGGCCGTGATTTTTTCGCCGGCCATGTCCGTGGCCTCTACCATGTCCGGCGACAGGTTGGCCAGCACTTTCTTTTGCGGGGTGCTGGCGGGGGCATCCATGCGCTCGTATACCGGGCTGCCAAATTGCGCCTCAAGCGATTGGTAATGCTCGCCGGGGTCGCGCCCGGTGATGGCGGTGATTTCGGCGGCCAGCAAATCAAGGATGAAGCCGTCTTTGTCGGTGGTCCACACCCGGCCATTTTTACGCAAAAACGAGGCTCCGGCGCTTTCTTCGCCGCCAAAGCCAAAGGAGCCATCTACCAGACCATCCACAAAATATTTAAAGCCGACCGGCACTTCGCTCAGTTTGCGGCCCAAATGAGCGGCCACCCGGTCAATCATCGAGCTGGACACCAGCGTTTTGCCCACGGCGGCGTCGGCGCGCCAGCCGGGCCGGTTTTGGTACAGATACCAAATGGCCACGGCCAAATAGTGGTTGGGGTTGAGCAGCCCCACGCTGGGGGTCACAATCCCGTGGCGGTCGTAGTCGGGGTCGTTGCCAAAGGCCACGTCAAATTGATCTTTAAGGCCAATCAGGCTGGCCATAGCATACGGCGAGGAGCAATCCATGCGGATTTTGCCGTCTTTGTCCACCGTCATAAACGAGAAAGTGGGGTCAATGGCCCGGTTCACCACTTCGATGTTCAGGCCGTACATTTCGGCGATGGGGTCCCAAAAGGCCAGCCCGGCCCCGCCCAGCGGGTCAACCCCGATTTTTAGTTTGGCGGCGGCAATGGCTTCCATATTGACCACGTTTTCCAGGTCTGCCACGTAGGGAGTGAGGTAATCGTACTCGTGCACGTTATCGGCTTGCATGGCGCGGGCAAAGGGCAGCCGTTTTACCGGGCGCAAACCGTCACGCAGAATTTCGTTGGCGCGGTTTTGAATGAGGCTGGTGGTTTCGGTGTCGGCGGGGCCGGCGGCGGGCGGGTTGTATTTTACGCCGCCATCGTTGGGCGGGTTGTGCGAGGGCGTAATCACCACGCCATCGGCCAGCCCTGCGGTTTTGCCCTCGTTGTAGGTGAGAATGGCGTGCGAAATGACCGGCGTGGGGGTGTAGCCCAGCCCGGTTTGCACCATTACTTCCACGTTGTTGGCGGCAAACACCTCAATGGCCGTAACCAGCGCCGGCTCGGAGAGGGCGTGGGTATCCATGCCCAAAAACAGCGGCCCGGTGATGGCGCGCTGCCGCCGCAGTTCAGAAATGGCCTGGCACACCGCCAGCAGGTGATGTTCGTTAAAATTAAAATTGACGGATGTGCCCCGGTGGCCCGATGTGCCAAAGGCAACCAGATGAGCCGGGTTAGCCGGATCGGGCTGGTTGGTGTAGTAGGCCGAAACCAGCCGGGGAATATTGGTTAGTAATTCACGCGGGGCCGGTTTGCCGGCTAATGGATGTAACGACATAGGTTATCTCCCTTGAAAACTACGAACTACAAATTACGAATTTTATTCGCCGTTGCCGGGCTGCTCAGGTTTGGGCGGCCAACACCGGATATTGTGTAACCGTGGGGGTTATTAACCGCCCCCCATCATAATCCAAAGTAGATTGCGAGTCAAAAGGCTTTTTTTGCAAAAAGGCCACGTTTTTAGCGTGGCCTTTTATATGCAACGGTTCAGTTCCAATCGGCGGGTGAGGTAAATTGCCCCAACACCGCCCGCCGCACCCAATCGAGGCCCTGCGTGGCAAACCAGCGCCGCACGTAATCGGAATCCTGAAATTTGCGGCCCGGCTGGGTTAACTGCGTCTGGTCGGGGCCGTTCACAATAATTACCGTGGCGTCATCGGTTTCAAGCGGGCCAAGCAGCGCCACGCCAACGCCGCCGGGCGGAGTAACCGCCTGCGCCGCCAGCGCCAAATCCCGGCAATCCGCCGGCAGGCCCACCGCCGCCAGCGCCGCCGCCACGCCATCAACCCGCAAATCTGTGGCGATGACATCGGCAAAGCCGGCTTCGGTTAAATCGCGCACCAGCAGCCCATCCGAGAGGGCATCGAGCACACCTACTTTTAACTGGCGCTCGGTTAGCAACCGGCCTAACACTTCGGGGACGGTTTGCTTGTCAACGCCGTAAATGGCCACGCCCAACCGCTGCCGCAATTCCGCCTCGATGGCGGCCACCAGCGCCTCGGCTTCGGCTTCGGTATCGGCTTTGGCGGTGATGCGCACATCGGTTTGGCCGGCGTGAGCCGCCAGCCCCACGGTGGGGTTGCTCAACGTTTCCAGGTCGCCGATAACCCGGTCAACGTTGCTTTCACCCACAGCGCAGGTGCGCAGCACCCGCACCTTCATCACTTTTTGGCCGCCCATGCGCTCAACCAGCAACGGCAGGACGGTGTGTTCCAGCATGTATTCCAGTTCGCTGGGCACGCCGGGCAGCGAAATTACAAAGCCGCGCCCGCGCACGTCCTCGCTGAGAAAACAGGGCGCGGTACCCACCGGGTTGCGCAACGGCAGCGCCCCGGCGGGAATAAAAGCCTGCCGTTTGTTGTTTTCGGCCATTTCACGGCCAAACCCGCGAAACCGGGCCGCGATTTGCTCTTCGAGTTCCAGGCTGTACTCCAGTTCTCGCCCGGTGGCATTGGCCACGGCCTGCCGGGTCATATCATCTACGGTTGGCCCCAGCCCGCCGGAGGTAATCACCACCCCGGAGCGATCCAGCGCCTGGTTGAGCACCGCCGTAATGCGGCTTTCGTTATCGCCCACAGTGGATTTGTAGAGCAAATCCATACCGATGCTGCGCAAGCCCCGCGCCAGCCGGGCGGCGTTAGTATCCACAATTTCACCGAGCAGCAACTCGGTGCCAATCATTACAATCTCTGCATGCATGGTAGTCTCTATTCCGGTTTTTGAAATTGTTCTTTAAGATAGGGAATCAACCCGCCGGCGGCAATAATGGCCTGCACGGCGGGGTCAAACGGCGGAAACTGAAATTCGCGGCCCGCTGCGGTTTTGATGACGCCCGCGGCCACATCAATTTGAACCCGCTCGCCGCCGGTTAGCGCCGCTGCCGCCGCCGGGCAGGTAATGGCCAGCAGGCCGTTGTTAATGGCGTTGCGGTACCAAATGCGGGCAAACGAGGCCGCCACCACCGCGCCCACCCCGGCCTGTTTTAAACAGGTTACGGCCTGCTCGCGGCTGGAGCCGTTGCCCCAGTTTTTACCGGCCACAATCACATCGCCGGGTTGAACATTGCCGGCAAAGGCGGGGTCCAAATCTTCCAGAGCGTAACGGGCCATCTCGGCGGGGTCGGTAACGGTGTAGGTGTATTTGCCGGGAAAAATCACATCGGTGTTAACGCCATCGCCGTATTTCCACACCCGGCCCCCAATTAACGGTGAGTTGTGAGTTGTGAGTTGTGAGTTGTTCATCTTTTACTCGTAAACTTGAAGTTTTGGCCGTAAACTTGATGTTTTTTACCAAAACTTGAAGTTCTGGCCGTAAACTTGAAGTTCTGGCCGTAAACTTGATGTTTATTGGCCGATAATTTGTTCCGGGCCGGCAATTTGGCCGGCGATGGCGCTGGCGGCGACCACCGCCGCCGAAGCCAGGTAGATGTCGGCCTCGCGGGTGCCCATCCGCCCCTGAAAGTTGCGGTTGGCGCTGCTGATGGTCACTTCGCCGGGGGCGGGAACGCCCAGGTGGTTGCCCATGCACGGCCCGCAGCCGGGCGTGCCAAAGGTTGCGCCCGCCGCCAGCAGGGTTTCAACATAGCCGGCCTTAAGCGCGGCCATGTACACCCGCGACGAAGCCGGAATGACCAGAAAGCGCGTGCCGGGCGCTACCCGTTGGCCCTGCACAATCTGGGCGGCCACGGCCAAATCTTCCAGCCGGCCATTGGTGCAGGTGCCCAAAAAAGCCTGATCCACTTTTACCCCGGCCACCTGGCTGAGCGGTTTAACGTTATCAACCGTGTGCGGGCAGGCCACCTGCGGCTCAATGGCGGCGGCGTTAAAATTGTATGCGGCGGCGTAAACGGCGGCGGGGTCGGGGGCCAGTTGGCGGCTGGCGGTGGCCCATTCGGTGCGGCGGTCCGGCTGGCCGGTTTGCCGCGCCAGCCAGTCAAACGTTACATCATCCTGCAACACCCAGGCGTTTTTGGCCCCCATTTCGGCCATCATATTGGTAAGCACAAAACGGCTGGCCATAGACATTTGCTCAACGGCGCTGCCGTGAAACTCAATGCCGGCGTACAGCCCGCCATCCGCGCCCAATTGGCCAATGATGTGCAGGGCAATATCTTTGCTGGTAACCCAGCGGCTAAACTGGCCGGTAAGGGTTAGTTTGATGCTTTCGGGCACGCGCAGCCACAATTGGCCGGTGGCCCAAATAGCGGCCATTTCGCTGCGGCCCACACCCGCGCCAAACGCGCCCAGCGCCCCGGCGTGGGTAGAGTGGCTATCCGCGCCCAGCAGCAGCACGCCGGGGTAAATCAACCCTTCTTCGCACAACACCTGGTGGCAAATGCCCCGGCCCACCTCAAAAAAGTGGCTGATGCCCTGTTCGGCCACAAACCGGCGCGCGTCGGCGTGGTTTTGGGCGTGTTTGGTGGTGGGCGGCGGCGCGGCGTGATCCAGAGTGATGGCCAGCCGGTGGGGGTATTTAACCCGCTGCACGCCAATGCCGGCAAAAATTTTGGCAATGGCGGCGCTGTTGTCGTGGCTTAGGGCCACATCCGGGGTAACGGTAATCACCTGCCCCGGCTCAACGGCGGGCAGCCCGGCGTTTTTGGCCAGGATTTTTTCGACAAAGGTGTGCGGCATGTTACCCTTCGCGTTTGATGCTAACGGCGTTTTGCCGGAAAGCGGCGGCAACCAGTTCCGGGGGCGGCGGCGTGGATTCGTCCATACGCTGCACAATGTTATCTTTAACCCGTTCCGGCACGGCCAGGTGGCTCAGGCCAAATTCGTTTTCGGCAATGTCAATCAAAATTTTGGTCGGCGAATCGTTGGGGCCAAGGCTGTACACTTGCTCTTTGAACACCTGCGCAATTTTGCGGGCGGTGCCTTCGCCCAGGTTGTAGTATTTAATTTCCTTGAGGAAGTAGTAAATCATGTTCCAGCCGCTCAACGGCCCCAGCAACATTTCAGATTCGCTCACGCCAAACTGGTCAAGCGGGAAGGGTTCGTAGGTGCTGGCCGAGTTGAGCACGGCTTTTTGGTGCACGCCGGCGGCGTGGGTGCGGTTGGTCAGGCTGACCGGCTCTTTGCTGGGCACCAGCTTGCGGAGTTTGGAGGCAAACATCACGTTGATGGGGTAGCTGGCGCGCAGGGTGTAGCCTTCGAGGTGATCGTACATTTTGTCAATGTAAAGGTTAAACAGCAGCGCCGTTAACGAGGTGATGCCGGAGCGCTCGCCCACACCCAGCAGGGTGGTGTTGAGGTAGCGCATGCCGGCGTTAACGGCTTCAAGGGCGTTCATCAGCCCAAAGCCGCGGTCATCGTGGAAGTGGCCTTCGCAATCAATATTGGGGTAACGCTGGCGCAGCGCCTCAATGCGCCGCCGCACGCCGGTGGGCGTGGCTACGCCCACGGTATCGGGCGTGCCAAAGCGCACCACGTGAGGCGCAATCTCATCGTACACGCGGAACAGGTTGGCTTCGGGGGTGCGGAAGGCGTCTTCGCCGCTAAAGCGCAAAATCAGGTCGGGGTGGTGGCGCTTCACTTCGGCCAGCAGCGAACCGGCCTGCTTGATGATGGCGTCAAAATCCTTGCCGTGGTTAAAGCTGCGCGATACATCGGACAGGCCAATGTAAAAGTTAAGGCCGTCGGCTCCGGCGGCAATAGCCGATTCAACGTCATCGGGGTGGCAACGCACGTGGGCCAACAAAAAAGTGTAGCCCTTTTGCATAATCAACTCATCGCGCACCGCTTTAATGGCGGCCCAATCGTTTTTTTCCTGCGGGCTGACAATGGGGGCAAACAGTTCAAGAAACTTTACCCCGTACAAAATCAAGGCCCGGGTGATTTCCATTTTATCTTCTTGGTTGAAAAAATATTTGTAGTGGTCGTGCAGCAGTGAACTTTGTGACCCCTCGCGCAGGGTGGTGTCTATAATTTCAAGGGGCCGGGGCTGGTAATTCTTAAATAAAAACGGATTAAAGCTCATCAGTCATATCCTTTTTGGCGCCGTCCCAGGGCGCGGTCTATTTGCCGTTGATCGGCGCGTTCCCGTAAAGTTTGGCGTTTGTCGTAACTTTTCTTGCCTTGCGCCAGGCCCAGTTCAATTTTGGCCCGGCTGTCTTTTAAATAAATTCGGAGCGGCACCAAAGTTAGCCCCTTTTCCTGTAATTTACCAACCAACCGATTGATTTCACGGCGGTGCAGCAGCAACTTACGGTCGCGGCGCGGTTCGTGGTTTTGGTAGCTGGCCTGCTGGTACGGCGAAATGTGAACGTTCAGCAGCCAGGCTTCGTTATTACGGATAAGGGCGTAACTATCGCGTAAATTAACCTGGCCGGCCCGGATGGATTTCATTTCGCTGCCGGTCAGCACCAGTCCCGCCTCAATTGTCTCTTCGATGTGATAATCGTGGCGGGCTTTTCTATTAACAGCAACTACTTTTACGTGTTCGTTTTTCATGGCAAGTGTTTGGGATATGCGGTAAATGTAAGCCGCAACGTTGCGGCTGGATTGATATAGGTTTATAAACCGGCGCGGTTACTCGCTGGGTTGCTCCCGTTTTGGGGTTTATTTTTTGGCGTACTCTTTATTTTGTAAAAAGCTGATGGCGCGTTCCAGTTGCGGATCGCGGTTTTTGGCGTGGTCGTCGTCGGTGAACAGCACCTCAACATCCGGTTTAAGGCCGATGCCGTCAATCAGGCTGCCAGCGGGCGTAAACCATTTGGCCACGGTTACGTGCAGCCGGGAACGGTCCGACAATTCGTAGATAAGCTGCACGCTGCCTTTGCCGTAGGTTTTTTCGCCAACCAGCGTGACCCGGTGGTGATCGTGCAACGCCCCGGCCACAATTTCGCTGGCGCTGGCGGTGCCGCCGTTAACCAGCAGCACTACCGGCTGGTCGAGCACTTTGCCGCCGCCGCGCACATTGTAGGCGCGTTCGCCTTCATTTTGACGGCTCTCTTTAACCACCACCCCGTCGCGTAAAAACTGGCTGGCCACATCTACCGCCGCCTCCAGCAGCCCACCGCCGTTGCCGCGCAAATCAAAAATGTAGGATTCTACCTTTTTTTGCGCCAGTTCATCAAAAGCGGCCAGCAATTCGGCGTTGCTGCGCTCGGTGAAGGCGGTCAGTTGAATGTAGCCAATTTGGGGGGCGTTATCCACCACATGCCAGGTAACGCTGGGCGTTTCGATGACGGCCCGCACAATTGCCACTTTCACCGGCTCGGCAGCGCCCGCCCGTTTCACCAGCAGCACCACCTCGGTACCCACCTCGCCCCGAACCAGCTTCACCACCGCATCAATCGTCATTTCCGGGGTGATTTTGGTGTCGTCAATGGCCAGCAAAATATCGTCTTTTTTCAGTCCGGCTTTGTCGGCGGCCTGGCCGGGCATGGGATTCAACACAATTTCACCGGCTTCGTTCTGCTGCACATACGCGCCAATGCCGCCAAATTGCCCCTCAAGCTGAGCTTTTTCCTGGGCCGCCGGTTCGGGCTCCAAAAAAACGGTGTACGGATCGTTCAGCGTGGCCAGTGAGCCTTTGATTGCGCCGTAGGTGGTGTTAGTGGTAGTGGGCACGCCACCGTAAAACTGTTCGCGCACCCGGTTCCACACTTCCCAGTACAACGCCAAATCCCGGTCGGCGGTAACGGGCGGCTGGTCGTTTTGCCAATAATCGCGCACCACAAAACCGGCGCCCACGCCGCCCGTAAAAATCACCAGCGCCACCAGAATGGTGGTTATAATTTTCAGGAATGTTTGCATACCATCGTCCCAAATCGTCCCGGCTCAAGAATCAAATTCAAATTGTAGCACGGATAAAGAGGCGGGGCAAACAGCAATTGACAAAGCCCCCCCGTTAAGGGTAGAATGCGCCCTATGAATTTTTTAACCGATGCGCTGGTATTTAATCCCCAAAAAGAACAATTGCCGCCCGGCTTCACCCCGCTCGCCGCATTGCCGCTGGTAATTATGGTGGGGTTAACCGGCGTGGGCAAATCAACGGTGCTTGACCAGCTTCACCTCCCCTTCACCTTACTGCCCAACCGCCGCGAACTCACCGACGCCATCATCATCACCTCGCTGCAACTTGACGACGACCAGCCGCCCCAGCCCGTTACCGACCGGCTCAAACGGTTTGAGTACACCGCCCGGTACCGTGAAAAATTTGAAGGCGGCATGGCCTACGCGCTTAGCCAGTTATCGGCCCGGCTGGCCCGCCCCGATGACATTATTATTTTTGATGGCCTGCGCGGTCTGGACGAAGTAAAACACGCCACCCGCTACTTGCCGCTGGCCCGGTTTGTGGTGCTTGATGCGCCCGACATGGTGCGGCTCAACCGGCTGCTTTTCCGGGGCGACGCCTTTGACCAGATTAGCCTGCCCAACGCGGCGGCAGGGCAGGATTTTGTGGCGGCGCTCATGTCAATTAATAATATTGACGCCGTATTCCCTGACGAAGAATTGCACCAGATTGCCCATTTTGCCCGCGCCAATGGCCGCACCACGGATGACGTGGTGAAAAAAGCAACCATCATTGTTGAGGAGCGCCGCAACTACGACTCACGGGCGGCGCGAGTGCATTTAGCCCGCGCCCTGCCCCCAAAGCAACTTTTGGTGGTTGACACCTCGCAGCAGCCAGCCGGCGATATTGCCGCGCAAGTAAATCAGTGGCTTACCCAAAGCCGGTAGCCCATTAATAAACCCGATTATGCCCAAAATTACACAGATACAGACCATTCCGTTTAAATTACCTATGGCCGGCGCGCTCAGTTGGGGCAAAGCCAGCCACATGGACGCGGTAGAACACGTGCTGGTGCGGCTCATCACCGATACCGGGCACGTTGGCGTGGCCGAAGCCCCGCCCCGCCCCACCATTTACGGCGAAACGCCGGAATCGGTGCAGGTGATTATCCAAAAGCACCTGGCCCCGCGCCTGATGGGGCTGGACATTTTTGAAACCGAGGCCATCCACCGCGCGCTGGCGGTGATTGCCAACAATCACACCGCCAAAGGCGCTGTTGATATTTGCCTGCACGAGGCGCAGGCTGCCGCGCAGGGGCAAACCCTGCTGGCGTACTTAAATCCGCCGCAACGCCGCATAAAAGTTTCGTACATTTTGGGCATTGCCGGGCCGGACGTAATGCTGGCCGAAGCCCGCAGCGTGTACGAGCGCGGCGTGCGCGTGCTCAAGGTAAAGGTGGGCCGCAATTTTGCCCACGATGTGGCCTTTATCCGGCAACTCCAGGCCGAATTTGCCGGAGCCGATTTGAGCCTGTACGCCGACGCCAACGAGGGCTTGCTCCCCGCCGAGGCCCGGCAGCAACTGGCGCAACTGGCCGAATTGGGCCTGCTGTACGTAGAAGAGCCGCTGCCGGTTGAACTGATTGCGGCGCGGGCGGAGTTGCGGGCCGCCAATATTTTGCCGCTCATTGCCGATGACAGCGCCTTTACCCCCCGCGACCTGACCCGCGAACTTTATTTTGATACCTTTGATATTTTAAACATCAAAACCGCCCGCACCGGCTACACCCAATCGCGGCACATGCTGGCGGCGGCGCAGCAGCGCGGCAAAGGCGTAATGGTCGGCTCGCAGGCCAGTTCTACCATTGGCACGGTCCGCGCCGCCATTTTTGCCGGGCTAGCCGGGGTGAATCATCCTTCGGAATTGAGCTTTTTCCTGAAAATAAAGGATGATATTGTTAACCGGCCCATCGAAATTGAAAACGGTTACATTGATTTGGACCGGCTGGCCGACATTGCCGTTGACGAGCAAAAACTGGCCGCCGCCGGTTATTAAAAGACACCCACCAAAATAGGCGGGATCATTTAAGTACAAGTGACCGGCACTTTGGTTTTTCCGGTAGCGATAAGTGCCGGTCACTTTAACACTTGTTCTAACTATGAGCCAATAGGCGTCGTCATTCGCAATTCGTCATTCGCAATTCGTCATTCGCAATTCGTAGTTCGTAATTCGTCATTCGTAATTCGTAACTCGTCATTCTCAAGGAGCGCACTTTGCACCGCCCGATTATCACCCTCACCACCGATTTTGGCCGCAGCGACGGCTACGTGGGCGCAATGGAAGGCGTAATTTGGGGCATTTGCCCGGCGGCATCCATTTCGCACCTGTCGCACCAAATCCCGCCGCAACAAATTGCAACCGGCGCGTTTGTGCTGTACCAGACATTTGGCTACTACCCGCCGCACGCGGTTCATTGCGTGGTGGTTGACCCCGGCGTGGGCAGCGAGCGCCGCGCCGTGGCCATTCGCACGCCGTTGGGCCTGCTGGTGGGGCCGGATAACGGTGTGTTCAGCCTGGCGCTCAACGCCACCCAAATTCTGGAGGCCGTAACGCTGGAAAACCCGCGCTACCGGCTGCCCAACCCCGGCGCTACCTTTCACGGGCGCGATATTTTCGCTCCGGCGGCGGCGCATCTGGCCAACGGCATCCCGCTGGCCGAACTTGGCCCGGCGATAACCGATTTAGTCCGGCTGGAGATGCTGGCCCCGCCCGGCCCCGGCTTTGGCCGCGTTATCCACGTTGACCACTTTGGCAATGTGGTGCTGAGCCTCACCGCCGCCGATGCGCCCAACCCGGCGGCTTTTACCGTTACGGTGGGCCACACGGTGATTGCCGGGCTAAAGCGCACCTTTGCCGATGCCGCCCCCGGCGACCTGCTGGCTTACGTGGGCAGCAGCCGGAATCATATTGAATTGGCTATCCGAAACGGAAACGCCGCCCAGGCGTTAGCTTTGCGACCGGGCGATGTGGTGCAGGTTAGCGGCTAATCATTTATACTGGCGCACAGGACAAATTTTCATTCAACGGGTAAACGCTTATGGAATCATTCATCATCGAAGGAAAAGCGCCGTTATGCGGCGAAGTAACGCCCAGCGGCAATAAAAACGCCGCCTTTCCGCTGATAGCCGCCGCCCTGCTCACCGACCAGCCGGTAACGCTGCACAACCTGCCCAACATTGGCGACGTGCGCACCATGCTGGCCATTGTTGAGGATTTGGGGGTAGAAGTCACCCTTCACGATGACCACAACGTAACCCTGCGCGCCGGCCAAATCCGCACCACCACGCCCAACCCGGCCCGGTTTGCCAAAATTCGCGGGGCGCTGGTGTTGATGGGGTCTCTGCTGGCGCGGCTGGGCAAGGTTGAGCTGGCCCAACCCGGCGGCGACCAGATTGGCCGGCGGCGGGTAGACACGCACATTATGGCCCTGCAAGCCCTGGGCGCTACCTTTAAATACAACGGCAATTTTGTGCTTGAGGCCAAACGGCTGCGCGGCCAGGATATTTTGCTGGATGAAGCCAGTGTTACCGGCACCGAAAACGCCATTCTGGCTGCCGTGCTGGCCGAAGGCGTCACCATTATCCGTAATGCCGCCTCGGAGCCGCACGTGCAGGATTTGTGCCAATTGCTGATAAAAATGGGTGCCAGCATCGAAGGCACCGGCTCTAACGTGCTCACCATTCGCGGGGTTAGCGCGTTGGGCGGCGCGGAGTTTACTCTCAGCGCCGATTACCTGGAAGTGGGCAGCTTTATGGCCCTCTCAGCGGTAACGGAAGGCGAAATTTTGATTAAAAACGCCTCGCCGGAGCATTTGCGGATGACGCTGATGGTGTACGAGCGGCTGGGCATTAAACCGGAAATCCGGGGCAACGATTTGTTTTTGCCCGACAAACAACTGCTGGCCATTATGCCCGATATTGGCGACGCCATCCCCAAAATTGATGACGCGCCGTGGCCCGGTTTTCCGGCGGATATGATGAGCGTAACGCTGGTGGCAGCCACGCAAGCCACCGGCACGGTGCTGTTCCACGAAAAAATGTACGAAAGCCGCCTGTTTTTTGTAGACCGGCTGATTAACATGGGCGCGCGGATTGTGCTGTGCGATCCGCACCGGGCGCTGGTGCAGGGGCCAAGCACCCTGCGCGGCGAAAAACAGGGCATCTCCAGCCCGGATATTCGCGCCGGGATTGCCCTGCTGATTGCCGCCCTCTGCGCCGACGGCACCACCGTTATCCGCAACATTGGCCAGATTGACCGGGGATACGAAAACATCGAGGCCAAGCTGCTGGCGTTGGGCGCAAAAATCACGCGGTTAAAAGAGTAACATCACCAAGAATAAAAAACGAGGGCCGGTTGGCCCTCATTTTATTTAGCGTAAAAAAGCCGGGCTTATTTCTTGTTGTTGGTAAACTCATCGTACAGCAAATAAGCGTTGGCCCGGTGCAAATCCTGCACCAGCCCGTTTAACGGAATGCGGCTTTTGCCACAGGAATCAATGGTAATCCGGTCAACCAGGGATTTGCTCTGCCCCTGCTCCACAATTTTGGCCACTTTTTCTTCCAGCGCCTTCAGGTAGCGAATGCTGGAATCAAGCGCGTTGGGGATTTCGCCGCGCAGCAGCACTTCGCCGTGGCCCTGCACAATGCTTTCCAGGTTGTACTGTTTTACAAACTCCAGCGATTGGCGGAACAGGTGGCGGTCGCCCCACACAAAATAGGGCACGGGCATTACCGTATCGGCGGCCAGCAGCACTTTGTCCTCGCGCACATAAGCCACCGTGGAATCCAGGGTGTGGCCGGGGGTCAGGGCCAGTTCTACCGATTTGCTGCCCACATGCAGCACCAGTTCGCCCTCGTCAAACACCACCGCCGGCACGCGCAATTCCACTTCTTCCAGCAGCGGGCTGGTTTCCTGAGATTCGGACAGCGCCTGAGCGCCAAACTTTAGCATATTATCCTGGCAGCGTTTGTGGCACACCAGTTCAACCGTATCATCAAACAGATAATTGCCGTTGGTGTGATCGCCATGCCAGTGGGTGTTAACCAGGTAGCGAATAGGGCCGGCCCCCAACCCTTCCAGGTAATCTATCATTTCCTGGGTTTCGGTGGGAAAAGGCAGGGTGTCAACTACCACAATACCTTCGCGGGTAACTACCGCCGACGCGGTAACTTGCGCGTACAAATCGCTGGTGAATACGTAAATGTCATCGGAGACACGCTCACGCCTCATTGAAAACGCCTCATTTTGAATTAAAAACTAAGTAAAAATTTCACAGGGAAGGATAGCACAAACGGCAGGGGGGTGTCAAGCGTTTTTAGAGGCAAAATTCGGCTAAAAATCGCGGCGAGCCGGCTCCGGGGGTAAAGTTGGCCGGGCGGCCCGGTTTAAAACCAGCGCCCGCGCCCAGGCTTCAAGGCGATGGGCCTGGCTAAAACCGGCAATCAGCGCCAGGCCAACGCCGGCCAGCAGCGCCGCCAGCCAGCCGAGCGGCAGGTTAACCACGCTATCGCCCAGCCAGACAATGAGCAGGGTAAACAGGCCCCGGCTGGTTAAAATGGCCAGCGCCAGCACGCCCAGCCGAATCTGGCTGAGGCCGGCCAAAAAGTAGGGAATATCGCCCACCGGCAGCAGCAGAATGAGCCACCACGTCCAAAAGGAGTTGATGGGCGCAACCTGGCCCCAGTGTTGCAGCGCGGCAGCGCCCAGCCGCTTTTCCAGCCAGGGCCGGCCCAAGCGCCGCCCCAGCCAGGCCGCCAGCACGCCGCCCGTTACCATGCCGCCCACGGTAATCAACGAGCCGAACCAAAAGCCAAACAACACGCCGCCCAACACCTGAATGGGATAGCCCGGCAGCGGCGCAACCACAATTTGGGCCACATTGAGCGCAAAAAATGCCAGCGGGGCCAGCGGGCCAAACCGATCAATGCCGGCCCGCAACGCCTGCGAGTTAGCGCCCAGGTTTGATAACAGCGGCCACAACGCCAGCAGCAGGCCAATCACCAGCAGCCCGCCCAGCCACGGCAGCCATTTAGTTTTAAACGCCGAATCCGGCTTGATCATTTTGCCGCGTTACCTGCCGGGTTTACCGGCGGCGTTTTGGGCATGGTTAACAGCCCGTAATACGCCATTGCGGTGCGCAGTTGCGGGTAGCCGGGGTAAACCACGCACCAGTAGGTTTGCTCGTCGTCCAGCGTCCAGCGGGGGTTGGCAATGTAAATCACGTTCATTACGCCAATCCACGGTTGCCAGTGCTGTTGGGCGTATTGAAAGGCGCGCTGCAAGTATTTATCCTGCTGCGTTTCCGAAACGGCGTGCCAGTGGTACGGCGAGTTGGGGCGCGGGTCAATTGTCCAGCCAAATTCAAGCACCACCACCTTTTTGGCCGCGTCGCCGTTTTGCACCATCAGCGCCCGCAAATCCTCTACCCGCCTAAAGGCGTACACCCGCCGCAAATCGGCGGAGGCGCTGTCGTTGTTGTTGAGTTCCGGGGTGGCGGCTACCTCCGCCGGGTCAATTTCGGGCGGGCTTTTGTAGCCGGAGGCGTGCACGCCCAACGCATCAAACCAGGGCGAGGCTCCGGCGTTGTACATGCCCTGTAAAAAGTAGGTGTCGGGCATGGCCTCGGCATCGTTGCGGGTGGTGGGAGCCATGCCCGCGCTGATGACAATGGCGGCGGGGTCGGCGGCTTTAATGGCCCGGTAGGCCGTTTTGAGCAGGGCGGTGTATTCAACCGGGTTGGGCGGGCGACCGCCCCATTCGCGGGCCAGGTTGGGTTCGTTCCAAATTTGATAGGCTTCGATGCGGCCTTTGTAACGGCTGGCGACGGCGTACACGTAATCGTAAAAATCCTGCGGATTATCGGGCGGAGCCACCTGCGGCAATTGCGCCGAGGCGGCGGCCCAGGCCGGCTGCGAGCCAAGCCGCGCAATCACCTTGAGCTGGTGCGCGTCAATCTGGTCCATAATCCGGTCGGCGGTGGCCCACTGCCATTGGCCCTTGCCCGCGCCTTCCAGTTCGCGCCAGGGCAACTCCTGTTTTACCCAGCGAAAGCCGGCCTCCTGAATGAGCTTCAGGTCGCGGTCGGCAATTTCGGTTTGCCAGAACAAAAACGCCTGCATACTGTAATCCGGCGATGACATCACTTTGGCCACATCAACGGTGGGGGCGTAAACCGGGGCGGTGGCCACGGGGGTGGGCGGGCCGGCCGCGCCGGCAACGGTTGGGGCCGGGGCGCAAGCCGACAGCAGCGCCAGCGCCGCCACCCCAAACCACCACCCGATTAAAAAACGATACGGCATAATCCCCCCTGCGAACTACGAATGACGAGTTACGAATGACGAATTTTCAGGCGTTGTTGCCCGCCCGGTTTATAACGGTTTTATTCTAAACATTTAAAAGGGATAGGCAATTTTCGGTTTGTTGGCGCGGGCAAGGTGGTTTACAATAGAAGCGTCAAAAACCTTCCAGGAAGCTGGTTATAAGACTGATAAGCAGGTACATTCAGCTTTCTGGAAGGTGAACTGCGTAACTCCTTGATAATAGAAGCACCAGACGTTACTCAACCCAAACCGCACCATCCCGGCCCAAACTTAAAGTTTTAGCCCAAAACTTCAAGTTTACGGCCAGAACTTCAAGTTTACAGCCAAAACTTCAAGTTTTAGCCCGAAACTTCAAGTTTTACGCCAGAACTTCAAGTTTTACGCCAGAACTTCAAGTTTGGGACGAAAACTTGAAGTTTACGACCAAAACTTCAAGTTTAGAGAGAAATGCCGGGGCTAACCGGCCATCGCCCGCCGGGACGTTCCGGCTAAAGCCTAACTTTTGATAGGCGGCAATCTCCGCCGTAACCGCTATGCTGAGAAAAAGCCCCGCCCCAACCGGGGTGAGGCGAGATAGCCAAGAAGAAACAGCGATGGCCTTTATTGAACAACTCAAACAGAGAAAATGGAGATTGGGCCGCCGGGCACAGTTGGCTCTTATTGTGGCCTTACCCCCGATCTTCTTTTGGGGTTACTGCCACGGCTGGTGGCTGAAAAATGTGCCTATCCTCTACTCCCTGTTGTTTTGCAAGTGCCCCGCCTGGGCGGAACCCAACTTTCACCCCGACAATGTTGAGGTGATTGTTCCGGCTTGCCGAAACCCGAGTGAAGCCAGTTTGTCGTGGGATGGGCGATACTTGCTTTCGAGCCAGTTAGTGGCAGATCGTAACAACTTTCATCTGTTAGACTTAAAGACCGGGTCGGATCAGGAGTTGACAAAACTCTTCCGTGGAGCCGGAGCTTTCGGATTGGCTCCCTTTGTAACAGAAACTCTTATCTGGGCGGAACCAGACGGGAATCCCGGACCCCCACATCCTGAATTCGGCGGGGGACAAGCCCCGCCCCTACGGTTGCCTTTCGGCGTTCGTCATTCGTCATTCGTCATTCGGCGGGGGACAAGCCCCGCCCCTACGGTTGCCTTTCGGCGCTCGTCATTCGTAGTTCGTAACTCGTCACTCGTAATTCGCTATTTTTAAAGGAGCAAACTTATGGGCTGGATGCTGGAAGATCAGGAAAAAAAATACGCCGACGAAGATCGGCACGCCCGGATTGGCGGCTGCATTGGGCTGGCGCTGTTATTGATTATTGTGCCGCCCGTATGCTGGATATTGGCCACGTTTACCAGTGGCGGCCAAATTGTAAGAACTCACCTTGCGGCGTATTACGCCTACAACGGGCTGCCGCTGGGCAGCCTTACGCCCGGGCTAACGGGCATTGCCAAACAAAGCTGCGATCTGGATCGGGCCAGCCCGCCGCCGGCTAACCTCAAAGAGGAACAGGCTAAACTCACCCAAAAATACGATGCCCAGGTAAAACTCTACCAGCAAAGTTACGCCCAACTGCAACAACTGGGGCAAAGCGTTAGCTACTACCAGGACCCCGGCAAAATCCCCGGCACGCTGGCTTCGGCCAAACTTATATCCTGCCGCTGACAGTTGACAACAACAGGGGCGACCGCAAGGGTCGCCCCTGGCAACTCCGGCAGTTTGCGCCGTAATCCGCGCCCGTTCCGCCTAAAATAAAATTGAACAGCTTCTAAACAACTTCTGAACATCTCTTTGTTATAGTGTAACCATCTACAGTTCAGGAGGTGATTGAACATCGCAATCCGGTAGATTGGTAAACCTGGGCGGCCCAGCGCCGCCATTATCAAACCCTAATCAGGTTTAAGCGTAGTTTAACACTAACAAGGAGATTAATTTTTATGAAGCATCTGATAAAATATTTGGTTCTTACCGTAGTGGCAGTGGCTATGTTAAGCAGCGCCGCCGTGGCCTTTGCGGCGCAGGGCGGTCAGGGTCAGGGCGGGCCGGGCGGACAGGGTGGCCCCGGTGGACAAGGCGGGCCGGGCGGGCCCGGCGGTGGCGTAATGGGCCAGGTCACTTCGATTGATGACGAAACCATTGTGGTCAAAGACCCGCAAGGCAACGAACAAAGCATTGTCACCACCGATGACACCACGTTTACCATCAATGATGAAAGCGGCAGCCTGTCGGGCGTGGAAGTGGATATGTACGTGTTTGCGCAGGGTTCAAAGGATAGCGACGGCACCTTTACCGCCACCCAGGTAAACGCCAGCGACGACCTGCCCAAACCGCCCGATGGCGGTCAGGGCGGCCCCGGCGGGCAAGGCGGGCCGGGCGGCGGCGTAATGGGCCAGGTCACTTCGATTGATGACGAGACCATTGTGGTGAAAGACCCGCAAGGCAACGAACAAAGCATTGTCACCACCGATGACACCACGTTTACCATCAATGATGAAAGCGGCAGCCTGTCGGGCGTGGAAGTGGATATGTACGTGTTTGCGCAGGGTTCAAAGGATAGCGACGGCACCTTTACCGCCACCCAGGTAAACGCCAGCGACGACCTGCCCAAACCGCCCGATGGCGGTCAGGGCGGCCCCGGCGGGCAAGGCGGGCCGGGCGGCCCGCCTCCGGGCAAAGGCCAATCCAAATAATAATCCGCCAATTATACAGGTGTTAAAATAAAGTTGAGGCCCGAAGAAAGTTAGCTGTCTTCTTCGGGCCTCGCCTTAGTGGTAAAACAAACTATCGGCAGCCGGCAGCCCGCCGGACGCCGCCAACCGTTTGACAAATTTCAGAATCGGCAGAATGATTCCGGCCAAAGATGCGATTATTAACCGCCCAACTTGAGGATTTAATGCCAAAAACAATTTTAATTGCCGACGACGCCACCAACATCCGCGTTATGGTTAAAGATTATTTGCAAGAAAAAGGCTACCGGGTAGTTACCGCCGAAAACGGGCAAACGGCGCTGTACGTGGCCCGCCACGAAAAACCCGACCTGATTCTGCTGGATATTATGATGCCGGAGCTGGACGGCTACGAGTTTATTACGGCCTACCGCAAAGAAGCCGACACGCCCATTATTTTATTAACGGCCAAACTTGAAGAATCGGATAAAGTGCTGGGGCTGGAACTGGGCGCCGATGACTACCTGACCAAGCCCTTTGGCCTGCGCGAACTCACCGCCCGCATTCGGGCGGTGCTGCGCCGCACCGGCAAAGAAACAACCACCAGCGGCGGCATTCTGCGCGTGGCCGATATTACGCTTGACCCCGACAGCCGTTTGGTAACGGTGGGCGAGCGGCAGGTGGATTTAACGCCGTCGGAGTTTCAACTGCTGGCCGTGCTGATGGCCTCGCCGGGGCGGGTGTTCTCGCGCCAAAACCTGCTGGACCACCTGCAAGGCTCGGCCTGGGTTGAGCGCACCGTTGACGTGCATGTGCGCAACCTCCGGGCCAAAATCGAGCCGGACCCCGGCCAACCCTGTTATATAGAAACCGTGTTTGGCACCGGGTACCGCTTCAGATCCCATACTGTTACCGCCGATGGTTGATAATGTCTAACTCTTTAACCCTAAAATTAATGCTGGCCTTTTTGGCCGTTAGCCTGATTGGCGTGGCGCTGGTGGCCGTTTTCTCCCGGCTCATCACCGAGCGGGAGTTTGACCGGTTTCGGCAGGAGCAGGCCCAAACCGATTTCATTGCCCAGGTATCCGCCTATTACCAAAACCACGGCTCGTGGCAGGGGCTTGACCAGGCGTTGCCCCTGCAACAGCAACAACCCGTGCCGGGCGTGCCGGGCAATCCGGCGCAAGGCGGCCAGCCGGGCGGCGTGCCGCCCATGCCGCCGCAACAACAGCCCAACGGCGCAATGCCGCCGCCCCGGTTTGCCCTGGCCAACCAGTACAACCAGATTGTGCTGCCCGACGGCCCCTACCACCTGGGCGACCGCGTGCCGCCCGAAATTCTGGCGCAGGGCATCCCCGTGGAACTGGACGGGCAACGGGTTGGCACGGTTTTAGTTAACAACACCGCGCCCTCGCGCAACCCGCTTGAGGAGCAATACCTGGCCCGCACCACCCAGACCGTGCTGATTGCCGCGCTGGCGGCCACGGTCATTGCGTTGGCGGTGGGCATTTTTTTGGCCCGCACCCTCACCCGCTCGCTGCGCGAACTGACCACCGCCACGCTGGCAATGGCCGCCGGCAATTTAGACCAAACCGTGCCGGTGCGTTCTCAGGATGAACTGGGGCAACTGGCCCAGGCGTTTAACCAGATGAGCGCCGCCCTGGCCCGCGCCAACCAACTCCGCCGCCAGATGACGGCGGACATTGCCCACGATTTACGCACGCCGCTGTCGGTGATTAGCGGCTACCTGGAGGCCATGCGCGAAGGCGACCTGGCCCCCACGCCGCCGCGCCTGGAAGCCATCCACGCCGAGGCGCAACACCTTAACCGGCTGGTCGCCGATTTGCGCACCCTGTCGCTGGCCGATGCCGGCGAGTTATCGCTAAACCGGCAGCCGGTGGCGGTGCCGGAACTGCTGGCCCGCGTGGCCACCGCCTACGCTCACCAGGCCGAACAGCACCGGATTGATTTGGAAGTGCAGGTTAAAGGCAACCTGCCGGAAATCAAGGCCGATCCCGACCGACTGGTGCAGGTATTGGGTAATCTGGTTAGCAACGCGCTGCGTTACACGCCGGAGTATGGCCAAATTACGCTGGCGGCGGCGCAGGCCGAGGCCGGCAAAATCCGGCTGCAAGTAAAGGATACCGGGTGGGGCATTCCCGCCGCCGAACTGCCGTACATTTTTCACCGTTTTTACCGCACCGATAAATCCCGCCGGCAAGCCGAAGGCGAATCCGGCCTGGGGTTGGCCATTGCCAAGGCCATCATCGAAGCCCACGCCGGGACAATTACGGTTGAAAGCCAGCCGGGGCTGGGCGCTACCTTCACCATTCTGCTGAACGCAGCGTAAACGCCGGGGCGACCCTTGCGGTCGCCCGGCGCGGGCATCCCCCCCAAACCATTCCACTTAAATAAAAACTAAACCACTTCTAAACATTTTCTGAACATGTTCCGGCTAGAATGAGTTCAGTAAGTTGTTAAGATTCAGTTCAGAAAATCAGGAGAAAAAATGACCCAACCGTTTAAAACCTCACTCTCCGCGCTGATGGTGCTGGCAACGTTATTGCTGCTGGGCGCATGCACGCCGTCGGCAGTGCGCCAGGCGGTTTCAGCGCCGGCTCAAACCGGGCAACAGACCCAGCCCCAACAACCCGCCGCCGCGCCGGTTCAGGCTCAGTTGACCAAAACAGCGCCCGTTGCCGCCACAAGTGGCCCATCAACGGCCTACCAGCAGAGCGGCGGCGTTCAAACCAAAGCCAAACAAACCTATTCCGCCACCAATACCGATGAATCCGCCGTGTATGTCACCAAAGGCGGCGCGCTCACCCTGACCGACGCCACCATTACCACCAGCGGCAACAGTTCTTCTACCGATAACAGCAGCTTTCACGGCCTCAACGCGGCGGTGCTGGCCAACAAAGCCAGCAGCATCAACCTGGCCAACAGCGTGGTCAACACCAGCGGCTCCGGCGCGAACGGCGTTTTCGCCGAAGGCGAAGGCTCGGCGATTACGTTATCCAACGTAAAGATTACGGCCACCGGTGGTAACGCCCATGCGGTTATGGCCACCAACGGCGGCTACATGACTCTGGATAATGTGGATATGTCAACGGCGGGGCCAAGCTCCGGGGCCATTGCCACCGACCGGGGCGGCGGCACCATTGTTGCTGCCGGCGGCAATATTACCACCTCCGGCGGCAACTCGCCCGGCATCTATTCCACGGGCAACATTATGGTGGCTAACGCCGCCATTACCGCCACCGGCGCCGAAGCCGCCGTGATTGAAGGCAGCAACACCATTTCGTTAACCAACACCGCCCTCACCTCCAGCAAAGAAGACAAATGGGGCGTAATGATTTACCGCAGCTTTTCCGGCGATGCCGAAGGGCAAAAGGGCATCTTTTCAATGACGGGCGGTTCGCTGGCGTACACGGCGGCCAACGGCCCCCTGTTTTACGTAACCAACTCAACCGGGGTGATTACGCTGAAGGGCGTGAACGTTACGGCCACTTCGGGAACGCTGATTAAAGCCGTTACCGGTAGTTGGAACGCCGGTGGGCCAGGCGGCGCGCCTCCGGGCGGCTCCAATAATGGCATGCCGGGAGCCGGCGGCCCGCCCAGCGGTCAGGGTAACAACGGTGCGCAAATGGCTAATACGATGCCCGCCCCGCCCGATGGTTCCGGTAACGGCATGATGGCCGCCGGCGGCCCGCCCAGCAATGCCGGCAACGGCACGCAGATGGCCGGCGAACCGCCCGATGGTTCCAATAACGGGATGATGGCCTCCGGCAACGGCGCGCAAATGGCCGGTATGCCGCCCGCCCCGCCCGATGGTTCCGGTAATGGCATGATGGCCGCCGGCAACGGCGCGCAGATGGCCGGCATGCCACCCGCGCCTCCGGGTGGCGGGGCCGGTGGGCCGGGTGGCACCACGGCGACGGTGGGCGGCACGGTGTTTTTTACCGCCGATGGCCAAACGCTAACCGGCAACCTGATTACGGATGACACTGGCTCGATTACGGCGGCGCTCCAGAACAAATCAACCCTGACGGGGGCCATCAACCTGGACAACAGCACCAAATTGATGAACCTGTCTCTGGACTCAACCAGCGTTTGGAACGTTACCGGGGATTCATACCTGACCTGCCTGACCAATCCCGATGGAATTGCCGGCACGACCATAACCAATATCACCGGCAACGGCCACACCGTTTATTACAACTCCGGCGCATGCTCTGCGCTGGGCGGCCAAACCTACACCCTGACCGGCGGCGGGGAACTGAAGCCGGTTAGTTAAAAATGTAATTCTTAAATCGGTTGTAAGGGAAAAAACCTTCCTGGAAGCTGCTCAAATTAGTTTCCAGGAAGGCAAATAGCTTTTATGAACAAAAAATTACAATCTTTGGCGCTGAGTATAGCTATTTTCTTGTTTATGGCGGCGACCATGCGGGTATTAGCCGATGACACCACCATCTACCTGCCCATTGTGCAACAGAATGGCATTACCCCAACCTCAACCGGCACGGCCACTCCAACCAGCACCCCCACACCGACCAGTACCCCAACCACCGCCTGCACCTCAAACGTCTACAGCCAGAGCGGCGGCACCGTAACCAAAACCGGCCAAACCTATTGCACCTCTACCAATGATAAATCCGCGGTTTATGTTACCAGTAGCGGCACATTTAACCTGTCCGATTCAACCATTACCACCAGCGGCAACAGTTCTTCATCCGATAACAGCAGTTTTTACGGCCTTAACGCGGCGGTGCTGGCCAACGGAGCCGGCAACATCAACCTTTCCGGCAGTTCGGTAACTACCAGCGGCTCCGGCGCGAACGGCGTTTTTGCCGAAGGTAGCGGTTCGGCGGCGACGTTATCCAATGTAAAAATTACCGCCACCGGCCAATATGCTCACGCGGTAATGGCCACCAACGGCGGCAAACTAACCCTGACCAACGTAGATATGTCTACCGCCGGGGCCAATTCCGGGGCGATTGCCACCGACCGGGGCAGCGGCACCATCACCGTTACCGGCGGAGCCGTAAGCACATCAGGGCAGGACTCGCCCGGCATCTATTCCACGGGCAGTATTATGGTCACCAGCGCCGCCATTACCGCCACTGGCGCCGAAGCCGCCGTCATCGAAGGGGCCAACTCCATCACCTTAACCAACACCACCCTTACCTCCAGCAAAGAGAGCAAATGGGGAGTTTTAATCTATCAAAGTTTCTCCGGCGATGCCGAAGGCACGGACGGAGCCTTTAAAATGACGGGCGGTTTGCTGGCGTACACCGCCACCAGCGGCCCGCTGTTTTATGTAACCAACTCAACCGGGATAATCACTTTAAAGGGAGCAACGGTTACAGCCGCGTCGGGAACGCTGCTAAAGGCAAGTACCGGCAACTGGGGCACCAGCGGCTCAAACGGCGGCACGGTAATCCTCACCGCCGATAGCCAAACCTTAACCGGCAATATGGTCGCCGACAGCTCCAGCGCCATTACCGCCACGCTCAAAAACAGTTCAACCCTAACCGGCACCATCAACTCGGCCAACACCGCCAAATTGACAAGACTGGTTCTGGACTCAACCAGCGTTTGGAACGTTACCGGGGATTCATACCTGACCTGCCTGACCAATCCCGATGGAATCGCCGGAACGACCATGACCAATATCACCGGCAACGGCCACACCGTTTATTACAACTCCGGCGCGTGCTCTGCGCTGGGCGGCCAAACCTACACCCTAAACGGCGGCGGATACCTAAAACCGACCAGCTAAGGTTTTGATCAATTCCAAAAACGCCACGTTAAAATCCGGGCGGCAGCCGCATCGCTCTTTGATAATCACCTTTCTTTCCATTTGAAAAGAAAGGTGATTATGCTTTTGGGCCATTTTGGCTAGCTCCCATGCGCGTTCATTAACGTGGAATTTACATCCCAAATGGCTTATAATGGCTATAATAGATTATCATTGGATATTTTGTTATAAAAAATTAAAGACCAACCCGGTTTTATGAACAGTCCGCTTCAATACATCCTTTTTATATTAGATGAACAATCGTATGCGTTGCCACTGGTTGCCGTAGAGCGGGTGGTCAGAGCGGTAGAAATAACGCCGTTGCCCCAATCGCCGCCGGCCATTTGGGGGGTAATCAACGTGCACGGCGTAATTGTGCCGGTAGTTAACATCCGGCGGCGGCTGGGCCTGCCGGAGCGCGAGCTTGGGCTGGCCGACCAGTTGGTGATTGCCCGCTCGCAGCAGCGCCGCGTGGCCTTTGTGGTGGATGAAGTGCGGGGCATCATCGAGCCGGCGATGCGGGCGTTGATTGCGGCTGAAGATGTTTTTTCTAACGTAACCCGGCTTGAGGGCGGCGTAAAAACCGCCGACGGTTTAATTTTTATCCAGAATGCGGATCAACTCCTTTCGCTCAAAGAAGAGGAATGGTTGGCCACAACCCTGTAGGAACTGGCAAATATGCACAACAGCCTTTCTCATACGTTGTTGGCGCAGATTAGCGCCTTTGTAAACACGCGACTGGGGCTGCACTTTCCCCCAAAACGCTGGCCCGATTTGGCGCGGGGCATAGCGCGGGCCGCCGAAGATTTTGGGTTTGAAAACGATGCTGAAGCCTGCATTCAATGGCTGGTTTCATCGCCGCTAACCGGCGCTCAAATTGAAACGCTAGCCGACCACTTAACCATCGGCGAAACCTACTTTTTTCGGGAAAAGAGCGCCCTTGATGCGCTGCAAAACACCGTGCTGCCGCCGTTAATCCACGCCCGCCAGAACGGTTCGCGGCAGGTGCGCCTTTGGAGCGCCGGCTGCTGCACCGGCGAAGAGCCGTATTCCATAGCCATTTTGCTAGACAAATACTTTCCCTCCCTGGCCGATTGGAAAATAACCATTTTGGCCAGCGACATCAACCCCCGCTTTTTGCAAAAAGCCCGCGATGCCCGTTACCGGGATTGGTCTTTTAGGGATACGCCGGCCTGGGTTAAAGAGCAATACTTTACCAAACAGGATACGGGCGAATACCTGCTGGCCTCACACATAAAAAACCGGGTCACATTCTTCTCGCTCAACCTGATTGAAGACACCTACCCTTCTTTTTTAAACGACACTGTGGCGCTGGATGTTATTTTTTGCCGCAATGTGTTGATTTACTTTGACCAGAACGGGATCAAAAGCGTGGTTGACCGTTTTTACCGGTCGCTGGCCGAAGGCGGCGTGCTGGTGGTTAGTTCCACCGAAACCTCCACCCAGTATTACCCGCAGTTTAACCCGGTAAAAATGGCCGATGTAGTGTTATACCAAAAAGATAAAACCGCCGCCCCGGCCCCAACGCTCTCCCCAATACCAAAAAAACAGCGCCCAACGCTATTGCCCCCGCAAGCGCAACCACCCGCCGAAACGCCGCGCCCGTCCGCACCGCAACCGCCGGCACCGGCTCCCAGCCCAACCGAACCGCCCGCCGCCAACGCCGAGACGCTGTACCGCGACGCGCTCAAACTGTATCAGCAGGGCCGCTACCCCGAAGCCATTACCAGGCTTCAAACCATCGCAGCCAATCCGGGTACCGATAACCGGCCTCGCCCACCGTTTCACGCCGAAGCGTTGTTGCTGCTGGTAAAAGCCTACGCCAACCAGGGGCAACTCAGCGAGGCCCGGCGCTGGGGCGAGCAGGTCATTGCTGTGGATAAGCTCAACCCCGTTCACTACTATTTGTTGGGCAACATTTTGCAAGAGCAGGGCGATATCAACGAGGCGATTCGGGTTTTTAAACAGGCGCTATACCTGGAACCTAATTTTTCGCTGGCGATGATGGCGCTGGGCAACCTGGCGCACCAGCAAGGCAAACGCCAGGAGGCCGCCCGGCATTTTGATAACACGCTACGTGCTTTAAAAAACCTTACCCCGGATACCGTGCTGTACGGCTCGGAAAATATGACAGCCGGCCAGTTAACGGATATTATCCAGGCCATGCTCAAATAGTTTACGGCAGTATTTACCCAAAACTGCGAGGAATCTATGTTCAACCTTAATGATTTAAAAGTTGGCACCAAAATTTTAACCGGCTACATTTTGGCGTTGGTTTTGCTGGTAATTGTGGGCGTGGTGGCCATCATTCGGGTTAACGCGATTGACAGCACCGTTACCTACCTGGCCGATAACGCCGCCAAGCAACAACACCTGGCCGACCAGTTTGTGTCGCAAATCTGGGCTATCCGGTTGTATGCCGTCAAATACATCAACCGGCCCAACCCGGAAGACGCAAAACAATTTAACCAGGAAATAGAGGGGTTCAAAACCATTCTGGCCGAAGCCGAAACAATTATGACCACCGAAAGCCGGGCAACCAAGTTGGCCAGCGTAAAAACCGGGGTTGATGAGTACGCCACCGATTTTACGGAAATTACCCGGCTAATCACCAAACGAGAAAACACCAAAACCAGCATCCTCGATGTGCAGGGGCCGCTGGCCGAAGAAAAACTGGATCGGCTGCGCCAAAACGCCGCCGCCGACAACAACAATCTGGAGATAGCCCGGCTGACCGGCGATGCGCAACGGGATTTTTTGTTAATGCGCCTCAATGCCTACAAATATCTGGAAGATGGCGATGAACAGTGGACGCAAAAATTTAATGAAGCCTATCAACAATACCAAACCGATGCCGCAGCGTTGGCCGAAAAAATTCAACTGGCGTCGCACCGCATTCTGCTGAGCGAAATCCAAACCGCCACGCAAGCCTACCACGACGGTTTCAACGCCCTTCAATCCGATTATGCCCGGCAAAACCAGCTATTTAACGACAAGTTAAGCGTTATCGGGCCGCAGGTGCGCCAAACCGGTCTGGAAATATCGGCGGGCGTTACCCAGGATTTTGCCGCCGCCAGCCAGGAAACCCACGCGCTGGTAGCCCAAACCCGCAACCTGGTGTTAGGGGTGATGGTTGGCTCTATCATTGCCGGAGTGGCATTGGGCCTGGTTATTTCGCGGAGCATTACCAAACCGCTGGCGCAAGTAACCCAGGCCGCCCGGCTCATTGCCGAGGGCGACGTGAGCCAAACCCTGAACATTAACCGGCGCGACGAAATTGGGCTTATGGCCGATGCCTTTAAAAAGATGATTGTCTACCTGGAGCAGATGGTTGCCGCCGCCAACAAACTGGCCCAGGGCAACCTTGCCACCGATGTGCGCCCGCAATCCGATAAAGATGCGCTGGGCAACGCCTTTGCCCAAATGGTGGCCAACCTGCGCGAACAAATCCACGAGATTGTGAACAGTTCTAACGTGCTGGCCGCCTCGATTAGCCAGATTTCGGCCACCACCAGCCAGCTTACCACCAACTCCGCCGAAACCGCCACCTCGGTAAGCGAAACCACCACCACCATCGAAGAGGTGCGGCAAACCGCCCAAATTACAACCGAAAAAGCCCGTTATGTTTCTGAAATTGCCACCGGCGCGCTGCAAAAATCCCAGTTGGGCAAAGAAGCCTCAGAACGGGCCATCACCGGCATGAACCGGGTGGGGCAGCACATGGAGGCCATTGCCGAAAGCATTGTCAAACTTAGCGAGCAAAGCCAAACCATTGCCGAAATTATTGCCACCGTAGACGACCTGGCCGAACAATCTAACCTGCTGGCGGTTAACGCCGCCATCGAAGCCGCCAAAGCCGGCGAACAGGGCAAAGGCTTTGCCGTAGTGGCGCAAGAAATCAAAAGCCTGGCCGAACAATCCAAACAGGCCACCACTCAGGTGCGCCGCATTTTAACCGATATTCAAAAAGCCACCGGCACGGCGGTAATGGCCACCGAACAGGGCAGCAAGGCCGTTGAAGCCGGGCTAACGCAAGCCGCCGAAGCCGGCGCGGCCATTTTGGCCCTCACCGAAAGCATTACCGAATCCGCGCAATCGGCGGCGCAAATTGCCGCCTCTAGCCAGCAGCAGTTGGTGGGCATGGATCAGGTGGCCATGGCTATGGAAAATATTAACCAGGCCAGCAGCCAAAATGTCGAAGGCTCTATGCAGCTAAAATCTGCCACCTACGCGCTGGAAGGCATGGGGCAAAAGCTAAAAAGCCTGGTGGCCCGGTACGCCGGTTAACCCGTTGGAGTAAACACCGTGGCGGCAAATGAAATGCGCCCAATCAATTGGGCCGCAATCCACAACCGGTTAAACCAGGCCCGCGTCCTCAGCGAACGGAACGTAACCCCTTCGCCCGAAGAAAAGCGGCTGCGCCTGAAAAACCGGGCCAAAAGCCTGGCCCAGGTATTTGAGGCCGCCCCGGAAACCGGCGCTTACCTGGATGTAACCACTTTTCTTTTATCCGGCGTAACCTACGCCATTGAGCTAACCCACATCCGCGATGTGTACTCGCTCAAGGAGTTAACGCCCATTCCTTGCACCCCGCCATTTGTAGCCGGCATTGTGAACGTGCGGGGGCAAATTCTGCCGGTGATTGACCTGAAAGCCATTTTTGACCTGCCCCCGGATCATCACACCGAGTTTAAGAAAATCATCATTCTCCATTCCGACCAAACGGAACTGGCCATTCTGGCCGATGCCGTTGAGGGCATTCGCGCCATCCCGGTGGCCGGTATTCAAGCGCCGTTGACGGCAGCCACCGACTCGCGCGGCGGTTACATCAAAGGCATCACCAACGACCCGCTGATTATTATTGACCCGGTAAAAATTTTGGCCGATCTGCAACTGGTGGTGAACGAAGAGGTTGAGTTTTAGTGTGGGTGAACAAGCGTGACAAGCACCAAAGATAGCGAATTTCTAAAAAAATTGCTGGCCACTTTTAGAATAGAAGCCGACGAAAATTTAAAGTCCATCACCGCCGGCTTGCTTGAATTGGAAAAAGCGCCCGACCCCGACACCCAAATGCGGCTGATTGAGCGGATTTTCCGCGAAGCCCACAGCCTTAAAGGAGCGGCCCGCGCCGTTAACAAACGCGATGTCGAATTAGTCTGCCAGGCCATTGAAAATGTTTTTTCTGCCCTGAAGCAGCGCAAACTTACGCCGCTGCCGGCCATGTTCGATACCCTGCACCTGGCTCTGGACACCATCGAAGCGCTGCTGCCTCAACCTGAAGGCGAAGAATCCACCGCCACCACCGAAGTGGTGGAGCGGCTCAACCGCCTGATTGCCAACGGCGGCAAATCAGCCCCATTGCCCCGCGTAACTCCCGCCGCCGGGCCGCCGGCCAAAGCCCCGGCCCCGGAGCAACCGGCTCCGCCCGCGCTGCCATCGCCGCCCCAAGCCGAAGCGCCCCAACGCGAAGAACCCGCGCCGTCCGCCGAAAAATCGCCGGTGCCGCTGCCGGTAACGGGCAAATTACCTGCTACCGCCGATACCGTTAGAATCTCTGTGGCCAAACTGGACAAACTGTTGCTGCAAGCCGAAGAATTGCTGGCGGTAAAATTAACCACTCACCAACACGTTACCGATTTGCACGAAATTGACAGCATGCTGGATTTGTGGCAACGAGAATGGGCCAAAGCCGTTCCCGAAATACAGCGCGTGCAACGCTACTGCGAGCAAAACAGCCGCCGGCAGGCGCTTACCGGCGGTACTTCGCCGCTGGTAAAGCTGCTGGATTTTTTGGATTGGAACCGGGCGCACATGGAAGTGCTGATTGACCGGCTGCACGTGTTAACCAAATTTATTGAGCAAGAAGAGCGCTCGGTGGGCGGCATGGTTGATAATTTACTCGAAAGCGTAAAAAATAGCTTGATGCTGCCCTTTTCAACCCTGCTCGACACGTTTCCCAAAATGACCCGCGACCTGGCCCGCGCCGAAGGCAAGGAAATTGAGCTAACCATCAAAGGCAGCGAAACAGAAATTGACCGCCGGATTCTGGAAGAAGTAAAAACACCGCTCATTCACATATTGCGCAACTGCATTGACCACGGCATCGAAAAGCCGGTGATTCGGGAAAAGCAAAAAAAGAGCAAACAGGGCCATATTATAGTTACGGTTTCGCAATTGGATGCCAGCAAAATCGAGATTATCATTTCTGACGATGGCGCGGGCATTAACCTGGACAAATTAAAACTGGCGGCAGTTCAGCAAGGCTACCTTTCGCCGCAAGAAGCCGAATTGCTGAACCCGACCGAAGCCCTGGCGCTCATTTATCGCTCGGCGGTTTCTACCAGCACCATCATCACCGATATGTCGGGCCGGGGGCTGGGCATGGCCATTGTGCAGGAAAAAGTGGAGCAGTTGGGCGGAAAAATTCAGGCATCTACCGCTACGCACATTGGCACCACTTTTCAAATTACCCTGCCGGTAACGGTGGCTACTTTTAGGGGCGTGCTGATAGAGGCGGGCCGGCGCACTTTTGTTATCCCCACCGCCGGCGTAGAACGGGCGCTCCGGTTTAAAAAGGATGCCATAAAAGTGGTGCAAAACCGGCCGGTCATCGAACTGGATGGCCGGGTTATCCCCGTGGCGTGGCTAACCGATGTGCTGGAAATGCCGCCCGTTCAGGCCGCCGGTCAGGAATCGCCTTATTTGCAGCTTTTAATTTTGGGTACCGTTGCCCGGCGCAAAGCCTTTGTAGTGGACAGAATCATCAACGAGCAGGAAGTGCTTACCAAAAGCCTGGGCAAACAACTAACCAGAGTGCGAAACGTGGCCGGCGCTACCGTGCTTGGCTCTGGCCAGGTGGTGCCTATTTTGCACGTGCCGGATCTGCTCAAATCGGCGGAACGGTTAAACGGGCGGCGCGGCCCCGGCCCGGCGGTAACCACAGAAACGGTCAAAATAAAAAAATCCGTTCTGGTGGCCGAGGATTCCATCACCTCGCGGATGTTGCTAAAAAATATTCTCGAAGGGGCCGGTTATCAGGTAAAAACCACGGTAGATGGCGTTGACGCTCTCACCGCGCTCAAAACCGATCACTTTGACCTGCTGGTATCAGACATTGAAATGCCGCGCATGGATGGCTTTGAGCTAACGGCCAAAATCCGGGCCGACCAAAAACTGGCCGAGCTGCCCATTGTGCTGGTCACATCGCTGGGGTCGCAAGAAGACCGGGAGCGGGGGATTGATGCCGGCGCGGATGCCTACATTACCAAAAGCAGTTTTGACCAAACCAACTTGTTAGCCATTATCAAACGGCTGGTTTAGCCACCATGATAAAAGTGTTGATTGTTGACGATTCGCCCGTGGTGCAGCAGCATTTGTACCACATTCTGGCGGCGGATGAGAAAATACAGGTGTTGGGCACCGCCGCCACCGGCGAAGAAGCGGTGCGGCTGGCGGCCAAACTAAAACCCGATGTCATTACTATGGACATTTACATGCCCAAATTAGACGGCATCGAGGCCACCCGCCAAATTATGCAAACCAGCCCCACTCCGATTATTATTGTGAGCGCCAGTTGGACCGCCGAAGCAGCCGAAATGACTTTTAAGGCCCTGGAAGCCGGAGCGGTGACACTGGTAGAAAAGCCAACCGGCGTGGGGCATCCCCGGCACGAGGCGATGGCCCACGAACTGCGGCAAACCGTAAAAGCCATGTCCGAGGTGAAGGTGGTGCGGCGGTGGGCGCGGTACGCCCAAGCCCCGGCCCCCAAACCCGGCCCGGCCAAAATTGAACCGGTTCAACCCGAAAGCACAGATTTTGACCTGGTGGCCATTGGCGTGTCAACCGGCGGGCCGCCGGTGCTGCACACCATTCTTTCGGCGTTGCCCAAAGATTTTCCCGCGCCGGTGTTGATAGTGCAGCACATTGCCGCCGGATTTTTGGCCGGCATGGTCGAATGGTTGGGGCAGGATAGCCCCATGCCCATTCACATTGCCGAACACGGCCAAACAATCCTGCCCGGCCACATTTATTTTGCCCCCGATGATTGGCACATGGGGGTTAGCCGGTTTAGAAAAATTGTACTGGATGGCGTTCCCAAAGAAAACAACCTGCGCCCGGCGGTGTCGTACCTGTTTCGCTCGGCGCTTGAGGTGTTTGGGCCGCGCGTAGCCGGGGTGCTGCTCACCGGCATGGGGCGCGATGGCGCGTTGGAATTAAAGCAAATGCAAGAACAGGGAGCCATCACCTTTATCCAAAATAAAGAATCCTGCGTTGTTTTTGGCATGCCCGGCGAAGCCGCCGCGCTCAAGGCCGCCAGATACACCCTGCCGCCCGAAAGAATCGCCGCAACTCTGGTACAATTGGCCCGGCAAAAAAACATCACCTTTAACCTTTAAATATAAACCTATGGACACGCCGGTAGAAGCTATTGATTACGCCCTGGTAAAAATATTAATTGTAGAAGACAGCCCCACCCAGGCGGCGCGGCTGCAATTTACGCTGGAAGAGCGTGGCCTGCAATCGCTGGTGGCCCGCAACGGCCTTGAGGCGCTGGCCAAAATCAAAACCGAGCGCCCCACCATGATTATTAGCGATGTGGTGATGCCCGAAATGGACGGCTACGAGTTGTGCCGCCGGCTCAGAGCCGATGACGCGCTCAAGGATATTCCGATAATCCTGCTAACCTCGCTGGTGGACCCGCAAGAGGCCATCACCGCGCTGGAAAGCGGCGCTAACAACTTTGTAACCAAGCCCTATACCGCCGAATTTTTGCTTTCTCGCGTGCAGCAAATTCTGGTTAACCAAAACCTGCGGAGCAACGCCGCCAACGGCAACATTGAGGTTTACTTTGCCAACCACCGCTACTCCCTGCACTCGGACCCGGCCCAAATGGTAGACTTGCTGCTCTCTACGTTTGAAAATGCGGTGCAAAAAAATCTGGAACTGCAAGCGGTTAACCAGCAATTGCTGGCCATGCAGCACGAACTGAAACAAAAAAACCTGGAACTGGAAAAGCTGAACGCGCAAAAGGATTATTTTTTGGGGATGGCCGCCCACGATTTACGCAATCCGCTGGCGCATATTTTTACCGTGGCCGAACTTTTAGAAAACGACCTGGCCGATATTTTAAACGAGCAGCAGCACGAACTGCTCGATTTAACCCGTTCATCCAGCGAGTTTATGTTGCACCTGGTAAACGACCTGCTGGATATTGCCAAAATTGAATCCGGCAACCTCAACCTGCAACTCCAGCCGGTTGATTTGAACAGTTTGATTGAGCGCAACCTGAGCATCAACCGCAGCCTGGCGGCCAAAAAGCAAATTAACCTGCGCTTTCAACCCGATTTTTGGCCGCCGGAGTTAATGCTGGACCCGCCCAAAATTGGGCAAGTATTGGACAATCTTATCAGTAATGCGCTAAAATTTTCGCACCCGTTCAGCACCATCACCGTGCGGGTAAGCCAGTCCGATGACATGGCGGTCATCTCGGTGCAGGATGAGGGGCAGGGCATTCCAGCCCATGAATTAAGCCAGTTATTTGAGCCGTTCAAAGTAAGCAGCGTAAAAAGCACCACCGGGGAAAAGAACACCGGCCTGGGGCTGGCAATTGTAAAAAAAATCATCCAAGGGCATGGCGGCGCTATTACCGTAACCAGCAATGTTGGCCAGGGCACTACCTTTCGAGTGGCGCTGCCGCTTGTTTCTACAGGGCAAGAATGATGGACACACCCACAACCGAAGACAACACCGAAATCCTGGTCATAGAAGACAGCCTTACTCAGGTTGAATACCTGAAGTACATGCTCGAAACGCACCACTACTCAATTTTAACCGCCACCAGCGCCGAAAAAGCCCTGGCCATGCTTCAAACCCACCAGCCCGCCATCATCATCAGCGATATTTTGATGCCGGGCATGGACGGCTACGAGTTTTGCCGCCAGGTAAAAAACACCCCGGCGCTCAACCACATTCCCGTTATTCTGCTCACCCAACTCTCAACCCCGCACGATATTATCAAAGGGCTTGAATCCGGCGCGGACAATTTTATCATCAAACCCTACAACGAAGAGCAACTGCTGGTTGATATTCAATACATTCTGGCCAACCGGGGGCTGCGCCACGAACCCCTGCCCGAAACCACCCTTGATGTTATTTTTAGAGGCCAAAAATACGCCATCACTTCCAGCCGGTTTCAAATTATAGATTTGCTGTTTTCAACCTACGAAGCCGCCATGCAAAAGCAAAAAGAGCTGGAGCAAAAAAACCAGGTTTTGCAAGAAGCTCTGGAAACCATCAAAGTGCTCGAAGGCTTTATCCCCATTTGCGCCAACTGCAAAAAAGTTCGGAATGACGAAGGCTTTTGGCAACAGGTTGAAGTGTATATAGAAAGCCATTCCCAGGCCACCATTACCCACGGCATTTGCCCGGATTGCATGAAAGAGCTATACGGCACAATTGGCCCCGACGCCCCGCCGCAGGAATGACCCCGACCAATTTTTGCCCGTTCCGCACCAATGTTGTCTGCCTTTAAAAATGTGATATACTTTTGGGTTATTCACCCCCGCTCCGGCAGCGCGGGGCGTTTGCCTGTTGCTACGCGCCTGCGCCGTTGAAGCCCGGCAAAAAATTAATCAATCTGGAGGAGAGTTCATGAAAAAGTTGGCATTAATTTTTATACTGATTGCCGCCCTGTCCACGCTGGCGGCCCAATGCGGTTCGCCCGCTACGCCGGTCCCCGCCGCCGAAAAGCCCGCCGCGCCGGCTGCCACCGATAAAGCCGCGGCCCCGGCTCCGGCCAATGTGGTGGAGTTTAAAATTGCCACCCAACCCTGGATTGGCTACGGCCCGTGGTACATTGCCCAAGCCAAAGGCTTTTTTGAAAAACACGGCCTGAAAGTTGAACTGGTAGAATTTGCCACCGACCAGGATTTAAACTCCGGGCTGGCTGCCGGCAAGTTTGACGGCGCTAACATTGCCACCCACACCTCGATTATTTTGCGACAGGCCGGGGTGGATGTAAAAGCGGTGCTGCTCATGGATACCTCGGCGCAGGCCGATGCCATGATTGCCGGCGAAGGCATCAAAACCGTGGCCGACATCAAAGGCAAAAAAGTGGCCTTTGAAGAAGGCACCACGAGCGATATTTTGCTCACCTACGCCCTGATGCAAAACGGCATGACCAAAGCCGATATCGAAGCCGTGCCAATGCCCGCCTCGGATGCCGGCGCAGCCGTGATTGCCGGCAAGGTGGATGCCGCCGTAACCTACGAACCGTACATTTCTACGGCGTTGGCGCAGGGCAAAGGCTACCGCGTGCTGTACAGCGCCGCCGAAAAACCCGGCCTGATCAGCGACGTGTTTGTGTTCCCGGCCAAAGTGCTGCAAGAAAAACCCGAAGCGGTTAAAAACATGCTGCAAGCCTGGCAAGAAGCCTACGACTTTTTGCAGGCCAACCCCGATGAAGGGCAAAAAATCATTGCCGAAGCCGTGGGCAGCGATCTGGCCGAGTTCAAAACGGCCTGGCAAGGCATCAAACTGTATGATCTGGCCGCCAGCAAGCAAATGTTTGCCGGAGACATAGAAGAAACCTACAAACAAATTGGCCAGGTGCTGGTGGCCTCCGGGGGTGCCAAAAGCGTGCCCGATCCCAAAGAAGTGTTTGATAGCTCGTTTTTGCCGTAATAAAACCTGACGGTTTGCCATAAATCAAAGCGTAAAACGTGGAACGCGCATCCGATGGCGTTTCACGTTTTACATTTTATCAGCCAAGGTTTAGTGAACATGCAATTGTTACCCCTGCGCGAAGATATTCCCCGCCAATATTACCTCATTGCCAGCGCCAGTCTGTTAACGGCGCTGCTGGTTGTTTGGAGTATTGTTACCTACGGCGGCTGGGTTGATCCCATTTTTTTGCCACCCCCCGGCGCGATTGTTCAGGCCGCCGCTACCGAAATTCAGGATGGCACGCTGTGGGCCGATGTAAAAGCCAGCGTGTACCGGATAACGGTGGGCTGGCTGATTGCCACCCTGTTTGCCGTGCCGATTGGCATTTTAATGGGTAATTTTAAGCTGTTTGAAGGGCTGTTTGAGCCGCCCATTGATCTGGTGCGCTATATGCCGGCGGTGGCCTTTGTGCCGCTCACCATTCTGTGGGCCGGCGTGGGCGATACCCAAAAATTTGTTATCCTGTTTATTGGCACCTTTTTTCAGGAAGTGCTCATGATCGCCGATAACGTAAAGAGCGTGCCCAAAGACCTCATTCACGTTTCGTACACCTTTGGCCTGAACAAGTGGGAAACAACCCTGCGGGTGATAGCGCCCTATTCTGCGCCCGGCATGGTAGATACCCTGCGTATTACGCTGGGCTGGGCCTGGACCTACCTGGTGGTGGCCGAACTGGTAGCCGCCAACGTGGGCCTGGGCTACACCATTATGCGCTCCCAACGCTACCTGCAAACCGAAAAAATCATCCTGGGGATTTTGGTCATCGGCTTGCTGGGCCTGGTTATGGATTTTCTGTTTAAATTTCTGCATCACCGGCTGTTCCCCTGGGCCAACAGCAGTGAGCGCTAACTTTTTGGAGAGCACAACCCGCCCATGACCGATACCCGTCCCATAAAATTAAGCGCTAAAAATGTTCGCAAGGTGTTTTTTGTTAAAAACAGAGAAACCGTTGCCCTGGAAAACCTGTCGCTGGAGGTACGCGCCGGCGAGTTGGTGACAATTGTCGGCACGTCCGGCTGCGGCAAATCTACCTTTTTACGGCTGGTGGCCGGGCTGGTAGAACCCACCAGCGGCCTCATCGAGGTGGATGGCCGCCCGGTGAGCGGCCCCGGCCCGGATCGGGGGATGGTGTTCCAGGCGTACACGCTGTTTCCGTGGCTAAATACGCTGGACAACATAAAATTTGTGCTGAAAAAACAACGCCTGAGCCAGCCGGAACAAAACGAAATTGCCCGGCATTACCTGAATCTGGTGGGGCTAACCGGCTTTGAAAAAGCCTACCCGGCGCAACTATCCGGCGGCATGAAGCAGCGTGTGGCCATTGCCCGCGCCCTGGCCTACAACCCGGCCATTTTGCTGATGGATGAGCCGTTTGGGGCGCTCGATGCCCAAACCCGTGAACTGATGCAGGAATTGCTGCTTAAGGTGTGGGCCGAAAGCCAAACCACCATCCTGTTTATCACCCACGATGTTGACGAAGCCATCTTTCTGGCCGACCGGGTGTACGTTATGTCGGCCCGGCCTGGCCGCATCCGGCGCGAAATCGAGGTGACTCTGCCCCGCCCGCGCGAATACGAACTGGAACTGTCTGCCGAATTTTTGGCCATCAAACGTGAAATTGCCCATTTAATCCGCGAGGAAAGCCTCAATTCCATTGCCATTTCAGAAAAACTTTAATCCGATGGCCCCGGCAAGTTACAAATTGCGATTGACACCGGCCCCTCGGCGTGATATGCTTTCGCTGTGCTAAAATAAGACAAGTTCATCAAGGGAGGAAACTGTGACTGATTACGATCAAACAATCCTTTCCAGCAAAGGCAGCAGCAATATACCCGGCGCGCCCCCGCCGGAGCCGCCCAAAAAGAGCAATCCGCTGTTGATTATCGGCGGGATTGGGTGCGTGCTGGTGTTGTGTTTTGTGGTAATGCTGGGCATTGGCCTGTTTTTGGCCAAAGACCAACTCAGCCAACTGACCACCGGCCTCACCTCCGACGAGTTTTTGCTTACGCCGGAACTGCCGGCCCTTGAGCCTACTGCCGCCGCAGCCGCCACTTCCGTCTCGGCAACGGTCACCGCCGCTGCCGCTGCTGCCACCTCCGCCCTCGCCGCTGTTACCGTTGCCGCGCCGCCCACCGTGGAAATAAACCCCACCGCCACCGTTGCGCCGCCCGCCGAGCCAAAAATCAACAAGATTACCTTTGCTTTGGGCGTAACCAAAGATAACCAGCCCGTTAACCCCGGCATCGAATTTAAAGACGATGTAACCGAGATTCACGCCCTGTTTGATTACAGCGGCTTTACACCCAAAACCACCTGGGAACGAGTGTGGTACCTAGATGGCAAAGAAATGCTCCGCAACTCCGAAGCCTGGTCGGGCGACAAGGAAGGCGTGTTTGATTATTTTGTGAACGCCGGCGATGCCCCGCTCGCGCCGGGGGTGTGGAAGCTGGAACTGTACGCGGATGGCCAATTGCTGGCCTCGGACTCGTTTACGATAGCCGGCAAAACCGAAACCGTCGTGGCCGAAGTTTCGCCAACCGCCACCGTAACCGCCACCTCGGTGGCTACCACGGTTATTGCCGCCGCCACGGTTGAAAGCGCCACCGAAGTTACCGCTACCACCGCTATTACCGCCACGCCAAAGCCGGCCTCTACCCCGCGCCCCGCGGCCAAAACCTACAAACTGGCCTACACCAAATGGGATGGCGGCAAACACAACCTGTACATTGGCGATACCAACGGCGGCCCCGAAACATTTATGCTCAACCGCGCTGCCGGCCCCTCGTGGACGCCCGATGGCAAAACCCTTTTCTTTTACGGCGAAGAGGGCATTGACCGGCAGGAATTGCCCGATGGCCGCCATTTTAATTTTGATGGCGTTAGCAACGGCATTGTGGCCATGACGGTTTCGCCCATGCCCACCGCCATTGAACAGGTGCGGCTGTTCCAGGGCAACGACTGGAAAAACGGCAGCGCCCGCTGGGCTAACGTTTCACCCGACGGGCAAATGGTAGCGTTTGACGCCAAACCCAGCGGCAGTTATCGCATTTACTTTTTAGGCACCGCCGATAACCAGCAGTATCGGTTTGAGTTGCTGGGCGAACAAGGCGATTGGTCGCCCGACGGCAAAAAAGTAGTGTACCGCTCTGGCCGCGACGGCAAAACCGGCATCTGGATTTCTAACCGCGACGACAGCGGGCACACCCAAATCACCGAAGGCGGCAGCGATTCCTTCCCGGCCTGGTCGCCCGATGGCAAAACCATTGTGTTCCACCGCGACGAAGGCGGCAATGTGGATTTGTACGCCGTTAATGTTGATGGCTCTAACCTGCGCCGCCTCACCGATGCCGCCGGCCCCGATACCCTGCCGGTGTTCACTCCCAGCGGCCAGATTATTTTCCGCAGCGCCCGCAGCGGCAGTTGGAGCATCTGGAAGATGAACGCCGACGGCTCCGGCCAAAAAGAAATCATTCCCAACGCCGGCGTGGGGCCGGATTGGTCATTCAGCCGGATGGGCGTGCTGCGTTAATCGCCGCCCACAATTGAGGTTCAAACAAAAAAGCGCCCGTTGGGCGCTTTTTTGTTTGCGTTTTTAGCTATCTGATCTGGCACTTTTGACATGAAACTGTAAATTTTTAACGTAAATAACCCGAATTGGGCAAATAATACAAATTTTTCAGACGATTTTATTCCAACATTCGCGTTAAAAACTGTCTGGTGGACAGAAGAATTGACAAGAATGACCAATCAGCTTCCAAGCAGCTTTTTGACCCAAGTTTGGAACAACCATATCCCGATAGGCAACAACACCACGGAGAAGAAGCTGGTCAGGGTTCCAGACTCCCAGGGCCAGGTTGAAATTTTGGTGATTGTATCACGCTCTACCAACAGGCTGTCTATCAGCGCCTTCAGTTGGTTCACATCATGCAAAGCCCCGCTGTCCATCCGCTCGTGCAGTTGAGTAAAAATGCTTTGCAGCCGGTTTTGCACCGCGAACAGCATGCTATCCTTTTCCATTTTTATGCGGCTATGAATATGGAGCAGGGTATAAGCAAAAGCGGCAACTACCAAAAACAGCATCAACCCGGTAATAGACAGCCACGCGGGGCTGCGCCACAAATCGGCAAGCAGCACATTTGGGTAGCTTAACAAAATCCAGCCGGCCAGAATACGCGCGGTGAGACCAGAAAAGGCATACAAAGAACGATGGTTGAACAGATCGAGTTTTCTGGCGTATGAGTAGATGCGGCTGATCAACCAGAGTTTGCGGATTAAATCATATACCAAAATACCCACCAGGCTATAGGTCAGGCAGGCGCTCCCCACCGCAGTGCCCATCACTGCCGGCGTTACCAGTTTTGCCCGAATCTCCTCGCCGGCAAAAACATAATTTACAAGAACACTCGCCAACACCAAAAACAGGCCGCACAGGAACGCCGGCCCGGTAGGGAGATTGATCAGAGCGGAGTGCAGGTGTTGATACCTGGCCTTGTCCAGATCAAGCACCGGGGCAAAAGCCAACAGCGATTGCCGGGCTGACCGTTTCACATACAGGATCAACGCCAGGCAGTAGGCCATTACGTAGCCGTTCAGAAGCGAATCAATATCAAGGGGCAAAAATGGTGTTTTAAAGTTTAACACCAGAATCAATTGCTGAAGAGCCGTGCCTGCAATAAAAACACCCAGGCAAAAGACTGGGTAAGGGACAGGCAATTGTTCAATCAATTGTAGCAGCCAATTCGCCACTCCCGGCGGATGGCGCTCGGTTTCCAATGACTCAATGGTGGATTGAACCTCGGCAGGATCGCTAGAAATAGTCATAATTATTCCTATGGTAGAGATAGCTTTGGGGCTACAGTCAAATATGGGGCAATTATAGACCTGATCTGGTATAGCGAAAAACACCCAGTCTGTTAGGATCGGCAAATGGAGAGGCGACACTTTCTGTGTCGCCTCTTGCCCGGATTACTCTACTTTTAGTTTTTCGTTAGCCCCCGGCCAAGATTTACAGTAAACTAATTAATATGGCTACTATCATATATGATAGTAGAGTCATCGTACTTCATCGAAACGGTGAATTCATTTGTGTTGGGAGGGCCACCATCGCCGGGTCTAACTCGTCCTCGCGTGTAAACAATTGGCGCTGAAGGGTCGGTTTGCGTTGGCGCAGACTCGGTACGGGGTTGAACCTTTGTCGGAGTTCCCTGACCGGAAAGAATGTAGCGGGCATTGGCCAAATACTTGTCAATTAAGGCCGCATCCATGACACCAGGGCCGCCGCACAACGTGTCGAACTCACTGCGATGAGCCGCCAGCTTGGCCATATTCTTTTCAAATTGAGCCACACTGATATTGAGGCGAATCCCAAACCCCATAATCTCATCCCCAGAAAACAGGATGCGCTCTTTACGATCCAGTAAAGCAATTCCTCCCTCGGTATGGTTAGGAATATCAAAGACCTCCAAGTCTCGATTGCCCAGTTGATAGCGATAACCTTCACCAATGATCACGGTCGGGTAATTTCTGGGAAAAGCTATGCCGTCAAAACTTGGATAGGGCATGGTCGCCTTTGCTTGGGTTTCCGCAGACATGTAAACGGCATCAAAGTAAACATCGCCGGCGGTATGATCGAAATGGTAATGCGTATTGACGACATTCTTGATCGGTTTTGTTGTTAAGGTTTGGAGATACTCACGGACATTTCCAGCCCCATAACCGGTGTCAATAACCACCGCCTCATTGTCCCCCTCCACCAAATAGAAGTAGTCTCCGTCACTGAGGATTTGCCAGGTGCCTGGAGCGATTAGTTTTGATTCAAAGTAGGGCACATCCATCGGCGTAGTGGCGCCATCGTCGTTTTTTATCAAGACAGTATGTTTTGATGAAAAATCAACGGACTTAACCGGGGTCCATTTTGACTGGGCAAACAACCAGTCTCGCACCCCTTCAATGGTGTAGGCAATACGCCAGGTATTGATGTGATTGCTGCCGGGGTCGTCGGGTTGGCCGGCGGGCACCACCGTGCCTTTTTGCAACACCGTGTATTTGATGTTGCTGTCTTCGGCCACCATTTTGCCGACTTCGGCGGCAAATTCCGCCGGGGTCGAGAGGCCGCTCCAGGTGGCCCGGCTAACCTTTGCCCCTTCTTTTTCCAGAGCAGCGGTAATGGCATTCATCCCCGGAAAGGCTTTTTGATCCCCTTCCGAGACAATAATCCACAGTTTGTCGTTAGCCATGGGGGCCACTTTTGCGGCATCCCATTGACCGGCTACCAGCAGCGAGGCGGCAAACAAGTCGGGGTATTTTATATCCATCGCAATGGACATCATACAGCCGCCGGATTGGCCGGTGGTGTAGATGCGGTTTTTGTCAATGTTATATTGGCCGGCCAGCGCGTGGATTAAATCTACCGTAATATCCAGTTCGTCCGTGGCTTCGGAATTGTCGCTAACCGTTTGAACGGTGTACTGCGGAGCCAGCACAAAGCTTTCGTGTTTGGCCTGCTCTGCCGGCGTGGCCCAGATAACGCCGCCAATCCCCTGAATGAGCGTGCGGTCGTGGTCGGTGCTGGTGGCGCTGGCGTCGGGCATAAACAAAACCAGCGGGTACGACTTGTTCTTGTCGTAGTTTTTGGGAACATACAGGTTGTACATCAACGTTTTCCCGTATTTGGGGTCGTTGAACTCAAGCTGTTGAAAATCATCAACTCCCACATTGATGACTTTATCACTGACAACCGCCTGAGGGGCGGCGGCGTACTTTTCCCCGTCCGTGGTGGTAATATCACCGGCCTGGGTGACAGAAAGTTTTACTTCATTTCTGGTGATTGACATTCTTCCGGGGCCACCTCCACCTTGAGCATTAGGTGTGCCATTGGCCGGGGGTGTTCCCTCATTTTGAGCATCTGCCGGAGGCTGTGCGCCCATATTCAGGGCAAGCACCGCCGCGTTGGCGTCAGCGGTTGAAAGCTCAATGATGGCGTACTGGCCGTTGATACCCTGAGCGGCTTTAGCCGGGGCATTGTTGGCATACACTTTGGTGATGGTTCGGCCCTCAACCGAGAAAGTTGAGGTTAAAAGTTTGGAGCTATCAATCTCTTTATCGTATTCCACGGCGGCAGCGGTTATCTTTTGACCTTCGCCAAATACCTCGGTGATGGCGGTGACGCTTTTGATGTGCGCGTTGGAATTATTTGTTTGGGCGGCGACGCTTCGGGGAGAGGCCGCGTACAAGCTCATTCCCATTGCCACCATTGAAAATAAAACTAAGGTTGTTAATAATCTTCTCATTTTTTCTCTATTTCTCCTGCTTTGTTTCTTGCTAATGTGATACTTGCCCTAAGTGAGCATTTCCGGTTGGGGTTGAGGTGTTGAGCCTGAACAAATTGTTATTTAACGTCGTCTGTTGCCATGTCTTTGCCTTCCATTTTTATAGCCCTGTCCTCCAAAGTCAAACTGTCCCGGTGAATTATAATTATCGGCGCTGTTGCTGTTGCAAGTGGCGGTAGCCACCGAATAATCACAGAAACCGTCGCCGTCGTTGTCAATGTACAAATCGCAACGTCCGGGGTAGGGATCGTTGATGCGCCCTTTGGGGCAGGCCACGCAGCGTTGCGGCTGTGATTGCGGGGTTGGGGTTGATGACGCTGGCGCGGCAGCGTTATTGCTTCCCGCCGCTACAGTTGCCGCCGCCGGCAGCGTGGCGCAAGCGGTCGCCACCGAGTAATCGCAGAGGCCGTCGCCGTCGTTATCAATGTACAAATCGCAACGTCCGGGGTAGGGATCATTGATGCGCCCTTTGGGGCAGGCCACGCAGCGTTGCGATGACGTTGCAGGCAGGTTCGAAACCCCGGTTGGAGTGGTTGGGGTGTTTAAACCGGAACCCAAAGCCGCCGCCGCATAACTACTGTCAATGTGTTTATAAGCCATTGCCAGCGCCCCGCCGGCCAAAACCAGGCCGCTCAAACGCAAAAACTCCCGCCGCTCCAGCCCGCTTTGGTCAAGGCCGGTTACAGGAACGGCTGATTTTACCGTTCGGCCACTTTGCCGGTTCTTTATCAGGGTAATCGCTTTTCTCACCGACAAAACCGCCGCCGTGATTGCCGCCAGCATAAGCGCGTGCTTTAAAAATCCCAACCCGGTTTGCGCCGAGAACAAGCCGCCTTCGCCTTCATACCCGGCAGCGGGGCGAGCGGTCTCATCGGGATTGGTGGCCGAGGAAGAAACATCGGCTTGGGCGGTGTTTTGGGCAACGCTGGTGGCCGCCGGGCGAGTTTCGGCCCTGTCCGGCAGCAAACTCTGCGAGGCCGGGGTCAGGGAGAAGGCGTACCAGCCCACCGCAATCAAGCCGGCGATCAAGACAATCAATAGGGTATGCAAAATATTCTTTAACATTATTTTTTATCCTTGTTTTCTGATTCAACTTTCGGATGGTTTTAAAGTTGATTATTCGGTTTTCAGCCGGAGTTGGGACAAGACCGGCCAAACCAGGTAGCGCTTCACGGCGGTGACAATCCATTGCCAGTGCAACGCCACATGCAACGCCGCCAAGATAAAGGTCACATCGGCGGATTGAAAGTGCAGCCATTTCCAAAACCAACTGCTTGACCCCTGCAACCCAAAAGCCGGCAACACGCTGCGAGAAATCATCAACCCGCTGAAAATAATGGTGGTAAAACCGATAAAAATACCAATATTCAAAATGTACTGAAGCCGGGGTTCGGTTTTTAGCTGCGATAAAAACCGTTGCGTCACCGTTAACACCCAATCCCAGTGCAACAGAATGTGAACAATCATCACCACGGCAAGCCCCACCCCCAGCCATTCATGGATGGCCTCGCCGGTGGCCTTTACTTCATACAGCAAAAAAAGCGTTAGCAACAACCCAATATCCAGCAGCAAATTAAGCGCTGTTTTATTCATTTTTGTATTTTCAATCTTCATCAATCAATCTCTCCAGGTAATTTTCTGGCTATCCAGCGATAGCCACGTTTTTGCTGACAGTTGCAGGCGTGGCCGAGGTTATTTGAACTTCATCAGCCTGCCCAACTTTGGTGATTCTTTACGGAGTTAGCATAACCAAAACTTTTTTAGAAATTGTTAAGAAAAGATGTGGAGATTATTGGTTTTCCCGCCCTGTGCCGGTGAAATCAGGAGCTACAAATTGGTTTTATCTCGTCATTCACCACTCAGATTACGCCGCCCGCATTTGAATCATTGGCCGGTATGTTTATAATACTCCCTGATTTTTTATGAGAACTCTGGAAACAATATGCGGATTAGAGTAGATTCTATTGGTTGCCGGTTGAATATCAGCGAAGTTGAAGAAATGGCCCGCGCCTTTGCCTGCGCCGGGCATCGTCTGGTTGGCCCCGGCGATGTAGCCGATTTGTACGTTTTTAACACCTGCGCCGTAACCCATGTGGCGGCCCGCAAATCGCGGCAGGTTATCCGGCAAATGCGCCGGGCCAATCCCCAGGCGGCGGTGGTAGTTACCGGCTGTTACGCCCAACTTTCGCCGCAGGAGATGGCGGCGCTGGGCGTTGATTTGGTGGTGAGCAACGAGGATAAAGACCAACTGCCGCAACGGGTAGCCGCCGCCGGCCTGCTGCACGATGCCGACCCCATTCCCGCACCGGACGCGGCGTTTATGCCCGATACGCCGCCAGCCGAAGGCGGCAGCCACACCCGCGCCTTTGTAAAAGTGCAGGATGGCTGCGATAATCGCTGCACTTTTTGCATTGTCACCGTGGCGCGCGGCGCGGGCCGCAGCCGCCCCTTGCCCGATGTGATTGCCGAAATCAACCGGTTAACCGCTACCGGCTACCAGGAAGTGGTGCTCAGCGGCGTGCATTTGGGTTCTTACGGCCACGACCAAAACCACCCGGATGGGTTGTATCAACTGGTTAAAGCCATTCTAACCGAAACCGACCTGCCCCGGCTGCGGTTGTCCTCGCTGGAGCCGTGGGATTTAGCCGCCGGCTTTTTTGATTTGTGGGAAGATGACCGGCTGCTGCCCCACCTGCACCTGCCGCTGCAAAGCGGTTGCAACGATACCCTGCGGCGGATGTCGCGCCGCACCAGCCAGGCCGAGTTTGCCCAACTGGCGCAACAGGCCCGCGCCGCCATCCCGGATTTGGCCATCACCACCGACATCATCATCGGCTTCCCCGGCGAAACCGAGGCCGAGTTCAATCAATCCTTATCATTTGTGGCCGACATGGAGTTTGCCAAACTGCACATTTTCCGGTATTCGCGCCGCGAGGGAACCGCCGCCGCCAGAATGCGGGGCCAGGTTGCTGCCGAGGTGATGCAAACCCGCAGCCAGCACATGCACCAACTCAACGCCCAACTCGAAGGGCAATTTCGGCGTAAATTTGTGGGCCGGCGCATGCCGGTGCTGTGGGAAAGCAGCGAGCCGGCGGGGTTTGGCGTGCAGTGGAATGGCCTCACCGGCAATTATTTGCGGGTGGTCGCCCAAACCGACCCCCACCTTAACCTGCGCAACCGGGTGCTGCCCACGCAACTGGTTGCCGCCGCGCCCGCCGCGCTGGTGGGCCAACTTTTACCCGCGGAATAAAAAAGTCCCCGGCGTTTAAAAACGCCGGGGACTTTTTTATTTCATTCCAACTGCGCAAGTTGGGTTACTTTGTCAGGTCAACATACTCAACTTTTAGCTGGCTTTCCTGTTGAAAGCCAAAAATCTCCAGCAATTCGCCCATCAATTCCGCTTTTAATACGGCATCCTTGGCGCTCCAGGTGCGGGTTTTTATTTCAAGGTACACATTTTTGGGCGCCGGGCTACTCACCTGATCCAAATTAATGGCAAAATCCTTATCTTTGTAGATGACGTGGCAACGCTGCCGTTGCTTCACCACCTCAAATTCGGTGGTGGGGTTAAAATATTCGCGGTAAAAGCGCAGGCTGTGGCCCGCCGAGGTGGTGTAGCGCCCCCGGCTGAGCATAATTGAGTTTTCAAACTCCCGCTCTTTGGTTGGCCCCATCAGCGTTAGCCGGTAGAACGTTTCCACCGGGAACTCATCCGATTCGCTGCGTTTAACCTCGTCTTCGCGGAAGCGCAGCCGCCCGCCGTCAGCGCCCTCAAAAAAGAAGTAGGTATCGTACTGTTTGCGAAAAGAGCGGCGGAACGGCTCCAGCCCGGCCTGCGTTAGCGTTTCTGTTAAATTGATGAGTTCCGGCAGCCGGATTTTTACCTGGATTTCAAACGTTTCCTGCGGGATGAAATCGGCGCTGATGGCCAGCAATTTTGAAAGCACGTTGCCTTCGCGGGCGGTTAAAAAGGCATCTATCCGTTTGGCCACGCGATTGGCTTCGGCGATAATTTGCGGCTCGTCCAGCGTGAGCAATTGGCGGTTGCGCATTAAAATTTTGCCGTCAACCAGCACGTCGCGCACATCGGTGGCTTTGGTGGCGTACACCAGTTGGGCGTACACGGCCTGCGGGTCGCGGCTAAAATGCGGCAGTTGGTGGGGATTGTTGGCCGTAATCACGGCAATATCGGCGCGTTTGCCCGGCTCCAGCGAGCCGGTGAGGTGCGAAATGTGCAACGCGCGAGCGCCTTCGCAGGTAGCCAGCGCCCAGGCGGTGCGGGCGGGCAGCAGGGTAGGGTCGCCAAAAATACCTTTTTGCAAAAACGAGGCCAGCCGGGTTTCCTCGAACATGTCAATATCGTTATTCGAGGCCGGGCCGTCGGTGCCAATGCCCACATGCAGCCCCAAATTGATCATTTTTTGAACGGGCGCCACGCCGCTGGCCAGTTTGAGGTTGCTGCTGGGGCAGTGTGCCACGCCAGCCTGGTGGTGGTGCAAGGTGCGGAGTTCGGCTTCTTCCAAATGGACGCAGTGGGCGGCAATCACTTTAGCGTTGAACAGGTTGTACTGCTCCAGCCACGGCACCACGGTTGAATCGTATTGAGCCAGGCTATTTTTTTGCTCCAGAGCGGTTTCGGCAATATGAACGTGCAGCGGCACATCAAACTCGGTGGCCAGCGCCACGCAACTTTGAATCAGGTCGGGGGTAACGGTGTAGGGCGCGTGCGGAGCCACCGCCGGGATAATCAACGGGTGGTTGCGCCACGCCTCAATGAAGCGGCGGCAGTAATCCAGGCTTTCGTCGTAGTTTGAGGCATCCGGCGACGGGAATTTGAGGATGGTTTGGCCCAAAATGGCGCGCATGCCGGCCTCGGCGGTGGCGGCGGCTACGTCGGCTTCGTTGTAGTACATGTCGCAAAACGTGGTTACGCCGGAGCGAATCATTTCGGCGCAGGCCAGCAGCGTGCCGGTATGGCAAAAGTTGCGGTCCACAAACTCGCGCTCCACCGGCATCATGTAGCCGTACAGCCACACATCCAGGCGCAGGTCGTCGGCCAGGCCGCGCAGCAGAGTCATGGGCGCGTGGGTGTGAGCGTTAATCAGGCCGGGGCTGATGACGCAGTGCCGGCAATCAATCACCGTGGGCGCGGTGTAGGCGGCCTCAATCTCGGCAGAAGGGCCAACGGCCTCAATCAGATTGGCGCTAATCGCCACGGCCCCATCGGTATAAATTTGCATCTGGCTATCCATAGTCACCAGCCAGCCGTGAGTTAGCAGCAAGTCTACGGTTTTTTGAGTCATTGAATATCCTTTTATTCTTTACAAAACGAGCCAGGGGTAATAGCCCTGGCTCGTTACTGTATTGAGCAGTGTACGCTTATGCAAGTAGGTTTAAAAGCGCCGGCAATCTAAAAATGCCACTTTTCGTCGTCGTCTTCCTCAAGGAAGATGTCATCTTCATCATCCCAAAGGTCTTCGTCGTCATCGCCCAAATCTTCTTCGTCTATCAATTCTTCTTCATCCCATTCATCGTCCTCTTCTTCTTCCAGTTCAATGGCGTCATCGAGGACTTCGTAGGTCAGGCAGCCTTCTTCGGGATCGTAAATAATTTCTTCTGAAGTGCACATTTTATCTTCCCAGAAAATGCAATCGGTTGCTTTGCATATAATTTTTGTAGCCATAATTACCTCGCAGATTAGTTAAGTTGTTACCGGGCGCTATTGCGCAATAGCCAATTCTTGCTCAATTACTTGTTTGAATGTTTCGTAAGGCATATCGCCTTCAATTCGGTTCTTGTTCACAAAGAAGGTAGGGGTTGAGTTTACGCCACGCTTGGCGGCGGCCTCGCGGCCATTTTCCACTTCGGCCTGATAGGTGCGGTTATCCAGGCATTGCTTCAGCTTGGCGCGATCCAACCCCAAGCTAACGCCCAGGTCGGTGAGGGTGCCGGCATCGTAGCTAATTTTGGCCTGGTTTTCAAACAGTAGCCGTTGGTATTCAAAATATTTACCCTGGTCATTGGCGCACAAGGCCGCTTCACTGGCCAGTTCCATATCGGGGTTGCCCAGATAAAAGGGGTGAACCACGTATTTTACTTTGCCAGTGTCAATATATTCGGCTCTGAGTTGGTCTAATTTTTTCAGGTTAAAATCGCGGCAGTGGATGCAGCCAAAATCCGAGTATTCAAGAATGGTTACTTTGGCGTTGGGGTTGCCTTCAACCGGGAACTTGCTCAAATCAACCGGCGCGGAGGATGATTGGTTAAGATTGCCCAATAAAACCAGACCGACCACAATCAACACAACTGCCACAATCAGGCCGATTACCAGACCCGGTCGTACTGCTGATGAAGGTTTGGTTGATGCTGTCGTTATTCGCTGTTTGGCCATATAATTCCTTACAGTTTGGTAATGTTGCAAGTTTAATAAAATACACGCTCTCAGTCAAGTAGCCCTACCCTAATTGGCGCAAATATTAGAGCGTTTTTGGGTAAAATGTAGCAAGGGTTCACACCGAATAAATCTACAGGAATGTAGCGGGTTGTGGGCATTTTGTCAAAACCCAATTTGCGTTATGACCCCTAATTTAAATTTGACGAAAGTTCGGTTTGCCGTTAAAATTGCACAGTTGATTGGATAAGATAATCGCCTGTTGGGGCGATTTTTATTTGCCCGATAAAATTAAGGAGCTGTTACTACTTATGGAAGCATTAGAACTTAAGGCCGAATTACGCCAGCTAGGAAAAGGACACGCCAAAAGCCTGCGGTTGCAGGGTTATGTACCGGCTATTATGTACGGACAGGGCAAAGAGGCGCAGTTGCTGCAAATTCAGGCCCGCGAACTGGAAAAAGTTTTGGCGGTCGCCGGAACGCACCAACTTGTGGCGCTGCAAGTTGCCGGTAACAAACCGGTAATGACCCTGGCCCGCGATATTCAGCGTGATGTTATTAAACGGGAATATCTGCATGTGGATTTTTACACGGTCAACATGGCCGAAAAAGTTCACGCTCAGGTACCGCTGCACCTGGTAGGCCACGCGCCCGCCGTTGATGCCGGCGGCGTGCTCACCCACGGCTTGGATATGGTTGAAGTGGAATGCCTGCCCAGCGACCTGGTCGCCGCGATTGACGTGAATGTTTCCGGGCTGGTAAAATTCAGCGATTCCATTAGCGTAGCCGATTTGCAGGTGCCGGCAACCATCACCATCCTCTCCGATCCGGAATCGATGGTGGCCAAGGTTGAAGCGCCGCGCAAAGCCGAAGATTTGGCCGCGTTGGATGAAGTTGACGCCGCCTTTGCCGAGCCGGAAGTCATCACCGAAGCTAAAAACACCGAAGAATAATAATTTTTACACCGTAAAAAAAGCCGGGCTAACCCCCGGCTTTTTTAGTTAAAACAACCCAACCGTTCTCAATAAAGATGGACGCGGCAATCAGGTAAGCTTTACCTCATAACCGGCCTCTTCCAGAATGTCCTTTAACTCATCCACATCGCCCCGGCCAGCCCAACGGTTACTACGGCGATCCCACCAGATGCGGTCCTTGAGCAAATCGCGCAGTTTGTCTCGTTCATTAACGGGAAAAACCATGGTTCGGTCACGTTGTTTGATGCGCACTACAATCTTTTCGTCGCTCATGGTTCAACTCCTAAAATTAATTTGGGAAGATTGTACCAAATTCCCCACCATCCTGCCAACATTACGCTTTTTTCTGAAGCAGATTTTATAAATATCAGGTGATACCCCATGACCCTAAAACTGTTTACCCGCGCCCAACATTACGCCGATCAAACGGCCATCATTGCCCCGGAAGGCGTTTTTACCTACCGGCAACTGTTAGCCAGCGCCGGCCAGGTAGCAACCACGCTGCTGGCTGGCGCAACCAGCCTCAACGAGGCGCGGGTGGCCTTTTTAGTTTCGCCGGGATTTACCCACGTGGCCGTGCAGTGGGGCATCTGGCTGGCGGGCGGGATTGCGGTGCCGCTGGCGGTATCGCACCCGGCCCCGGAGCTTGAATACGTCATTGCCGATGCCGGCGCGACAATCGTGATAATTCAGCCCGAATTTGAGCCAAAATTCCAGGCCGTGGCCCATTCCGCCCGATTTTTGCTCACTCCGCAGCTTTTCAACGCGCCGCCCGCCGAGTTGCCCGCCATTTTGCCTCACCAGCGGGCCATGATTGTTTATACCAGCGGCACCACCGGCAAACCCAAAGGCGCAGTTACCACCCACCGCAACATTCAGGCGCAAGTTACCACGCTGGTTTCGGCCTGGGGCTGGACAAAACGCGACCGGATATTGCACACGCTGCCGCTACATCACGTGCACGGCATTATCAACGCGCTCACCTGCGCGTTGTGGGCCGGCGCAACCTGCGACATCCTGCCCCGGTTTGAGGCCGATGCCGTGTGGCAGCGGTTTATCCACACGGATTTAACCCTGTTTATGGCGGTGCCAACCATTTACGCCCGGTTGATTGCCGCCTGGGATGCCGCCCCGCCCGAACAACAGGCCCAAATGTCGGCGGCCTGCCGTAAATTGCGGCTGATGGTATCGGGGTCGGCGGCGCTGCCAGTGAGCGTGCTGGAAAAATGGCGCAGCATCAGCGGCCATACCCTGCTGGAACGATACGGCATGACCGAGATTGGCATGGCGCTTTCAAACCCGCTGCACGGCGAGCGCCGGCCCGGCTATGTGGGCGCGCCGCTGCCGGGCGTGGGCATCCGGTTAGTGGATGACCAGGGCCACCCCATCACCACCGAAAACACGCCGGGCGAAATTCAGGTGCAGGGGCCGAGCGTATTTTTGGAATACTGGCAGCGCCCCCAGGCCACCGCCGCCGCGTTTCAGGCTGACTGGTTTTGCACCGGCGATACGGCGGTGGTGGATAACGGCGTTTACCGGATTTTGGGCCGAAACTCGGTGGATATTATCAAAACCGGTGGGTACAAGGTTTCGGCTTTGGAAATAGAGGAAACGCTGCGGCTGCACCCGGCCATTGAGGATTGCGCCGTGGTGGGCGTGGACGACCCGGAGTGGGGCGAGCGCGTATGCGCCGGGCTGGTGCTCAACCCGGATTGCCGCCAGCTAACCGCCGCCGAATTGCGCGGTTGGGCCGGCGAGCGGCTGGCTCCGTACAAAATTCCCCGGCAGGTTGCAATTTTAGCCGCTTTGCCGCGCAACGCGCTGGGCAAGGTGGTCAAACCGGCGCTGAAAGAGCTGTTTCTTCAAACCGATTGATTAAACCGGCACCACCGCCACCTGCCCGCCGGTTAATTCCAGCAGGCCGGCGGCAAACGGCGGCAAATCATCCACAATAAAAGTGAGGGTAAGCGTTATTTCGGTGGTAAAGTCTTCGTCGTCAATCTGGCCGTGGTGGGCTTCTACCAGGCGCTTTACCTGCTCGTACCAGGAATAATTGATGGCTACCAGCACCGTGGTTCGCTCAACTTTTTCGGTAACGGGCAATTCGGCCAGCGCCAGTTGAGCGGTTTCGGTGTAGGCTTTGACCAGCCCGCCGGTACCCAATTTGGTGCCGCCAAAATACCGAATAATAACCACGGCCACATCGCCCAGGTTACTGCCCTTTACCACCGCCAGCGCCGGTCGCCCGGCGGTGCCGCTCGGTTCGCCGGCATCGCTCATGCCGTGGGTTACGGTTGCGCCGTAGCCTACGGCAAAGGCGTACACGGCGTGGGTGTAGTTGGGATATTCGCTTTTCACCTGCTCGATAAAGGCTTTGGCGTGATTAACGGTGGGGGTGTAGGCAGCCCGGCCAATAAACCGCGAATTTTTGATAACCAGTTCTACCGTGGCTTCACCCGCCGGAATGGGGTAGCGCGCGCTCATCTACAAGACTCGCGCTGCGGCGGCAGGTAAACAAAAAAGGTGGTGCCCTGGTGGGGTTGGCTTTCTACCCAAATATGGCCGTTGCTCTGGTTAACAATGCCATGCACGGTGGCCAACCCCAAACCCAACCCTTGCCCCTGCTCTTTGGTGGTAAAAAACGGCTCAAAAATACGGCTACGGGTATCTTCGTCCATGCTGTGGCCGGTATCGCTCACCAGCAGGCGGATGTAGGGGCCGGGTTTCAGATCCACGTATTGGCGGGCCGAGGTGTCATCAATTTGCACATTGCTGGTTTCCAGGGTTAATGTGCCGCCGGTGGGCATAGCTTCGGTGGCGTTGGCCACCAGGTTGATGATAACCTGCTCCATTTGTCCCGGATCGGCTTTAACGCACCACAAATTTTGTTCCAGCCGGGTTACAAGCTGAATTTTCTCGCCCACCAGCCGGTAAATCACGTGGCTCACATCCTCGATGGTCTGGTTGAGGTTGAGCAATTTGGGTTGCACCATTAAATTGCGGCTAAAGGTGAGCAACTGCCGGGTGAGCGTGGCCGCCCGCGCCGCCGCCCGGTTAATGTGCTGCACATCGCTGTAATGCGGCGAATCCGAGGGCAGGCAATCTAAAAGCAACTCGCTGTTGCCAATAATCACCGTGAGCAGGTTGTTAAAATCGTGCGAAATGCCGCCCGCCAACCGCCCCACCGATTCCAGCCGATGCGCCTGGCGAAGCTGCTCTTCCAGCCGCCGGCGGTTGGTAATATCGCTCACAATGCCGTAAATAATTTTATGGGATGGCTGCACTTCTACGCGGCCACTATCGCGCACCCACACCACCGAGCCATCGGCGCGAACCAGGCGGTATTCCATTTCGCTGGCTTCGCCCTGATCCAACCGTTGCGATTGGGCCAGCGCTGCCGTCCGGTCATCCGGGTGAATAACCTGGTTGGGCCAAAAATCGCGGTCATTTTTAAAGTTGTCACGGGGATAGCCGGTGAGTTCCTCGATGTTGGGGGATACGTAGTGGTTAATGTGCTGGTCATCGGCGGTGACAATCGTCATATAAATATGGTCGGTGATGGATGACACCACCTGCCGAAACAAGGTTTCGCTTTCGCGCAGTGCTTTTTCAGCCTGTTTGCGTTTGGTAATATCATGGCAGTTTACCAAAAAACCGGCCACGGTGGGGTTATCCAGCAGATTTTTAACGGTGGCGGCCATGGTTAGCCACGAGCCGTTGTTGTGCCGCACCCGGTATTCAAATTCCAGCAACTCGGCGTTAGATTGTTTCAGGCTTTTTCTAAAGGCCGCCAGCACCGTTTTATTATCGGCGGGATGAATAATTTCCAGCATATTTTTGCCCACCAGCTTTTCTGAACTGTACCCCAGCAGGGTGGTGGTTGACGGGCTGGAATAGCGCAAAATGCCGTTAACATCCAAAATCAGCACAATATCGCTGGAATGCTCAATCAACGCCTGAAAACGGCGGGCGGTTGTCCAGAGCGCCTCTTCAACCATGCTTTCGGAGCATGGCCTTTCTGCGGAGAGCGGTTCGTCAATCGCTGGAACGGATTGATTACTCATAAAACTGCTAATCCTTATTCACTGAAACCGGGGATTTGAACCGGCCTTTAAATTATTTTACGGGCACGGAGGCCGACGCCGCCGAAGACACCAACCGTTTGGCCTGGTCGCGGAGTTGGTGAAAACCGATAGGTTTAATCAGGATCAAATCAGAATGGGCGCGCAAATTTTCGGCCAAAAGGGCATCGGCTGTAACCAGAATTACTTTTGTCTGCGCCAGGCGATGGTCGCTTTTAATGGTTAGCAAAATATCTTTGCCCGAAACATTGGGCAGATGCAAATCTAAAACAACCATATCGGGTTGAGCGCCAGCCAGTTTGGTCAGTGCGGCAGCGCCGTCGGGCACTATCTCGGTTTCAAAGCCGGCGGCCTGCAACGCTTTGGAAAAAATGTTGGCTAAATGGGGATCATCTTCAATAATCAGGGCGTCTGGCTGCTTCAATATACAATCTCCTTGAACACAATTAAATAGTACCCAAATTTTTGGCGTGTGTTCATTTTTTCCCAATTCATTATATCAAAGGGATACCAAAATTTGGGTTACGATTATATTACAACCCACCGCTAATTAGCCGGTTACGGCAGGTTAATTAACCAAATGTTGTGGTCGGCGCTGCTCACAAAAACCACGGCGCGGCCATTGAGCGCAACGTCCCAATCGCCATTAGAAACGGAGAAGGGCAGCGTAGCCGGATTGGTGAGCGGCGCGGCCCGGTTTTGAGCCACCTCAATGGCCCAAAGCTGCATGCTGTCTGTGGCCGTGGCCCGCATTGGCAGCAACAACAGCGTCGCATCGTTGCGCCAGCGGTACGCGCCAAAACCGGGCGCGGCCAACTTTTGGCGGGTAACGCCGTCGCCGCTAACCGCCCATATGCCCCGGTCTGCCGGAGCGTCATCGGCGGCAAAATCCACGTAATAAACCACCCAACTGCCTCCCGGCGATATTTCAACACCGCGAATGCGTTTGTGACGGGCCAGTCGAAGTTGCTGCCCGGTATCAAGCCGGTAGCTGATGAGCTTTTGCTCTTCGTCGCCGATGTTCTCCAGGCCAACCAGCAAAATCCGCCGGCCATCGGGATACCAGCCCGAAAAGCCGCCGCCGTACAACGTGAGCAACTTTTGGGCGTGGCTGCCATCCAGGTTGGCCAGCCAAACATCACTGCGGCGCTGGTCGTAGGGGCCTTCGCGGTCGGTGGCTACCCACACCAGTTGGCGGCCATCCGGCGAAAAATCAGGGCGATGGCCGCCGGTGTTCACCAGCCAGCTTTGGCCGGTGGTTTGGTTGGTAAACTTGATTGAATCGCCAGCCGGAACGCCCACAATGGCGCGATCTGGGCTGTAAAACCCAACCGTTGCATTGACCAGTTGCGGCTGGGCCGGCAAGGCATCATCCAGGCTGATTCCGTACACGCCCACCGGGGATTGGTTGGCAGGTTTATCAATAAACAACACCTGCCGGCTATCCGGCGAGAAGGCGGGTTGCACGCAACATCCGCCCTGCGTTACCTGGATTAAAGCCGGAGTGGCAACGAGAGCAGGCGGAATAGCGGCCAGCGCCGCCGCGCCAGCCGCCACAACCCAGCCCGCCAGCAGCAACGCCAGCGCCGTAAGGTAAAATTTCATCAACGGCCCCCTTCGTCGGGCGGCCAGGGGCGGCTGTAGTTATTGAGCATGGCCCCGCCAAAAGCAACATCGGGTTGATCTTGCAGGGTTTGCCAGCGGCGCGGGTTGTTTAGGTCGCGCTCAAAGCCGCGATTAAAGCTGCCCACCAGCGCCAGGCTGTCCCAATCGGCGTTGATGAGCAAAACCGGGTTGTAGGCTCGATTGTGGTAATTGTTGCGAATTTCCAGATGCAGGTGGGGCGCGGAGTGGCACGTACCAAACGAATCGCCGCTGAGGGCAATCACATCGCCCTGTTTTACCGGCTGGCCCGGCTTGAGCGAAATTTTTTCTAGCAGGTGGCCGTAAAACGAGCTGTAACCGTTGGGGTGGTCAATGGTCAGGTTGTGCGGCCACGAACCGTGACGGCTGTCCACTTCGCTCACAAGGCCATCGCCAATGGCTACCACCGGAGTGCCGCACGGGGCGCTGAAATCCAGCCCAAAATGAAGCCCTTGCCCGGCGCTGTAAAAAATATCGCGTTGGGCAAAAGCGCCGGTGGTGTTGCCGTAAGCCTGGCCCAGCAGCCAGGTATCCAGGCCGGGCGGTTGGGCAAAGGGCAGGCCAAAAGGCGGCGGGGCGGGCGGTTGCGCTGGCGGCTCTACCGCCGGATTTCCGGCGTGGTTGCGCGGCGGGTTAGCGCCATCGCTTTGTTGGGCGTAAAGATAGGGCGCAATTAGTAGCGTTAACAGCAACAGGCCGCCAGAAATAATAACTCTTAGCCACAGGGTTAATTGTTTTGCAGGCATTAAACGGGTATTTACCTGTTCCGGGTAGTCACGCCAACCCTACCGTTCGGCAAACACAATTACAAAATAATACCAGCCGGCGGGGTTTTGCACGGCGGCTACCCCTATTTGAGTGTAATATTTATTGAGGATGCCGGCGCGGTGCGGCGGGCTGTGCATAAACCAATTAATGGCTTCGGCCACGGTTTGGTCCGCCGGTTTTGAGTTAACCTGGATATTTTCACCCATCCGCAGAATATTGACAATGCTGTGGTCGGCCAGGCGATCTTTTGGTCCTTTGCCGTCCGGGTTAACGTGCGCCACAAAATCACGCACCACCATATCCTGAGCGTGCCCCAGGGCAACGGCAGCCATATCCATTGCAAATTTGTAGGGCGGCAACCCTTTGGCGGCGCGTTCGGCGTTGATGGCGTTCACCATCTGCTCGGTGAGTGAGCGGTTAATCGGCGGCGGCGGAACGGGCACCGGCGTGGCTTTGGTAGGCGGCGGCACTTCCTTTTTGGGAATGAAAATAACCGGGATGGCCACCATCTGGCCGGGCTTTAAATCGGCGGGGTTTAGCTCCGGGTTGATGGCCAGAATATCTTTTACGCTGGAGCCAAACCGCGAGGCAATCCCTACCAGGGTATCGCCGGCGGCGAGTTCGTACAAAATCACCGGAAAATCCAGAGTAACGCCGGCGTGAGGCGGAATGAGCAGGGTTTGCCCCACTTGCAGGCGGGTGGCATCGGCAATATTGTTGCTTGAGAGCAAAATCTCTACCGGAATGTTGTACTGGGCGGCAATAGCCAGCGGCGTATCCCCCGATTGCACCGTGTAATATTTGGTTTCGGCCCCGGCGTTGGGGTTAAGCGCCAGGTTGTCATCCAAAAACACAATCGGCACTGCTACCGCCGCGCCCACCGGCAACGGTTCGGACAGGCTGGGGTTGGCCGCCATAATGTTTTTAACGCTGGAGCCGTATTTACTGGCAATACTCAGCAAGGTATCGCCTTCTTTTACGTCGTGGGTCATTATTTTTTGGCTCGACAGGCCATCTTTGGGCGGGATCAGCAGGTGTTGGCCCTCGGCCAGTTGCGAGGGGTTGCGGATGTTGTTGGCCACCAGCAGCGCCTCGGTGGTGACGTTGTATTTGGCGGCAATCGCAATGAGCGATTCGCCGGCGGCAACCGTGTGGAACACAAATACGGGAGTTGGCGCAACCGTGGGAGTGGTTTCGGCCAGCGCCAGGCCGGAGTGACCGGCAGCGGAAATCAGGCTGATGGGCGTATCGGTGGGGTGTGGTCGGGCGGTGTCCGCCGCTGCTTTAAGCGTATTTTTAAGAGGCAACACAATTTTAGCCACCCGGCTTTGCGTGGCGGTGAGGAAACTATGCCCCCAAATTGCCGCCACAATCAGCGCAACAGCCAAAATGGCGCTGGCAACAACCCGTTTGGGCATTTCCCTGACCATGTCGCGCCAGGTAGAAACCTGAACTATTTTGTGCCGGTTGTTACGAATGTTCTTCCAACTTGCTGCCAGCACGTGTGGATCAACCCGCAACAGCGCGGCCACTCGCGCCAAAAAGGCGTGAGGGGTTTGATTGTCTTGCTGTTCAGTCAATTCGGTTTAACCTCTTTACCAAAACCAAGCCAAAAGTATACCACTCCGTCCGCCCTTGAGCAACACCGTTAACCACTTATCGTTACGCTGACTGTTTGATTAAGCGATTGGTGTTTTGCAAGCCCGCAATTGAGCTTGCGCCAATACAGAACATTACAATTTTAATTTCGGTTTGCGTAATTGTAATCTGGTCGTAAACCGCTGCTAAAGATTGAGTGGCGGCTTTTAAAAACGGCCCGGCCATGCCGCCCACCATCGCGCCCAGCCCAATACATTTGGCAATATCCAAGCCGCTCCGCAACCCGCCGCTGGCAATAATCGGCAGGCCCGGCGCGCCCGCTTTTACCGCCAGAATGGACTCGGCGGTGGGAATGCCCCAATCCTGAAACGTGGCGGCAATAGCCCGCTGCACTTCGGTTTGGGCGCGGTACATTTCTACCTGGCTCCAACTGGTGCCGCCGGAACCGGCCACATCAATAGCCGCCACGCCGGCCTCGGCTAACCGCCGCGCCGTATCCTGAGCAAAACCCCACCCCACTTCTTTGGCAATCACCGGCACGGTTACGGCCCGGCACACCTGCTCAACTTTGTGGAGCAATCCTTTAAAATTGCTGTTGCCCTCCGGCTGAACCGCCTCTTGCAGGGCATTAAAATGCAAAATCAACGCATCCGCTTCGATCATATCTACGGCGCGTTGACAATGCGCCACCGAGTAGCCGTAGTTTAGCTGAACCGCGCCCACATTGGCCAGCAACAGCGCGGTGGGTGCGTATTGCCGCACCTTAAAAGTGCCCGCCAGCGTTTCATCATCAAGCGCCGGGCGCTGCGACCCCACGCCCATCGCAATTTTGGCGGCTTCGGCGGCCTGCGCCAGCGTGGCGTTAATCTGTTGGGCCTGGGCGGTGCCGCCCGTCATCGAAGAAATCAGCAGCGGAGCGTTTAATTTTTTACCCAAAAAACCAATCGAGGTATCCACTTCGGCCAGGTTTAGCTCCGGCACAGCCTGATGCAAAAATTGATAACGCTCCAGCCCGGTGGTGAGCCGGTTAAAATCAACGTTTTCTTCAAGATTGATGCGGATATGATCGGATTTTCGTTTTTCGTGCATTTTAAGTGCAACTTCCTGCTGAAGGTGGTGTTTAAATTCAATGTTGGCTAGTTTACCAACCACCGTACCCCAAGTCAAGCCACAAGACCGGGCGCGGTTGTTGGGTGGTTGCACATTGACAGTTTTCACAGGCATTGGTAAAATGCGCCAGATTCTATAAATGATTCCGCAATCACCTGGCTGCTATTATATAAATAAAATTAAGGAGACAATTATGACCAAGGAAGAAGTATTTGATAAAGTGAAAGCCATCATCGTTGACCAACTTGGCGCCGATGAAGCCGATATTGTGATGGAAGCAAATTTCCGTGACGACCTGGAAGCCGACTCGCTGGACCTGGTTGAACTGATTATGGCGTTTGAAGAAGAATTTGGCGGCGAAATCTCCGACGAAGCCGCTCAAAAAATTACCACTGTTGGCGAAGCGGTAAATTACCTGTACGCCAACTCCTGATTGACCCGGCGTGGAGGCGCAGCCATCTGCGCCGGCCCAATGATCACCAAAAAGCTCGATGTTGCCGGCGTGTAACACGGGCTTTTTTATTTGGGGGGAAACAAAAATGATCAGCATTGCAATTTTGGCGGGTGGGCAAAGCCGGCGCATGGGGCAAGACAAAACCTTTTTAGAAGTAGCCGGGCAGCCGGTCATTGAACGGGTCATTGACCGGGTGCAGCCCCTAACCGATGACTTGCTCATCTCCACCAATTCGCCCGAAAAATTCCGGCGGTTTGGCTTGCGGCTGGTGGGAGATGTTTACCCCAACAAAGGCGTGTTGGGCGGAATTTACAGCGCCCTTCGCGCCGCCCGGCACCTGCGAACGCTGGTGGTAGCCTGCGATATGCCGTTTCTCAACCCCAACCTGCTGCGCTATTTAAGCGATTTGTCGCTTTTGGCCGATATTACCGTACCGGTGCCAACCCCGCCCTCGCCAGAGCCACTGTGCGCGGTGTACAGCAAAACCTGCTTGCACCCCATCGAAGCCAGGCTGCAAACCGACCAGTTACAGGTTAGCAGCCTGTTTGATGAAGTTTCGGTGCGGTATGTGTACCGCGATGAAATTGCCCAGTTTGACCCCGATTTTTACACGTTTATCAACATAAACACTCCCGACGATTGGCAACGCGCCCAAACCCTGGCCCAATAACCTTAGCGCCGGAGAATGAAAATTGTGTGGGCAGGCGCAATGCCTGCCCACGTTGGGCGACCGCGAGGGTCGCCCCTACACTTAACAACCTGGTTTGCCCGGCCAAAGACGTTGTGTAATGTTAAAACTATGCTATAATTGAGTAATAGGATAATAGTCCCAGAGAGCAGGTAGAATTATGCAGGAACAACTCAGTTTACTCAACCGCATCAGTGATGAGCTAAACTCGGACTTACACCCCGACCGGATGTTGCAGCGCGTTCTCAGTTTAACCGTGGCCCACCTCAACGCCACCACCGGCAGTGTAATGTTGTTTGACCACGGCAACCGCGTTTCTCGCTACATTTTGCAGCAGGAATCCTTAAGCAGCGAAACAGCCGCCCGAATTGTTGGCACTGTTCTCACCGAAGGCTTTGCCGGTTGGGTGCTAAACCACGGCGAAGGCGGCGTTATCCACGATACCTACCAGGATGAACGCTGGATTATTTATGACGACCAACCCTACGATGTTCGCTCGGCGATTGCCACGCCGTTGCGCCGCCGGCAGCGGATTATCGGGGTGTTAACCCTGGTTCACGACGAACCCAACCGCTTCAAGGACTCGGATTTGCTGTTGCTCAATGCCATTGCCGACCAATCGGCCATCGCGTTGGAAAATGCCCAGCTATTCCGCGAAACCGAACTGGAGCGGGAAAAATTATCGGCCATTATCAACAGCACCCAGGACGCGGTACTGGTTACTGACCAGGAAAACAAAACCCTGCTCCTAAACCCGGCGGCGTTAGAAATTTTGGGGCTGGAAGAGCCGGTGCAGGGCATGCCGCTGGTTGAACTTATCCACGATGAAGAATTGCTAAATTTAATGTCGCCGGCGGCCCCCAACGCGGGCGAAATTGAACTGCCCGATGGCCGGATTATGTGGGGCACCGTTACCGCCATTCCCGGCGTGGGCCAGGTAACTATGCTGCGCGATATTAGCTCATTCAAGGCGCTGGATAAAATGAAGCGCGATTTTGTTACCGCCTTTACCCACGATTTGCGCACGCCGCTGGCAACCGTAAAAGGCTACATTGAATTAGTGCGGATGGACGGTCCGGTCACAACCCGGCAAGAAGAAGACCTGGAAGGCATTACCCGTGCCGCCAATTTAATGAAATCGCTGATTGAAGATTTGCTGGAACTGAGCCGGCTGGAGCAATTGAACGAACTCATCCGCGAACCGGTGCGGCTGGAAGATGTCATCCGCGCCAGTTTGGCCGCCATTCGCCCGCTGGCGCAATCGCGTGAAATTGATGTAGCTATCAACAACGCCCGCAAAAATGTCATCGTCGAAGGCAACTCGGTGTTGTTGTCGCGGGCCGTTAGCAACCTGCTGGACAACGCCATCAAATACACGCCGGCGGGCGGCAAAGTGCAAATCAAGCTTGATAAGCAAAACGGGCAGGCCACGGTTTCGGTGATAGACAACGGGCCGGGCATTAAAGCCAGGGATTTGCCCCGCGTTTTTGAAAAATTTTATCGCGCCCGCGAAGAACTGGATGAAATCCCCGGCACCGGGCTGGGGCTGGCGATTGTAAAAACCATCGCCGAGCAGCACAGTGGCCGGGTGTGGGTAGAAAGCCAGCCCAATACCGGCAGCGTGTTCACCATTGCGTTACCGGTGCTGGAAAACGGTAGCTAATCAGGCTAAAAAACAAAACCCGCCGTTTGGCGGGTTTTTTATTTGCGTTTAAACGTTATTAACGCGATCCGGTTTAGCCGGAATGGCCTTTGCCCCGGCCCTGATTTCGATGGGCGGCCTGAATTCAATAAACCAGAGTTCGTACAGGGCCAGCAACACCAGCGTGGCAAAAACCACGTAAGCCTGGGTTGAACTGGCCTGAGTTACAAAAATAGCCACCAGCCCCAACGCCCCGGTAATCAAACTGACCGCCAGCGCCACCGATAACTTGTCCATTCCCAACCGCGACATTCGGTGGGTGGTGTGGTCTACTCCGCCTCTAAAAAACGAGATACCGCGCCGGGTGCGTGAAATAAACACCATTGCCGTATCAAAAATTGGCAAGCCCAAAATGATAATCGGCACCATCCAGGTTACGGCGGTAACGTTACCCAAAATGCGGATTTTTATTCCCAAAATTGCCAGCAAAAACCCCAAAAACAACGAGCCGGAATCGCCCATAAAAATGGTGCTGTTAGGCAAAGGCAAATTGTACCGGGCAAAGCCCAGGCTCGCTCCCAGCAGCGCCGCCGCCAAAACCGAAACCAGTTGTTGGTGATTCAACACGGCTATCAATAAAAAAATAGCGCTGGCGGTGGCGCAGGTCATAATCGCGGTGCCATCGGCGTTATCAAAATAGTTGATGGCGTTGGTAATGTACAAAATCCAGGCCACGGTTACCAAAAAATTGATCACGGCGTTAAAAACGGGGCTACCAAAAAAATCAAGCTGAACCTGCACGCCGGCCACGTACACAATCAACACCGGCAAAACCTGCGCGCTCAATTTAACCCACGGGCGCAACGGGTTGCGATCATCCCACAAACCCACCGCCGACATTAACGATGCGGCAATGATAATGCTGACCAACTCGCTTAAGCGCAGCGCGTTGCCGGTTAAAAACGTTACCACCAAAATTAGCACCAGCGCGCTGATTGCCGCGGCGTAAATAGCCAGCCCGCCCATCAGCGCGGTGGGGGTGGTGTGCGCCCGGTCGGCTTTGGGCACGGCGATAAACCCGGAGCGAATGGCCACCTTGCGCACTAACGGTGTGCCCACCGCGCCCGAAAACAGGGCAATTGTAAAAATTGTCATAATTACCGACATAACTCAACTTACTCCCAAATTACGTTGTCCAGCCAGATGGTAAACCCATCCCGGCAATAACACAATTTACCACCGGCAACAAAAACACCCGGAGGCTATCCGGGTGTTGGCGGTAAAAACGCTGCCGGTTACAAACCGGGTTCGGCCAGTTTGGCCAGCTTCTCTGATGTTTCGCGCCAGGTGATTTTGGTTAGCCCCATTTTTTTGCGCAACCGGTCATGGTCAACGCCGTCGCGGTAATCGCGCAACGCCGATGTCCACCGCAACATCTCAAACGAAGCCTGCTGCGGCAACCCGGCCAACTCCGAAACATCGGTGAGCACATATTCCAGGTTGCGGGGCGTGCATTCAAACAGATATTCTCGCGGTTGGTACTTTTCAATATATTGATCAATCACCGGCAGAAGCTCGGCGGCAAAAGCCAGCCGGCGCTCTTTGTGCTGCATGCGCGGGTTGCTGTAGCGAATGAGCACCGCCGGCTCCGGGCCGGAGCGGTCAATATCGCGCAGGGCAATGCCCACGCACTCGGATTTTTTAAGGCCGGTTTGCAGCACCAAATGCACCAGCAAATAAGGCCGGGGGTCGGGTTTAGACCCCGTTAGCCGCTGTTCCGCCGCATCCAGCAATTTCTCCACTTCGTCGTCCTTTAAATAATCGGGCAGCGGCGCTTTGGCTCTGGCGTGAATCACCGCCGCCGCCGGGTCAAACGGCACAATCTTAACGCTGGCCAGCCAGCCAAAAAAGCTTTTGAGCGTAGTTACCCGCCGGGCATACGATTTGGGGCTACACGGCACGCCTCGATAGTGGAGTAGCCAGGTTAAGAAATCGTTCAGGTCTTTGGTGCCGAATTTGCTGATAACCTTGCTGGGACCAAAATATTTTTGCAACAGGCGCAAATCGCCGGCAAAGGCTTTGATGGTGTGTTCCGAAAATCCCTGCCGGATCATATAGTCGTAATAAGCGCCCACCGCCGCCGCCAGCGACGAGTTTGAATCGAGCGCCTTGGTTTGCGCTACCGGCGGGCCATATTGAGCTTTTACGCCGCGTTGCGGAAACAGGGGCATTTGGGCATCGGTCATAATTTCACCTCGCTATCACATTCGCTCATTTGTGCGATTGACATAACCAGTATAACCTGTTTTAAGGTGGATGTCAAGGTGTATGCGAAATTTTTAGGCGGAATCAGGCCGTTTTTCTATTGAAATTCTCATAATCCCGTGCTATAATCACTTTTACTTGGGGATGAAACGGTTTCGACAGGGAAGTGGAAGGTTGTAGACTGCGAGCCGAGCTGCCTTAACTCGTTAAACTGGGGCAAAACAATAACTGCCGAAAAAGTACCTGCTTTCGGTCGCTCCTACAGCGCTCTGCCCCTCGCGGCATAGTTTGTAGACAGCAACTTTGGCTCCAAACGCGGGGCCGCGCTTGTGCCTTTCTTCTCCCCGAAAGGGAGGTACAAGTGTCATATAAGTCGGGGTGCGCTAAAGTAGACACCGATAAACTTTAGCAAAGACCCTATCGGCCGGTTTGGGTGAACTTTGGCGGCTAACGAAGCCCAAACGACAATCTGGAGTCGCCTACGCTCGTAGAAGTTTATGGCCAGCTTTTCTGGACGCCGGTTCGACTCCGGCCATCTCCACCAGTTTTTGGTCGAACCCCCCTGAAAAATGGGGGGTTAATTTTTATGTCAACAATCTGGCTGTCTGATACCTGAATTTTGGTAACAGCCGCTACCAACAGACTGCGTTTCTCCGGTTGAGGCAGGTGTTCAAGCACCCGTCCCACCGAAGCCACGCGCAACGCCAAAACGACAGCCTCATTGATTGTAGATGGGGCTGTTTGACTCTGGTCGAGGTACACCTCAGACAACGCATCGGTAAGTTGGTTTTCAAGGTCATCCGCCAACACGTAATGCTTTTTGTTAGCGTCCGGGATTTCCTCCTTGCTACGGTAATAACGGTAGTTTTTGCCCACTGCGCCCACCATGCCGGAGCGGGTCTCAACTGACCAGAGCAAGTTCCTTAACAAATAAAAACGCTGCTGTGAACCAATCTGGTTATTACGATTTTCGTCCAGAATCAGTTGCACCCGTGACCAGGTTTCCAAATCGGTCAACGCGTAATGTTGGCCCGACAACTTTGTTTCATTGTGAAGCAAAGCGCCGGCATAAAACGGATTGTTAAACAACCGGCTCCAGTCATTAACGCTCAGTTGCCGGCCAGTTTGAGAGCGAACACCAATTTTGAGCGCGCGAGCCGTCCAACTTTCCAGGGTGTAATTGCCGGAGGCAAACTCCGTAAAGGCCAGGGTCATGAAGGGGCCGGCCACAGGATCAATGAGCACTTTGCCGTTGTTCTTGCGATACCCCAGCGGAACCGGCCAGGGCCAGCCGCCCGATTGAAGCTTTTTCTCCAAACCGGCGCGAATTTTGGCTGACAGGTTAATGGAGTAGTAAGCCGCAAAAAGGTCAATTATCCCCTCGTGAATGAATGAGAAAGGGGAAGTTTTGTCAATGGGTTCAAGCACAGAAATTATGTCAACGCCATCGCGCCGCAGCATAGATTTGTAAACAACGGCATCTTCCATGTTGCGGGCAAAGCGGTCGTAACTGTAAACCAGAATTTCGGTAAATTTACCGGTAAGGGCATCCCGGATCATTTTTTGAAATTCGGGGCGGCGGTCACTGGTGGCCGATTTACCCGGCTCAACGTATTCAGCCGCCACCTGCCAACCATTAATTGCCGCATGGTTTCGGGCTGCCTCAAGTTGTGTTTCGATACTGAGGCCACGGGCTTGTTCTTCAGTTGAGACACGAGCATAAAGCGCACAGTTTTTCATAGGTTTAACCGACCGATTTTTTAGCTAAAGCAATAATGACCAACATGATCAGGGCGAATAAAGTTACCCCACCAATGAGATACACCAATGGCATAAACGTGTTAACCAGTGAAATGGCCTGACTGGTGACTTCGGCCACATTAAAATTGATGCCTGACCACATTTTACGACGCTCCTTATTTTTTTAGGGGTGCCGAGTAGCACCCCTAAGTTTGAGAGGGAAAAGGGCGCTGGCGGATTACCCGCGCGCGCGTTTGACCAAAGCAACGATAAAGCCGCCCACCGTAAAGGCCAGAATTAAAGCAATGGCCAGGGCAATCGGCGTAGACAGCATGGTGATAAACGCATTAAAACCGCCTACCATCTCTCCCCACGGGAAAGTCCACGTAAAAGCAGTTGCAGTTGGCATTGGGCTTATTAACCTCCTTTCTTTAGAGATATGAGTTTGTTAAGCGTAGCGTCCCACGCAATTGGAAAAAAGCCGGCCACCAGGGAGATGACAAACAAGCGTACTAACAAAATGCCGGTTAACACCCCCACAAACGACGCCGTAACTGATGATAGCGAAACAAAAATAACCCACAGATTATTGAGATTGACCATTACCAACCCTAACAGACAGTATCCACAAAATAGCCACCACCAGCGCCAACATTAACAACAACCCCAGCGCCAGTTCAATGCTAAAACTATGGACAATCACAAAGGCATCTTGTAAGTTGGCCAATTCAAGGCTGGTCATTGATTGATCTCAATAGGCTAAAAAGTAATTGGTTTAGCAGATCGATAAAGACAAAGGCCAGGGTAATCACTCCCAACACCACAACCACAGCGTTCAGAACACTAATCAAACTGCTGGTCATCCTCGCCTCCATCCGAATTATCCAAACTTAACCTGGCCCCCATTTGATGACCACTGGACCGGTCGCTGCTTAACACAACCCCCAAGACCTTGAGGATTGACCCGGTTAGGCCATCAATCACCAGGAGCGCCAGCAGCACTGCCACAACGAGAATGATGATCGGTAACAGAAATGCCATATTATCGGCCAGAAAACTGGTCAACAACGTCATATTCAATTCAAAGTGCATATTGTCCAGGCTAGACATTATTCTCTGAACCTGACCGCTAAAATGATGATGCCTAAAATGGCCACCAGGGTTAGAAACACCAAAATGCTGATAATGTAAACGTCGCTATAGGTTAGGCGGCGCTCAACGGTTAAAACGCTGCCCGATGGCAGGGTTGTTGTATAGGTTTCGTACTGGGTTAGAGGCGCAAATTCGTTGGAATAGGCAACCAGCCGGTAATTGGCCGGAGAACCGGACACCACAAACCTATCCAAAACGCCATCTCGAACTGTAACCGCACAAGGATACACGTGGTTATTGGTAACAGACGCCTGGCACGACAGGAACGCTTCACTCATTTGGATTGTTGCTGCCGGATTTGAAGGGGATGCCTCTAACTCGACATACACGGGGTTGTCAACCGGTATCCCACAAGTTGAGAGAGCAAAATCAGAAACAGCAATATTCCCGGCCCCAGATGCGCACACCACCGGTTCACTGGCCAAAGCTGTTCCAGTGGTTATTGCCGCAAAGGCAAGCAGAAAAACAGATACCCAATACAAACGAGCCATAGTTAGTAAACCCATCGGTCATCCTGTTCGTCCACCAACATAGAGGCGGGTATCTCGCCGTGTTTGTGGAGATAATAGGCATCTGAGTCTTCCTCAGACCAACCATTTGTGCGGGGTTGCCAACGGGCATAGGCAGGATCAGTTTCGTAAATAAGCTCATCCAGTCCAGTTGATTTTGCTCGTTCATACAAGTTACCGCCGTAAGCATACTGGATAACAGTATCATCTTCATACGTGATTTGGGCGTCGGTGGGTAAATCGTGATGGCCTGATTTAACAATACTTATCACAAAGGTAGCCGTCAGGATGGATAAAACTAAACCTACCGCAATGGCAACCGGTAATCCCAATAGATTGATAAAGGCATTGAAAGCGCCGACCATTTGCTCCCACGGAAATAACCAGGAAAAAGAAATTGCTGTTGGCATTTTTCAATCCACCTAACCAAGCTAAAATAAAGAAGGGGTGTTCAAAAATGAAAACTTATATCACTCGCGCCGAAGCGCTTAACCGGTACCAAATTACTGCTGCCAAACTAGACGAATTAATTAACACCGGCGAGCTTGATATTGTCCACCTGGTGGACAATGGCAATAGCCAAATGGTGATTTATGACGATGACCTGGCCGCTTTCGTAGCTGAGCGCGACATTACCCCCGAAAAGTTTGCCCATCTGCGCGGGAATTTAATAGGGATTGGCGAAGCCGCCCGCGAGTACGAAATAGGACATGGAACCATCTCCAGGTGGATTAAACAAGGAAACCTGAAGGTTAATGGGCTTGAAAAAAACAAAAAACTTGTTGACGAATCTGACGTTGCCTATCTCGCGGCGTTAGGTCGGGCCAAGAAAATGCGTGCTGGCAAAAAAGTGTTTAATTGATTACCACGTAAAAAATCTCCCATATTTGTGAACTAACTTTGATTTGGGAAAGCTGGTTGTAATTGTTCGGCAACCTGACTGGCCCCTCAAAATAAAATTTGATACCCGACTTCAATTACGAGCATTATCGAAGTCGGGTTGATTTTAACACAAAAACGTTCATTTTGTCAACAGAACTGTTCTATTGACAAAATGAACGTTTTTTATTATTATTTAACCGTCGCAATTGAGCGACACAAATTTTATTAGCTACAGGAGAGCGCCATGCAAGTCAAAGAAATCACCCTTGAGTACAACCTCACCTTTAACCTGGGTAACTATCAAAGCGTTAAACCCACTATCACTATGACGGCGGCTTTGGGCGAGGATGATGATCCCACCCAGGCATTAACCCAGTTGCGGCAACTTGCCCACCAAGAAGCAATTACAGCTATTCGATTGGCCAAACAGGATGTGACTGCGATAACCCAGGAACGGGCGTTTTAGGGGCCAACATGGGCACGATTGGCTTTTTTAACCTGACCGATTTTTGCAACGATATTGCCGAATTTGGCCTGCCGGTGTACCCGGTGCGAGTGCAACAATATCACCTTGCCCACCATTCAAGGACGTTACCCCTGGTTGAGTACATCTTCTACCTTGAGGCCGCTTATCAAAATGCCTCACGTGGTGAAGTGCTGGTTTGCCGCTTTCGGGTGGGGAGCGCCAGTGTGATGGGTAATCATCCCCAAGAACGCGAAAAAATTAGCAAGCTGGAAGAACGTAGCCAGGCGTTGTACGAGCTATTACTCAACCGGTTACGGCAGGAATTAGCCGGACGGATTGAACTAAAAATCCGTCCGGGCATTATCGCCGTTGCGGATGAGTGCAAAACCGAGGCCGACTTGAGTAGTTTGGAGACTGAACCATGCCTAACGAATACTTTGAATGGCTCAATAGCCTAAAAATCCGTGATACTTACGCCCTATACATGTTCGTTGCCGCCCTGTTGTTCTATCTGGCCTATATGGCCTTAAAACGGTGGCTGCCCGGCACCTGGTTGACGCCCCAACGCTGGGTATTGCCGGTTATCATTTTGAGCGGAACGGGGCTACGGCTGCTGGCAATTGGCGAGCAATCCTTGTGGTACGACGAGGCTTACAGCGCCCTGGTTGCACAACGCTCCCTAACTGATGTGTTAGCCGCCGCCGCTCACGATTATCACCCGCCGGCATATTACTTGCTTTTGTGGGTTTGGTCGCGGTTATGGCCATATGCCGGTTTACCCGGCGATGGCTGGCTGCGGCTACCATCGGCCTTTTTAGGCGCAATCAATGTGGGGTTAACCTACGTAGTGGCGCGTCAATGGGGCCGCCCCTGGCGCGAATGCGTAACCGCAACAGCATTAATGGCCTTTTTACCGTTTCAGATAGCTTACTCGCAAGAAGCGCGTATGTACCAAATGCTGCTTACAGGGGCTTTACTCACATTGTCTGGGTATGTAACGCGGCGCTGGTGGCTGGTGGTTATGGCCGGAACAATGTTACTTTACACCCACGCCATGAGCGCCTTTTTTCTGGCGGCGGTGGGAGTGGTGGCCTTGGGATGTGACCGTTCGCGGCTTAAGGCGTTGTTTGTATCGGGCGTGATTATTTTGGGCCTGTACCTGGCCTGGTTGTGGTATGGCCTTTTGGGCCAACTGGCCCGTATGGGCGGCGACCACTACTGGATACCGCAGATTACGCCCGGTGCATTTGTTTATTTGTGGCACGCATTGCTCTGGCACGAGGCCAGCCCCGCGCCCCTCATTGTGCCGGGGCTGGCGGCATCAATGTTGTTATTGGTGGCGGCTATAGCGGCGGGTCTGGTTGAGCGCAATTTCCGGCTATTGGGGTTGATGCTCCTGCCGCCGTTATTGGCAATTCCGGCCTCGCTGGTACTGTCGCCGGTTATTTTGCCCCGCACTTTTATTACGGTTACACCGGCATATTACATTCTAATCGCGGCGGCGCTGGGCCAACATGGTAGCGTAATGCGCCGGCTGCTAACCACGGCGCTGGTGATGATGATCGGGGTGGGGTTGTGGGGATATTACACCGACGCGCAGTTGCACAAATGGCCCAATCGAATGTGGGCGACTGAATTGACCAGCCGTTATCACCCTGGTGATGCGGTACTGTATCTGCCGCAATCGCTGCCGTTTTTGTGGTATCTCCCGGCAAATATCCCTCAATTTTTTTTGCCGCCAGATGAAACCGCCCGCAATGCCGGCTTTAATTTAACCCGCAAAGCGGCTACCGCGTTGGGGCTGGTTAACGCCACCCCCGCCGATTTAGCCAGTTACGCCCGCGTTTTTGTGGTGTTTGGGCGCTCGCCGGCTACCAGCCCATCTGAAACAAACACGTTTACGGTTATCAAAGCCAACCACCCACTGCTCTGGCAAAAAATTTTTGTTAAAGATGGTAACTATTTGGAAGCCGGCGTATTTCTTTTTCAATGGGGTAAATGAATGTCCGTTCTTAATGTGTTCAAACTTGCAACGGCTTTAGTTGCATTTGGGTTGGGCCTGTTGTTGATAATGGCCACAGTTGTTAGTTATGTGGTGTTTGGGTACACGTTGCTCACGGCTCCGCACCCGCCCTATTTTAAGCTGATGCCGAGGTGGTGATTTATGGTACGCCTAACGGATAGTGTGGTGTTGGTAATCATTAACCGTTATACCCAGGCGCGGCTGAGTTTGGGGTATCGAACCTTGATGCAATTGTGCCGGCTTTCTGATCGCGCCATCAAAGCCGCCATCGAACGGCTGGAACAAACCCACCGCATTGATGTTGACCGACCCGGTCGGGGGCGGCGGCACGCCTACAACGTGATCAAACCACCCACCCGCGAAGAAGCGATTTTAGCCGCCGCCCATTTAGGCGAACCACTCCCGGAGTAATGCCTATGTCAACGTTGTGGTTTTATCGAGACCCCATTGACCGCCTGCACCAAGAGGCGCTGGAGAACACCCGGCGAAGCCGGTTTACCCCGCCCAACGTTCACCACAACTATGCGGTCGAACAACGCGCCGTGCATTCACTAAAAGCTCAAATAAACCGGTTGGGGCTACGCTTAACCCCCACCGTTCGCAACGCGCCCTTTGACTTTTGGATTGAAGGCGTGCGGGTAGAACTAAAAGCGGCAGGCTGGCATCAGTTCAAAAATACGGGCCGGTATCAGGCCACCATCCGCAATCACCTGGCCGACATCCTCATTTTTGATTGCATTAACGGTACCGATCACTGGCACATTATCCCAATGGCCAACATAAAACCACGCAAATCCATTGCAGTATGGCAATACGATCCGGCCCAATCTGCCGGCCAATGGCTGCCATTTTTAGAAAACTGGCAAATTTTGTTAGACACGGCGATGGCCAGTCCCAACACCTGGCAGCCGCCGCTATTTAACACTGAGGCATAAGCATGTTCGAAGCCATCAAACGGTTACTCGGTTTTGCGCCATCCGACCCCGACTCGCAGGAGGCCAATTACTACGCTCAGATTATTGTTCAGGAATTGAACCGGATGGGCAAGTGTTACGTTAAAAAAACCAAAGACGGTGGTGTTTTTCAGGAAGTCCGGTTTAAACCTCCGTTGAAAATTTTGCCCGACCGCATTGAGTTAGAAGTAGATGCGCCCCGCCTGCCGTATGGTATCGCCGCCGCCGAGTTGAAAGAGGCCAAAATCATCGAAAGCCTGGAAACGGTGTGCAAGCGCCCGGTATCGGTGAAACACGAAAAAGGCAGCGGGTTTTGGTATGTGATCAAACGCTACAACACCAGCAAACCCAATTTTGAGTTTGCCGACCTGCGTCCGCACAAAACCTACGACCCCACCAAAACGCCGCTATTTATCCCCATTGGCCGCACCGATACCGGCGACCAGGTGTGGCGCGATTTGGAGCGCATTTACCACCTGCTCATTGCCGGGGCCACCGGTATGGGCAAAACCCGCCAAATTCATTCCATTGTGAGTTGGTTAATCACCAAAGCTCAACCCAATCACGTCCGGCTGATTTTGGTAGACCTGAAAGAAGGGCTGGACCTGAACCGTTACAACGGCGTGCCACACCTGCAATTTCCGGTGGCCATCGAGCCACTGGCCGCGTATAACGCGCTCAAATGGGTGAACGACGAAATCAGCCGGCGCGGTGAACTGTTCCGGGAAGTAAACGCCGAAAATATTCACACCTACCGGCAGCGCACCGGGCGTTTTTTGAACAACATTGTGGTTGTGTTCGATGAGATCACCAATATTCAAAAACTGAGACTCATCGGCCACAAAGACAAAGTAACCGAGGCCGACTTTTATTTGCGCGACGGCGCACAACGGGCGCGGGCGCTGGGCGTCCACTTCATCATCAGCACCCAGCGGCCATCGGTTGAAGTCATTGACGGCGACATCAAAATGAACTTTACCGCCCGGATTGGCTTTGGCACCGCCACCGATGTGGACAGCCGGGTCATCCTTGATAACAATATGGCCACCGGTCTGGAAGTAGGCGACCTGATTTACCAGGATAGTGGCAACCGGGGAATACTGCTGCGCGGGCCATACCTTGGCACAGACGAGGTTGACCGGATGGTGGCGGTAATTCTCAAAAAAAGCGATATGTTCAAAAAACAAGAGTTGTTGGAACAGCGAATTTCTGCCATTAAGCGGCAAGAACTGATTGAGGCCATGCTCAATTACGCCATCACCATTTTAGATGGCGATTTTTCGCGGGAAAAACTTTACCCCATGTTCAGTGGCCAGATTACCAAAGGCGAGTTTGAGGACATTGCCAAAGAACTTGAAGATGCCAATATTTTGGCTCCAGCCGCAGGCCGTCGCCCACGCCAGGTGTTGCCATTTGTCGCTTGTCGCTTGTCGCCCGGCGACAACAACGCCCAAACCCCACTTTCAACGCAAATTGACCCCCATCCCCCGGCCAACGGCAACGGGTGCCACCCGCCCGACATTGACCGCAACAATGATGAGGTGACAGCATGACAACAAAAATAATTTCCATTATCTCCAGTTCATTGGTGGCTTTGTTGGCGCTGGGCGCGTTTGTATTGAGTTACGACGCGCTGCGCCACGTGGCCCAGGATCACGGCATTGGGGCCAATTTGGTTTACGTCTGGCCGCTGCTCATTGACTTTGCGCTGATTGTCTTTTCGATGGCCGTGCTGCGGGCCAACTTGCGTGGCGAACCGACCTGGTGGCCGTGGACGCTGGTGCTGCTGTTTACCCTGACCACCATCGGCTTTAACCTGATCCACGCCAACGGCGACATTTTTAACCGCGACGTGACGCGCTACCTGGTTGCCATTGTCGCGCCCGTGGCGCTGTTTTTGTCGTTTGAAACGTTGATGACAATGGTCAAAGGCGAGATTACCTACCATAACGCGGCCAACCAGCTTGACGCCGTGCGCCACAATCTTGACGCCAGCCAGTCGCAACTTGACGCCCTGTGTCGCGACATTGACGCCAGCCAGCGCCAACTTGACGCCATTCGTCACGACACAACCACCGGCCAAAACCAACTTGCCGAGTTGCGCCGCGACATTGACGCCGCGCAAGGCCAATTTGACGCCGTACAGCACGAACTTGAACTAAAACGCCGCCAGCTTGACGCCCTCAAAACCAAAGTTGTCGCCGTTAGCGCCGCGCCTGCCGATGGGGTTGTCGCGTTACCCCCGCCGGTTGACGACGCGAACCAGCGCAAAAGTGACGAGCGCCGGTTGCAGGTGTTGGCGCTGTCGCAGCAAGGGTTGTCGTCGAACGACATTGCCGAGCAACTCCAGGTGTCGCTTCGCACCGTTCAACGCGACCTGGTGATGTTGAACGGCGCGGTGCATGGGTAAACCAAATTTAGAATAAAAGAGGATTTGCGGTGGATATTCAACTAAACCAGATCAAGCCGGGCCGGTTTCAACCCCGTCAAAAATTTGAAGTTGAGTCAATGCTTGAGTTAGCCCAGGCTATTCAGGATAACGGCCTGATTTATCCGGTGGTGGCCTTTAAAAATGAGGCGGGTGAATATGAGCTATTGGGTGGCGAACGTCGCTGGCGGGCAAGCTGCGCCCTGGCGCTGGCGGAACACCTTTCAATCAATCTGGCCGAAGGGGTGCAGCAGGTTTGCCAGGCAAACTGGCCATTGGCCGGCGTAAAAGAGTGGCAAATTCCGCTGTCGCACAAAAGTATCCGCGTTGAGGTGCACAATGGCGGCGCGGAGGAATGCCACCTGATTAGTGTGGTTGATAACTTTCAGCGCCAGGATTTATCGCCGTTGGAAGAAGGCTGGGCATTGGCCCAACTCAAAGAACGTTACAACTACAGCGTGCGCCAACTGGCCGCCAAAGTGGGTAAATCAAAAAGTTGGGTAGATGACCGCCTTACAATGGCCGACCGATTAAACCCGGCGCTGAATAATAGCCTGATTAATCCCGCCCCCGGCCCGGCCAAAACCAATACCGAGTTGCCAGCGCCGGTACTGGATTTGGCGATATTGCGAGAAATAGCCCGCAAAATCCCTCAAGACTACCAGGCTCCACTGGCCGAAAAACTCAAAAAAGCCGTTGCCGAAGGCAAAAACAACCAGGCGTTAATCACCTTGATTACCAACGTGGCCCGGCTGGTAGACACCAGCCGCTATAAACTTGACCGGGCTATCCCCTACCCGCCGCATGTGCGCAACCGCGCCCGGCTGATGGCGCACTTACTCGACCTAACTCCGCCCAAACAAGTGATTGACACAGTTTGCCAGATGGAACGGCTCACCACCCAAATGGCGGCGTTACTGGAACACGCCTGGAATTTTTATCCGCTGGCCAACAGCCTGCTCACCGGCCAGCCATGCCCCACCGATACCAGCGACGCGGCCTGGAGCCAACTCGCGCCGGGCCAGGGGTGGACATGCGATAACTGCGCCCTGCGCAATCTGACAGCGGCGCTCGCCACGCGCAGCGAAACCCTGGATTACCACATGCCGTGCAGGCAGATCAAAACCACTCGCCTCAACCCGGATAATCCCGACGTGCCCCCGCTACGCACCTGCGATAGCTTCATCAACGCCGAGGCCGATCCGTTGGTTATTGTTACCCCCAAAATTCTGTGGACATATCTGGATTTTAGCCGCCACAGCGGGATTATTCGCGGGCAAGAGGTAGCCGACCAGGAGTATTTTACCGATAACGTGGCCGATTTTATTGAATTGTACCACCTGGCCGTCGCCGCCCAACAGCAGGAGCAAACAGCCCAGGCCACCCAATACCTGGAGGCGATGCGCCGGTATTGGCAGGCGCAACAAACCGGCAATTTTAACCTTGACCACTTTTATGCCTGCGCCTGCCGCAAGTGCCGCCATTTTACCAGTAGCGCCGATGTTCCCTGTCGGTTTGCCTTGGAGCCGCTTAAAAACGGCGATCACCCCCGTGCGCCCTATTATGGCGTGTGGCAGCCGGCAACCGGCCAACCGCTCCCCCGCTGCGAGCAGTTTGAATATTCTTTGGAATGGCTGGCCGTACAAAAACCGCTGCTATTTGGGGCGCACATCCCTGACCGGGCTTTGGTAACGGGCTGGTTTGCGCACGTGCTGGCCAAAGACGAGTGGAAATTGAACAGCACTCATCTGTACCACATTTTGGGTTGGCTGGGTGTCCGCACGGCGGATGACTTGCTCGCCGTTTGGCACGCCATCGGCAATGATGATGTGATGCTATCGGTGTTGCATACCGCCATCACCGAAATGCTGGCCATTGACGCCTTTCGCTACGGCGATTCTACCATCAGTGTAACTTCGCCGCTGGGCCAACGCGCCACCTTTACGTTTAGAAATTTTTAGCCAGGTGATACCCCATGAACTGTCCCGATTGCGGCAGCAAACTCCGCGTTTACCGCACTTATCACAAAAACAGCACCACCACCCGCCACTACGCGCGTTGTCTGGCCTGCGCCGAAAAGTTTATTACCGAAACCGTGCTGGTGGGCCGGATTAACCGGCCACCGGCGCGGCTCAAACTCAATTACGACCGGGTGTTAGAAGCGCTACGGCGGCAAATGACCCTGGCCACCTTTGACGCCTGGGTGCGCCCCACCCGCCTGCACCACTACAACGGCAATGGCCGGGTGATTGTGGCAGCAGATAACGCCACGGCGCTCGATTGGCTCACCAACCGGCTGGCCGAGGTGTTCAACCGGGCGCTATCGGCGGAAATTGGACACCCGGTTAAGGTGGAGTTTGTGTTAGCCCCGTCCTCAAAGGAGTAACCGCCATGAGCCGGGCTATTGTTCAGAATACCGCCATCAGGGTTAACCTGGCGGTTACGGTGCAGGTTAAAACCCACACCCACAGCGAGGCGCTGCTAACTTATCCGCTGGTATCGCTGACGGCCTGGGTTATGCTCTGGTGGCGGGCGCGGCTGGCCCTCAACCGGGCGCGGTACGAACTGGCAATGTTGCGGCAGGATGTTACTGCCGCGCTGGATTTTACATTCAAAGTGGCGGCCATCGGCGTTAAGGCGCTGGCCTTTGGCCTGGGGGTAAACCAATGAAAGCGAATATTTTAACGGGATTGGCGATTATTACCGCCGTGCTTGCGCTTATTTTTTACCAAACTATAGCCCATGTGGTGCTGGTAATGGGGTACGTGGCGGTGATGTTTGCAGCTCTGGCGGCGGGGTTGGCCCTGTTGTTCGCGGCGCTGATTTTGAGCGAGCGCTTCCGGGCGGCCCGCGCCCGGCGGATTGAGGCCGAAAAACAGGCTCATGTTATGGTGATTACCGATAATGGCGAAACCTGGGTGCGCGATACCGACAAAAACGCCACCTGGCGCAACCTCACCGGCACACCGGCGTTGTATGTAAACGGGCGCTATCAGGAGCCAAGCCCCTTTGAGCTTGACCTGTACCGTTACCGGCTGGCCATACAGCAAAACCGGCCCGGCCCAATTGCCGACCACGCCGCCCTGCTGCCGCCGCCCGCCGCGCCGATTAACCTGCTGACGGCGCTGGATGCCGTGCAGCGCGGCCTGATTGTAGGGGCCAGCAATAGTGGTAAAACCACGCTGCTGCAATGGCTGGTATATCGCCGGCGGCAAACCTCAAAAGTGGTGGTGATTGACCCGCACGGCTGGCCGGGCAAGTGGGCCGGCTGCTACGTAATTGGCACCGGGCGCAACTACCCCGAAATTGGGCTGGCGCTGACGGCGCTGGTGCAGATTATGACCCGGCGCTACGATGAGATTGGGCGCGGGGTGGTGCGCGAAGGCCAACACCCCGGCATTACCATTTTAATTGACGAGTGGCGAGCGATTGTGCACCAACTGGGCAAACCGGCCAGCGCCGCCATTAAAGCCCTGCTCACCGAAAGCCGCAAGGCCGCCTTTAGCGTGTTTGTGGCCAGCCACAGCGACCGGGCCAGGCCGTTGGGACTGGAAGGTGAATACGACCTGAAAGACGGTTTTGCCCTGGTGCGGCTGCTGCTGGTTGAAGGCCAGCGACAGGCCACCCTGGATTGCGGCAACGGCGAACAGCCCGCCGCCTTGCCGGGGCCGTTTACCATACCGGCAGAAAACCAGCCCGCCCCGCAGATTGAGTTTGATTTAACACCCCAACCCAATCCCCAGGAGGCGCGCATTCTGGCCTTGCACCAGGCCGGCCACAGCCTGAGCGAAATTGCCCGGCAGGTGTATGGATCAAAGGGCGGCAAGCAAATTGGCCGGATCAAAGAGATTTTAGACCGGTTTAACTAACCGGGTACCGGGTACTGCCGGGTGGGTACGGCCCGGTACTCGCTGGTTGTACCCGGTACACTCCCCACTACCTCAACCCAAGATACCGTTTTGGTGGATTGCGGCCACGCTTTTTGGCGTGACCGGGGATTAGCCGGCCAAGCGGTGGTGGTCCCCCATCCAACGGCTGCCCAAACAGACAGCCGCACCCATACCGCATTCGGCGGCATAGCATCCCAGCCTGTGACATTTGTCACTTAACAAAATAAACAAAAAGTTGTATACTAAATCGATGTTTTCCCGATACCTGCAAAAAAATCATTATTATTAACCAGCGGCGTTATTGGATGGTGGTTTTACCGTTATCTGCGCTAACCGTTGCCTACGCCGTCTACTCATCTTGCCCGTTAGGAGAATTACCAATGCCCTATACCTACGCCGAGCGCCCCACCTTAACTTGCCCCGCTTGCAATCACCCCTTTCCCGCTGAAGTATGGCTGATTGTAGACACCACCGAACGCCCCGATCTGCTGCCCCACCTGCAAGCCGGAACCTTGCACGCCTTGCCCTGCCCCGCCTGCACCCACACCATTGAACTGGACGCCCCTCTGCTGCTTTACCGCCCCGCCGCCGAACCCCGCCTGCTCTTTTCTCCGGCCCAGCAAACCAGCGCCGAACAGGACCAGCAACACGCTGTCGGCCTGTTGAGCCGCCTGCAAGAAAGCCTGGGCGATGACTGGCGCAACGAGTGGCTGGCCGAAGGATTGCCGGGCATCCCCCGCCCCCTGTTGCCCACCATGCTGGATGGCGGCAACCCCCAGGCGGCTATGGAACAGATGATGGCTCAGACCGCTGAAGCCATAGAACGCCTGCGCCGGGATAACCCGGAAGCCTACGCCCAACTGGAGGAAGCGACCCGGCAAGCTATGGAGGCGGCAGACAGTGACCCCACCCTACAATTGGATGTGGATACTGCCGAAAAACAAGCTCTGGCCGACAAACTGGTTGCCTGGATACAGCAGGAAACGTTGGACGAGGCTGAAACTTACCTGCACCAGCACGAAACCGAACTACTGACCGATGACGCCGCCGCCGTAATGCAGCTTCTGGTAGAGGCCAATCCTGATAATTCCAGCGTGCGTGACCACCAACAACGCCTGGCCCGCGCCCACCAGGTGGGCATTACCGCTATGTACGCCGAAATTCGACAACAACGGCAACAGGAAAGAATCGAGGAACTCCAACAGCAGTTATCTCCCATCCACGCCGCCATAACCCGCTTCATCCAGATCGAAGACGACGACAGTGCCGCCGCCCTGCTGCAATCCGAAACCTCCCTCCTGCTCACCACCGATGCCGGGGACATCCTGCGCCAATTCAGCGAAGCCGCTGCCTCTGCCGGTGATGACTCCCTGAGCGCCCGCTTGCGCACCCGCCATCAGCTTTGGCAAACCGCTTACCACGCCCGCGCTGGCAACCCCCTGCGCCCCGCGCCGGTGGAAGTGCAAACCAACCAGCCGGAAAGCTGGACAGACCACGCCGACCGGCAAGCCGTTCACGCTGATCGGGGCAGCCAATACACTGTGATTACCGCCCGCAACTGCGCCATCGGCGATAACGCCCTGGTTATCAATAACATCGGCGTTTTGCCCCTGCGCTGGCAGCGCCCCGCCGAGGGCCGCCCTGTGCTGGCGCGTACCGCCGTGGGCCGGGAAACGGAACTGGCTGAATTGCACCAACGACTGTTGGCCGGGCAAAACGCCGCCCTGGTGAGCCGTGGCACCTCTGCCGCCCTGCGCGGCCAACCCGCCATTGGCAAAACCACCCTGGCGGCCATGTATGTAGACCGCTACGGTAACAACTACCCTGGCGGCGTGTTGTGGCTGGAGGTTGGCCCGGATCGGCGCACCGCCGACCGCGTGACCCCCATCCTGCAACGAATGACCACCTTTGCCTACGCCGCCGATCCCCAGGCCACCGCCCTGCTGGATAACACCGAATTTGCCCCCGAGGTAGTCAAAGCGCTGCTGCACGGTCACGGCGCGTTGCTGGTGGTGATTGATGATGCATGGGACCCCGCCGCGCTGAAACCCCTGCAAACCGCCCTGCCTGATGATGCCTTTGTCATCCTCACCACTCGTGATTATCACGTGGCTTACGCGCTTGAAAATACCGAAGCCGCCATTCAACCGCTGGATGTGCTTACCCCGGCTGATGCCCGGCAATTACTGCAAAAAGGCGCGCCGGGCTTGCCGGCTGATCTGGCCGGCCGGGTAGCCGCCGGGTTGGGCTGTCACGCGCAAGCCTTAACTCTGGCCGCCGGCGCGCTGGCTTTTCGCAAAGCCCACCGCTACCTGCCCACCGCCGAAGACCTGTTGCACCGGGTGGCTGTGGGGCAGGGCTTTGGCGATTTACCCCGCCTGGACCACACCGACCGCCTGACCCCGGTAGAAATTGCCCTGAAATACAGCTATGATGAATTAAACGCCCCCCAACAGGCCCGGTTTCGCGCCCTGGGGGTGTTTGCCCCGGAAGCGGATTTTGACGGCCGGGCCGCCGCCGCTCTCTGGCAACTGGATTTTGCCCCGGCCGAAGCGTTTTTACTGCTGTTGTACGGCCTGGGCTTGATCCGGGAAACGGGCGAGGGGGGGCGCTGGCAGATGCACGCCATTTTGCGGGCCTATACCCTTAGCCTGCAAACCGCGGCCGAACGGGTTGACTACCCGGAACGGCACGCTGATTACTACCTGGCGCTTGCCCAAACCTGCTACAACAGCACACCCCGCCGATATGATCAGGTAGAGCGGGAATTTGCCCAGCTTCAACACCTTTTCCCCTGGTGCGCCGCCAACAGCCCGCGCCGGGTTACCCGCCTGACCTTTTATCTGGATGATTTTATGCGTAACCGGGGACGCATAGCCCAGTTAAACCGCTGGCTGCAAGCCGCCATGCAGGGGGCGGAAATTCATGGTGACCGGCTGGGCAAAGCCAACACCCTGAGCAGCCTGGGGAATTTGGAAAGACGGCTGGGGAACGTGGCCCAGGCGCGGGGGCATTACGAAGCCGCCCTGCCCCTGTACGAAGCCGAGCAAGCCCGGCTGGGCAAAGCCAACACCCTGAGCAGCCTGGGGAATTTGGAAAGACGGCTGGGGAACGTGGCCCAGGCGCGGGGGCATTACGAAGCCGC
>CAZFCE010000019.1:0-113460 GCA_964517605.1 uncultured Caldilineaceae bacterium | reverse complement strand
AGGCAAAACCTCAACGCGAATGGCCCGAATTGCCCGAATACCGCGAATAATTCCTATAAAAATTCGTTCCATTCGGTTTATTCGTGAAATTCGCGTTGGGTTTGAGCGTGAGCCGGGCGTAAGGCGAGGGCGGGGGCAAGCACCGCCCCTACATTCGCTGATTCACTATTCGCTGATTCGCACCGTTCGCATTTACAGCCGGAATCTTTCGCCACGGGCCGGCACGTGCACCTCCGGCACGCCCTGGAACAGCGCCGCCTGAGCCAGCGCCCGCGCGTTTTCCTCCTCGCCATGCACCAAAAACACCGTTTTTACATCGCCCCGAAGCTGCGCCGCCTTGAGCCACTGCAACAGGCCGGCGTGGTCGGCGTGGGCCGAATAGCCGTCAATTTTAACCACCTGCGCCTTTACCGGGTAAAGCTCGCCAAAAATGGGCACTTCGGGCAGGCCGTCTAAAATTTTGCGGCCCAGCGTGTTTTCGGCCTGGTAACCCACAAACAAAATAATGTTGCGCGGGTTGGTGATGTTGTTTTTTAAGTGGTGCAAAATGCGCCCGGCCTCGCACATGCCCGACGCGCTGAGGATGATGGCCGGGCCGGTTAAATCGTTGAGCGCCTTTGAGTCGCGCACATCCCGAATATAGCGCACGCTGGCAAAACCAAACGGGTCGCGGCTGTTGCTATCGTCTAAAAATTGCAGCGTGTCGCGGTCCCACAACTCCGGGTGCAGCCGAAAAATTTCGGTGGCGTTAACGGCCAGCGGGCTATCCACATAAATATCAATGGGGGGGATGTCGTGGCTGGTGAGCATTTCGTGCAGGGCGTAGACAATTTCCTGGGTGCGGCCCACCGCAAACGAGGGGATAATCAGCTTGCTTTGCTTGCGGTAAATTTCAAGCACGGCGCGTTTTAGGGCCGAGCGAGCCTGGTCGGCGGTTTCGTGAAAGCGGTTGCCGTAGGTGCTTTCCATGATAATAAAATCGGCGCTTTCAATCACGTCGGGGTCGCGCAGAATGGGCAGGTTAAGCCGGCCAATATCGCCGCTGTACACCAGCCGTTTAAACTGGCCGTATTCGTCCACATCCAGCGATACCGCCGCCGAGCCGAGCATGTGGCCGGCCTCTTTAAACTGAAGCTGCACCCCCGGCACCACCGTTACCCGGCGTTTGTAGCCCACGGTCTGGAACAGGCTCATGGCCTCCAGCACGTCGTTTTCGGTGTAGAGCGGCTCAAACAGGGCTTTGCCTTCTTTTTTGCGGTGCTTGTTAACGTACTTTACGTCTTGCTCCTGGATAAACGCCGAATCGCGCAGCATGACCGCGCACAAATCGCGGGTGGCGGGCGTGGCCCAGATTGCGCCGCGAAAACCCTGCCGCACCAGCGTGGGAATGTTGCCGCTGTGGTCTATGTGCGCGTGCGATAAAATGAGGGCGTCAATGGCGGCGGGGTCAAAGGGAAACTGGCGGTTGCGTTCAAACGCCTCTTTACGTTTGCCCTGGTAAATGCCGCAATCCAGCAAAACTTTGTAACCATTTACTTTAAGCAGGTGCATTGAGCCGGTAACGGTTTGGGCGGCTCCCCAAAATTCAATTTCCATAGTGATGCTCCAGCGGGTGAATTAACGGGCGTAAGTGTTTTAAGTGGTGGGGCAAAGCGCCGGCCCCTTCTCTCCATTGGGGAGAAGAAGGGAAAAGATTTTTGCGGGCCGTTAACGATCCACGGCCTCCCTTGAAAATAACGTTTTGGCATAGGGGCGACCCTTGCAGTCGCCCGGTTTCAGGGCGGGCGCAAGGCCCGCCCCTACGCCTGGTAATTGTTACTCGCCGGGGTGGGCGTACCCCAGGGTTTGCAGGCTGGCGGTGATTTCGGCCAGAATAACCGGGTCGTCAATGGTGGCGGGCATGCGGTAATCCTGGCCATCGGCAATGCGCTTCATGGTGCCGCGCAAAATTTTGCCGGAGCGGGTTTTGGGCAGCCGTTTAACCACGCAGGCCGTTTTAAACGAGGCCACCGGCCCAATCCGGTCGCGCACCAGTTGAATCAACTCCTTGACAATTTCCTGCTCGCTGCGGTTAACGCCGGCTTTGAGCACCACCAGCCCCAGCGGCACCTCGCCTTTTAGCTCATCGGCCACGCCGATAACGGCGCACTCGGCCACGTTGGGGTGCGAGGCCAGCACTTCTTCCATGCCGCCGGTCGAGAGGCGGTGCCCGGCCACGTTGATAATGTCATCGGTGCGGCTCATAATCCACACGTAGCCATCTTCATCCTTGTAGCCGGCGTCGGCGGTGCTGTAGTAGCCCTTAAAGGCGTTTAAGTACGAGCGTTTGTAGCCGTTGTCGTTGTTCCACAGGGTGGGCAGCGCGCCGGGCGGCAGCGGCAGTTTTACCACAATACTGCCAATTTCATCGGCTTCAACCTGCTGGCCCATTTCGTTGACAACATGCACATCGTAACCGGGCATGGGCACAGTAGCCGAGCCGGGCTTTACCTCCAATAGTTCAATGCCGATGGGGTTGCCGCAAATGGTCCAGCCGGTTTCGGTTTGCCACCAGTGGTCAATCACCGGCACGTTGAGCTGGTTTCGCGCCCAAAACAGGGTGTCGGGGTCGCAGCGTTCGCCGGCCAAAAACAGGGTGCGGAAATTGCTCAGATCGTACTTTTTTACGTAGTCGCCGTTGGGGTCATCACGTTTAATGGCTCTAAAGGCGGTGGGCGCGGTAAAGAGCACGCTCACGTTGTGCTCGGAGATAACCCGCCAGAACGCGCCGGGGTCGGGCGTGCCCACGGGTTTGCCTTCGTACAGAATGGTGGTGCTGCCGTTAATCAGCGGCCCGTACACAATGTACGAGTGGCCCACCACCCAGCCCACGTCAGAGGCGGCCCAGTACACCTCGCCGGGTTTTACGCCGTACACGTGCTCCATGCTCCACTGCATGGCCACCAGGTGGCCGCCGTTATCGCGGACAACGCCTTTGGGGATGCCGGTGGTGCCGGAGGTGTACAAAATATAGAGCGGGTCGGTGGCGGCTACCGGCACCGGCTCAACGGGGAGCGCGTCGGCCAGCAGGGTTTGCCAGTCCAGGTCGCGGTTTTCTACCAGCGAGGCTTCGGTCTGGGGGCGCTGCAAGATAATGCAGTTGTGGGGTTTAAATTCGGCCAGGTTGATGGCCTCGTCCAGCAGCGGTTTGTATGGAATAACCCGGTTAACCTCCAGGCCGCACGAAGCCGAGATAATCAACTTGGGTTTGGCGTCGTTAATCCGGGTGGCCAGTTCGTTGGGAGCAAAGCCGCCAAACACCACCGAGTGAATTGCGCCAATCCGGGCGCAGGCCAGCATGGCAATCACGGCTTCGGGCACCATTGGCATGTAGAGGATAATCCGGTCGCCTTTGGCCACGCCCAGGTTTACCAGCACCCCGGCAAACCGGGCTACTTCGTCGCGGAGTTGGCGGTAGGTGTATTTTTTAATGGTGTTGGTTACGGGGCTGTCGTAAATAAGCGCCAGTTGGTCGGCCCGCCCGCCGTTCACGTGCCGGTCAAGAGCATTGTAGCTGGTGTTTACGGTGGCGCCGGCAAACCAGCGGTAAATCGGCGCGTTAGAATCATCCAAAATGGTGTGCCACCGTTGATACCAGTCTATTTTCTCGGCGGCGGCGGCCCAAAAATCCTGGGGGTTCTGTTGCCATTGATTGTAAACTTGGTTGTATTTACCAGACATCGCGCAAACACCTTTCTCTATATAATTTTGGAGTTTAACTCAAGTGGCTACTTTTGCTCCCTCATCTCCCAAAACCCCCTCTCCGTTGGCGAAGAGGGGGTTAGTTTTATGGCAACTGGCGGTTGGCGGCGGTTTTTACTAGCCTAACAGGGCTTTTACGGCGTTTAGCGTGCGTTGGGTTACGCCGGCTACTTCGCCTTCGCCGTCAATTTCAATCAGCAGGCCGGCTTCCTGGTAGTAGTTGATCAGCGGGGCGGTTTGGGCGTGGTAGGTTTGGAGCCGGGCGCGGATGGTGTTGGGGTTGTCGTCGTCGCGCTGGTACAGTTCGCCGCCGCACAGGTCGCACACGCCTTCGGTTTTGGGCTGTTTGAACATTGTGTGGTACGGCGTTTGGCAACTGCGGCAAATCAGCCGGCCCGACAGCCGGTTAACAATTTCTTCGTCGGACACTTTGATGTGCAGCACGGCGTTAATGCGGCGTTGCATGCCGGCGAGCATTTGGGTAAAGGCTTCGGCCTGGCCGGCGGTGCGCGGAAAACCGTCCATAATAAAGCCGCCGGCGGCGTCGGGGCGGCTCAACCGGTCGCGCACCATCGAAACGGTCACGTCATCGGGCACCAGTTCGCCGCGATCCATGTAGGATTTGGCCAGCTTGCCCAGATCGGTTTGGTTTTTTAGGTTTTCCCGGAACAAATCGCCGGTGGCAACGTGCAGCAGGTTTAAATCGGTGCGGAGGCGTTCGGCTTGCGTGCCTTTGCCAGAGCCAGGGCCGCCCAGCAATACCAAATTAAGGGCAATCTGGGTGGATTCTGCTTTTGGAGTGGTCATAAATTTATTCCTCTTTGAAATTTATCTTTGAAATATAAATGTAGCAGGATTGGTAAATTTGCCCTTATGGTATTTATAATTTAGCGAAAGTCAATATTAATATGAGTTACAAAGTTCACCTTTCTGGAAGCTCGGTTTAATTAAAATTAGCTTTCAGGAAGGCTTTTTTATTAATGTTGGACCAGTTCGCGCACCTCGTCTACTACCTGCGGGTTAGCCAGCGTGGTCACGTCGCCCACGTCGGTGCCGTTGGAAATGGCCGAAAGCACCCGCCGCATAATTTTACCGGAGCGGGTTTTGGGCATATCCGACACAATGTAAACGTGCGCCGGGCGGGCAATTTTGCCAATGTTGTCATCAATGGCGGCCTGCACGGCCTGTTTTATGGCATCGCCGGCCTCGTAGCCGGGTTTGAGCGATACGTAAATATCGGGCACTTTGCCTTTTACTTCGTCGTTCACCGGCACCACGGCGGCTTCGGCCACTTCTCTCACCAGCAGGCAGGCCGATTCGATCTCCTTGGTGCCCAGCCGGTGGCCGGCCACATTGATTACGTCATCTACCCGGCCCAAAATGCGAAAGTAGCCATCGGCGGATTGCACGGCGGCATCACCGGGAAAATAGGGCCAGTCGCGCCAGTCGGTGCTGGCGGGGTTTCGGTTGTATTTGGCAAAGTAGGTGGCAATAAAACGTTTGCTATCACCCCAGATGGTTTGCATTATGCCCGGCCACGGGTTGCGAATGCACAGGTTGCCGGCCACGCCGGACCCCGGCTCTATTTCGTGGCCTTCTTCATCAAAAATTACCGGGTGAATGCCCACCATCGCCGGGCCGGCGCTGCCGGGCTTCATTCCTTGCAGGGCGGGCATGGTGGTAAAGACAAAGCCGCCGGTTTCGGTTTGCCAGTAGGTATCCACAATGGCCGCTTCGTCTTTGCCCACGGCGTGGTAGTACCACTTCCACACTTCCGGCTCGATGGGTTCGCCCACGGTGGTCATGTGTTTAAAGCGGTAGTTGTATTTGGTCGGCTCGTCCGGGCCGGCTTTGCGCAGCATGCGCACGGTGGTGGGCGCGGTGTGGAAGATGTTCACGTTGAGTTGTTCGGCAATGCGCCACGGGCGACCGGCATCGGGGTAGGTGGGCACGCCTTCAAAAATAACGCTGCTGGCGGCCAGCGCCAGCGGCCCGTACACAATGTACGAGTGGCCGGTAATCCAGCCGATGTCGGCCATGCACCAGTAAACATCGTTGGGGTGAATATCCTGCACAAATTTTGAGGTGGCGGTGGTGTAGGCCAGGTAGCCGCCGGTGCCGTGCTGCACGCCTTTGGGCCGGCCGGTGGTGCCGCTGGTGTACATTAAAAAGAGCGGCGCTTCGGCGGGCATAGAAACGGGGGCCACGCGCCGGGCGCGGTAATCGGCCAGAACGGCGTTCACAATAAAATCGCGGCCTTCAACCAGCGGCGTATCAGAAGAATACTTGCCGGGGTAACGCTGCCAGATGAGTACCTTTTCGGCGGTAACGCCTTCGGTGGCGGCCACTTTTACGGCTTCGTCGGCTTTGGATTTGTGCTCCAGCAGCCGCCCGCTGCGGTAGTAGGCATCCATTGTGACCAGCACCTTGCTGCCGGAATCGGCAATGCGTTCGCCGCAGGCTTTGCCGCTAAAGCCGCCAAACACCACCGAGTGAATGGCTCCCAGCCGGGCGCAGGCCAGCATGGTTATGGGCAACTCCGGTGTCATGGGCATGTGAATGGTCACGCGGTCGCCGGCTTGCACGCCGGCAAAATCGCGTAGCAGGGCGGCCATTTCGTTAACGCGCACGTACAATTCCTGGTAGGTGAGCACTTGGTGCGGCTCGTCTTCCGGCTCCGGTACAAAAATGAGCGCCGCCTTGTTTCTGTTTTCTACCAGATGACGATCCACGCAGTTGTAGCAAGCATTCAGTTGGCCGCCTACAAACCATTTGTATTCGGGGGCGGTGCTGGTGTCCAGGGTGGTGTGCCAGTATTTGTCCCAGTCCAGCAGGTCGGCGTATTCTTTCCAGCATTCTGGAAAGTTATCAAGGCTGAAACGGTTATAAATACTGGCGTCGGTCATATTGGCCTGGGCAATAAACCCGGTTGAGGGCTGGATTTTGGTCTCTTCTTGCCAGTGAACGGCAATGGCCGCTTCGCTAACGCCGGCAACTTCTTGCTTGCTCATAAATTTCAACTCCTTGGCTAAATTGGTTTTTAATTAGCGGTTTAAACACGGGCCAAAACTGCGCCCGGCAAAACAAAAAGAAAATTAATCCGGCTAATTACTCGCGTAATTCAGCCAGCAACCGGGCCAGCGCCGTTTTGCGCTCGGCCCGTTGCTGCTCGGTGTTGATAACGGCGGGGATGGCGGCCCGCACCCGGCATTGTTCGGCGGTGAGGGGGCAGCGTTCGCACGTTTCATGGATGACCACCTGCGGCATGGCCGGGTCGTCTATAAAACGGATGGTTTGCCCCAAATCGGGCGTAATCTGAAACCCCACCACCACACTGCTGCCCCCGTTGGGCGTTAACGCCTGCGGCTGGGCAAAACCAAACGATAAAAATCTGTCCGATGTGCCAAAAAATTCTGAAATGTGCGCCCCCACCAGCGGCGTTTCGTCAAAAGTGGCGGAATCCGCCGCCTCGGTTTGGCGCAACAGGTGAACGGCCAGCCAGCGCCGGCAGTGATGTTCGTGCAGGGCGATGCCGCTGGGCAGTAGCAGCCGGTTCATGTTGAGTTGTTTTACAATTTGGTACACGCCATCAATTTTTTGAAACCGGTGAAAATGAAGTTGAATGCCAAAAAATTGCGGAATCAACTCGCTAAACCGGTAAAACAGCATTTCCGGGGTAACGTGGTAGGTTTCCAGCATGCCCAGCAGCCGGTACGGACTCCACGCCGTAAGCTGGAACAACTCTTGCAAATCGGCCAGTATCAGGGCGCGGGGAATCAGCAGCGCCCCGGCAAAGTACGATGCCTTGAAATCGTTGAGCACCTGCTCAAACGAGTCCACCTGATCCGGGGTGGAGGTGGTGGCTCGCTCTTTGAGGTTTAAAAACTGGTAGCCCAACTCGCGGGCCAAAATAAAGCGGCTTTGCTTTTCGTGCAGGCCGGGGTTGAGCAGTAGCCTGGGCGCGCGCCCGCCCACAAACACCGAGCGGTAGTGCGCCAGGGGACTGCCGGCAGCCAGCCGGGTGGTATCAAGCTGGTAGCCAAAATTTTGTTGAATAATCTGCTGCAATTGGGCCAGGCGCGGCGAACTGTTGGCTTCAAGCCCAAAGGTTTGAACAAATTTTACGGCGGCGTCTTCCAAATCCTGAAAGTAATTTTCGTAAATTTCCTGGTACGAGCGCAGCGCCGCCCGCAAAAAATATTCCTGTTTCAAATCGTACTGGCGGCCAATTTCTAAAATGGTGTGCAGCAGGGCGCTGGCTTTGGCCGGAGCGCGGGTAAACAGGTTAACCAGCGCGCCCGCTTCCAATTCAAACGCCTCAAATGGAAATTGCTGCAACAATGGCGACGATAGCATGCTTTCCAAATCTTTTAGTGTGGGCGCCAGCCGGATCGAAACCAGTTCATCGTAGTTTTTGCCCAAAACTTCGGCCATTTTCAGGATTTTGTCGGGTTTGGGGTATTTGCGCCCCTTCTCAATTTCGGTGATGTACGACGGCGACAGTTCGCTGCGCTGGGCAAACTCGGACAGGGTTAAATCGGCTTCAAGCCGGGCCTGCCGCACTTTCATACCAAAAATAATATTCACTAAATCGGTATTCATATCACAACTCCGGCGCCGGGGTTGGCGAGAGGATAGTGGTATTCTACCATGATTTTAGCGGGCGCAAATTTTCTCAAAAATAGTGATAACGGCTAAAAGCAAATAAAATATAACTGGCGAAAATTCTCTGGTTATCGGCGGGTGAAAGATGTAATAAAAAACACCCGTTGCCGGTTAAAGTAACGGGTGTTTGGGGATGAATTTTGCGCCGGTCGCCATTGGCCGGGGGTTGGGGTGCGGTTAATGGCTGCCGTTTTCTGCTGGCGTGTGGTGAGGCACCCATTTGTCCTCGTTTTTGTTGAGGCGGTGGGCAATGCCGTTGCGTTTGTGGGTGTCCTCAAACCCTTCGGGCTTAATGTTGAGTTGCTCGCCGTGCAGCAGGCTGAGCACACCTTCCTGGCCCGGTTCGGGGCGTTTGGCCACTTTGGCTTCCCAGGCTTTGATGGCGTCGGGGTCGTAGTCGCCGGCTTCGGTGTAGGCGGTGATGTAGCCCTCAAAATTGCGCAGCACCACTTTGCCCGGCGCTTGCGAAATGAGGTATTGCGGCGCAACCGGGATTTTACCGCCGCCGCCCGGCGCGTCTACCACGTAGGTGGGCACGGCGTAGCCGCTGGTGTGGCCGCGCAGCCCTTCGATAATTTCGATGCCTTTGCTTACGCTGGTGCGGAAGTGGCCAGCGCCTTCCACCAAATCGCATTGATACAGGTAGTAGGGGCGCACCCGCATTTGCACTAACCCGTGCACCAACTCGCGCTGAATGTGAACCGAATCGTTAATGCCGGCCAGCAGCACGCTCTGGTTGCCCAGCGGAATCCCGGCCTGGCTTAATTTTTCGCAGGCGCGGTACAATTCCGGGGTAATTTCTTTGGCGTGGTTTACGTGGATGTTTAGCCACAGCGGATGGTACTGCTTCAGCATATCGCACAGTTCAGCGGTGATGCGTTGCGGCATAAATACCGGCACACGGCTACCAATGCGGATAATTTCAATGTGGTCAATGTTGTATAATTCGCTTAGTAGGTAATCGAGCATGCGGGGCGACATGGTGAGCGCGTCGCCGCCGGAGAGCAGCACATCGCGCACCTGCGGAGTGCGGCGCAGGTAATCCAGTTGCAACTCAAACTCGGCTTTGCTAAACGTGGCCGCCGAATCGCCTACAATCCGGCTGCGGGTGCAGTAGCGGCAATAGCTGGCGCACTGGGTTGTTACCAGCATCAGCGCCCGGTCTGGGTAGCGATGCACCAGCCCCGGCACCGGGCTGTGCCGGTCTTCGGCCAGGCTGTCGGCCATCATGCTGTCAAACGCCTTCAACTCGCGGCCCGTGGGGATAACCTGCTGCCGCACCGGGCACAGCGGGTCGTTGGGATCAATCAGGCTGGCAAAATAGGGCGTAATATCCAGCCGGAATTTGTTTTTGGCCGATACGCCTGCAATTTCTTCCGGGGTGAGGTTGATAAAGGTTTCCAGCACTTCCAGATCGTTTACCCGGTGGCTCAACTGCCAGCGCCAGTCGTTCCATTTTTCATCGGGGACATCGGCCCAAATATGCGCTCGGGGCGTGTTGCCGGCGGCCCATGTTCTGCTCAATTTTGACATTGACTTTTCCCTTTCTACCTGAAATATGGCAAAATGATTGAATAGTATAATCAATTACAAAAAATTTACGAAATTTCCGACTATTGTAGCAAATATTTTGCTGTATTACAATTATCAGCATTATGAAACAATGATAATGCGTAAAAAATCACAAAATTATTGGGAGTAATATTGTGTACCAGCTAGATGAACTGGACAGGCAAATTTTACGGATTTTGCAGGAAAACGGGCGGGCCTCAAATGTGAGCATTGCCAAACGGCTGGCGGTGGGCCACACCCGGGTGCGGGATCGTATTTTGCGGATGGAGGAAGCCGGCGTAATCGAAGGCTACCGGGTAATGGTGAACCCGGTGGCGTTGGGGCAGGGTATTTTGTGCATTGTGCAGCTTAAAGTTGACCAGGGCTACGATTTTGCCGAATTTGTAAACCAGTTAATGCAACTGGACGAGGTGGTGGAGGTATCTAACATTACCGGCGATTTTGACGCGCACGTGCGGGTGTGGGCCAGAGATGTGTCTCACCTGCGCGATATTTTGTACAACCGGCTCAGCGCATTGCCGGCGCATAAAAGCACCAACTCAACTATTGTGCTGAAAAAGTGGGAAAAGGCGCTGGGTATCAGCGATGAGATGTTAGCGGATAATAAAAACAACAATCAGAGTGATGATTGAAACTACAAACGCCAGCCCCAGCAACAGGCCAATGTACACCCACACGGTGGCGTTACGTTGGGGCGGGGCCGGCGCGCCGGTAAAAGTTGTGACCAAACCGTTTTCAAAAGTGATGCTGCCGGTTGGGTAGCGCCACTCCTCGGTTGAGGCGGCGGCGGCCCGGTTGATTTCAACCGGCTCGCCCCAGGCCAGTTTAACCATTGCCGGGGTCATTTGGGCGGCAATCTGCCGGTCAATCAACTGGCGACACAACGGCTCGCCCCACTCCTGGCGGCGATTCCAGATGTCGGACACCCGGTTGGCCTGAGCGGCATCTGATTTTTGAGTAAAAAACCACACCACCACGGCGACCATCGCGCCAAAGGCCAGCGGACTTAAAAAGACCATCAAAATAAAATACAGGGTTGCGCCGGTGTTCATGGTGATTCTGCCGGAATAAGGGTTGGATTCATTGTAACGGTGATAACCGGGAGTAACAAATCCGGCCCGGCAATCGCGGCGCGGCGGGTTTGCCTAAATAAAGTGGGCTGTGTATGCTTGCAATCGGGCCGGAAAAGCCGGGTTAAAACGGAAGGAACTTTTTTTATGACGCAAGATACACTGTACAAGGAATGCCCACTGTGCTTGCAAGCGCCGGTGGTGCGGCAAGCCGCCGGTGTTTTTAAGTGCGATCACTGTGGTTTAACTTTAAAGGATAAATCGGTGTTGGGGGTGTTGAAAAAAGGGCAATTGGGCGTAGAAAGTTTGGGGCGCGGCGATTACTCGCTGGCAATGGATGCCCTGAAAAATGTAACGCTGTCCCCCGACCCGCTGAAAATTGCCATTGGCAACGTTTACAGTAACTCCCAACTGGCCCAGATTGCCGCCGGTCAGGTTGAGGTGATTCGCCCGGTGCGCACGGTGCTGGCCCAGATTATTTTAGAGCAGTTGCGCGAAGAATGTTTTGTCAACGTGGTGGGGATTCGGCGAGGTTTTGGCCCGCCGCTAACTGCGGCAAGCTGGTACCTGCCCGCGCCTAAGGCGGTGTTGCCCAACCTTAAGTGGCAGGATGAAGGCAACCTGTTTTGTACCACCCAGCGGTTGGTGCTGCCCAGTAACCAGTTTACGTTTATCCGGTTGGGGCGCAAAGTGGCGGCGGTGCAGGCGTACTCCAACGCGGTGGCGCTGCAAATTGCGGGCGAGGATTACGCTACCTATTTTGTGGGCTGCTATCCCCACGAAGCGGCGCTGGTAGCCGCCTACATTATGGCCAGAGTGCCGTTGCTGCGGCCCGCGCCGCCGGAGGACTCACCGCAAAATTGATAGCAGCACGCTTAGCGTAATTACGCTGAGTAACGTGGATACCAGCACCACGCTGCTGGTAATCTGGGGATCGCTCTCAAATTCGGTGGCTAAAATGGTGGTGACAACGGCGGTGGGCATGCCGGCCTGGATAATGCCCACCTGCCAGCTAACGCCCTGCAAGCCTAATAAGGTAGCCAGCGCCGCTCCCACCAGCGGCCCGCCAATGAGCCGCATGGCCGCCGCGCTCCAGATAATTGTCCAGTTGCCCTCTCTGAATTTTACCCGCGAAATCTGAACGCCCAGCAGCAGCAACATCAGCGGAATGGCCAAACTCTGCAAAATCTGCACCACGCGCATTATCAAGATGGGTACTTCTACGCCGCTAAAATTTACCAACAGGCCGGCTACGGCGGCGTAGGGCGTGGGCACTTTGGCCGCATTTTTAAGGGATTGCCAGATTGACGCCTGCCCCCACGAGGCCACAAACACGCCAATACTGTACACAAAAAACTGTTGTCCCACGGTAACAACCATGGCGCGTTCCAGGCCGGGTTTACCAAAGGCAAATTCATTAAACGGGATGCCGTAATTGCCAATGTTCATAAACCCCACCGCCAGCACAAAGGCGCTGGCCGTCAGCCGATCCATGTTGAGCAGGCGGGTAATCAGCCAGGCCACAATAGTGGCGGCGAGTCCCTGTAAAATGGCGTAACTGAACAGGTTAAATACCTCGTGGCTTTGCAGGGTGGCGGTGGCCATGCTGTAAAACGCCAGTGATGGGCTGGCGGTGTAAATAATTACCCTGGACATGGTGCGGGCGTCGAGGGTGTTGGTGCGGTCCAGCACCACGCCAATGGCGGCAACTATAATAATGGGGGCGATAATGGTCAGGATGATGGAAAGCACTTCGGACATTGGTGTTCTCGCTGACAAAAATAAACCGCAAGGGGAAACTACCCTTGCGGTTTGGGGTAATAAAATTAACCGGCGGGCTAGTTGATGTAGCCGCCTCCCGTCCGCTGCCGCCCGGTAAATTCATCCGGGTCGTCAAAGTCGTCCAGGTCGTCGTCGTCATCCATATAATCGGTAAAATCGTACAGCATCAACGATTCATCATAAATGTTCAGCTCGTCCAGCGCCTCTTCGGCAGCGTTAGCCAGCACCTCGTTTTCGTGGTCAAGGCATTCTTCCAGCACATCGCGGGCGGTTTGCCCGCCAATCCGGCCCAAAGCCCAAATAGCCATTTCCTGCACTTCCACATCGGGGTCTTCTTCAATCAAGGCCACCAGTTTTTCTATGGCCTCCTTGGCTTCGAGTTCGCCGCTGGCGCGGCACGCCTCAAACCGGATTTCGCTGTTGGGGTTATCCAATTCTTCAATGATCAGGGGCAGCCAGCGCTGGTCCGAGTTGCGGCCCATGCTAAACACGGCGCTTGCCTGCATTTTTTCGTCGTCGCTGTAGTAGGCGGTTTCAATGATGGGCGGAACCCGTTTGTCGCCGGAATACGATATGGCTTCGATGGCCCGCCGCCGCACGTCTACGGTTTCGGTACCCTGGTGAATGGTTTCCAGCAGGACTTCTTCGGCCAGCGCGGCTTCGTTGGGGTCTATTTCTTCCAGTTCGCGCAGGTAAATAAACTTGCCCAGCGCCGAGGCGGCGGCTTCGCGCACAATGTCGGCCTCATCGGTTTTGAGCAGGTGCACCAGTGGGCGAATGAGCGCCGGGCGCTCGTGTTCCCACAAACATTTTATGGATAGCGCCCGCACTTCGGCGTCGGGGTCGCCCATGCCCAGCAGAAAAACCGGGTCAAAATCAACTTCAAAATTGGCTTCGGTAATCTCCATCAATTCCTGAAGGATGTCGCGTTGCCGTTTAACGGGAATGGTTGGCCACATTTCTTTAAAAGTGGTCAGCCGGGTTTTGTCCATTTTAGACAAAATATAAAGGTGACTGGTGTGTAACTGCGGGTCGGTTGCTATATTTTGTAAAATATCTTTAAATGAGGTGCTCATAATTTATACTCACTGTTGCCACATAAATGAATAGGTATCGCTCACATCGCTGGCGGGCCGGGCGATTTTTTGCCCGTTGGCATCGGTAATGGTTTCTTCTACATACACGTACCATTCGTATTTTCGGCCTGTAAATTCATCGGCCAGTCCCCAGTACATATCGGGCGGAACCACCCAGAAGTTGTTTTTGGTGTTGGTGCCGCCGTAGGCCAACTGGCCGTTTTGCTGCCAGGTCATCCGAATGGCGTAAAATTCGTTATCGGCCAGCGCCCCCATTTCTTGCCAGCGCAGCACCAGTTCATCGTGCCGCCCGTAGAGTTTGCCATCAGCCGGCCCCAAAATTACCGGTTTGCCAAATTTGGGCGTGGGCGTGGGTGTGATGGTGGGCGTAGCGGTGGCGGTGGGCGCACCGGGACGCGGGGTGTGGGTAGCCGTGGGCGTTTCGGTGGGCACGGGCGTGCTGGTTTCGGTGGGGGTGGCCGAGGGCACGGCCGTGGGCGTTTCGGTAGGGGTGGATGTGGGCGTGCTGGTAGGGCTGGGCGTAAATGTTGGCGTCAGGGTAAAGGTGGGCGTAGGCGTGGGCGGGTTAATCGCCAGCGTCACTGCTTTTGCGCCGCGGGTCAGGCGCGGGCCTAGCTGCATCCAGCCAAAAATCAGGCCCACAATAAGTATCGCCGCCAGCCCCAACTGGAGAATGGGCAGCGGTTTGGGTTCCAGATTGGCTCCGCAATGGGGACAAACCAAAAAGTTGGGGCGGGCGCGCCGCCCGCACACTTTACACCGGATGGTTTTGGTGGTGTCATCGGTTTTGGTAAAGCCGCACTGCGGGCAAACCCGCCAGCCCGGCTCAACGGAATTTTGGCAATTCGGGCAGAGATGTTCCATTTAGAAAAAACTTGACCAATCAATAGTAGGTAGGGGTTTGCTAACATCGTAGTAGCTAATGACCAGCATCAGCGTGAGTAATAGCGCCAGCCCAATAAAATGGATAGCGCCTTCTTTTTCCGGGGCAATGCGTTTGCCGCGCATGGCTTCAAGGATTACAAACATAATCCGGCCTCCATCGAGCGCGGGCAGCGGCAGCAAATTGGTTACGGCCAGCGCCGTGCTCAAAATGGCCGTGAGCCACAAAATAGGAAACCACCAGTCCATTGTTACGGCGGCGTTCACTGCCGAGCCGGTTTGCTGGTAAATACCCACCGGCCCGGTGGGGCGAGCGGCTTCGGCGGGCACCAGGTTACGCATAATGGCAATCGGCATATAAAAGACCAGCCCCACGTATTCGGCGGTTTGTTGCACCCCGCGCACCATCGCCGTGGTAATGGGATAGTACACTTTTTTGTTTTCAAGATTATCGTAGCTAACGCCAATGCCCATTGACCCCTCACCTTTGGGTGGGTTAACGCGGGGCGTTAGCGGCGCGTTGATGGTTTGCGTTTTGCGCTGAATATGCAGCGTGATTTCCTGGCCTTTGTGCTGGTTAACGTAGTGAATCAGGTCGCCCACGTGTTTAAAGTCAACGGCATCGGCCCCTTTGATGATGTCGCCGGCTTGCAGCCCGGCAACCTGGGCCGGCGTGTTGGCCAGCACTTCGGTGATGAGGGTGGTGGCGATGGGCGCTTCTTCGCCGGCCAAATTGGTGCCGGTGACCGGCTCCGGCACGCCCGCCATCGAGGTGAAGGTGAAGAACACCACCGCCGTGAGCAAATTCATCAGCGAACCGGCAGCCAGCACCGCCAGCCGAATCCGCTTGCTTTTGCTGGCAAAACTGCCGGGGTCGGTGGGGTCTTCTTCGCCCAGCATGCGCACGTAGCCGCCCAGCGGAATCCAGTTGAGGCAGTATTCGGTGGGGCGCACCAGGCCATCCACAATTACGGTGGGGCGATTGGCTTCTGGCTGCGGTTTGGCCTCTTTTTGAGCGGCGGCAAACAGCCCAAAAAATCTGGTTTCGCTGTTGGCGGCGGGTTGGGCTGGCGTTTCGCCCTCGGCGGATTCTATCAATTCCAGGTACGTTACCGCCGGACGCCCTTTGTCGTCAATGGCGGTTTCGGCGTAGATTTTTGCGCCGGTTTGAACGGTGCGCGGCACTTTTACGTTACGGCCAATCACAAAGTCGTGGCCGTCAAGCGTAATCCGGCCTTCGCCCTGCCATAATTTGATGGCGCGCGGTGGAAAGCCAATGGCAAATTCTTCAACGGTGATGCCGGACCGTTTGGCTACAATAAAGTGCCCCAGTTCGTGCACAAATATCAAGATGCTCAAAATCAAAACAAATGCAATTAATGTCGTCAAAATTCAACTCCTTGGGCGCGGGCCGCGCCGGGTAACATCATTATACTTATGCCCCTTTTTCTTGCCAAACATATTCTACCCGCGAGTATGCCGCCCAAAAATTAAATCAACCTGAAAACGGCGCGCCGGGCGCGGGCAACAGCCGGGCCGGGCCGCCAGGGCCGCTGGAGAGCACGGTTTGCACCCCCGGAATTTGCCGGGCGGCGGCTTCGACGGCGGCGGCGTGGGCCGCCTCGCAGATAAGGTGCACGTTTGGCCCGGCATCAATGGTAAAGTACACGGGCAGTCCATCGGCGCGCCACTGTTGGGTGGCCTGGATGATGGCCATCGTGGCGGGATTCCAGTAGTACAGCGGCGGGTGGCTCGACATCATCACCGAGTGCATGATTATGGCATCCTCTTCGATGACCGGCCCCATCTCCGCCAGATTACACGCCAGCAGCGCCGCTTTGCAGGCGGCCAGCCGGGGCGCGGCTCCGGCCACCCGCGCCGCTTGCAGCGAACTGGTTTGGGCCAGCGGATGGCCGCCGGTAGACCCCACGCTTTTGTGCTGCTGGCTAACAACCACCACCAGGTCGCGTAAATCCCAGTGTTCGGGCGGGGCAATGCTGGTCGCCACCGAGCTTGCGTCGGTACCGGTCAGCCATTCGCAATAGCCGGTTGGCACCGACCGGCTGGCCGACCCCGACCCGCGCCGGGCCAGCCGCGAAAGTTGCGCCTCGGTGGCGGGCAGTCCGGCGGCGGCGGCTCCGGCCACGGCCAGCGCGGCAAAGGCCGCCGCCGATGAGGCAATGCCCGACCCCACCGGAAAGTTGCTTTGTGATTCAATCTGCGCCGGCCAGTTGAGTTGCGCTTCGGCCCGGATTAAATCGAGCGTGGCCGTAACCCGCGCCAGCCCGGCTCCGGTTATGTCTGCGCCGTTGATGGTTAGCCGGTCGGCGGGCAGGGCGGGGGTAAAGGTAACAGTGGTAATGGCGTGCAGGCTGTCTAAATTCATGGACAGGGATGAATTAACGGGCAGGCGCAGGGCATCGTTGTGGTTGCCCCAGTATTTGATAAAAGCAATATTAGGGTGGGCCAGCGCGGTGGCCTGCCGGTTGGCGGCGGCTTGTTCGCGTAGCGCGGTTTGGGTGTTGGATTGAGTTGTGGTCATTTGTTTATTTGCTTCTTGAAAGTGGTTTTTGGCGCTGGGTTACAGCCGGGTTTTTGGCCGCTTCCAGCAGGGCTGTTCTGAGGGCATCGGACGTGGCCGGCACCGGCTGGTTGTTGACCAGCAGTTGGCCGTTGCGCACGCCCACGGCAATGTAGGAGTAACCTTCTGGGCTTTGGGGATTGGGCCGCTGCGCATTTGAAACCGAACCCTGCCAGGCCAACACAATCGCCCGGTCATATTCAACTGATTTTTCGTAGATGACCAGCGCGCCCGCGCCGTTCAGTAACAATTCCTGGGTTTTCCGCAGCAGTTCGTGCGCTTTGACCTTTTGCAGCAATTCGATGGCTTGCTCAAACTTTTGCTGCTCTTGCTGTTGTTGGGTTAGTTTGGCTTGTTCTATGGATTTGTCAGTTTCGTACAGGCTCCGCAGCTGCTTTTCCCAGTCATCGCTCACCGGATTCACTCCGCCACATTTTTTATGAGGGTAATTGTAGCATGGGGCCGGTAAAAGTATAAGTTTTAATGCAGCCGTCGCGCCAGAAAGTCCATGGCAATGCCAAATATTTTTTGGGTGTCGGCGTCACCGCCTTCGGCCATTAGATAGTGACTGGCCCCGTCAAAAAAGTGCAGTTCATACGGCGCGCCCACCTGTTCCAGATTTTGGGCTAAAAGCTGGCTTTGCTGATATGGCACCACCTCGTCGGTGTGGCTGTGCAAAATGGCCAGCGGCGGAAAATCGGCTCGCACGTGGTACGCGCCGGAGTAATCCCAGTAACGTAACGGCTCGCTGCCGGGCAGCCCCAACGCGATGAAGGCTTTATCCAGCCCAAACGGGGGAATGTACGTGCCTTTTTCCAGTTGATGCCGCATCTCAAACAGGTCGGTGGGCGGCCCCAGCAGTAGCGCCCCGGCTACATTTGGCTGGCCGCGCTGAAGTAACCGCTGCACGTGCAGGCTGCTGTAACTGCCGCCCAGCAGCGCCAACGGCTGGCCGATGGTACCGGGCAGTTGCCCCTGCCGGGCAAACGCCAGCGACCGTTCCAGTTCATCCAAATCCGCTTCAAGATTAAAGGTGTAGGCCGGGCCGGCGGCCAGCACCGCGTATCCGGCGGCGGCCAGCGGCGCGCTGGCGCATTCCCAACTGTCCGCCGGGCCGGGATAGACGGCCAGCAGCAGCGGCAATTTACCGGTCACGGTGGCGGTGAGAGGCGTGTAATAAAACGTGGGTTGGTTGGGCCGGCCATCGGCGTTATTAAAAAATACCTGCCAGCGGTTAACCTGGCTAGCTAACGGTTTATTGCAGGTAATGGTGGTTTCATCCGACAGCCGAAAAGCCGTGCCGGGCGCAACTTTTTGCGGCGGGTTGGCGGTTAGTACGGCGGTGGCGGTAGTAACCGCGTTGGCGCTGATGCTCACCAGCCCGGCCCAGTTACCAAATTGAAGGCTATGGTAGCCGGGCGCGCCGGCCACCGGCCGATACCAGCCCGGCGGAATATTATCAATGGTGTAATGGCCTTCGGCGTTGGCGCGCGTTTTAAAGGTAACGCCGTTGCGATAGGCCACCAACACGCCCGCGCCGGCTAACGGCTGCCCCTGCGCGTTGTAAACCGTGCCGCGCAACGTGCCGGTTGGCCCGGCGGGCGGTTCGGTGAGCGGGCCGGTAAGCCACACCAGCAGGTGGTATTGCAGGGTGTTGCGCACCGGCCACACGTACAAACTATCGGTGGTGAGCAACCAGCCTGCCACGCCGGCTATAATAATGGCCGCGCCGGCCAGCAGGTATTTAGGGGATCGAACTTGGTTCATGGGTGGGTACGCCTTTAACCGGGGCTAAAAATTGATCATCATTATTTTTTGCCAGCAGAGCCGCCACAATCCGTTGCGCCGCCCGACCATCGCCATACGGATTAACAGTGCGGGCCATTTGGGCATATGCTTCTGGATTGGCCAATAAGTATTCAACCTCCTCAACAATGTGGTTTCTATTCATTCCAACCAACCGGGCTGTGCCAGCTTCAACAGCTTCCAGCCGCTCGGTTGTTTCGCGCAGGATTAATACCGGGATCCCCAAACTGGGCGCTTCCTCCTGAATACCCCCGGAATCGGTTAAAACCAGGCTGGTATGTTTTAACAGTTGTACCAAGGGCAAATAATCCAGCGGTTTCAGCAACGAAATATTATCGCAACAACCCAGAATTTCATAAACCGGCTTTTGCACGTTGGGGTTAAGGTGAACCGGGTAAACAAAGTGACATTCAGACTGGTGGCGCTTGGCCAGATTGCGAATAGCCAAACACAAGTTTCTCAGTGGAGTGCCAAAACTTTCGCGGCGATGGGCCGTAATCAATACCAATCGTTTATCTCGCGGCAAGCGGGCTAGAGGGCCACCAGCCCAATCATACGGCCTGGCGCTTACTTGTAACAGGGCGTCAATCACGGTGTTGCCAGTTACCCGAATGAATTCATCTGAAACCCCCTCTTTTAAGAGATTTTGCCGTGCCCCGTTGGTTGGGGCAAAGTACAAATCGGCCATAACATCCGTAACGCGACGGTTAATTTCCTCTGGAAACGGCTGTTGTTTAGATTGAGTCCGCAAGCCAGCCTCAATATGCCCAATTTTAACTCGATGATAAAAAGCAACCAAGGCAGCCGCCAGCACTGTGGTGGTATCTCCCTGGACTAAAACCCAATCCGGTTGCAAATTTTGGATTACAGGGCTAAGCCCCTGAATAAGATTGGCCGTTAGCTGAGCCAGGTTCTGATTTGGACGCATCAGGTTCAGGTCGTAATCGGGCCGGATGGTAAACAGATCAAGCACCTGATCCAGCATGTGGCGGTGTTGAGCGGTTACGCACACCACAGAACGGATTTGCTGCGGGTGTTTATTTAACTCTTGCACCACCGGCGCCATTTTGATGGCTTCGGGCCGGGTGCCAAAAATGGAAAGAATGGTTAGCATTTTTTACTTGTTGGCCATGACCACCAGTGCAGAACTGGTTAGCTGGGGTTTAGTATTTGAAGCCAGGAATTTATTTTGGGCTTTCCGATACAAAGTTGCAGAACTCTTGCTTCATTTTATTTGCTAATCGGCGTTGATTTGACGCTGCCTGCAAAAGCAAGGTTTGGGCCTGTTTATAGTTGTGAAGTATATCATATATTTGAGCCAGACATGCCTCCGGCAGAAAAGGCTGCCGCCATAAATGATGGCCGGCCAGCAGTTCGGCGGCCAGGCTAAGTTTAGGTTCAATTTCAATGCAAATGATTGGTTTGCCCAACAGAGCGCCAAAAACCGCCCCGTGGTAACGAGCGGTCAACAGGCAGTCAAATTGAGCGAGTCGGCTCAAAAACCGGGGAATGGTGTCGAGGTTGGGATCCCAGACCTCAACCATTTCTCCCCGCTCAGTCAATTCGGTTTCCCAGGCTTCGCCTTTTTGAAACAGAACATACGTGACCTGGATGTCATTGCGGCGTAAATCAGCCACCACCTGTTGTAGCGGTTCCCGGTAGGTCGCCCCCTCCACCGAATGAGGCCAATCCCGCACAATCACGCCCAGGTGAAACGGTGATTGCGGGTGAGGCTGATGGGCTTGCGGGAGTTCGCCCCATAACTCGGTTAAAAAACACAGATCGCTGCGCAGCACGGCGTGAGTGAGTCCCCATTGGCGGCATATTTCTAAAGAAGCCGCATCTCGCACCGCGATATAGCCAAATTGTTGAAAAAGCTGCCGGGGACCGGCTTGATCTTCTTCGCGGTCAAACGGGCCAAGCCCAATCCCAATCGCCGCCCGTCGGGCGATAAGCGGGGTAGATTGTTTTTGCTTGCGTTGAAAAAAGTGCCAACCGGCGGGTGGCGGCGCTATTGGAAACGGCTTAAACGCCGGGCTGTTGCGCTGGACGGTAAGCGGAAACGTAAAGTGTTGGGTTCCACCACCGTATACTTGCAGGCCAACCGAGTCAAACTGCGTTTCAGTCTCGACCATGTGAGCATTGGGAACGAGGCGATGAAGATATGGGACGAGTTTGGTGGAGCGGAAGGTGATAGCCTTGGGGGGATAAAGTTGGGATAATAGTTCAAAACAAGCCACCATAAGCGCGTCATCGCCCAGGTTGCCCGCTCCGTAATAGCCTTGAACCAGCACCTGAGTTTTCATTGGCTTTGATAGTATCCTTTAAAAATGGAGATTCCGGCAAAATAACGTCGCCCGATTTGGAGCAAACTCAATACATGTGAGGATTGACCGCCCCACAACCATTCGGCGCTAACCAATAATAACAACGCGCTGCCGGCAAACATCACCCCCAGAGTCACCAGGCCCAACCAACCCGGCGCAGTCACTTGTGACCGGACTGTTACTGCTACAGGTAAAATCAACAGTCCCAGGCCAAACGGCACCGCCGTTGCCCGCAACAGTGGGAACCAGTTTTTTTCGCCAAGAACCAATTTCCAGGCGGCCAACAGCATGCCGACGCCCCACCCCGTTGTTGCTATGTAACAGTAGCCGGCCCCGGCCAGGCCCAGCGTTGGAATCAGAACCAAGTCCAAAACAAGGCTGGTTAAACCACTGCCCAGATAAACCAGGGACACAAATTGCGGTTTACCGGAACTTTTTAGTAAGGCTTGACTGGGTATATAACCGCCGCGTATGAGGCAGCTAAACGCAATTATCTGGCCAACCCAGGTGCTCTGGGCCGAAAAATCCGGGTTGATCCACAGCCGCAGCAAATCCGGCATCAAAACGGTCAGAGGCACAAACAGGATTACTGTGGTGCACTGGGTAATCCAGGTGGTTAGCAGAAACAAACGCCGCAATTCCTGCCGGTCCTGAGTGGCGCTAAAGCGAGGCAAAAGTACTTCACTGATATTGCTCAGGGCAAAGGTGAACCGGAACGATAATGATTGAGGCACAGTCAGGTAGGCTACCGATGCGGCGCTCACCCATGCGGCCAACATCAGCCGATCCACCTGTCCCCAGATGATGCTGAGAACTTGGGTAATTAATGAAAAGACCCCATAACTAAAGACTTCTCTCAGACCCTGGCGGGTGGGCCACGGCCACAGCCGGAGGTGAGGGATAAGCCATTTAGCTAGCAAAATATTGACTACTTGCGAGAAGGCCGCCGTAATCACATTCCACAGCATCAAGGCATAAATGCCCAGGCCGGATAAAGCGATGGTTACACTGCCGGCCACCTGCACCATATTCATGGCAATAAAGAGCTTGCTGCTAAGATCATTACGTTGAATGGCCAGTGGAATTGCGCCAATAACACCGCCAGGCAAACTCAAGCCAAAGGCGATAGCGGTCAGGCGGAGCAGGGCTATGCCCAGTTCATACTCAGAGGCCGGGACAGCCAGCAGGCCGATGAACCATGGTGCGCCAAAAAACAAAACGACCCAACCCAGGCCGCCGGTGACCAAGTAGACGGACAGCGTAGCGCCCATTACGCGATTGATCCCGGCCAAATCATTTTGGCCATAGTGATAGGCTACGTAACGCAGGGTAGCTTCGCCCAACCCCAGGTTGAGAATGCCTAACAGCCCCCCGATGGATGAGAGTAGGATAAACAGGCCATAGTGCTGATCGCCGATGTGACTGATTAGCACAGGGGTGAGAAAAATGGTGACGCCCATTGACCAGACGATGGTCAAGGCACTCCACATGGCGTTGCTGAGGAGAGGTTTGGGGCGTGACCGGCTCACCGGCGGCGAGAAAGTGGTGGTTTGGTCGGCCATTCTGGATTATTTCTGCGCCGGGACCATGATAGCTGGATCCATTGGGCGGGGATGCCGGTCATGGATGCGGTCAAATGGATAATTCATGCCGCGCACGAAGGGTAACTCCTCGTTGTTTCTCACCGCTTTGGCTACGCAGCGCCCGTCAGTATAAAAGTGGGTTTGAGTATCTGAAAATCCGGTCATGGCGCACATGTCTCGAATGCACCGGCTGGTTGGCTGCCACCACATGCCGGCATAAAACTGTCCAAAATTTGCATATGAATGGGTATCATCGTCAACGGCATTCGACTCGATCAACAACACCCCACCTGGCTTGAGTAACTGCCTCAGTATATACAACCCTACCAGCATATCACTCAGATGATAGAGAACCCCGCTCAATAAAATGAAATCCAGCGAGGCCGCTGGAATTTCCTGTTCCAGGGTATACAGTGAGCGGTTAATAAATTGCACATTGTCCAGTTCAAAGGCGTGAACCACGATTTGACATTGTTGCAAATGCTCAGAAATTTCGTCGATAGCGTAAACCACCCCTGCGCCGCGAGCCGCCAGCAGCGCGGTCAACGCGCCGGAAAAACAACCTACATCGGCCACTTTCAGGCCGTCTAATCGTCGCGGCAACCAATTCTTTGTTTCCATCGTCCCCGCCACTGTCAGATAATTGTCGCCAAGAATGCCCTCCTGTCGGAATGATCCAAAATCAATAGTATGCCCCCAGCCATAAGAGCTGGCTTGTGCAGTTTCGGCAATATCCGTCTGGATACTGGCAACCTGCGTCGGGTCAAGGGTTGCGGGCAAGGCCAGATTCCAGATAGCTGGGGTGGGGCGAGGATACCCCCCGGCTTTCCATTTGAATAAACTTTTCATGTGATTCCCCGTCGGCAAACCAGGTGTGGGAATGTGGTGATAATCCTCAGGCTTATTCCAGCCAGAAAAATTGCCGGGCGTTTCAAATCACTTAACTTTCTGTCTAGTGCTTTGATTTGGCGTTTCAATCCCGGTGCTCGATCCAGCGTCCGTTTGAGCGGCGACCGGGTATAGGCTGTCCGCAATGGACTCAGGCTCTCCTCTCCGGTTTCGTGTACCTGGGAGATACCGGTTAATGCTTGATCGGTTAGTAATGAGGGGTATTTTTTGAACAGGCCAAAATTGGCTAAAAAACGGGTGAACCAGCGGGGGATATCGGGGTGTGCCGCGCAGAGAATCAAAAAGAGCCAATAGTTTCTTTCGTCGTTGGCTTGAGGTAACGCGCCACTGGCCCACTGGATACGTTTAGACGCTTCTCCATCTGCTGTCAGCGCGGTAATAACCTGAGGTTGATCAACTATGTACCCTTCCTGAATAGCCCGGTCAGCCAGGGTTGTGTATGGCAACAGCACCAGACTGTGCATATTGAATTCATAAGGTTTTTTTAATTGCATCGCCAGGTCAAACGTATCTGGTAATTCTTTTGGGCTTTCCCATGGGTGGTCCAGAATTAAATCATACACCTTGCGCACCCCATGTTGGGTGAGCACCTGGTCAGCATTAAGAATATCCTGTCGGGTCTCGCTACGCAGATAGACATTTTTTCTGGTTTGGTCTGAGGCGCTTTCGATACCAATCACCACTTGTTTGAGTCCGGCTGTTTTGAGCAACGCAATATTACGCTCAAAGGTAGTATTGGGATTTAACCAAATGCCAAAAGGCAGGCCAATCTCGCGGCGATACCGTTCGGTAAAATCCTCAACCCACTTCCGGCTGCTTGGAAAGGTATCATCCCAAAAGCGGATATAGTTACAGTTTGGATTGAGTTCCAGATAGCGGCGCAACTCTTGAACAACATTCTCTGCGGATCGCCGCCGATAATACCGCGCTGGCCGGTACAGTTCTGTGAGTGTAGCCACGCTGCAAAAACTACAGTGAAAAGGGCAGCCCCGCGAACATTTGGTCTCGTAGGCCAAACTGCGCAAGAGGGGATCGCCTTCCTCCGCCCGGCCATCGGGTAAAATGCTGTACTTGTTCGCGTGTCCTACATCCTGAAATGGCAAACGGTCCAGGTCTTGAGGCGGCCGCCGGGGAGAAAAAGTGCGCGTAGTTCTGGTCATAAGGCCGGGGATGTCGGTCAAGTCTCCGCCAGATTGCAGTCGCCGGCACAGTTCGGTCACCATTTCTTCGCCTTCGCCCACACACACATAATCGGCCAGCGTGGTTTCGAGGCAATATTCTGGCAAGAGAGTAGGATGCACCCCACCCAGAATCACCGGAGCCGTGATATGTTCTTTCAATTGGGCAACCACCGTTTGGACAATGGAGTGAGCAAATGAAGCAGCGACATTGAGGCCAATAAGTTCAGGGGAGATCTGCTGGACCAGATCAACCAGGGCTTGCATCTCTGCCCGAGTAAAGGGTTGTGCAACCCGATAAATTACGTTGCGCTGAAAGAATACGTTTGAAACCTCAACCCCATCAGCTTTGAGAGCGGCAGACAGACACCGATGCCCATAGGTGCCTGAATTGTGAAAGCCAATCAATAACACTCTAAACATTTTTTCTCCTAACTCATAAACCCAGTCTCAATACGGCCCTTTTGAGCCGGGCTGCCAGACCGCGAGGCAAACGTTGTTCCCACTGTTTCCCCAGGCGATAGTACCATGGAGCTTGCCAGGGGTGGTTTGACCGGGGTGTTTCAGCCATTCCCTCCTCAAAGGTCAGGTTCCAATGCTGCCACAAATTCACAAAAGCTCTGGCCTGACCTGCCAGGGACAAATGGCGCAAAATATAGTCACGGGGGGTAAACTGGCCCAGGTTATCCAATAAATTATCCAAAGCCAAACCCAGATGCGCCAGATTGTTGATTTTGATGCCGCAGGTATCGTTAAAATAAGGGGCTGCGGTGACCGGCAGATCAGGCCGGGGTTCGATATCACAGACCAGCATGGGGACGTTACAAGCCAGAGCTTCTTGAAGCGCAAGTCCTTGAGTTTCGGAACAGCCGTGCCAAATTACAAACGCCGTCGCTTGCAACGCTTCGAGATAATCGGTTTCATTGTATTGTGAGTAACGTATCAGCGTGTAGGGAATATGTCGTTGTTCCAAACACGCGGTGATGTTGATCAATTCCGGCTCTTTCCTTTGCTTGTGGTAGATAATGGCTCGTGTGGACACAGGCCGGGTGATAGCGGGGCGAAAGGTGTCTGTGTCGATTCCCACGGGCCAGACCTGCACCGGGCACACGGAATGCAACACCCATTCCCATCTCTGTTTGGCCCAGGCCGACGGCATTAGAAAAATGGTATCCCGCAACCGGGGATAGACCGACGGCGGTATCTGCTCCGGTAGAAAATACACAGAAGGGCCAACAATTTTGAACGCCCGGCTCTGACCGAAAAACCTGATGACATCCGGGTTGTCATGCACCCACAACCGCTGGGTGGCGTCAAAACTGCGGTTGGTCACAAACGGATAGCCCAGTTGGGCCAGCCCTTTGACCAAATTGAGATAACATTTGGTGGGGCCATTGACTTTTGGATGGGTTGCACAGGTAGAAATGATATTAATCAAATCGATCTCCTGATATTGGCCTGAGGCGTCATCCTCATTCCGCCATCAACTGTAGCAATTGATTAACCCGCGCCGGCCAGGAATTCTGCCGGATAAACTCGTCCAACCGGCTGTCGTCCGCTTTCTGTTCCCGCGCCAAGGCCGCGTTGCGGACAAAATCGGCTCGATCGGTGGAGCATAGCACCAGCGGCAGCCCCCGAAGCAAGGGCAGGTTGGGCACCACTACCGGCTTGCGCATCGCCAGATATTCATAGAGTTTGAGCGGGCTGGTGGCCAGGGTGGTAGCGTTGACCAGCCAGGGGATGATGGTTACATCCGCATGAGCCAGGTAGGCCGGCAGCGATTTCTGTGGCTTTAACCCCAAAAAGTGCAGGTTGGGCGGGGCTGTCGGGCATTGACCGGCATATTCACCCAGAGCCACCACTCCGGCGGCGGGATATTGCCGGGCGATTTGCTCCAGCAGCGCCCAGTCAAACCAATCGCCCCACAAGGCTCCGGCATAGATGATGATCCACTCCGCCTGGGGCAAGTCATGGGGGCGGGGATAGCTCGGCCGGTGGTCAAACATATTCAGGTTGACGGCGTTGGGCAGCAAGGCTACCGACCGCCCGGAAAGCTGCTCCAGGTACTGTTGCAGCGAAGGCGCGGTAGCGACCAGCGTATCGGCGCAGGCAATGATCTCCTGTTCGGCCTCAAGGCTGTACCAACCCTCGCCCAACGAGGTGTGCCACTCATCGATCAAATCATAAACTACCCGCGCCCCGGACGCAACCAATCTTTTCAGCAGGGGGACATGCTCGGCCCACGGCACTTCAACCAGAACATACGCCGGCCGATCGCGCAGCAATTGGCCGTACTCCCCCATCAGCGAATCCACCGAATAATCGGGCCAGCGATAGGCAACAAAGTTAGGATGACAAATTTCCACCCCCGCCGTGCCGCGCAGGGGAAAACGGTGAATATAAACCACCAGAAATTGGCGGCGCAGCAGTTCCAGCACCAGTTGAGTGCCGCGCGCCCCGCCGCCGGTATCGTCGATGGGCACATATGATAACACAAACCAGATGCCCGGCAGAGTTTGCCAGCGGCGGGCATCGAGCTTTGGCTGGCGGCGAACTCCAACCCAGTGGCCCCACGTCCAGGCGAGGTTGACCGTTACAGCAAAAATCAATCGCCGCAGGGGGGTGCTGTCTACCGGACGCCAGCGTTTCCAGATTTGGCGGATCCACGCGCCCGCCAACAGCGCCGCCAGGAGAGAAAAAGCCAGTGACCTGGTTATGGCGCTGACCAGCAGTACCCCCAATGAGGTCAACAAGCCCGCCGTTAAAAACAACATCTGGTGATGCCAGCGGGCGGCGTAGCCAATCTCGCCCAGGCCCACACCGTAGCGGTAGGCGGTGCGGCAACAGGCGCAAAAAGAATCGGGCGCGCGCCAGTTGATGATGGCTTCCGGCACAAAGGCCCAAATATGAGTGGCGCGTTTGAGTTCCATGCCAAAGTAGCGGTCTTCGGCAGTGAGGGTGAGCCATTCCGGGTAGCCCCCCACCGTTTGCCAGGCTTGCCGGGTAAAGGCCACCGAGGCTCCCGGCGGCAACATGGTGGCGGGGGCAACCTCCACCTGAGTTGACCCCGCTTCCCACCAGCGGGCGGGTTGGCCCCGGCCATCCACCGCCCGAAAAAGGCCGATGGCTACCTGCATGTCCGGGTCCAGCTCAAAGGGGGCCACCAGGTTTTCCAGCCAGGTTAGCTCCGGCTCACAGCCAAAATCGGTTACGGCAATCACCTGGCCCTGAGCTTGCGAGATGGCCGTGTTCCGTCCGCGGGCAATGTTGGCCCCATTGGCCGTAACCACCCGCACGGGAATGGGGCTGGCGGCGGCCAATTCCCGCAACAAGTCGGCAGTGCCATCCTGAGAACCGGTATCGCACAGCACGATTTCGTCCGGCAGGCGGGTTTGACGCCACAGGCTGTCTAATAACTGCCGGGCGGTTTGGCGTTCATTGCGGGCGGTGGCGATCAACGAGACGGTGACGCGGCGTTTTATTGGCGCGTTGAACAGCGATTTGACCGGCTGGCTGCCGGTAAATCGCTCCGGGTGCGCGGTATAAATCGTCACCAGGGTGTTATCTTCGATGACATAGCGATCTCGAAACGGCCAGGTGTTGTTTCGCCAGCGGTAATAAAGGGGACGTAAAATGTTTTTAAGCCGGGCGATATATAATTTAGGGTTTAAGAGTTTGCGAAGGCTGGGCATAGCTTGGTTTACTTTGACAAATGCTTCTGGGCGGTGATAACTTGACGATACACATTGAGATATTGCGGGATAACCACCTGCGGCGAGAACTGCGCCTGGAATCGTTCGTGCCCGGCCTGACCCAACGTTTGGCGCAGTTGCGGCTCCTGGGCCAACCTGGCCAGCGCCGCCGCTAATGCCTCGACATTGGCCGGCGGCACCAGCAGCCCGGTGTGGTTGTTTTGCACGGCCTCTACCACTCCATCGATGTCCGTAGCAATGACCGGCTTGGCGTGGGCCATGGCTTCAAGGATTACCACGGGTACGCCCTCCCACAAGGAGGGCAACACAAAAACGTCTACCCGGCTCCAGAAATGCTCCATCTGGCCGGAATCTAACCCGCCCAAAAAGGTGATTTCGTTTTCCAGATGCAACTCCCGGGTCAGGTTTTCCAGGTAACCCCGAATCCCGCCATCACCGGCTATCAGCAGACGGAATTTTTCGGCGGGATAGTGCTGTTTAAGGTGGTGGATGGCCCGGATCAGATACTCGTGCCCTTTGGGGGGGTGCAGGCGGGCGGCCACGCCAAAGGTGATGGGCCGGCCTGTGGCGCTCTCCGCCGGTGGTAACGGCGGTGGCGGAACCACCATCGGGGGAATCACCTCAATTGGCCCTTGGTAGTTAAATTGGGCGCGAATTTCGGGTTCGGCGGCGGCACACACCGAGATGATGGCATTGACCGCACTCGGTGCCCAGCGGCGGACGTCCTCCCACCAGTTTTCTTCCAGAGAGGGCACGATGTTTTCATTGTAGATCAATTTGAGCTGGTGCTGGCTGGCCCAGGCAAAAATCGCGCCGAGGCCGCTAAAGTTATGAATCAGGTCAAATGGCGATTCCCGGTTGAGTCGGTCCAACTGGCGAGTCGCCCAAAAACCGGTCCAATCCGGCAATCGCAGTTGGTATACCCTGGCCCGCGCCTGGCTCCAGGCGTTGGCCCAGGTTTGGCCCTGAGCCAACGCGTCACCCAGCGTCTGCAAAATTTGGGGGGAGAAAAACCCGGCCCGCAGAAATTTGTTATATTGCCAATTTTCCGCCGCCCAATTGCCGGGGTTATACAAAGGCACGCCCTGGGCCTGGAGGGCCAACCGATATTGATTATTGGACGGCACAAAAGTTTGACAGAACACCACCACTTGGTGATCCAGGCGTTTTAACTCACCGGCCAAAATGGCGATTTGTTTGCCCGGCCCAAAGTGTGACCCTAATAAGTAGGTAAAGATTAAAATGCGCATGGGGTTGGGTGCCTTTTAAATTTGGCGAAGTAGGGCAATCTGTCTTTGGCCGATGCCTCTTACTCTGGCCTGAACCTTGTTCAGCAGCCAGGCCAGCAGTATGGTGACGAGCATAGTCAGAATGTAGCCGGCTGTTTTAGGCAATCCATTGAACAGGGTCAATAAATAAAAGTGGATCACGTAAAACTCCAGGACGCCACCCGACCAGGGTAAGAGCCGGTCAAACCAGGTATGGGGCAAGCGGATTTCCAGAAGCAAGTAAACCGTCGCCACCGAACCGATCAGAATTAGAGTATAGTTAGCCAGGTGATAATCAGGATAGTTGAGATGCGCCCACAGGTTGTGTTCTGCCAGCAGGCCGGCACAAATAATTGTAACCAGCAGCGCCCAAATGGACCGAATCTGGAGACGATGCCGGGCTGAAAAGACGCCAAAGAGGAACGCAAAAATTGTCATCCATAGCATGTGATCCAGCCGGTTCAGGTGATAGAGGCCCATAGAAACAACCATGGCTGACACGATAAAAATAATGGCCAGGGGGCGTTTTCGGTTGATCCACTCCAGCCCAGGATAGACCAGGTAGAATATCCACAACAGGGTCAAAAACCATAATCCAACGCCAAAGGGGCTGGGATTGGGAATGGAGAACCAGTTCAAAAAACCATTCAAGCCCGGCAGAGCCAGAATGGTTTGCCATGTCCAGATGCCGCTTTTGCCCTGCCACAGAAACAGGGCAAGCAAAAAAATGTTCACTACCAGCAGGTCATAGCCCATGCGCTCTATTTTGGCTCGCCAAAACCGGACGTAATCAAAATCCCCCGAATATTTGAAGGTGGTAAAAAACCCGGACGAAAAAGCCATGACAAACAGGGCCACTGTTGCCGGAACCCACAGCACCCCGCCAAAATAATGTCCGGTGAAAACCATGAGAATTGCCCCGATTTTGGCTAGGGCAAAATTGTAGCTGGCAAGCTCTGGTTTGGTTACGCTGTTATCCATAATCTCAAACGAGAATCCGCGCTTATGATCTCCAGTAGATGTCCTGCTTCAAAATCCTGGCCGGGTTTCCGTCAGGACACTCTTGGTGACCACGCTACCGACGGCAATAACCGCCCCATTGCCAATGGTAACCCCTTTTAAAACAAGGCTGTTGCAGCCAAACCAAACATTATTGCCTGTTTTTACCGGTTCGATATTTCTAACCTGGCTGTCAAATTTGTGATAATCGCGATCCATGATGCAAACATCCCAGGATATATTACAGCCGGAACCGATTTTAATTTTTTTACCGGCGTGGATTTCGGTCCGATCCCCAATAGCGGTATTATCGCTAATAATGATCTCGGAATGGTATTCGTTGCCCCAGGTGCTGAGCTTGACATGCCGGTAAATCTGAACCTGTGTCCCCACAATAATAGTTGCATTCTTTTTCAGAATGCGAACCTGTGGCCCGGGCTTAAAAGAGTAACCACATTGGTTAAGTTTCCGCTTCACCCAGAAGCCTCTAATCAGATCACTGATTTTCGCCATTAATTCAGGGAAAGTCTGGTGGCCCTTGCCGGTGGCGTAATGTGCAATGACATAAAAGAAAGATCGGAATTCAGAGATGGTTTTTTTATCGGTAATCAGGTTATTTCCGGTCAGAGCTTTAACAATTCAGTGTAGATCGCCTCAATCTCGGCTGCCGTGCGCCGGACGTCAAACCGGGTGCGGACATAATCACGGCTGGCCGCAGGATCGGGCTTCAAGCAGCCACCGGCCAGCTTTATGATCACATCGGCCATCGCTTCAACATCGCCTTGTGGTACCAGGTATGCCCCCGGCGCACCGGCTAGAGCTTCGGGCACACCGCCGGCTTCATAGGCTACCACCGGCGTACCGGTGGCCAGCGCTTCCAGCGGCACCAGACCAAATGCTTCGGGGCACATGGTGGGGAAAACAACCATATCGGCCCCGGCAAAAACGCTGGATACGTCCGTTTGCCAGCCCAGCCACACCAGATGGCGCTCAATCCCCAGTTGTTGAGCCAGTTCGATGCAGGCTGTCCGCGCTCGCCCGTCTCCGGCGATCAAAATATCAAATTGATCCAACCCGCGTTGGCGCAAAGCCTGGGCTAACAACGGCAGTTGCAGCGCCCCTTTGATAACTTCAAACCGTCCGGCAAAAACCACCCGAAATTTGGCTGGATTGTTTAACGCCGGGGAGGCAGTCGGTTGCTCCGCAAACTGCGTCAAGTCAATGCCCAAATAAACCGTGCGAATAGTTGATTTTGAGCGTCGATAAATCTGGCTGTGAATGCCAGCGGAGAAGTTGGAATTGGCCACCACCAAATCGGTGCTCCAATCGTCTAACTGTTCAAGCCAATTAAGCCATTTTTCCGGTTGTCTGTCGGCAAAACTGCCGTGTTGGGTGCTGATTACCGGGCAGAAACCGCCGAGACGCAGCCACAAATGGACAAAACGGGTGGCGTCTTGATCGTGAATCAGGGCTGGCCGAATTTGGCGCAACAAACGGGTCAGGCGCAGCCGGCTCATCCAGGCATTCCCGGTTCGCCACCTGAGGAGGTGAACCGGATACCCCATCGCTGTGATAGCAGCGCAAACCGGCCCTCCCCCAAAAAGAAAAACAAAATGATAGTCAAACCTGGCGCGATCCAGCGCGCCGGCTAACCATTGCACGGATCGTTCTGCTCCACCCAATTGGCCGTGGGTTAGAATATGAACAATCTTTACGCGCTCCATTTCACCATTGGTTATCTACCTTCCACCAACTTATATCAACGAGTCCGGCGCACCCTGAGCCATGGCTGGCGGGAAACAATCGATAACGCCAAGCTCCAAAGCCACATTACTAAATAAAAGGGGGAGAGAGCCAGTGCCCGCGCATAACGTCCCGGTGTTTCAACAAACCACAAACCGGCAATATAGTATATTAAATCCAACCCTAAAGCTAATCCACTTATTCCAACCAGCCCCCAGCGCAAGCCTGTCGTTAGCCCCGGCAAGGTTAAAAATAAGCCAAAAAATACTCCTTTGAGGGCAAATATCAAAGTTTTGGGTTTGAACAGGATAGCCAGCAGCAGAGAAGTCAGGCTCAGTCGGCCACTCCACACCATCCGGCTGATGAGCCGGCCATAATAGCGCCACACTTCACGCTGACCTTGCAGCCAGCGCGCTCGCTGGGAGGCTACCCCCTGCACGTTGCTTGGTTTGGGGTCCCGGATCACGGCTTGACGTACAAAACTTACTTGCCGGTTCTCCGCCGCTAACAATAGCGACATTTCCACATCTTCTACTTTGGTGCGCAAATGGGGCAGCAAGATCTGGAAGACATCTCGCCGAAAAACCATCCCGGTACCGCGCATTGGCCCCGGCCAGCCCAGCCGGGTCCGCGCCGTATCGTCAATATACTGCGAAATCAACTCGGAATAGGCCGCCAGGTCAGCGGTCAACGCTCCGCCGCTGATGGGCTGGACCAGTCCCTGGATCACATCGGTTCCCTGCGCCATCACCGTGCTGGCATACCGCAAAAATTGTTCATCCACCCACGAGTCGGCATCAAAAATGGCCAGGCCATCAAACGGTTGCAACTCTACCTGAGCGGCTGATAAAAACCAGCGTAACGCCGCCCCTTTGCTTCGATTGACTTGATCTTGCCGTTCCCAGACTTGAGCGCCAGCCTGGTTGGCCACGGTTGCCGTGTTATCGGAACAATTATCGGCGATGACAAACATCGCTTCTGCCGGTACCCACTGGCGCAACCGGGCCACCGTCTCACCGATGACTATCGCCTCGTTATGAGCCGGAATAACAACTGCCAGATTAATTGAAGCTGTATTAGGGACAACGACGAGGGGGACACCAGGCCAGAGGTTGACCAGCACAAACCATGCCCGTAATAATGAATCCAGAAGCAAGAGAAGTAACAAGGGGATGAAAAGAATTAGCAGGATGGTCATCAAACAGGACTTTCGGTGTTAACTGGGCAAAAGAACCAAATATCAATCCCAGAAAGACAAATATCACGGATGAGTTTATACGGAATTCCTGTAATGTCGAGTATCACATTGATTCTTGATAAAGTTTAAAATAAGCCCTGCGGGGATTTTGGGACAAACATCAAAAACGGCTGCGTTTGAACTTTTAGCCTAAAATAGTATACTTTCCCTCGAATCAAAGCTGAACAGGAATTTTATGCCCCTAGAATCTCTTTACCCCATGATTGCCATTGAAGCGGCGCTGGAAATTATCCACCGCCAGGTGCAGCCGTTGCCCGCCGTTAACGTGCCATTAGCCGAGGCGCTGGATTACGTGCTGGCCGCAGATATTTTTGCCGCAGAGCCGATGCCGCCATTTGCGGCCTCTGGCGTGGATGGCTACGCCGTGATTGCCGCCGATGGCCCCGGCCCGCGCCGGCTGGTGGGCGACCAGGCCGCCGGTTATGTGGGCCAGTTTAAAATTGAACCGGGCACGGCGGCGCGAGTCACCACCGGCGCGCCGGTACCGCCGGGCGCTACCGCCGTGGTGATGGTAGAGCAGGCCGAAGCCGCCGCCGGGCAGGTTGACATCCTCACCGCCGATATTCCCGCCGGGGCCAACATCCGCCCGGTTGGGCAGGATATCGAAGCCGGGCAGTTGGTGTTGCCGCAGGGCAAATTGCTGGGGCCGGCAGAATTGGGCTTGCTGGGCGCGGTGGGCCAGGCCGATGTGCCGGTGTTCCGGCGACCGGTAGTGGCGGTTATCTCTACCGGCGACGAAATTGTGGAACCCGGCGAATCGCCGCAGCCGGGCCAAATCCGCGATGCCAACCGGTACGCGCTGCTGGGCGCAGTGCGGCAGGCCGGCGGCATCCCGCTGGATTTGGGCATTGTCCGCGATAAACAGGGCCACCTGCAAGCTGTTATTGAGCGCGGGCTGGCCCAGGCCGACGCGCTGATGACATCGGGCGGGGTGTCTATGGGGCAACTGGATTTGGTTAAACCCTACCTGGCTTCGCGGGGACAGGTGCATTTTGGCCGGGTGAATACCCGGCCGGGCAAGCCGGTAACGTTTGCCACCGTTGAGGGCAAACCCTGTTTTGCCCTGCCCGGCTTTCCGGTGAGCGCGCTGGTGAGTTTTGAGGTGTTTGCGCGCCCGGCGCTGCTAAAAATGGCCGGCCACTCCCAAATTTACCGGCAACGCCAAGCGGCGGTGCTGGCGCAAAACCTGCGGCATGCCGCCGACCGCACCGAGTTTCAACGGGTGGCGCTCACCCGCCAGGCCAATGGCACGCTGCTGGCCTCGACCACCGGCTTCCAGGGGTCGGGGCGGCTGTTATCGTTGAGCGGGGCCAACGGGCTGGCAATTTTGCCGAGCGGCCAGGCCGATTACCCGGCGGGCGCTGTGGTAACGGTGCTGCTGTTGGGGCCGGTGGAACAACCCAACTCCGCTCCATTCCGGGGGGTGTAACCATGCAAATATTACTGCTGGGCCTGAGCCACAAAACCGCTCCGGTTGAGGTGCGCGAGCGGCTAAATTTTAGCCCCACTATCCTGCGGTCAGCCTTAACCCATTTTGATAGCAACCACTCCCAGGCCCACCTGCAAGATGTGCGCGAGGGCGTGATTGTTTCAACCTGCAACCGGATGGAATCATACGCGCTGGTGGGCAAACAAAGCACCGCCCACGAAGCCATTGTCAAACTGCTCAGCCGCTCGTGCGATACCCCGCCGGCCACGTTTCAGGAATATCTGTATTTGCAAAAGGATGAAGACGCGGTGCGGCATTTGTTCCGCGTGGCCGCCGGTCTGGATTCGATGGTGCTGGGCGAACCGCAGATTTTGGGGCAAATTACCGAAGCCTTTGAAGCGGCGTTATCGCAGCGGGCGGCGGGCACGGTGTTGTCGGCGTTATTCCGGGCGGCAATTCACACCGGCAAACGGGTGCGCACCGAAACGCAAATCAGCGTTAATCCGTCGTCCATCAGTTCGGTGGCGGCGGGGCTGGCCGGCCAGCTTTTAGGCGACCTTTCCACCCGCCACGCGCTGCTGATTGGCGCGGGCGAGATGGGCGCTATTGCGGTGCGGGCGCTACGCAAACGGGGCGTTTCTAAAATTACCGTGGCCAACCGCACCTACCGCAACGCGGTGCAACTGGCCGAAGAGTGGGCCGGCAAAGCCATCACCTTTCAGCAATTGCCCGAAGCCTTTGAGCAGGTGGATATTATCATTACCTGCACCGGCGCGCCGCACACCATTATTAACCGCCAATTGCTGGAGCCGGCGTTGGCGGCGCGGCAGGGGCGGCCCCTGTTTATTATTGATATTGCCGTGCCCCGCGATGTGAACCCGGATGTGACCGAACTGCCCAACGTGCACCTCAGTGATATTGATAGTTTGCAGGGGCAGGTTGATGACAATTTGCAGGCCCGGCAGGCGGAAATTCCGCTGGTGGAAAAGATAATCGAAGAGGAAGTGACGCAATTTATGGAATGGTTCGCCTCGCTGGACGTGGTTTCAACCATCACCGACCTGCGCGGCCAATTTGAGGAGATGCGCCAGCGCGAACTGAAGCTGCTGTTTAACCGGCTTAACCTGGATGAGCACCAGCAGGAAATGGTTAAACGGATGAGCCACCGGCTGGTGAACAAAATTTTGCACCAGCCCACGTTGCGGCTCAAAGATGAAGCGGCGCACGGCAACGGCGCGGCCTACGTTTCGGCGCTGCGTTACCTGTTTTCACTGGAAGCCGGCGATTACAACCGCCATCCCCACGAAGGCGGTTAGCTCAACGGACTGTTTTGCCCCACACGCCGGTCCACTCCGGCAATCGCGCCCAGTTATTGGCCCGCACCTGCGCGGCCAACTCCGCCCCAAAAAAGAACTCGGTTTTGGCCACGGCTTCAGCCACGCTGGCAAACTGATAATCCGTCTGGATTTCGCGCCGGGTAAAGCCCCAGTCGTTCTCCAGCCAGGCATAATATTGCGCCAGCCCGGCGGTGGGCGGGGCCGGGGTAAGGCTGCCCGTGCCGAGCGTTTCTAAAATGATGATCGCGCCGCCGGGGCGCGTTACCCGCTCCATTTCACGCAGCACCAGAGTCATTTCGGGCCGGCAATCGGGATACCAGCCCACAAAATGGCCCAGCGCCCAGCCGGCGGTCACGGCATCAAACGCGGCGGATGGCAGCGGCAGCCGGCGCATATCGGCTTGCAGCAAGCCCCATTGCCCGCCCCGCGCCCGGCGCTGCTGCTGGTGTTCGCGGAGCATGGCGCTGTGCAAATCCAGGCAAACCATCTGCGCGGTTTGGTCGGCCAGCAGTAGCGGCAGGCGACCGGTGCCGCTGCCCAAATCGAGCACGCGCTGGCCGGTTAGCGGCGCAAATTGGCGGAGCGCCGGGATTAAGTTACGGTCGGCGTCTTCCGGTTCGATCATTTGGTGGTAACGGTCGGCGTGGTGTTGGTAAATATCAATAAAATGATCCATGAGCCTCACCTGAGGCGGCCAGCAATGGCCGCAAAATGTTAGTTTACGGTTGTTTTAGGGCTGATTGGCCGGCGGCGACGGCTTTTTTTTGGCCGGCGGGCGGTTTAATTTGGCGGCATTTATTTTTTTGCGCAACTGCCAGATTTCCGGCGAGTCGGGGTCCAGTTTTTCGGCGATATCCAGCGATTTTTCGGCCAGGTCAAACCGCCCCAACTGGCCATAGGCCACCGCCAGCGCCAGGTGATACACCGTGTTGCGCTCTTTTTGGCCCACCGCCCGGCGGTAGTGGAGGGCCGCCAGCCCCCACATGCCCAGTTCGGCGTATTTGCGCCCGGCCAGGTAAAACGAAGCGTGCGTTTTTACGCCACCTTCGATGACCAGCCGCAGCCGCTCGGTTTTGAACTTAAAATCGTTCCACAAATTCATGGTGACCAGCATTTGGGCCGCGCCCAGAAAAAAAGCCAGCACGCCCAGCGCCGTTAGCCACCCGGAAGCGCGAAAGAAAATCAGCAGCAGCAAGCCTGTGCCCAGCAGCACGCTGGCGCACACAAAATAAACGGTGTTGCCGTGTTTTACCCTAAAATAGAGCAGCCCCATCAACCCCAGCGACAGCAACGCCGCGCCGGCAAATCCCCAAAATATCCAGCGCGGATAGACCGCCAGCGCCCGGCTGGTAACTTCGGCGGAAACCGCAACCGGCAGCCCCAGGTACAGCGGCAACATCGCCAGCGCGTCAAAAATGCGGTTGTAGCGCAGCGTTAATATATATGAAACCGACCACAGCGACAGCAGCAGCAGGATGATACCGGTTTGCAAAAAAATGCCGCGCCACAACCACGCCGACCGCTCCACACTCACCCGCGATGTCATCAGGAGCGGTTGGTTGCACTGCGGGCAGGTTTTGTCTTTGGGGTGCGTGGGGGCCACGCAATACGGGCACAGCCATTCGTTATCAAGATAACTGTTAAAGTCATCATAAAAATCTTGCGGATAATTCATGGGTTTTTACCGCCCCTGTGGATTGAAAACCGGCTTGAGGGTTATTGTACTCTAAACCGGGATGAATACGCAATCGCCAAAAACGCCCGGTGGGCAGTTAACATAAAAATTTTGTAGTTGTCGTTAACCCCCAAATTATGTTACACTAATTTTGGCTTTGGGGTCAGGTTGATTTTTCCGGCGGCCAGATGAGCTAAATGGTTAATACTAAACTCCGTATAATTTTAATTGCAATCCTAGCCGGCGGGCTGATGTGGTTTATTGACAGCGGCGTGGATTACCTGCTGGTTGATAACAGTTCCATAGCCGAGGTGCTGTTTGATGTCTCGCCGCCGCATTTGTTGATGCGGATAGTTTTTTGCGGGCTGGTGTTGCTGGCCAGCCTGGTGATTGGCTGGCAGTTTTTCCGGCAGCGCGAATCTAACCTCACCCTGCTGGCCGTAACCACCGAAAACACCCGGCTGCGCAACGCCTTTCAACAACAACTGGTGGAGCATGCCGCCCGCGCCGAAAGTTTGCGCAAATTTTCTTACGCCATCGAACAAAGCCCCAGCCTGGTGGTTATTACCGATACGCTGGGCTGCATTGAATACGTTAACCCCAAATTTACCAGAGTTACAGGCTACACCTTAAACGAGGTGCTGGGCAAAAACCCCCGGATTTTAAAATCCGGCGAAACGCCGGCCAGCGAATACCGGCAGTTGTGGCAAACCATCACCGCCGGCGAAGAATGGCGCGGGTTGTTTCATAATAAAAAGAAAGATGGCGAACTGTACTGGGAATCGGCTTCAATTTCGGCCATTAAAAACAAGGCCGGCGAAATTACCCATTTTGTGGCGGTAAAAGAGGATATTACCCAGCGGATTGAGGCCGAGCAGGCGCTCCGCGAAAGCGAAGAGCGTTTTGGCCAGGTTATTGTTTCAATCAGCGACCATATTTATGTGACCGAAATCACCGCCGATGGGCGGCGGCTCAACCGCTACTTAACTCCGCACATTGAGGCGTTAACCGGCTATCCAAGCTGGCAATTTGCCAGCGATTGGAATTTTTGGGCCAATACGGTTATCCACCCGGACGACCGGCACATTGGCCGGCATCAAATGGCCGACTTGATTGCCGGGCACAACAGCCAGGTTGAATACCGGCTGGTGCGCGCCGATGGCGGTGTGGTGTGGGTTAGAGACAGCGCCCGGATTAAACGCGAGCATACTTCGCTGCTGATTTACGGGGTGGTGAGCGACATCACCAAGCAAAAGCAGGTTGAGGCGCAGATCCGGCAGCTTAATGATGAACTGGAGCAGCGGGTCAAGGACCGCACCCGCGAGCTTTCGGCGTTGTACGAAGTGACTGCGGTGGGCAGCCAATCGCTTAAACTGGAAACCATGCTGGCGTTATCGCTGGAGCGGTCGCTATTGGCCATGCAGTGCCAGGAGGGCTACATTTATTTGCTGGATCACCCCGGCGATACTTTAAAACTGGCGGCTCAACAAAAAACCGGGGTTCCCAAAGCTGATGATGCCGCACCCGCGCCATCCATTTACGCCTTAACCAACTGGGTGCTGCAACACGGCGAGCCGCTGCTCATCCCGGATATTGACGCCTATTTTCATGCCGATGGCAACAACAGCCACACTTATGCCGGCGCGCCCATTCGGGCTACCGGCCAAACTATTGGCGTGCTCAGCGTTATCCGCGCCGTTGCCGACCAGTTTGGCATTGAAGAAACGGCGCTGTTGGCCTCGATTGCTGACCAGGTGGGGGTGATGGTTGAAAACGCCCGGCTGCGCTACCAGGCCGAACGCGCCGCCGTAATGGAAGAGCGGGAACGCCTGGCCCATGAACTGCACGATTCGGTGACGCAATCGTTGTACAGCCTTACGCTGTTGGCCGGCGGCGGGCAGCGGTTGGCTCGCGCCGGTAATTTGGAAAATGTAGAAACGTATTTAGGCGATTTGGGCGGAATTGCCCAGCAAGCTTTAAAAGAAATGCGGCTGCTGGTGCACGAGTTGCGCCCCACGGTGCTGGAACAGGTGGGGCTGGTGGGCGCGTTGCAACAACGGCTCGATGCGGTTGAGGGCCGTTCCGGGGTGCAAACCCGGCTGCTGGTTGAAACCTCTACCCAGTTGCCGGCGCGGATAGAGGAAGGCATGTACCGCATTGCGCTGGAAGCGTTGAATAACTCGTTAAAACATGCGGCAGCCAGCCAGGTGGTCATTAAAATTTATGCCAACGATAGTTTTGTGGGGCTGGATGTTACCGATAACGGCATTGGGTTTGACCCTGCCACCCTCAACGATACCGGCGGCATGGGGCTGCTCAGCCTGCAAAAACGGGCCGGCCAAATGGGCGGCATCATCAATATTACCTCAACGCCCGGCCAGGGCACCGAGGTGCAACTTAGAATCAGTTGCCAGGGAGAAACAAACGATGACAACCGAACTTGACATTAAGGTGCTGATTGTGGATGACCATCCGGTGGTGCGGCGGGGGTTGCGCACGCTGATCACCAGCGAAGCCGGCATGACCCCCGTTGGCGAGGCGGCCAACGGGCTAGAGGCGCTGGTCCAGGTTAAAGCCTTGCAGCCCGATGTAATTTTGCTGGATATGGTCATGCCCAAAATGGACGGGCTGGAAACCATTACCGCCATTAAACGCGAAGTTCCAACGGCGCGGATTTTGGTGCTGACCAGTTTTGCCGAGGATGAAAAGGTTTTTCCGGCCATCAAGGCCGGGGCGCTGGGCTATCTGCTTAAGGATTCATCGCCGGAGGAGCTGATTGAGGCCATTCGCAACGTGTACGCCGGGGCTTCATCGCTGCATCCCACCATTGCCCGCAAACTGATTAACGAGTTTAGCCAGCCCACCAACCTGCCTCCCACCGAACTACCCCTGACCAGCCGCGAGGCGGAGGTGCTAAAACTGGTGGCGCGTGGGCTAACCAACCAGGAAATCACCGAGCAACTGGTCATCAGCGAGTGGACGGTGCGCACCCATGTGCGTAACATTATGGAAAAATTGCACCTGGCCAACCGCACCCAGGCCGCCCTGTACGCGCTACGGGAGGGGTTAACCTCGCTGGATGAATAAACGCCGGTAGCATTCAACATTTTGGTGAGAAACAGCGACAGGCTCTACCACAAATGTGGTAGAGCCTGTCGCTGTTTTTGGGTGCTGGCCCCCGGTAAATATACCTTATTCCCATAGGACATTTTCTTTATCCGGGCGATTTAATTTGCCGTTGAAGTTGTTAAAATATAACCAGATTTTTACCCTGCGCTATGTTTGCGCCAGATAAAGGACAACCACTTATGGCCCAGCCGGCAAATATCTCTGCGCTTTTGGTGGCACATCCTGGTCGCCTGTGCGATAGCTTAAAGGCCCTGCTTAGAACCATCACCTACCTTACCCTGGTTGACCAAACCGATGATATGTACAAGGCGTTATCGTTGGTGGTTGAGCACAGCCCCAACCTGTTGTTATTAGGCTCAAACTTGCCCATGAACCGGGTAGAAACATTGCTGGCGGCCACCAAAGACCGTTGCCCGCAAACCCGGTCGGTGGTTTTGGTGGACAACATGGAAGAATGGTGGCAGGCCAAAGCCGCCGGCGCGGATAGCGTGCTGTTGGCCGGCTTTCCCTCGGCTACATTTTCGGCCACTATTGACCATTTACTCCTGCCCGAACAGATTTAACTTAAAGGAACGCGCTTATGCCAACTCAGCCAAACCTTGCCCAATTACCACCAACCGCCCCGGCGCAATTAAATTTGCTCACGTTTACGGTGGCGGGCCAACTTTATGGCATCCCGGTGGCCAAAATCATCAGAATTATCGAAATGGTCACGATTACGCCGTTGCCCGACGCGCCGCCCAATATCCAGGGGATTATCAATTTGCACGGGCAGGCCGTGCCGGTAATGGATTTGCGCCTGCGCTTTGGCGTGTTAAAACCGGTGTACGGGCTGCGCACCCCCATTGTGCTGGTGAATGCCGCCGGCCCCGGCGAGCCGGCTCGGTTTTTGGGGCTGGTGGTTGATGGCGTGCAGCAGGTCATAGCCACCACCGGCAGCGCGGTAGAAGCCGCCACCGTTATACCCGGCGATGCCTCAACGCGGGGATCGTGCCTGTTGGGGCTGGTAAAAATGGATCGCCAGATGATTTTGCTGCTCAACCTGCCGGCGTTGTGGCAGCCCGCGCCCACCTCGCCGGTAGAAGGATAACCGCTATGTCACCTGATCGGGCTAATCCGGCGGCTACCTTCTCTTTAAATTATGCGGACTTTCTGCGTTTTCGGGATTTGATTCTGGAGCATAGCGGCCTGTATTTTTCCGATAAAAAACAGATTGACTTGGAATTGGGGCTGGCCAAGGCGTTGCCCAAATCATCAATATTGCCCGAAAACGGCGTTTACAACCTGAACGACTATTTTCGGCGGTTAACCCAACCCGAAGGCTGCCGCGATTTAGACCAACTGGTTAACGTGCTCACCGTGGGTGAAACCTATTTCTTTAGAGATGAGGCCCAGTTTAACGCGCTGACTAACCACGTGTTGCCGCTGTTAATCCAGCAAAAACGGGCCGCCGCCGCCGGCTTGGGCATTCGGCCCCAGTTGCGAATTTGGAGCGCCGGTTGCGCTTCGGGCGAAGAGCCATATTCGGTGGCCATTTTGTTAAAAGAGCTACTGCCCGATATTGCCAACTGGTACATTTTGATTTTGGCCACCGACATTAACCACGATGCGCTGGCGCGGGCCAAAAAAGCCGTCTACTCGGAGTGGTCGTTCCGTGAGGCGCGGGCCAAACAACTGCGGCCCCGCTATTTTACCGAAACAACGCACTCGGTTACCCGCTATCAATTGGCCGGCGATATCCGCAGCATGGTTACGTTTGCGCCGCTCAACCTCATTGCCGACCCCTACCCGGTTATTGATAACAACACGGTTAGCATGGATTTGATTTTGTGCCGCAACGTAACCATCTACTTTACCGAGGCGACAACCCGCCAGGTGATTAAGCAGTTTTATCACACGCTGGTTGATGGCGGCTGGCTGGCGGTGGGCCATTCCGAGCCGTCGCTGCTGGTGTACCGCGATTTTAAGGCGCAAACTTTTTCTAATACGCTGCTTTACCAAAAAACGCGCCAGTATGTTCCGTGGCCGGCGGTTTGGCCGTTTGCCGAAACCCCGGCTCCAACGCCGATGCCGGTGCCAACTCCGGCTCCGCGATTGGTTGTTCCGCCGGTTGCCGCTCCCGCCCCGGAAAAGCCGGTTCCACTCAGCGCCGCCGAGGCGTTGGCGCAGGCCCGGCTGCAACTGGAAAACGGGCAAATCGAGCAGGCCGCCGCCGGGTTGCGCCAACTTTTGGCCGAACAACCCAACGAGCCGGTGGCCCACAGTTTAATGGGCCGGGCTTTTGCCAACCAGGGCAACTGGCCCGAAGCCCGGCACTACTGCCGGCGCGCGCTGGAACTGGACCGTTTGCAGGTTGAGGCCTACCGGGTGCTGGCGCTGGTGCATGAAAACGAGGGCGACCTCCAGCCGGCCATCGAAATGCTGAAAAAAGCCATTTATCTGGATCGCGGCGCGCCGCTGGATCACTTTAACCTGGCGGTGCTGTACCTGCGGTCGGCGCAGGCCGATCAGGCCCGGCGGGCCGTGCAAAACACCATTAAAATTTTAGAACGCTGGTCGCCGGAGGTAATAGTGCCGGGGGCCGATGGCATCACCGTAAAATATTTGCTGGATGCGGCGCAAAATATGCGCCAAAAACTATAAACGGCTGAGGAGCAGGCATGGCGCACCCAAAAAATAGTCCGGTTTATAAACATAATCCGCCTCAACCCGATAAACCTCATCCCAATGGTGGCTCGCGGCCAACCGGCCAATTGTGGCAACCCGTGTTTGAAGAAGGCCGCGACCCCGAAACCTTAACCCGCATTTGGGCCGAACGCGCCTACGCGCTGGCCGAAACGCCCCCGGCGGAGGTGGTGGGCGATACGCTGAATGTGCTGGTGTTTTTACTGGGTACCGAACGTTACGGCCTGAACGTTGAGTGCGTGCGCGAAATTTATCCGCTGGAACAACTGACGCGGGTGCCGCGCACCCCCGATTTTGTGGCGGGCGTTTTTAGCGCCAGGGGGCGCATTCTATCGGTGGTTGACCTGCGGGCCTTTTTGGGGTTAGCCAAAGTGGGGCTATCGGACCACACCAAAATTATTGTGGTGAGTTGCACCGGGGCCGCCAGCGAGGTTGACCGCATGGAAGTGGGCTTTTTGGCCGATGAAGTGGCCGACGTAGTGACCATCTTTAAAACGGATATTGAGCCGCCGCTGGCAACTCACGTCGGGGCGCACACCGAATATATTCAGGGCATCACCGCCGATTCGCTGGTGGTGTTTGATTTGAATGCCCTGCTGGCCGATAAACGGCTGATTGTGCACGAGGATATTTTGTAACCGTTTAATCAAATCAGTGTGACAGGTTATCCAGAAGGAGAAACACCCCATGATTAATAATATGAAAGTTGGCACCCGATTAATAGTTGGCTTTACCGCCATCGTTTTGATATTAATTGGGATTGCCGCCCTGGGCTACATTAACACCAGAAACATGAACAACAACACCAACAACATGTACGAAAACAGGTTGTTGGGCATAGAGTATTTGGGCAAGGTTGAAACAAACGTATATATGGTGCGGAGCAATATATTTAAATATTTGTTGCTACCCGCGGAGCGCCAGCTGGTTAAAGCGGATATTGCCAAAAGCATGGAGGATGTGGACACAAATTTAAACCTGTACCGCTCAACCAAACTGGCCGAGGATGAAGCGGCGGCCTTTAATGAACTGGATAAAATGTGGGCGGTTTACCGGGGCGATATCAACGAGGTGGTTGAGTATGTTGAAGCCGGCCAGGTTGATAACGCCCTGCAAAGTGTCGTCACCGGCGGCGAAGCCTCGGATTCCAGGGAGGCGGTGGCCAAAGCCATTGGTGACCTTATTCGCCTTAACCAGGAACAGGCCGATAAACTCCACCAGGATTCGCTGGCCACGTTTAGCCAGATAACCCTGGCGTTTGGCGGGGTGGTGGTGCTTGGCGTAGCGGTTGCCCTGATTCTGGCCTTTTATATTAGCCGGTCTATTACCGTTCCGTTGCGGCAGGTGGTGTACTTGCTGCAAGAAATTAGTTTGGGCCACCTTAGCGTTAGCCGGCTCCAGCTTAACCGCAAAGACGAGTTGGGGATTTTGGCCAACACCGTTGATGCCTTTGCCGATAATATTCAAACCGGGTTTATCCATCACCTTAACCAGATTGCCAACGGCGATTTATCCGTTGACCTGCCGCCAACGGATGAGGAGGATGAGGTGACTCCGGCCTTTAGGCAAACCGTAGAAACGTTGCGCAACCTGATTGCCGAAATGAACATGCTCTCGCGGGCGGCAGTTGCCGGCCAACTGGGTGTGCGGGGCAACACCGCCAAATTTCAAAACGGCTACCGCGAGGTGGTGCAAGGCATCAACGATACGCTCGATGCCGTGATTGGCCCGCTCAACGTGTCCGCCTGGTATATAGACCTGATCGCCCGCGGCGATATTCCGGCCAAAATCACCGATGGTTACAACGGCGATTTCAACACCATCAAAAACAACCTCAACATTTGTATTGACGCCATTACCTCGTTAGTTACCGATGCCAATATGTTGTCGCAGGCGGCGGTTGAGGGCCAACTCTCTACCCGGGCCGACGTGACCATGCACCAGGGTAGCTACCGCGATGTGGTGCGGGGCATGAACAACATGCTTGATGCCATCACTGTTCCGCTCAACGTAACCGCCGATTTTGTAGACCGGATGGTTCAGGGCGAAGTGCCATTGCCAATTACCACCACTTACAAAGGCGATTTTGAGGTGTTTAAAAACAACCTCAACCGGCTGAGCGGCAGCCTGCGCGAAATGCTCACCGGCGTTCGGGAGGTGGTGGATAATGTTACCGCCGCCGCTGCCGAAATTGTGGCCGCTGCCACCCAACAGGCTTCCGGGGCCAACGAGCAGTCGTCGGCTATTTCGCAAACCACCACCACCATTGACGAGGTAAAAACCATTGTAGAACAATCCTTTGCCAAAGCTCAGGCCGTGGCCGAGCAATCGCAGCGCATCAACGAGGTTTCTCGCGTGGGGCAGCAGGCCGTGTCCGAAACCGTGGACAGCATGGTGCAAATCAAAGAACGGGTTGAAGGCATCGCCGAAAACATTTTGGCCCTCAGCGAGCAAACCCAGCAAATCGGCGAAATCATTGCCACCGTGAACGATATCGCCTCGCAATCCAACCTGCTGGCGTTGAACGCCTCGGTTGAGGCCGCCCGCGCCGGCGAACACGGCAAAGGCTTTGCCGTGGTGGCGGTAGAAGTGCGCAACCTGGCCGAACAATCCAAACAGGCCACGCTGCAAATCAAGGCCATTCTCAATGAAATCCAGCGGGCCACCAACGCGGCGGTTATGGCCACCGAAGAAGGCACCAAAGGGGTTGATAACGGCGTTTGTTTAACCGAGCGGGCCGGCAGCACCATTGAGCAGTTGGCCTACAGCATGGCCGAAAGCGCCAACGCCGCCCAGCAAATTGTGGCCAGCGCCCAGCAGCAAACCACCGGCATGGAGCAAATTGCCCTGGCCATGCAAAACATTAACCAGGCTACCATGCAAAATCTGGCATCTACCCGCCAAGCCGAAAAAGCCGCGCAGGATTTATCGGCGGTGGCCCACCAGATGAAGGGTTTGGTCGCCCGGTATCGGCTAAATTAGCAACCGCTAAAGGAAGTTTGTTATGGGTTTAAGCGCCGAAATACGCCAACAATTGATTAACAGCTTTAAAGCCGAACAAAAAGAGCACGTGCAGGCCATTAACCGGGGCTTGTTGCAACTGGAGAAAAACCCGGCGGCTCCCAACCATGCGGAATTGCTCAACGAAATCTTCCGCGAGGCGCACAGCCTAAAAGGCACCGCCCGCGCGGTGGGCATCACCACCATCGAGAGCCTGGGGCATGCTCTGGAAGATTTGTTGCTCAACGCCAAAGAAGGCCGGCTGGTTTTTTCGGCGGAATTGTTTGACCTGATGTACCAGGCGTTGGACGCGGTAGATTTGGTGATGACCCAGCTAGAGGCCGGCCACACTACCCCGCCGGTAGCGGTGTTAACCCTGCTGGCCCGGCTGGAAGAAGTGACGCAACAACTTGGCAACACCGCCACGCCACCGGAGAATCATCCGGTTGAGGTTGAAGCCGAAACCAAAACCGAAACCGAACCCGCCACCGCGCCATCACCCGAAGAAGAACCGGCCATGCTGGCGGTTGCGCCCGTTGGCCCCTCCGATGAAACCATCCGCGTATCGGTGAGCAAGCTCGATGCGCTGATGGGCCAGTTTGCCGAGTTGCTGGGCGCCAAAATTCGGGCGGAGCAGCGTTTGGCCGAGGTGCGCCGCCTGCAAGGGCTGGCCGCCGAGTGGCACAAGGAATGGCTGCCGTTGCGGGGCAGCTACAACCGGCTTGTGCGGGGCCGGCGTCAGGCCCGGCGCAACGAGGCTTACGCCCTTAAATCATCCGAGATGACGGCGCTGGTTGAATTTATCACCAAAAACCAGGATTTACTGCACGCCTTTAACCTGCAATCCAACGCGCTGAGCCGGCAATTTGCCAACGACACCCTGCGCCTGTCGCTGATAATTGATGAGCTTCAGGAAGAAATTAAACGGGTGCGGATGCTGCCGCTGGCCACCATTACGCACACCTTTGGCCGCATGGTGCGCGATCTGGCCCGCGAGCAGGGCAAGGAAATCAACTTTATCATCACCGGCGATGGCACCGAACTGGACAAGCGCGTTTTGGAACAGATCAAAGACCCGTTGCTGCACCTGCTGCGCAACGCCATTGACCACGGCCTTGAGCCGCCGGAGCGGCGGCTGGCTGCCGGCAAACCGCCGCAGGGCCAAATTGTGCTCGAAGCGGTGCAGCAGGGCAACAACGTGGTCATCACCATTAGCGATGATGGCCGCGGGCTGGATCGCCCGGCTATTCGCGCTGCCGCCGTGCGCCGGGGGCTGTTGAGCGCCGCCGAAGCCCAAAAACTCAGCGATGATGAAACCGTCACCCTGATTTTTAACTCCGGCCTGTCCACCAGCCAGATTATCACCGATATTTCCGGGCGCGGGGTGGGGCTGGATGTGGTGCGCCAAAATGTAGAAGAACTGCACGGGGCGCTCAACGTTGCCAGCCGGCCCAATTTGGGCGCTACATTTACGCTGACGCTGCCGCTCACGCTGGCCAGTTCGCACGGGCTGCTGTTGCGGGCCGGCGAGCAAACCTTTGCCCTGCCCATTTCTACGGTGGTGCGGATGCTGCGGGTTCCGCCCGGCCAGATTACGCGGTTGGGTGGGCGCGAGGCCATTATTTACGATGGCAAACCCATCGCTTTAGCCCGGCTGGCCGATATTTTGGAACTGCCGGCGGCTCCCGTTGCCTCGGATTTGTTAACCGTGGTGGTGGTGGGCGTGGCCGAAAAGCGCCTGGGGCTGATTGTGGACGATTTACTGGGCGAGCAGGAAATTGTCATGAAGAACCTGGGCCGGCAACTGGTTAAAGTGGGCGGTATTGCCGGCGCTACCGTGCTGGGGTCCGGGCAGGTTATTTTGGTGCTCCACACCGCCGATTTGCTCAAGCTGGCGGCCCGCGCCTCAAGCCGCCCGCCGGTAGCCGGGGCCGCCCAGCCGGCGGCGCAGTTGCGCAAAACCGTGCTGGTGGTTGATGACTCCATCACCACCCGCACCTTGGAAAAGAATATTCTGGAATCCGCCGGGTACGAGGTGAAACTGGCCACCGATGGCGAAGAGGCGCTGGCGGCGCTGGTATCGGGCCAAACTCCCAATTTAATTGTTTCTGATATTAACATGCCCCGGCTGGATGGATTTGCTTTAACGCAACGGGTTAGGCAAGATACCCGGTACGCCGAGATTCCCATTATTCTGGTTACATCGCTGGATTCGCCCGCCGATAAAGCCAGGGGCATTGAGGTGGGGGCCGACGCCTACATTGTAAAAAGCAGTTTTGACCAGGGCAATCTCCTGGAAACCATCGAACAACTGGTGTGATCGGGTTAAGGTATGAAAACTCTGCCGGTTAGGGTGCTGATAGTTGAAGATTCGCCGGTGGCCCGCGAGTTGCTGGTAAATATTTTGCAGGGCGCTACCGGGTTGCAGGTGGTCGGCGTGGCCCGCAACGGCGAGGAGGCGGTGCGGCTGGCCCATCGCTTGCAACCGGATGTGATCACTATGGATGTGCACATGCCGGGCATGGACGGCTACGAAACCACCCGCCGGATTATGACCGAAACCCCGCGCCCGATTGTGATGGTTAGCGCCAGTTTTGATAAATCCGAACGCGATATGACCTTTAACGCCCTAAAATCCGGGGCGCTGTCGGTGCTGGAAAAGCCAACCATGTACGACCCGCCGGAGGTGTACGATTACCTGATTCACCAGCTTAAGCTGATGGCCGAAGTTAAAGTGGTGCGTCATTGGGCCGCGCCCGCGGCCAAAAGCGGTGGCACCCGGCCATTTGCCGCATTGCCGGCGCTGGCCCGGAACGGCCAAACCAAAATCCGGTTGGTGGCGATTGCCGCGTCAACGGGCGGGCCGGGCATGTTAGCCCAAATTCTGGGGCAACTCCCCGCCGATTTTGCCGCCCCGATTATTATTGTGCAGCACATTACGCCCGGTTTTGGCGAAAGCCTGGCCCAGTGGTTAAACCAGCAAACGCCGTTAACCGTGCGGCTGGCTAATCCCACCGATGAGCCGCAACCCGGCCAGGTGTTAATTGCCCCGGACGACCAGCACCTTACCATTAACAGCCTGGGCGTGGTGGCGCTCAATCGGCAGCCATCACTCCACGGCGTGCGCCCTTCGGCGGATTATCTATTTGAATCGGCGGCGCGGGTGTTTGGCGCTACGACGATTGGCGTAATTTTAACCGGCATGGGCAGCGACGGGGCCGAAGGGTTGCTGCAATTGCGCCAGGCCGGGGCGCACACCATCGCTCAGGATGAGCAAACGTGTGTGGTTTTTGGCATGCCGGCGGTGGCTATTAAACTGGGCGCCGCCGAGCAGGTTTTACCGGTGGGCAAAATTGCCCCGGCGTTATTGAATTTGGTTTAAACCGGGGGTGAAAATGGAAATAATGCCAACTCAAGCTAACCGAGTAACCGCAAAAAAATTGGGGCCGGATTTAAGTTATCTGGCGGTTATAGAAAAACTGATTACCGCCATTGGCCAGGAAACCAATAAAAAACGCATTTTGGGGCCGGTGTTGCCCTACGCGCTCACCGTGAGCGGCACCGATGTGGGCGCGTTGCTGGTAACGGGCGATACCGCCAACAGCTTCAGGGCGGTGGTGCAGCGGGGGCTATCCAAAGAAATTGTCCGGCAGTTAACCACCGGCGATTTGAGCAACTTGCTGTTGGTGGGCCAGCGGCTATGGATGAAGCCGCAGCCGGTGCAAATTAACCCCGATCAATCGTTGTTGTCCGGGCATCACCTGCGCTATTTGTTTGGCCTGCCGCTGCGCTTTGGCGGGCGGGTGCTGGGCGCAATTGTGATTGGCAGCAGCCGCCAGGAATATCACTCGCTAACGCCGGTGCAGCAACAGCGGCTAGCCACCATTGCGCACCTGGTGGCCCTGTTTCTGGATGATTTGCGGCTGCGCACCCAAAACGCCTCGCTCAACGCCAAACCGGTTCAGGGTGATAGCGCCGCTCCCCCCGAAGCGGCGGCTATGGCCGAATACGAGCACGATTTGGAGCAGTTGTTGGCCGCCGTAATGACCGCCGAGGAAGAAGTGGCCAACCAAAATGTGGATTTGGGGCTGCTTAACAATCTTTCTACCAAAATGATTGGCACCATGCCCCTGAACGTTGTTTTGGATACGGCCATCAAGCAAACGTTATCGGCGATGCAATCCGAGGCGGCCTGGTGTTATTTGTGGCAGGATGGCCATTTGGTCATGCAGGGCTGCCACGGGTTATCGGAAAATTACATTCGCAACATGCAATATTTATCGCCCGGCAATGGGGCCGAGGGCATGGCATTTACCCGCCGCGAAGCCATTTTTAGGGATGCGGTGTTGTTTCACAGCGGGCAAATGCGGCGTTTTGTGCAAGAAGAGGGGTTGGTGTCTGTGGCCGCCACGCCGTTGTTTGCTAACGGCGAGCCGTTTGGCGTGTTGGCCGTGGGCAACCGCGCCAACCGCGAATGGTCGGCCCGCGACCACCGCATGCTGGTATCCATTGGGCAGCGGGTTGAACTGGCCATTGCCAGCTCTAAAATGGTGGCGGTGGTGCAAGAAGAAGCTTCGGTTATGGAAGATCGCTACCAGGAGTTACAGCAGTCTAACGTGCAACTTGCCCGCCGGGCCAAAGAACTGGAGCAGGAAGTTGATTCTTTGCGCGAGGCCGGGGAACAAATCTGGCGGGCGCTGGCGGCTTCGCAGTTTGCCCGGCGCAATAACATCACCTCGGATAGCATTAACGAGAATTTAATTACCTCTTTGGAACGGGCTTTGGTGAACCCGCCTCAAGACCAAACCTACCGGTAGCTGCCAACAAGGAGTACATGAATGAATACTGAGTGCAAAATTTTTGTAAACAATGATCTGGATATAGTGAACGCCCGGATGCAAGCCCGGGCCATGGCCAAACAGGTGGGGTTTCGCACGGCAGACCAGGCGCGGATTTCGCTGGCCGCCTCGGAGTTGGCCCGCGTTTTAAGCTGGGGGCCAAACCTGCCCGGCGAAATCACAATGGTGTTTGCTAACCACAACGGGCAGCCGGGGCTGCATGTAATGTGCCAGGTGCAGTATTCCGGCGACAGCGTTGATGGCCGGCCCACGCTGCGGCACAGCCTTACCAGCGCCTGTCAGTTGGTAGATGAAAGCATTGTGGAAGAGCAAGATAACCAGCACGCCCACATTACCCTGATTAAGTGGTTGAGTTGAAAGGATAACACCATGAGCCAGCCTCAAGCATCGGTACTAATTGTAGAAGACAGCCCGTTTCAGGCCGAAAAAATCAAACTGACGCTGGAAAACAACAACTGCCGGGTTTTTTGGGCCGATAACGGCCAGGCCGGTTTAAACCTGGCCAGCCAAAACGCGCTGGATTTGATTGTGCTGGATATTGAACTGCCCGATATTACCGGGTTTGAAGTTTGCCGCCGGCTTAAAGCCAACCCTAAGCTGGCGGGCATCCCGGTGGTGATGCTCACCACGCTGGACCAGGCCGAACACGCTCTCAACGGCCTGGAACTGGGCGCGGTGGATTACATCCCCAAGGATGCCTTTGCCGAGTTGGTGCTGATTGAAACCGTAAAACAAATGACTGCCGGGAGTTGACCCCATGGCCCTAAATCCAGATTCTACCCCGCCGCCGGAATCGCCGCTGGTAATTGACGATTGGCCCATGAGCCTGGATACCACTCGCGCCGAGCTGCACAAAGCCAAAAAACGGCTGGAGCGGTATCAATCATTTTTGCGGCTGGCCAATATTGAAATTGAGCAGCGCAACCGGTACATTATTGCCTTAACCACGTTTGTGTACCAGGCCAGCAACGTGGGCAGTTCGGCCACGGCGCTTAAATTGGCGCTGGTGCAAGCCCTGGAAACAACCAATACCACCATTGGCGCGATTGTGCTGGTGTCAGAAAACAAATCGCTGGCGTTGAAAGTGCACAAAGGGCTATCACCGCAATTGATTAACATTGTCACCGGGCAGGATTTTTCGCAGAGCGCCACCGCGCTCATGCCCTGCCTGGTCACCGGCGATGGCGCGCTGTTGGAATACAAAACCGCCGACGACGAGCGGGAGCGCCAGCTTTTAACCGCCAGCGGGCTAACCAGCCTGGTCAGCTTTCCGCTGCAAGTGGGCGAGCAGGTGATGGGCGCGGTGCTGGTGGGGTTGCAGGGCGACCGTATTTTTAAACCGTCTGAACTCTGTTTTTTGATGGCCTTGAGCCAGGAAACTGCCGTGGTTTTGGATGCGCTCCGGCTGCGCGAAGGGTTGTGGCAAACGGCAGAAATTTTGCTGGAACATGCCGACGAGCCGGAGGAGTTATCCGAAACCTTCCCCGAAGAGTTGGGGCTGGATATAAAAATGCCGCTGGCGTTGCCGCTGGTCGCGCCAACGGTGCCGCAACCCACCGAAAACGATCTGGAGCAGCTTTTGGCGGCCATGATGGAAGCCGAAGATGAAGTGCAGCAGCAAAATTCTGATCTGCAAACGCTCAACGCCATTGCCGCTTCGCTGCACCAAACTCTGGAACTAAAAGAGGTGCTTCAGGCGGCGGTTGAGCAAACCCACAAAACCCTCAACTGCGATGCCGCCTGGTTGTATTTGCTGGATAGCACCAAACTTTTGCGTATGCAAGCCAGCGTTGGTTTGTCCGATGTGTACCGGCGCGGTATGCAATCCCTTAAAGTTGGCGAAGCCGCCGAAGGGCAGGTGTTGGCCAAAAACAGCCCGTTGTTTATTGACCGCTTAACCGAAGGCAGCCAGGAGCATAAACTTTGGGTGGAGCAGGAAGGGTTGCTGGCCATTGCCGTGGTGCCGCTGGTAAAACTGTTCAACGATTCGCCCAATGATTTTTCGCACCCGGTTACGGGCGTACTGGCAATTGGCTACAAAACTACCGGCGCTGCCGCCGCCCACATTTGGAGTCCCCGCGAAATGCGCCTGCTCACCTCCATTGGCAGCCAGGTGTCGCTGGCCATTCACAATGCCCGGCTGTACTCCCGGCTGCGCGATAAGGAAATCAGCGCCCGCACCGGCAACGAAGTGTTGCAAACCATCAACAGCATCCTGCTAAACCGCACCATCAACCTGGAAGGCTTTATCAATTCTGAAATCACGGATCGGGTGCGCACCGCCCGTTATATTGTAAACCAGTTGTTGCGCACCGCCGCCTCGTCGGAGCAGCAGCGCCGGCTGGGGGCCATTAAAGATTTGCTGCGCGAGTTGCACTACCTGGCGGTAAAAGCCAACACCCAATCCGAAATTTTGCCGGTGGCCCCGGACCCCGACGCCGAACTAAAGCCGGAGCTTACGGATATGCCGGTTGTTCCGCCGTTATTTACCGCCGCGCCCAAAAAATCGCCGGCCAAAACCGCCGCGCCGTCGCCGTCAAAACCAAAATCGCCGCCCGCGCCGCCGCCCAGCCATCCCCTGAGTTTTGCCGAGGCGGTGGCTGCCGGGCTGGTGCCGGCCTTTATTCTGGAACGGGAAAGAAACAACCCGGAATAGCCGTTTGCAGGTAGCGGTTAGCGGTTAGCCAAGAACTACCTGCTATCTGCCATTTGCTACCTGCTAACGGCTAGCGGCTATCTGAATGGCTCAAATCATTTTGCTTTGTGGCTTAATTTTATGGGGATTGACCGGCTGCGCCGGCGCGGTTACGGTTACGCCGCCGCCCGCCGACACCCCGGCCCGGCCTGCGCCGGCTTCGCCCACGGCCACGCTCATCCCGCCGCCCAGCCCCACGCCCACGCCTACCCCGTGGAACGCCATCGCCGCTGCCGTGGTGCCCCCGCCCGCCGCTTCGCCGGTTAAACCGATGGTCGCCGCTGTCCGGCCAACGGCTACGCCCGCTGCTGCCGCGCCAACCGGCCAACTGCTGGCGCTCACCGGCTCCGGCGGGCAGTTGTACGCCGTTAACGCCGATGGCTCCAACCTGCGCTATTTGGCCGGCGGCGTGATTGACCCGGCGGTGTCGCCCGATGGCCGGGAGGTGGCCTTTACTCGTTGGGACGGGGCCGAATTGGGGGCGCTGTTTGTGCTTAACCTAGCCAACGGCAGCGAGCGGGTGGTGGCGGATGATATTCGCCAGCCCAAATCGCCCACGTGGTCGCCCGATGGCCAAAAAATTATCATTTCGTTTCAGCACGGCGGCCTCCGCAACCCACAGCCCACCTGCCGCTCCTTTGATGCTGATGACGGCCTGCGCCTGCCCGATAACGTCACCATCATTTCTACGGATGTTCGCGCCGGCAAGCTGCGCGTTTGTTTTGTTCGCCACGAGGATTTGCACTGGTTTTTGCGCCAGGTAGACGTAACCGGCGGCCATTTTGAGGATTTGCCCTCGGATCGGTACGCCTACAATCCCAGTTGGGACCCGCAGCAGCCGTGGCGGGTAATTTACAGCGGTGATAAAGGGCTGATGCAGTTTGATGTTACCACCAACCGGCAGTGGCCCGTTACCGCCGATCTGCGCGATAAAGAGCCGGTGTTTGCCCCCAACGGGCAAATGCTGGCCATTACCTACAAACAACACGATCACTGGGAAATTTACACCCTCAACCTGGCTTCGGGCGAGCGCAGCCGGCTCACCCAACCGCCGTTGTTGGCCAACCCGCAGTACAACAGCGCCGCGCCGGCCTGGTCGCCGGATGGCCGCTACCTGGCCTTTGTCACCGACCGCGCCGGCCCGTGGGCCATTTGGGTAATGGCGGCCGATGGTAGCAACCCGCGCCCGCTGCTGCCGCCGGCGGTACAGGCGCAGTTGCCGCTGGCCTATCGCGGTATGAACGAGCGGCTGCTCAACTGGCTAAAATAGGCGTTTGGGCGCAATGTTGGCCGGTTCCCCAATCCGCCCGCCATCTTGTCTACACCTTTTTCTTGTGGCATAATGGGGGTGGACATAATCATTACAATATGAAAGTATAGGCCAGACAGAAACCATGATACGGAGCGACGTTGTCGAGATTATTCAAAATGCGCGACGGTTGGGCGAAGCGCCGAACCTTTCTAATGCCAACCTGGCCGGCCTTGATTTGAGCGAGGCCGATTTGCGCGGCGCTAATTTTGAGGGAGCCAGCTTTAAAGGGGCCGATTTGCGCCGCACCAATTTTATCCGCGCTAACCTGACCGGGGCCGACCTGACCGGGGCCAAACTAACCGGCATTCGCTGGCACAGCGCCAAACTCGATGCGGCTAATTTAAGCGGCGTTGATCTTAAAAACCAAAACCTGGATTCGGTGAGCCTGGCGGGGGCCAACCTGACCAAAGCCAACCTGCGCGGGGCCAGCCTGCGCTGGTGCAATTTTGAAAACGCCATTCTGGCCGAAGCGGTGCTGATTGAAGCCAACTTAACCGAATCCAACCTGGCCAGCGCCAACCTGCACTGGGCCAATTTGCGGGCAACGGTGCTGGTGGGGGTTAACCTGGCCGGGGCCAACCTGGCGGCGGCCAGCCTTAACCAGAGCAACCTGTCGTTGAGCAACCTCACCGGGGCCAACATGCAGGGGGCCAAACTCAGCCTGATCAATTTTCACGGGGCCACGCTGAGCGGCCTCAACCTGAGCGGTTTTGATTTACGCGCGGTTGATTTTGGCGAGGCCAACCTGAGCAAGGCCAATCTGCGTGAGACGAACCTGGTGCGGGCCAAATTGACCAACGCCATTTTGTCCGCCGCCGAAATGCAGGGCACCGACCTGCGCGAGGCCGATTTGAGCCACGCGATTTTAAAGAACGCCAACCTGGATGGGGCCAATGTTACCGGCGAGCAACTCAAGCTGGTGAAAAGCCTGGAAGACGCCACCATGCCCGACGGCCAAAAATTTAAAGCCGAGAAAACAAAGCCGGACTCGGCGGAAAAGCCGGCCAAACGCAAGGCCACGGCCTCCGGCCTGAAAGCGGCCCTTGACCGGATTAAGCGCCAGCAGGACGACGACGAATAACGCATTAATGCAAAGAAACGAGGCTTTTCGCCTCGTTTCTTTTTGGGTGCGGAAGGGCCGGTTGAATTTTACCAGTAATAATAATTGTAGGTATACCCCGAACAACAGTAACGGTAGTTTACACAGTTGGGCCGGGAGTAGTAGGGGTAACGGTAATATTGATAATAGTTGGCGTGGTTGTGGTAATAATAACCATCACCGTAGTAGGGGCGGTAGTTGCCCCAGTTAGGCGGATAGGCCCGCGCCGGATACCCCCAGTTGGGCGGGTAGGCCCGGTCGTAACCGTTGTGCCAGGTTGGCCCGTCGGCGGGTGGCGCGGCGTGGGTATCGGCCACCACCACGGTCTGGAACAACACCACCGCCAAAGCAACAGCAAAAATAACCGCAGCAATCTTCTTCATTGATTCTCTCCTTAATTATTTTGCTAAAAATTATACAGGTGTGCCTTCCGCAGAATGCTAAAAAACAAAAACCCCAAACTAATTAACAAACCAGTATGGGGTTGGGGTACGCCACAACAGTGATTCCTGAAATCATCAAATTGAGGTTGTGAAAGAGCCGGTTAACTTACTTACTTATATTATCGCTATTTTACAATCTTAAGTCAAACTTACTTTTTTCTCATTTTTTAACCGGGTTGACAAAACCGCCCGTTTTCCGCATCATTGACGTAGCACACTGTTTGTTTGCAGATTCATCTTTTTGGAGGCCGTTATGCCCGAAGCCAAACACCCCATCCTCACCGACCGCCCCGCCGACAGCGACCTGCTGGATTTTCAGCCGTACATCAACGCTCTGGCCGAGTTACTCACCGACCCGGCCACCGGCACGCCCATTACCGTGGGCGTTTTTGGCCGCTGGGGTAGCGGCAAAACCAGCCTGATGCGCCTTATTCAGCAGCAGGTGCGGGCCGGCGGCCACAAATCGGTGTGGTTTAACGCCTGGAAATACGAGCGCGAGGCGCTGGCCCTGTGGCGGGTGCTCATTTTGCGCACCCTCGACGCGCTGCGCCCGCCGCCCGGCGAGGATAACCCCGCTTTGACGCAAGAACTGGATCGGCTGGAGGAATCGGTGTACCGCCCGGTGGAGTGGACCGAACTGGGCGAGTGGACCGTTAACTGGGCCAGGGCGCTGGAAAGCACCGGCGAATTTGCCGCCGACATCGCCCTGTCGTTAGCGCCGGGCGGGGCGCTGCTGGTGAACGCGCTGCGCGGCCTGCGGAATGCCATCAAGGGCAAAGCCGAGGTTGCGCCGGTGGTTGAGGCGTTTCAGCGCGAAACCCGCGCCTTTCGGCGCGAGCAGTTGCGCTCGATTGAGCAGTTTGTGGACGGTTTTGAGGCGGTGGTGCAACAGCACGTGGCGGCCCACAACAAACGGCTGGTGGTGTTTGTGGACGACCTGGATCGCTGCCTGCCGGAGCGCACCGTTGAGGTGCTGGAGGCCATCAAACTGTTTTTGGATGTGCCGGGCTGCATTTTTGTGCTGGGCGTTGACCCGCCCAAAGTGCAGGAGGGTATCCGGCGGCGCTACCAGAACAGCCTGGCCGAAGGCGAGGGCGCGGACTACCTGGAAAAAATCATCCAGTTGCCCTTTTTGTTGCCGGCCATTGACTCCGGCTCCATGCTGGGGTTTATTGCGGGCTTGCAGGTTAACTTTCCCCACCCCAACTGCGGCGAGGTGTTTGCCCGCGGCCTGGAGCCAAACCCGCGCCAGGTAAAGCGGGCCATCAACATTTTTTTGCTGCTCTGGAAGCTGGTGGAGAGCCGCCGCCTGGATTTAACCCCGTTGCGGCTGGCCAAGGTGGTGGTGATTCAGCACAGCCACGCCGACCTGTACGAACTGCTGCGCTTGACGCCACGCTACCTGGCCGACCTGGAGATTTACTACCAGCGCCGGCAAAAGGCCGAAGCCGACCGCCAGCACGGCGACCCCGCCGCCGCCGAACCGCCGCCGCTGCCGCCCGCGCTGGAAAAATTTGGCAGCCGGCCCGCCCTGCAAACGCTGTTTAACCTGTTTGAAGCCGACCCCGATGCCTGCTTTGCCTACCTGACGCCCACCGGCCTGCGCAGCTACGTTACCCTGACCGGCCGCGCCCAGGCCGATGGCCGCGCCGCCGCTCCGCGCCAGGTGTTTGAGCCGGAAACGGTGGCGATTCCCGCCGGGGAATTTATCATGGGCAGCGCCGCCGGGGAAGTGGCACAAAAGCTGGCCAGAGACAATGAAACACCGCAGCATACCGTCACCCTGCCGGCCTACCGGATTGGCCGCTTCCCGGTAACAAACCTGGAGTACAAAGCCTTTGTCGAGGCTGCCGGTCACAGGCCGCCGCAACACTGGCCCAACGGCCAACTGCCGGAAACGCTGGCCGACCACCCGGTGGTCAACGTCAGTTGGCATGACGCCGTGGCCTACTGCCGCTGGCTGAGCGACAAAACGGGCCAACCCTACCGCCTGCCCACCGAGGCCGAGTGGGAAAAGGCGGCCCGGGGTGCCGATGGCCGCCGCTACCCGTGGGGCAACCGGTTTGGGCCGGGCTGCTGTAACAGCAAAGAGGCGGAACTTGGCGCCACCACGCCGGCGGGCCAGTTCTCGCCGGCGGGTGACAGCCCCTTTGGCTGCGCCGACATGGCCGGCAACGTCTGGGAGTGGTGCAGCACAATTTATGGTGACTATACCTATCCGTATGTGGCAACGGACGGGCGGGAGGATTTGGACAGAACGGATGTTTTGCGCGTGCTGCGCGGTGGCGCGTTCCGCAGCAGTTCCCGGGGCGCGCGCTGCGCCTTCCGCTTCAACTACAACCCGAACTTCAGGTACTTCGATCAAGGGTTTCGGGTGGTGTTGTCCCCATTTTTCTTAAAATAGCCTCCGGCCGCTGAAGCCTCTGACCTCTGACCCTCTGCATCAATGACAAACCACGAATGACGAGCGCCGAAAGGCGACGGTCGGGGCGGGCCTTGCGCCCGTCCGCGTCTTGCGCCCTCAAATTCAACACGAATTTCACGAATAAACCGAATGGAACGAATTTATAAAATTATTCGCGGTATTCGCCCCATTCGGGCCATTCGCGTTGAGGTTTTGCGCCCACCCGCGTCTTGCGCCCTCAAATTCAACACGAATTTCACGAATAAACCGAATGGAACGAATTTATAAAATTATTCGCGGTATTCGGCCAATTCGGGCCATTCGCGTTGAGGTTTTGCGCCCGCCCAAAAACCGGGCGACCGCGAGGGTCGCCCTTACATTCGCCACCAAAGGTTGGTGAGCCTCCACCAAACGTTGGTGAACCTTGACCAAAGGCTGGTGAGCCTCCACCAAAGGTTGGTGAACCTCGACCAAAGGCTGGTGAACCTTGACCAAAGGTTGGTGAACCTCCACCAAACGTTGGTGAACCTTGACCAAAGGCTGGTGAACCTCCACCAAAGGCCGGTGAACCTCGACCAAAGCAACGCAGGTCACGTTTCAAACGTGACCTGCACTCAAACAAACGCGAATTTCACGAATAAACCGAATGGAGCGAATTTGGCTCAAGGTTAGGACAAGTGCTAAAGTGACCGGCACTTATCGCTACAACCGAGAAAACCAAAGTGCCGGTCACTTGTACTTAACATGAGCCACGAATTTTTATAAGGGATTATTCGCGGTATTCGCCCCATTCGGGCCATTCGTGTTAGGTTTTTATCGCTCCCAACCGCAACCGGTAATTCACAATTCGCAATTCGTTATTCACCATTCACCATTCGCAACTCTGCCGGCGTGATGATAACGGCGTTGTCCGGCAGGGGCGCGCCGGTAGCGGCGCGGGCGGGCAGGCGTTCGCCGCCGGGCCGGTACAACCCCACCGCCAGGTGATCGGCCTGGTCAAAATCGGGCGGCAACGGGTGAATATCCTGCACCACCTCGCCGGGTTGCCAGGCCGGGGCCGGGTAATGGCCGCTCACCGGCGGGCCATCGGCCTGGCCGCGCACAAAACCATCGGCGGCGCAAAGATGCACAAACACGGTCACGGCGGCGGCGGGCGGAGCGGCAGCCGTCCAGTAAAGAGCCAGCCGGGGCGGGTTGGGCAACACCACGGCCTTTAGCAGGCGGATATCCCCGGCGGGGCCAAATTCCGCCAGCGGCGGGCCGGCCCACCGGTTGGGCGCGGCGGGCTGCACCGCAAATAACTCCGCCCCGTTAAACCGGCCCACAGGCCGCAACGCCGGGTTGCGCTCGGCCAGCCAGCGGTCGGTGGCTTCCCAGCGGGCGCGGCTCAGCGGCGCTTCATCGGGATGCGCCAGCAAAAACAGGGGCGTGGCGGGCGCGGCCAACGGCGATTGGCGAATCTCGCCAAGCAGATTTTGCAGGGCGGCCACCGACCCGGCGGCAGGAAAATCGGCCAGCGCGGCGGCCAGTTGCGGCTGGCGCGGCGGGGTGTAGCCGGAGTAGCCGTTAACCAGCCCCCACCAGCCCAGCGTGCCGGCGTACAACCGTTTCACTTCGGGGTATTCCGGGGCGGGGGCGCTGTGCAGCGGCAGTTCCAGCAGCGCCGTGGGGCCGGGCTGCTGCGCCAGCCAGCCGTAAGCCGGGTTGAGCGTGGTTCGGTTTTCAACCGGGGCCAGCGGGATGGGCGCGGAAAAGGCTTCCAGCAGCAACAGGCCGGCAATCACGGCGAATAACGCGTAACGCGTAACGAATGGTAGCTTGTAGCGGGCGAGCTTGTTTGCTAAAGCGGCAAAACCGATGGCGGCCAGCCCCGCCAGCGCCGGCAGCGTCGGGATAATCCAGCGCGGCGGCACGCGCACCACCGTGGCCGGCGGAAACAGCCGGGCCAGCGCGGCATACGGGCCGGGCAAAGTGAGCGCCCCGGCAATGACCATCATCAAAAACAGCGAGTGAGGCGCGGGGTGGCGGCGGTTGGGCCTGGCCAAAAACAGGCCGATGAGCGCCAGCGCCGGCGCAACCAGCCCCGTAAACAGCCAGTTCTCCTCGGTGAAGCCGGGCCGGGCGCGGAACGGCGCGGTGAGCGGCCCAAACACGCGGTTAAACGGCGCGGCGGCGGCAAAATCGGTGGGGGCGGCGGCCAACCCCAGCGCCAGTTCCAGCGGGCGGGCGGCTCGCAGTTGGGGCAGCAAGCGCAGGTAGGGCGCGGCCAGCGGAGCGATGAACACGCCCACCGCCAGCAGCGTCACCAGCAATCGGGTTCTCACGCTGCGCGGCGCGTCCATCAGGCTGGGCCAGCGCGCCAGCGTTAGCAGGCTCACCAGCAGCCCGGCGTACACCGCCAGGTACCACGAGGCCGCCATTTGCAGCCACAAAAACAGACCAAAGGCGGCGTAACTGCGCCATTTTGGGGATGATTCCGTGGTGATTTTATCCAGAAAGAGCAGGGCAAAGGGCAGCCAGTGGCCGGTGAGCAGTTGCAGGTGGGCAATAGCCGCCAGCCGGTACGGCGCAAAGCCAAACACCAGCCCGGCGATAAAGGCGGCGTCGCGGCGGCCTGTCCAGCGCCGGGCCAGCAGGTACATGCCCCACGCCGCCAGCGGAAAACTCAGCAGCAGCGATAGATTGTAGGCCGCCACCGGCTCGGCGGTGAGCAGTTGCAGCGGCAGGGCCAGCAGCGCGGTGCTGAACAAATGCTCCGAGTAGGCCAGCGCGCCGGGCAGCGGGTAAAAAATGTTGGCGTTAAACAGGTTGGCCGAGCGGGTGAGCAGCGCGTGGGCATCCCAGGCCAAAATCCAGGTGTTGAGCAGCGGGTCGCCAATATCGCTGGGCACGGCGGTGGTCAATTTAAAAACAAGCGGCCAGGTAAAGGCCAGCGCCAGCAGCGCGTAAACCGCCGGCACACTCCAAAAACGTTGCCGGTTGGTCATGGGCGCACCTCTTGCCGAAAGGCGTTATCGGGCAGCGGTTGGCCGGCGGCGTTACGGGCGGGCAGCCGCTCGCCGGTGGCGGGGTTGTACAGGCCAATGGCAATGGCGGCGGGCCGGCGGCTAAGCTGGAGCGGGCGCTCATCGGTGATGAGCTGGCCGGGCCGCCAGTTGGGCAGCGGGTACAGCCCGCCCTGCGGCACGCCATCGGCTTGCGCCAATACCTGCCCCGCCGCATCGAGCGCATGCACAAAAATGCTCAACTCCGGCAGGTTGGGGCGGGTGGTTTGCCACACCAGCCGCAGGTTATCGCCGTTGAGTTCCGCCTGGCGCAGCACAATGCCATCGCCAAACGTGGCCACGACCGGCGGCGGGGTGGCGGGCGGCGGCGTTTGCAGCCACACCGGCCCCAGTTCAAACGTGGTTTGCCGGCCGCCGGCAACGGCCAGCCGCTCGCCGGTTTGGCGGTTGTACACCCCGGCGGTGAGCGTGTAGCGAATGGGCGGCAGGTTGGCGGGCAGGCGCAGGGTGAGCGGGTTGCGCAGGTACAACCCCGGCGGCCAGTTGCGGGTGGGAATATTCTCCGGGCTGGCTTCGTCGGCGGTGGCTAAAGTTTGGCCGTTGGGCGCGTCAAGGTGCAAAAAAACGGCGTAGTTGGCGGCGGTTTTTTGCGGCGCGCGCCAGTAAAGCGTGGCCGTTAGCCGGGTTTCTCCGGCGGCGGGCAGCGTTACCACCTCCGGCCAGGCGTCCGCGCCCACCAGCCGCAACTGGCCGGCAAAGTCAACAGCCAGGTGGCGGTCGGCGGGCAGGGGTTGGTTGGGGTTGGATTGCAGCACCAGCAGCGGTTGCAGCGGGCGCGTGAGCAGATACAGGGCCAGCAGCGCCAGCGCGGTGAGGCCAAAAAAGCGGGCGCTCACTCCGGCGGTGGGCGGCGGCAGGTTGATGGCCGGCTGGCCGCGCCGGTGCGCTACCAATCCCACGGCCAGCAGCGCCAGCAGCGCCGCCCCGGATAACCAGCTACCGGCGGTGCGCAGCGGCGTGGCTTCAAGCTGCGCCGCCAGGGTGTGCGTTCCGGCGGGAATGGCAGTTTGCAACAGGCCGGTGTGGGGCGTAATGGCCGCCGGCGCGGGTTGGCCATCCAGATAAAGCTGCCAGCCGGGCCAGTAGAGCAGGCGCAGCGTGGCCGTAAACGGCTGCGGCGTGGTTATCTGGATGACGTTGCCTTCGCTGCGGCGCGATACGGTGGCGGCGGTTGCGCCGGGCGGCAATCCGGCGGGGTCAACCAGTTGCGGCGGGCGGTTGGCGGCGTAATCCGGCCAGAGCGTGGCCGGTTGCGGGTGCTGCTGCGCCCAGCGCGGCAAAAATTCGCCGGTGCTGGTGGTGCCAATCGCCCCGGAGGTAACTTCGTAGGCAAAGGCATCGGCGGGCGCGGGCGTGCCCCAGCGGATAAATTGCGACGGGTAGAGATAGGGCAGGTTAAGGCTGATGGTCAACAGGATGGCCGCCAGGATGAGCGAACGGCGCATGGCAAACGGCCAGGTTAATCGCGTGAGCCAGTCAACCCCGGCGGCGGCCAGCAACGCGGCAAAGAAAATAGCCGGGCCGAGCATGCGCCACGGAAATTCGGTCAGTTCCAGCAGCGGTACGGCGCTCCACACCGCCTGCGAAGCGGGCAACGCCAAAAAGCTGTAAAACAGCAGCGCCGCCGCAAAAAAGAGCGTGGGCGAGAATGAGCGAGTCTGCGAATGGGCGAATCTGCGAATGCGTGAACTTGCGGGGAGCGTTGTCGCTATGCCTGCTGCCAGTGCCAGCAAGCCAAATCCGGCTAAAAGCAGTTGCGGCAGGCCCAAACTCAACGGAAAGGCGGGGTTAATGGCGCCAAGGTCCAGCCGTTGGGGCGGGGCCAAAAACTCCGGCAGGCTGATAAAATTTTCGCGGAAATCAAAAAAGCCCCGGGTAATGCCTTCCAGTTTGATGGCGTGGCGCTCGCCAAAGGCGGGCAGCCAGAAAATAGCGGCCAACCCCAGCCCCAGCAACCCGGCGGCGGCAGTTTTGAGCAGCTGACCGGCGGCAGCGCCGGCTTTCGGCCAGGCCGTCAGGCCGATTAAAAAGAGCAGGTAGGCGGCAAATACCGGCGCAAACAACATAAAACTGATGTTGTGGCTGAACAGCAGCCCCGCCAGCGCCAGCGGAGCCAGCAGCCGGTAACGGGCGCGGCCATCGGTGATGAGGCCGTGAAACGCCCAGAAAATCAGCGGGTACAGGGCCAGCCCGGAAAACTGGCCGTAATTGCCCTGAATATAGGCCTCGCGCAGGCGGTAGGGGGCGTACACGTACACCACTGCCGCCACCAGCGCCGGGTACGGGCCGTAAAAGCGGCGGGCCAGCAAGAACATGCCCAGGCTGTACAGCGCAAAATCCAGCGCCACCACGCCCTTCATGGATTCATCCAGCGGCAGGCCCAACTGGTGGATGAACTGGGTGGCCTGGTACAGCAGCGGCGGGGCGTAACTAAAAATGGGCATGCCGTGGCCCAGCGCCAAATCCGCCCCCCAGCGCGGGTAAAAGTTGCCTTCGGCCCAGGCCCGGTTCAACTCAACCTGGCGCATCAGGTGAGCCGGGCCGTCGGCGGTGTTGGGCAGGCCGCGATACAGCAGCAACGGCAACAGCGCCGGCAGCGGAATGAGCAGCGCCGCCAGCAGGCCCCAATCAATTTTGGCAATCAGGTTATGGAAGTTGAATTTTATGTTGATCACAGTTTGTTACCTGGTTACGGTGATGGTGGCCAGTTCCACAAAATCGGTGCCGCCCGGCGTGGTTAGCCGCTGCCCGGTGGCGGTGTGGTACAACCCGGCAATCAGCCGGTAGCGGCCCGGCGGCACGCCCGCCAGCGGGATAAAGCGCGGGTCTATAATTGATTGGCCCGGCAGCCAGGTTGAGGTTGGGTACGCGCCGTTCAGCGGCGGGCGGTCAAAGCTGGCGGCTAGTTCGCCCGTGGCGGTGAGCAGTTGGGTAAACACGGTGTAATCGGTTTGCGGGCGGCGGTTACTGCGCCAGGCCAGCGTAAACTCAAGCTGTTCCGGCGTGAGCGCCGTTTGCTCAAAACCGGTCAATTCGATGGCGTCACCGGTGGGCGCGGTAAATTGCGCCGCCAGCGGTTGCGCCAGCGGCGGCGGCACCGAATCGGGCGCAACGTTGAGCACGCCAATCTGGGCGGTATCGCCGGAGCCACCGGCCAGCGGAATCAATTGCCTGGCGGGTTTGGGGTTAATCCAGCCCACGCGGATGGCGTAAGCCTGTGGCGGCGTGCCAGGCGGAATGATGAGGTCGTGCTCGTCGCGCACGTAGCGCAGGTTATCCCAATGAAACGTGGGCAGGTTGGATTCGGTGGTGACATCGCCGGGGGTGTAGTTGGTGGCGTCGGCCACGGTGGTAAAGTTGTCCAGCCGATCCAGGTGCACAAACGGCTGCAAATTAACCCGGTACGGAGCCGCATCGGTTTGCCAGTAAAGAACAATTTGCGTATAGCCGCCGGCTTTAACAACATTCTGGCTGATGCCGTAACCGGCCAGCCGGATGCCGTTGGCAAAGCGGACATCGGCCTGATGCGGCGCGGGCAAAATCTGGTCTCGCGGCGAGGTGATGGTGAACAGCGGGCGCAACTGCGGCACCACCAGCAACGCCAGCGCCAGCAGCCCGGCCAGCCTCACCAGCGAGGGGGTGGTCAGCGGCAGGCGCGGCCAATCCGGCGGCGGGGCCGCGGCGCGTTGTTGCCGGCTGGCCCAAACTCCGGCTGCCGCCAGGCCCAATCCGGTTAACCCCGATATTGCCAGCGCCAGCGCGCGCACCGGCGTTTCGCCAAAGCTAACGGTGAGCGCGTGCGTTCCGGCGGGAATGTCAATCAGCATTAGCCCGGATTTGGCCTCCGGGGTAATGGCCGCCGGTTGGCCGTTGAGCGTGGCGCGCCAGCCGGGAAAATCAAATTGAAACAGGCGCAGGGTAAACGGCTGCGGCGTGGTGATTTGGTAGCGGTGGGTTACGGCGGTTTGCGCCAGCAGCACGGCCTCGGCGGTGGGCGGCAGGCCGGCCCGGTCAAGCCGATCCGGGATTTGGTTGCGCTGGTAGGCCGCCACCAGCGGCGAGGTGGTGGGCGGCCGGGTAACGGTTTGGGGCAGATATTCGCCCAAAGTGGTGGTGCCAATGGATTGCGAACTGCGCTCGTAGTTGATCTGGTCGGCCAGCGTGGGTTCGCCAAACCGGGTAAACCCCACCACCGGATACAAAAACGGAGCCACGACCAGCAGTTGCCCGCCGATAACAATGGCGGCGGCTGCGCCGCGCCAGCGCCCCGGAACCGGCAGCAGCGCCGCGCCGGCCAGCCCGGCCAGCCCCAAATTGGCCAGCCCCAGCATGCGCCACGGAAATTCGGCTACCTGTAAAATGGAAAACATTTCCCACACGCCGCGCGAGGCCGGCAGCGTTAAAAAAGTGGCCGCCAGCGCCAGCGCCGCAAAGAAGAACACGGTTGCCAGCCGGCGCGGGTTTTGGCGCGATAGCCACAGCCCGACCAGCAGGCCCAATCCGGCCAGCGCCAGCGTAACCACGCCCAGCGCCAGCGGCGTGTACGGGTTGGCGGCGCGGGTATCGAGCGGCGGCAACCAGGCCAGCAACTCCGGCCAGTAGGGGTAGCGGATAAAAAACGGGCTTTTTTGCAGATAAATTTCGGCCTGGGCGCGAGTGGCATACCGTTCAAAAAAAGCGGGCAGCCAAAAAAAGGCCGTCAGTAGCACTCCCAGCGGCGCGGCCAGCAGCGGTTTAAACCCGGCCCACCGGCGCGAATCGCCCGGCGGTTGAGAGTGAACCACCGGCAGCAACATCAGATACAGGCCAAAGACCGGCGCAAACACCAACGCCTGGAACAAATGGCTGAGCACAATGGCCGCCCAAAAAATCGCGGCCAAAATTATCCAGCGCCAACGCCCGGTGCTGGCGGCGCGACCCGCAGCCCACAACGGCCACGGAAACAAACCGATGGCCAGATATTGCGGCACATTGCCGCCCGCCAACAACGCTTCGCGTAGGGCGAATGGCGCAAAGGTAAATGCCACCGCCGCCACCAATCCTGTTGCCACGCTGCCAAACAAATCACGGGCCAGCAGGTACATGCCCACGGCGTACAGCAGCAACGTAAAAACCAGCAGCCATTTAAACGCCAGTTCGATGGTGAGTAGCCCCGGCAGGTGCAGCGCCATCGCCAGTAGGTAAGGCAGGGGCGGCGCAAAAATAAACAGCGGATAGCCATAACCATAGGCCAGGTTAGGCGACCAGCGCGGCACAATCACCCCCGGCGCCCAGGCTCGTTCAAACTCCAGGGTGCGGTACAGGTGCACGGTCAGGTCGGCGGTGGTGGGCAGCCCCGGTTGCAGCAACGCCTGCGCCGCCACCAGCGCCAGCGCCGCCGCCACAAGTACGCCGGCATCTATTTTGTTCTGGATTTTCAGCAGGATGGCTTTCATTAATAACAGCACTCAATGTTGCACTATACCACAATTTGGGCGGGGCGCAACGCGCCGTAAAAAATTACAACAGTCACGTCTATACGATTTTGTGGTTGGGTATTTTGGGTTAAAATTTTAAATTGCGTTTAACAACGTTAAAAATTTTAAGGTTTTTGCGAAAAATTTCGGATATAAATCGGGCAAGTTGTATTATAATTAGTACTGAAGTACCAAAACGACCTGCCACGAGACCAAAATATGTCTACCACTATCGCCGTAGAATTTGTGCGGCACGTTCTCCAAACAAATCCGCATGCCAACAATTTTGGGGCCATTTATGATGCAATGTCGCGGACGGCTTGTTCGCGCTCATTCCGTAATCTTGGGCATCATGAACTGGCGCGAGCTGGCGTTTCGTTTTCGCTGCTCACTTTGCACCAACTTGAACGGTTGGTGGCCGAAGTTCAGCAATCAATGGCCGAGCATTAATCCGCCTGACCGCAGTAACAAAGGCTATCCTATGGCGATAGCCTTTTTGTTTTGCCCGGCGGCTATGTTATACTTGGGCATTAAATTTTTTTGTGAGCTAATTTATGCCCAACCCGCAACCCTCGCCTCAAATTTCAATTGTATTACCCACGTTTAATGAAGCCGGCAACATTGAGTTGCTCATTGACCGCACGCTGGCCGCGCTGGGCGATTGGCCCGGCGGAGTAGAAATCGTGGTGGTTGATGACAACTCGCCGGACGGCACTTGGCAACTGGTAGCGGCCCGCGCCCAAAACGATGCCCGCGTGCGGCTAATTCACCGCACCACCGAAAGCGGCCTTACCAGCGCCATTAACCGTGGCATCCGCGAGGCGCGGGGCCAATATATCGGCTGGATGGATTGCGACATGAGCATGCCGCCCGAAATGTGGCCGGCGCTGGCGCAGGCGTTGGATAACGGAGCCGGCATGGCGGTGGGTTCGCGTTATGTGCCGGGCGGCGGCGACGTGGCCCACTCGTTTACGGGCCGGACGTTTTCGCGCATCATCAATATTTACGCCGGGGTAGTGCTGGATTGGTCAATTAAAGATTACACCAGCGGCTTTATTTTGGCGCGGCGGCAGGTTTTTGAGCAAATTACCCTGCGCGGCGATTACGGCGAATACTGCATTGATTTGCTGTACCGGGCCAAACGCGCCGGTTACGCCATCCGCGAGTTGCCCTACCTGTGCGTGCCGCGTGAAGCCGGCGAAAGCAAAACCGCCGTTAGCGCGTGGGGCTACCTGACGCGCGGCGTTAATTACGTTACCACCGTGCTGCAACTCCGGTTTAACGCCTAATCCCCGTTTATCTCAGGTTTAATACCGGCTGATTTTTGCGTCGTGATAGATTGCGCGTAAAATGGGATTCTATGTTATATGGCCGATCAGGGTGATGGCGGAGCCGCCGAAATGGTTTTTGGCGCAAAAACCGGGGTTAAAATCCGGTGATAAAATTGCAACCTCATCCCCGGAAAAGTGCGCTCAGACCAAACCCACCTTGATAAATTAACCCAAGGATAGACCATGACTTCTTCCCTGACCCGTGTAAAAGGCTTTAGAGCCGTGGGCGTTACCTGTGGTTTGAAAAAATCCGGCAACCCCGATTTGGCGTTGGTATTAAGCGATGGGCCGTGCGCTGCCGCCGCCGTATTCACCACCAGCGCGTTCAAAGCCGCGCCGGTTTTGTACGATATGGCCCTGCTGGAACAGGCGCAGCCGTTGCGTGGTGTGGTGATCAATGCTGGCAACGCCAATGCCGTTACCGGCCAACAGGGGCAACGCGATGCCGCCGAGATGGCCCGGCTGGCCGAAGATGCGTGCCAGTTACCGCCCGGCTCTGTGGCTGTAATGAGCACCGGCGTTATCGGCGAACCGCTGCCTATGCCCAAAATTGAACACGGAATCGCGCTGGCTGCGCAGGCCATTGCCACCGCCGCCGGTGAGCAGGGCCACGATGCTGTTCGCGCCATTATGACCACCGACACCGTGCCCAAAGAGGCGTGGGCGCAAACCACGTTGGCCGGTTGCCCGGTAACGCTGGCCGGCATGGCCAAAGGCAGCGGCATGATTCACCCCAACATGGCCACCATGCTGGCCGTGTTAGTTACCGACGCCAACATTGAACCGGCGGCGCTGCAAATTACGTTGCGCCGGGCGGCCAACGTTACGTTTAACCGCATCACGGTTGATGGCGATACCAGCACCAATGATACGGTGCTGGCGCTGGCTTCGGGGCAGGCCGGCAACCTGCGCATTCAACCCGACTCGGCGGCGCTGGTTGAGTTTGAAGCGGCGCTCACCCGGCTGTGCACCGAACTGGCCCAAGCCATTGCCCGCGATGGCGAAGGCGCTACCAAATTAGTTGAAGTGACTGTAACCGGCGCGGCCACCACCGCCGAAGCCGAACGCGCCGCCAAAACCGTGGCCACCTCGCCGCTGGTAAAAACAGCCATTTTTGGCAACGATCCCAACTGGGGCCGCATCCTGGCCGCCATTGGCCGGAGCGACGTGCAGGTAAACCCGGCGGGCGTATCGTTGCAAATGGGCAGTTTTCGGCTGGTTGAGGCCGGCGAGCCGTTGCCGTTTGATGCCGTTGCCGCCCATCAATGGTTAGCTGGCGCTACCGAAGTGCAACTTGTGGCCAATTTGGGAATGGGTCAGGCCCAGGCCACAATCTGGACGTGCGATCTGTCTTACAAATACGTTGAAATCAACGCCGAGTACCATACCTAGATTAACAGGACACTAAGCCTATTGCCATCCGGTTTTGGCTATGCTACCTTAATTCTAAACTGGGCAAGGCGGGTTTCTATAACCGGTTTGCATCAAAACAGTTAGTGTTTACAATATATAGATAATGTCGAGCAGCACTCGCTTGTCTGCACTACTGACCCAAGAGGAAAATTATGCTGCTGAAGTTTTGGGGCACCCGTGGTTCTATTCCTGCACCAATTCGGCCTGACCAGGTTGAACAAAAGCTGATTGCTGCGTTATTAAAAGCCGGCGAGTTGGAAGTAAACCTTAAGGATTTAGCCAAGGTAAAAGAGTTTGTCGCAAGCTTATCGGTTGGTGGCAGTACCGTTGGCGGAAATACCACCTGCATCACCATCGAATTAAACGACAAGTTGTTTATTTTTGATGCCGGCTCCGGAATTCGGGAGCTGGGCAACTATTTAATGAGCGCCTCCGACGAAAAAACAAAACGTTGGGGGTTTCATAAAGGTCGGGGCCACGCCTACATCTTTTTTACCCACACCCACTGGGATCACATCCAGGGGTTGCCGTTTTTTAACCCCATTCACGTTTCTGGCAACTCGTTTGATATTTACCACATCCACGAACACGTGCCGCACTCGCTGGCCCGCCAAATGGATGCTGTGTTCTTTCCGCTACAGTTTGACCGCATTGGAGCCACGCTCAATTTTCACCAGTTGCAGGTTGACGAACGCATCAAGGTTGATGACGCCATCATTACCAACACCGAACTAAAACACCCCGGCCAGGCTTTTGCCTACCGCATTGAAGCCGACAACGCCGTGGCCATCATTGCCACCGACGCCGAATACCAGAGCCTTGACAACACCGATACCCTCAAATACCGCAATTTTTACGCCAACGCCGATGCGCTGGTGTTTGACGCCATGTTCTCGGTGCGCGAGTCGTTTGTTAAAGAAGATTGGGGCCACAGTTCGGCCTTGATTGGCGCCGATATGGCCAGCGAAGCCAACGTAAAGCGGTTGCTGCTGTTTCACCACGATCCCGCCTCAACCGATGCCGAAATTGAGCAAATTCTCTATCAAACCGAAGAATACCTGGAGCAACAGGGTAAATTTTTAGAAGTGCTCATTGCTTCTGAGGGTTTGGAACTTGAATTGCGCAATCCCACCATTACCTCGGATTTTCACATTAAAGACCGGCTGGAAAAGGGCGTTATTTTTATTTCGCTCTCCGGCAAATTTGGCGGGCAAGCCACCGAACGTTTTAGAAAGCACCTGGCCCACAGCCTGCGCAGCCACAACTCCGGCAAAGTCATTTTACAGATGGAAAACGTGCAAGAAATGCAAATGGCCGGGATTCGGGCGCTGGTTGATGCCCGGCGCGATGTGATGAGCCTGGCGCTGGTGGGTATCCCCGAAAATGTGTACCGCGTCATCGAGCTATCCGGCACCACCGATTTTTTTGCCATTTACGATGACGAAGAAACCGCCATGGCGGCGCTCAACTCCCACTGAAATTGCCGCCGCTCTTTCCCCGTAAATTAGCCCAAACACCCGGTTGCCATTAAAATACCGGTCATTATGGCAAGCAAGGGTCAACCCCAAACCCAACCGCAGCGATTTACCGTGCATGCGGCTTTTTTTATGGTGCTGCTCGTGTTTGTGTTGCTGGCGGCGCTGCACAGCCTGATTGTGCCGCTCACCCAGGGCGAGGACGAACTGGCCCATTACCGTTACCTCAGTTTTATTGCCCAAACCGGCCGCCTGCCCATTAACCAGGCCGAACGCCAGCAAGCCTGGTACCGTAGCGATTGGCCGCCGTTGTACCATTTGCTGGTGGGCTGGGCCGTTAGCTCGCTTGATACCACCCGCCCTCACCTCAAAGACGTGGGCGAATCGCCGCGCCGCCGGCTGGTGGGCGAAATTTTTTATCCCCGCCTTATTATTTACACCGAAGACGCCAACTGGCCCTGGCAGGATGGCGTTCTGGCCTGGCACTGGGGCCGGTTTATTTCGATTGTGCTGGCGGCGGGCGCGCTGGTTTTTGCCTATCTCACCGCGCTGGAACTGGCCCGCTGCCTTCAGCCGGCGGGCGGCATATCGCCGCCGCTGTTTGCCGCCGCCGTAACCGCGCTGCTGGCGTTTACGCCGCGCTTTCTTTTCACCTCGGCCATGCTCAGCGATGACAGCCTGTTGGTGTTGCTGTCGGCCATGTTCATCTGGCTGCTGTTGCGGGCTACGCGCGGGCACGATAGTTGGCGGCTGTACGCGGCAATGGGGCTACTGTTGGGGTTATCGCTGGCTACCAAATACAGCACCGGTTTGTTGCCGCTGGCACTCATCCCGCTGGTGTGGCGGCGAGCCGTTCTGGCGGGCTGGCGCTGGCCGGCGGCGGCGGGCCGCGTGCTGTGGAACTGGCTCTTTATAATTTTGGGCGTTAGCTGGTGGTTTGGCTGGATTATCTACCATTTTAACACGGTTGGCCGTGATGGTTGGTTATTTGGCTTGCTCAGCCCAGTACTGGCCGGCGGCCCGGACGTGAGCATGCGCCGCGTGTTTGCTCTGTTTGGCGGCGGCGATTACACCGGCCCGCTACGCCCCGGCGCGGTATCCGAAGGCACTTTTGCCGGCTGGTGGGCCTATTTGTTCCACACTTTTTGGGGTGTGCCGGTGCTGGAACACGATCCGCTGTGGCCGTGGCTGTATCTGCCGGTGTTGCTGTTTTGTGCCCTGGCATTGGTTGGCCTGTGGCGTTACTGGCGCGATGCCGCCAATGGCAACGCCCGCGCCGCCGTGGGGCTGCTGGCGCTGCTGGTGGCGTTGTTGCTGCCGTTCCCCGTTTTGCGCTTTTTCCTCACTTACAACATTTTAGAAACCGGCCAGGGCCGGCATATTCTCTACCCGGCGGCGCAGGCCATTCCCATTTTACTAACGCTCGGTTGGTTGCAATTCAGCGAATTTGCAAAGCAGCGAATGACAAACCGGTTTTCGCCATTCGCCATTCGCCGGGCGCTGGCCTTTTTTCCGGCGGTTGCCCTGTTGTTGTGGTCCGGCTGGCAATTGATTTACATGGCCCGCGTTTATCCCGCGCCGCTGCCGGTGCAAACCACCACCTTCAACCCGGCCAGCATCCCGCAGCCGCTCCGGCACCGGTTCAGCCCGGAAATCGAACTGCTTGGCTACGATTACCAGCCCGACCCGGCCCAGTCTCGGCTCAATTTGACGCTGTTCTGGCGGGCGCTGGCTCCGGTGGATGAAAATTACCGGGTGCAGGCGCAGCTAACCGATCCCGCCGGGCAGCCCCGGTTTACCTGGCTCAGTCACCCGCTGGATGGGCGTTACCCCACCCGCGCCTGGGATGCCGGCGACGTGGTGCGCGACGCCCTGCCGCTGCCGCTGGCGGCGCTTTCGCCTGGCACGTACCAAATCCAGCTTAACTTGCGGCGCGAAGCCGACGATACCACTTTAGGCCGGCCATTCCAGATTGTTCAGTTTGAGTTGCCCCAGTCGCCGCCTGTTGCCAACGCCTCGGTTTTGGGCGGGGTTAATTACCGCCTCTGGCTGGCCGATTCAACGGTGAGCGCCCGGCAAACCATCGCCTTGTCCTTTCAAAATTCAAACCCCGCCGCCAAAAACCCAAAATTGACTCTGCTTGGCCCCGACAACCAGCCGCGCCCGCCCGCCGCCATTGGCGACGCCACCGCCGTGTTTATCGTTGGCCCGGAGTGGCCCAGCGGCGGCTACCGGCTGACCCTCTCCACCGGCGAAACCACGGCCCAGCCGGTGTTGACCGTGGCCAATTCGGCCCGTTTGTTTGATGTGCCATCCGAACTGGCCGCCCGCCCCGGCTGGACGCCAACTAACGCCAACTTTGCCGGCCAGATTGAACTATTGGGCTACGCGCTGCCGCAGCGCCGGGCCGAACCCGGCGGCGCGTTGCCGGTATCGCTGGCGTGGCGCAGCCTGGCTCCGGTGCAACCCGATGCCGTTATCTTTGCGGTGCTGCTTAATGCCAACCAGCAGCCTTACGGCAGCGTTGATCGTTACCCCGGCGGTTTTTACAGCCCCATGCTGTGGGCCACCGGCGAAGTGGCGCTCGATGAGTTTGCGCTGCCGGTATCGCCTGCCGCTCCGCCCGGCGTGTACACCCTGCACGTGGGGCAGTACACCCGCCAAACTGATGGCGCACTCAATTATTTATCGCTGCTGGATAACGGCCAGCCCACCCAAACCACAGCGGTAGTGGCCGGGCCAATCAAAATTGGCGGCCCGCCGCCGGAGGTGGTCACGGCCAACCCGCAACCGCAGCGCCTTGTTAATCAGCCATTCGGCGGGCAAATCACCCTGCTGGGCTACGATATTGATAAGGCGGAGAGCAACAACTCTCAAAACTCACCCAACTCACTCACTTTTACATTTTACTGGCGAGCCGAGACCGTTCCCGCCGCCGATTACACCACCTTTCTGCACCTGCAAAACACTGCCGGGCAAACTGTAGCCCAAAAAGATCAGCCGCCCGCCGCCGGGCGCTACCCCACCAGCCTGTGGGAGCCGGGCGAAGTAATTGTGGACAAGCTGGCGCTGCCGCTTGACCGGCTTGCGCCGGGCGAGTACACTCCGGTGGTGGGCCTGTACCAGTTGGCCAGTGGTGTGCGGCTGGACACGCCCGGCCAGCCGGCCAACGAAATCGCGCTGAAGCCGGTGCTTTTGGGCCAACAGTAAATCTGCGGATGGTTAACGGCAATTGAGCATTCATCAGGCAATCAAAACTCACGGGCGGTTGGCGGTCATTTTGCTGATTTATCTAGCCGTGGCCGGAGCGCACAGCTTCATTGCGCCGTTAACCGCCGGCAACGATGAATGGGCGCACTTTTTGTATGCCCGCTTCATCGCCGAGCATGGCCGCCTGCCCGTCACCCTGGCCGAGCGGCAAAACCGCGCCGAGGCCGGCACCAAAGCCGATGATCCGCCGTTGTATCATTTGTTAACCGCTGCCGCCAGCGCCGGGTTTACGCTAACGCGCCGGTTACGCCCGGTTGATGGCAATCCGTTCCGCCAGTTGGCCGACAATCTGGTGGTATCGTATGCCTTTATTGTGCATACCGGTTACGAACTTTGGCCGGTTGCCGGCGAGGTGCGTTTGTGGCTGGTGGGGCGGGCCGTTTCAATTTTAAGCGGACTGGCGCTTATCGGGTTAACCTATTTCACCAGTTTACGGCTGTTCCCACGCCGGCATGGCTGGGCGTTAATGGCGGCGGCGTTGCTTGGGTTTATTCCAGCCTTTGTTTTTCATACCTCGGTGATGACCTACGATGGTTTGGGGGCGGTATTCACGGCCCTTTTTTTATTGGCGGCGCTGGGCGCAATCAACCGGCCCGAACAGTGGCGCGGGTGGGTGGCCATGGGGGCGCTGGCCGGATTGGCCATCACCACCAAGTACACATCGGTGTTGTTACCGCTGGAAATTGTGTTTGTGGCCGGGGTGGTTGGGTATCAATCGGGGCGGTTGCGGTTTTTGTGGCGGTTGTTGCTTACTCGCCTGGTTGGGGCCGGACTGGTGCTGGTTTTGCTGACCAGTTGGTGGTTTGGCTTTATTGTTTACAACTTTAATTCCATTGAAAAAAATGGCCCGGTGGCGGGGGTGCTGGAGCCGTTATTGGTGCGCGGCGGTAACGATACCACCGCCATCAGCATCACCGCTTTTTTGTTGGGGGAACAATCTGTCGGCTTTGGGTTGCCCGCTCCCGCTCGCGCCCGTAACTATCCCCAACTCGCGCTCACCTTGCTGGATTCGTTCTGGTCGGCCCGCGTTAACGAAAAATATATGCTATCACCGGGGTTGGCGCTGCTGTTTACCGGTTTGGCGCTGGTTGCCATTGCCGGGTTATGGCGCGAGTGGGGCGCTGCTTCTCCCCGCCAACGGAGTTGGCTGCTGTTATTTGTTTTTCATACGCTGTTGGTTACTCCGTTAATGTTGTTGCGGCTGTTCCTCTCTTTTGATGCCGTTGAGGCCGTGCAGGGGCGGCACGTGCTGCTGCCCGCCGCTTCGGCCATTCCGATTTTGCTGGTGTGGGGTTGGTCGCGCTGGTCGCCCAAAATTGTGCCGCCGGTCATTGCCGGGTTGCTGGCGTGGAGCGTGGCCGGGCAGGTGGGCTGGGCGGCGTTGGTGTATCCCGGCCCGCTGCCGGTGTGGGCGGCAGACGCGCCACCCGCCGCGCTGGCTCAATCTACACCACTGGATGTTACTCCGGTGGCGGGGTTGCGGCTGGTGGGCGTTCACTGGCAGCAGTCGCCGGCCTCGCTTAAGGTAACGCTGTGGTGGCGGCTGGCTGAACGCCAGCCGGAAGATTATCGGGTTGAACTGACGTTGCTCGATGCCGCCAACCAGCCGGTGAGTGTGGCCGTCGGTCAGCCGGTGGCCGGGCGCTACCCCACTCGCGCCTGGGAGCCGGGCGACCTTGTGCGCGACGACCATTTTTTACCGCTGGCCCAGCCGTTCAATGGCGATTATCGGCTACAATTGCGGCTGCTCAACCGGGCCGGGCAGCCCGTTACCGGCCCGCCGGTTGAACTGGGGCCGGTCAGCCTGGCCACCGGCGGGGCGGCGGCCAACCCGTGCGCGGTGTGGCGCAACGGCCGGCCAGAAACCGGCGGCTGGTTGGCGCAACCGCTCCGCGAGCGCGAAAGTTTGGCCGTGGTCGGCGCTACACTGCCGGCGCTGCAACTGGCCGATGGCTCGCGCCAATCGCCGTTGCTTTCGGCAGGCGGGGTGCATGTGTTTGAGGTGCAGCCGAATTGGGGCGCGGCGGTGAAGCTGGTCAGTGGCCCCGATGATTGTGGCCAACTAACGCTCAGTTTGCCCGCTAGAAATTTTGTTGCGCCGCCGATTGCCTCGCCACTGGCGGCCAATTTCAACAACCAGATTTTGTTGTTGGGGTACGATCTGCCCACCCGCCGCATTCAGCCGGGCCAACGGTTGCCGGTGACGGTGTACTGGCAGGCGCAAAATTATATGGGCGAGGATTACCAGATGTTTGACAACCTGCTCGATGCCGGGCAGCAGCGCCGGGGCGGCTACGACCGCCGGGCCAAAGATGGTTACAGCACCCTGTTGTGGGTTCCCGGCGAGGTGATTACCGACGCCTTTGGCGTGCCGGTGGATGCCGTCGCGCCGCCCGGAATTTACACCCTGGATTTGGGCTGGTATCGCCAAACGTCGCAAGGCGCAGCCTCGTTGCCGTTGCTGGCTAACGGCCAGTCTGCCGGCCAAAGTAGCGTGCGGCTTGGCCCCATCAAAGTTGGCGGCCCGCCGCCGGAAGTGATTGCGGCCAACCCGCAACCGCAGCGCCTTGTTAATCAGCCATTCGGCGGGCAAATTACCCTGCTGGGCTACGATAATAACTCACAGAACTCACTCAACTTAACCCTTTACTGGCGAGCCGAAACCGCTCCCGCCGCCGATTACACCACCTTTTTGCACCTGCGGAACGCCGCCGGGCAAACCGTGGCCCAAAAAGACCAGCCGCCCGCCGCCGGGCGTTACCCCACCAGCCTGTGGGATGCCGGCGAGGTGGTAGCCGATGAACTGGTGCTGCCGCTTGACCGACTTGCGCCGGGCGAGTACACTCCGGTGGTGGGCTTGTACCAGTTAGCCGGCGGCGCGCGGCTGGACACACCCGGCCACCCGGCCAATGAAATCGCGCTGGAACCGGTGCAAATTGGCCCATCGGCGCACAGTAAATAACAAATCCGTAAAATGATGAACAAAACCTCCCTTACCGAGAAAATCCCATCGCGTTTGATGGTTTATGGGCCGCTGCTGGCCGTTATTCTGACGGCCTTTTTTTTGCGGGTGTGGCGGCTGCCCGAATTACCGCCCGGCCTGTGGTACGACGAAGCCTACAACCTCCTCGATGCCCGCTGGATGCTAACCACCGGCAATTACCAGCCGTTTTTGGTGGGCAACAATGGCCGTGAGGCGATGGTGCATTTTTTATTGCTGCTGATGTCGGCGGGTATTGGGCACCCCGTGTTTGCGGCCCGGCTGGTGGGCAGCATGGCCGGGGTGCTGGCTGTGCCGATTATGTACCGGCTGGCGCTGGCGTTGGCCGGCCCGTTTGTGCAACATCCGGCGCACCGGCGCTGGCTGGCGCTGGTGGCCGCCGGCTGGCTAGCGGTGAGCTGGTGGCATCTGCATAACAGCCGCTCCGGGTTGAGGCCGGTGTTGTTGCCGCCGGTGTTAATGCTCAGCCTTTATTTTTATTGGCGGGGCTATGCCGCCCTCAAAAACGGCCTGCCCACCGATGCCGCCGGGCTGCTGGCGCAGTGGCGGCGCTGGCTGCCGGCGTTGGGTTGGGCCGGCCTGTTTTTGGGGTTAGCTCAGTACACCTACCTTTCGGCGCGGTTGGCCCCGCTGATTTTTGCGCTGCTGGCGTTGCTGTGGTCAATTTCGCTGTGGCGGTTTCGGTCCCGGCTGATTGATTTTTGGTTGGGCGCGCTGCTGGCGGCGCTGGTATCGGCGGTGGTGTTTGCCCCGTTGGGGCTGTTTTTTCTCAACAATCCCACGGCCTTTTCGGCCCGCACCGACGACGTGATTTTTATCCCCAAAACAATGGCGCAAACCGTGGCGCACCTGCTCAACGCCATCAGCCTGTTTTTGGGGGCCAGCCACGATTTGTACCGTCATCATTTGCCGGGCCGGGCTATGCTTGGCTGGCTGGAAATTCCGTTGTTCTGGCTGGGGTTGGGTTACTTGCTGCATCCGGCCCGGCTCAAACGCGCTCAAACGCACCTGTTGCTGGTAAGTTTTGGCATTATGTGGCTGCCGTCGTTGCTGGCTTTGCCGCCGGTGCATTCGCTGCGGCCCATTGGGTTGCAGCCGTTTTACATTATTATTGTGGCCATTGGCACGTATCAGTTGGCGCGGCTGGCGCGCTGGCCGGTTAGGCATAAACTGGCTTTTGGCGCTCCGCTGGTTGGAGTTACGGCGCTGGTGCTGCTGGGGCTAACCGGCGCAATCAATTTTTACGATTACTTCTGGCGCTGGGGCAATCACCCGGAGGTGTACAAAGAGTACAACGGCCCGCTCGCCGATTTGACCGGGCAAATCATTGAGCTAACCCGCACGCGGGATGTGATGATTCCTTTTTATGTGTACGTGCACCCTACCACCCGCGCTCTGCTGGGCAGCGACTTTACCGAAGTGACCGCCGGCCCGCCGCCGGCGTTAACCCGCCCCGCCAGCGTGCTGCTAACGCCGGAGAAGTTTCAGTTGTTATACGTGGCCAATATCCCCGATTCGGCGGCGATGGCGTTGCTCACCCGCGATGAAGCCGGGCGGGGCCGGGTGTACGTGTCGCGCCTGCCCCGCGATGGCGAACAGGCGCAGATTGACGCTCGGCTGGCGGCGGCCACGCCGCAAGCCACGCCTTTTACCGATCGGCTGGGTCGTAATCTGGCGCAATTTGTACCGTTCTCCGCGCCGCTGCCCACCGAGTTGGCTGTGCTGTTCAACGCCGCTGCGCCGCGCCGCGCCATTGATTTAAACTGGGGCAACCAGGCCCAACTCACCGGCTACGATGTATCGCCGGAGGTGGCGTCGCCCGGTTCGGCCATCACCATCAATTTTTACTGGCGTAGCCTCACCGATAACACCTTTGACCAACGCCTCTTTTTGCAAATTGTTGATGCGGCGGGCCAACCCGTTACGCAGTGGGAAGGCGATGCCTTTGTGGAAGATATGTACCGCTGGCGGCCCGGCGGCCTGTTGTCCAGCCAGCATACTCTGTGGCTTGGCCCCGACGCGCCGCCCGGCCCGTACCTCATCCGGCTGGGTTTTTTTGATCGCCACACCGGGGCGCGGCTGCCGTTACAGCCTTCGGGCAGTTTGCCCGACGCCACGGGCGTAGACCAGGCGTATGTGGGCCTGTTTTACGTGGCTCCCGCCGGGGTTGACCCGCGCCGGCCCGCCACGCCGCTCCAGGTCGTTTTTGGCGATTCCATCCGGCTGACCGGCGTTACGCTGCCCGCCGCCATTCGCAACCCGCAGCCGGTTGCCGTGGGGGCAACCCTGCCGATTACGTTTTATTGGCAGGCTGTTCAGCCCGTTGCCAAACCGTACACGGTTTTTTTGCAACTGCTCAACGAAAAAGGCCAAATGGTGAGCGGTTGGGACAGCCAGCCGTTGGCCGGGCGCTACCCCACCAGTTTTTGGTCGCCCGGCGAGGTGGTGGTGGATACCTTTGCCCTGCCGTTGCCGCCGCCGGGATTGCCGCCCGGCGCGTACCGGCTGATTACCGGCTTTTATCAGGTTGATACCGGCCAGCGGTTGCCTGCCAACAGCGGCGGCGATTTTGCCCAATTGGCCACGTTTACGGTGAAATAGGTTTGGCAGCCGGCCCGGCGGGTGTTATAATGCGGGCCGGAATGCAAACTATTAAGGGAAAGGGCCGGCCTGTGCCGGCCTTTATTGTGTGTTTATGCGTGACTTGCCGGCTCAACCCAAATCAAAAATCGAATTCATCAGCGTGGGGCTGTTGTTGGCGGCGTATGTGGCGCTGGCGGTGGCGCACGCTTGCCTGGCTCCGCTCACCACCGGCCCCGACGAACTGGCCCACTACGAATACGTCAATTTTATTGCCGGGCATGGCCGCCTGCCGCTGACCACCGCCGAACGCGCCCAGGCCAGTTACAAAAGCGACCAGCCGCCGCTGTACCACCTGCTGGCGGCGCTGCCCGCTGCACTGGCCAACACCGATGGCCCGTCGCTGCTCAAACGCTTCAGCGATACTCCCCGCCGCCAATTCATCGAGCGCACCCGCCACGCCTGGGGGCTGTACAACACTCAGGACGAGTTGTGGCCCTACCACGGCGAAGTGCTGCGCTGGCAAATTGGCCGTTGGGTGGCCATTTTCTTTGGAACGCTGGCGGTGCTGGCCGTTTATTGGCTGGCGCGCTGGTTTTTTGCCGGGCGCTGGCCGCTGGCGCTGGCGGCGGCCACGGCTATTGCTTTTGTGCCGCGCTTCATCCTCACCGGCTCAATGCTCAATTACGAAACCACACTGGCGTTTATAGCCGTCATCTTTTTGGCGCTGCTGCTGCGATTGGCTGGCGTGTCACAACAACAGCCCGTCACCTTTTTGCTGCCGTTTTCCGTTGGATTGCTGGCCGGGCTGGCCATTACGGCCAAACTCAGCGCGATTATTTTGCCCGTGGAAATTTTTATCGCCTTTGGGCTGATTGGCCGGACCGCCGGGCGGCGCTGGCCGGAGTGGGGTCGCTGGGTGGCGTGGGCGGCGTTGGGCGTGTTGTTGCCGGTGGGGTTGTGGTACGGCTTTGTGGTGGCGCAATTTAACACCGTGGCTACCGATGGCCTGTGGGCCGGCTTGCTGCGCCCGCTGGTAGCCGCCGATGCCAGTGACGCCACCACCAACCGGCTGCTCAGCCTGCTTACCGGCGGGCAGGCCGGTTTTACCGCCGCCATTGATAACCTGGATTCCGGCCCGCCGTGGGCGTGGGCGGCCACGGTTTATCGCACCTTTTGGGCGGTTGGCATCGAAGGGGCGCAGCCGTTGGGCGCATCGGGGTTGATTATAGCCGGGGCGCTGGTGGCGGTGGCGGCGGCGGGGTTGCTGCGGTTGTGGGCGGCGGCGGGCCGGCCCGCCGAAACCGCCAGACCGCTCACGGCGCTGGCCAATACGCGGCTGGTGTTGGGGCTGTTGCTGCTGCATTTGGCGCTGCCGCTGGCGCTGCCGCTGGTTCGGTACGCCGTAACGTTTAGTTTGGCCGATACCGCGCAGGGGCGGCACGTGCTGTTTCAGGCCGCGCCTGCCATTGCCTTGCTGCTGGCGTGGGGGTTTGCCGCCAGTTTTGAATTTACGGTGCTCAACTCAAGATTGGTTCAAAATTCAAGGTTCAGTAATCAAAATTTTACCGCGATTTTTGCCGGGTTGCCGGGCGCGTTTTTGTTAACTTGGAGTCTGGTTCAGGCGCAAACCATGACCTGGGCCTATTTGCCGCCGTTGCCGGTTACGGTTCAGCCGGAGCGCGTGCCACCGCTGGAACACCGGTTGGCCGCGCCGCTATCTCCGGCGGTAACGCTGCTGGGCTATACCACCCGGCTGGATACCGCCACCCGGTTGCTGCAAGTGGAATTGTGGTGGCAGGCCACGGCCATCAGCCCGGTTGATTATCTTACCCACTTAACCCTGCGGGATGCCGCCAATCAGGTTCAAACCGAATGGCTGGGCCAGCCCGCCGCCGGGCGTTACCCCACCCGCGCCTGGGACTCCGGCGATACCATTTACGATACCATGTGGCTGCCGGTGGGCGGCCTGAAAAGCGGTGACTATAACCTGCAACTGGATTTGCAGCCTACCGCCGCCGCCGTTCCGCCCGCCGCCAAAACCAAACCGTTGCGGCTTGGTCTGGTGACGCTGCCGGAATCAACCCTGCGAATCTTTGAGTCGGCGTTTTCCATTCCGGCGTTGGGCGCAGTCGCCGGTTATACGGCCTGGCAAAACGGCCAGCCGGTAACGCAGGCGCAGCCGTTCCGCTACCGCGAAACCGTGGCCGTGTCGTTATCGCCGTTGCCGGCCACTTTTTCGCGCCGGGTGCAGATGGTTACAACCACGCCCGCCGGCGAAGCGCGGGCTTTTGACCCGGCGCTGCTCAGTAACACGCAGGCGTTATTTATGGTTGGCCCGGATTGGCCCACCGGCGATTACCACTTGCAGGCGGCCATCACCAATGATCAGCAGCGCACCGAGGTGGGCAACAGCAACACCATCGCCCAAATTACCGATCGCTGGGAGCGCCAGTTTGCCGCGCCGCCGGTATCGCATCCGCTGGCGGCCAATTTTGCCAACCAGATTGAACTGCTGGGCTACGATTTGGGCGCAAACCGGGCCGGCCCGGGCGGCGGCGTGCCGCTTACGTTATACTGGCGCGGGCTGGATTGGCCGGGCGGCGATTACACCATCTTTACCAAATTGATTAAAGCCGATGACCACAGCCTGCACGGCGGGCGCGACCGGCTGCCCCGCGAGGGCTACCGCACGTTTTACTGGGCACCCGGCGAAGTGGTGGCCGATCCGTTTGGCGTGCCGGTTAACGCCGATGCGCCCAACGGCATCTACTTTATCAATGTGGGGCTGTACCAAACGGTTAACGGGCAGGCGGTGTCGCTGCCGCTGGCGCAGGGCGATAAACTCACCGATGCGACCAGCGTTACCCTCGGCCCGGTAAAAATTGGCGCAACGCCGTCGCAATTGATTACGGCCAACCCGCAGCCGCAACATGCGGTTAACCAATCGCTGGGCAACCAGATTACCCTGCTGGGCTACGATATTAACAAGACAGGGATCAATAACTCACTCAACTCACAGAACTCACTCAACTTAACGCTCTACTGGCAGGCCAACCAGATTCCCGCCGCCGATTACACCACGTTTGTGCATGTGCGCGATGCCGCCGGCAAAACCGTGGCCCAAAAAGACCAGCCGCCGCTGCAAGGCGCGTATCCCACCAGCCTGTGGGAGCCGGGCGAAACCATCGCCGATGAAATTACTGTGCCGCTGCCGGACAACCTGCCTGCCGGCAACTACTCGCTGGCGGTGGGCCTGTACAATTTTACCACCGGGGCGCGGCTGGACACGCCGGGCAACCCGGCCAACGAGGTGTTGTTGCCGTTGGCGGGGAGTGGTTCAAAATGATGGCTTCAAGGGCCAAATCACTGGTGGCGGCGCTTCGGTCATCTGCCCTGGTTTTTCGGCTGGCGCAAGTGGGCCTGCTGGGGGGATTGGTGGCGCTATCATTAAGCCTCACGTTCAACGCTTCGCCGGGGCCGGACGAGGTGGCGCACTATTTTTTTATCCGGTATATTGCCGCGCATGGCCGGTTGCCACTCACGGATGCGGAGCGGTTGGAGGCCGGTTACAAAGCCGATTTGCCGCCGCTGTTTTATCTGTTGGCCGGTTTGCCGGTCATCGGCCTTAACCTGAATGAGCCGCCTCGCCTTAAAACCAATCGGGATGACCTGCGGCTGAATTTGATAACCGGGCCAAAGAATATTAGCGGCTGGCGGCTAATCAAAACCGAAGACCCCTATCGCGGTGAGGTGTTGTTGTGGGCGTGGGGGCGCTGGTTTACCCTGATCACCGGCGTGGTCGCGTTGGCGTTAACGTATGGGCTGGCCCGGTTTATTGCGCCGCCGCATCCCTGGCTGGCGCTGGCGGCCACGGCGCTGGTGGCGTTTTTGCCAACGTATGTGAATATTAGCAGCGTTACCAACTACGAGCCGTTAACCGCCGCGTTGATGGCCGGTTATGGGTGGTTATTGTGCGCCACACTGATCTCGCCCCGGCCCGTCTGGCGTTATTTTGGTCTGGGCCTGGTGCTGGGTTTGGCTGCCGCCACCCGCCAAACGGTTTGGCCGCTGTTGCCGGTGGTGCCGGCGCTGGCTCTCTGGCTGGCGTGCCGGCAGCGTTGGGGCTGGGCCACGTTGGGGCGGCAGGTTGGCGGGTACGCGCTGGGCGTGCTGCTCACCTTTGGAGCCTGGCTGGCGTATCTTCTGGTCTTTTTTAACCGGATTGCCGAAAGAGGCTGGCTGATGGGCCTGTTAAGCCCAATTTTGGTGGGGGATGGCAGCGGCCATACTTCGTTGCAGATTGCCAACGTTATCAGCGCCGGCCAAATTGGCAGCAACGGCCCGGCGGCCCGCAACGATACCTTGTGGCAGTGGGGCGCGGCTTTTTTTACCGGCATGTGGGGCAGCGCCGGTTGGTTCTGGTTTGCGGCGTTGCTGTGGCTTGCAATTGGGGCCGGCCTGGTTTATGGCTGGCGGCAGCGCCGCGAGGGGTGGTTTAGATTAGGGCTAACGTTGTTGCTGTTGCAAGGCGGGCTGCTGCTGCTTTTTCCATTGTTGCGTTTTTTGTTTTCCGGCAGCGCCGAAGCGGCGGTGAGCCGGCATTTTCTCTTTCCGGCGGCGGCAATGTTGGTGGCGTTGCTGGTGCTGGGCGCTTCGGCCTGGTCCCGGTTGCGCCCCTACTTTACCGGCGTTATGCTGCTTTTGGCCGCCGTATATCTGGCGCAGGATGTGCGGCAGGTTTACCACGATGCCCGCGCCGCCACGGCGTTTCCGGTGCAAACGGTGCCGGTGGCCTTGCCGGAACCGCGCCTGGCTGATTTTGATGCCATTGTGCTGATGCAAGCCGATCTGGCCCCCAGCCGCCAAACGCTGCAAGTAACGTTGCGCTGGCGGGCCGAGCAATTATCAAATCAGGATGACCGCCTGGAAGTAACGCTGCTGGATGCCGCCAACACGCCGCAGGCGCGCTGGGTGGGGCAGCCGGTGAACGGGCGTTACCCCACCCGCGCCTGGTTGCCCGGCGACCGGGTTCGGGATGAAATCAGCCTGCCGGTGGCCGGGTTGACCGCCGGTGATTACCGCGTTCGGTTGCGCCTGTTCAATGACGATGGCCCCATCCCGGCCAAATCTGGCCGCGAGGTGGAACTGGGGCCGGTGGCTCTCAACCCGGCTCCGGCCAGCGCCGCCGGTCAATTGGCGCTGGCGGCGGCCCCGCTGGATTACACGTTGTGGCCGCCGGATGGCTCAACCGGGCTGCCGCTGTTCAAAGAAAACCAGGCCATTGTGTTTACCATCAATCCCGCTCCGGTGGCAGCCGGGCTGCAACTGGCGCTGGTTGGCCCGGATGGAACGCCCCGTCCGCCTGCCGATTGCACCGGCCACACGGTTATTTTTACCGTGGCCCCCGATTTTGCCGCCGGCCCATACCGGCTGCGGGCCTTGCTGGCGGGGGCGCAGGCCGAAAGCGCCGATTTGTTGCAGGTAGAAACCGCCCCCCGAAAGTTTACCGCCGGCCCCGTTGCCACGCCGCTGGCGGCCAACTTTGCCGGGTATGTGTCGCTGTTGGGTTACAACCTGCCGGCGGCGCGGCTGCATCCCGGTGAGGCGCTGCCGGTAACGCTGTACTGGCAGGCGCAACGCGCCATCGGCGCGGATTTGGTGGTGTTTAACCACCTGATCGGCCCGGATGGCCAGCAGTGGGGCGGGCAGGATCGCCGCCCGCGCGATGTGTACAGCACCCTGCTTTGGGCGCCGCGTGAGGTTGTGGAAGATGCCTACGCCGTGACAATTTCGCCAACGGCCCCGGCGGGAGAGTATTATTTGCTGGTTGGGCTGTACCTGCCGGTGGGGCAGTCGGCGGTATCGCTGCCGCTGGTGCAATCTGGCCGGCAAACCGATGTAACCCACGTGGCCATCGGCCCGATTGAAGTGGTGGCCAATGATTCCCAACCGTAACCGGGCTGTCGCTTTAAAGGTGATGGTCATTCTGGTCATCTACCTGATTTTTGCCGTGACCTACAGCGTTGTTACCCCCATTGGGCGCGGCGCGGATGAATGGGCGCACTACTGGTACGCTCAATTTATTGCCCAAAACGGGCGGCTGCCGGCCTCGGCTGCCGAGCGCGAAACCGCCGGCTACAAAAGCGACTGGCCGCCGTTGTACCACGCGTTGGCCGCCGCCATTACCGGCTGGGTAGATACCGCCGGCCCGCCCGCCTTTAAATACCGCGCCGATAGCCTCCGCCGCCAATTGATGCCCGCCGCCGGGTCCGACGCCATTGTGCACACCGAAGACGAACTGTTCCCCTGGCGGCAGGAGATTTTGGTGTGGCACCTGGGCCGCTTTTTGTCCATTATTTTTTCCACCGGCACGCTGCTGGCCACCTGGTTTTTGGCCCGCGATGTATTTGCTGCCATGCCGCCGGCCAATCGCCGCTGGCTAATCCCGCCCGAAACGCTGGCGCTGGTGGCCACCGCCGCGCTGGCCTTTATCCCCCGGTTTATTTTTACCGGCATGCTCTTTAATTACGATAGCCTGACGCTGTTGCTGTCAACGTTATTTTTTGGGCTGGCTATTCGCGTGGCGGAGGGCAAATATTCGCGCTGGGGCTTTTGGGGGTTGGGCGCATTGGCCGGCCTGGCGTTGATGACCAAGTACCTTGCGCTGTTGTTGCCGTTAGTGATTAGTTATGTGGCCTGGGCGCGATGGCGTCAACGGAGTTGGGCTTTTTTCTGGCAGGCGATAGCGCAGGCGGTTAGCGCCTATCTTTTGATAGTTGGCTGGTGGTTTGCCTACCTGATTATCACCTTTAACGAGGTGGCTAAATACGGCTTGCTGCTGGGCGTGCTGGCCCCGCTTATTCGCGGCGATGGCAGCGACCGCACCGTGGAAACCTTCTTTGCCTGGCTCAGCGGCGGGCAAGCGCCCGCGCCGGTGTATATCGAGCGGCAAAGTTACAGTGGCGGGCAGGTGCTAACCAGCTTTTTTACCACGTTGTGGGGCAATCCCGTTACGCAGCCGTACCCGCTCAACTGGTTTGTGGTGGTGATGTCGCTGGTGTTGGCGCTGGCGGTCATCGGCCTGTTGCGAATTGCGAATTACGAATTACGAACGACGAGTCATTCGTCATTCGTTGCTCGTCACTCGTCGCCGGTGATTTTGTTGTTGATGTGCCTGCTGCCGTTGCCGCTGATGCTGGCGCGGCTGTTTGGCGCGCGCGACGCGCTGGAGGCGGTGCAGGGGCGGCATCTTCTTTTTTTGGCCGGCCCGGCGCTGGCGGTGTTGCTGGTGTTGGGGTTACAAGCCGTAACCGCAAGGCGATTTTTGCTTTACGCCCTGCCCGGCCTGTTGCTCACCGGCTCGGTTAGCCAGCTGGTGGTGATGGCGCAATCCTACCCGCCGCCGTTGCCGGTGCGAACCGTCGCTGCTATTTTCGGCTCGCCGCCGCCGGAGCCGGTTGCTTTGCCCGGCGGCGCTCAACTTGTTTCTTACGCGCTGTCGTCGGCGGGCAAATCTTTGCAGGTTGATTTGTACTGGCGCGGCGGTGATGCCTTTGCCCCGGAAGATTATCAGCTTGAACTGGCGCTGGTTGATGCCGCCGGGCAAACGGTGCGCGGCTGGCGCAGCTACCAAACGCAGGCGCGTTACCCCACCCGCGCCTGGGAGCCGGGCGACACGGTGCGCGATAGCGGCTGGTTGCCGCTGGACGCCGCGCCGCCCGGCGATTATACGGTGCGGTGGCGGCTGGTGGCGGCGTCCGGCCCGCTGTTCGAGTGGCAAGCGTTGGGGCGCTGGTCTGTGGCAAATGGTGGCTGGCGTAATGGCGAGGTGACGGTTTGGCGCGACGGCCAACCGGCCAACCGGCCCGGTTTTGCGGAGCGCGAAACTGCCCAGCTTACCACGCGCAATTTGCAGCTTGCAATTGATAAATTGATTGGCCCCAACGGCCAGGTTTATGCGCCGGTTTCCGCCGGCTCCGGTTGGGCCAACTTTATCATTGGCGCGGATTGGCCGCCCGGCGATTACCGGCTGCCGGGCCGTGAGGCCGTGGTGTTGCGAGTGACGGCTAACTCGCGTAATTTTCAGCTTCCGGCAGAAATGGCCACGCCGCTGGCGGCTGATTTTGCCGGAAAAATCAAGTTGCTGGGCTACACGTTGCCGGGGCGACAGGCCGCGCCGGGCGACGGCTTGCCCATCACCCTGTACTGGCAGGCGCTGGACTGGATGGGCGAGGATTTTGTTCTTTTTACCCGGCTGTTGGATAATCAGCAAGCGGCTCACGGTGGGTACGACCGCCGCCCGCGTGAAAATTACAGCACGCTGCTGTGGGCACCCGGCGAAATAATCACCGATGGTTTTGCTGTGCCGGTGGCGGCTGATGCGCCCAACGGCGTGTATTGGCTCAGTGTGGGCTGGTACCGGCGGGCCGGCGGGCAAGCCGAATCGCTGCCGCTGGTTAACCCGGATACCCGCCAACCCACCGGCCAAAGCGCGGTGCTGATTGGGCCTTTCAAGGTGGGTGGCCCGCCGCCGGGGGCCACGGTGGCGCAGGCTCAGCCGCAGCAAATAACGGATATTGTCCTGGGTGATGAAATCAAGTTGTTGGGATACGACTGGCGAATGGGCGAAGCAACCTCACCCAACTCACAGTACCCACCAAACTCACTCCACTCGCTCAACCTGACCTTGTACTGGCAAGCCTTGCGCCCGCCCCCCGCCGATTACACCGTGTTTGTGCATGTGCGCGATGCCGCCGGGCAGGTGGCGGCGCAAAAGGACCAGCCGCCGTTGAACGGCGCGTACCCCACCGGTTTGTGGGCTGCCGGCGAAATCATCAAGGATGAGGTGAGCGTGCCGCTCGATGGGGTAGCGCCGGGGCGGTATCAGGTGGTGGTGGGGCTGTATAATTTTGCCACCGGCGAGCGGTTGCCGGCGGCCGGTTTTGCGGATGGGGCGGTGGCGTTGCCGCCGGTTGAGGTTACTCAATGACGTTATTAACAGGGGTTAAGGAAGGCCAACTATTGAAATCCGTTGTTAAAAATTCTGTTTTATACGAAAGTTTGGCAGCGGGGCTGGTTTTGTTGGCCGTTTGGCTCAGGTTTTGGCAACTGGATTGTTTGCCGCCGGGCTTGTGGTTTGATGAGTCTTATAATGGTATGGATGCCATTTGGATGATGACCACCCGAATTTGGCCAATTTTTTTAACCGGCAATAATGGCCGCGAGGCGTTGTATCATTACTGGTTAACCGGCGTAATTTTTGTTTTGGGGAATACAGCCTATGCTATCCGGCTTTCGGCGGTGTTGTTGAGTGTTATTGCGCCGCCATTGATGTATCGCTGGGGAATAACCCTTTTTAGGGGACAACGGAACGCCCACTGGCTGGCTCTGGTGGGAACTGCCGGGTTGGTGACATCGTTCTGGTATTTGTTGATGAATCGCACCGGTTATCGGGCTAATCTGTTGCCTTTATTTGTTTTAGCCACTTCGTGGTTGTTTTGGCGGGGCTGGCAGAGCGGCAGATTACGGTTTTATCTGTTGGCCGGGGTGATGTTGGGGTTATCGCAATATAGTTACTTCTCGGCGCGATTGTTGCCGTTGGTGTTTGGTTTATTTGTGCTAACCCAAACAATTTTTGGACAAAATGATAAACGGCGTCAGTTAAAAACAGTTTGGTTGGGTTTGATTGTTATGGCCATAGCCAGCACCGTGGTAGCCCTGCCAATGTTGATTTTTATTTTTAATAACCCGGGCGCGGCCTGGGGGCGCACGCTGGAAGTATCTGTAAAACTGGATAACACCGGCACCGGCTGGAGCGTTGCAGGCATGCATGTGGTAGACGCGCTCCGGGTGTTTGTGGATGGTCAAGACCCCAACTGGCGACATCATTTGGTGGGAATGCCCATGTTTGATGTGTTAAATATGGCCGGGTTCTGGTTGGGGTTAGGCGTAGCGTTGTGGCAAATTCGCCGGCCAATGTATCAATTTTTAGTGATTTTGTTGGGGGTAATGTGGCTGCCGGCGCCGCTGGCTAATCCGGCTGTTCACAGTCTGCGGCTATCGGGAATGCTGCCGGCTTATTATGCGTTAATGGCGGTAGGGTTAATAACCGCTGTCAATTGGTTGTTTCGCTTTAAACATAATATACAGCCGTTGGTTGGTCCGGTGGTGTTGGGTAGCGTGGTTATAATCAGCGGCAGTTTGACCGCTTATAATTATTTTTGGCGGTGGGGGCAGTTATCCGAGGTTTACTACGCTTTTGATGGACAGGTGAACTCATTGGCCGCAGAGTTGGACAATCCAGCGGCCAACATTGATGTGGTTATTCCGTTCTATCTTTATACCCACGCCTCGTTTCGGTATCTTATTGACAACAACTTTGTTGAAACGGTCTTTATGCCGGAACAGGTAGCTACAACGTTACGGCAGCAAACGCAAACCATTATGGTGATCCCGGCCTACCCGCCCGATGACGGCAAGCCGCCGGCCTGGGTTTGGCTGAAAAAAGCGCCCGGTGAAAAGGGGATAGCGTATGTGTCGGCAGTTTTCAGGCCGCCGCTAAATTTTAAATCGGTTGGTTCAGCCGGAGAAATGGTAGACAAATCGCGCCAGGTGGTCACGGCGCAAACTTACCCGGTTAACCCCAGAGTGTTGTTGCCGCTATTTCCTGCCCAATTGCCGGCTCATCCCGTCGCCGTTGACTGGGGCGATAAACTGCGATTGATTGGTTATGAGTTTATCCCGGCGTTGATTGACCGTGACCGGACGGGCAGCCTGCGTTTGGCCTGGCAAATTCTTGGTGATAGCTGGATAACCGAAAAAATGTTTTTGCAGGTGCTTGATAGCAACGGCAACTCCGTGGGGCAACAGGAAATTGACCCGGTTTCGCGCAAAATGTATCGCTGGCGCAGTGACGGCCTGATTTTTGAACTGCTACCACTTGACTTTGCGGAGAAATTGTTGCCGGGGTTGTATTTTGTGCGGTTGGGCTTTTTTAACCCGGACACCGACCAACGACTGCCTGCTTTTCAGCCGGAAACCCGGCAACCCCTGGGCAATGAACTGGTGGTTGGCCCGCTGGTGGTAAAGGCAGCCGGCCTCAATCCGGTTGAGCCTGCCCGGCGCGTTACTGCGGCGTTGGGTGATGGCCTTAAACTGATGGGTTACGCTATTAAGCCCGCCTCCGCCTCGGCTACCGAGGTTACGCTTTACTGGCAATCAACGGCCCCGGTGCAGGCGGATTACACCGTTTTTTTACAACTATTGAACCCGGCTAACCAGGTGATGGCCCAAACCGATGCTCAACCGTTGCCGGGGCTGTATCCCACCTCGCGGTGGCAGCCGGGTGATATTATTCCCCAACGGCTGGTTTTGCCTGCGCCAATTGCAAACCTGGCCGGTAATCGCCTGGCGACCGGTATGTATAACGTTGCCACTGGTGAGCGGTTGCCGGCGAGCGATGGCGAAGGCAAGTTACTGCCAAATGGCACGATCCCGTTGAATACGACCGATTCCAATAACTAAAACAGGTATTATGACCAAATGCTGAAATTACGGATATTCACGCATGGCAAACTGTATCTCTTACTTTTTGTTTATTTACTGATCACTCAGGCGACTGGCCGTTAGATTATACCAATTGAAAGCGCAGGTATTTGAAGCGGATCGGATCATCGGTGAAAACGTTACGTCGCCGGTGATACAAATAGGAAATGAAACGTATTCTTTCGTTCCCCCCAATGAGTCAGCAGGTTAACGCTAACTTTTGTAATTAGATAATGTTGTTAGGGTACAAAGTAGTTTAGCAAACATCAACAACTTCAAATACGGTAAACCAACGATGAAGTGCGTATGAACAAGGATTGGTTTTTGGCAAAAGTTGCTTCTTTACCTTTAATTGTTTCTGGATTGTTACTTATTTTGAGCAACAGCCTGCTTTTAACTACTGCCGGTTGCCTGCCGCGAGTAGCCGGGGCAATGCTTTTTCTATTATTGCCGGGTTTGGCCTGGGGTGAAAGCTGGCAGTTTGGCCGGTATGGTTTGTTGGGCTGGATAATTAGTTTGGGGTTGAGCTATGTTCTGGTAAATACCATCCGGCAATTATCAATTTGTGGCGGGAATGTATCTGCCCGGCGATAATATCAGGTTGCCATTGGTAGATAAAAATGGCAGCCCTACTGCCGAAAATGCAATCAAGTTGACCACAGTTAATGTTAAGTGATAATCAACGGCGATGATGTGTTTGGCAATACCCAATGAAAATATCAATAAACTAACAATATCTCGCCGGAGTGCGGCGTTACTGATTCTGGCGATTGCTTTTGGCCTGCGGGTGTGTGGCCTTTCTTTTGGGTTGCCCTTTGAATTTCATCCCGACGAGGGCCAGTACGTCACCGAGGCGCTCAACTGGCATTTTACCGGCCAACTCCACGCCGGCACGGTTAACCCGCCGTTGTTGATTTACGTGCTGGCTGCCGCCTACGGGCCGTGGCTGGCGCTATCTCCGTTTGAGCCAACCGCCGCCTGGATTACCACCGCCTACACCTTTGCCCGGTTGTGGAGCGTGGCTTTTGGCGTGCTCACGGTGGCGCTGGTGTTTGCGGCGGGCCGGCGAGCGCATAGCCTTTGGCTGGGGTTGGCGGCGATGGCGTTGTGCGCCGGGGTATTTTTGCCCGCCCGCGAAGCCCACTTTGCCGTTAACGATACCATCGCCACATTCTTGGTGTTGTTGGCTGTTTACGCCGCGCTGGGAATTTTGCGCCGGGGCCGCCGCGCCGATTACGCGCTGGCGGGCGTGGCCGTTGGCCTGGCCACTGCCGCCAAACTGAACCTGGCGCTGGTGGCGCTGGCGGTGCTGGTGGCGCACCTGCTGGCCAAACCATCCGCTCCTTTTCGGTTGGGCGCGATTTTTGGCGGGGCGGCGGGTCGCCGATGGTGGGGCAGCCTCGGTTTGGCCGTATTAACCTTTGCCGTGGTGAGCCTGCCCATTTTTGGGGATGCGTCCCGCCTGGTTGAAAATCTTGGTAAACACCTGCAATTTGGCGCTGAAGGTTACAAAGGGCTGCAAATGGCCCCGGCTGGCGGCTGGATTTACTACCTTAACGTGTTGGGGTGGGGCGTGGGCTGGCTGTTACTGCTGGCCATTGCCGGCGGGCTGGGCTGGACGCTGGCGCGGCGGTTTCGGCCCGGCGGCGTGCTGGCCGTTTTTCCGGTGGCGTTGTTTTTGTATATGGGTGCGCAGAAAATTTTGTTTGCCCGTTTTTTATTGCCGGCCATCCCGCCGCTGCTCATTCTGGTCGGTTTGGGGCTGCTGGCGCTGGCGTCGCGGTGGCCGCAACTGCGCCGGTGGTGGCCAGTGGCGTTGGTGGCGCTGTTGGCGCAGCCGTTGGCCTGCCTGCTGTGGTTTAACCACCTGCTCACGTTGCCCGATACCCGCCGGCTGGCCACCGACTGGCTGCTGGCTCAATTTCCAAAAGACACGGTGCTGGTCAAAGAGAGTTACTCGGTGTTGCCGGCGGCGTTTATAATTGATCAACCCTGGCCGTTTAAAACAATTCAAATTGATGAGCGCGGCCCCGCCCGCAACGATCCCGATTATTATGTGCAGCACAAAACCAACCTCATTGCCGTGAGCAATTTTACGTTTGCCCGCGTCCGGCAGGATGCCGACGCCGAAGCCGCCCGCCAATCGCAGTTGGCCCGGCTGGAGCAGCAGGCCGAACTCATCAAAACCTTTTCCCCGTACCGTTCCAATTCCACCGGCTGGTTTTATCTGGATGAGTTATACGGCCCCGCCGGCGAGGTGTTGCAGCGCACCGCGCCCGGCCCGCTCATCAAAATTTACCGGCTGCCCTACCAAAATCAGCCGCACCAAACCAACCAACCGCCCTTTGCCGTGCCGGTCAACGCCAATTTTAGCGATAAATTGCGCCTGTTGGGGTATACTTTGCCCCAGCGCCGCTTTCAACCGGGCGAGGCGGTGCCGGTAACGCTGGTTTGGCAGGCGGCGGCCCGGTTGCCCGAAACTTACGTTATTTTTAACCGCCTGCTCGATGACCAGCAGCAGCCGTGGGGCGGGTATGACCGCTGGCCGCAGGAAACGGCCAACACCAACCTATGGCATCCCGGCGAGGTGGTGGTTGACGCCTTTAGCGTGCCGGTTAAAGCTGATGCTCCGCCCGGCATTTACACCATTGATATTGGCCTGTACAACCAGGCCGATCCGGCAGGAACGCCGCTGCCGCTGCTCCGCGATGGCCAACCCATTGGTCAAACCAGCGTCCGCCTGGGGCCGCTTAAAATTGGCGGCGCGCCGCCGGGCTTTGCTCAAAACCCGGTCGCGCCGCAGTATGTCTTATCCACCGATTTGGGCCAGCCGCCGGTCATCCGGCTGCGCGGGTACAACCTGGCCCGGAGCGCAGCGGCCCTTACCGTGAAGCTGCACTGGGAAAGCCTGGCTCCCACCGAAGTTGACTGGTCGGTGTTTGTGCATGTGCGCAACGCCGCCGGCCAAACCGTGGCGCAAAAGGATGGCCCCGCCGGGGGCGGTCAGTATCCGGCGGCGTTGTGGGATGCCGGCGAAATCATCACCGATGAATTAACCGTGCCGTTACCGGCGGATTTGCCGCCCGCCGAATACAAGCTGGTGGTGGGGTTGTACAATCTGGCGGATGGCGCTCGGCTGGCCGTGCCGGGGCAGTCCAATAACGAAATTTTGCTGCAAAGCTGGACAAAATCCCCATGATAACGCGTTCACAAGCCTATCGGCGATTGGGATTGGTTATTTTACTTTACACCGCTTTGGGGCTGGCCAATGCCTTTTGGCTGCCGTTTCATCAAGCCGCCGATGAACTTGCCCATTTTCAATACGCCCGTTTTATCGCCAAAACCGGACATTTGCCGCTCACCCTGGCTGAGCGCGATGAAGCCGGGTATAAATCCTACCAGCCGCCATTGTATCACGCGCTGGTCGCGCTGCTGGTCGGCTGGAGCCACAGCGATGCTCCCCCCCGGCTTAAATTTGTGTGGGAATCGCCCCGTTACGAATTGGCGCGGGAGTTGCTGGATACCAAACGGCTGGCCAACACCGAGGATGAACTGCCGCCCTATCGGGGCGATGTGTTGTTGTGGCGGTTGGGGCGGCTGGTGTCGCTGGTGATTGGGTGGGGTGTTATCGGAGTTAGTTTTTTTACGGCGCTGGAATTTTTTCCGGGCCGGTATCGGTTGGCGCTGCTGGCCGCTGCCATCACCGCTTTTGTGCCGGCTTTTATTTTTTACAGTAGCGTCCTGTCCTATGAGTCGCTGCTGGCGTTGGTTGTTGGCCTTTTCTTTTGGTTATTGGTGCGGATAATCAAAGGCGATGTCCGCCCGCGCAATTTTATTGGTCTGGGGGTGTTGTTGGGGTTGGCGATAACGGCTAAATATGTGGCCTTAACGTTACCGCTGGAAGCTGTGGCGGTGTTGGGGTATTTGGCCTGGCGGCGCGGCTGGGGGTGGCGAAGGTGGTTCTGGCAAACGGCGCTGGTGGCGGTGGTGGCATTGCTGGCGTCGGGTTGGTGGTTTTTATTTTTGGCGGCCAACTTTAATCAAGTGGAAAAATTGGGGCCGGTAATGGGGTTGCTCCAGCCGATTATTGCCGGTGGTGGCGATACCACCTCTAATTACATTGCTTTCACCCTTACCGAAGGCGAAATTGGGCAGGTAAAATCAGCCGATATTGTGTCCGAGCCGCTATCGGGCTGGGTGGTGCAGATGTTCCGTACCTTTTGGCAGGAGCCGGTCGGGGCGGTATATCCGCTGGGGTGGGTAGCGGCGGGATTATTTAGCCTGGTTTGCGGCTTGGCGCTGGTAGGGTGGGGCCAAAACTGGCGGCGTTCTGCTGTTAACCGGGGTTGGGTTGGCTTGTTCAGCCTGCACTTGCTGATTTTTTTGGTGTTGCCGTTTGTCCGTTTTATGGTTCAGGGGCGATTGGCGCAAACGGCGCAGGGGCGTCACTTGCTGTTTGCCGTTATCACGGTGTTGCCGGTAATGCTGTTGTGGGGCTGGCAAGCCTGGCTACCGGTTGGTTTGCGCCGGTTGGTAGCGGCGGTAACGGTTACTTTATTGGCCGTTGCCAGCCTGATGCAAATTTTTCAAGAAATTGTGGTGTATAAATCGTTTTATTTGCCGGTGCAAACCACGGCGGCAGCGTCCCCGGTTGGGCCTTTGTCGGATATATTTTTTGGCAAACACCTGCATTTGGTTGCCGCCCAAACCGAAACCCTGCCCGCTGATAACGCCTTGCGATTGCGCCTGTACTGGCAAAGCCCCTCTTATACCGGTGAGGATTATCGTCGCCGCATCCGGCTTGAACGCGACGGCGTTACTTACTTGGATTGGTTAACTTACCCGGTTGATGGTCGTTACCCCACCCGCATTTGGGAGCGGTGGGAAACCATTCGAGATGAGTTGCGGTTGCCGCTGGTGGATTTGCCGCCGGGTGATTATCAGGTAAAGTTGCAGTTGGTGGGCCAACAGGGGCCGTTGCCGGTGGAAAACACCAATACCAATACCGTTACCATTGCCACCGTAACCGCGCCACCGGTAACGCCATCCCCGCCGGATATACGCTTGCCGCTTCAGGTTGAGGGCCGAACCGTGGTGGTTGGGGTCTCGCTGTGGCAAGCCGACCAGCGCCACACGCTGGGCTTGCCTGTTTATTTACCCCGCATGGCCATTCCAGTGGTGTGGCAGGGCCAACCGTCCGAACACGAGCGGGTGCAATGGTTGCTGATAGCCGGAGATGGCCAGGTTTATCCGGCGCAACCGGTTGCGCCGCGTGTTAGTCTTTTTACGGTTGGGCCGGACTGGTTGCCCGGCGATTACCGCCTGCGGGCCGAGGTGTGGCGCGATAACCGGGTGGTGGCTTCTCAGGAAACCGGCCCCATCGTGACAATCAAAAACGAACGCCCTCGCCATACCACCCCTCCGCCATTGGCTCACCCCTTGACGGCTAATTTTGCCAACCAAATTGGGCTGTTGGGGTACAATCTGCCAGCGCGGATATTAACAGCGGGGGAGCCAGTGCCGGTAACTTTGGTATGGCAAGGATTGCGTACCACCGATCAAAGTTACACTATTTTTGCCAAATTGCTTGACCGGGCGGGCCGGGCGTGGGGCAGCGCAGAACGATTACCGCAGGACGGTTATCCCACCGATTACTGGCTGGAAAACGAAGTAGTAGAGGACGGGTTTGCCCTGCCGGTTAATCCCGCCACACCGCCGGGGGTGTATTGGCTAAATTTTGGCTGGTATCAAAAGATTGGCCAACAAGCGCAATCGTTGCCATTGTTGCAAAACGGCCAACCCACTGGCCAAACCAGCCTCACTATTGGGCCGGTAAAAATTGGTGGCCCGCCGCCGGGGGTGGTAGTAGCCCACGCTACGCCGGATAACCCGCTTAATATTCAATTGGGAGATTCGGTTCGGCTGCTGGGGGTTGATGCCGTCACCCGGGCTGGCCAATCGGTACAGTTAAAACTATACTGGCAGGCGTTAGCCGCGCCACCGGCCGATTACACCGTATTTGTTCACCTGCGTTCCGCCGCTGGCGCTACGGTGGCCCAGATTGACCGTCCCCCCATCAACGGTGATTATCCTACCTCGGTGTGGAGCGCCGGCGAGATTGTGCCGGACGCCATCACCTTGCCGTTACCGGCGGATTTGCCACCCGGTAAGTATACATTGGTGGCGGGCATGTACGAACTTGCCAGCGGGCAGCGGTTGCCGGTAGCTGGTTCGCCGGATAATTCAGTCAAGCTTTTGGAGTTAAAATTACCTCGATGACTTTAAAATCATTGTCGTTGCCGTATCGTTCCATTTCGCGTCACGTTGTTATCTTGTCAACTGTATTGGTTTTTGTGGTGGCGATCACCATCAGAATGTTTGGGTTGGGCCAATATTTTACAACAGATGAAAGATTCTGGGTTGAAAGCTCAAAATATTTTCTGGGTGGACTGCTGAGTAGTAATTTTGCCTGCCCGGAGGCAACCGAACATCGCTCGGAAGCGGTAGTTGAACCGGAACATGGGCTGGCTTGTACGGTTCGGTCGGGCAATCCCGGTGTAATTACAACGTGGAGTGGTAGTTTAGGGTTATGGCTGTATCATAGCGTATTCCCTGATTCCCGGTCGCTCTTTGAGTTTGTTAGCACGCTGCCGGTTGACCCCGTTGACAAGACAATCATCCCCTGGGTGAGATTTCCCACCGTTTTACTCTCGGCTGCTGCCGTTGCCTTATTATTTTTAGTTTTGTATCGTTTCTTGTACCCGCACGGTTACGGCATAGCGCTCCTGGCTGCGCTATTTACCGCAGTTTCACCCTTTGAAATTGCTTTGGCGCGGGTACTGCACAACGATGCTCTGGAGACGGTATTTACTACATTTTCTTTATTAGCCGTTTTTTATTATTGGGGCCAAAATGGTTCGCGGCGCTGGTTGTTGTTGTCTGGATTTTTGGCCGGGGCGGGGGCGCTCGCCAAAAGCCCGGCGTTGTTTTTAGCGCCGTTTGTGGCTATTTTAGGCGGTTGGTATTTGCTTGGACAGTGGCTGGCAACCAACCGGCTTTCGATCAGGCCCGTGCTGATAACACTCGCCGATGGGTTAAGTTGGTTTGGCGCGGCCTGTTTATCTTTTGTGCTGTTCTGGCCAGCCATGTGGGTTATTCCCAAGCAGGCGCTCTATTTTTTATTGAGTATCGTGTTTACTTATGCCGCTGGTGGACATGAACGGGGTAATTTTTTTCTGGGCGATATTTCTCACAATCCCGGCCTGCTCTTTTACCCAACAAGTTGGTTGCTGCGTACCACACCCCTGGTATTGTTAGGAGTGCTGCTTGCCATAGCCGTCTATCTTGGTAATCCACCGGCATCAAACTCGCTGCCTCCGAACCACTGGCAAAAATTGCGTTGTAAACTCGGCTACTTGCCAGAGGTGGCCCCGGTTGAGCAGTTGTTTTTTCTTTCGTTATTGTTTGTAATTTCATTTATTGTATTTATGTCTTTTGGCGGCACCAAACAAGATCGGTATCTGTTGCCAGCCTATCCGTTTTTTAGCATTATGGCGGCCATTGGTTGGAAGCAGTTAGCCGGGCGAGTGGTTGGGTTTAGACGCAATCCACCTGTTTTGCCGTTGGTTTTGGCGGCAACGATGGCGCTTCATGGTTATTTGGCGCTTCGTAGCTTTCCATATTATTTTACATATTTTAATCCGCTGTTCGGCGGCCTTTCAAAAGCGTCATCAACCATAACCGTAGGTTGGGGTGAAGGGTTAGATCAGGCTGCGGAGTATCTTAACCAAAAACCAATGGCTAAAAAGTTAAAAGTTGCTTCATGGTATGGCGCTTCGGTTTTTGCGCCCTTCTTTAAAGGGCAAACTGTGGATTATTTTCAGCAAAAAGGCAACGTTCTGGCCGGTGATTATGTGGTGGTTTATATAAATCAACGCCAACGTAATCTGCCTGATGGGGAGTTTTTTAATTTTGTTGACAACCTCCCACTTGATAAGGTCATCTATTTGGACTCAACGCCCTATGTCTGGATTTATCGCAGTATTGGGTTGGATCATTATTTGCAGTATCAGCGGTATCCAGACCTGGCTGAGCTGCTTGGCTGGGAATATACCACTCCCGGCGTAAACCCGGATCACCCGGTGTTGCAACCTGGTAACAGACTTGATTTTGATTTGTGGTGGGAATATCTGGGTAAATCGGCCCGTGAGCCATTCTTTTTGTGGTTGGTTGGCCCGGATGGTCGAATTTGGGTTGAAACCACTACCAAGCCCAAGTCTTCTGTTCCCAACCCGGAACAATGGCAACCAGGCCAAATAATTGCCGAATCAGGGCAGATTACCGTTCCCGTTGGAATGCCTCCCGGAGATTATACGGTATTTATTGGGTTTTATCCCGAAGGTCAGCGCGACCCGGTGCATGCGGTGTTGTTTAACTTGCAGGATAACCCCAAAACAGTCTCGGTTCGGCGGGGATTACCGGCGCAACAATTGCCAATTGATAGCAAGCCAGTAGCAGACAATGCCGGTTTGCTACAATTGGTTGGGTATCGTAACCGGCAGCCACAGGTTGAAGCTAATCAACTGTTTGATCTGGAGTTGTACTGGCGGGCTACCGATGTATTGCCCCAGAACCTTCAAATTAGTCTGCAATTACTTGACGCTAATGGAGTCAGCCGGTGGTCATCGCCGGTTGAGCCGCTAAATTCTTTTTATCCAACTCAAAAGTGGCCGCCTGATGAAATGGTGTACAGCCTGCTTTCGATACTGCCGGCAGCAGATGTGCCAGCGGGAGAATTTACGCTGGCTTTGGCAATTAGCGCCAATGACCAACCGGTTAAACAAATTTTACTTCAATCGGTGCGGGTAGTGTGCGAAAAGTGCGGTCAATAATTAAAATTTTGAATTCATACTCCGACTAAAACCGGGGTTAAAAATATTACCTGAAAAATTGGAGGATTTACCAATGAATCGAGCCGAAGCCTGGCAACTGGTTTGTGAATACACCGCAAGCCCGCATTTGCGGCGGCACATGCTGGCCGTTGAAGCGGCGATGCGCGCCTACGCCCGTTATTTTGGCGAGGATGAGGAGCGTTGGGGGCTGGTGGGCCTGCTCCACGATTTTGATTATGACCGTAATCCCGACGTGTCGGCGGCGGGGCATCCCAACGCCGGCGCTCCCATTTTGCGGGCGCATGGTGTTGATGAGGAAATTGTGCGGGCTATTTTATCGCACGCCACCGAAGTGACCGGCGTGGAGCGCGAAACCCGGCTGGAGAAAACGCTGTACGCGGTTGACGAGTTGACCGGCCTGATTGCGGCGGTGGCGCTGGTGCGCCCGTCTAAGGATATTCGTGAAGTGGAAGTGAAATCAATTAAAAAGAAGTGGTCGGCTAAAGCCTTTGCGCCCGGCGTTAACCGCGAGGAAGTTGAGGCCGGCACGGCGGCGTTGGGCATCCCGCTGGATGAGCATATTGGGCTGGTGCTGGCCGGCATGCAAGCCGCCGCCGCCGAGTTGGGGCTGGCCGGTCAATCGCCATCCGGTGAGTGATCTTTTTTGCCAAAATAGCCCAGCATAATCAGCGTTGCCGAAACAATAGTTACCGCAATGCCAAACAACAGCGTGCCGGCGGGGTCCTGCCAATCTACCAGGCGTTCTAAAAATTTAACCGCCATCACCAAAACAATCACGCTGCCCAGTTTGCTTTTGAGTTCATCAAGATTGTGCGCCAGCATCCAGCCGGGCAGCGTGAGTTTGTTGATAAACAGCTCGTACATGCTGGCCGAAAAAATAAACAACGCCGTGGCAATGAGAAAAGTGTCCACCAGTTTGATCAGTTCTACCGCAATTTTGGGGTCCTGGCCGTAACTGGCAACAATATTTACAATTACGCTCACGGTTTTCATGGCGCCCCAGCCAAATGCCGCCACCGCTGCCAGCAACAGGGAAATAACGCCAATGATGGCCATATATTTGGCTTGGTCAAATAATCTGCGCATTTAAATTAACCTCGGTTGGGTGTTGCGCCGTTGCCAACAACGGCCAGTTTAATCAATGATGCCCGGAGTCTGGTTGACCGGCGCGGCAGCGAATATTTTGCCGGCCAGTTGGCCGATGGCCTGGGCTGCCGGTGATTGCGGTTGGCTTAATATCAGTGGTTGGCTGGCGTTTACGGCTTTGATCATGTTGGGGTCAAAGGGAATGGCGGCGGCAATGGGGCGTTTGATGGTTTTTTGGATAACCTCAAGCGGCAGCATGTTGTATTGCATAACCTGATTCACCACCAAATTGATTTTATTGTCGGCCATGCCCAAACTCAGCAGGCTTTGCAGCGCAATCGCGGTGGATTGCACCGCCGGCATATCCGGCGAGATAACCAGCAGAATTTTGTCCAGCAGTTGCAGCGCCGGCGAAAAGTGCGGTTCCAGCAAATGGGGAAAATCCAACACGCTGAGGGGGAAACCAGCTTTGATGGCGCTCAACAGGCGCAGCACGCCGGGGTTGTTGGGGGTTAGTTGCTCGGAAAAACTTAACGGCGAAGCCAGCAGTTGCACACCGCTGGAGTGCTGAATTAGATAATTTTTGATGGTTTGCGGCCCCAGGCCATCCTCGCCGGCGGCCAGCAGCTTGGCCGCGTTGCTGGTTGGGCGCACGCCCAACATCAACGCGGCGTGGCCGCTCAACGTGGCCAGGTCAATTAATGTGGTGGCACTTTTCTCTTTAAGAGCCAGGGCAATGGCCAGGTTCACGGCCAGGCTAGAAACGCCCACCCCGCCCCGCAAGCTGAACACGCCCACCATTCCCTGGCTGGGTTTGGCGGCGGCGTTTTGGGGCAGCAACTCCACAATCCGTTTAATCAATACATCCGGCGCGGTAGATTTTGAGAGGTAATCGGTGGCCCCGGCATCAAGGGCGGTTTGCTTGTCTATGGGTTGAAAACGGGCTGAAAAAACAATGATGGGGGTTTTTTTTAGCTCCGCTTTAGTGCGGGCTTGCCGGCAAAATTCGTAACCGGTCATTTTGGGCATCATTACATCGCAAATGATTAAATCGGGGCGGTAGGCTTCGGCGTAAGTCAACCCCTGCTGGCCATCGTAGGCGGCTTCAACGGTATAGCCAACTCTCTTGAGCGCAAATTCCAGCAGCCGTTGGATGTCTTTGTCGTCGTCAATTACCAGTATGGTGGGCATAAACGTTTTTTACGCGCGGTTTTTGCGAGGCCGAGCGTGCTCCTTCCTGCGCCAGGGTGTTTATTAGGAACACAAAACCTGGATTTTGGTTTTGTTAACCAGCGCCAATGGCCCCTGGAATGTAACCTGCGGATAGAATGAGTTGGTGGCTTTTACATCGAGCACCGGCAGGAATTTTTGGGGATCGGCGGTGAGGAGTTTTTTCACATCGAGTTCAACGCGACCCCACTGAATTTCTCCGGTAATTTCAAACGATGGAATCGACAGAAATACGGACATATTTTCACGCGAGGTGTAAAACCGTTCTTTGGAAACGCCTTCAACTTCACTGGATAGCAAAATAAAGTTAATTTCGTTTTTTACCAGCGAACCTTTGGGGTAAGTGGCCACAATATCGCCGGGGCTGTTAATCCGCGACACGTAAATATCCACCAAATCCAGATAATCGGTAATCTGGTCGCTCAACACATCTACTAGGCGGCGTTTGTACACAACAATACTGGCGGATAACCGGTAACTGGCGGTGAAAAAATCGGCCACTACCCGTCCGGCGGTTATTCGAGTTACGGTGGTGTTGCTCATCTGCGGGCCATCCTTTTACGGGGTTGCTTGGGTGTTGCGGTTTGATTAAGTATGATGACGGCTGGGAGCGGTGGAGCGGGCCTGGGTTTTGGATGAATTTGACCAGAGCAACCGCTGCAAGTTTTCAATGGCGGTGTCATCGTAATCGCGTTCGCCGCAAATATCGCAAATTTCTACGGGCATCCGGTCTACTACCAGTAAATCGCCGTGATGCCATTCGATATAAGCCATAGATCGTTTTACTAACCGGCCAATTCTACAGGATGGGCAAATAGTCATTATGCTTGGTCTGCCTCTTGAACAATAGTTATACCGGCGCTGGCGCCTAACCGCGTGGCCCCCGCCGCGATCATTTTGGCGGCGTCGGCGTAGGTTTTTACGCCACCGGCGGCTTTTACGCCCAGATCGGGGCCAACGGTTTGGCGCATTAGCGCCACATCGGCGGGCGTTGCGCCGCCAATGCTAAATCCGGTTGAGGTTTTTACAAAGTCCGCGCCGGCAGATTGGGCCAGCCGGCAGGCGGTTACTTTTTCGGCGTCGGTGAGCAGCGCCGCTTCGATGATTACTTTGCAGTGGGCGTGGTGCCGGTGCGCCACCGCCACCACGGCGGCAATATCCTGCTCAACCAGTTCCAGGTTGCCTTCTTTCAGCGCGCCAATATTGATCACCATGTCCACCTCGGTGGCCCCGGCGACAATGGCCTGTTCGGTTTCAAAGGCTTTTACCTGGGGCAAGGTTGCTCCCAGCGGAAAACCGATGGTGGTGCAAACTTTTACCTCGGAGCCGCGCAGTAGCTCGGCGGCCTGTTTTACGTGCACGGGATTAACGCAAACGGAGGCAAACCGGTACTGCAACGCCTCCTGGCACAGTTTTTTAATCTGGGCCGAGGTAGCTTCGGGTTTTAGCAGGGTATGGTCAATATAGCTGGCAATATTCATGGCGGTTTTGTTACTCGCTTTTGGCATTGGCGTTGGGAATAACCTGGCTAAACCAGTGTTTGAGCGTGGCCTCTTCCGAGGGCGCATCCCGTGGGATAACGCCCCATAAAGCCGGCGGCCAATAGGATAGCCAGGCCCGCCCCACAATGTTATCAATGGGCAACGGCCCCCAGTTGTGCGAATCGTTGGAGTTGTTGCGGTTGTCGCCCAGCACAAACACCGTGTTCTGCGGCACAATCAGCGGTTGGGGCATGGTGTACGAGCCGGGGTTAGGGCTAAAGGGTTCCGGCATGGGCGCATCGTTAACGTACACCACGCCTTTAATTACCTGCACCTTTTCGCCGGGCAGGGCGATAATCCGTTTTACGTAATCCTCGTCGGGGCGGCGCGGCGGCACAAACACCACCACATCACCCCGCTCCAGGCCGCCAATCCCCAAATATTGGTTAAGCCACGGGTTGTAAGTGAGTTTATCAATAATTAAATATTGGCCATCGTGCAGGTTGTTAACCATGCTGGTGCCCACCACCCTAAAATTACGCACCACGGTTTGGATTAGTAAAAAAATAACCAAAGTGAGGATAACCGTTTCGCCAACTTCTCGCACCACCGCCCAGGTGGTTTGCCAGCCGGAACTTTGCTCCGCCGCCGGAGTTTCGGCAGCGGGGGCATCGGTGGGCAACATAGAGGCCGGGTAGCCGGGCAGGTCGGCCTGCGCCGGTGAAACTTTGTAGCTTGGCCCACCCGCCGCCGGTTGAGCCTCGGTTTCGGCTCCGGTTAGCTCAACCGGAGCTGCCGGTCGCTGTTGCGACAAGAGTTCATCTAAATTTGAGGGGGTTGCGGTTGAACTTTTAAACAACGGGGATTCGGCGGCGGTAAAGGAATCCCCGGTAAATTCGGGTAACGGTGAACTTAAATCTTGCCCGTCGTCGGTGGAAATTGAATTTTGATTATCGTTTTCGTCGAAAATACTGTTGGACAAACCAGACTCCTGAATCAGTAAACCTCTATAAACTACCGAAATTATAGCCTACATAGGGAATTGTTGCCAAAAAATACCGTATTCTTACATTAAAATTGTACAAATTTTACGCCAATCTTCAAGCCGTGGCCGCGTTTTCACCATCCGCCCGGCGATTTTTAACTGTAAAAACTTTCTAAAAACGCCTGGCTGTAGCTTTCAGAAAGGTTAAATTTTAGGCTTAATCAATGCCTGTTTCCGGCTCGCCGCGCAGTAAGTTAACCCGCGCCGCCCGACCGGCGGGGCTAACGGCATCGGCCTGGCCCAGCGCGGCGTAAAAATTGGCATCGTAGTTGCGGGTTTGAAGCACCACCGGCATGGGTACGGCGTGGCCCATAATCAGCGCCTGTTGTTTGGTATCCAGCCGGGCCAACACTTCGCGCAGCGATCCCGCGCCGGCCACACCGGTGAACACCGCCGCAATGTCGCGCTCGTTGTCCAGCAGAGCGGTTACGCGGGTGCCAATCTGGCTCATCACCTCTTCGTCAATGCCCGACGGGCGCTGGTCAACCACCAGCAGGGTAACGTTGTACTTGCGCAACTCACGGGCAATGGTGCCAAAAATGGTTTGCCGGGCGATGGCCGGGTCAAGGAATTTGTGCGCTTCCTCAATCACAATCAGCAGTTGCGGCGGCTCCTGCGCGGCATCGCCCAGAGCGCGTTCCACCCGCTCGACATACATTTGGTGGATGCGGCGGGTAATGTAGTTGGCCACCAGAATGTAAGCCTCCAGCGAGTTGCCGTAGCGGCCAAATTCAAGCACCACGGTGATGCCTTTGTCCAGGTATTCGATAACCTTTTGGGCCGAGTCGCCCTTCCAGCTATCGCGCAAAAACTCAAAGCGGGTCAGCCGTTCCAGCCGGCGGCTGAGCGCATCGAGGCTGGAGCGGTTGAGGGTGCTGCCTTCTACCAGCGCGTCAATTTCGGTTTTGTCGGCGCTGAGGAGTTGTTTAATCCAGCCCCGCCCCCAGGCCCGGCGCAAACTGTAGGCCGCGCCAACCATCTGGTCGCTTAAATCCAGGGTGGTGCGCAGCATTTCCAAATCCTCCGGCTGAATATCGCTCCAATCCAGCACCACCGTTACATCGGGGCGCACCCGGCGGCGGCGGCTGGATTCTTCATCCAGCGTAAAAATGGCCACTTTGGGGCCAAAAAGCTGCTTCAGGCCCTTTACCGCCGCACCGCCTTCGGTTTTTACTTCCCAGCCGTAATCGTTGTGCATATCAAAAATAAGGCTCACGGCGGCGTGTTTTTGAATAACGCCGGCCAGCAGCATGCGGGTGAGAAAACTTTTGCCGGTGCCGCTTTTGCCAAACACGCCCACGCTGCGCTCCACCATGCGGAACAAATCCAGGTTAACCTGCACATCCTGCATGTCCAGCGGCTCGCCCACGTGAAAATGCTGGTCGTCTTCGGCTCCAAACACCAGGTTTACGTCCTCTTCGGCGGCCACGCGCACCGTAGAAAAATGGCCGGGGATGGTTTTTACCGGGCGCGGCTGGCCCGAATCGGCAGCCAGCACCAGCATGGGGGCTACGTGAATGCGGCCAAATACGCTGGTGCCCACGTACACCTCGCGCAAAAACGGCTCATCGGCCACATTGGGCGGAGTTTTTTCTATTTGCGGATTGGTGTTGTCCAGCGTTACATCGGTGATCATGCCAAAAAAGCGCAGCTTGTTGCCCTCAATGATGACGTACCGGCCCACGGCCATATCCTCAATGGGCGCGGTGGCATCGAGTTTTACTTCCAGCCCTTTGCTCAGCGAACCACTGATGACCGTGCCCAGTTTTTGGGTAACGGGGGCTAACTGCGAGGCGGTTGGAAAAAATTGGTCAAAATCGCTGGAGTTGGCGGCCATTGGGTTGCGCCTTTCGGGTTAGGGTTTTATTTGCTGCAAAATGGCATCGAGCCGCACCAGGTCGGCGGCCAGCAGGCGGGCCAGTTCGCGCCCGGCGGCCACTAAAAACTGCCGCCGGGTTTCGGGCGGTTGGGCGGCGGCGGCGTGGCGCAGGTGCGCGGCCAGCAGTTCATCGGCGGGCAGTTGCCGGGCGTTGAGCACCAGTTGCAGGTAGTTAAGGCTGGCGGTAAAAGCGCGCAGTTCGGCCTCGCTGCACGTAATCAGCGAGTCCAGGCTGAGCGGCGGCTGGGGCGGCAAGCCCTGCCAGATGCGTTTGCCCTGCTGGTAGCCCACCACCAGCACCCCAATTTCAATCGGCACCAGCCGGTTTTCGCGCTGATCCAGCACCGCCTCCGGCTCCATTTCTCCGGCCAAAATCAGTTGGCGCACGGCGGGATCATCTTTTACCTGCACATCGTAAATAAGGCCAAAAATACCGGCGGAGTCCAGCAGCACTTTAACCAGATCGCCAAATTGGGGCACGTTGGGTTGCAGCACCCGGCAGCCCACCACAAAACCGGTGGTGCTGGCGCGGAGCACCCAGCCTATGGGCAGTGATTGGGTCATAGTTTAAAACTTTCTTTGGCAGCGCGGTAGGCGTTTTTGTTGTGTTGCTTTTGCGATAGCTCCGGGCGCAAGCCCTGCCGCCGCATTTCTACGGCCAGCATCATTTCTACGGCTTCGCGCTCTTCGGGCGAGATAACGGCCAGTTCGTCGGCGCGGGCCAGCACGTAAGGGTAGCTGCCGGTAATCCGCGCCTGCCGCACAATCACGGCGTGAATGGTATTCAGCGCGGCGGGGTTGGCCGCCACCCAGGCCGGGATTTCAACGCGGGCCAGCGCCGGGCGGGCCGGGCCGGCGCTAACGTTCAGGTAAAAAAAGTGAACGGCTTGCCCGGCGGCGTTGTATTTTTCCAGCCCTTTGGCGCGGGTGGCAAACACGGCGCTGCGCTCGCCCGGCCCCAAAAAGGCAAACAACTCCCGGTCAGTGAGGCGGCGAAACGGGTTGTGGCGCAGGTTTTCTTCGGTGATGCGCTCGCGGCCCAGCGCCGCCAGGTGCAGCAGCGCCAGCACAAAGGCGCTGCGGGGCCGATCAATATACCCGGCCAGCAGCGCGCCGGATTGGCGCAGGGCGTTGAGTTGCTCAACGTATTGCTCCAAATAGGCTTGCTGCCGGTCAAACGGCAAATCAATGACGCGCAGGGTCAGTTGGCCGTCCAGCAGCGCCACCACCGGCTCGGCGGTAGCGGCGGCGGGAGGGGCCAGCCGCGCCAGCGTTTCCAGTTCGGCCAGGTCGCGCCGGGCGCTCACCTCGCCCGCCGAGATGAGCCGCCCCTGCTCATCGAGCAGGTCGTCGGGGTCAAAGTACAGCCGCGGCGAGTGGTTATCAACCTGGGGTTTTTGGTTAGAGCCGTGGCGGTAAATAATTGCGCCCACGTTAATAAGGTAGTACAGGGCAATGGCGTGCGTATCCGGGTAAATCTGGGAGCCGTCGCTGGCGATCACGGTAATCTGGGCCGGGCCGGGCGGCAGCGGGTAGGCTTGGTGCAGGGCTTCGGTGGTGGGCGCGGCCCCCACCCAATCAAACCGTTGCCTTTCCTGCGCCTTTTCGGCTTGCTCTACCAGTTGGGCCAGGCAGTCAAACTGGGTGGCGTGGCTTTGCAGCAGGGCTTGCGCCTGGGCCAGCGCCTCGTGGCGGCGGGCGGTGTGCTGGGCCAGGCTGCGGCCCATCGCTTTTACCTGCGGCGCAATCTGGTTGAGTTCAAGCGTCATGGGCCGGCCTCAGGCGGTGGGGTTAAAAAATAATAGCTGCGCCGTGGGGTTATCGTGCTCGTCGTACTCAATGCGGGCGTAGGGCAGCGTAAAGGGGATGTTGCCCGGCTGGATAGCGCCCGCAAAGAGCGCCGCCCACGTTTCGGGCGCGGCGTTGGCCAAATCTTTGCTCCAACTGCCGGTGTTAACGTACACGCAGCCTTGCGGCAGCTCTTGCCACACCGGGGAGTGGGTGTGCCCAAACACAATCACCCGGGCTTTATCGGGATCGGCCAGCCCCAGCGCGGCCTGTTGCAACATAGAGCGCTGGCGCAACTGGTCGGCGCGGCCCATTTCCAGCGGGTCGCTGCTGATGGTAACGGTGTAAAAGGCGGCCTCGCCCTTGTTGTCTATAATGGCGTCTTCTATATATTGCTGCACCCGCCGGTGAAATTCAAGCCGGAACTCGGCGCTGGCGGCGTATTTTTTGGCCAGCCGGCGGCGCGCGGCGTCGTCCTCTAAATCTTGCAGCAGGGTATCGGCGGGGCTGATGGCATTGTCGCTTATGGGCATATCGCTCACCACCAGCGCCGGGGTGTGGCGGATAAAGCCGGCCAACGCCTGGCAGGCAAAATCAAAATTCCAGTGGAGCGCGTACCAGATGAGGCTGGTAACGGGTTTAAGGTGATCCACAAACCACCAGCGCCGCCGGGCCTCGTTGAGAAAGTTAATGGTAAACAGCGCCCCGGCGGGGTAGTGAATCTGGCTGGGGTTATCTATGGCGCGGGGATCAAACGAATCGTTGTAGCCGTTCATCTTTTCGGCGCGTTGGTGGCCGTGTTCCACGTAGATTTTTTCGCGGCTCACAAACTCATCGGCAAAGCGCAGCAGCGAGGCCCGCGTGCCAAACGCGCCCAAAATTTCGCGCAGCCGGTTTTTTACGCCCGGCCAGTACAGGGTAACATCGTGGTTGCCTTTGATAATGGTAATCCGGCGCTGCGGGTTTTCCACGTGGATAAAATCGCTCAGGGCGTTGAACACGTCGGGGTTGCGCCCGGCAATCAGTTTAAGGCGCTTCACCGAGGCTTCTTGCGACGAATCCAGGTAGGCCGGCGCGGGGTAGGCCAGGTTGGGCTGGTAGGTATCTACGGCGGGAACCTGCAACAGCGCCAAAAAATCGCCATTGATAATCAACTCGATTTCCTGGTCGTTGCGTTCGCTTTCGCGCCAGATGGCGTGCAAAAATTGAACAAATTGTTGGCTGGCGGTGATGTCCTGGGCCGGCTGGTGGGCGCGCTCCAGGCCGATGTGCAAATCCGACAGGACGTACTTTAGTTTTTGGCCCACTGGCTAATCTTCCCCCCACAGGTTGGTATTGATTATACTGATATCAGGGCGGTTGCAAAGTGGGGCGAACTACGAGTGACGAATGACGAGTGACGAATGACGAGTGACGAGTAGCGGCGGGGCTTGCCCCCGCCGAATGGCGCGAACAGGGAGTACGGAGTACGGAACAGGGAGTAGCGGCGGGGCTTGCCCCCGCCGAATGGCGAATGGGGAATGGCGAATTACGAATTACGAATGACGAGTAGCGGCGGGGCTGGCCCCCGCCGAATGGTGAATGGTGAATGGCGAATTACGAATGACGAATGACGAGTAGCGGCGGGGCTGGCCCCGCCGAATGGTGAATGGTGAATGGTGAATGGTGAATGGCGAATGACGAGTAGCGGCGGGGCTGGCCCCCGCCGAATGGCGAATCAGCGAATGGCGAATGGTGAATGGTGAATGGCGGTTGGTGGATCAGTGAATGGGCGAGATTGCAGGGGCGGGCCTTTGGTGACATTCACGATTCGCAAATTAGCCCCATCCGGGACGGCCCCGATCATAAAAACGCCCTTCTGACGCCTGAAAATTCGTCATTCGTCGCTCGTAACTCGTCACTCGCAACTCGTAACTCGCGATGGCCGCCGCGACGTTAAAAAATTATCACGCCCTGAAAAATAATTATCAGGACGTGAAAAAATTTTTACACCTGGTGATAATTTTACCCCATAGACCGGGGGATTGCGGGGCGTTTTTGAGTTTTGCCAGAATGTTTTGCAAACTTTGCCGGGAGCTTTGCGTATCGGGGTGATTTGGCCCCAACTTCTGCTCCCGAATGGCCAGCGCCCGGCGCATATAAGCAGCGGCGGCAGGGTAGTCGCCTTGATGGTAACAGAGAACAGCCAGGTTGTTCAGGCTGAGGGCCGTGGCGGGATGCGCCGGCCCCAACACCTGTTCATAAATGGCCAGCGCCCGTTCATAGTAGGGGCGGGCCGCCGCATCATCCCCCTGACTGGCCAGCAATACGCCCAGGTTGTTCAGGCTGAGGGCCGTGGCGGGATGCGCCGGCCCCAACACCTGTTCATAAATGGCCAGCGCCCGTTCATAGTAGGGGCGGGCCGCCGCATCATCCCCCTGACTGGCCAGCAATACGCCCAGGTTGTTCAGGCTGAGGGCCGTGGCGGGATGCGCCGGCCCCAACACCTGTTCATAAATGGCCAGCGCCCGTTCATAGTAGGGGCGGGCCGCCGCATACTCCCCCTGACTGTCCAGCAAGAAGCCCAGGTTGTTCAGGCTGAGGGCCGTGTCGGGATGCTCCGGCTCCAACACCTGTTCATAAATGGCCAGCGCCCGTTCATAGTAGGGGCGGGCCGCCGC